>JBFLVZ010000023.1:0-9512 GCA_040758295.1 Pseudomonadota bacterium
GCGCGCACGGGCTGGCGGAACGCTGCAGTTCGACCCGGCACGGGGCCCGCTCCAGGCCGAGCGGCCGGAGCCACAGGGCAGCCCCGTCGGCGAACCCCCACAAGGTGTCGAGGTGGGCGGTGCGCACGGACAACTCGTGCGCGTGCACCCGCCAGCGCAGGGTCAACGGCCCGTCGACGGGGGCGGCACGCCAGGTCTGCTTGTCCACCCAGGTCAGCGGCACGGCACCGCCCTGCGCGTCGCGCGCCTCGATGTGCGTCACGTGCCGGGCATGGTCGCGCACCATGTAGCTGCCCGGGGTCCAGGCGGCCATGGCGAAGACCTGACCGTCGGCGCCCGGGCGGGGGACGGTCAGCTCGAGGGCGTATTCGCGCGCCTCGGGGTGGGCGGGGGCGATGCGGTATTCCAGCATCAATCGGCCTGTTTGAGCAGGGATTCGTCGAACGAGGAATCCATCACCATCAGATGATGCCCCGCCGGATGCACGCGGTGGTGCTTGACCTCATCCGGATGGGCATCGCGGATCGCCCCCACCTCGACCTCGAAATGCAAGGTACGCCCGGCCAGCGGATGGTTGCCGTCGAGGATCACCATCTCGTCATCGAAGCCGGCGATGGTGAACTCCATGCGCCCCTCCGGCCCCATGGCCTGGACATGGTTGCCGATCTCGACCGCCACCTCAGGGCTCAGGGTGCTGCGCGGGACCTCGATCATGCCGGCCGGGTCGCGCTCGCCGTAGGCCTCCGCGGGGGGCACCGTGACCTCGAAGCGGTCGCCAGTGCCGCGCCCCTCGAGCGCCCGCTCCAGCCCGGGAATGAGGTTGCCGTGGCCATGCAGATACGGCAGCGCCTCGTCCCCGACATTGCTGTCGAGCACCTGCCCCTCCTCGTCACGCAGGGTGTAGTGGATGAAAACGACCTTGTCCTTGCTGATATTCATGCAGACCTCAACGATAAACGGGCATCAGGAGCCGACCATGCCATGCCAGAAGGGCAGGCTGAACAGGCTGAGCAGGGTGGAGAGGGTGGCCGCGGCGGCATACAGGCCGGTGTCGAGACCGTAGCGGTCGCACAACACCAGGCCGAGCACCATGACCGGCATGCCGGCCTCCAGCACCACGGCGGTCAATAATGGGGGCGAGAGGCCGAGCATCAAGCCCGCGCCCCAGACCAGGGCCGGGGCCAGGGCGAGCTGGATGACCAGCACCGGGGTCACCCGCGCGAGCGCGGCGGGCTGGAGGGCATCCAGACGCAAGCCCATGCCGAGGGCGATCAGCATGAGCGGAACGACCCCCGCGCCGAGCCGGTCGAGGATACCCCCGAGCATGTCCGGCAGTGGCACGCCCAACAGGTTGAGGGCGGATGCCAGCAGCGCGGCCCACAGCGCGGGCACCTTCAGGATGCCGACCCAGAGGGGCTGGTCGCCGTGGGGCCGCCCGTAGAACACCGCGATGGCGATCCCGAGGCTCAGCAGCAGCGGGGTGCAGGCAAACAGGTCGTACTGGACCGCCACGGCGCGCCCGAAGTCGCCGTACAGCGACTCCAGCACCGGCAGGCCGAGGTAGGTGGCATTGGGGAAGGCGGCCGCGAGAAGCAGCGCGCCGGTCTGCCCGCGCGTGAGCCGCATGAAGCGCGCGAGCCCGGCCATGAGCCCCATGCTCGCCAGCACCCCGAGGGCGGCGAGCCCGGCGATGCGCAGGCTGTCGGCCCCGAGCGGGGCGCGCCATAGCACCCCCAGCACGAGGGCAGGCAGGAGCACATAGTAGACGAGGGTGGTCAACGCACCGCGTGCCTGCGCCGCCTCCCACCCACCCGGACGTGCCCACTGCCACCACAGGCCGATCAGGACCATGGCGGCCATCTGGCCGATGACGAGGATCATGGCCCGGCGTCGCCCTCGGATGACGCGGCCAAGGCCGCACGCACCTCGTCCATGTCCACCGCGCGCAGATGCCCCACTAGGGCGGCCAGGTCAGCGGCCGAGAGCGCCCCCGGCTGCAGGTAGAGCACCACGCCCTCGCGCACCCCCATCAGCATGGGGATGGAGCGCACGCCAAACTGGGCCGCGAGACTGGGTTCGGCATCGACATTGACCTTGCCGAACACGGCGTCGCCGGTCTCTTCCGCCACCGACTCGAACACCGGGGCAAAGGCCTGACAAGGGCCGCACCACGGTGCCCAGAAGGCGACCACCAGCACCTCGTGCTCGGCAAAGGCACGCGCGAGGCCGGGCGCGTCGAGATGGAGGACCCGGGGGATGGCCGACGAACCGGTCATGCTCCATCCACCCAAAGCCCCAGGCGGCGCGCGACCTCCTCGACCACCAGCAGAGCCTCGTCCAGCCTCGCGGCCTCGAGCACCGTCTGGCGCTCGGCCAGCCTGAGAGGCAGGCGCTCGGCCAGGCGGTAGACGACCCAGCGTGCGTCGCTCATCGGCCCGACCGGCGGAGCACTCTCGACCTCCAGCAGGCTGGCGAGCAAGCGGCGCATCGGCTCGGGAGGCGGCTCGCGCGCGGGCCCCTCGTCCAGCCACTCGACCTCCGCCAGCACCAGTCGGTCGGGCCGCGCCTCCATGCCGCGGATGCGGAAGCGGCGCTGGCCGCGGGTGTAGATGCCAAGCAACCCCTCTGCCCGCATGCCGGTGTCGATGATCAGGGCGGAGGTGCCGACCGCATACGGCATGGCCGGCTCGCCGACCTCGCTGCCCTCGCGAATCAGGCACACCCCGAAGGGACTCTGCTGGCGCAGGCAATCGCGCACCATATCGATGTAGCGCGTCTCGAACACCCGCAGGGACAGATCCCCCTCGGGGAACAGCACGGTATGCAGAGGGAAAAGGGGCAGGGTATTCGGGACCATGATCATTCCCCCCAGCGCGTCATCAGGCTGTGCGGAAGCCGGAGATGGTCGAGGATGCGGGCGACGACGAAATCGACCAGGTCCTGGATGCTCTGCGGCCGGTGGTAGAAACCCGGGTTGGGCGGCAGGATCACCGCCCCCAGCTGCGCCAGGCGCAGCATATGTTCGAGGTGGATGGCCGAGAACGGTGCCTCGCGCGGCACGAGGATGAGGGTGCGCCGCTCCTTGAGCGCCACATCGGCGGCACGCTCGATCAGTGAGTCCGCGAGCCCCTGGGCAATGGCTGCGAGACTCCCGGTGGTGCAGGGGCAGATCACTGCCGCATCCGGCGGATTGGAGCCGGACGCCGCTGGGGCCAGCCAGTCCTCCCGCCCAAAGACCTCCAGCCGCCCCGGATATCCCGGAAAGCGGTCGAGGAAAAACGCCTGCAGCGCCTCAGGCCGCGCAGGCCACGGCTCCCCCATCTCCAGGGTGGCCACCTGGTGGGCGGCCTTGGAGACGCACAGCTCCACCTGCGCCCCTGCGGCCAGCATGCACTCGAGCAGGCGCTCGGCATAGACCAGGCCCGAGGCGCCGGTGATGCCAAGGAAGACGCGCATGGTCATGCCTCGACCTGCATGCGCAGGACCTCGAGCAGGCGCGCATGCGCCCCACCGAAGCTGCCGTTGCTCATCAGCACGATGTGATCGCCCGGCCGAGCGTTCGCCGCCAGGCTGTCCACCATGGCCTCGACATTGCCGCCGCTCCAGCTCGGGCGATGCAGGGCCTCGGCCACACGGTGCACGTCCCAGCCGGCATCCTCGGGCTGGAACAGCCAGACCGCATCCGCGGCTGCCAGCGAAGGCGCGATGTGGTCGGCATGCACGCCCATGCGCATGGTGTTGGAGCGGGGGTCGAGCGCGACCAGCAGACGGGCCGCGCCGATCCGTGCACGCAGACCCTCGAGCGTGGTGCGGATGGCGGTCGGATGGTGGGCGAAGTCATCGTACACCGTCACGCCCCGCGCGCTGCCGCGCACCTCGAGGCGGCGCTTGACACCGGTGAAGCGGGCGAGAGCCTCGATGCCCACCGCCACCGGCACACCCGCATGCCGCGCAGCGGCCAGGGCCGCGAGGCCGTTATGCATGTTGTGGACACCGAGCTGCCCCCAGCGCACCTCGCCCACGCGCTGACCATCAAGGAGCACCTCAAAGCGCGAACCGTCCGCAGCCGCCTCGCCGATGGCCCACTGGCCGGTGTGACCGAAGGTCTCGACCGGGGTCCAGCAGCCGCGCTCGAGCACCGCGTCCAGCGCGGGATCCTCGGCCGGGCGCACGATCAGGCCGCCGCCGGGGATGGTGCGTACCAGATGGTGGAACTGGGTCTGGATCGCCGCAAGGTCGGGGAAGATGTCAGCGTGGTCGAACTCCAGGTTGTTGAGGATCGCCGTGCGCGGCCGGTAGTGGACGAACTTGGAGCGCTTGTCGAAGAAGGCGGTGTCGTACTCGTCCGCCTCGACCACGAAGAACGGTCCCTCGCCCAGGCGCGCGGAGCAGCCGAAGTCGTTCGGCACCCCGCCGATCAGAAAGCCGGGCTTGAGCCCGGCGTATTCAAGGATCCAGGCCAGCATCGAGCTGGTGGTGGTCTTGCCGTGGGTGCCGGCCACCGCCAGCACCCAGCGCCCGCGCAGGATGTTGCGCCCGAGCCATTCCGGGCCGGAGGTGTAGTCCAGGCCCCGGTCGAGCATGGCCTCGGTGATCGGCATGCCACGGCGCATGACGTTGCCGACCACAACCTCGCCGGTGACGCCGTCGAGCTGGTCTGGGTCATAGCCCTCGACCCAGGGGATGCCCGCGGCAGCGAGCTGGTCGCTCATCGGCGGATAGACATTGCGGTCCGCACCGGACACCGCATAGCCCGCCGCGCGCGCGAGCTGGGCGATGCCCCCCATGAAGGTGCCGCCGATGCCGAGGATGTGAAGAGGACGCTTCATGCCGGCACACCTGCAGGGAACACCGCGGCGATGATCAGGCTCGCGGCGATGAAGTAGGCGAAGGCGAGCAGCAGCCCGAGTCCGGCCCCCAGCTCCAGGGCACTGCGCAGGACCTGCCCCTGGGCGATCAGTGTCCACAGCAGGGCCACCAGCAGGCCGATCTGGGCCGCGCTCAGTTGCGTGGCCGCAGGGTCCAGGGGGGCCATGGCAAACAGCGGCCAGGACAGCAAGGCGAGCAGGAGGTTGACGCCGAGCAACGCGGCATAGGTCTGGATGAAGCGCTCGGGGAAACCGCGGAAACGCAGCACGCCCCAGGCGAAGGCGGCGAGGAGCAGGGCATCGAGGCCAGCCTGAGCCACGCCCTCGGCGAAGCTCAGCCGCGAGGACAACACCATCCCACCGAGCAAGGCATAGGCGCCCGCAAGCCAGATCGGCAGGCGAGGATCGACGGGCAGGTCCTGCGGACCCGCGCGCAGCAGGCAGATGGCGAAGAGCTGATGGAGGACGGCGTGCACGGGACGGGCCTTTTTTCCGGGTCGATCAGCGTAACCCATGGCCCGCCCGTCCGACAACGCGCCCGGAGGCGTGAAAGGAACGCGCTGCAGCTCGGTACCGTCACGCCACTGGGAAGCCCACCCGATCAGGCTCAGCGCTTAAACGAACTCGGCGCCGAGGACGGATGTGTACGCCAGCTCAAGAAGTCTCGCCGCACCGTTTGTTGGCCGGCACCGCGACATCGATGCGGCGCGGCCGAGGCAGGTCCAGCGCGTTCATCTTGGCCACGAAGGCGGCGCGATCAAGCCCCGCGACATAGGGGTTGATGCCCTTCTCCTGGCCGACGGTGCTGACTCGCCGGCCATGGTAATCATGCCCGGGGAAGACCAGGGTCTCGTCGGGATAGGACAGCAGCTTCTGCAGGCTGTCGTACAGCTTATCGGCACTGCCTTCCTGGAAGTCCGTGCGGCCGCAGGCATCGATCAGCAGGGTGTCGCCGGTGAACAGACGATCGCGCCAGCGATAGCTCATGCAGCCATTGGTGTGCCCCGGGGTCGCGATGGCATGGATCACCTCATCGCCGAAGGCAAGCGTCTCGCCATCACCCAGCAGGACGTCGGTGCATGACAATCCCGTCCCCTGTCCGGCCACGAATTGCGCGCCCAGCGCTTTGCGCAGGCCGCCGCCGCCGGTCACGTGGTCGGCATGCACGTGGGTCTCGAGGATGTAACGCAGGGTGACGCCCATCTCGCGGATGACCGCAAGATCACGCTCCAACTGCTCCAGCACGGGGTCGATGATGACCGCCTCACGGGTACGCGGATCGGCGAGCAGGTAGGTCAGGGTCCAGGTGGCTTCATCGAACAGCTGGCGGAAAAGGATCATGCGACACCGTCAATAGATTTTACTGATATGCACATCATACATGATGCGACGCTCCCGATGACATGCGGCTGGCCAAGGAAAATCCGCGCAAGCCCCCGCACAGCCCGACAGAGTGGCATGGAGCGACTATCGTCCGTGGACACCCTGTTTTGAGCATAGCCCGCCATACGATCAATGGACATCGCGCGCAGCTCATGGATCGGGTTTAATTAGCTCATGGACCACCTCACCCTCCTGCAGCACCTCGGCATCGCCCTGGCCATCGGGCTACTCATCGGCACAGAGCGCGGCTGGCACGAGCGCGCCGCCGCCGAGGGGCATCGTGTGGCAGGCATCCGCACCTTTGGCTTGACCGGCCTGCTGGGCGGGGTGATCGGCGTGGTCTCGCTCAAGCTGACCGTGGCCTTTGCGGGGCTGGCCTTCGCAGGCTTCGCCGCCTTGGTCGTCGCCGGCCACTGGATATCCTCGAACCGCGAGGAAGCGCAGTTCGGCATCACCACCGAGGTCGCCCTGCTGGTCACCCTTGCCCTCGGCCTACTTTCCACCCTCGGCTTCCCACTCATCGCGGCAGCCAGCGCCGTCGTCACCACCATTCTGCTCGGCCTCAAACCGGTCCTGCACGGCTGGCTGACGCAGCTGACCGAGGGCGAGCTGCATGCCGCACTCAAACTCCTCCTGATCTCCGTTGTCCTGCTGCCACTGTTGCCCGATCGTGGTTTTGGCCCCTGGGCGGCGTTCAATCCCTATCTTGCCTGGTGGATGGTGGTGCTGGTGTCCGGACTGTCGTTCATCGGCTACTTCGCCATCAAGCTGGCCGGACCGAGGCGCGGGATCATGGCGACCAGCCTGCTGGGCGGATTGGTGTCCTCCACCGCCGTGACCCTCAACCTCGCCCGCTATGCGCGCGATGCCCGCTACTCCCCGCAGCTGCTTGCTGCAGGCGTGCTGGCCGCCTGCAGCATCATGTTTCCACGGGTGCTGATCGAGGCGGGGGTGGTCCACGCCGAGTTGATCCCTGTCCTTCTGCCCCCGCTGGCGCTCATGACCCTCGTGACCCTCGGCGGAGCGGCCTATCTGTGGCGTGGCATCACCCTGGAGGGCGCGGGCGCGGGCGCGGTCGCGGTCGCGCAAGCCAACCTGCCCAATCCCTTCGAACTGGGCAACGCCTTCAAGTTCGGCCTGCTGCTCGCCCTCATCATGGTACTCGCCAGCGGAGCAAAGGCCTGGTTCGGCCACGCGGGGCTCTATGCCCTCGCTGCTGCCTCTGGACTGGCCGATGTCGACGCACTGACCCTCTCGGTCGCAAAACTGAGCCTGAACGGACTGGACCTCGAAGTCGCGCGCAACACCATCCTGATTGCCGTATTCACCAATACCATCGTCAAGGTGGTGCTGGCCTTGGCCATTGGTGGTATGGCGATGGGCCGGCGTGCCGCGGCGGTCAGCCTCACCGCCATCGCCCTCGGCGTCCTCTCCCTGTTTTTCTGAATAGCCATGGACCCTCGACTCGAACTGATCCAGCACTGGCTGCATGATGAACTCGGCCTTGCCTCGGGCGAGTTGCTCCCCGCCTCGGCAGACGCGAGCTTCCGGCGCTACTTCAGGCTGCACCACCCCGGGCGCAGCCTGATCGTCATGGACGCCCCTCCCGAGCACGAGGACATTCGCCCGTTCGAGCGCATCAACCGGATCCTGGAGGGGCATGGCGTCTATGTCCCGCATATCCACGCCAGCTGTGCGGAGCGAGGGCTCATGCTGCTGGAGGATTTGGGTACCACGCCCTATCTTGCCTGCCTGGACGACGTGAGTGTGGCCCGGCTGTATGACGATGCCATGGCCACCCTTCTGCTCATCCAGACCTGCCCGACTGAGGGCCTCCCCCCCTACGACGATGAATTACTGCTGCGGGAGATGCGCTTGTTTGATACCTGGTACCTGGAACGCCACCTCGGCATGCGTCTGAGCGAGGAAGAACGCGAGCTCCTGGAGCAGACCTACGCCATGCTGTCCGAACGCGCCCGCGCCCAGCCACAAGTCTTCGTGCACCGCGACTACCACTCGCGCAACCTCATGCTGACCAAAGACCGCTCTCCAGGAGTGATCGACTTCCAGGATGCCGTCGTCGGCCCTCTGACCTATGACCTGATCTCACTGCTACGTGACAGCTACATCGAGTGGCCGGAGGAACGGGTGATGCACTGGGCGCTCACCTTCTACCAGCGCGCCCATGAAGCAGGGCTTACGGATGCGGACTGGAGTACGTTCAGGCAGGATTTCGACTGGATGAGCGCACAGCGCCACCTCAAGGTGGCCGGCATCTTCGCGCGACTGCACCACCGGGACGGCAAGTCGGGCTATCTGAAAGATATTCCACTCACCCTGCGCAACCTCAAGAAGGCCGTGAGCCCCTATCCAGAACTCACCGAGTTCAACCAGTGGCTGGAAGCTCGTCTGCCGCATGAGGCCTGGGCATGAAGGCCATGATCCTCGCCGCCGGCAAGGGCGAGCGAATGCTGCCCCTCACGCTGACCACCCCGAAGCCCCTTCTCCCGGCCGGAGGCATGCCGCTGATCGTGCACCACATGCGCCGACTCGCGCGCGCAGGGGTGACTGAAATCATCATCAACACGGCCCATATCGGTCAGCGGATCCACGCCGAACTGGGGGACGGCGCAGCGCTTGGCGTACGCATTCGCTATTCGCACGAAGGGAGCACCGGCCTGGAAACGGCCGGTGGGATCCGCCGCGCCATGCCCCTTCTTGGCCCCGCCCCCTTCCTGCTCGTGAATGCAGATGTATGGACCGACTATGCGTTCGAACAGCTGCCGACGACGCTCCATGGCCTCGCCCACCTCGTGCTGGTTCCAAACCCTCCCCACAATCCGAGCGGGGATTTCGACCTTGTGGGTGGATGCGTAACCAACAAGGGGAGCACGATGCTGACCTACTCGGGTATCGCCGTGATCCACCCCCATCTGCTTTCCGAACTGCCATGCGGCCCCGCCAAACTCGCCCCTCTCCTGCGCAAAGCGGCTGAAGAAGGGCTTGTGAGTGGTGAGATGCATTCCGGAGCATGGGACGATATCGGCACGCCGGAAAGGCTGAGACGGCTTGATCAGCGCCTTGGTGCAGCAGATTAACCTGCTGCCCCGAACCTCATGTCGCCCGAGGCGAAGCAAAGAAAAACCCCCAGTCAAATGACTGGGGGTTTATGGGATAGGTGCTTGGCGGTGACCTACTTTCACATGGGGAAGCCCCACACTATCATCGGCGATGCAGCGTTTCACTTCTGAGTTCGGGATG
>JBFLVZ010000024.1:0-2748 GCA_040758295.1 Pseudomonadota bacterium
GGGGCGTACGTGGCGCTGCGCCTGGACGCCCCTCGCCTAGCTTGACCGGACCGGGATCCACTGTCAGTCGGGGCTGGTGGCCGCAACCACCACGAAGCCACCCTCGCCATGACCCGGGCGCAGCGGCTCGATGTCGGTGATCTCGTCGAGCGGGCGGAACAGCGTCTGCACCCAGCGCGCCACCCTGAAGCCGGCCTGCCGAAGCAGGCCCTCGACCTCCGTTGCCGAGAAGAAGACGGCGGGCCGATAGAAGACGCTCTCCGCCTGATGGGCGAGGTAATGCTGTCCCAGCGGGCTGTCCTTGTCGACGAAGCCGATGATCAGGCTCCCGCCGGGGCGCAGCACCCTTCGCGCTTCGGCCAGCATGGCCGGCGCCGACTGCACGAAGCAGATGGTGGTGACGGCCAGGACATGGTCGAAGCTGTCGTCGGGAAAGGGCAGGTCCTCCGCCATGCCGCGCACCGCCTCGATCCCGCGCGCCCGGGCGTAAGCCATCATCGGCTCCGAAGGGTCGACGCCGACCTGGATGCCCAGTGGCGCGGCAAAGCGGCCGCTGCCGACGCCGATCTCGAGCCCCCGTCCCTGCAGGGGGACCAGGGGGCGCAGGGCCAGGAGTTCGGAGTAATAGGCCGCATCGTGCTTGCCGAACCAGGCCTCGTAGCGCTCGTGATGCCGATCGAAGGGGGCGACCTGTGGTGTCGCGCCAGTGGTGTCGTCATGCATGGGAACCCTCCTTCATCTTCCGGTTGCACAACCCAGTGTACGCCTTGGGATCCAAGGGAGCTCTGGCGCGCCATTTCCACTCCTTTCGTGGTTATCCCCAAGGGTTGTGGATAACTCCGTGGATGAATCGTGGAGCCGGGCCCTCAAGCCGCATGGCACTGTGTCCGGGGCGGTGCTGGTCAAATTTTAACCAGTGCATCAAATCCATTTAAAATCAACAAGATACGATCATGTTGCGAGCCTGGCGCAGTCGCTCGACAGCAAATCAAGGACTTATGTGGCCCCGCACCGGATTTGTGCATAACCCCTTGCATGTGTCATCCGAGTGTGCCTCCGATCAGGGCAAGGCCGGTGGCGATGGTGACCACCTCGAAGGCGCGCTTGATGAAGCGGTTGCCCTTGACGATGGACAGGTGCGCGCCGAGGTAGCCGCCGACCAGCGAGCCGAGGATCAGGGCGGGCAGCCAGTCCCAGCGGATCTCGCCGAGGACGCCCAGGGTCAGTGCCCCGGCGCCGTTCCAGAACAGGCCGACCAGCACCAGGGTGTAGGCCACCGCACGCTTGTAGTCGAGGCCGAACCAGCGCACCAGCCACAGGGTGACCAGGAGGCCGGTCCCCGAGGTGAGCGAGCCGTTGAGGGCGCCGATGGCGAACAGCAGCGCGCCGCCAATGGCATAGCCGCGCAGGTCGCGGTGTCGCGGAGCATGGTCCTGCCCGAGTCCGGGATTGCGCCAGGAGTAGAGCCCCATGGCGATGGTCATCAGGCCGAGGGCGATGCGCGCCGGGGTCTCCGGCACGGCAAGGATCACGCTCGATCCGAGCACCACGCCGGGCAGGCCGCAGGCGAGGATGAACAGGGTGAAGCGCAGATCCAGCGTGCTCTGCCGGGCATGGCGCAGGGTGGCCCCGACCCCGAGCGCCACGCTGGCGACCTTGTGCGTGGCCAGCGCCACGCCGAACGGCAGGCCGAGGAAGATCAGCGCCGGCAGCTGCAGTAGCCCCGCCCCGCCACCAGCGAGGGCGGAGAGCAGGTTGGCCGCCAGCGCGACGGCCAGGAGGATGAGGTGATCAAGCGCGTCGATAGTTTCGCTCCGGCATGCGCGGGCGGGCAAGGCTGCCCGGTCCGGCCGTCAGGCCGGCGCCACAGGGAGGGCGCACGGCGGGGCGCCGTGCAGGCTCGATCAGCCGCGGATCAGGGTGCCGACGCCCTTGTCGGTGAGGAGCTCGAGCAGGACCGCATGCGGTACGCGGCCGTCGATGATCTGCACCGTCTTCACCCCGCCGCGCACGGCGTCCAGCGCGAACTCGATCTTCGGCAGCATGCCGCCGTAGATGGTCCCGTCCTCGATCAGCCCGTCCACGTCCTTGGCGGTCAGGCCGGTCAGGAGCTTGCCCTGCTTGTCGAGCACGCCCGGGGTGTTGGTCAGCAGCAGGAGCTTCTCGGCCTTGAGCACCTGGGCCAGCTTGCCGGCCACGACGTCGGCGTTGATGTTGTAGGCCGCGCCGTCCTCTCCCACGCCCACCGGGGCGATCACGGGGATGAAGTCGGAGCGGTCGAGGGCCTCGACGATGGCGGGGTCGATGCGGTCCACCTCGCCGACGTGGCCGAGGTCGATGATCTCCGGTGCCGCCATCTCCGGGGTCTGGTGGGTCATGTGCAGCTTCCTCGCCCGAACGAGGCCCGCGTCGCGCCCGGTCAGGCCGACCGCGCGGCCGCCGTGGCGGTTGATGAGGGCGACGATGTCCTTGTTCACCAAGCCGCCGAGCACCATCTGCACCACGTCCATGGTCTCGCGGTCGGTGACGCGCATGCCCTGGATGAACTCGCCCTTCTTGCCGATCTTCTCCAGCATCTGGTTGATCTGCGGGCCGCCGCCGTGCACCACCACCGGGTTCAGGCCCACCTGCTTGAGCATCACGATGTCCTGCGCGAAGGCGTTCTGCAGCGCCTCGTCCACCATGGCGTTGCCGCCGAACTTGATGACCACGGTCTTGTCGTGCAGGCGCTGGATGTAGGGCAGGGCT
>JBFLVZ010000025.1:0-2697 GCA_040758295.1 Pseudomonadota bacterium
GGACCTGGGCCGAGCGCATCCTGCGCCTCACCGACACCGCCGACGCCCCCTGGTTCGTCATCGAGGCCGCGGACGAGCGCTACCGCGATCTCGCCACCGGCTATACCCTGCTGGAGGCGATGGAAAACCGGCTGAAGGAGCACCAAACGCACAAGGAGCGCCGCGGCCGTCCCCTGCCGCCGCCCGAGCCCGCCCTGCCGAAGGCCGAGAGCGCCCGCGTGACCGTGCTCGACCGGGTCGACCTTAGCGCCAGGCTCAGCGATGCACGCTACGAAAAGCGCCTCGCCAAGCTGCAGGAGCGCCTGCGCGAGCACCTGTGGCAGGCCCATGGACGGGGCCTGACCACCTACATCGTGTTCGAGGGTTGGGACGCCGCCGGCAAGGGCGGCACCATCCGTCGCCTGGCCGGCGGCATGGATGCCCGCCTGTACCGAGTCATCCCCTACGGCGCCCCCAGCTCGCACGAACTGGAGCACCATTACCTGTGGCGCTTCTGGCGCCAGGTGCCCCGCGCCGGCCGTGTCGCCGTGTTCGACCGCTCCTGGTACGGCCGCGTGCTGGTCGAGCGGGTCGAGGGGCTGTGCAGCCCGGCGGAATGGCAGCGTGCCTATCACGAGATCAACCAGTTCGAGGCCCAGCTCGCCGAACAAAACGGCCTGGTGCTGAAGTTCTGGCTCCACATCTCGCCCGAGGAGCAGCTGCGCCGCTTCGAGGAGCGGCGGAACACCCCGTGGAAGCAGTACAAGATCACCCCGGACGACTGGCGCAACCGCGAGAAGCGCGAACTCTACGAGCAGGCGGTCAACGAGATGGTGCTACGCACCGACAGCCCGGAGGCCCCCTGGCACCTGATCCCCGCGGAAGACAAACGGCATGGTCGCATCCGCATCCTCGAGATCATCTGCACCGCGCTTGAGGCACGCCTTGCCCAGGGCGACGAACGCGACTGACCCCATCCTTCAACCCTGTGGATTCAAGGGCTTGGCAGATTGCCGGCTTGCATCCTGCCCCCCCCTCCGCTAACGTGCGCGCTATTGGCTAGGGGTGCGCCACGGCCATCGAGACCACGGTCATGCCGCCGGCGCTGAGACACACCCTTCGAACCTGATCCGGATCACACCGGCGTAGGGAAGCCGCGCACGCCTCATCCCGTCCGCTGCCCTGCGCCCCCATTTCTTAATGAGGACACGCGCATGGCCGCCGTCGCAGAAGACATCTTCAAGAAATCCGCGGAACTCTCGGCGGAGGTCACCAAGCCGTTCACCGGCTCGCGCAAGATCTTTGTTACGGGCTCGACCCCGGACATCCGCGTGCCGATGCGCGAGATCAGCCAGACACCGACCCGCATCAACGGCGGCCTGGAGCCGAACCCGCCGATCTTTGTCTACGACACCTCGGGCCCGTACACCGACCCGAGCGTTTCCATCGACCTGCTCAAGGGCCTGCCGGAGGTGCGGCGCGGCTGGATCGAGGCGCGCGGCGACACCGAGGTGCTGGACGGCCCGACCTCCGAGTTCGGCCGGGCCCGCGCCCAGGACCCCAAGACCGCCCACCTGCGCTTCGAGCACATCCGCCCCCCGCGCCGCGCCAAGCCCGGGATGAACGTCACCCAGATGCACTACGCCCGCCGCGGCATCATCACCCCGGAGATGGAGTTCGTCGCCATCCGCGAGAACCTGCGCCTGCAGGAACTGCGCGAGGACCCGCGTTACCGCGATCTGTTGCGCCAGCACCCGGGCATGAGCTTTGGCGCCAAGATCCCGGCGGAGATCACCCCCGAGTTCGTGCGCGAGGAGATCGCCCGCGGCCGCGCCATCATCCCGGCCAACATCAACCACACTGAGCTTGAGCCGATGATCATCGGCCGCAACTTCCGGGTGAAGATCAACACCAACATCGGCAACTCCGCCACCACCTCCTCCATTGCCGAGGAGGTGGAAAAGATGGTCTGGTCCACCCGCTGGGGCGGCGATACGCTGATGGACCTCTCCACCGGCAAGCACATCCACGAGACGCGCGAGTGGATCATCCGCAACTGCCCGGTCCCGGTCGGCACCGTGCCCATCTACCAGGCGCTGGAGAAGGTCAAGGGCAAGGCCGAGGAGCTGACCTGGGAGCTGTTCCGCGACACCCTGATCGAACAGGCCGAGCAGGGGGTGGACTACTTCACCATCCATGCCGGGGTGCTCTTGCGCTACGTGCCGCTGACCGCCAACCGCGTCACCGGCATCGTCAGCCGCGGCGGTTCGATCATGGCCAAATGGTGCCTGGCGCACCACCAGGAGAACTTCCTCTACACGCACTTCGACGAGATCTGCGAGATCATGAAGGCGTACGACGTGAGCTTCTCCTTAGGCGACGGCCTGCGCCCCGGCTCCATCATGGACGCCAACGACGCGGCCCAGTTCGGCGAGCTGGAGACCCTGGGCGAGCTGACCAAGAAGGCCTGGGAACACGACGTGCAGGTGATGATCGAAGGCCCCGGCCACGTGCCCATGCAGATGATCAAGGAGAACATGGACAAGGAGCTGGCCGACTGCTTCGAGGCGCCGTTCTACACCTTGGGCCCCCTGGTCACCGACATCGCCCCCGGCTACGACCACATCACCTCCGGCATCGGCGCCGCGCAGATCGGCTGGTTCGGCACCGCCATGCTCTGCTACGTCACGCCGAAGGAGCACCTCGGCCTGCCCAACA
>JBFLVZ010000026.1:0-78962 GCA_040758295.1 Pseudomonadota bacterium
CCGTGCCGGAGGCCCAGCGGGTGTAGGAATGGCCCCCGGTGCGGGATCATCGGCCCGAGGGCGGGCCTCCTACACGGGAGAAGACATGTTGCCCCTGATCCATCCTCGCCCCTGCCGGTGTAGGAGCGGCGCCCCCGCCGCGATTGAGCACAGGATCATCGGCCCGGGGGCGGGTCTCCTATAGGGCGCGAGGCCGCGGTGGTTCAGGCAAACAGGTCGACGCCGCCAGACCTCAGCGGGTATTCGCTGCTTCTGGCTGGGGCATCCGCTACAACCTCGGCGCCATCTCCCGTGCCCCATGGACTGCTGCCGCCACCCAGCCCCCCCTGGCCATTGAAGCCCTGCGCATTCTGGCCCTGCTGCTGGCCGACGTTCACGTTGACCTGGGTGAACCCCTGCTCGGCCAGCATCTCGCGCAGCCGCGGGAGCGCCGCCTCGATGACCTCACGGGTCAGCGCGTGGGCCGCACCGAAATGCACGTTCGCCTCCTGGCCGCGCAGCTGCAGGTGGATCTCCATCGGGCCGAGGTCGACCGGATTCAGTTCGATGCGCGCGCCCTGCATCTCGCGGCCGAGCATCAGCATCACCCGCTGGCCAACGGCCTCGCCGAATTCACGCTGCTGGTGCACGGGGACGGGGATGCGCTCGAGGAGCGGGAGGTCCTGGGGACCGCGAGGCCTGGACGGATCCGCGGCAAGTGGGGAGGGGATGGCGGACGCGTTCTCGGACGGCGCGGGGGAGACTTCGACCCGGGCCATCACCTCGCTGGGACGGGCTGAGGGCTCCACGTCCCGCGCCTGAACGCCGGGGACTTCACCCGCCTGGGCCATCCGCATCGCCTCGGCCTGCTCCCGCTGTTCAAGGCCGGGGGCCGCGGCCATGCCAGCGGCAGGAAGTGGTGCGGCCTGGCGCGCATCAGGCCCCGCCCCCTCTCCGGGCGCCATGGCCTGCGCCGCCCCCCCCCTGGTCACCTGCCCGCTTGCCGGCATGGGGGCCGGAGCGCTCGCTGCAAGAAAGCGAGGCTCATCGGAGGGGGGCGGGAGGGGCACGCCCACCGCCATCAGCATGCCTGCGGCGGATGCCTCGCCCGTCGATGCGGGCAGCTCCTGCGCAGGCTGCCGGGTGACATCCGTCACCGGTTCGGGGCCGGAGCCCACCTTGGCAAGCGCGGAAACGACCGCCCCCGGCGGGACAGGCGCAGGGGCATCCCCCAGCATGGCGAGCAACTGCTCGATGACAGGGGTCTGATCGCTCCCGGAGTCGCCCCCGGAATCGTCCTTGCCCGCGCCCGGGTCGAGCATGGCATCCAGTGCCCGAGCCTCGGGACCATTCACATCGACGACAGCCTGGGCATGGTGGATCTCGCGCTGGAACTCGGCCATCAGGCTGGCGCGGGCATCGGCAGGCATGCCCTCCATCTGCTGCTCCAGGGCGGGAAGCATGGACTGCAGAAAGCCAGCGAAATCGACCGTGCCATCCGCCTGCAGCACCTTGGCGGAAACGCCCTCCATCCCGCTGGGCAGGACGTTCATCAGGACTTGGATCAGGCCAGGTTGCATGGGGGGGCCCTCAACTGGAGGAGGTGGGTTGGAACTTCAGGCGCAAGGCAAACTCGTCCTGCACCCGCTGGTCTCGGCGGGCCGAACCCTGCGCGATGCTGGCGGAAAGCTTTTCTTCCACCTTCTGCAACCCGCGCGTGCGGGTCCGCTGCTCGTTCCATGCCTGGGCGAGCTGGGCGTGCTCCTTGACCAGTCGCTCGACCACCTGGCGCTGCTGCCGCACGGCTTCCTCGATGCGCGCCATGAAGGCGCGGTAGTTCTGCAGGGCGAAGACCCCCGCGCTGCCGCCGGGATTGAACGACAGGCGGGCGGCGTATTCGCGCTGGTACTCCTCCAGCAGGTTGAGGCGCTGCTGCTGCTCGTCGAGGCGAGCGCGCGCCTCGGTCATGCGGAGCGCAGCCTTGTCCTCCTCCTGGCGGGCGAACTCGCTCAGGCGCTCGAGGCGTTGCTGTCGTTGCTGGTTCGTCATGCGCACCTCTTGGTTGGAACAAGATTAATGCAGACGGGCGCGCACGTCATGCCCATAAATCTTAATGCTGCAAAAGGTTTTCCAGTGCCTCGATGCTTTCCGCCATGAGGCTGCCGTGGCGCAGGTCCTGGCGCAGGAACTCCTCCAGCCTGGGATGCATGTCGACCGCCGCGTCAATGCGGCTGTCGGTGCCGCGCCGGTAGGCACCGACGCTGATCAGGTCGCGGTTCTGGGTGTAGGTGGCGGCCAGTTGGCGGAAGCGGAGGGCGGCATCGCGCTGCTCGTGCGGCACGATGGCTGGCATCACGCGGCTGACCGAGGCCTCGACGTCGATCGCAGGGTAGCGGCCGGTCTCGGCGATCTCGCGCGAGAGCAGGATGTGGCCGTCGAGGATGGCGCGCGCGGCGTCGGCGATCGGGTCCTGCGGGTCGTCGCCCTCGGTCAGCACGGTGTAGAAAGCGGTGATCGAGCCGCCCCCCTCCTCGCCGTTGCCCGCCCGCTCCACCAGCTGCGGCAGGCGGTAGAACACGGACGGCGGATAGCCCTTGGTGGCCGGCGGCTCGCCGATGGCGAGTCCGATCTCGCGCTGGGCCTGGGCGAAGCGGGTGAGCGAGTCGATCAGCAACAGCACGTTCAGGCCTTGGTCGCGGAAATATTCGGCAATGCTGTGCGCAAGCCAGGAGCCATGCAGGCGCATCAGCGGCGAGGCATCCGCCGGGGCGGCGACCACCACCGCGCGCGCCAGGCCCTCCGGGCCGAGGATCTCCTGTACGAACTCCTTCACCTCGCGGCCCCGCTCGCCGATCAGACCGACCACGATCACGTCGGCCCGGGTATAGCGCGTCATCATGCCGAGCAGGACACTCTTGCCCACGCCAGAACCCGCGAACAGGCCCATGCGCTGGCCGCGCCCGACGGTGAGCAGCGCGTTGATCGCACGCACGCCGACGTCCAGCGGTTCACGCACCGGTGCCCGTCGCAGCGGGTTGATGGGGCGGCCGGTCAGGGGCACCGGATCGCCGGGTGGCAAGGGGCCCTTGCCATCCAGCGGATGGCCGGATCCGTCCAGCACGCGTCCGAGCAGGCCCATGCTCACCCGCACGCCCATGCTGCGTCCGGTGGGGATGACGCGCGACTGCGGCGCCAGGCCCTGCGTTCCCTCGGTCGGCATCAGGTAGAGACGGTCGCCGGCAAAGCCGACCACCTCGGCCATCAGCTCCTGCCCCCCGGGGCTCACGATCCTGCACTGCTCACCCACCGGGGCATGGCAGCCCTCGGCCTCAAGGGTCAGGCCGACCATACGGGTCAGCACCCCCTCGACCACCGGGCGGGGCGGATCCGGGAGATGCGCCGCCCGCTCGCGCAGGCGTTCCGCCAGGCGCATGGCCAGGTCATGCTTCATGCCCCCACGTCTCCGCCACTGCCGTCATCCACTCCCCGCGGGGAGCTGCCCCGTGCCTCCTCGCCCAGCACGCTGGACACGAGCTGGGCGATGCGCCGCTCGAGGGTGGCGTCCACCCTCGAAGTGGAGGTAACGACCACGCAGCCGCCGCGGGAGATGGCGCCGTCCTCCTCGATGCGCCAGAACGAGCCGGGGGAGTGGATGGTGGAGCGGACCAGGGCGGCATCCTCGGGGTGGAGATGGACGACGACCTCGCGCGCCGCCGTGGGCAGGGCGCCGAGCGCCTCGCGCACGACGGGGATGATCTCGTCCGGCTGGGTCTTCATCTCCCGTCGGACCAGCTGCTTGGCGAGGGCCAGCGCCAGTTCGATCAGGGCGGTCTCGAGCTCGCCCTCGGCAGCCTCCAGCGGCTGGGTCAGGCTGTTCACCAGCTCCTGCCAGCGGGCCGCCCGCGCCTCGATCTCCGCCTGCCCGGCCGCCAGCCCCTCGGCGTGGCCGGCGCGATACCCTTCCTCCCAGGCCTCTCGCTGGATGGCCTCGATCTCCTCGGCCGTGGGCAGGGCGGGCGGAGGCGTCACCACCTCCTCGACCGTGACCCCCGCGGCCGCCGCCTCGACAGGCTGCTCGCCGGCCTCGGCCGGCGCGTCCATGGAGGGCGGCCGCCACGTGGTCACCGGCCGGCCGGCCACATCCAGCAAGCGCGGGGCCTTGCCCGTGGCCTGGGTCAGACTCATGCCGCCACCGCCCTGGATTCAGACCACACCATCACACCATCTCCTCGCCACCGCCGAGGGTGATCTTGCCTTCGTCGGCCATGCGGCGGGCGATCTGCAGGATCTCCTTCTGCGCCGCCTCGACCTCGGAGAGCTTCACTGGCCCCATCGCATCCAGGTCGTCGCGCATCATCTCCGCCGCGCGCTTGGACATGTTCTTGAAGAACTTGTCGCGCAGATCCTGATCGGACGCCTTGAGGGCCATCAGCAGCTTGTCGGTCGGCAGCTCGCGCAGCAGGGTCTGGATGCTGCGGTCGTCCACGTCAATGAGGTTGGCGAACACGAACATGAGGTCCTCGATCTGCGTCCCCACATCCAGATCGACCCCCTTGATCTCCTCCATGATCCGGCTCTCGATGCTGCTCTCGATGTTGTTGAGGATGCTGGCCGCCACGCGCACGCCGCCCACCTTGGACGACTTGCCGCCCAGCTCGCCGGTGGCCTGCATCTCCATGATGTCGTCCAGTTCGATCAGGGCCTGCGGAGGGATGGAGTCGAGCGTGGCCACGCGCATGATGATGTCGCTGCGGGTGTTCTCCGGAAGCATGGACAGCACCTCGGCCGCCTGCTCGCCTTCCAGGTGGGAGAGCACGGTGGCGATGATCTGCGGATGCTCGTAGCGGATGATCTCGGCGATCGAGCGAGCATCCATCCACTTCAGCGATTCCAGCGTCTTGCCGCCGGTACCGCCCATCAGGATGCGGTCCATCAGGCTCTCCGCACGATCCTCGCCCAGTGCCCCGATCAGCACCTTGCGGATGTAGTCCGAGGCACCGAGCGCGAGGCCCGTCTGCCCCTCCATGTCGGCGATGAAGCGGTCGACCACCGCCTGCACGTGCGGGCGGGTGATGTTGGGAATGACGGCCATGGCCTTGCCGATCTTCTGCACCTCGACCGGGTCCAGCTCGCGGAAGATGCTGGAGGCCGCCTGTTCGCCCAACACCATCAGCAGGATCGCCACCTTCTCGGCCCCCTTGAGCCCGACGAGGGGATCGGGGGCCGGGGCGCCCTCGCCCCCGGGGCCGGTAGTGATGTTATCGCTCATCTTCGCGCGTCCACTGTTTGATCACGGTTGCCACCAGGCGCGGGTCGCGCTCGACCAGCTTGCGCAGGTGCTCGATCTTCTGCATGTAGCCCTCGGCACCCGGCAGCATGGCGAGCAAGCCCTCCTCTTCCTCGGCCACTTCCGCCAGCGCCTTGGCCGCCGCCTCCTCGGCCGCCGCCTCGCCGGTGACCATGCCCGGCAGGGCCAGCTGCTCTCCGGCGGGCGGCAGGGCAGCCATCTCGCCAAGCTCCGGCTCCTCGCGCTTCTTCTCGCCCAGTAGGGCGCGCAGCAGGGGACGCGCCACCACGAGGAAGACGATCAGCGCGGCCAGGCCAAGGAGCAGCTGCTTGGCGGCATCCCAGACCCAGGGTTGGGTGTAGAGCGGGGCCTCCGCCACCAGCTCCTCGCCGGTGAACGACACATTGCTGACGGTCACGCGGTCGCCGCGCTGCTCATCGAAGCCGACGGCCTCCTTCACCAGCTGGGTGAACTTCGCCAGCTCCTCGTCGGACAGGGGCTTGCGCTCCGTGGTGCCGTTCTCACCCACGACCACACGATCATCCAGGACCACGGCCACGGTCAAGCGCTTGACCTCCCCTGGCGCCACCTTCGTATGCTGGATGTCGCGGTCGAGCTCGAAATTGCGGGTCTGAGTCTTGTTGCTCTGGGCCGGCATCTGCAGCATCTGCATGTACTGCTGCGGATTGAGCAGGGGCTGCGGGCCAATGCCGTTGCCCCCCGGCGGGGTGGTCGTGCCACCGCCTGGCGGCTGGTTGGTCAGCGCCCCGGGCACGCCACCGAGGGCATTGCCACTGCCCACCGTGTTCATCTGGTCGCTCAGCTGCTCGCTGCGCACTTTACCCTCGCCCGGGCCGTAGCGCTCGCTGGTGCCCTCGCGCTCGGAGAAGTCCAGCTCGGCATTGACCTGCGCCCGCACGCGCCCGGCACCGAGCAGCGGCTGCAGCAGCTGCTCGACCCGGGCGACATAGCTCTGCTCCATGCGGCGGCGGTACTCGAACTGCCGACCGTTGAGCGCCACGCCGCTGGTGGCGATGTCCTCGCTCAGCAGGCGGCCGGTCTGGTCCACCACGGTCACGTCCGCGGCCTTCATGTTCGGCACGCTGGCCGCCACCAAATTGACGATGGACTGGACCTGCGCCGGCTCCAGCGTGCGCCCGGGATAGAGCTTGACCACCACCGAGGCGGTCGCAGGCATGCGGTCGCGCACGAACACCGACTGCTTCGGCATGGCCAGGTGCACGCGCGCGGTATCGACCGGATTAAGCGAGGCGATGGTCGCCGCCAGCTCATTTTCCAGCGCATTCTGGTAACGCGCGGTCTCCATGAACTGGCTGACCCCAAGGCTCTGTTCCTTGTGCAGAGCATCAAAACCTATCGGTGCCCCAGCGGGCAACCCCTGGCCGGCCAGTTGCAGCCGGATCTCATGCAGACGCTCCGAGGGAACCATGATCTGGCCGGTCGCCCGGTCGACCTCGAACGGGATCCCCGTGGTACGCAGCGCATCGGCCACCTGGGCGGCATCCTGCGGTGGCATGCTTCCATACAGCGGCTGCATACTGCCCCCCTTGCCCGACCACAGGAAAAAGCCAAGTCCGAAACTGATCAGGGCAGCAAGGCCGATCAGCGCCCCCAGCTGGCGAAAGCTCTTCGACTGGGTGACCGCCTCGACCTGCTCAAGCCAGGCCGGACGACCGGCGCCCTTGACGCTCCCGGCCGCTGGATCCGCCAGCATGGACTGATTCGCTGTTTGTGCCTGTTCGGCCATGATCCGTGCTCCGCTTCAACCTGCCTTAGACCGGCATGTTCATGATGTCCTGATAGGCCGTGACCAGCTTGTTGCGCACCTGGGTCACGGCGGTGAAGGCCAGGCTGGCCTTCTGGTCAGCGATCATGACCTGCGTCAAATCCACGTCGCGGTCGCCGGCCTCGAAACGGGCCTTCAGCTGGCTGGAGGCCGCCTGCACGCCGTTCACACCGTCAACCGCCCGTCGCAGCAGGGAGGCGAAGTCATCCCCGCCGGCGACACGCGCCGCCTCGGCGCTTCCCAGCTGCAGGTTGTTCGCGGCCTGCGCGCGCATGGCGCGCATCTGGCTCAGGACCTGGTCGATGTTCATGTCGCTCATGTTGGGCTCCGGCATGCATGGTCATGAACTCCAAGCATGAAGCGGGCCAAGTTCATCGATCCCGACGAGCGCTGCGGGCCATGCCCAGAAACGAAGAAGGCGGCCGAAGCCGCCTTGGGAGAGATCGCCCCGCGTCAGACGCGGAACTGCCGGACCAGGCCCTGCAACGACTCGGCCAGGCGCGCGAGCTCCTCGCTGCCACGCACGGTGCTCTGCACCTCCTGGGTCGCGCCGTGGGCCAGACCGGAGATGTTGGTCACGCTGCGCGAGATTTCCTCCGCCACCTCGCTCTGCTGCTCCGTGGCATGGGCGATCTGGGCGGTCATGTCGTTGATGCGCTCGATGGCCTCGGTGATGGCAACCAGCGCCTCGCCGGCCTGCTGGGCCTGCTCCACGCTCTCCCGCGCCCGCGCCTGACCCGCCTGCATGACCTCCGCAGCCTCGCCGGTGCGCAGCTGCAGGGACTCGATCATCTGCTGGATCTCCTGGGTCGAGGCCTGGGTCTTGCTGGCGAGGTTGCGCACCTCGTCCGCCACCACTGCGAACCCTCGACCCTGCTCGCCGGCGCGGGCGGCCTCGATCGCGGCGTTCAGGGCCAGCAGGTTGGTCTGCTCGGCGATGCCGCGGATCACGTCCACCACCATGCCGATGCGGTTGCCATCCTGCTCGAGCTGGCGGATCACCTGCGCGGCCTGCTCGATTTCGCCGGCCAGGGTCTGGATCGACTCCGCGCTCTGGCTCACCACCTGACGACCATTCATGGCCTGGGTCTCGGCCGTGCTGGTGTTCTGCGCGGCATGCTGCGCATTCTGCGCCACCTCCTGGATCGAGGCGGCCATCTCGTGCATGGCGGCGGCCACCTGGCTGATCTCCGCCTCCTGCTGGTTGGTGGAACGCAGCACCTGCTCAGCCGTACGCTCAACCTCCTGCGAGGACTGGCGCAGGGCGTTGGCCGAGCTGGAGACGCGCACCATGCTTTCCTGGAACTTGCCCAGCATCGCGTTCAGCGAGGCCGCGACCGTGCCCAGCTCGTCCGCATGGTCATACTTCACCCGGCGGCGCAGATCGCCGTCCTGCTCGATTTCGCGAATGGTGCCGCGCAGCAGGTTCACAGGGTGCCTGATGCCCTGGGAGATGAGGAAGAACAAGAGCTGGCCGATCACGGTCACAAGGCCGGTGGCGACGATCTGCACCGTGCGCAGGAAGGACTTGCTCGCCTCCGCCTCGGCAGAGACCTTGTCCAGGTAGCTGGAAACATCGTGCTCAAGACGCCCCATGCTCTCGGCCGACTTGGCATAGAGCGACTTGGTCACATGGCCATACTCAAGCCAGCTCCTGCGCAGCAGCTCCTCGCTCCGATCCGACGCACCCAGTTGGGTCACGATGCGATTCCCTTCCGCCATGAACGCCAGGGTGTCCATGCGGGCCTGCGCAAGCGAGGACTCGAGCTTGGCGAACTCCCCGCCCCCCTGGCCCTTGATCTTGCCCAGCAGGTTCTGGAGCTCGTCGAAGGCAGCTATGGCCGTGCGTTCCCGCGCCTCCATGAGGGCGAAGGTCTGGGCGTAGTCGTCGCCGAGGAAGATGTGCTTGACCAGGCGGCCGTAGTCATTGCGGTCACGATCGACCAACAGGGCATAGCGCTCGATCGGTTCGCCGAGCTTGCTGTAGGCCTCGAAATGCGAGGCGAACTTCCCCACGTAGATCCAGATGGTCGCGGCAATCGCCAGATTGCCGACGATCACGATCATCGCGAGCAGGTTCAGGCGGCCCCGAATCGTCAGATTGTTGAGCATGGTGTGATGTCCCCGTTGTTTCATCATGAGGGGCTCAAGCAGGAAGCGTGCCGTTTTTTCTTATTCGCGCGCCAGGCCGTACTTGCGCATCTTCTCGACCAGCGTCGTGCGGCGTACCCCGAGCATGCGCGCGGCCTGGGCCACGACCCCGTCGTTGCGCGCCAGCGCCTGGTTGATCAGGCGCACTTCCATCCCCTCGAGCAAGGCCTTGAGATCGATGCCGTCATCCGGCAGGTCGAACGCATCGGGCCTGATCTCCGTGGGTGGGGTATCGGCAGGAGCGGAGGAAACATGAGTGTCATGTTGCGCGGCCTGTGTGGCAGGATCCGCGCCTGCATCCAGCCCCGCGGGAGGCGCGTCGCCCCCCGACGCCACGCCATCAGACATCGCCGAGGCAAGCTCCGTAAGGTCGACCCCCTCCAGGTAACGCGGCGGCAAGTCGTGAATCTCCACCGGCTGGTCCGGATACAGGATGCTCAGGCGCTCGATCAGGTTGGCCAGCTCGCGCACATTGCCCGGCCAAGGGTAGCGGGACAGGACCGCCATGGCGCCCGGTGTCAGGCTCAGGCTGCCCCGCCCCTCGCGCTCGAGCCGGCCGATCATTTCCTCGACCAGCAGGGGGAGGTCCTCGCTCATCTCGCGCAGGGAAGCCGTCTCGATGGGGAAGACGTTCAGGCGGTAATAGAGGTCCTCGCGGAACTCGCCTTGGCGGATACGTTCCTCCAGATCGCGGTGGGTCGCGGCGATGATGCGCACATTGGCCTTGCGCGTCTCGCGCCCGCCGACGCGTTCGTAAGTCCGCTCCTGCAGCACGCGCAACAGCTTCACCTGCATGGGCATCGGCATGTCGCCGATCTCATCGAGGAACAGCGTGCCGCCCTCCGCCAGCTCGAAACGGCCGGGGCGCGAACTGAGCGCCCCGGTAAAGGCCCCCTTCTCATGGCCGAACAGCTCGGACTCCAGCAGCTCGGCGGGAATGGCGCCACAGTTCAGGGGGATGAACGGCTTATCGCGCCGGGCAGAGAACTGGTGCACATTGCGCGCGATTACCTCCTTGCCGGTGCCGGACTCGCCGAGAATCAGCACCGTTGCCTCGCTCGGCGCCACCTTGCGCACCATGCCGCGGATGCGCTGCATGGCCGGGCTTTCTCCCACCAGGGGACGGAAATCCGGCGGCAGGGCGGCCGGATGCACCGCGTCCGCCTGCCGCAGCACCGCCTGCAATGCGGGCAGGCTGAAAGGCCAGGACAAACGCGCCACCAGGCTGGAGGCAGGCAACCCGGTGCGCGCGGGCTTGTCGGTCTCGAGCAGGATGAGAGGCGTCCTCCGCTCGGCTTGGCCGGCCAGGAAAACCTCATGCGCCTCTGGCAGAGGCCCCGCAAAGAAGATGGCCCGCCAATGTTCCGGCGCATCAACGGCCTCCGTACGCGCCGGCACGCCGGCGAAGCGCAACAACTTGACCACCTCGGCCGCGCGCGCCCCGTCACCATCCAGCACCAGCACTTCGCTCGCCTGCATGCCCCATCCTCCCGCTGTGCTATGTTCCCATGGGCTATTCTTGGCAGGGGCCGAGTTAACCACCCACCCTCGAGGATGTCAAAACCTTGTCACCCATCATGCCTGACCTGCTCGGCGTCGGCACCGCACAGCCACGCCTCAACCTGACGGGCGCCTCAACCCCCACGCAGGCCCAGCCCCTGGCCAATGCCTGGAAGGTGGGGGAGATCCTGCAGGCGCACGTCCTCGGGGCCACGGGGGCAGGCATGACCCGGCTGGACATCAACGGCCTGGAGGTCAGCACCAAGGCCCCCCTGCCACTGGCCGAAGGCGACCGGCTGGAGCTGCAGGTCACCCAGCCGGGGCCACCGCCGCAATTGCGCATCCTCCAGCACCAGCCGGCCCAGTCGAACGCCTTGGAGCAGGCCCTCCGCCAAGCCCTGCCCCGCGGCGCCGGCAGCGAGATCCTGCCCCGCCTGATGAACCTGCTCCAAGAGGCCGGAGAATCCACTGAATGGTCCCCAAGCCAGCGCCAGGCCATCCAACAGCTGCGGGAAGCCCTGCCCACCCTCGCCCGCCTGGCCGACCCGGTTCGCCTGGAGCAGCAGGTCCGCGCCTCCGGCCTGTTCCTCGAGCACGACCTCGCGCAGGGCGCGCCCCAGCCGGGCGACCTCAAGGCCGCCCTGCTGCGCGTCCTCGCCAGCCTGCCCCAGGCCCCTTCCGCGCCCGCGCCCCCAGCCGGCCCCACCGCCCTGCCGGCTTCTTCCCAGAACGCCCCCCAGGCAGCGACGGACGCCGACCCTGGGCACCCCGCCCCTCCACTGCCGCAAGGTGCGACGCCGGGACGCACCTCCCCTGCCGAAGGCCGGACGCCGGACATGGCAGCCGCCACGCCGCGCGTGGTCGTCGATGCCACTTTGCGGGATACCGCGGGGATGGCGCGCCCGGGCGAGGCACCTGCCCCCTCGTCGCCATCACAGGGCGCCGCCAGCCAGTTGGCCGACACCCTGCGCGGCGCTGTCGAGGGCGCGCTGGCGCGCGTGTACCTGAACCAGATCAGCAGCCTGCAGGCCCAGGGTACGGAGCAGACCCTGTGGGTGATGGAGTTCCCGTTGCCGAAGGAGCATGGAGAGGGGCCGCTGAAGCTACGCCTCGAGCGGGATGGAAAGCGGGCGGGGGCCGGTGCTGGGGCCAGCGGCTGGCGGCTGGACCTGGATTTCAGCCTCGAGCCGCTCGGCCCGTTGCGGGCGAGCGTGCTCATGCGCGGGGAGCAACTCAACGTGCGCCTCTGGGCGGAGCGGCCGGACACCCTGTCCCGCATCCAGACCCATCTCGACCTGCTGGATGCTGGGCTGCGGCGCACCGGCCTGGAGGTTGCGCACCTAGCTTGTTATCCGGGACAGCCGGTCACCTCCGGAGCCGGCGATGAGGCACGCCCCGCCGGGGGGCTGCTGGATATCAGCGCATGAACGACAAGCCCCAAGCCCCGCCCCTGGCGGTCGCCCTGCACTACGATGGCGGCGGAGCACCACGCCTGGTGGCCAAGGGTGGTGGCGAGGTCGCCGAGCGCATCCTCGAGGTCGCGCGCGAACACGGCGTGCCGCTGCACGAGGATCCAGCCCTGGCCCGTGCCCTGGCCCGTCTCGAACTCGGCGAGGAAATCCCGCGCGCGCTCTACCAGGCGGTCGCGGAGGTACTGGCCTTCGCCCTCCGCCTCTCGGGACGGGATCAGGCCTTCAGGGACAAGCTGGACGAGGACAAGGAAGGGGCCGCATGAGGGCCGGCCCGCGGCTGTGAGCGCATCCCGCGACGAGCCATGCGCTCGTTAACAACACCAGGGTTTTCTGGACAGGCTCTCAGCCGCTCCCCCGCAGGCGCTGCGCCAGGGCGTCTTCCTCGGTCTCATGACGATGCATGCGCAGCAGAAGCTCCGCCTCGCCGCGCGGCAGGCCGAAATCCTGGACCAGTTCCTCCACCCCGAGATGGCCGCGTGCCGCCTGGCGGATCGCCTGGGCATAGTTGGATTCCTGCGCGGCGCCCCGCTCGAGATGCCCGAGGTGGGCTTCCAGAAGGTTCTGGGCGCGCTCCAGACGCTCGAGCTGCGAGCCGAGCCCGAGGGTGCTGATGCGCAGCGCGGCCGCGTCCAGGCTGGACTGCTCGAGCGTGCCGGCGAGCGTATCCAGCCTCGCCTGCAGGGCCTCGCGCTCGGCCTCAAGCTGCGCCAGCCGGAGCTCCATGCGACGGGTGCGACGGACATGGAGCAGCAGCCCTGCGGCGAGCAGCATGACCGCCGCCGCCGTGATGATCGCTGCCATCGCCACCGTCCCTCCCGTCAATGGACGCGGAGCGTCTGGGTGAGGTTGGCCAGGTTGAGCAGGATCACCAGCCCGGTCGGACGGCTGACCACGCCCTGGATGTGCACTGCATTCTCGTCCGGATTGACCGCCGGCGAGGCCGCCACCTCCGCGGGAGAAAGCTCGATGACCTCGGCGACGCTGTCGACCACCAGCCCCACCACCTGTCCGTCGACCTCGACGATGAGGATGCGCGTGGCATCGGTGGCGGGGACGGGGGGGAGATTGAAGCGCTGGCGGCCATCCATCACCGTCACCACGTTGCCGCGCAGATTGATGATGCCGCGCACGGCCGCGGGCGCCCCCGGCACGGGGGTGATCTCGGCATGCTTGAGCACCTCGTGCACGCTGAGCACGTTCACGGCATAGGTCTCCCCCGCAAGCTGGAAGGTCACCCAGCGAACGGGGCTCTCGGTCGAGTTCGGCTGTTCATCGGTGGTGGTCATGGCCGTGTTCCTGGTTTATCGACAGCGCCCAAGCCTGATGGCGCGTGAGTTTCTCTAGCAAGGGGCATGCCTTCCCGGCGATCGGCTGGATGAGGGATACCTTCACCGCACGACACGCGCCAGGCCCGCGGCCAGTTCCCCGAGGTCGAGCACGGCGTCCGCGAGGCCGGCCTTCGCCACTTCCATCGGCATGCCGTAGATCACACTGCTGTCCCGGTCCTGGGCCCATACCCTCCCCCCGGCGGCCTTGAGCGCGCGTGCCCCAAGCACGCCGTCGCTGCCCATCCCGGTCAGCACCACCCCAAGTGCGTCCGCACGGTACACGCTGGCCGCGCTGGAAAAACCGATATCGACACTGGGACGGTAATGCTCCTTCGGCGTGGCCTCGCGCATGACGAAGGCCGGCTTGCCCTGGCGCCAGCCGAGCTGGGTATGCTGGCCGCCAGGGGCGATGTAGACGTGGCCGGGGAGCGGCTGCTCGCCGTTCTCGGCCTCCTTGACCGCCAGCGGAATGATACGATCCAGGCGCTCGGCGAAGGCCTGGGTGAACAGCGCTGGCATGTGCTGGAGCACCACGATCGGCACCGGATAGTTCGCGGGCAGCCCCTGCAGGACCTTCTGCACCGCGGCGGGGCCGCCGGTCGATGCCCCGATGACCAGTATCCCGCGTGGACTTAGGAAGTGCTCATCCTGTTTTCGCACCCTTCCGCCATCCATGGCGGAAGCCCCGATGGGATGCGGCCCTCGAGAGCCGCCATCCATGCCGGAAGCCTGCTTCGCAGGTTCAGCACCAGGATCGCCCTGCTCCTGTCCCCTGCGAAACCCGGGCTGAAACGAAGGGGCCGCCGGCCGGGCCGGAGCCGCCGTGTGCGCGGCGGCCAGACGGCGCAGGGCCAGCAGGCGCAGCTTGGCCTTGAGGAGGGGGGCATGCTGTGCAAGATTGCCCCTGCCCGCCTCGTCCAGCTTGGGCATGAAGTCCAGCGCTCCCGCATCCAGCGCGTCGAAAGTGGCCTGCGCCCCATAACGGGTCAGCGAAGAGAGCATCAGGATGGGCGTGGGACAGCGCTGCATGATCTGCCGTGTCGCGGCAATGCCGTCCAGTCCCGGCATCTCCACATCCATGGTGATGACGTCGGGCTTCAGCTGGCACGCCAGGCTGACCCCGTGCTCACCATCCGTCGCCTCGCCGATGACCTCGAAACCGGACTCCTGCGCGAACATCTCGCGCAGCATGCGCCGGAAGAAGGGCGAATCGTCAACGATCAGAATGCGCATGATCCGCCCTTCTCCATGGCAAACCGCCCGCTTTGGACATCACGCCACAAGTCGTTCACCCCGGCGATGCCCATATTTCTTCAGCAGTCCGGCCAGATCGAAGATCAGGGCGATGTTGCCGTCCCCGGTGATGGTTGCGCCGGCGAAGCCGGGCAGGCCGTGCAGCAGGTCGCCGAGCGGCTTGATGACGACCTCTTCCTGCCCCAGCACGCGATCCACGATCAGGCCGACGGTCTGGGTGCCAACCTGCAGCATGACAATCTGCGCCTCGCTCTCATCCTGACGCACTGCCTCCCCGGGGATGGCCATCCACTGGCGCAGGTCGAACAGTGGCAGGGCGCGGTTGCGCACGGTGATGGTCCGTTGCCCGTCCACGATGTTGGTGGACTTGCCTTCCATCTCGAAGATCTCGCTCACGTTGCCGAGCGGCATCGCGTACTTGCGTTCGTTCACCACCACCATCAGGGTGGGGAGGATAGCCAGGGTCAGCGGGACCTTGATGCTGATCAGCGTGCCCTGCCCGGGTGACGAATCGATGACGATGCTGCCGGAGAGCTTGGCGATCGAGGTCTTGACCACGTCCATCCCCACCCCGCGCCCGGAGATGTCGGAGATCTGCTCCTTGGTCGAGAAGCCTGGCATAAAGATCAGGTCGAAGCACTCGCGCGGGCTCAGGCGCACGGCCACCTCGGGCTCGAGCAGCCCCTTCTCGACCGCCTTGCGGCGCAGCTTGTCGGGGTCCATACCCGCGCCGTCATCGCGGATGGTCAGCAGGATGTGGTCCCCCTCCTGCGAGGCGGACAGCACGACGGTACCGACACGCGGCTTGCCCTGGGCGACGCGCGCGTCGGGCATCTCGATGCCGTGGTCCACGGCGTTGCGGACGAGGTGCACCAGCGGATCGGCGAGGGCCTCGACCAGGTTCTTGTCCAGGTCGGTCTCCTCCCCCTCGAGCACCAGCTCGACCTGCTTGCCGAGCATGCGCGCCACATCGCGCACCACGCGCGGGAACCGGCCAAAGACCTTCTTGATCGGCTGCATGCGGGTCTTCATCACCGCCGCCTGCAGGTCGGACGTGACTGTGTCCAGGCTGGCAATGGCCTGCGCCGCGCCCTCGTCCTTGAAGCCGGCCTTGAGCGTGTTTAACCGGTTGCGCACCAGCACGAGTTCGCCAACCAGGTTCATGATGGCATCCAGGCGCTCGGTGTCGACGCGCACGGTGGATTCGGGCTTTTCCGCGGGAGGCGCCTTGGGCGAATCGGAGCGGACCGGCTCGGAGGACGGGACGGCCTTCGCGGAGGGGGTTGCGGCAAGTGCCGGCGGCGTGGCCGCCCCCAGCGCGGAAGGCCCCTTGCCCTCGCCGTACAGGCTATCGAGCAGCTTGTCGAACTCGTCCTCGGTGATCAGGTCGCTCGCCGCGGAGGAGGTTTGGGCGGATGGTGCGGGTGCATCCTTGGCGGAAGGCCCCTTGCCCTCGCCGTACAAACTGTCGAGCAATTTTTCGAACTCGTCCTCGGTGATCAGGTCGCCCACGGCCCCGTCCGCCTTGGCCGTTCCCGAAGACGGGGCTGAGGCCATCCCCCCTGCCGCTGCGGTCGACGGTCCCTGCCCCTGTCCATACATGGAGTCGAGCAGCTGCTCGAATTCATCCTCGCCGATGAGATCGGCCTGGGAAGCCTCGTTTCCTGCCTCGGCGGGCGTGGCCTGCGCCATTTCCGTCTCCGGCTCCACGACGATCTCGGCAGGCTCGATGGCTTCGGGGGAGGAGGCATCGGCCATGACCGCGGGCGCGGCAGGCGACATCAGCGCCTCGAGGTCGCGAAGAAGGCCGGCGTCGGCATGATCCGGCATATCCCCCTCGCGCAGGGCGACGAACATCGACTTGAGGGTGTCGAGCACACGCAGCATGACGTCCATCAGCTGGGCGTCGACACCCCGCTCGCCGTTGCGCAGCAGGTTGAACACATCCTCGGCGCGATGGCAGACCTCGACCAGGGGGTGCAGCTCGAGGAAGCCCGCCCCGCCCTTGATGGTGTGGAATCCCCGGAACACGGCATTCAGCAGGGCGCGGTCGTCCGGGGTGCGCTCAAGCTCGATCAGCTGCTCATCGAGGCCGTCGAGCAGTTCGCCGGCCTCGATGAGGAAATCCTGCAACAGTTCCGGATCGGCATTGAGCGACATGATCTACTCCCACTTTGCGGGGGCTGCCCCGCAGCCCACACCATCCTGATTGATGAACTCTCGAAACCTCAAAGCGCCCTGCTGTCAGAAGCCGAGGCTCGCCAGAAGGTCATCGACCTCGTCCTGGCTCTGCACCACACCTGCCTTGGCGGTGGGCAGGGCCGGGCCCTCGGCGCGCGTGGCATCCTCGCTGTCCGCCTCGCTCCCGCTCCCGGTACTGCCCACCAGCCGGATGAGCTTGACCATCTCGCCTTCGAGCCGCTCGAGCAGCAGGATCACCCGGTGCAGCAGCTGGCCGGTCAGGTCCTGGAACTCCTGCGCCAGGATGATCTCGTTGAGATGGGCGCGCACCTGCTCTCCCTCCCGGTTGACCGATGCCAGGTAGGTCTCGACGGGGCCGAAGGCATCCTGCAGGGCCTGGTTGCCGGGATGCATCTCACGCAACACGGTCAGGCGCTCCGTCACCCGCTGCGAACGGCGGATGAGGTTGTCGGTCAGCGGCAGGGCCTGCTCGGCCGCCCCGAGGGTCCGGTTGGCCGCCTGCTCGGTGAGGCTGGTGACATAACGCAGCCGCTCGCGCGCATCAGGCATGTCCTGGGCCGTCAGCGCATCGAGCCGACTGTCCTCGGAAAACTGGCGCAGGGAATCGTGCAGGTCGCGGGTGATCGAGCCGATCTCCCTGAACAGCAAGGATTCGCGCGCCTCGGTCAGGTTCATCAGGGCCTGCCGGGTGGCCGGCTCATCCCCCTGCCGCAGGGCCTCGAGCAACTGCTCGGCCTGGGCCAGGAGTTCCGGGGTCATGAAGGCACTCATGCCATCTCCTTCAGGCGACGCGCTCGAAGATCTTCTCGATCTTTTCCTTGAGGGTGCCCGCGGTGAAGGGCTTGACGACATAGCCATTCACGCCGGCCTGCGCGGCCATGATGATCTGCTCGCGCTTGGCTTCGGCGGTGACCATCAGCACCGGCAGCCTGGCCAGTTCCGGATCGGACCGCACGGCCTTCAGAAGGTCGATGCCGGTCATGCCCGGCATGTTCCAGTCGGTGATCAGGAAGTCGTAGTGACCGCCCCGCAGCATCGGCAGGGCGGTCGCACCGTCGTCCGCTTCCTCCACGTTGGTGAAGCCGAGCTCACGCAGCAGGTTCTTGATGATGCGTCGCATGGTGGAAAAATCATCCACCACGAGGATCTTCATGTTTCGGTCCAACTTACTTTCCCCCTTGCAGACGGGCCGGCAGGGCCCGCCGTCAATTCAAAACCGTGCATTATCGCGCCATTCGGCCAGCCTGGCACGCAGTCGCATCAGCGCCTTGCCATGGATCTGGCTGACACGCGACTCGCTCACCCCGAGCACCGCGCCGATTTCCTTGAGGTTCAACTCCTCGACGTAGTAAAGGGACATCATCAGCCCCTCCCGCTCAGGCAGCTCCGCGATCGCTTGGGCGAGGTCGGCGCGGAAGCGCTCGTCGAACAGGCTCGCCTCGGGGCCGGGGCGCTCGTCGGCCACGTCGAGGGTGAGGTCCTCGTTCTCCTCGCCCGCATGGTCGAGGCTGAAGACCGAGGCCCCCGCGCTGTCGGAGAGGATCTGGTGGTACTCGTCCAGCGTGATTCCGAGCAGTTCGCACACCTCCGCATCGCGCGGCTCGCGCCCGAGTCGCTTCTCCAGCTCGCGCACCGCTTCCGCCACTTCGCGGCTGCGGCGGTGCACCGAGCGCGGCGTCCAGTCGTGTTTTCTCACCTCGTCCAGCATCGCCCCGCGGATGCGGATGCCGGCAAAGGTCTCGAAGCTTGCCCCCAGGCCCTCCCGATAGCTGCGGGCAGCCTCCAGCAGACCCATCATGCCGGCCTGGATCAGGTCCTCGACCTGCACGGTCGAGGGCAGCCGCGCGCTCAGGTGGAAGGCGATGCGCTTGACCAGACCCGCGTGCTGGCGCACCAGCTCGCCTGGATCACCCTGCTGGACCTGGGCATACATCGCGCGGGCATTCATGCGCTGTCCCCGACCCGTTCACCGCTGAACTGCACCAGCCGCTCGACGAAGAACTCCAGGCGTCCGTCCGGTCCGGTAGGACGCGGCCACTTGGCGATCCGCTCCGCCATCTGCATGAAGGACTGCGCCGCCCGGCTGGCGTTGTAGGCCTCGACCACCGGCTGCTGACGCTGCACCGCCTTGCGCAGATATTCATCAAACGGCACGGAGCCCAAAAAGTTGAGGGTCACGTCGAGGAATCGGTCGCAGACCGCGGCGAGCTTCTGGTAGAGCAGCCGGCCTTCGCTCGGCGAATGGGTCATGTTGGCGATCACGTGGAAGCGGTCCACACCATGGTCACGCGAGAGCACCTTGATCATCGCATAGGCATCGGTCAGCGAGGCAGGCTCGTCACACACCACCACCAGCACCTCGCGCGCGGCGCGGGCGAAGCTCACCACGCTGTCGGCGATACCCGCCGCGGTGTCGATGATGAGGGTGTCCAGTGGCAGGGTCAGCTCGCTGAAGGCATGAATCAGCCCGGCATTCTCGCGCGGCCCCAGCTCGGCCATTTTCTTGACACCGGACGAGGCCGGTACGACGTGGATGCCCGCCGGGCCCTCGACGATGACCTCCTGCAGGCTGTGGCTGCCGTCCATGACATGGGCGAGATTGAGTTTGGGGTGGATGCCCAGCAGTACGTCCACGTTGGCCATCGCCAGGTCCGCATCCATCAGCATGACCTGCTGCCCGCTGCGGGCCAGCGCCACGGCCAAGTTGACGGAGACGTTGGTCTTGCCCACCCCGCCCTTGCCACTGGTCACCGCCAGCACCTGCACGGGGCGCATCCTCTGCATCGCGCGCAGGGTTTGTGCCTGATCGGCGCCCATTTCAACCATGCGCGGCCACTCCCGTCCATTCCCAGCTCATGCGTTCTTCCGTCATTTCGTCATCGCTATTCTGCTGCATCATTTCCACCGCGCGCGCCACCAGGCGTTCGGCGCGCGCGGTAACCAAATCCTCGGGCACGCGCTGCCCGGTGCCGAGCCAGGCCACCGGCAGCTGGGCATCGATCACAGCGCCCAAAGCATCGCCCAGCTGAGCGGCCTCGTCCAGCTTGGTCAGCACGCAGCCCGCCAGGTGCAGATGGCTGAATCGCTGCACTGCCTCGCGCGTCATCGCCCGCTGAGCGCTGGCGGAGATGACCAGCAGCGACTGCAGGCGGGCGGAGGCCGAGCGCAGGTTGCGCATCTGCTCCATCAGCCGGGTGTCGCGCTGGCTCATGCCGGCCGTATCGACCAGCACCAGGCGGCGGTCGGACAATCCGTCGAGGGTGCGCGCCAGCCCGGCGGCATCCTCGGCAACGTACAGCGGCACATCAAGGATGCGGGCATAGGCGCGCAGCTGATCGTAGGCGCCGATGCGGTAATTGTCGGTACTGACCAGGGCGATGTCCTTGCGCCCGTGGCGCATGACAAAGCGAGCAGCCAGCTTGGCGACGGTGGTGGTCTTGCCCACGCCGGTGGCACCGACCAGGGCGAACATGCCGCCGCTTTCGGTGAGGTCCTCGCCCAGCACCGGGATGCGCGCGCCGAGACTGCGCAGCGCCAGATCCCAGCCGTGCTCGCCAAGCGCGGCGTCGCCCAGGTCCTCCACCACCTCGCGCGCCAGGCGCGGCGCGAGCCCCAAGCCCGTCAGGCGGCGCATGAGCTCGGACTGCAGGGGATGATGGCGGGCATAGCGGCGCCATTCCAGCACGCGCAGCTGGCTCTCCATCAGCGTGCGCAGGCTGCGCATTTCATCCTCCAGGCGTTCCACCCGCAGGGAGGAAGCCGGTGTAACCTCGGCTGCCTGAGTGCGCCCACGGTCAAGCGCATAGGGGTCGGGCAGCTCCTCGTCATCGAGCGCGGCCGGCGCATCCAGCCCGCCCATGTTCCGACGCCCCCAGTCCTCATCCCCCTTCGCAGGAGAGGCGCTCGGCTGGTGCAGGGCCTTCAGCGGGGGCGGCGAGGCGGGCTCGCTACGCGGCGCCGCGGCGGCCGCGACCGGGGCATGCTGGGGGGTGTCCGCCGCCAGGATGGAGCGGTCCAGCGGCTCATCCTCCCACAGATCGAGCCCGGCCGGACGGGCAACCGGCTTCGGCGGCCAGGCCATGCTCATCTCCCTCGTAGCGGGTGCCGGTTTGTTGACGGTCTGCTGCAGGCTGGCCTCGACATCCAGCGCGGCGACGATCTCCACCCCCTCGTCGGTGCGCTTGTTGGAAAGGATGACCGCATCGGCACCCAGCTCCTCGCGCACCTGGCGAATGGCCTGGCGCATGTCGGGGGCGGTAATGCGTCGAATCTTCATGATGCTTTCCTCTCCTGCATTCATTCTTTGGCTGGATCAGCCAACAGTCATCATTGCCCAATGCTGGCCACCACGCGGATCTGCCGGTTTTCCGGCACCTCCTGGTAATTCAGCACCCGCAGGCCCGGGATGGCGTAGCGCAGCATGCGCGCCAGCCAGGGCCGCAGCGGCGGGGCCACCAGCAGCACCGCCGGCTCGCCCTGCATCTCCTGGCGCTGGGTGGCCTCCGAGAGCGAGCGATGCAGGCGCTCCGCCAGCCCCGGCTCCAGTCCCGGGCCGGCCTCGCCGCTGCCTTGGGTGGTATTAAGCAATAACTGTTCCAGGCTTGGCTCAAGGGTGATCACCGGCAGTTCCGGCGCCAGGCCATTGATGCTCTGCACAATCATCCGTCCGAGCGCCACACGTACGGCGGCGGTCAACTGGGCCGCATCCTGGGTGCGCTGGGCCTGCTGGGCGAGGGTCTCGGCAATGGTGCGCATGTCGCGGATCGGCACCTTCTCCTCCAACAGGTTCTGCAGCACCTGCACCACCGTGGTCAGTGGCAGGGCCCGCGGCACCAGGTCCTCCACCAGCTTGGGCGCGGTCTGCTTGAGGGTTTCCAGCAGTTGCTGCACCTCCTCGTAGCCGAGCAGCTCCTGCGCGTTGTCCTGCAGGATCTGCGAGAGATGAGTGGCGATCACCGTGCTGGCATCCACCACCGTGTAGCCCAGGGCCTGCGCATGCTCGCGGTCGGCCGGCACGATCCACACGGCCTCAAGACCAAAGGCCGGGTCCTTGGTCTGAATGCCCTTCAGCGTGCCGTGCACCTGGCCAGGGTTGATCGCCATCTCGCGATCCGGGTGGATCTCGCCCTGCCCGATCGGCACGCCGTGCAGGCTGATGCGATAGGCATTGGGGGCAAGGTCGAGGTTGTCGCGGATATGCACCGCCGGCACCAGGAAGCCGAGCTCCTGCGACAGCTTCTTGCGCACACCCTTGATGCGCGGCATCAGCTGCCCCCCCTGGTTGCGGTCGACGATCGGGATCAGGCCGTAGCCGACCTCCAGGCCAATGACGTCCACCGGCGGCACGTCCTCCCAAGTCAGCTCGCGGGTCTCCGGCCGGGCCGGGGCCTGCGCCTCGAGCGGGACGGGCGGCTTGGCCCGCGCTGCCTCCTCCTGCTTGCGCGCCATCCACCAGGCGCCGAACCCGGTCACCGCGGCCAGGCTGAGGAAGGCGAAGTTGGGCATGCCGGGCACCACGCCCATCCCGCCCATGATGCCGGCGGTGACGCCGAGCACCTTCGGGTTGGCGAACATCTGCTTGACCACCTGCTCGCCCATGTCCTGCGACTGGGTCATGCGGGTGACGATGATCGCCGTGGCGGTGGACAGCAAAAGCGCCGGGATCTGCGCCACCAGGCCGTCGCCGATGGTCAGCAGGGTGTAGGTGCGGCCCGCGTCGCCGAAGCTCATGTCGTGCTGGACGACGCCGATGATGAGTCCGCCGATCAGGTTGATGATCAGGATCAGGATGCCGGCCACCGCATCGCCGCGCACGAACTTGCTGGCACCGTCCATCGAGCCGTAGAAGTCCGCCTCCTGCGCCACCTCCGCACGCCGCGTGCGCGCCTCCTCCTGGGTGATCAGGCCCGCGTTCAGGTCCGCGTCAATCGCCATCTGCTTGCCGGGCATGGCGTCGAGGGTGAAGCGCGCGCTGACCTCCGACACCCGGCCGGCCCCCTTGGTGACCACCACGAAGTTGATGATCACGAGGATGACGAACACCACCACGCCGACCGCGAAGTTGCCGCCGATCACGAACTCCGCGAACGACTCGATCACATGCCCGGCGGCCGCGCCGCCCTGGTGCCCCTCGAGCAGGATCACGCGGGTGGAGGCGATGTTGAGCGCCAGCCGCAACAGGGTGGAGACGAGGATGATGGTGGGGAAGACGGCGAAGTCGAGCGGCCGCAGGACGTAGACCGTCACCATCACCACCACGAGGCTCAGGGTGATGTTGAAGGTGAAGAACGTGTCGAGCAGGAAGGGCGGCAGAGGGATGACCATCATCGTCAGAAGAATGACGATGATCATCGGCGCGCCCAGGCCGCGCCCGCGCCAACCCCGCGCCTGGCCCAGCAGGGCCTTCGGGTCGAGGCGCGGCAGACTCAGATCGGCAAGCTTCATGTTTCCTCGCTCAGGGATGGGGATGGCCCATGCGGGCCTTTGCCATCCTCAAGCACGGATCATGCCGTTTTCATCAAACCTCGGGCGTCCACGGCCCCTCCGGCACCTCGACGTTCGGCCTCGGCGGTGCGGTGCCCCCCTGCCGGCGGGCCTCGTTCAGCTGGTAGACGTAGGCCAGCACCTGCGCCACCGCACGGTAGAGCTCGGCCGGGATCGGCTGGTTGAGGTCGGTGGTCTGGTACAGCGCGCGGGCCAGCGGCGGTGCGGAGAAGATCAGCACGCCGTGTTCCTCGCCGATCTCGCGGATGCGCGCCGCGACCAGGTCCCGCCCCTTGGCCACCACGATCGGCGCGTCGCCGCGCGCGGCGTCGTAACGCAGGGCCACGGCGAAGTGGGTCGGGTTGGTGATGATGACGTCCGCCTTCGGCACCTCCTGCATCATGCGGCGCTGGGCGGCCTGCATCTGCAGCTGGCGGATCTTCTGCTTGACCTCGGGCTTGCCCTCGGTCTCCTTGAACTCGTCTTTGATCTCCTGTTTGGTCATGCGCAGTTGCTTGATGTGCTCCCACAATTGGTAGGGCACATCAAAGGCCGCGATCAGCAGGGTGGAGGCGCTCATCAGCAGGAAGCCCCAGCCGAGGATCTCCATCGCCGCCAATAATCCGCCACGCGGGTCGGTCAGACCAAGGCGCAGCAGATCGTCAAGCTCCAGCCAGATCACCAGTACAGCCACGGCACCGACCAGCAGGAACTTGATGATGCTCTTGATGAGTTCGATCAGGGCGCGCAGGGCGAACATGCGCTGGAGGCCCTTGAGCGGGTCGATGCGCTCGAACTTAGGCGCCAGCGCTTTCCAACTGAAACCGATGCCTCCCATCAGCAGCGGCGCCAGGAAGGCGGCCAGCATCAGCAGGCCGATCAGTGGCAGGATGGCCAGGAAGCCGCGCCAGGCCATATCGCCCAGCCCGCGCGTCATCCACAGCGGGTCGAAAATCATCTCCCGCGTGGGCGACAGCCCGGTGCGCAGCTCCTCCAGCAGGGCCGCCGCCGTGGCGGGACCAAGCAGCAGGAGGCCCGCCGCCGAGACGATCAGCACCAGCGTGGTCCCGAGCTCGCGCGAACGCGCGATCTGCCCCTGTTCGCGTGCCTCCCTCTGGCGTTTCGGGGTTGGGGCTTCGGTGCGTTCCTGGCCGCTATCGGGCTGCTCCGCCATGCCCTACCCCCCGAGCATCTGACGCATGGCGATCAGCCCCTGCTCGAGCAGGCGCTCGAACTGGGGCCTGAGCACCGGCGCGGCCAGCAGCATCATGACGAATCCCACCAGCAGGGTGAGCGGGAAGCCGACCGAGAAGATGTTCAGCTGCGGCGCGGCGCGCGTGATCACCCCGAGGGCGAGGTTGGTCAGAAGCAGGGCCGTCAGCGCCGGCAGCGCCACCCACATCGCCCCCTCGAACATCGTGCCGGCCCAGCCCGCCACCGCCCACCAGGCCTCGCGCGCGAGCGGCTCGGCGGTGATCGGCATCAGGCGGAAACTGTCAGCCAGCATCTCGACCAGCATCAGGTGCCCGTCCAGGCTGAGGAACAGCAGGGTCACGACGATGGTGTAGAACTGGCTGATCACCGGCACGGTGACGCCATGCTGAGGATCCACGGTGGATGCGAAGCCCAGGCCCATGGTCAGCGCGAGCACCTCGCCGGCATTAACGAACACGGCGAATACCAGCTGCAGGATGAAGCCCATGCCGACGCCGATCAGGATCTGGTTGGCGGCGATCAGCACCGCCTCGGCCGAGAACGGATCGACCTTCGGCGCCTCCGGCACCAGCGGCATCATCACCAGGGTGATCAGCACCGCGGCGAGCATGCGGATGCGGGCGGGAAGGGTGCGCGCCCCGAACGGCGGGGCCACCATCAAGAGGCCGCCGATGCGCAGCAAGGGCCACATGAACAGTCCGAGCCAGGCCATCACCTCCTCGATGGGGATGATCAGCGGCGCCATCGGGGCTTCCTCAGCCGATCAGGCCGGGGATGGAGTCGAACAGCCTGCGGGTGTAGTCGACCAGCACCCCCAGCATCCACGATCCGGCCAGCAGGATCACCACCACCATCGCCAGCAGCTTGGGAATGAAGCTCAGGGTCATCTCGTTGATCTGCGTGGCCGCCTGGAAGATGCCGACCAAGAGACCGGCCGCCAGCGCGGTCAGCAGCAGCGGCAGGGAGAGCATGAGGATCACCTCGAGGGCCTGCCGGGTGATGTCGATGACGGTATCCGCGTTCATGGCGCGCTCAGGTGTAGAAGCTCGCGGCGAGCGTGCCCATCAGCAGCGCCCAGCCGTCGACCAGCACGAACAGCATCAGCTTGAACGGCAAGCTGACGATCATCGGCGAGAGCATCATCATGCCCATCGACATCAGGGTGCTGGCCACCACCAGGTCGATGATGAGGAAGGGGATGAAGATGAGGAAGCCGATCTGGAAGGCCGTCTTCAGCTCGGAGGTGAGGAAGGCCGCCATCAGGGTGGTGAACGGCACCTGCTCCGGCGACTCGAAGCCGTCCTTGCCGGCGATGCGGCCGAACAGGGCGATGTCCTCCTCGCGCGTCTGCCGCAGCATGAATTCGCGCAGGGGCTTGGCGGCCGCCTCGATCGCGGGCTTGGCCTCCATCTGCTCATTGAGATAGGGCGCCACACCCTCGGTCCAGGAACGTTCGAACACCGGCGCCATGATGAACAGGGTGAGGAACAGCGCGAGCCCGAGCAGGATCTGGTTGGAGGGTGTCTGCGCCGTGCCGATCGCCTGACGCAGGATGGCCAGCACGATGATGATGCGGGTGAAGGAGGTCATCATCAAAAGCAGGGAGGGCAGCAGGGTGAGCACCGTCATCAGCGCCAGCACCTGCAGGGTCAGCGAATACCCCTTGCCGCCGTTGGCGAGCTCCTGCACCGTGACCACCGGCAGCCCCTCCGGCTGGGCGAAGGCCCACTCGGGCAGGAACAGCGGCAGCAGCAGCAGGATCCAGCGCAGGTGACTCATCGCGCATCGCTCCGGATGTTCACCTCGGCCAGCGTCTGCTCGAAGCCTCCCTTGGACGTGGGCCTGGAGATGGGCGGCACCTCCAGCAGCGGGTCGGAGGTCTGCGCGGCGGTGTCCACGGCCTCCGGCGGCAGGTGCAGCAAGGGCTCGATCTGGCCGCTGGCGACCCCCAGGACCAACTGGTGGCCCGCCACCTCGATCCACACCACCCGCTCGCGCGGACCGACCGCGAGGCTGCCCTGCACCGCGATCTCCTGCTGCCTTGCTGCGCGCGGCAGGCCACCGAAGCGCCTCATCAGGGCGATGAGGACGAACAGCAGGGCAAGCACCCCGAGCAGGCTGAGGGTCAGCTTGGCCAGATAACCGCCGGAGAGCGGGTCCGGCCCGGCCACGGGCGCCACGCCCTCGGCCGCCTGCACAAGGCCCGGGACAAGCGCGAGCAGCACGGCGGGCAGGCGCTGCATCACTTCAACCGCCTCACCCGCTCGGCCGGGCTGATGACGTCGGTCAGGCGGATGCCAAATTTCTCGTTCACCACCACCACCTCGCCGTGCGCGATCAGGGTGCCGTTGACCAGCACGTCGAGCGGCTCGCCGGCCAGGCGGTCGAGCTCGACGATCGAGCCCTGATTGAGCTGCAGCAGGTTGCGGATGGGCAGGCTGGTACGGCCGATCTCGAGCGAGATCGTGACCGGGATGTCGAGGATGACCTCGAGGTTGACCTCCGGATTGCCGGTCAGGCCCGCGTCATCACCCAAGGCGGCGGGCTGCACGGATTCGGGCTTGCCCGGCGTCCCGGCCTGCTCGGCCATGGCGGCCGCCCAGTCATCCATGGTGCTGTCGTTTGTCGTGTCAATGGCCATCTTGCTTCGTTCCCGACTTGGATTCGGTGTGCTCCTCGGGGTGCACGATCTCGGTGATCTTCACCGCCGCATTGCCGCGATGCACCCCCCATTCCCCGCGGAAGATGGGGGTGTTCTGGGCCTGCAGCGAGACCGTTGAGGGCATGTCAAAGGGGATGATGTCCCCCGCCTTCATGTGCATCACGTCATACAGTGAAAGCTGGGCCTCGCCCAGATGAGCGTGGAGCTGCAGCCTGGCGCTGCCCAGCTCGCGCTTGAGCGAGCGCGACCAGCGCTCGTCGATCTCGCCTCGATCGCTCTGCACCCCCGCGTCGAGCAGGTCGCGGATCGGCTCGATCATGTTGTAGGGGATGGTCAGGTGGAACTGGCCGCCCCCCCCCTCGAGCTCGATGCGGAAGGCGCATACCGCCACCACCTCGCTCGGCGCCACGATATTGGCGAGCTGGGGGTTCATCTCGTGGCTCACCAGCTCGAAGCGCACCGGCAGGACAGAGTGCCAGGCCTTCTGCATCTCGTCGAAGGCGATCTGCAGCACGCGGTGCACCACACGCAGCTCGGTGGGGGTGAATTCCCGCCCCTCGATCTTGGCGTGGCGGCCGCTGCCGCCGAAGAAGTTGTCGACCAGGGTGTAGACCAGGCGCGACTCCATCATGAACACGCCGATCCCCTTGAGCGGCTTCATGTGCACGATGGTCAGGCTGGTCGGCACGAACAGGCTGTGCACCCACTCGCCATACTTGACCATGCGCACGCCCTCGATCGAGATCTCGACCGTGCGCCGCAGCATGCTCACCAGGCGGATGCGGAAGGCCCGCGCAAAGCGCTCGTTGATCATCTCCAGCGTGGGCAGGCGCCCCCGCACGATGCGCTCCTGGCTGGTGAAGTCGTAGGCGCGAACCCCCCTGCCGCCGCGCGGGGCGAGCCCGGCCTCGGTCTCCACCTCGCCCTCGTCCACCCCCGTCAGGAGGGCGTCGATCTCGGCCTGGGAGAGGATGTCCATCGCCATGCCCGTCCGCCCTTACTGCATGATGAAATTGGTGAACAGCAGGTCCCCGACGTCCTCGGGATCGACCTTGGCCTGCTTCTCGAGCACCGAGCGCACCTCGGCGAGGGCCTGCTGGCGGAGCTGTTCGCGTCCCTGCGCGGTCTTCAGCTCGGGCGACTTCTGCTGGCTGAACAGGGTTAGCAGGGCATGACGCAGGGCGGGCATGTGCGCCTTGACCTTGGCCTCCAGCTCGGGATTGGTGGTCAGGATCTGCACCTCCACCTGCAGGAAATCGGCCTCGGTGGTGTCGGCCAGGTTGACCAGGAGCGGCTTGCCCGCCTCGCCGATCAGCACGTAGCTGGCCACTGCATGCTCGTCCTTCTTCTTCGGTTTATCTTCCTCGTGCGTGGCACCCTCGGCCTGCTCTGCCGCCGGCGTACCGAGCTTCCCGCTCAGGAAGAGCCAAGCGCCGCCCCCAAGCACGCCGCCGAGGAGCAGGACCACGACGATCAGAAGAATCACGACCAGCTTGCTGCCGCCGGATTTCTTTGCAACGGGCTCTTCAGTCTGGTTCGCCTCGGCCATGGGTCATGCTCCTTCGTGTCGTTGGGGGGCGTTCAAGGGATGAAGCGGGCAGTGTACCAATAGCCTGGCGGCCCGCGCATACCCTCAGGCGCAGCACGCCCCGGCACGACGGCTGTGCTTGTCCTCGTAGAGCGCCGCATCGGCGCGGGCGGTGAATGCCGCCCCCCCTTCGCCCGGAAGCCACTGGGCCACGCCGATGCTGCCCCGCAGCGGGATGATCTCCTCGCGCTGGATGAGCGGCTGGACCACCAGCATCTCCCGCAGGCGCCGCACCAGGTGCGCGGCCCCCGCCATGTCCGTCTCGGGCATGAGGAGCGCGAATTCGTCGCCGCCGAAACGGAACAGCATGTCGCTACCGCGTGCGGTCGCCTTGACGACCTGGGCGAAATGCTTGAGCAGCTCGTCGCCCACCAGATGGCCGTAACGGTCGTTGACCTGCTTGAAACCGTCCATGTCCAGCATCATCAGCACCAGCCGGCCATCGTGGCGCCCGGCACGCACGATTTCGCGCGCCAGCGCCTCGTCGAAGGCCAGGCGGTTGCCCACCCCGGTGAGGGGATCGCGCAACGCCTGGCGCAGGGTGTGCCGGTAGAGCAAGGCGTTGCGCATGGGGTAGAGCAGGAAGGCCAGCAGGTCCTCGAACACCTCCAGCTCGTCCTTGCCGAACGGGAATCGGCGCGAAAGCAGAAGCTCGCCCATGCGCTGCTCGTTCAGCCGCAGGCCATACTCGGCGACATGCTCGGCCCCCTCGCCATGGACGAAGGAGAAGCCCTCCCCGGCGACCTCAAGGTGCAGGCCGTCGAAGGGAACGACCTTGTGGACGATGTCCGCAAACAGGCGCACGAGGGGCTCCAGCTCCAACGTGGTGGGCAGCTGGCGGCTGAGCGTGAACATGGCCTGCTGGCGCCGCTGCTCGAGCTGCGCCCCGGCCATGGCCTTGCGGTAGGCATGCAGGTCGCGCGCCGGCATGGGGCGGCGGAAAAGGGCGGATGTCATGTTCAGGCTCATGGAAAAACCTCCTGGCAGCCCCGCGATCCGGGGTATTGACCGGACCCATGCGAGGTTCATGCCAAAATCCATGAGGGCGCATCAGAACCGACTTCCATGACAGGAAAGTGCCCCCGCCAAGGCGATGCGTCAGAAAACCGACGACCCCGGCTTCAGGCCGGCTTCGGCTTTTCCGCCACCCGGTCGCGCAGGTAGACCGGCTGGGCCTCCCCGGCCGGAAGCAGGCCACCATGACGGGCGAGGTGCGCCCCGATCAGGGCCACGTCGTGCGCGCGCGGCAGGAGGTGCGCATCGCGCCCGGACTCGATGGCCGCGAAGCGGGGGGTGAGGATGGCGTCATAGGCGAGCCAGCCGTGACCGGCGGCAAACCAGCCGGCATCGGGGGGCACCGGGGCCGCCGCGGGCGGCATCACCCGCTCCCCCCCCTCCGGCCGCATCTGCCCCGTTCCGTCCACGTGCCACCCCCCCCAGTAGACCTCATGCATCCGCGCATCCAGCGCGGCCAGCACCCGGTTCGCGCCATGCAGGCGCCAGGCGGCATGCGCCAGGGCGGCGAGACTGGAGACCGGCACCACCGGAAGCTCGGCGCCGAAGGCCAGACCCTGGGTCACGCCGGCCGCGATGCGCAGGCCGGTGAACGCGCCCGGCCCGCGGCCGAAGGCGATGCCATCGAGCTGGCGCAGGCTCGTTTCCGCACCGGCGAGCAGGCGCTCGACCATCGGCAGAATGAGCTGGGTGTGCTGTCGCGGGGCGAGGGCGTACTCCTCCAGTACCGTGCCGTCGATCAGCAGGGCGGCGGAACATGCCTCGGTGGAGGTGTCGATAGCGAGAAGCTTCACGGTGCGGCCCCAAAAAATGCGAGGGGGCGCATTGTAACGCCCCCGGAGATCGTGTCTGCGCGCGGTCAGGGATGCATCATGCTCTTGACGCGGCCGATGAGCCCGTTGGTCGAGCCGTCGTACTCGGTCACCGGCTCGTCGGCCAAGAGGCGCGGCAGGATGCTGTTCGCCATCTGCTTGCCGAGCTCCACCCCCCACTGGTCGAAGGAGTTGATCCGCCAGACGATGCCCTGGGTGAAGATCTTGTGCTCGTAGAGTGCGATCAGCATGCCCAAGGTGTAGGGCGTGTGGTCGCGCATGAGGAGCGAGTTGCTCGGCTTGTTGCCGGGGATCACCTTGTGCGGCGCGAGCTTGCGGATCGTGACCACGTCCGCCCCCTGCTCGCGCATCTCCAGTTCGACCTCCGCCAGGGTGCGTCCCCACATCAACACGCGCGTCTGGGCCAGCATGTGGGAAACCAGCGCGGCATGCTGGTTGCCCACCGGATTGTGGGTGTTGGCGGCGACGATGAAATCGCAGGGCACCAGGCGGGTGCCCTGGTGCAGGAGTTCGAAGAAGGCGTGCTGACCATTGGTGCCATGCCCTCCCCACAGGATGGGGCCGGTGGCATGCTCGACCCAGCGGCTGTCCCGGTCGATGGACTTGCCGTTGCTCTCCATGTCCGCCTGCTGCAGGTAGGCAGGCAGGGAGCGCAGGCGGGTGCCGTAGGGCAGCACGGCATGGGTTTCGGCACCGAAGAAGTTGGTGTACCAGATGCCGAGCATGGCCAGGATCACCGGCATGTTCTGCTCAAGCGGCGCCGCGAGGAAATGCTGATCCATGGCGTGCGCCCCCTCGAGCAGTTGCTCGAAGTGCTCGAACCCCACGTGCACGGCGATGGACAGGCCGATCGCCGACCAGAGCGAATAGCGCCCGCCCACCCAGTCCCAGAACTCGAACATGTTCTCGGTATCGATGCCAAAGGCGCGCACGGCCTCGGCATTGGTGGACACGGCCACGAAATGCCTGGCGACATGCCCCTCATCCTTGGCATGTTCGAGGAACCAGCGCCGCGCGGTATGGGCGTTGGCCAGGGTTTCCTGGGTGGTGAAGGTCTTGGAGGAGACGATGAACAGCGTGGTCTCGGGATCGACCTTCTTGAGCGTGCTGACGATGTCCGACGGAGCCACGTTGGAGACGAAATGGGCGCGCAGGTCGAGCCGGGCGTAGGATCCCAGGGCCTCGCATACCATCTTCGGGCCGAGGTCCGAGCCGCCCACGCCGAGGTTGACCACGTCCGTGATGCGCTTGCCGGTGTAGCCCAGCCACTGCCCCCCGCGCACGGCCTCGGAAAAACGCTTCATGCGCTCGAGCACCGCGTTGACCTTGGGCATCACGTCCTCGCCATCGACCATGACGGGCGTATTGGCGCGGTTGCGCAACGCGACGTGCAGCACCGCGCGGTTTTCGGTGAAGTTGATCTTCTCGCCCGCGAACATCTTCGCCCGCCAGTCCTCGACATTCGACGCGCGGGCCAGATCCATGAGCTTGTTCATGGTCTTGTCGATGACGATGTTCTTCGAGTAGTCGAGGAACAGCTCGCCGACCTGCAGACTGAAGCGTTCGAAACGCCGCGGATCGTTGTTGAACAGATCCCGCATGCGCACCTGGCGCATCATGGCGTAGTGTTTTTCCAGGGCTTTCCATGCCTGACGTTTGGTGGGGCGTGTCATATCGCTGCTCGTTGTCTGATCGTGCGGGTGATTTTTTTGTTATTTACAGTGAAGACGTTCAGAGGACATTCCGCCAGACGTGGTCGTCCTGGTCGAACAGGCGGGATGACTCGTCCGGTCCCCAGCTCCCCGCCGGGTAGGTGTGAATGAAGTCGCGCTCCTGCGCCCACACCTTGAGTACCGGATCGACCACCCGCCAGGCCCACTCCACCTCGTCGTAGCGCAGGAACAGCGACTGGTCGCCGCTCATCACATCGAGCAGCAGGGCCTCGTAGGCCCCCAGGCGCGAGGCCTCGCTCTCGCAGTAGGTGGCGTCCAGCTGGGTGGTGGTGGTGCGCAGCTCCAGCCCCTCGCGCTTGGTCTGCACCTCCAGGCGCAGGCTGTCGCAGGGCTGGATGCCCAAAAGCAGCCAATTCGGCTTGAGCTGCTCGATGGGGGTCTCGCGGAACAACTGCTGGGGCGGATGGCGGAAGCGCACGCTCACCATCGAGGTGTTCTCCGGCAGGCGCTTGCCGGTGCGGATGTAGAACGGCACGCCACGCCAGCGCCAATTATCGATGTAGAGCTTGAGCGCCGCATAGGTCTCGGTCGCGCTGTCCGTCGCCACCCCCTCCTCCTCGATGTAACCCGGCACCGGCCGGCCCTTGACCTGGCCTTGGGTGTATTGGGCGCGGAAGGCATGCGCATGCACCGCGCGCGGCGGGATGGGGCGGATCGAGCGCAGCACCTTGACCTTCTCGTCCCGCAGCGCCTCGGCCTCCAGGCTCGCGGGTGGCTCCATCGCCACCAGGGTGAGCATCTGCAACAGGTGGCTCTGGATCATGTCGCGCAGGGCGCCGGCCTGGTCGTAGTAGCCCGCGCGGCGGGCGATGCCCTTGTCCTCGGCATGCGAGATCTGCACGTGGTCGATGTAGTTGCGGTTCCACAGCGGCTCGAGGAACAGGTTGGCGAAGCGGAACACGAGGATGTTCTGGATCGTCGACTTGCCGAGGTAGTGGTCAATGCGGAACACCTGCCGCTCGGAAAAGTGCCGGTGCAGGCGAGCGTCCAGCAGCTTGGCGCTCTCCAGGTCGTAGCCGAACGGCTTCTCCACCACCAGCCGCCGCCAGCCGGCCCTCTGTTCGTGCAGCCCCACCTCGCCGAGACGGTCGCTGACCACGCTGTACTGATCCGGCGCGATGGCCAGATAGAAGATCAGGTGGGTCGATTCCGCCCCGTCCAGCAGGCGGCTGCGTAGGCGCCGGTAATCTTCTTCGGCCTGCAGGTCCCCCTCGACGAAGCGCAGGCGGGCAAGGAAGCGCCCCAGCACATCCTCCCGCAGCTGCGGGCCGAGCTGATCGCGCAAGGCCCCCCCCACTTCATCGCGCCACTGCTCGTCGCTCCACGCCCGCCGGCCGAAGCCGACCACGGTCAGCGAAGCGGGCAGGCGGCCGTGACGGTCGAGGTGGTAGAGCGCGGGCAGCAGCTTGTTGACCGCAAGGTTGCCGGTCGCGCCGAAGATGACGAAGGCACAAGGCTGGGCGAGGCCGTTGAGCCCCCCCGAGGAGATCACGCCGCCGGGCATGGCGTCACTCCCCCGCCGGCATGATGGCATGACCGCCAAAAGCCTGGCGCATGACTGCCAGCAGCTTGTTGCCGTAGTCCGCGTTGCCCTGGCTGGCGAAGCGCATGTGCAGGGCGAGGGAGATGACGGGCGCGGCCACGCCGAGGTCGATGGCCTCCTTCGCCGTCCAGCGTCCCTCGCCTGAATCGGACACGCGCGGGGCGATGGCAGCCAGCTGCTGGTCCTGCGCCAGCGCCCCGGCGGTGAGGTCGAGCAGCCAGCTCTGCACCACCGAGCCGTGGCGCCACAGCTCGCTGACCTGGGCGAGGTCGATGGCGAAGGGTTCCTTCGCCTTGAGCAAGGCCAGGCCCTCGGCCAGGGCCTGCATCATGCCGTACTCGATGCCGTTGTGGACCATCTTGGTGAAGTGGCCGGCCCCCAGCGGGCCGACATGCGCCCAGCCGCGGTCCGGCGCGGGCGCCAGCGCCTTCAGCACCGGGGTGAGGCGCGCCGCGTCCTCCTGGCTCCCGCCCGCCATCACGCAATAGCCGTTGCGCAACCCCCAGATACCGCCGGACACGCCCACGTCCATGAAATGCACCCCCGTGGGGGCGATCCGCTCGCCGCGGCGCAGGGTGTCCTGGTAGAACGCGTTGGCGCCGTCGACCAAGAGGTCGCCCGGGGCAAGGCGCGGCAGAAGGTGTTCGATCGCCGCCTCGGTCGCCTCCCCCGCCGGCAGCATCAGCCAGACGATGCGCGGCACGGGCAGCTGGTCGAGGAAGGCATCCAGCGAGTGGGCTGGCAGGAACCCCGCCCCTTCCGCGCCCAGCTCCTCGATCGGCCCCGGGCTTCGGTTGTGCCCCACCACCTCGATCCCGGCCCGCACCAGCCGGCGGGCCATGTTGGCCCCCATACGACCCAGTCCATAGATACCGATACGCATGCGTGCTCCCCCCAAGGGAAAATGAAGGCATTCTTGGTATATGAAGATACAGGCGCGCAGCCTGGACGGCATTCCAGCTATAATGAACAACCTTTGTGAACAAATGATGCGACGGCAGGGACCCGGCCCCACCGCCCGAACGGCCTCGGCAGGGATGCCGGGGCCTGTTTCCTGCATGTCGCCCAGACCACGGTAACAAGCCCATGCCCAAACGTTCCGCCTCCAAAGCCCAGCACGATGCCGCCCTGCGCGCACGGGTCAAACTTTTCGGCCAGCTGCTGGGCGAGATCGTCCTCGAACAGGCCGGCGAGGAGGTCTTCGAGGCCGTCGAAACCCTGCGCAAGGGCTTCATCCGTCAACGCCAGCAGCCCAACCCCCGCACCCACGCGCGGCTGATCGAGGTCATCAAGGAGCTGCCGGCGGACAAGCTCACCCAGGTGGTGCGCGCCTTCAGCATCTACTTCAGCCTGGTCAACATCGCTGAGGAAGACTTCCAGCACCAGCAGCGCCGCCGCATGGTGCGCCGCGGCCTCAACCTGTGGAAGGGCTCGTTCCACGACACCCTGCGCGAATTCAGCAAGGAAGGCATGACCGCCGGCCAGCTGCAGACCCTGCTCGACAACCTGCAGTACATCCCGGTGTTCACCGCCCACCCCACCGAGGCCAAGCGCCGTACGGTGATGGACCAGCAGCGCCGCATCTTCGTCCTCTCCAGTGAGCTGGACCGTCCCGGCATTGGCGACACCGAGTACGCAGACACGGTCCAGGCAATCAAGACCCACATCCTCGCCCTGTGGAAGACCAACGAGGTGCGCAGCGTGCGGCCGAAGGTGGAGGACGAGATCCGCCAGGGCCTGTACTACTTCCGCCAGAGCATCTTCGGCGCCGTTCCGGTCACCTATCGCTACCTGGAGAAGGCCGTCGCCACCAACTTTGGCCAGGACCTGGCCCAGCAGGTGAAGGTACCGAGCTTCCTGCGCTTCGGTTCCTGGATCGGCGGCGACCGCGACGGCAATCCCTTCGTCACCCCGGAGACCACTGAGCAGGCCGTGGCGATGGCCGCCGAGATGGTGCTGGAGGAGTACCGCCAGCGGGTGTTCGCCCTGGGCCGCAGCCTGACCCATTCCATCAGCCTCTGCCCAACCATCTGCGTCCGCCAGCTGGCGCTCGAGGAGGACCAGCGCTTTGTCGCCGCGGTGTTCGGCAACGAGGGCGACGAGCACTTCGAGGACGAGCCCTACCGCACCAAGCTGCGCATCATGCACTACCGCCTGAGCCGCAACCTGGATTACGTGCGCCGCCTCAAGGAAGGCAATGCCATGCCGCTGCCGGGCGATGCCTACCAGGGGCCGGCCGAATTCGTCGGCGACCTGTACCGCATCCGCGACTCGCTGCTCGAGAACGGTGACCACCTGCTGGCCGACGCCGAGCTGAAGGACCTCACCCGCCTGGCGGAGACCTTCGGCTTCCACCTGTTCCAGCTCGACATCCGCCAGGAGTCCACCCGCCACACCGAGGCGGTGGCCGAGATCCTCGACCAGATCGAGCCGGGCCTGAACTACCTCGACCACAGCGAGGAAGATCGCCTGCGCGTGCTGGCCGAGCGCATCCAGCGTCCCGCGCCGGCCATCGATCCGGATGCGCTGACCCCCGATACCCTGCAGACCCTGCGCGTGTTCGACGTGATGCGTTCCATGCGCCAGAACGTCAGCGCGGACGCCTTCGGCGCCTACGTCATCTCCATGACCCACGCGGCGAGCCACGTGATGGAGGTGATGTACCTCGCCCACCTCGCCGGTCTCTCAGGCTACGATCCGCATGGCAAACCGTACTGCAACCTGCTGATCTCGCCGCTGTTCGAAACCATCGAGGACCTCGAGCACATCGAGCAGGTGCTCACCCTGCTGCTCGACAATCCGGTCTACCGCGAGCTGCTGGCCGCCTCGGGCGGCCTGCAGGAGGTCATGCTTGGCTACTCCGACTCCTGCAAGGACGGCGGCGTGCTGGCCTCGGTCTGGAACCTGTACCAGGCTCAGCTCAAGGTGCTGGAGCTGACCCGTGCACGCAATGTCCGCTTCCGCCTGTTCCACGGCCGCGGCGGCACCGTCGCCCGCGGCGGCGGCCCGACCCACGAATCCATCCTCTCCCTGCCGGTCGGCACCGTGCTCGGCCAGATCAAGTTCACCGAGCAGGGCGAGGTGCTGTCCACCAAGTACAGCAACACCGAGACCGCCATCTATGAACTGACCATGGGCGCCACTGGCCTAATGAAGGCCACCCGTCACCTGGTCATGGACGTGCCCCGCCCGCGCCCCGAATTTGAGGCCGCCATGGCGGAGATGGCCGGTTACGGCGAGGAAGCCTACCGCGAACTCACCGACCGCACGCCGGGCTTCATCCCCTACTTCTACGAGGCCACCCCGGTGCGCGAGATCGGCCTGATGAACATCGGCTCGCGCCCCTCGCACCGCAAGAAGGGGGACATCTCCAAGTACTCCGTGCGCGCCATCGCCTGGGTCTTCGGCTGGGCCCAGTCGCGCCATACCCTGCCCGCCTGGTTCGGCATCGGCAGCGCGCTCGAGCAGTGGCAGAAGAAACATCCGGGGCAGCTCGACCTTTTGCGCGCCATGTTCGACGGCTGGCCGTTCTTCCACAGCCTGCTGCGCAACACCCAGATGTCGCTGACCAAGGGCGAGATGCACATCGCGCGCGAATACTCGGAACTGGTCCGGGACCGCGCCATGGCCGAACAGGTCTACGGCATGATCAGCGGCGAATACCAGCGCACGCTCCAGGAGGTGCTGCGCGTCGCCGGCGTGGACGACCTCCTCGAGATCGACCCGGTGCTCGGCACCTCCATGCAGCGCCGCAACCCCTACCTGGACCCGCTCAACCATATCCAGGTCACCCTGCTCAAGCGCTACCGCGACGAGACTCTGTCCGACGAAGAGCGCGAGATGTGGCTGCTGCCGCTGCTGCGTTCCATCAACGCCATCGCGGCGGGGATGCGCAATACAGGCTGAGTATCCCGTCCAACCCGTAGGAGGCCCCCTCCCCGGGCCGATCACCCAGACCTCTGCTCTCGCGGCGAGGGCGCCGCTCCTACGGGCGGCCGTGGGCCGGGCTCACTCGCCCCGCACGACCCTCACCGCCGCCATGCCCTCGACCCGAGGATCGCTGGCCGCCTCCACGCGGCCATCGTCCGCCCGTTCCCACAATACGGCCTGCATATTGCCCCAGGGCTGCTGCTCGCGCAGGGCATGCCCACGCGCCGCCAGGCCCTTGCGGGTGGATTCATCCAGCGCCCCCGGCTCGTGCTGCAGCACATCCGGCAGGTACTGGTGGTGGATGCGCGGGTGTGACACCCACGCCTGCGGCGGCCTGCCCTCCACCGCCTCCAGCGTGCCCAAAAGCACCATCGTGATGATGCGGCTGCCACCGGGCGCTCCGAGGATCGCCAGCCGCTCATCATTGCGCACAAAGGTCGGCGTCATGCTGGAAAGCGGACGCTTACCCGGCGCGATGGCATTGGCCTCTGCCCCCACCAGGCCGTAGGCGTTCGGTACCCCGGGCTTGAGCGAGAAATCATCCATCTCATCGTTGAGCAGCACCCCGGTGCCGGGCGGCACAAAAACGGCCCCAAACGGATAATTGATGCTCAGGGTGGCGGCGACCGCATTGCCGTCCGCATCGAGGATGGAGAAATGGGTGGTGTCGTCCCCTCCTCCCGGGGGCACCGCTCCTGGCAGGCTGGCGCTCTGTGTCGCGCGGTCGGTGCGGATCGACATCCGCAGTCCATCCGCATAATAGGGGTGCAGCAGGCGCTCGAGGGGCATGGCCACAAAGTCAGGGTCGCCCAGGTATTCCGCCCGGTCGCGGTAGGCGCGGCGCATGGCCTCGACCATAAGATGGATGCGCCCCACATCGTCCAGCGCGGCCAGATCAAAGCCCGCGAGGATATTGAGCATGGTGACCAGGGCTACCCCGCCCGAGGACGGCGGCGCCGCGGAGATGATCTCGTGGCCGCGGTAGCGGCCGCGCACCGGCTCGCGTTCGACCACGCGATAGCCCGCCAGGTCCTCGTCAGTCCAGATCCCTCCCGCCGCACGCACCCCGGCCACCAGTCGGCGCGCCACCTCGCCACGGTAGAAGCCGTCCGCCCCCTCCTTGGCCAAGCGCTCCAACACCCCGGCCAACTCCGGCTGGCGGATGACATGCCCAAGCTCAGGCGGCTGGCCATCCTGAAGAAACAGACGGGAGGACTCGGCGTCCTGGGCAAAGGCCGCAAGGCGGAAGGCCGCCATGCGCCGGTAATGCGGGGTGACGGGAAAGCCCTCGCGCGCGAGACGGATGGCCGGCGCCAGGGAGACCGCCAGCGGCAGGCGGCCGTACTCCCGTGCCAGGTGGTCCAGCGCGGCCGGCACCCCGGGAATGCCCGCCGCCAGCGCCCCGTCCATCGACAGGCGTGGGATCACCTCGCCCTTCGCGTCCAGGTACATGTCCCGGTGCGCAGCCTGCGGGGCCCGCTCGCGCCCGTCGATCATCACCTGGCGATCCTTCTCTGCCTCATGCAGCAGCCAGAACCCGCCCCCGCCGAGCCCCGAACTGTAGGGCTCCACCACCGCCAGCGCCGCGCTCACCGCCACGGCCGCATCGAAGGCATTGCCGCCCGCCTCGAGGATCTCGAACCCGGCCTCGGTCGCGAGCGGGTGGGCGGTGGCGATGGCAGCGGCGGACGGATGGTCGGCCGCGTGCGCCGGAAGGAAAACCAGTCCGACGAGGAAGAGGACAAAACGCAGAGGCATGCGACTAACCATAACGCAGTTTGAAGAACAGGATGCTGCCCGCAAGACCCGCGGTGACGGTATTGGCGACGATGATCGGCCAGGAGCCGATCAACACGCCGTAGAGCAGCCAGCAGAGTACGCCGGCGGTGAACAGGCTGAACATGCCGAGCGAGAGGTCGCGGGCATGGCGCGAGCGCCAGGTCTTGACCGCCTGCGGGACGAAGGCGACGGTGGTGAGCGTGGCCGCGACGATACCGATCCAGTCCGCCAGCGCGGGCACGGTCAAGCCTCGATGTTGTCGATCAAACGGGTCCGGCCAAGGCGCGCTGCAGCCAGGATGCGCAGCCCCCCCGCCTCGCCTGCGACGGCATGGGAGAGGTCTCCGGCGCGCCGCACGCTGACGTAATCAGGGACAAAGCCCAGGGCGTGCAGGCGCTCGATGGCCTCGGCCTCGACCAGGGCCGGCGCCTGGCCCGCGCGCAAGGCCTCGCGCGCCGCGCACAGGGTGCGGTAGAGGCCGGGGGCGATGGCCCGCTCCTCCGCACTCAGGTAGCCATTACGTGAGCTCATCGCCAGGCCATCGGCCTCGCGCTCGGTCGGCTGGCCGATCAGTTCGATCGGCATATCGAGGTCGCGCACCATGCGCCTTAGTATGGTCAGCTGCTGGTAGTCCTTCTCGCCAAACACGGCGACATCCGGCATGACGATGTTGAACAGCTTGGTGACGACCGTGGTGACCCCCACGAAATGGCCGGGACGCGAGGCGCCGCACAGGATGTCCGACAACTCAGGCACCATCACCCGCGTGCAGCCCGCCTGGCCGTGCGGATAGAGGGCCTCGACCGTGGGCAGGAACAGCAGCCTGACCCCTGCTTCCACCAGCAGGGCGGCGTCCCGTTCCTCGGTGCGCGGGTAGCTGTCAAAGTCCTCCCCCGCGCCGAACTGGAGGGGATTGACGAAGATGCTCACCACCACGGCGTCGGCGGAGCGCTTGGCCCGCTCCACCAGGGCCAGGTGCCCGGCGTGCAGATTGCCCATGGTGGGAACGAAGGCGATGCGCTTGCCCTTCGCCCGCAGGGCGCGGACGGCAGCGCGCAGGTCGGGAATGGTGTGGATGGTCTGCATGGTGGATGTTGCTTCTGCTCTTTGATGAATAGCGGAACAACCTTGTTTCCTCAGCACAGGGACTGAATAAGAGCGCTGTAGGAGGCCGCCCCCTGACTGTTTCAAAAGGGCAGGAAGCCCTTTTTTCAACATGCTGTTAGGTGAAACAGTGCTCGGGCCCGGGAAAGGCCCCACTGCGGACGTCGTCGACGAAGGCCTTCAGCGCCTTGTCCGGCGCGCCATGGCTTTGGGCATAGTTGCGGGCGAATTTGGGCGGGCGGGGGGTCAGGCCCAAAAGATCGTAGCTGACCAGCACCTGGCCATCACAGGCGGGACCGGCGCCGATGCCGATCACCGGGATGGTCAGGGCACGGGTGATCTCCGCCGCGAGGGGGCTTGGGATGCATTCGAGGATCAAAAGGTCCGCCCCTGCCGCCTCCAGCGCCACGGCATCCTCAAGCATGGCCTGCGCGGCCTTGGGCTCGCGACCCTGCACGCGGTAGCCGCCGAGCTTGTGCACCGACTGCGGGGTGAGGCCGAGATGGGCACACACCGGGATGCCCTGGCGGCTGAGGGCCTGCACCGTTTCGAGCTGGGGCTCCCCCCCCTCCAGCTTGACCACCTGCGCCCCACCCTCCTTCATCAGCCGGGCCGCGCTGTGCAGGGCCTGCTCCGGGGTGGCGTAGCTCATGAACGGCAGGTCGGCGATCAACACCGCGCGCCCTGATACGGACCTGAGGCCGCGGGCCACGCAGCGGGTGTGGTAGATCACCTCGTCCAGGGTCACCGGGAGGGTGGTGTCATGCCCCTGCACCACCATACCGAGCGAGTCGCCCACCAGCACCAGCTCGGCGCCGGCGGCCTCGACCAGGCGGGCGAGGCTGGCGTCGTAGGCGGTCAGGCAGACCATGCGCTCGCCGCGCGACTTCATGCCACGCAGGTCGACGAGGGTCAGGGGTCGGCTCATGCGGCTTCCTCCAGAGGTTCGCAGGTGTCCGTGGCGCGCGCCGCCAAAAGGTCGGCCAGCGGCCCGAGGCCCGGAATGATGAGGTCGGGGGCGAGCTCCGCCAGCGGGCAGAGCACGAAGGCGCGCTCTCCGATACCGGGGTGCGGCAGGGTCAGCTCGGGCGAGTCCAGGCAAAGATCGTCATACAGCAGGACATCGAGGTCGATGACCCGCTCGCCCCAGCGACGCAGGCGCACCCGGCCGAAGTCGTGCTCGATGGTCTGCAGGGCATGCAGCAGGTCGCGTGGTGTAAGCGTCGTTTCCAGTGCCGCCACGGCGTTGATGTAGTCGGGCTGGTCCTGCGGCCCCAGCGGCGGGCTGCGGTAGAGGCGCGAAGCAGCGGCGAGACGGCTTGCGGGCAGCGCGGCGATCGCCCCCAGCGCGCGTCGGACCTGCCCTGCGGGGTCGCTCAGATTGCTGCCCAGGCCGAGGTAGGCGAGCGGCATGGGGTTCACTCGGCCGGGGTGGCCGCCCCCTTGCCCTTGCGACGGCGCGGGGCACGGCGACGCTTGCGCCCCCCCTCCCCTGCAGGCACCGAGACGCCCTGCTGCTGCTCCGGGCTCGCCTCGACGAAGGCCGTCCACCAAGCCGCATCTTCAGCCGCCTGCTGCTCGCCACTCTGGGCGCGCAGTAGGAGGAAGTCGTAGGCGGCGCGGAAACGTGGATGACCGTACAGGCTGGCCACCCCGCGCCCCTGGTGCAGGGCGAAACGCGGCTGCATCTCCCAGATCTCGCGGGTCAAGAGCTGCAGGTGACGCGGAATGGCGATGCGCGACTGCAGCACGCGCAGGGCCTCGTCGCCGGCCTGCTGCAGCAGGACGGCATCGGGCTGGCCCTCGTGCGCCAGCACCTGGGCGTGCAGCACGACCACCGGCCACAGCAGCGCGGCGAACAGGAAGGCGGTGGACAGCGGCAGGTCCTGCGCGACGCGGCGGTCGGTATTGGCCAGCGCGGTCTCGATGAAGTGCAGCGCCGCGCCCTCGTCGCGGGTGAAGCCCAGCGCCGCGTCGACCGGCGGCAGCAGCCAGCGCAAAAGGTCGAGACGGCGCAGCTCGTGCAGCGAGGCCACACCGTGGCCGGTATGGAACAGCTTCACGCACTCGTCAAACAGGCGCGCCGGCGGGATACCCTCGAGCAATTCCGCCAGCTCACCCATCGGCCGCTCGGTGTCCGGGTGCAGCCGGAAGCCGAGCTTGGCAGCAAAGCGGGCGGCACGCAGCATGCGCACCGGATCCTCGCGGTAGCGGGTCTCGGGGTCACCGAGCAGGCGCAGCACGCCGTCCTGCAGGTCCTGCATGCCGCCGACGTAGTCGAGCACGGAAAAATCGGCGATGTCGTAATACAGCGCGTTGACGGTGAAGTCGCGGCGCTGGACGTCGTCCTCGAGCGTGCCGTAGACGTTGTCGCGCAGCAGGCGGCCCTGCTCGTCGGTGGCGCGGCCAGGCACGTCGTCACCCGAGGCGCGGAAGGTGGCGACCTCGACGATCTCCTTGCCGAACAGCACATGCGCCAGGCGGAAGCGACGGCCGATCAGGCGGCAGTTGCGGAACAGGCGACGCACCTGTTCGGGCGTGGCGTCAGTGGCGATGTCGAAGTCCTTCGGCTCGCGGCCGAGGAGCAGGTCGCGCACGCCGCCGCCGACCAGGCAGGCGCGGAAGCCGGCCTCGTGCAGGCGGTAGAGGACGTTGAGGGCGTTCTTGCTGATGTTCTTGCGCGAGATGCAGTGCGCATCGCGCGGGATGATGGGGGAAGGGGAAGAATCCACGGGGTTCCGTCTGAGTGGTTTGCAGCGGGCTAAAAATGCCCGCAAGGGTACCATGAAAGCCGCGCGAACGTGGTTGATGAGTGCGATGCCGGAATGATCGGAGTATTTCAAGTGTTGTCCTGATGCAGGTGCGGCGCGGTGCAGGCACCGGTTTCCCACCCTGCTTCCCCGGCCAGCAGCGGCGGCAGTTGGGCGAGGTTCGCGATGCTAGCCCATGGCGCCGGCATGTGGCCAGGGAAGGGCGCGCCCAGCCGGTTGAGCCAGATGGCCCGCACCCCCGCATTGTGGGCGCCGAGCACGTCGTGTTCGGGGTGGTCACCGACGTGCACCATGGCTTCCGCCGGCTCGCCCAGGCGCTCGAGGGCGAGGTGGAACATGCGGGGGTCGGGCTTGCCCGCCCCGGCCTCGGCCGAGTTGACTGCCAGGCGGAAGTGACGCGCGAGGCCGATGCGCTCGATGCAGGCATTGCCGTTGGAGAGCGCCACGAGGGCATGGCGGCGCGCGAGCGCGGCCAGCACCGCCTCAACCTCGGGGAAGGGCTCGACGGTGTTGCGCGCGGCGTAGAACACCGCGAAGGCCTCCTCGGCGAAGTCCTCCGCGTAGGCTGCCTCGCGACCAAGATGACGCAGAAAGGCCTTGCGCAGGGTGGTCAGGTCATGCCGCTGACCGGGACGGGCGCGCATGTACTCAATGCACAGTGCGTGCAAGCTCTCCGGCGTGTGGCCGTGGGTGATGCGCGGGTAGCGCGCCTTAAGCCAGTCGAACAGCACGCGGTTGGCGCGCCGGATGACCGGCTCGATCGCCCACAGAGTGTCATCCAGGTCGAAGCCGATGACGCGGATCATGCCGACTCCTGCAACAGGCCGGCCGCCTCGACCAACTCGCGGGTGTAGGCCTCGCGCGGGTTGGCCAGCAGATCGAGGGTCTCGCCCTCCTCCACCACCCTGCCGTCGCGCAGGACCATGACCCGGTGGGCCATGGCGCGGATCACGCGCAGGTCGTGGGTGATGAGCAGGTAGCTCAGGCCGTGACGGCGCTGCAGTTCCTGCAGCAGGGTCAGCACCTGCTTCTGCACCGACACGTCCAGCGCGCTGGTCGGCTCGTCCAGCACGATCAGCCGCGGGCGCAGCACCAAGGCACGGGCGATGGCGATGCGCTGACGCTGCCCGCCGGAGAACTCGTGCGGATAGCGCCACAGCATGTCCGCGCCGAGGCCGACCTCCTCCAGCGCCTCGATCACCCGGGCGCGGCGGGCACGGTTGTCGAGCTCCGGCTCATGCACGCGCAGGCCCTCACCGACGATCTGCTCGATGGTCATGCGCGGGGACAGCGCGGCGAACGGGTCCTGGAACACCACCTGGGCACTGCGGCGGGCGCGGCGCAGGGGCTCGCCACGCAGGGCCTGCCAGTCCACGCCATCGATCTTGATTTCGCCCTCGCCCGCCAGCAGGCGCAGGAGGACATGGGCCAGGGTGGTCTTGCCCGAGGCGGATTCGCCGACCACGCCGAGGGTCTCTCCAGCACGAAGCGCAAGGTCGATGCCGTGCAGGATGGTCTGCCCCCTCGCCCGGCGAAACAGGCCACCGCCCTGCCCCTCGCGCACGCAGCGCACCGCACGCGCCTCGAGCACGGCCGCCTGCGCGCGCGGCGGGGCGATGTCGCGCACCGGCGCGCTTTCCAGCAGCAGGCGGGTGTAGTCGTGCGCCGGCCGGGAGAACACGTCCTCCACGCCCCCCTGCTCAACCACCGCGCCCTGGCGCATGACCACCACCTGCTCGGCGAAGCGGCGTACCAGCGGCAGGTCGTGGGTGATCATCAGCACCGCCATGCCCATCTCGCGCTGCAGGTGAGCCAGCAGGTCGAGGATCTGCGCCTGGAGGGTGACGTCGAGGGCGGTCGTGGGCTCGTCAGCGATCAACAGGCGCGGCCTGCAGGCCAGCGCCATGGCGATCATGGCGCGCTGGCGCTGGCCGCCGGAGAGCTGGTGCGGGAAGGCATCCACCGTCGAACGCGGCTCACGGATGCCGGTCAGGTCAAGCAGCTCGATGGCGCGCTCGCGTGCGGCCTGTGCCGTCAGTCCTTCGTGCACGAGCAGGGTCTCGGCGACCTGGCGGCCGACGGTGTGCAACGGGTTGAAGGCGCTCATCGGCTCCTGGAAGATCATGCCGATGGCGCGGCCGCGCAGGGCGCGCAGACGTGCCTCGCTCGCCTGGACCAGATCCTCGCCCTCGAAGCGAATGGCGCCGCTCAGGCGTGCGCCTTCGCGCTCAAGCAGGCCGAGGATGGCCAAGGCGGTGATGGACTTGCCCGAACCGGATTCCCCGACCAGCGCGACACGCCCCCCCGCAGGCACGTCGAAGCCGACCCCACGCAGCACCTCGCGCTCCCCGGCCGGGGTGGCGAAGGCAAGCCGCAGGTCTTGGACGGATAACAGGGGTGGGTTCACTGGCAGGACGGATGGATGGCGCGGGTCATCATTCTAGCAGTCCGGGCTATCCCCACGCGCACGCCTGCCGGAGGGCATCACTCCTCGTCCAGCATGGTGTCCGAGGACTGGCCTTCGGCCTGGCTCATGCGCCGCAGGCGGCGCAGCGCCTCGAGCTGGATCTGGCGCACCCGCTCGCGGGTCACGCCGAGGATGTCACCGATGGCCTCCAGGGTGTGCGGCTCGTGCCCGTGCAGGCCGAAGCGCCGCTCGACCACCTCGCGCTGCTTGGGTTCGAGACGGGCCAGCCAGTCCTCGATGCGCTCCAGGGCAAGCGTCCCCTGCACGAGCTGGGCTGGATCGTGGTTGTTCTCGTCAGGGATCATCTCCATCAGGGAGTGATCCGGGTCGCCGCGCAAGGGGGTGTCGATCGAAGTGATCCGCTCGCCGTAGCTCATGTGGCGCATCACGTCGTCGAGGTCGCGATCCAGGCACTCGGCGATCTCCTCCATGGTCGCCTCGTGGTTGAGCTCCTGCGAGAGCTTGCGCGCCGCACGGTTGTAGACGTTGATTTCCTTGACGATGTGGATCGGCAGGCGCACGGTGCGGCCCTGGTTCATCAGCGCCCGCTCGATGGTCTGGCGGATCCACCAGGTGGCATAGGTGGAGAAGCGGAAGCCGCGCTCGGGGTCGAACTTCTCCACCGCGCGCATCAGGCCAAGGTTGCCTTCCTCGATCAGGTCGCACAGATCGAGTCCGCGATGCATGTAACGGCGGGCGATCTTCACCACCAGGCGCAGGTTGCTGACGATCATCCGCTCACGGCCAGCCGGATCGCCGGAGCGGGCGAGACGGGCGAAATGGCGCTCCTGTTCCGGGGTGAGCAGACCGTGGTGCTCGACATCGTTCAGATAGAGGCGGGTGATGTCTGCCCCTTCCGCGCCATAGCTTCCGGCGACGAATACCTCGCCCTCGCCTTCCCGCTCGGCCGACTCGTCCTCGGTCTCAGTATCGTGGAGCTCCTCCTCAAAGTGGACGGCATGGATATCGAGTTCATCTTCTTGGACACGCATCACTCGGCTCTCCGGCGAATCAGCGGCTGGCCTGCGGCAATTGCCGCAGGGGGTCGATCGGGTTGCCATCCAGGCGAATCTCGAAATGCAGCATGGGTTTGCCGGCCTCCGCCTGCCCCATGCGGGCGATGATTTGACCAGACTGCACAGTTTCGCCCTCACTGACCAATAAAGCCTGGTTATAGGCATATGCACTCAAGAAACGCTCGTCGTGTTTCAAGATGATGAGCCGGCCGTAACCCGCAAGGCCCGAACCGCTGTAGACCACCTCCCCGCTCGCCGCCGCGCGCACCGGCTGGCCAAGCTCGCCCGCAATGTCGATCCCCTTGCGGGTTGCATGCCCCTGAACGAAGGTCGTGACCACGCGCCCCTCGGCCGGCCAGGTCCAGGCGATCTTGCCGACCGGGGGCAGCGGGGCCGGTCCCTTTCTCGACTTTGCGGTGGCCTTCGGGGCAGGGTCGGCGACGGCCCCGTCTTGCGTCACGGTCTTCCCTGTCAGGAAAAGACGCTGGCCGACATGGAGGGTGTAGGGGGGACGGATGCCATTGCGGCTGGCCACCTCGCGCCAGTCCATGTCATGGGCCGTGGCGATGGAGTACAGGGTCTCTCCCCGCCGGACGACATGCACGCCGTCCTCGGGGGCGAAGCGGACCGCCGGCCCGGAGCAACCGGACAAGACGAGCAACAGGCCGACGACGAGGAGGCGTGCGGTCGAGGGCATCGGTCTCTGGGACCTATGTCATCAGGACATAGGCCAACCCGACCACGGCCACCAGCCCCCAGCCGAGCCACTCCATGAACGGCCGCAGGCGCGCCTCGAAGGCCGCGCCGAAGCGCGACATGAGCCAGGCCACGAGGAAGAAGCGCCCCCCCCGCCCGCACAGGGAGGCGAGCACGAAGGGGATGAGCGGCATGCCGAGCGCACCGGCGGTGATGGTGAATGCCTTGTAGGGGATGGGCGAGAAGCCGGCGAGAAAGACCGCCCAGAAGCCCCATGCGGCGAACCAGGCACGCGCCTGCTCCATGGCCGGGGCATACCCCATCCGCTCGATCCACGGCGTGAGCAGGTCGAGGAACAAAGCACCGAGCAGGTAGCCGAACAGGCCGCCCACCACCGAGGCGAGGGTGGTAAGCAGGGCCAGCCGCCACCAGGCGGGCGGGCGCGCCACACACATCGGGGCCAGCAACACGTCCGGCGGAACCGGGAAAAAGGAGGACTCGGCGAAGCTCATCCCGCCGAGAAACCAGGGGGCGCGGGGATGGCTGCTCCAGCCGATCACCCGGTCGTACATGGCCCCGAACAACCTCATGCAAGGATCCTCATGCAATGGTCCCGCTCACCAGCGGGACGAAACTGGCAGTCTCAAGCACCTGTTCCCGCAACTCGCCTTCCTCGCGCCGGATCATCAGCAGCTTCTGCGCGCCGCCCTGCGGACCGACCGGGATGACCATCCGCCCGCCCTCGGCGAGTTGCTCGAGCAGGCGCGGGGGGATCAGGTCCGGCGCGGCCGCCACCAGGATGGCGTCGTAGGGGCCATGCGCGGACCACCCCTGCCACCCATCTGCGTGGCGCAGGCGGACGTTGAAACGCTCGAGCAGCTTGAGGCGCGCGCGGGCCTGGTCCTGCAGGGCCTTGATCCGCTCGATGCTGAACACCTGATTGGTGAGGTGCGCGAGGATGGCCGTCTGGTAGCCGGAGCCGGTACCGATTTCGAGCACCTTGCCGGGCACGCCGTCGCGCAGGATCGCCTCGCTCATGCGCGCCACCGTGTAGGGGTGGGAAATGGTCTGCCCATGGCCGATCGGCAGGGCGGTATCCTCGTAGGCACGCCCGGCGAAGGCCTCGTCGACGAACAGGTGGCGCGGGGTACGCCGGATGGCCTCCAGCACCCGGGCATCACGGATGCCGGCGGCCTGCAGGCGCTCGATCAGGCGCTCGCGCACGCGCGGCGAGGTCAGCCCGCTGCCGCGGATGAGGGGATCACGCAGGACCGGCATCGGGAAGCCAGGCACCAAGCACGCCCAGGGCGTCGTGCCGGGTCATGTCGAAATGGATCGGGGTGACCGAGATGAAGCCATCGCGCAGGGCCTGGAAGTCGGTGCCTTCACCATCGTCCGCTGCCGCGCCCGCCATGCCGATCCAGTAGATCGCCTTGCCGCGCGGGTCGGTGTCGGCCACCATCGGCGCGGACGGATGGCGCTTGCCCAAGCGGGTGGAACGCATGCCGCGTATCGCTTCCCAGGGCCGATCCGGCACGTTGACGTTGAGCAGGGTGTCGCGCGGGAGGGGGTGATTGCCCATGCTTTCGACCAGCAGGCGCACGGCGCGGCCGGCGGTCTCCAGATGTTCTGGATCGTGACTGTCCATCGACACCGCGATCGCAGGCAGGCCGAGCGAGCGCCCCTCGGTGGCCGCCGCGACGGTGCCCGAATAGAGCACGTCATCGCCCAGGTTGGGACCATGGTTGATGCCGGACAGGACGATGTTGGGACGGAACGGCAGCAGGCCGGTCAGGGCGAGGTGGACGCAGTCGGTCGGCGTGCCGTCCACCGACCAGATATCCTCCGCAAGGAGCTTGGGGCGCAGCGGGCGGGAAAGGGTGAGCGAATTGCTCGCCCCGCTACGGTCGCGGTCGGGAGCCACGATGACCACCCGGCCAAGCGGTCGCATGGCGTCGGCCAGGGCACGCAAGCCGGGTGAGTAGACGCCATCATCGTTGGAAACCAGGATATCCATGCAACCCCATCGTGACCCTGTGGTCGGAACTCTCACTATACTGATGGCCATTGTTACGTCCACCCTGAATCCCGCGCATGAACGAGGACGACATCCGACTGTTCCACGCCGAGATCGGCGCCCTGAGCGGCGAGATCCGCCCCCTCAGCCATGAGCGCGTGACGTACCGGCCGCCCCGCCCGTCCGCGCGTCCGCGCCAGCGCGAGCTGGATGCGGAAAGGGTCGTCCACGACATGCTCAGCGACTACGATCCGGGAGAGCTGGAGCACGGCGAGGTCCTGCTCTACCTGCGCGACGGGGTATCGCGCCAGGTACTGCGCAAGCTGCGACGCGGGCAGTACAGCGTGGGCGCGGTGCTCGACCTGCACGGCCACACGGTGGACGAGGCGCGGACAGCCCTGGCCCGATTCCTCAACCAGCACCGCGGCGATCCGCATCGCTGCATCCGCATCATCCACGGCAAGGGCTACCACTCCCCCACCGGCCAGGGCAAGCTCAAACGCTTGCTCAACCGCTGGCTGCCGCAGCGCGAGGACGTGCTGGCCTTCTGCTCGGCCCGGCCGATGGACGGCGGCACGGGAGCGGTGTATGTGCTGTTGAAGGGGTGAGCGGGCTCATCGGCCCGAGGCTGATTGTTTCAAAAGGGCTGTCCTGCCCTTTTGAAACTCGCCTCGTCGCGGTACACGCCCGCGACGGGCTCCGAGAATCAATCACTTGTCGTGATTGCTTCTCGCGCGAGCCATCCTTGGCTCACCCTCCGGGCTGTTTCTATGGGCTTTGAAACAGCCGGGAGGACGGGCCTCCTTCATACAAGGCACCTTGTCCGTAGGAGCGGCGCCCCCGCCGCGACCAGGTCCTGAGACTCAGAGCAACGGGCACGCACTCAGTCGTGCTGACCCATGGAAGGCTCGGCCACGAAGGGAAACTCCGCCGTCCACATCTCCTGCCCCACGATCGCGCTCGCCTTCGCCACCCAGTCGCTGCGGCCGCTGCTGCACACCGGCAGGATGACCTTGGCGCGATAGCTGCCATCCGCCTGACGGGTCAGGGTGTAGCGGTTGAGCCCCATGTCCATCCCGACCATGACGAAGTCCACCGTGGCCGGCCCCGCCTGCGGCAGGGCGGCATCGGGCAGGCGCAGTTCGAGATCGAAGGGGCGCAGGGGACGCACGTCGCCGCCCAGCGTCAGCGCCAGCATGCGGGGAGGATCGGAGACGGTGCACGGCCCGCCCACCGGAGAGCAGGCCGGCGATGGGAGCTTGACCACCTGCCCGGCGAAGGGGATGTCGGGCGCACGCAGGCGGGAGAAGTCATGCTGCAGGACATAGAGCAGCAAACCAATGACGACCGCGCTGCCAAGCCACCACTTTGCATCGCTCATGTGCATGTGCATACCCCGCCCTTCCTCATGGGAAGAGCAAGGTTAGCCGATCGCCCCTCCCTGGAACAGCTGTAGGGGCGACGCCCCGCCGCGACCGGGTTGTTGGACGGAGGCGATCGGCCCGGGGCGGGCCTCCTACATGCTCAGTGGAATCAGTCCTTCAAACGTGCCTTGATGTTGCGGTAGTGCAGGGCCAGATCGTCCTTGAGCTGACGCGCAGCCTCGGCGGCCTCATCCAGCGCCTCGCCGGTCTTGTCCTTGAGCGCGTCGATGCGCCTACCCAGCGTGTCCCAGGCCTGCTCCGCCTCATCCCACTCCTTGCGCGCCTCCATGCCCATCAGCTTGGTCTGCAAGCGCAGTTCGTCGCGCATCTGGCGCAGATCGTCCATGCCCTCGGCAAGGCGTTCCATGGGCTTGAGCCTGCGATATTGCCCCTCGAGCTCGTCCACCAGCTGACGGAATGACTCCATCATCTCGTTGGCCTGATAGGAGCCTTCGCTGCGGATGCGGCGCAGGGCGTTGCCCATGCGCTCCCATACCTGCTCGGCCTCCTGCCATTCCTCGCGCGCCTCCATGCCCAACAGGTGCATCTGCACCTGCAACTCATCGCGCTGCTGCTTGAGGGCCTCAACCGTGGTGTCGAACTGTTCCTTGATCATCGCAATCACCTCACTGGGACAGGGTCACGAACGAGTGTAGACCATCACCACCAGGCACGGATGCCAGCCACGCCCTGCGCGCCCAGCCCCACGGCGACGGGAAGCTCCGCCTCCCCCACCCCGCCCAGGGCGTAGACCGGCAGGGCATGATCGGCGATCAGCGCGGCAAAGCGCGGCCAGCCCAGCGTTTCTGCGCCGGGGTGCGAGGCGGTGGGGAGCACGGGAGAGAGGAAGGCGTAATCCAGCCCAAGCTTGGCGGCATGCGCCAGTTCGGCTTCATCGTGGCAGGAGGCCCCGACCCAGCGCAGGCCCTCGGGACGGGCAGCAAGCGCCATGAGCCGGCGGCGGTTGAGGTGCACGCCATCCGCGCCAAGGCGCAACGCATCAAAGGGATCGGCATTGAGGATGGCGATGCCGCCTGCCGAGCGAATACGGGGAAGAGCCGCGTCCGCCAGGCGCAGTGCCTGCTCGCCCCGCAGGATCACCATGCGCAGCCCGAGGCCGAGCGTCCGCTCAAGACGAGCGACAAAGTCGGCATCCGAATCGGCCTCGCCGGTGATCAGACAACGCGGCGGCAGGGCCAGGGCGTTGACGATCGGCAGGTTTGCGGCGGGAAAATCGCGCACCTTAAGCGCGGAGGGTTCCACCCAATCGAGCGGCTGCCCCAGCCGCCCCTCGGGTTTACCCTGCCAGGCCGTCACGCGCCAGACGTGCAGCACCACCTCCCGCTCAGGGTAGTGATGACGGACATTCATCCAGTGACTGGCCGCGAGCGGCTGGATGCCGATCTCCTCCTCGAGTTCGCGTGCAAGGGCATCGTGCTCGGACTCGCCCGGCTCGAGCTTGCCGCCGGGGAACTCCCACAGCCCGCCGAGGGGCTGATGGGGAAGGCGGCGGGCGATCAGCACCCGCCCATCGTCACCCTGGATGACGGCACAGACGACGCGCAAGGGGGGCTTGTTCATCCTTTTGCCCTTCATCGGTTTTGGCTTGGGATCGCCGCGGAACGCGACTCCCATGGGCCCAGCGAAGCCCGGTAGGAGCGCCGCCCTCGGCGCGAACTGGGTGGAAGATCGGCCCGAGGGCGGGCCTCCTACAAGCGGCTACGGGTAGGCGCGGCGTGTCGCCGCGACGGCTGACGCGCCCTCAGCTACGGTACTCCGCGTTGATCTTCACGTAGTCGTAGGAGAAGTCGCAGGTCCACACCGTCTCCTGTGCCTCGCCACGACCGAGGTCCACGCGGATGGTGATCTCGGGCTCCTTCATCACCGCCGCCGCCTCGGCCTCGACATAGGCCGGATGGCGGCCGCCGTGCTCCGCCACCAGCACTGGGCCCAGCCACAGGCGCACGGTGTTCACGTCCAGGTCCGTGATGCCCGCATAGCCAATGGCGGCCAGAAGACGCCCAAGGTTCGGGTCGGAGGCGAACAGGGCGGTCTTGATCAGCGGCGAATGGGCGATCGCCTTGCCGACCTTCAGGCACTCCTCGCCGCTGCGGCCGCCGGACACCTCGATGGTGACGAACTTGGTCGCGCCCTCGCCGTCGCGCGCCAGGGCCTGGGCGAGAAACACGGCCACCTCGCGCACCGCCGCGTACAGTGCGGCATAACCTGCCGACTGCTCGGACTCGATGCTCACGCCGGAAGTGCCTGCCGCGATCAGGATGAAGCTGTCGTTGGTCGAGGTGTCGCCATCCACGGTCACGCGGTTGAAGGAGACGTTGGTGATCTCGCGCAGCATCTTGTCCAGCAACGACTGGGCCACAGCAGCGTCGGTCGCGACATAGCCGAGCATGGTGGCCATGTTCGGGTGGATCATGCCGGAGCCCTTGGCAATGCCGGTGACGGTGACGGTCTGGCCGTCGATCTCGACCTGGCGGGACAGCCCCTTGGCGACAATATCGGTGGTCATGATCGCCTCCGCGGCGACCTCCCAGTGGGCCTCGCCGAGATGGGCGATGGCCGCGGGCAGCCCCGCCTCGATGCGCTCGACCGGCAGCGGCTCCATGATCACGCCGGTGGAGAACGGCAGCACCTGTTCGGGCTTGCACCCAAGCTGCTGGGCCAGCGCCTCGCACACCCGGTAGGCACGCTTAAGGCCATCTTCCCCGGTGCCCGCATTGGCGTTGCCGGTATTGACCACCAGCGCACGGATCGGCTCACCCTTGGCGAGGAACTCGCGGCACAGGGTCACTGGGGCGGCGCAGAAGCGGTTCTGGGTGAACACGCCGGCGACGCGCGCCCCTTCGGGCAGGGTCATGACCAAGAGGTCCTTGCGGTTGGCCTTGCGCACGCCCGCCTCGGCCACGCCAAGGCGGATGCCCGCAATCGGCTTGAGGCTGCCGGGGGCGGGGGGATTCAGGTTGACAGGCATGATGGGACTCCTGCTTCCTTCAAGTGTAGGGAATGGGCAGAGAAGGGTGAGGGCTTGGGCCCCCTCACCCCCAGCCCCTCTCCCGCAGGCGGGAGAGGGGGGCAAAGGATGGCGTCATCTCAGGCGAGTTTGCCGTGGCAGTGCTTGTACTTCTTGCCGGAACCGCACCAGCAGGGGTCGTTGCGGCCGAGCTTCTCGCCCTCGCGCTGGTAGGGCTCTTCCTTGCCAGCCGCCTCGCCGAAGTTCGCATCGACCACCTCGTCGTCGCCCCAAGCCGTGGCGCCCGGGTGGATGGCCTCGACCGGCGGGGTCGCGGGCGGCTCCTCGAAGCTCGCCATCGCCTCGGGCTGCTGCACCTGCACGCGGCACAGCACCTGGACGATGTCGTGCTGCATGCGCTCGAGCATGGCGGTGAACAGCTCGAAGGCCTCGCGCTTGTATTCCTGGGTGGGGTTCTTCTGCGCGTAGCCGCGCAGGCCGATGCCCTGGCGCAGGTAGTCCATCGCCGCAAGGTGCTCCTTCCACAGGTGGTCGAGCACCTGCAGCATCACGCCCTTCTCGAAGCGGCGCAGCGCCTCGGCGCCCGCCATCGCCTCCTTGCGCGCGTAGTCCTCGGCGAAGGCCTGCTGGATGCGCGCAAGCAGGCTCTCCTCGTGCAGGTCGGCATCCTCGTCCAGCCATTGCCGGACCGGCAGGGCGAGGCCGAATTCCTCGGCCAGGTGTTGTTCGAGACCAGCAACATCCCATTGCTCGTCCAGGCTGCCGGGCGGGATAAAGCGGTGGAAGGCGGCGGCCAGCACGTCCTCGCGCATGGCGCTCACCGCCTCGCTGACGTCCTCGGATTCCATCAGCTGACGGCGCTGGCTGTAGACCACCTTGCGCTGGTCGTTGGCCACATCGTCGTATTCGAGCAGATGCTTGCGGATGCCGAAGTTGTGGCCTTCCACCTTGCGCTGGGCGTTCTCGATCGCCTTGGTGACCCAAGGGTGGGAGATGGCCTCGCCGTGCTGCATGCCGAGCTTCTTCATCAGCATGCCGACGCGGTCCGAGGCGAAGATGCGCATCAGGTTGTCTTCGAGCGACAGGTAGAAGCGCGTCGAGCCCGGGTCCCCTTGACGGCCGGAGCGGCCGCGCAGCTGGTTGTCGATCCGGCGCGACTCGTGGCGCTCGGAGCCGATCACGTGCAGACCGCCGGCGGCGAGCACGGCGTCATGGCGCTGCTGCCAGGCCTCGCGCGCCTTGGCCTTGGTCGCCTCGTCGACATGACCGAGGGCCAAGAGCTCCATCTCCAGGTTGCCGCCGAGCACGATGTCGGTGCCGCGGCCCGCCATGTTGGTGGCGATGGTGACCGCGCCGGGGCGCCCCGCCTCGGCCACGATCTCCGCCTCGCGCTCGTGCTGCTTGGCGTTGAGCACGTTGTGCTTGATGCCGGCCTTCTTGAAGCGCTCGGCAAGCAGCTCGGACACATCGATCGAGGCGGTGCCGACCAGCACCGGCTGTTGACGTGCGACGCAGTCCTGCACATCGCGCAGGATGGCGTCGTACTTCTCCTCGGCGGTCAGGTAGACCAGGTCCGGGTGATCGATCCGTTGCACCGGCTTGTTGGTGGGGATGATCACCACCTCCAGGCCGTAGATCTGGTGGAACTCCGGCGCCTCGGTGTCCGCCGTGCCGGTCATGCCGGAGAGCTTGGCATACAGGCGGAAGTAATTCTGGAAGGTGATCGAGGCGAGGGTCTGGTTCTCCGGCTGGACGGGCACGCCCTCCTTGGCCTCGATCGCCTGGTGCAGACCCTCGGACCAACGGCGGCCCGCCAGGGTGCGGCCGGTGAACTCGTCGACGATGATCACCTGCTGGTCGCGCACGATGTACTCGACGTTGCGGCGGTAGATGGCATGCGCGCGCAGGGCGGCATTGAGGTGATGCACCAGCATGATGTTCTTGGCGTCATACAGGCTCTCGCCCTCGGCCAACAGGCCAATCTGGCGCAACAGCATCTCGGCCTTCTCGTGGCCCTGCTCGGTGAGATAGACCTGCTTCTGTTTCTCATCAACGGTGAAGTCGCCGCGCTCCTCCTCGGTGAGCGGCTCCTCGCCCTCTTTAGGCTCCTCGCGCGCCTGGCGCTTGAACTCGGGGATCAGGCCGTTGATGGCGTGGTAGAGCTCGGAATTGTCCGCCGCGGGTCCGGAGATGATCAGCGGGGTGCGCGCCTCGTCGATGAGGATGGAATCCACCTCGTCCACGATGGCGAAGTTGAGCGGACGCTGCATGACCTCGTCCAGGCTGAAGGCCATGTTGTCGCGCAGGTAGTCGAAGCCCAGCTCGTTGTTGGTGGCGTAGGTGATGTCGCAGGCGTAGGCGTCGCGCTTGGCGCGGTTGTCCATGCCCGGCACCACGATGCCGACGGTCAGGCCGAGCGCGTTGTACAGCCGCCCCATCCACTCGGCGTCGCGGCGGGCCAGGTAGTCGTTGACGGTGACCACGTGCACGCCCTTGCCGGACAGCGCGTTGAGGTAGGCGGCCAGGGTCGCGACCAGGGTCTTACCCTCGCCGGTGCGCATCTCGCTGATCTTGCCTTCGTGCAGAACCATGCCGCCGATCAGCTGCACGTCGAAGTGGCGCATGCCGAGCACCCGGCGGCTGGCCTCGCGGCAGACGGCGAAGGCCTCGACCAGCAGCTCATCCAGTGTGGCCCCCTGGGCGAGCCGGTCGCGGAATTCCTGCGTCTTGCCCGCCAGCTCATCCATCGACAGGGCCTGCATCGCGGGTTCGAGGGCATTGATGGCGGCGACCTGCTTGCGCAGGCGACGCAGGATGCGGTCGTTACGGCTACCGAAGACCTTGCTGAACAGCTTGCCAATCATTGCGAAAAACTTTTCCTAAAGAGAAATCCCCGGGAGCCTGGAGCTCGCCACGGGGCTTGCGGAGGGCGCGCCGGGGCGCCAGAACCGGCCCATCTTAGACCAGAGCCCCTGCCTTTGGTAGGCTGAACACTTGCCGGAGGTACCCGCCATGGCCCTTGAGCGCCCCCCCCTTCCCACCACGCTGCTCGCCCACATCCAGCGCCGCAAGGCACTCGAGGACGCCCTGCGCCGCGCCCTGCCCGAGGAGCTTGGCAGGCATGTGTTTCTGCTCAATGTCCGCGGCGATACCTTGGTGCTGGGCTGCGACGTCCAGGCCCTGATCACCCCGCTGCGCTTCCAGGCACCCCAGCTCTTGGCCGCCGCCGGCGAGATTCTCAACGAAGGCCGGCCTGTGCGGATCGCCTGGCGCACCCTCCCCTCTCCTCCCGAACGGACCTCGCAGCTGCACCCCCGCTATCCGTCCGCCGAGATCGCCGAGGGGGTGGAGGCCGCTGCCCGCTGCGTTACCGACCCCACGCTCGGCTCGGCCCTGCACCGGCTGGCGCGGGCCGTGGGCAAGAGAAAACCCACCAATACCGGCCGCTAAAAACAACACGGGGCGCCGCTGGCGCCCCGGAGATCGACGTAGGCAGGTACCTAAAACCAAGGTTTTCTCCCCCCTCTTCCGCTTGCGGGAGAGGGGCAGGGGGAGAGGGCACATCCCCCCTTGGGGTCGCCATGGACGGGGCTGTGGAGACCGGGTGAAAGGGCCATGGATGGCCCTTTCAGTCCCGCCGCGACAGGACGTCGCGTCGGGACGGCCCGGTCGGAGCGGCCCCGGCCATGGCTTGCCCGAAGGGCGACCCCACGGGGGGCCCTTTCTTTGGGCAAGCAAAGAAAGGCACTCGCCCGCGTGCGATTCAGGCCGTTCGAAGTGCGCCGCTTGAGGCGGGCGAAACCAGACCACCAGCCTCAAAGCGGCCTTGAACAACCGTTGAAGTGCTTTTTCGCCCGCTTCAATGCTTGCAGCTTCGCACAAACACCCGTGCAAGCGGGCGAGTTACTTTTCTTGCTCGTGCAAGAAAAGTAACCAAAAGAACACGCCCCCGCGACCGCGCCCCTTCGGGGTTCCCGTGCCGAGACCGCCTCCGGGAGGCCGGTTCGACGCCACATCCTGTGGCGGCGAACCTCAAACGGCCCTCCCTGGCCGTTTGACCTCCCTCCGGCCGGCCTCGTCACGGCGCGGCCGAGGGGGAGCATCCTTTGCGCCACGCTGGGGTGTCCAGAAAACCTTGGTGATGCAGACACTCAGGCCGCAGCCATCAGCGGGTGATGGTAGGCAATCGGCAGTTCCGCATCGTTGAGGAAGATCACCTCCTCCCACGCGGCGGGGTCCGCCAACAGGGCGCGCAGCAGGGCGTTGTTCAGCGCGTGGCCGGTCTTGTGGCCGGTGAACGCTCCGATCAGGCTGTGACCAAGCAGATAGAGATCGCCGATCGCATCGAGGATCTTGTGCTTGACGAACTCATCGCCCAGACGCAAACCATCCTCGTTGAGGATGTGCTCATCCCCCACCACGATGGCGTTCTCCAGACTGCCGCCAAGGGCAAGGTTCTGCGAGCGCATCATCTCCAGGTCCTTCATGAAACCGAAGGTCCGTGCGCGGCTGACTTCCTTGACGAAGCTGGTGGTGGAGAAGTCGATCTCGGCCGTCTGCGCCGTCTCGTTCAACACCGGGTGGTTGAAGTCGATGGTCATGCGCACACGGAAGCCGTCATGCGGCTCGAAACGCGCCCATTTGTCGCCATTGCGCACCTCGACCGGGCGTTTGATGCGAATGAAGCGCTTGGGCGCGTCCTGCTCCTCGATCCCAGCGGACTGGAGGAGGAACACAAACGGGCTGGCGCTGCCATCCATGATCGGGGTCTCCGGGCCGTCCAGTTCGATGTGCACGTTGTCGATCCCAAGCCCCGCCAGGGCGGACATCAGGTGTTCGACGGTGGAGATCTTCACCCCATCCTTGACCAGGGTGGTGGAGAGGGTGGTCTCGCCGACGTTCATCGGATGTCCCTGGATGGCCGGGCAGCCCGGCAGGTCCGTGCGATGGAAGACAATGCCCGTATCAGGCGCGGCCGGACGCAGGGTGAGCATCACCCGCTGCCCGGTATGCAGCCCGATCCCGCTGGCGCGAATGACGTTCTTGAGCGTGCGCTGTCGAATCAATGCTCTGTCCAGACCGATTTCAATGGACGGATTATGACACAGGCGCAAGGCGATCGCCCTGCCTCAGGAACCAGTCATCAGGCGGTTGAGCTGCTGCACGAAGCCTGCGCCATCCTCAAGCTGCGCACCTTCGGCCAGCAGGGCCATGCCGAGCAATACGCCCGCCCAGTCGGCGATGCGCGCTTCGTCCGTCTCGGCCTGCAGGCGCTGGAGCAGGGCATGATTCGGGTTGACCTCCAGGATCGGCAGGGTCTCCGGCACCGGCTGACCAGCCTCACGGTAGATGCGCTTGAGATGGGGGGGCAGGTCATACTCGCTCAGCACCACGCAGGCCGGCGATTCAACCAGGCGGCTGGAGAGCCGCACCTCCTTCACCTTGCCCTCCAGGGCCTTCTGGATGCGCTGGAGCAGCTCATTCTGTGCCTCATCCGCCTTGGGTGCCTCACCCTCCGGACGCACGCCCTCGCGGTTGATGTTGCGGATCGGCTTGCCCTCGAACTCGGTCAGGTGCGGCAGCAGCCATTCGTCGATCGCGTCGGTCAGCAGCAGGACCTCGGTGCCGCGCGCGCGGAAGCCCTCCAGGTGTGGGCTGTGCCGGGCAGCGGCCTCGCTCTCGGCGGTCAGGACGTAGATCGCCTCCTGCCCTTCCTGCATGCGGGTGACGTAATCGGCGAGCGACACATCCTGCCCCGTGCTCCCTTCATGGGTGGAGGCAAAGCGCAACAGGCGGGTGATCTGCTCGCGGTGGGCGGGATCCTCGGCCAGCCCCTCCTTGAGCACCCGACCAAACAGGGACCAGACCTTGGCATACACCTCCGGCTTGTCGCGCGCCAGCTCCTCCAGCAGGTTGAGCACGCGCTTGGTCAGGCCGTTGCGGATCTGGTTGAGCACCTCGCTCGACTGCAGGATCTCGCGCGAGACATTGAGCGGCAGGTCGGCGGCATCCACCACCCCGCGCACGAAACGCAGGTAGCGCGGCAGCAGGCGTTCGGCATCGTCCATGATGAACACCCGGCGCACGTACAGCTTGATGCCATGCTTGGCCTCACGGTCCCACAGGTCGAACGGCGCGCGGCCGGGGATGTAGAGCAGGTTGGTGTATTCGGTGCGGCCCTCGACCCGGTTGTGGGTCCAGGCCAGCGGGGCCTCCCAGTCATGGAAGGTCTGCTTGAAGAACTCGGTGTAGTCCGTGTCCGAAAGTTCGGCCTTGGGCCGCGCCCACAGCGCGGTGGCCTGGTTGATCCGCTCGAGCTCCTCACTGCCTTCCTTCTTCATCATGATCGGGAAGGTGATGTGCTCGGAGTAGCGGTGGATGATGCCCTTGAGGCGCCATGGGTCGAGGAACTCATCCTGCCCTTCTTTGAGGTGCAGCACGATCTCGGTGCCACGCGCCGGGCGTTCGATATTCTCCAGGGTGTAGGCCCCGGTGCCCTCCGAGCTCCAGTGCACCCCATGCTCGGCGCTCAGCCCCGCGCGGCGGGTAAAGACATCCACCCGGTCGGCGACGATGAAGGCCGAGTAGAAGCCCACGCCGAACTGGCCGATCAGCTGGGCGTCTTTCGCCTTGTCACCGGAGAGGCTCTCGAGGAAGTGTTTGGTGCCACTGCGGGCGATGGTGCCGAGGTTGTCGATCACCTCCTGACGGCTCATACCGATGCCGTTGTCGCGCACCGTCAGGGTGCGGGCGGCCTTGTCGACGGCCAGCTCGATACGCAGTTCGCTGTCGCCCTCGTACAGCCCGCCATCCCCGAGCGCCTCGAAGCGCAGCTTGTCGCAGGCGTCGGAGGCGTTCGAAACCAATTCGCGCAGGAAAATCTCCGGATGGGAGTAGAGCGAATGGATCATCAGGTGCAGAAGTTGACGCACCTCGGTCTGGAATTCGAGCGTCTCGGTTTGACGTTCCACGGCTTGATGCTCCTTGAGTGACGAAAACGAGCGCGAATTTGGGGATCAGGGGCGGGATTTCAAGCGCCCTCGTGGGCGAGCAGCCAAGTCTTGCGCCACCGTCCCTCCTCGCTTGTCCCCGCATACCCCCCAAGACCCTGCGCGGCAACGATGCGATGACAGGGAATGATGATAGGGATGGGATTGGCGCGCAGGGCCCCGCCCACGGCGCGGGGGGCGGTCCCTAGCTGCGCGGCCAGTTCGCCATAGGTCCGCGCCTGGCCCGGCGCAATGTCCGCCAGCACCCGCCAGACCCGCTGCTGGAACGGTGTCCCCGCTGGGGCGAGCGGAGGGAGGTCAGGAAGGGGCTCGCGGGCAAAATAGGCCGCAAGCCAAGCAAGGGCCTGAATGAGACAGGGATCAGAGGGGGCTGCGGCCGCAGGAGGCACAGAAAGAAAATCGACGGCAACGACCGCACCGTCGATGCATCTGACCCGCAGCCAGCCGAGCGGGGTGGAGAGAAAACCCTGTTCGGTTGCCATGCAGCAGAAACAACAAAGGCCCGTCAGGGCCTTTGTGGGGCGATCAGGAAGCGCGCGAGGCGAGCTTTTCCTTGATACGTGCGGACTTGCCGGTACGGCCGCGCAGGTAGTAGAGCTTGGCGCGACGTACGTCACCGCGGCGCTTGACCTCGATGCTGGCGACGTTCGGGCTGTAGAGCGGGAAGACCCGCTCGACGCCTTCGCCGTGGGAGATCTTGCGCACGGTGAAGGCGGAGTTCAGGCCGCGGTTGCGTTTGGCAATCACCACACCCTCGAAGGCCTGCAGACGCTCGCGGTCGCCTTCCTTCACACGCACACTCACCACCACGGTGTCGCCCGGGGCGAAGTCCGGACGCTCGATGCCGCCCATCATTTCAGCTTCAAGCTGCTGAATCACATTGCTCATGTTCATTACCTCATCTTCGATTCGTCGCTTGCCGTCGGTTTGCAGAGATCAATGCCGCATTCCTCATGCGAGCCCTCCAGCAAACGACGCTCACCTTCCGTCATACGCCTGACCGCAAGCAGCTCGGGCCGCCGCCGCCAGGTTCGCTCCAGCGCCTGCTTCAGGCGCCAGCGCTCAATCTCTTTGTGGTGCCCCGAGAGCAGGATCTCCGGGACACCGCGCCCCTCCACCACTTCGGGGCGCGTGTAGTGCGGGCAATCCAGCAGGCCCGCCATGAACGAGTCCTGCACCGCCGACTCGGCGTGGCCCAGCGCCCCCGGCAACTGCCGGATGACCGCGTCGATCAGCGCCATCGCCGCCGGCTCACCACCGCTGAGGACAAAATCCCCGAGCGAGAGCTCTTCGTCCACGTCGGCCTCGAGCACGCGCTCGTCCATGCCTTCGTAGCGACCGCACACCAGCACCATGCCGGGGAGACGCGCCAGCCTGTTCACCTCGGCCTGGTCCACCCTGCGCCCCTGCGGGGTCAGGGCGATCACCGGACTGCCCTGCGGAACCGCCGCCCGCGCCGCATGGATCGCCTCGCGCAGCGGGGCCACCTTCATCAGCATCCCCGGCCCGCCCCCAAAGGGACGATCGTCCACCGTGCGGTGGCGATCGTGAGTGTAGTCCCGCGGGTTCCACAACCCAAGACTCACCAGCCCGGCCTCGAGCGCGCGGCGAGGTATGCCGTGCTCGCCGATCACCCGCACCAGTTCGGGAAAGAGGGTGACGACCTCGATCTGCATCATCCCCTCCCGAACATTGCACCGATGGATGCGGGATCTCAGAATTCGGGATCCCAGTCCACGATCATGCGGCGCGCCTCGAGGTCAACCTCGAGCACCACCTGATCGGGCACAAAAGGCACCAAGCGCTCGCGCTCGCCCTTGATAACGAGCACGTCGTTGGCCCCCGTCTCGAGCAGGTGGTCGATCTCGCCGAGCTCGACCCCTTCCTTCGTCGCAACCCGCATACCGATCAGGTCACGCCAGTAATATTCCCCTTGGGGCAGGCGGGGCAGCTTGGCCGGGTCGACGGCGATCTCCGCGCCAGAAAGGCTTTCCGCATGATTGCGGTCGTTCACCCCTTCCAGCTTGGCGACCAGCCCCTTGCCCTGAAACCTGACCGACTTCACACGGAAGTCGGCCCACCCCTCCTTGAGCTTGAGCTGCCACGTCCTGTAGCGACCGATCTCATCCATCGGCCGCGTTTCGGAATGGATCTTCACCCATCCCTGGATGCCGAAAGCCGCGAGCACCTTGCCCAACAGGACCCGATCTGCGCTTTCAGTCATCATGCCCATTCACTTGGCCGCCAGGGCGACCCTGGATTCAGGCGGCGGCTTGCGCCTTGCCGAATTCCTTGATCAGGGCGGCGACACGCTCGCTCGGCTGGGCACCCTTGGCCAGCCATGCGTTCATGCGCTCGGTATCGATGTGCAGACGCACCTCGGCACCACGGGCGATCGGGTTGAAGTAACCCAGGCGCTCGACGTTGGCGCCGCTGTCGCGGGCCTTGCGGCTATCGGTCACGATGATGTGGTAGAAGGGGCGCTTCTTGGCGCCGCCACGAGCCAGACGGATGGATACCATGCGATTCTGAACCTTGTGTCAAAGTCTGGACCGCACATACGGTCCGCCAAAATAAAGCCCGGTATTGTAACGACCGGGCACAAAAAAGGAAGCTTTTTCTTCCCGGCCGTCAGAACGGCATGCCGGGCATGCGCCCCTTGAGACTGCGCATCAGCTTGCCCATGCCGCCGCCGGAGAGCTTTTTCATCATGTCGCGCATGTCGGCGTGCTGCTTGAGCAGGCGGTTGACGTCCTGCACCTGCATGCCCGCCCCCGCCGCGATGCGGCGCTTGCGCGAGCCCTTGATCAGGTCCGGATTGCGCCGCTCCTGCGGGGTCATCGACTGGATGATAGCGATCATGCGCTTCACATCACGGTCGCTGGCCTGGCGCTTGACGTGCTCGGGCAGCTTGCTCACGCCCGGCAGCTTGTCCAAGAGGCTCGCCATGCCCCCCATGTTGAGCATCTGCTCGAGCTGGGTCTTGAGGTCCTCCATATTGAAGGACTTGCCCGCCTTGACCTTGTCGACCAGCTCGCGCGCTTTTTCCTGGTCGATCTTGCGGGTCGCCTCCTCGACCAGGGAGAGCACATCACCCATACCGAGGATACGCGAAGCCACCCGTTCCGGGTGGAACGGCTCCAGTGCGGCCAATTTCTCGCCCTGGCCGAGGAACTTGATCGGCTTGCCGGTGATGTAACGCACCGAAAGGGCCGCCCCGCCCCGCGCATCGCCATCGGCCTTGGTGAGGATCACGCCGGTCAGCGGCAGGGCGTCGTTGAAGGCCTTGGCGGTATTGGCGGCATCCTGGCCGGTCATGCTGTCGACCACGAACAGGGTCTCGATGGGATGCAACGCGGCATGCAGGCGGCGCGCCTCGTCCATCATCGCCTCGTCGATATGCAGGCGGCCGGCCGTGTCGACCAGCAGCACGTCCATGTGGCGAATGCGGGCCTCGTGCAGCGCAGCCTGGCCGATGGCGACCGGATCCTGCCCCTGCTCGGAAGGGAAGAACTCCACCCCGACCTGGCCGGCGAGGGTTTCGAGCTGCTTGATGGCCGCCGGACGGTAGACGTCGCAGCTCACCACCATGACCTTCTTTTTCTGCTCCTTGAGCAGACGGGCAAGCTTGCCCACGGTGGTGGTCTTGCCCGCACCCTGCAGACCGGCCATCAGCACCACGGCCGGCGGCTGGGTGGCGAGGTTCAGGGCCTCGTTGGCCTCGCCCATGATCGCCACCAGCTCGTCGTGCACGATCTTGATGAAGGCCTGCCCCGGGGTCAGGCTGCTCAGCACCTCCTGGCCGACCGCACGCTCCTTGACCTTCGCCGTGAACTCGCGCACCACGGGCAGGGCGACATCGGCCTCCAGCAGCGCCATGCGCACCTCGCGCATCGCCTCCTGGATGTTCTCCTCGGTCAGGCGGCCCTGGCCGCGCATCTTGTCGAGCAGGGCGGAGAGTCGTTGGGTCAGGTTATCGAACATGACGGTTCCTCAATCAGAAAACCGGACGGTCCGGGTTTCATTGGAGCGGATTGCACCCAAGGGGTGTTCACGAAGTCAAGGCTTTCTGGACAGGTTCCCCCCCTCTTCCTCAGGGAGAGGGGCTGGGGATGCCCCCCTTGGGGTCGCCAGGGACGGGGTTGTGGAGACCGGGTGTAAGGGCCATGGATGGCCCTTTCAGTCCCGCCGCGACAGGACGTCGCGTCGGGACGGCCCGGTCGGAGCGGCCCCGGCCATGGCTTGCCCGAAGGGCGACCCCTCGGGGGTGCCCTTTCTTTGGTGCCTTTCTTTGGGCAAGCAAAGAAAGGCACTCGCCCGCCTCAGCAAGCGTTTTTTACGAAGTGCAAACCATCAAAGCGGGCGAAACGAAACCTTCAAGGGCGGTTCGAAGGGTTTTCAAACCACCGTCGGTGGCCTCGTTTCGCCCGCCTCCCACCGTACCGGCTTCGTAGAGGTGCTCGTTGTGGCGGGCGACCCGATTTCTTTGTTCGCGCAAAGAAATCGGGGAAAGAAACGCGCCCCCGCAAGGCCGCCCTTCGGGTTCCCGTGCTGCCAGGCCGTTCAAGGGGGTCGCTTTGACGGGGCATCCTGCCCCGGCAAAGCTGAACCGGCCTTCCATGGCCGCCTCACCCCCTTGCCCAACCTGGCATCACGGCGGCCTTGAGGGGGAATTTTTCCCTCACCCCCGGCCCCTCTCCCGCAAGCGGGAGAGGGGTGTAAAGACTTCGTTTTCCCTACACGGCCATGCGTTGTTTGCCCGCTGGAGGCATCACTCACTGGCCGAGGCGCGCCCTGCACGCTTGCGCTCGTTCTCGGTCAGGTGCTTCTTGCGGATGCGCACCGCCTTCGGGGTGACCTCGACCAGTTCATCGTCGTCGATGAACTCCAGTGCCTGCTCCAGGGTGAAGCGGATCGGCGGGGTGAGGATGATGGCCTCATCCGAGCCGGAGGCGCGCACGTTGGTCAGCTTCTTGCCCTTCAGCGCATTGACGGTGAGGTCATTGTCGCGCGAGTGAATGCCGATCACCTGGCCCTCGTACACCTCCTCGCCGTGGCCGATGAACAGGCGGCCGCGCTCCTGCAGGTTGAACAGGGCATAGCCCAGCGCCTTGCCGGTCTCGTTGGCGATCAGCACACCGTTGATGCGCTGGCCGACGGTGCCCGGACGGTACTCACCGTAGTGGTCGAACACCGAGAACAACAGGCCGGTGCCCTGGGTGGCGGTCAAAAACTCGGTACGGAAGCCGATCAGGCCGCGCGAGGGGATGATGTACTCCAGGCGCACCCGGCCCTTGCCGTCCGGCTCCATGTTCTTCAGCTCGCCGCGGCGCATGCCGAGCTTCTCCATCACCGCGCCCTGGTGCTGCTCCTCGATGTCGACCACCAGCTGCTCGTACGGCTCCTGCTTGACCCCGTCCACCTCGCGGATGATGACCTCGGGACGACCGATGCCGAGCTCGAAGCCCTCGCGGCGCATGTTCTCGATCAGCACCGAGAGGTGCAGCTCGCCGCGGCCGGAGACGCGGAACTTGTCGGCGTCGTCAGTATCCTCGACGCGCAGGGCGACGTTGTGCAACAGCTCCTTGTTGAGGCGGTCACGGATCTGGCGGCTGGTGATGAACTTGCCTTCCTTGCCGGCGAAGGGCGAGGTATTGACCTGGAAGGTCATGCTCACGGTCGGCTCGTCCACGGTCAAAGGCGGCAGCATCTCCACATTGTCCGGGTCGCACACGGTGTCGGAGATGAACAGCGGATCGAGGCCGGAGAAGGCGATGATGTCGCCTGCCTGGGCCTCGGGCACCTCGACGCGGTCCAGGCCGTGGAAGCCCATGATCTGCAGCACCCGGCCGGAGCGGATGTTGCCGTCGCGGTCCATGACCTTGACCGCGGTGTTGGTCTTGACCTTGCCACGCTTGATGCGACCCACACCGATGATGCCCATGAACGGGTTGTAATCGAGGCTGGAGACCTGCAGCTGGAACGGGCCGTTCAGGTCGACGTCCGGGGCCGGCACGTTCTTGACAATGGCCTCGTACAGCGGGGTCATGTCACCCTCCCGCACATCCGGGGAAAGGCCGGCATAGCCGTTCAAGGCCGAGGCGTAGACCACCGGGAAGTCGAGCTGCTCCTCGGTCGCGCCGAGGCGATCGAACAGGTCGAACACCTGGTCGATGACCCAGTCCGGACGGGAACCCGGGCGGTCCACCTTGTTCACCACCACGATCGGCTTGAGGCCGTGCTGGAAGGCCTTCTGGGTCACGAAGCGGGTCTGCGGCATCGGGCCGTCCACCGCATCGACGATCAGCAGCACGGAGTCGACCATCGACAGCACGCGCTCCACCTCGCCGCCGAAGTCGGCGTGGCCCGGGGTGTCGACGATGTTGATGCGGTATGCCTCGCCCTGCGGGCTGGTCCAGCGGATCGCGGTGTTCTTCGCCAGGATGGTGATGCCGCGTTCCTTCTCGATCTGGTTGGAATCCATCACGCGCTCGCCGACCTGCTCGCGCTCGCCGAAGGTGCCGGACTGTTTCAGGAGCTGGTCGACCAGCGTGGTCTTGCCATGGTCGACGTGAGCGATGATGGCGATATTGCGGAGGTTCTGGATCACAAAACGGTCTCTGGAAAAAGGGGGCGGTTTTTGTTAGGCGGCGGATTATACGGATTGCCGGTTAAAATGGCATTCCATTGACTGCATTGATGGGGCATGCGTTCCGTGAATCAACCCACCCCCTATGAAAAGATCGGCGGCGAGGCCGGTGTGCGGGCCCTGACCCGGCGTTTCTACGGCGTGATGCGCGAACTGCCGACCGCCCGCGAGCTGCTTGCCATCCACCGCGACCTGGACGACAGCGAGCAGAAGCTGTTCGAGTTCCTGTCCGGCTGGCTGGGCGGACCGCAACTGTTCATGGAACGCCACGGCCATCCGCGCCTGCGCATGCGCCACATGATGGTGGCGGTGGACACCCGGATGCGTGATCAGTGGATGCTCTGCATGCGCCACGCGCTGGATCAGACCGTGGAGGACGCGGCCTTCCGCGAAGAGCTCTACCAGTCCCTTTGGCGGGTGGCGGACCACATGCGCAACGTCGAGGAGTAGCCCCCGCCAACGGCAAGGACCAGAGGGCAAGCGCATGAACCTGTCTCATCGCTCTGAACGCCGAGGTAGGCGACCTCCAGACTGTTTCAAAAGGGCTGTCCTGCCCTTTTGAAACTCGCCTCGTCGCGGTACGCGCCCGCGACGGGCTCCGAGAATCAATCACAATAAGTGATTGATTCTCGCGCGAGCCATCCATGGCTCGTATTTCCAGGCTGTGTCAAAGGCTTTTGACACAGCCTGCCTCGCCGCGACATGCGTATCGTGCGCAAGCGTCGGCCCGAGGGCGGGCCTCCTACAACCCAACAGAGCGAAGAGGCCTCCCCTTGGTATGCTGGATTTTCGCCTTGTGCGAACGCTCCAGCCCTTCAGGCGAGGCCCCTGCAATAAGGGCGCACCCCATGATGCGCCCGGCGTTTGGTGAACGTGGCAGGGTTACTTGATCGGCAGGCGCGCATTCAGCGGCTGGACTGGGCGGTTGGTGTCGCCGCCCATCAGACTGCGGAACTTCTCGACCTGGGCCCTGGAGACCTCCAGCGGCTCGGTCATCACCAGCCAGGTCACGCCCTCGCTGCACGGCGGGGTGGTCAGCGAACCGCTGTAGCGGTAGTACTCCGGATTCTCCGGCAGCAAGGCCTTGGCGGACACGCTCACGCCTTCCTCGCTCTTCTCCTTGCCCTGCTCGGTCGGCAGATTGGCCCAGATCGGCGCCAGGGCGGCATTCTCGGCGCCCTCCTTGAACAGCACGCCGACCACGGCCAGATTGCCATCCTTGTCCTTGTGCACGAAGTGGGCCTCGAGCGGGAAGGACTTGGCCTCCACGGTGTGCTCGCTCGGGCTGTGGAAGTGGAACTGGGCCAGCTGGTAGGCGTGGCCGTTCACGGTGATGGTGGAGCCCGGCGCCACGTTCACCTGGACGGTGTGGCCGTTGTTGACGAGTTTGAGCGGGCCGTCTTTGTAATTGAACTCGATGCTCTTCAGATCGGCCTCGGCCACGCCGGAGAGATCGACCGGGGACTGGTTCTTGCCCGCCGAGCAGGTGGCGAATTCGGCGGCAATCTTGCCCCAGTTTTCCGGCCCCTCATGGCCGTGGTAGGACCAGTGCGGGGCGTGACCGTCGGCCATCGCGACGGCAGAACAGAATCCGAATACGGCCGCGCCCACGGCCGTGGAAAGGGACTTCATCATCCTTCGATTTCCTTGTGTTGATCGGGGCTTGCCGCCCGGTGGGGGCAAGGCGGCGGGCAGTATCGACCGCCGCCAATCACAAGAAAATTAGAATGATCTAATCCTCCCCCCGGCGCGACTAATCAGCCCGCGCCGCGGATGACCCCATCCACCTCATCGAAGTTCCTGCACCAGCGATGGGCGGCAGCCTGGCTGGACATCGGCTCGCCCTGGCGGGCCAGGCCAAGCACCTGGAGTCCGGCCGCCTTGGCTGCATCCAGCTCGGCGGGCATATCGGAGAGGAACAGGATCTCGGCGGGCGGAAGCTCCAAGGCCTCGGCAATCAGGCGGTAGGCCTCCGCCTCGCGCTTGCTACCGATGGTGGTGTCGAAATAGCCGGAGAACAGCGGGGTCAAATCGCCCGCGTCGGAGTGGGCGAACAGCAGCCGCTGCGCCTGCACCGAGCCCGAAGAATAGACGTACAGGCGGATGCCTTCATCATGCCAACGGCGCAGCCATTCGACCGCGTCCGGGTACATGTGACCGGTGAAGTCGCCGTGACGGTAACCCTCCTCCCACAGCATCCCTTGCAGGGCCTTGAGCGGGGTGATTTTGCGGTCCTCGTCGATCCATTCGACCAGATGGAGGATGGCCTCCTCCAGCGGGATGTGGTCGTCCCCCACCTCACGCCCGACGGCTTCGATCTGCTCTTTCACCTCCGGCCGGTCGGCGTTCTGGCGCACAAAGTCGGCGATGCGCCCGCGGGCATAGGGGAACAGCACCTTGTGCACGAAGTCGATGCTGGAGGTGGTGCCCTCGATGTCGGTGACGATGGCCTGGATGTTCATTGCATGGCGTCCAGTTTGGGGAAGGTCTGATCGATGCCGCTGCCGGTGAAGTGCCCTACCCAGCCCTCCGGGGTGGTGAAGAAGCGGATGCACTTGAAGCTCGGCCGCTCGCCCATATCGAACCAGTGGGTCACCCCGGACGGCACGGAGATCAGATCGCCCTGGGTACAGAGCATGGCGTAGACCTTGCCGGCAGCGTGCAGGTAGAACATGCCCTGCCCGTCGACGAAGAAGCGCACCTCGAAGTCGTCGTGGGTGTGCTCGGCCAGGAACTTGGCGCGCAACTCATCCTTCTGCGGATGATCAGGACGCAGGCTGACCACGTCCACGGACTGGAAGCCGTACTCCCGGTTCAAGCGCTCGACATCGTCGCGGTAGGCCGCGAGCACCGCCTCCTGACCGGCATCGGCGGCCAGCGGCACACTCGCCTCCCATTGCTCGAAGCGCACCCCGATCGCAGCCAGTTCATGCGCGATCACTTCCGGATCGACATGAATCGCAACCGGCGCCTGGGGACGGTTCTCTTCAAAGATACGCAGTTCGGACATCAGCCGACCCTCCTCAACCACAACTCGCATTCAAGCAGGAACTCGAGCGCCTCGACGTGGCGCACGGCGTCCTCCACCGTGGCGCCCCAGGTGTACAGCCCGTGTCCCTCGATGAGGTACCCCACCGGCAGGCCGTGGGCGTCGATCCAGGCATCCACCTCGGCGGCCAGACGAGGGATGTCCTGGTCGTTGGCGAACACGGGGATGGTCAGGGTCGCCTCGTGGCTGTCCACCCCAGGAAAGGCCTTGGCCAGCTCATAACCTTCCAGCTCCAGCGCGCCCTCGGTCAGGCGCGAGAGCACGGTCGCCGGCATGGAATGGGTGTGCAGCACGCAGCCGATGGACGGATCACGTGCATAGAGCTGGGTGTGGAGCAGGGTCTCAGCCGACGGGCGACGGCCGGCATCCAGTGAGAAGCCGCTGTCGATCGCCACGCGCAGGAAGTCGTCGGTCGTCAGCCGCCCCTTGTGCCGGCCGGACACGGTCAGCAGGGCGCGCGCCTCGTCCAGGCGGGCGGAAAAGTTGCTGCTGGTGGCCGGCACCCAGCCGCGCGAGAAGAAGAAGCGGCCGGCCTCGACCAGCGATTGGGCCCGCTCAAGCTGCAGCGTCTCCACGACAGACTCCACTTTCAAACTGGCCGCAAGCCTACCACAGGCTCCGGGTTAGAATGACCGCCTGATTCGCACCCCGAGCGCTCATGAAATTCATCGTCAAACTCTTCGCCGAAATCACCATCAAGAGCGACAGCGTGCGCCGCAAGATGGTGCGCCAGCTCTACCACAACCTGCACACCATACTGGACGAGGACGCGCCAGGCTCGTGGATCACCCGCCACTGGGACCGGCTGGAGGTGGCGCCTGCCCCCGGCCGCGAGGCCGCGATCCGCGCCATCCTCACCCAGACCCCCGGCATTGCCCACGTACTGGAGGCCGAGGAGATCGTCTACGACGGCATGGCGGACCTGGTGGAGAAGGTGGCCCCGCATTATGCCGGGGCGATCGCCGGCAAGCGCTTTCGCTGCAGCACTCAGCGCAGTGGCAAGACCGACTTCACCTCGATCGACTTCGACCGCGCCCTGGGCGCACGCCTGCTGGAACTCAGTCCCACCGCCAAGGTCGACCTGCACCATCCCGAGGTGGTGGTGCGCATGGCCATCCACGGCCCGCAGGCCTGGCGCATCATCGCCCGCCACGAGGGACTGGGCGGCTATCCGCTGGGCGAGCTCGGTGCCGGACTATCGCTGATCTCCGGCGGCTTTGATTCGGGGGTCGCCACCTACCTCGCCCTGCGCCGCGGCCTGCTGACCCACTTCTGCCTGTTCCGCCTCGGCGGCGAGACCCACATCCGCAGCGTCCTGCCGCAGGTCTACACCCTCTGGCGCAGACATGCCCGCTCGCACAACCCGCGCCTGGTCATCGTGCCGTTCGAGGGTGTGGTCGAGGCCCTCAAGGCGCACACCGACCCCGGCCTTTTGGGCGTGCTGCTCAAGCGGATGATGTTCAAGGCCGCCGAGCGCGTGGCGCACAAGGCCCGTGCCGGGGCGCTCATCACCGGCGAGAGCCTGGCGCAGGTGGCAAGCCAGACCCTGACCAACCTCAACCGCATCGACAGCGCCATCGACATGCTGGTCATCCGCCCCCTGATCACCATGCACAAGCAGGAGATCATCGCCCAGGCCGAGCGAATCGGCCTCGCCCACCACGCCGCCTGCACCCCCGAATACTGCGGCGCGCTGATCGAGCGGCCGCACGCCTCCGCCTCCGCGGGCGCGATCGACAAGGCCGAGGCAGCCTTCCCCTGGGAGGTGCTCGACCAGGCTCTGGAGGCCGCCGAGGTCCTGCTGGTACGCAACATCCCCGAGCGCGCCACCCGCAGCACCAGCCTCCCCATCGTGCATGATCCGGGCGACGGCCTGGTCGTCGACCTGCGCGATGCGGCCGAGGCTGCGGGCCACCCCCGCCCCGAGACTGCCCTCGCCCTGCCCTACGCCCAGCTCGACGAGCGGCTGCACGAGCTGCCGAAGGACCGCAGGCTGATGCTCTACTGCACGCGCGGCCTGCTCTCCGCCGTCGCGGGCGAGCGCCTGCGTGAGATGGGCTTCGACGTGGCGATTTACCGCCCCGGCGAATGAATCAGCTCTTGCGGGTGTCGAACGCCGCCCGCAGCCCCTCACCGATGAAGATCAACAGGACCAAGAGCCCCACCAGCACGCCGAAGGCGGAGAGCGACAGCCACCAGGCCTCGATGTTCTCCTTGCCCTGGGAGAGGATCTCACCAAGACTCGGGGTGGTCGGCGGCACGCCAAGGCCGAGGAAGTCGAGGCTGGTCAGGGCGAGGATCGCACCGGACAGACGGAACGGCAGGAAGGTCAGCACCGGCGTCATGGCGTTCGGCAGCAGATGGCGCCACATGATCGCCCCATCCGACACGCCCAGCGCCCGCGCTGCGGTGACGTATTCGAGGTTACGCCCGCGCAGGAACTCGGCACGCACATAGTCCGACAGCCCCATCCAGCCGAACAGCGAGAGCAGGATCAACAGCAGCCAGATGCTGGGGGTGAAGATCGAGCTGAAGATGATCAAGAGATACAGCTCCGGCATGGAGCCCCACACCTCGATGAAGCGCTGGAAGGCGAGATCGAAGCGCCCACCGAGGTAGCCCTGCAGGGCCCCCGTCAGCAGGCCGAGGACCAGCCCCACCGCGGTCAGCGCCAGGCCGAACAGCACCGACAGGCGGAAGCCGTAGATCAGGCGCGCCAGCACATCGCGCCCGCGGTCGTCCGTGCCCAGCCAGTTGTCACTCGATGGCGGCGCGGGGTTGGGGTGGTCGGTGTAGTAGTTGATGCTGTTGTAGCCGTGCGGGATAGGGGCGCGCAGCATCCAGTTGCCGCCCTCCGTCAGCTGCTTGATCACGAACGGGTCGTGGTAGTCCGCCTCGGTCTCGAACTCCCCGCCAAAGGCAGTCTCCGGGTAGCTCTTGAGGAAGGGCGCGTACAGTTCGCCCTGGTAGCTGACCAGCAGAGGTTTGTCGTTGGCGATCAGTTCGGCGAGCAGGCTCAGGCCAAACAGGCCGAGGAAGGCCCACAGGCTCCACATGGCGCGCCGATTGGCACGGAAGCGCAGCCAGGCGCGGCGACCGGGAGTGGGGGCGGCAAGCACGGCGTCGCTCATGTCAACGGCCCACCGCGCCGAACTGGATGCGCGGGTCCACCCAGGCGTAGGAAAGATCGGTCAAAAGCTTCGCCACCAGCCCGAGCAGGGTGTAGATGTAGAGCGTGCCGAGCACGACCGGATAGTCGCGCTGCAACACCGCCTCATACGACAGAAGCCCCAGGCCATCGAGCGAGAACAAGGTCTCGATCAGCAGGCTGCCGGTGAAAAAGGCGCCGATGAAGGCCGCGGGGAAGCCGGTCACCAGCGGGATCACCGCGTTGCGGAACACGTGGCCGTAGAGCACCTGGTTCTCGGACAGGCCCTTGGCGCGCGCGGTCAGCACGTACTGCTTGCGGATCTCCTCGAGGAAGCTGTTCTTGGTCAGCAGGGTCATCACCGCGAAGTTGCCGACCACCATCGCGGTCACCGGCAGCACCATGTGCCACAGATAGTCACCGATGCGCGCCGGCCACGACAGATCCTCCCAGTGGTCCGACACCAGCCCGCGCAGGGGGAAGACGTCCCAGAAGCTGCCGCCGCCGAACAGCACCAGCAGGAACAGGCCGAGGACGAAGCCCGGGATGGCGTAGCCGACCAGCAGCAGGGTCGTGGTCCAGACATCAAACGGCGTGCCGTCGCGCACGGCCTTGCGCACCCCGAGCGGGACGCTGATCAGATAGGTGAGCAAAAAGGTCCACATGCCAAGGCTGATCGACACCGGCAGCTTGCTCGCCATGAGCGCGAGCACATCCTGATGCTGGAAATAACTCTCGCCAAGGTCGAAGGTGAGGTAGTTGCCAAGCATGTCGAGGAAGCGCTCGTGGACCGGCTTGTCAAAGCCGTAGAAGGCGCGAATCTCCGCCAGCCGCTCCTCATCCAGTCCCTGTGCCCCGCGGTACATGCCCTCCGCGCCGACGCTCGCCTCGCCGCCCTCACGTCCGCCGTGCTGGAGCTGGTGGACCAACTGCTCGACCGGGCCGCCGGGCACGAACTGGGTCACCGCGAAAGTGATGAGCAACACCCCGAACAGGGTCGGGATCATCAGTAGCAGGCGCTTGAGAATGTAGTGGGCCATCACTCAGCCCCCTCACCTACAGGCCGGCGCTCCTCCGTGATGCGCCCCCCGCAGCGCAGGAAGCAGGCCTCATACGGCGGCTGGCAGCCGCAGTCCTTGCGGCAGGCTGCGCGCGCACGGGCGATCTCGCTCGCCAGGGTCGGCGGTCCGGCCGGCGGCTGAGGGGGTGGATCGTACCAGCCGTAGAAGGGTCGCGGCGCCCAGCGCGGGCGGAAGCGGTCGTAGAACCAGTCGTCCTGCCAGACATTCAGGCGCCAGAACAGGAGCTCGGTGCGGTACTGGTCCATGGCCGCAGCATAGGCGTCCAGGGCCTTGGGCAGATTCTCCCGCGCCCGTACCTCGGCCTGCGCCTCGCAGGCATCCCGCTCGGCCTTGCAGCGCGCCTGGCAGGCGGCAAGCTCCGCCTCGCAGTTTTTCAGGCAGGACTGCCCGGCCGCGTCCACAGGCGGCTGGTAACGCTTGACCACGACCGTCTGCGGGGCACAGGCGGTCAGAAGGAGGGGCAATACGAGTAACCCTAATCTAATCATCATCCCCCCCCCTTGCTGGGATCAAGCGGCTTCAGACGGGGCAACCCCCAGCGCTCGCGCGCGCGGTCGCAGGCCGAGTCCGGTTCCGGATCATCCAGGGCCATCAGGAATTCACGGCAGGGCGAGGGGCGGTTTTCGTAGATGGCACAGGGGGTGAAGCCCCCCACCTCGCCCTGCAAGGCGACACAACGCGGCTCGGGGCGGTTGGTGCCCTTCATCACGGCACGGAAGTCGTTGAGCTTCTCGGTGAGCTCTGGCGGTACGCAGCCACCCGCCGCCGGCTCGGCCTCCGTCCAGTAGAAACTGACCCGGAAGATGGAGCAGCAGGCGCCGCAGCTCAGGCAGGGGTTGGTGTGGGTCTCGGTCATGGCTTATGCCACCAAGTCTTGAGTACCCAGGGTTCGGCCTCGAAATAGAGCGGCAACACCGAAGGCCTCCCGAAGCGATCCCAATAGGCGATGCGGTGCTCGCCGATATACCAGTTGGGCACCAGGTAATGCCCCCACAATAGCACCCGGTCCAGCGCGCGTGCCGCGGTCACCAGGCTTTTGCGATCCTTCGCGTAAACGATCTTCTCGACCAGCGCATCCACCACCGGATCGTTCACCCCCATCGCGTTGTTCGAGCCCTCGCGGCCCCGGCTTCCGGAGTGAAACATGTTGAACAGCTCGTTGCCCGGCGACTGCGACTGGCCGAACACCTCGATCACCGCGTCGAAGTCGAAGGTATCCACCCGCCGCTGGTACAACGCCGCATCGATGGTGCGATAGTCCGCCTGGATGCCCAGCTTGCGCAGATTGTAGACATACGGCGCCATGATCCGCTCGAAGCCCTTCTGGCCGAGCAGGATCTCGAACCGGAACGGCCTGCCCTCGGCATTCACCAGCACCCCGTCGCGGACCCGCCAGCCGGCCTCCTCCAAGAGCTTTTTGGCACGGATCAGGTTGGCGCGCAGCCCGGCGGCATCCCCCGCCACCGGCGGCCGGTAGACCCGGGTGAACACCTCGGGCGGCAGTTGGTCGCGGAAGGGTTCGAGCAGGGCCAGCTCATCCCCCTCCGGCAGCCCGTGCGCGGCCAACTCACTGTTAGAGAAATAGCTGTCACAGCGGGTGTACTGACCGTAGAACAGGTTGCGGTTGGACCATTCGAAATCCATCGCCAGCCCCAGCGCCTCGCGCACACGGCGGTCCTGGAACAGGGCGCGGCGGGTGTTGAACACGATCCCCTGCATCCCCGCGTTGTTGTGGTGCGGGATGGTGGTCTTGATGATCTCGCCGCTGGCGTAGCGCGGACCCTCGTGGTCGCGCGCCCAGCGCTTGGAGTGGTTCTCGTAGAAGAATTCGAACTCGCCCGCCTTGAACGCCTCAAGTGAAACGGTGCGGTCCTTGTAGTATTTGAAGGTGATGCGGTCGAAATTGAACATACCGCGCCGCACCGGGAGGTCATGCGCCCAGTAGTCGGGGTTGCGCCGGTAACGGACCTGCTTGCCCCAGTCAAACGATTCGACCACATACGGCCCACTGCCCACCGGGGTCACCCGCGCGAGCTGGTCGAAGGGGCGGCCATTAACCCATTTCTCTGACAGCACCGGCATCTCCCCGAGGATCAGGTGAAGCTCCGGGTTGGTGCGCTTGAACACGAAGCGCACGGTGCGCGCATCCAGCACCTCCGCCCGCTCCACGTCCGCCCAATAGAAACGGTACATGGGATGGGCCAGCGTCGAGCGCAGGGTATCGAAGGAAAACTTCACATCCTGGGCCGTGACCGGCGTGCCATCCGAAAAACGCGCCTGCGGGCGCAGGCGGAAGGTCACCGACAAACCATCGTCCGCCAGGCTCACGTCCTCCGCCAGCAGACCGTACATCGAGAAAGGCTCATCCAGGCTTTTCTCCAGCAGGCTCTCGAACACCAGCACCCCCAGCCCTGCGGCCGACAGCCCCTTGAGCAGGAAGGGGTTGAGCGAATCGAAACTGCCGAAGGCCGACATCAGGAGTTCGCCACCCTTGGGCGCATCCGGATTGACGTACCTGAAATGGGTGAAGTCCGCGGGATAGGCCGGCTCGTAACCAAGGGCCAAGGCCGGCGCGGCATGAGATGGGGCCTGGACGATAAGCAGAGCCAGCAAGAGTGCGGCGGCCAGGCGGCGGAGGAGTGCTATCATGCGCAGGATTAAATCATAGTCTGAGGAGTGACAGCATGGGCTTTCTTAGCGGCAAGCGCGCCCTGATCGTGGGCCTGGCCAACGACCGTTCCATCGCCTACGGCATCGCCAAGGCCATGCACCGCGAAGGTGCGGAACTGGCCTTCACCTACCTGAACGACCGGTTCAAGGAGCGCGTGGAAAAATACGCCGCTGAGTTTGGCGCCAAGATCGTCCTGCCTCTGGATGTGAGCGTGGATGAACAGATCGATGCCCTCCCCGGCCTGCTCGGCCAGCACTGGGACGGCTTCGATATCCTCGTCCACTCCGTCGCCTTCGCCCCGAAGGAGCAGCTGGCCGGCGACTACGTCGACAACACCACCCGCGAAGGGTTCCGCATTGCCCACGACATCAGCTCCTGGAGCCTGACCGCGCTGGCCAAGGTACTGCGCCCGATGATGAAGAACCGCGAGGATGCCTCCATCCTCACCCTCTCCTACCTCGGCGCGGAGCGCGCCATGCCCAACTACAACGTCATGGGCGTCGCCAAGGCCAGCCTCGAAGCCAACGTGCGCTACATGGCCGCGAGCCTCGGGCCAGACAACATCCGCGTCAACTCCATCTCCGCCGGCCCGATCAAGACCCTGGCCGCCTCTGGCATTGGCGAATTCAAGATGTTCCTCGACTACGTCGAGCGCAACGCCCCCCTGCGCCGCAACGTGACCATCGACGACGTCGGCAACACCGCCGCCTTCCTCGGCTCCCCGCTCGCGCGCGGCATCACCGGCGAGAACATCTACGTCGACTCCGGCTATTTCATCACCGGCATGGGGCGCTGCGACTGATTGCGAAACTCACCCCCGAAATAACGAAACCCGCCGCCCGGCGGGTTTTTTATGCGGCAATACCCACGACAAAGCCGGTGAAGGCGTAGATAGCCACGGCCAGGATCACAACGGCCACATCACCTCCCCTTCTGCCGCAATCCATGCAAGCACCAGCACCGCAAGCAGCCACAGGGCGAACGCGGGTTCTACCCCGTTTTCACGGACGGTTGTAAAAGACTCAAGAATTTCTGATCCTGCTGTGCGACTCTACGCCGCATCCGAGGGTTGTGGAATCGCTCGATGTAATCAAAAACATCGGATCGGG
>JBFLVZ010000027.1:0-48152 GCA_040758295.1 Pseudomonadota bacterium
TTTCCACAAAAAAACCGGCACGCTGGCCGGCTTTCCTGAGGTCCTGGAAAAGCGAGGGATCAGCGGTGCCGATCCTGGTGCTGCAACCACTCGGGCGGGACCAGGGCTTCCAGCTCTTCCTCCTTGATCCAGCCGTCGAAGTCGCTGGCGGTCAGCCACTGCTCCGGGGTCCAGCCCATGGCCTTGGCCTTCTCCAGGGCAGCTGCATGGATGGCCTCATGTTTGGTGCGCAGGTCCTCCGGCAGATTGCCAACCATGGCGCCATACTTGTCCCATTCGTTGGTGACCTGTTCCCACAGTTGCTCAAATTTGTGGCGGGGCCAGTTCTTGCACTGCTCGTCCTCCGGGATCAGTCCGAACACCTTGGCGTCGCGGATGATGCGGCCGATCTCGGTGAAGCCGCCCCACATGTCCTCGTCGTAACCGCAGTAGTTTTGCTGGCGCATGGCGCTTTCTCGCATGGAGTTGATTTGCCTTGGATTCTAGCGGAATCTCCCGCCGCAGGACACGGAAAACTGACTGCACGGCAGGTTATTGCCAAACGACCTTACGCTATGTTGCTCCTCAGAGAGACGCAGAGACATCTTCCATGAGCACGCCTGCCGACCGTCGCCGCTTTTTCCATCAATCCCTCGCCCTGGGCCTCGGCCTGAGCGGCCTGCCCCCCGCCCGGGCCGGCGCCGACCGACGCGTGGGCGTGGTGACACACAGGCTGTTCCTGGAGCACGACTGGCCGGGGCACAAGGAAGGCGCCTACCGGCTGCGGGCCATCCTCGACCGTATCGGCAAAGACGGCCTGCTGGACCGCCTGCTTGCCCAGCCGGTACGCCCTGCCAGAGAGGAGGAGCTGCGGCGCGGCCATACGGATGGCTACCTGATGGAGGTGCGCGTCGCGAGCGAAGGCGAGCCGGGCTATTTCAACTTCGGCGCGCAGGACAACTACGTCAACCACGCGACCTGGGAGGCAGCCCGCCACGCGGTCGGCGGGCTGATCGACCTGTGCGGCGCGGTCGCCCGGCGCGAGCTGGACAGCGGCTTCGCCCTGGTGCGCCCGCCCGGTCACCATGCGGAGCCGAGCCGGGCCATGGGCTTCTGCTTCGTCAGCAACATCGCGCTCGCGACCCGAGCCCTGCAGGCGCAGGGCCTCAAGCGCATCGCCATCCTCGACTTCGACATCCACCATGGCAACGGTACGCAGGCGGTCGTCGGGCACGACCCGGACGTGCTGTTCCTTGACCTCCACCAGGCCAACCTGTTTCCGGCGGGCAGCGGCCGCATCGATGAGATCGGCGAAGGCGCGGCGCGCGGCACCATCGTCAACGCGCCGGTACCGCCCTATGTCGACGATACGGGGCTGCTGGCGCTGTACGACCGCGTGTTCGAGCCGGTCATGGCGCGCTTCAAGCCGGACATGCTGCTGGTCTCCGCCGGCTACGATGGCCACTGGCGTGACCCGCTCTCCCGCCAGAACATGACCCTGAAGGGCTTCGACGCCCTGAGCCGCCGGCTGGTCGCGTTCGCCGACCGGCACTGCGGCGGACGGGTGGTGTTCACCCTGGAAGGCGGCTACGACGGGGAGATGCTGGGCCACGCCGTGGCCAACAGCCTGCGCGCCCTGCTAGGCGATGCGATGGTCGCTGACCCGATCGGGCCGAGCACGGAAGGGAAGCCCGCCGCGGACATCGGCGAGCTGATCGAAAAGCTGCGCGGGCTGCATGGCCTGACGGCCTGAGCCCGCCCCCTTTTCCCTAGGGAAGAGGCAAGTCACGCGGATTTACCAGGCCTTGTACGGCAGGAACTTGCCGTTCATGGTCACCACCACGCGGTCTCCTGCCGGGTTCTCCTCTTTGTCGATGTGCATGGAGAAGTCGATGGCGCTCATGATGCCATCGCCGAACTTCTCATGGATCAGCGCCTTCATGGTTGGGCCGTACACGCCGACGATCTCGTACAGGCGATAGATCAGCGGGTCGGTGGGCACCGCCTTCTCCCAGGTCTTGGTCGGACAGGTCATGATCACGGCCTTGGCCTCGGCCGGCAGCTCCAGCACGGTCACCAGCTTCTGCGCGTACTCCTCCTTGAGGCTATTCATACCCAGGCAGGCTGAGGTGGTGAACACCGGCGACAGGCCGATGCCCTGCGCGATGGCCTCCCAGCTCAGGCCCAAGGCCTCCTTCTTGTCCAGAATCAGGGCGGTCAGATCTTGTTTGCTCATCATGGCGTAGGTCTCCAGGGTTGTGGATTAGGCGAAATGGCGCCTGAAGACCCTTAAACAAGAACCCTGCCAACCCCCCAAGGCCGTTGCAACGGCCTTGGCACCGTCCCGCCCCAGGCCCGGACGGACATTGTCCATCGACAATCGGACAATGTCCGCCCATCAGCCCGACAATCGCCCTCCCCCGCCTTCCGGCAACCGCCAAAACAGCCCACAAACCGCGACAGGACGGGGTTTCCATGAACATGGCACGGGCCGTGCACCTCCAGGACTGCGAACGCAAAACGCATCCAACCATCCTGGAGAACACCATGAGCACCATCTTCGAAGAACCCCTCGCCCCCTCCTGCATCCGCCAGGCCCTGCGCGAGATCGACAAGAGCGGCCTCGCCGCGCTCGGCGAGAAGGGCAAGGCCAATCCGAACGCTGTCGTCACCCTCAAGGCCAAGACCGTGTGCGAGGGCCAGTTCCGCAACCTGACCTACATCCGCGACCTGGCCCCGGTGGTGGTGGACGAGCCGCCGCATCTGCTCGGCGAGGACACCGCGCCGAACCCGTCTGAAGCCCTGCTCGCCGCTCTCGGCGCCTGCTTGGCCGTCGGCGTGCACGCCAATGCCACCGCGCGCGGCATCAAGCTGACCAAGCTGGAGCTGCTGATCGAGGGCGACATCAACGTCACCGCCGTCTGGGGCACGGGCGACCTCTCCGAGGACAAGCCGCTCGGCTTCACCGCCATCCGCGTCAAGTTCGACATCGCCACCCTCGACCCGATCGGAAAGGATGAGCTGGACGCCCTGCTGCAGCACGCCAAGAAGTGGTCCCCGGTCGCCAACACCATGATGCGCCCGGTCACCCTCGACTGCGCCCTGCTCTGACCTGGGCAAGTGAGACCTCTTGGGGCATGGAGGCCCCAACGCGCCGCATGACGCAAGTCATGCGGACGCGGAGGTCGTCGCGGGCATGAACCGCGACGCACCGAGTTGAAAAAGTCCATGGATGGAGTTTTTCAAAATCAAATTGTGGAGATCGCCATGACCGCCGTGACCCCAACCCTGAACGAAGCCCCGTCCGCGCCCCATGAAGGTGAACTGCTGTTCAACCACATCCGGGACATCGTGCGGGACAAGCTCACCCCCCTGACCGCGAAGATCGACCGGGGCCATTATCCGGCCGACGTGCTGCGCGCCCTCGGCGAGGCCGGGGCCTTCCGCCAGCACCTCGCCTCGCAGAACGGTCGCGGCACCCACGACCTGCAGGCCGCCCTCAAGGTCATGGACATCGTCTCGCAGGAGTGCATGTCGACCGGCTTCATGCTGTGGGCGCAGGACGTGGTGAGCTGGTACATCGAGATGTCAGACAACGCCTTCCTCAAGAAGCATGTCCTGCCGCTGCTGGCCAGCGGCGAGGCGCTCGGCGGCACGGCGCTCTCCAACCCGATGAAGTACATGGCCGGCATCGAGGAGCTGCTGCTCTCGGCCGAGGAGATCGACGACGGCTTCATCGTCAACGGCACCCTGCCCTGGGTGTCCAACCTCGGCCCGGGCCACTGGTTCGGCTCCATCTTCAAGGTGAAGGGCAAGAACGCCCGCGACGTGATGGCGCTGGTCAACACCGACTGGGAAGGCCTGACCATGAAGCAGCTGGTGAAATTCACCGGCATGGAAGGCACCGGCACCTACTCGCTGCACCTCAAGGACGTGTTCGTGCCCAAGATCCACGTCCTCGGCGACCCGATCCTGCCCTACCTGAAGAAGATGAAGGCCGGCTTCGTGCTGCTGCAGACCGGCATGGCGACCGGGTTGATCGAAGGCTGCATCAAGCTGTGCGAGGACGTCGAACCCAAGCTCGGCCACGTCAACTGCTACCTGGACGACCGCCCGGACGAGCTGCGCGAGGAACTGGAGGACGCCCGCGAGGCCATCGCCGGCCTGTGCGACGACGTGTTCAACCCCGAGCCGGAGTTCATGCGCAGCGTGCTGGAAGCCCGTCTGCTCGGCTCCGAACTCTCCCTGCGCGCGGCCAACTCCGCCATGCAGCACACCGGCGCCAACGGCTACCTGATCGACGCCCCGGCCCAGCGCAAGCTGCGCGAGGCCTACTTCGTCGCCATCGTCACCCCGGCCATCAAACACCTGCGCAAGGAGCTGGAGGCCATGGCGGCGGCCTGAATCCACCGCCCACATCGTCATCGCGGGCTTGCGCCAGCTTCGCGTTAGGAGCGCAGCAACGTGGTGATCCATACGCCGCTTGGATTGCTTCGCTCGCAATGACGGATTCTCCTAACTAGCCCGGAATCACCGCCATGACCACCCCACGCTGGATCTGCAAAACCTGCGGCTGGATCTACGACGAGACCAAGGGCGACCCGGACAGCGGGCTCGCCCCTGGCACCCGCTTCGAGGACATCCCCGACGACTGGTCCTGCCCCCTGTGCGGCGTCACCAAGGCGGACTTCATCACCTTGGAGGAATACGCCGCCCAGCGCGCCGCAAGCGGACCGAAGACCCGCCCGCGCCGGGCGCGCGGCCAGCTGGGCGGTAAGGATGCCGTGGTCATCGTCGGCAGCGGCATCGCCGGCTGGACCGTCGCCGAGCGGCTGCGCGAACGCGACCCCGACCGCCCCATCACCCTCATCACCGCCGACGACGGCTGCGTCTACCCCAAACCCGCCCTGTCCATGGCCATCGGTCAGGGCCGTAGTGCGGACGACCTGGTCGAGCAATCCGGCCCCGACAAGGCCGAGGCGCTCGGCATCACGCTGCAGGCCAACACTCGCGTCATCGGCATCAAGCCCGCCGACAGGCGTCTTCTGACCGCCAAGGGCAACGTGAAGTACGGCGAGCTTGTACTGGCCTTGGGCGCCAGCCAGCGCCGCCGCCTGTTCGAGGGCGATGCCGCCGATGACATCCTGCGGGTCAACGACCTCGTGAGCTACCGCCGCATGCGGGAGAAGCTCAACCTGCGCCCCATGCACGTCACCCTCATCGGCGCGGGCCTGATCGGCGTGGAATTCGCCGAAGACCTGCACGCAGGCGGACATCAGGTCACCCTGCTCGACCTCGGCGACCAGCTGCTCGGCCGTCTCGCGCCCCCGCCGGTCGCCAGCCGCCTGCTGGCCGCGCTCCAGCCGCAAGGCGTCGACTTCCGCCCCGGCACCAGCCTCGCCGCCCTGGACCGGGAGGGCGACCGCTACCGCGCCACTCTCACCGATGGAGGAACGCTCGAAACCGACCTCGTGATCTCCGCCATGGGCCTCGTGCCCAACATCGAGCTGGCCAAGAAGGCGGGCCTCGCGGTGAACCGCGGCATCCTCGCCGACCCGGCGGACATGCGCAGCAGCGACCCGCACATCTTTGCCGTCGGCGACTGCGCCGAAGTGGAGGGGCGCTGCTACTTCTACATCGAACCGATCAAGCGCCAGGCCGAGACCGTCGCGGCAGCCCTCTGCGGCGAGACTGTCCTCTTCGAACGCCGCCCGATCGCCATCCGCGTCAAGACCAGCAGCCTTGCCATAAGCATCTGCCCACCTGACCTGAGCGTGGCGGACCTCGGCGGCTGGCATCTCGGCACGGAACAAGGCGGCAGCTGCCGCATGGACTTCCTCGTGCACGGCAAGCTGGCAGGCTACGCCCTGAGCGGCGTGGAAGCCGCCAACGCAGCGGCCCTGTACGAAGAGGTCCGCGCCAACACCACGGCCAAGCCCACCCCGTAGGAGAGGCACCCCCGCCGCGATACCCCGCCCAATCACGGCTTAAAGCCATCGGCCCGAGGGCGGGCCTCCTACAGGGCGACACATCCCCGCAGGGGGACTCACCTCGGGCCGAACTCACTGTTATCGTCATCGCGAGGGCCAGAGGCCCGTGGCGATCCAGGCCACGACGGTTGATGGATTGCGTCGCCTCCGCCCCCCGTCCATAGCCACACATGAGCATCATTTAGGCATTGGACGACATGGGAAGCGCCGCCTCCACGCGAGCCCATAGTCATCTGCCGCAACCAACCATCCCCGTGACCGCATTGCCGAGCGTCAAGCCCTTGAATTTGCCCTGAGCTTGAAACATCCTCACCAACAGCGCGTTGGGCACAGACAGCACACGACCCCGACCGCCCCCAGCTCACAAGGATGCTGTTTGCCATGGAAGTAGATGCGGCAATGCCCCTGAACACGCCAAGCCAGCACGGTATTCAGATTGTTATGCCTGGCCCGGATATGGGCCAAGAACACATCAAACAGACGCGGCACCATCGCACCGTGCTTGCTCAAATACCGCGCAGCAATAACCCACATATGTTGCCGTTAAAACAACGCCTTATGCCGCCTTGCGCGATGTTATACGGCAACCCGTCGGATGTGATACAGCGCTGCGCATCATCGTATAGTTCACGTTAGCCATTACACAAGGAATCGCGCCCTATGATGAAGAGACTTCTTGAGCGTTGGCGCAATCGCAATCTCTGCTCATTCGCTGAAATGCCTGCATGGCTACTCATCATTATTGGAGGAGGGGCATTTCTTATTTCTGGCTACACAGGCCTTGAGCTCAGTGACGTCGTCCCAGCTTGGATCACCATGGTGAACAAGATCGGCTACTTCGATGCAATTGGCACCACAATTGGTTTGTTTTTGCTGTTGTGGGGTGCTGCATTTTGGTTCTTCTCCTGCATAGCAGCTCGTTGTCACGGTGTTCTCTACGATCGCTGGTTCAAATAACCCTATGGCTAACCCATAATTTCAGCAGACGGAAAAAGCGCAGCTTTTTCCGTCTGCTGGATTCAAACTTTAGCTCATTGAGAGAGGTTTAGCAGTAAGCCATGAAGGCACGTTCGCAAGAACTTCTAGACAAGAGCATCGCCGCAATGATTTCGGCGATAGAGGTTTACAACAAGCCTGATTTTAAGTATCGAGAAGAGACCTTCTCGATACTCGCCATCAATGCTTGGGAGCTCCTTCTTAAAGCCAAGTGGCTCAAAGACAACGACAATAATATTCGATCATTGTACGTTACCGAAAAGCGCATGCGACCAAATGGAAAACCATACAAGTACGCCAAGACAAAGGTCACGAGCTCTGGGAACCCACTCACACACAGCCTTGACTATCTTGCCAATAAGATGACGGATAGTAAGGCTCTCCCTAGCGCGGCGTACAAGAACATCGTTGCCCTATGCGAAATCAGGGATTCGTCAGTCCACTTTTATAATAAAAGCACCCTATTTGCAGTCCGACTTCAGGAGGTTGGGAGCGCCTCTGTCAGGAACTATGCGAGGGCTGCTCAAACCTGGTTCGGCGTTGACTTCACTCAGTACAATTTCTATCTCATGCCGTTGGCTTTTGTGAAGAGTCACCAGCCGGCAGAGGCGGTATTGCTAAACAGAGAAGAAAGAAAGGTCGCGTCATTCATATCATCACTTGAGGCCGCCAACGATCCAAAGGATGACTATTCCGTTTCTGTAAACGTCGAACTAAAATTCATGAAATCAAAGGCGGATGACGCAATTAAGGTACAGGTTACCAATGACCCAAGTGCCCCAAAGGTGCAGTTAACCGAAGAACACCTGAAAGATAAGTACCCGCTTAATTACGCGGCACTAACCAAGGCATGCAGAGAACGCTATTCTGACTTTCTGCAGAACAAGAAGTATCACGCCCTACTGAAGACACTTAAGGCAGAAAAGCGCTATTGCCACATCAAGAAGCTAGATCCAGACAACCCAAGGAGCGCCAAGCAAGAGTGGTACAGTCGAGCTGTACTCAATGTTTTGGACAAGCAATACACAACAAGGGGTTAACCCTTCGTTGCAGTCGCTACGGCCAGAGCTCAAACATCAGAACACAAAAAGAACGGAAGCCCAGAGATGATAACCTTCAAGACGCAATTCCCGCTAAATGCAAACAAAGACATCGATGATCTGATCGAGGCGGGAAGAGTGTGGATTGCTGGAAGTCCGCATTCAAAATTGGCGAATAGCCTTAGAAAGACCAGCAATATCGGAGATGACTGGCATTTGGCGACGGAGTTCGAGTCCATCTTGTTCGCGAGGCATGAAAACGGCAAAAGACTATGCGCATTGCGTTATGAAAATATTGACGAATCCTCTGTGAGATGGGTAACAGAGATTGCCGGCGCGAAGGATTCAAACGAATTCTGGGTCTCGATCCAACTCAGTGTTGACTCAGAACTTCCCCTTGAAAGAATCGAACAAGGGAAACGCCCTCACATTCTAAAGACGATCATGCGAGACATTGGCGGAGGAATGGATGGCAGGCTTCCGGTATCCGACAAGCCAATTGTCTTAGACGATAGCGCCGAAGGCCGGTCACTCGCCGTAGACGTAATCACGGCACATGCAGGGTGCATCATGCCGGTCGTGTATGTCAGTGCAGATAATCATGACAGTCCACATATAGACGCCCCCCAGCTGTCCCAATGGTTGTCTGGTATGGCGCATGTGATAGTTGAGCCGACTAGAGCATTCTCGTTTGACCTCATGCCTGAGGTGCTCGGAGAGAACGCTTACGGGGGTGCCGTCGCCATTTACTGGCCGGACGGGATTGGAAAGTGGCTATTCCTACCACACAAGGAGTATGAAGATCCAAAGCAAATGCAGATTGCGATTGCTCGTAAGGTGCGACTGTCCCTCCTCTCGCAGCGCTCAAAGAGAGAGTGCACATGGAGCCACATTCAGGAGCTCAAATCAAAGCAGAGAATTCGCGAACTCAAGGAGTCTGGGTCAAACAGGGTTGATGACTACATTGCCGCGTTCGACACAGAACTGGAAAGCAAGAATGAAGAAATTCAGCGATTGGAGCAGGAAGTAAACAGACTCAAATACGGTGCGTCTAATGATGCGCAGGGGCGGAACTTGATTGGGGGCGCAATTTCCCTTGGTGGAAGGGAGAAGGATCTGTATCAAGGGGAGCGGTTATGCATTTTGCTGGACGCTCTTTCAAGCGCCGTCGGATCGACAGAGCCGCACTCACGGAGAAGAATGGTCTTGGAAGACATGATCGAAGCAAACACTCAAGAGGGTCAGCGCGAATCGATCCTGTCCTCACTGAAGGAAGTGCTTAGATCGTATACGGCGATGAACGGAACGATTAGATCAGAGCTGGAAAGGCTTGGCTTTGAGATTTCAGAAGAGGGAAAACATTACAAATTGTCATTCCGAGGCGACAAACGCTACCCATTTATCCTTCCCAAGACGGGGAGCGATCATCGGGGTGGCCTGAATGCATTTTCAGATCTGAAGAAAAGGCTGTTCTAACAAACTGCTCCAGGCGACACATAAAAGCTTTCAACTTTTCTGCGCCGCCAGCATGGAGAGGATCGTTAGCTCGCGTAGGGAGGGTTAGCGAAGCGTAACCCGCCGAATGGTCTTCGGCACATTCCCCGCATACGGCGCAATACGCTTCGCTATTACGCCCTACCTGACTGCTCTCCACCAATGCGTCGGTATCGGCTGGCGTTAAATCCGCCTTCCCGAACTCCCCTGCGTCATCTCCTTATTCCCCCAACCCCAGCTTCACCATCCGATACCTGAACTGCCTCGGGGTCATGCCCAGTGACATGGCGGCACGGGTCTTGTTGCCGCCAGCGCGGCGCAGGGCTTCGAGCAAGTCCTGGGCTTCGTCCTCGCGCACCCATCGGTAGCCGCGCATGGGCATGGCCGCGGACGGAAGCCCCATGGGCTGAGGCGTGCCGGCCTGCGGTGCAGGGACGGCTGCGGGTTCGATCCGCTGCGCAGCGCCCGCTTCCAGGTGTTCGCCGATGTGTGCCTCGTGGCTGAGGATGAGGACGATGTCTTCCACCGTGATCTGCCCGCCTTGGGCCACCAGTACCGCGCGCTTGATCACATTCTCCAGCTGGCGGATGTTGCCCGGCCAGTTGTAGCCCTCCAGCCGCTCCAGCACGCCGGGGCCGAACATGGTGTTGCGGTCGAATTCCTGACTAGCCTCCTGCAGGAAGTGGCGCGCCAGGCGGCGCACGTCGCCCGCGCGGTCGCGCAGCGGCGGCAGGTGGATGGGGAACACGTTCAGGCGGTAAAACAGGTCGATGCGGAAACGGCCCTCATTGACCGCGCGCTGCAGGTTCTTGTGGGTGGCAGCGATGATGCGCACGTCCACCGGGATGTCCTTGACTCCGCCCACGCGCTTGATGAGCTGCTTTTCCAGCACGTGCAGCAGCTTGGATTGCAGGTCCAGCGCGAGGTCGCCGATCTCATCAAGGAAGAGGGTGCCGCCGCTGGCGAGCTCCACCACACCCTTTTTGGTGGCCACCGCACCGGTGAAGGCGCCCTTTTCGTGGCCGAACAGCTCGGATTCGAGCAGATTTTCCGGGATGGCGGCGCAGTTGATGGCCATGAACGGACCATCGCGGCGCGCGCTTGTGAGATGCACCATGCGCGCGAAGCGCTCCTTGCCAGTGCCGGATTCGCCGGTCAGCAGCACCGTGGCCTGGGTGGGCGAGACGTGGAGAGCCTGACGCAGGGCCTGCTTGAGCGCCGGGCTTTCGCCCAAGATGCCGTGTGTTCCCTCGGCCTGCTGGTCGAGGGCCTGCTTGAGGGCGCGGTTCTCGTCGGCCAGCAGGGCGGTCTTCTCCTCGATCAGCTTGTTCAGACGCAGGATCTGGGCGATGAAGGAGGCCAGCACGCGCAGCAGGGTCACGTCGCGGCTAAAGGCGCGCCTGCGGCGGCGCAAGCGGTGCGCAGCCAGCACACCCATCGGCACGTTTTCATGCAGGATGGGCACGGCCAGAAAGGCGACGGTCTCCTGCGGCAGGGTGGAGCGGTCCACCGCGCGGGTGAGGTAGACCGGCTCGTCGTCGATGTCCTGGATCACCGCCACCTGCCCGGTGCGCATGACCCGCCCGGTCACGCCCTCGCCCAGCGCGTACTGGCCGCGTTGTCGCTCCAGCGGGGTGAGGCCGTAGGCATACTGGATGCTCATCCTCCCCTCCCCGTCCGGCAACACCACCCGGCCTCGGTTCAGGCCGACCATCTGCGACATCAGCCGCAGGATGGCGTGGATGGCCTCCTCGGGCTCCGTGGCGTGCCCCAGCTTGCGCGCGGCCTCGTGGATGACCAGCAGTTCGATGTCCTCGGCGAGGTCCATCTGGGCTTGGTGTTCAAGGTCGGTGTTCATGCGTTCTCTCCGGGGCTCTTGCCTTGACTAAGCAAGAGACGGGCCCGGCGAGACTGTCCGCCAATGTCCGCCATTGGTGGACGCTCCGGGGCACACCGGCGGGCGTGATGCACCCCTGAGGGGCGGCGGGTTGCACCTACTCTGCGCCCGAGCCGCCCCAATGAGTGGCATACCCCGCCTTCCGTGCCCTGTGAGGATGCAAATGCCCCATCCCCGCCGAACTGGCATGGCGGCTGCATTGATCCCTCCTGCGAACACCTATCCACGCTGGGAGACCCGCCATGTCCGCCTTCAAGAATCCATTCGACTTCAACCTCCGCCTCAAGGGCGGTTGCTCCTGTGGCAAGCACCACAGCCAGGCCGAGCACGACGCCGAGCAGGCGCGCCTGAACGAGCCGAAGGAGGAAGAGGCCGCCCTCAACCGGGTGATCGAATCCGCCGTGGTGCGTGCCCTGTTCCCGCATGACGAGACACGCCGCGCCTTCCTCAAGGCCGTGGGCGCGGGCACCGCGATGGCGGCGCTCTCCAGCCTGTTCCCGCTGGGTGCGGCACAAGCGCTGGCGGCCGAGCGCGGTCCGCTGGAGAAGAAAGACCTCAAGATCGGCTTCATCCCCATCACCTGCGCCACGCCGATCATCATGGCCAAGCCGATGGGCTTCTATGAGCGCGAGGGCCTGAACGTCGAAGTGATCAAGACCGCGGGCTGGGCGCTGATTCGCGACAAGGTGCTGAATGGCGAGTATGACGCCTCGCAGATGCTTGCCCCCATGCCGATCGCCGCCACCCTGGGCCTGGGTGCGCAGGCCAACCCCACCCATGTCGCCACCATCCAGAACGTGAATGGCCAGGCGATCACGATGCACGTCAAGCACAAGGACAATCGCGATCCGAAGAACTGGAAGGGCATGAAGTTCGGCATCCCGTTCGACTATTCCATCCACAACTTGCTGCTGCGCTACTACCTGGCCGAGCATGGAATCGACCCGGACAAAGATGTGCAACTGTCCGTGATCGCGCCGCCGGAGATGGTGGCCAACCTGCGCGCGGGCAACATTGATGGCTTCCTTGGCCCGGAGCCATTCAACCAGCGCGCGGTGTTCGAGGGCGTGGGCTTCATCCAGACGCTGTCGAAGGACCTGTGGGAGGGCCACCCCTGCTGCGCCTTCGGCGTGACCGAGAAGTTCGTCAAGGAGGCGCCCAACACCTACGCCGCGCTGTTCCGCGCCATCGCCAATGCCACGGTGTATGCGCACAAGCCGGAAAACCGTGCGGCGATCATCGAGGCCATCGCCCCGGCCAACTACCTCAACCAGCCCATTCCCGTGCTGCAACAGGTGATGACCGGCAAATTCGCCGATGGCCTGGGCAATGTGCAAAACGTGCCGGGCCGGGTGGATTTCGATCCGTTCCCGTGGGAGTCGATGGGCGTGTGGATCCTCACCCAGCTCAAGCGCTGGGGGTACATCAAGCAGGACATTGACTACAAGCAGATTGCCGAGGAGATCTTCCTCGCCACCGAAGCGCGCAAGCGTCTGAAGGAGATGGGGATCGAGGTACCAGAGACGAACTCCAGACAGCACACCATCATGGGCAAGGTGTTCGACCCGACCAAGCCGAAGGAATACGTCGAATCCTTCGCCATTAGGAAGGTGTGACATGACACGTTCGCTCTCGCTGCGCGCCTGGATCGTCTCCGCGCTCATCTTCCTGGTGTTCATCGGCGCCTGGCAGCTCGGCACGCTGCCTGCCGCTCCGGCGTCGGGCTCGGGCTATGCCGATCCGGAGTACGCGGCACTGATGGGCGGGGCGGCGGTGCAGGCCTCCGGCCTGCCCTCACCGGGCACGGTCGGGAAGACCATCGCATCCCAGCTCGCCAATCCGTTCTACGACAACGGCCCCAACGACAAGGGCATCGGCATCCAGCTTGCCTGGTCGCTGGCCCGGGTACTGTCGGGCTTCATGCTGGCCGCTCTGGTAGCGATCCCGCTCGGTTTCCTCATCGGCATGTCGCCACTGATGTACAAGGCGCTCAACCCGTACATCCAGATCATGAAGCCAATCTCGCCGCTCGCCTGGATGCCGCTGGCGCTGTACACGATCAAGGACGCCTCGCTGTCCTCGATCTTCGTGATCTTCATCTGCTCCATCTGGCCGATGATGATCAACACCGCGCACGGCGTCGCCTCGGTGAAGAAGGACTGGCTGAACGTGGCCCGCACGCTGGAGGTGAACCCGTTCAGGACCGCGATCAGCGTGATCCTGCCCGCCGCCGCGCCCACCATCCTGACCGGCATGCGCATCTCGATGGGCATCGCGTGGCTTGTGATCGTGGCCGCCGAGATGCTCGTCGGCGGCACCGGCATCGGCTACTTCGTGTGGAACGAATGGAACAACCTCAACCTGTCCAACGTGATCTTTGCCATCGTCATGATCGGCGTGGTCGGCATGCTGCTCGACATGGTGTTCGGCGTGCTGACCAAGCTTGTGACCTACCAGGAGTGATTCCCATGACCCAGCCATTCCTCAAGGTCGAAGGCCTGAAGAAGGTCTTTCCCAGCCCGAGCGGCGGTGAGTCCGTCACCGTGTTCGAGAACATCCACTTCGGATTCGAGAAGGGAGAGTTCGTCTGCATCATCGGCCACTCCGGCTGCGGCAAGTCTACCATCCTCAACGTGCTCGCCGGCCTGGACGAGGCCACCGAAGGCCTCGTGTTCATGGACGGGCGGGAGGTGAAGGGCCCGAGCCTGGACCGCGGCGTGGTGTTCCAGAGCCACGCCCTGATGCCCTGGCTGAGCGTGGTCGAGAACGTCGCCTTCGCGGTCAAGGCGCGCTGGCCCGAGTGGCCGAAAGACAAGGTGCGCGAGCATGGCCTGAAATACATCGAGCTGGTGGGCCTCGGGCATGCGGTGGACAAGAAGCCGAGCCAGCTCTCCGGGGGCATGAAGCAGCGCGTCGGCATCGCCCGCGCCTTTGCCATCGAGCCGAAGATGCTGCTGATGGACGAGCCGTTTGGCGCGCTGGATGCCCTGACCCGCGGCGTGATCCAGGACGAACTGGTGAAGATCTGCGCGGCCACTCACCAGACGGTGTTCATGATCACCCACGACGTGGACGAGGCCATCCTGCTGGCCGACAAGATCGTGCTGATGTCGAATGGGCCGTACGCGAAGATCGCCGAGATTGTGGAAAACCCGCTGCCTAGGCCGCGCGTGCGTCAGGACATGCACCATGACCCGCACTTCTACGCCCTGCGCAACCACTTGGTCGACTTTCTCGTCAGCCGCTCCAAGCTCATCGCCATGGGGGAGCTGCCAGCGGACTACAACCCGCTGCGCCCGCCCGTGGTGCGGCCGATGATGCTCGCCGCCTGAGCCTTCCCGGCCCGCAAACAAGAAACCCCGCCTCGGCGGGGTTTCGTCATTCAGGGCGCGGGAAGAATCAGAAGTTCTCCTGTTCGGCCTCCACGTAGGCGAGGCTGGTGTAGCTGCCGATGTTCTCGTTGAAGCCCTTGGTCTGCGGAGCCCACTTCTTCACGCGCGGGTCGGCCAGCACCATGGCCTTGGCCTCCTCCAGCGGCTTGCCCTGCTTGACCGCTTCGACACAGGCGCCGTAGATGCCATCGAACAGCTCGCGGTTGTGTTTCAGCACGTCCGGGCCGGGCTCGCCATGGCCGGGAAGCCAGGTCTTGGGCTTGAGCTTTTCCAGTGCGTCGAAGGTCTTGAAGGTACCCACATAGGAACCGTCTTCCATGAAGGCGATGCGGCGATCCATGGCCACGTCGCCGACATGGACGATCCTGTCCTCGACGATCTCGAAGCAGACGTCCGCCGGGGTGTGCGCCTTGCCGTAGTGGTGGCAGCGGATGGTCACGTCGCCGTAGTTGAATTCGTCGCCGTGCTTGATGTCCTTGTTCGGCGGGGTGACGATGGTGCCGAGGGTGGCGTTGTCGGTGGAGCGCTCCATCAGGTGCATCCAGTACTCGCCCTGGCCGGTCTTGATCGCCGAGGTGGTCAGCGGATGGGCGTAGATGGGGATGTCCTTGTAGGCCTCGACGAAGGCGTGGTTACCCAGCCAGTGGTCACCGTGGTAGTGGGTGTTGAACACGGCGATGACCGGCTTGTCGGTCACCTTCCGGATCTGGCGCAGGACCATCTCGCCGATCTGCACGGAGGCGCCGGAGTCGAGGATCACCACGCCCTTCTGCGTCACCACGAAGGTGACGTTGCTCATCATCCCCTGGTTCTTCGCGTTGGGAAAACCATCCGGCGCGATCACCACGTAGACATGATCGGACAGCTTCTTGGCCGCGATGTCGGGCACCTTCGGCCCCTTCACCACCATGTCCATCTCTTGGGCGAAGGCCTGCAGGGGGGCCAGGGTGGGGAGGCTAAGGGTCCCCAGGGCGGCGGCGCTGGCCACCGCGCGCAGGAAGGCGCGGCGCTGCGGGTCGGCTGAATGGTGTTCTGACATATCCCTCTCCTCCCGAATCGTCGTTCGTTTTCGTCGTGCCATTCTAGGGCGTGGGACAGTCGTGAACAGGACAAGTTTCTTATCGAATATACGGTTTTTCTTATAAACAGGTGGGCAGTTCCAGACCTCCAGCCAAGGTGCTTGTCATGTCGTGGAGAGTGGTTATCATGTTTTGTTACTTTATAACGTAATGATAAGCAGTCATGTTGATCGTCCAACGTTTCGCTCTCGCAGCAGTCAGTGGCCTTTGCCTTGGAGCTGCGCTTGCAGATGAACTGAAAGTCACGCCAATGGCCGTCATCGACGCCGTGGCCTATGGTGATGATGCCGATGGCCGCGGCACGGAATACCTCCAGAACGCCAACGGCATCTTCAATGTCCACAGCGACCACGGTGACGGCCACAGCCATGGCGGCAGCCTGGATCGCGGGCTGAACCTGCGCGGGGTGGAGTTGGGGCTGCGCGCCGAATGGGAGGGGGTGCTCGATGGCGCCTTCCGCTTCGCCACCGACGGCACGGCAGGGGAGCTGGAGGAGTTCTGGCTGCGCACGGACTTCCTGCCTGCCGGGCTTAGGCTCAAGGGCGGACGCTTCTACAGCGACGTGGGCCAGCAGAACAACCTGCACCCGCATGAGTGGGACTTCGTCGATCAGGCCCTGCCCTACCAGATGCTGTTTGCCGGTGGCCTGCGCGGCAACGGCCTCCAGTTCGACTGGTCGCCCAGGCTGCCCTTCGACCTTCGCCTGGGGGTGGAGGCGATCTCGGGCGGCAACGAAGGGGTCGCAGCCTATGTCGGCCCGACGCAGGGCTACCTCACCACCACGGGCAAGCGCATCGACGTGCCCTTCGAGGGCGACAAGGATTGGCCGCGGGTGTGGACGACGTTCCTCAAGTCCGGGTTCGAACCGGCCGAGGGGCATCACGTGTTTGGCGGCGTGTCCTACATCAAGGGACGCCAGCACCAGGAGTTGCACACCTACCACCCCGGCATCAACGACGCCGACCACGCCCTGGAGGGGGAGACCTGGACCGCCGGTCTGGACCTCGGCTACCACCGGCATGCCGGAGGCACGCAGGGCGAGGGGGACTTCAAGCTCTCGGCCGAGTATTACTACCAGAGCAAGGATTTGACCCTGACCTACCACGACACCAAGCCCTGGAACATCGGCATGCCGCGCGAGCTGCACGTGGACGCCTTCGTGCTCCAGGCACTCTACGGCATCGCCCCGCGCTGGGAGGTCGGCCTGCGCTACGATCTCGCCGGCCACACCCACGAGGCGGTGCGCAGCGGCTCGCCGCTCTACTGCCTGCCGCCCTACCAGGACAAGCCCTGCCCGCGCCAGACCAGCGAATTCGAGGAGATGAACCGCTGGAGCGCGGTGGCCACCTGGCGCATCGATGCGCGGCAGAAACTGCGCCTGCAATTCTCCCGCGCGCACGTCCCGGTGGCCGAGGACGTGGATGGCGATGGCCGGTTTGATGCCGTGCGCAAGTCGTTCAACCAAGTCTTCCTGCAATACCAGCTGATGCTTGGCGGTACGCATACCTCCCACGCGCATTGAGCGCAAAGGCTTTACCGCTGGCGGCCAATCCGCCAAGCTAGGCGCATGTCGCACTGCACCCATCATGACCACTGCCTGGCCCACGCCCTGGACCAGGCGGAAACCCTGTGCCAGAGCCACGGCGCCCGCCTGACGCCCTTGCGCCGCCGCGTGCTGGAGCTGATCTGGGCCAGCCACGAAGCGGTCAAGGCCTATGACATCCTCAGCCGGCTCTCCACCGAGGACCACACGGTCAAGCCCCCCACCGTCTACCGCGCGCTCGACTTCCTGCTCGAACAGGGCCTCGTCCACCGCGTGGACAGCCTCAATGCCTTCGTCGGCTGCTCCCACCCGGACGAGCCGCACGAAGCCCGCCTGCTGATCTGCACCCGCTGCGGCCGGGTCGATGAGCTGGCGACCCCCGAGCTGGACGACGCCATCGCCCGCGCCCTCGCCCCCACCGGATTCCAACCCACCCGCGCACGCCTGGAGATTCACGGCCTGTGCGCGGACTGCGCAAAGAAGACATCATGAGCACCGACCCCAAGCAACTCGCCCAGCAGATCGAGCAGTGGCGCGAGGACAACCGGATCGATGCCACCCTCGCCGGTCAGCCGATGCGCTTTCTCACCACCTGGGGCCTGTTCTCCCCGCGTGAGATCGACAGCGGCAGCTGGCTTTTGCTCAAGCAGTTCGAGGACGGTCAGATTGAGCTCAACCCCAGCGACGACATCCTCGACCTTGGCTGCGGCTATGGCCCTTTGGGCCTCACCCTCGCCCGCCTCGCTCCACAAGGCAAAACGCTCCTGGTGGACAAGGACTTCGTGGCGGTGGAGTACACCAAGAAGAACATTGAGCTCAACCGCATCCAGAACGCCGAGGCCATGCTCAGCAATGGCCTGGCGCACATTCCCAAAGATCGCCGTTTCGATGTCATCGTCTCCAACGTCCCGGCCAAGGTCGGCAAGGAGATGCTCTACATCATGCTGGACGACGCCCGCGCCCGCCTGAAGCCCGGCGGCCGCATCGTGCTCGTCACCATCTCCGGCCTGCGCGAGTTCTTCAAACGCACCCTGGTGGAGATGTTCGGCAACTACGACAAAGTGAAACAGGGCAAGGACTACACTGTAAGCCTGGCCATCAAGCAGAAGTGAGGTGACGCATGGAACACGGCTTCCACCCCCTGAGCGAACTCTTCGCCCAACTCGGCCTTGCCAACGACACGAAGTCGATCGAGGCCTTCATCGCGCACCACCGCCCCCTCGCCCACGATGTCACTCTGGCGGATGCCCCATTCTGGAGCGAGTCGCAAAGGCAGTTCCTGCGCGAATCCATCGCTCAGGATGCGGACTGGGCGGAGGCGGTGGATCATCTGGATGCCTTGTTGCGTTGATCCAGCCCTAACCTGTCCGTTTAATGGCAGGTCAGCATCATCCCCATGACCGCCGCGCCCAAACCCATCCTGGTCTTCGATTCCGGCATCGGCGGGCTCACCGTGCTGCGCGAGGCGCGGGTGCTGATGCCGGAGCGTGGCTTCATCTACGTGGCGGATGACGCCGGCTTTCCGTACGGGGGCTGGGAGGAGGAGCCACTCAAGGCGCGCATCCTCGGCCTGTTCGCACGGCTACTCGAAACCCATGCTCCGGAAGCCGTGATCATTGCCTGCAACACCGCCTTCACCCTGGCGGGGGCCGATCTGCGCGCGGCCTTCCCCGGGACGCGTTTCATCGGCACCGTGCCGGCCATCAAGCCTGCCGCGGAGCGCACGCGCTCCGGCGTGGTGTCCGTGCTGGCCACGCCCGGAACCATCCGGCGGGCCTACACGCGCGAGCTGATCGAGACCTACGCTGGGAGCCATCATGTGCACCTCGTCGGCTCGGATCATCTGGCCCGCATGGCCGAAGCCTATATCCGTGGGGAGCCCATTGCGGACGAGGCCGTACTGGCCGAGATTGCACCCTGCTTCGTCGAACCGGAGGGCCGCCGGACCGATATCGTGGTGCTGGCCTGCACCCACTATCCCTTCCTTGCCAATGTATTCCGCCGCCTGGCCCCCTGGCCGGTGGACTGGCTGGACCCGGCGGAGGCCATCGCCCGCCAGGCGCGGCGGGTCGTGCCTGCCCTCCCCGAAAGGGCGGAACCTGCCGGTCCCGATGTAGCCCTGTTCACCTCCGGCCAGCCGGACTTTGCCACCCGGCGCCTGATGCAGGGCTTCGGACTGCGTGTGACATGAACTGCCGCCCCCACTGCGCCGCCTGCTGCATCGCCCCCTCCATCAGCAGCCCGATCCCCGGCATGCCTGACGGCAAGCCCGCCGGGGTCCGCTGTGTCCAGCTCGACGAGGCGGACCGCTGCATGATCTTTGGGCGGCCGGAGCGCCCGGCCGTCTGCAGTTCGCTCAAGCCCGCTGAGGAGATGTGCGGGGACAGCCGCGAGCACGCCCTGCACTGGCTGAGCTGGCTCGAAGCACACACCGGCCCCCGATCCGGGTAGAATGTCGGCCATCCTGTGCCTGGGACGCCGCCATGACCTCCGCCCTCTTCGACTCCCACATCCCGAACCTCCCCCTGATCCATCGCGGCAAGGTGCGCGACATCTACGGCGTGGATGACAAGCATCTGCTGATCGTCACCACCGACCGCCTCTCCGCCTTCGACGTGATCCTGCCCACCCCCATCCCGGGCAAGGGCGAGGTCCTCACCCAGACCGCCCTGTTCTGGTTCAAGCGCTTCGAGCGGCTGATCCCCAACCACCTCGCGACCGATCTCACCCTCGAGGACGTGATCCCGGATGCCCAGCTTCGCGCGATGCTCGCCCCGCGCACCATGCTGGTGAAGAAGCTCAAGGCGCTGCCGATCGAGGCCATCGCGCGCGGCTACCTGATCGGCTCCGGCTGGAAGGACTACCAGGCCACAGGCAAGGTGTGCGGCATCCCCCTTCCCGCAGGGCTGCGCCTGGCCGACAAGCTGCCGGAGCCGATCTACACCCCCTCCAGCAAGGCCGCCGTGGGCGAGCACGACGAGAACATCGACTTCGAGGCCACCGTCAGGCTGGTGGGCCGGGAACTGGCCGAACAGGTGCGCGACATGACCCTGCGCATCTACAAGGAGGCGGCCGACTATGCCCTGCAGCGCGGCATCATCATCGCCGATACCAAGTTCGAGTTCGGCATCGACGAGCACGGCACCCTGCACCTGATCGACGAGGTGCTCACCCCCGATTCCTCGCGCTTCTGGCCTCTTGATAGCTACGCCCCAGGCCAAAGCCCGGACAGCTTCGACAAGCAGTTCGTGCGCGACTGGCTGGAGACCCTGGACTGGGACAAAACACCGCCGGGCCCGGAACTTCCCCCCGAGATCGTCGAGCGCACAGCAAGCAAGTACCGCGAGGCCCTGCAGCGCCTGACCGCGTAAGGAACCCACCATGTGTGACCACCACGCCCCGATCGACAAGCTGGTGGAGGGCTTCAAGCACTTCCACCGCGAGCACTTTGAGCGCAAGGACCCGTATTACCAGGCCCTGGTGCGCGAAGGCCAGCACCCACGCGTGCTGTTCCTCGCCTGTTCCGATTCGCGCGTCGACCCAGCCATCGTGTTCGGCACCCAGCCGGGCGACCTGTTCATCATCCGCAACGTCGCCAACATCGTCCCTCCGTACGAAACCAACACCGGCCAGCACGGCGTGAGCGCGGCCATCGAATACGCAGTGAACGTGCTCGAGGTCGAACACATCATCATCAACGGCCACTCCCAGTGCGGCGGCATCCGCGCCCTGTGCGAACGCCCCGCCGATGCCCGCATCGACAGCCCGAGCCTGGTCGGCCGCTGGCTGGCCCTGGCCCGCCCGGCCTATGAGCGCGCGCGCGCGGATTACCCGGAGGCCGACATGGACCGCCTGGCCCTGGAATGCGAGAAGGACTCCATCCTCGCCTCACTCGACAACCTCATGACCTTCCCGATGGTGAAGGCGCGGGTCGAGGCGGGGAAGCTCAAGCTGCACGGCTGGCACTTCGACATGGCGCGCGGCGTGCTGCAGGCCTGGAACCCGCAGAGCGGACGCTTCGAGGCCCTCAGCGGCTGATGGCGACCGGCCTGTTCATCACCGCGACCGACACCGGTGCGGGCAAGACCTTCGTCGCCGCGTGCCTGGTCGAGGCCCTGACCGCCCAGGGCTGCAAAGTGGCGGTGCGCAAGCCGGCCGAGTCCGGCTGCCCTGAGATCGACGGCCGGCTGGTGCCGCAGGATGCCGAGGCCCTGCGCCGGGCCGCCGGCGGCTGGGAGGCGCTCGAAGCCGTCTGCCCGTACCCCCTGCGCGAACCCTTGAGCCCCCCGCGCGCCGCGCGGCGCATGAAGCGGAAGCTGTTCCTCGACGAACTGGCCGCGGCCTGTGCCATGCCGGAGGACGCCGACCTGCGGGTCGTCGAGGGCGCCGGCGGGCTGTTCGCCCCGCTGGCCGAAGACGCCCTCAACGCCGACCTCGCCGCCGCGCTCGACCTGCCGGTACTGCTGGTCGTGCCTGATCGCCTGGGCGCCATCAACCAGGCCCTGCTCGGCATCCACGCCATCACCCACTACGGTCTCAAGCTCGCCGGGGTCGTTCTCAACCAGCTCGAGCCGGAACGGCCGCGCGGCATGGACAACCTCGCCGACCTGCGCCTGTGGACCGGCGCCCCCCTCTTCACCCTGCCGTATGGGGCCGACCGTGCGGCCGCTCAAGCGCTCCTGCGCCTGCCCCTCGCCTGCTGAGCCCCGGGCGCGGCAGGATGCCGCGGCATCGTCCATACTCTCCCTGAGTCCATCCTGACGACATGCGCCAAGCCGCACCACGAGGCGCCCCATGAAGATGCACGCCCTTGTCCGCCACCTGGTGGGCCCCATGCTGCTGGCCCTGCTGCTTATCCCGCAGCCACTTCGGGCAGAGGACGGCCCCGGTCCGGCCGAGATGGCGCGCTGGATCCATGAGATGAAGGCATCGCCACGCGGGCCATTCGAGCGCATCCGCTGGTTTTGCAAGGACGGCGCCATCCTGCCCCCCGGACCCTATGCCTGCGCGCCACACGGCGGGGGCATCCAGCACGGCGAGCTGAACGAGCGGGCACGCCTCCTGCAGGCGGCCGGCTACCTGGTCGGGACCGTCCTTGCCGCGCTCGATCCGGTGGAGATCGCATCCCCCGCGTCCCGGACAAGACTCAAGGGCATCCTGCTCGAACGCTGGCTGGTGGCCGCGGACGACGGCTGGATCCTGCGCCAGGCACGCCACTACCGGGGGGCCCTCCAGGTCGAGGACGAGCTGGCCGCCGCACAGGCCATCCTGCTCGAACTGGCCCGCCACGGCGCGCGGGACCGGGACCTGCTGCTCCTGCGCCAGGCCGCCCTGCTGCTGCCAAGACCCGCCGAGCGGGACACCCTCCCCCGCATCCACGACCTCTCCACCAGCCTCGCCGAACTGGACCCCACGTTTCAGCCGCTGCGCAACAAGATTCACGCCCTGCCGGATGCGGGCGATGCGGAACGGGTACGCGCCCATGCCCGCACCGGGCAGCGGACCGAGCCCGAGTTCGAAATCCTGGCTCAGGCCATCGACAACCTGTTCGGCCCTCGCGATCTCGGTGGCGCCCTGCGCCAGGCCGCCGCCGGCCTGGGCCGTCAGCCCCTTGCCGCACGCCTGCACCGGTGGGCGGAGCGGTGGCCCACCATGACGGATGCCGAAGGACGCCTCGCCGCATCGGCCGCCCTGCTGGTGGAGCTGCGCGAGGGGCTCCCCGCACTCGGGCCGCGCCAGCGAGTGGCCATGCTGGACCTCGGCATCGATGTCGAGAACGAGGCCTTCACCGCCGGCCTCGAGCTGCTGCGCGGCCAGCCGCATGCCGCGCCCGCCAGGCGCCTCGCCTGGCTGGGGCAGATTGGCGACGCGCTGTACGGCACGGGGCTGCTCACCGCGCGGGAACGGCAGGAGATCATCGATACCCTCGCCCGGCTGGGGAGCGCGACCATCCCGCTCGGGGCCTACCGGCGCGAGCTGCGCCACCTCGACCGCGTGCCGCACTGGGCCGGGCGCGAACTGACCTTCCACTTCGGCGAAGTCATCGAGCATCTCACCACGATCGAGCCGATGGCAGGCCAGTTCATCCCGGACCGCCTGCGCTCCAGCCCGCTGCTCATCTATTCCGCCCTGCTCGACGGCCTGCTGCGCGAGGCCAATGCCCAGGCGGGCATCGAGCATTCCATCTTCGGCCAGGCCATCGGCGCCGGCCTGCGCAGCCTCAACCCCGGGCTTGCGCGCGGGGTGCTGCGCCTCACGCTCGCTGCCCCCCGCCCGGAGGACATCGTCCTGCTGCCGGAGACGACCGAAGAACTGCCGCCGGTGGCCGGCATCCTGACCCGCGAGGAAGGCAATGCCCTCTCGCACGTGCAGATCCTGGCCGGCAACCTCGGCATCCCGAACGTGGTCGTCGACACCGCCCTCCTCCCCCTGCTGCAGGCCCACGAGGGCCAGCGCGTGCTGCTGGCATCAAGCCCGGGAGGACGCGTGCTGCTGGCGGAGGATGGTCCGCAGTGGGACGCCAAGCTCGCTGGCGAGGTCCGCGCCCCCGAGCGGCTGCGCGCCGACCTTGCGAGGCTGAACCTCGCGCAGCGCGACCCCATCCCGCTGGAGCGGCTGCGCGCCGACGATGAGGGCCGGGTGGCCGGCCCCAAGGCCGCCAAGCTGGGCGAACTCAAGGCCCTCTACCCCGAGGCGGTGGCCGAGGGGGTGGTCCTGCCCTTCGGCGCCTTCCGCGCCCTGCTCGACCAGCCCATGCCCGGCACCGGCCGCAGCGCCTTCGACTGGATGCGCGACGAGTACCGCCGCCTCGCGGACCTGCCGCCCCCCGGGCGCGAGGCGGAGGCCGCAGCGCTGCGCGAGCGCCTGCGCAGCTGGATCGAGTCCGCCGACCCCGGACCTGCATGGCGCGCTACCCTGCGCGACGCCATGACCGCCGTGTTCGGCGACGCCGAGCGGGTCGCGGTGTTCGTGCGCAGCGACACCAATGTCGAGGACCTGCCGGGCTTCTCCGGCGCGGGCCTCAACCTCACCGTACCCAACGTGGTCGGCTTCGACGCCATCCTGCAGGCCATCCGGCGGGTGTGGGCCTCCCCCTTCGCCGAGCGCGCCTTCGCCTGGCGCCAGATGCGCATGGAGGATCCCGAACACGTGTATGTCTCGGTCCTGCTGCAACGGGCCGTGCCGGTGGCGAAGTCGGGGGTGATGCTGACCATGGACCCTGAAACCGGCGACATGGCCCAGTACCGCGTCGCGGCAAGCGAGGGCGTCGGCGGGGCCGTGTCGGGCGAGGGGGCCGAGGAATGGCTGCTGGACGCCGAGACCGGGAAGGCCCGCCTGCTGGCCGAGGCGACTGCCACGACCCGCCGCGTGCTGCCCCCCGGCGGCGGGATCGAACGACGGCCGATTGTGGGCGGCGGGGTGCTGCAGCCCGCCGAGCTGGAGGCCCTGCGCCAGCTGGGCAACCAGCTGCCGGCGCGCTTCCCCCTGCACGATGCGGAAGGGGGCCCTCTGCCGGCGGACGTCGAATTCGGCTTTATCGAAGGGCGGCTCGCCCTGTTCCAGATCCGCCCCTACCAGCAGAGCCCTGAGGCGCACCGTAACCGTTTTCTGCTTGAGCTGGACCGCCCCCTGCGCGAGCGCGAGGGCCGGATGGTGAGCCTCGGAGGACAGCCATGATCCGCCCGCCCGCCCTCGCCCTGCTGCTCATCCCCGCGGTCGCCTCCGCCTATCCGCTGGACGGCGACGGTTACACCGGCATCGCGCGGCTGGAAGGCTACCGCCTGGTGCTGGAGGGCAAGGCCCGCGGGCTGGTGCAACCGAAGGGGGCGCGCCTGCCCATGGCGGCGGTGGATCTGCGCCTGGCCGGAGGCGCGCTGGACCTGCCGGAACCCGACCCCGAGTTCACCCGGCAGGTGACGGAACTGCTCGGGGAGGATGCCGAGCGCTACGGCATCGCCGTGCTGGACCTGTCCGACCCCGCCCGCCCCGTCTACGCCGAGCACCGCGCCGACCAGCCCTTCAACCCGGGCAGCGTGGGCAAGCTCATGGTGGCCACCGCCCTGTTCCAACGCCTTGCCGATCTCTACCCGGACGGCATCGCCGCCCGCGAACGCGTGCTGCGCGAGGCGCGCGTGGTGGCCGACGGATTCATCGTGCACGACAGCCACACCGTCCCCTTCTGGGACGGCCACCAGTTCACCCACCGCCCGCTCCAGCAGGGGGACGCGGCCAGCCTGTGGACCTATCTCGACTGGATGCTCTCGGCGAGCTCGAATGCTGCGGGGGCGATGGTGGTGCGGGAGCTGATCCTGCTCGAGCGCTTCGGCCGCGACTATCCCGTCGCCCCCGAGCGCGCTGTCGCCTTCCTGCGCGAAACGCCGAAGGCCGAGCTCTCGGCCCTGATGCTCAAGGCCCTCGGCGAGGGAATCCGGCGCAACGGCCTGGATCCGGAACGGCTGCGCCAGGGCGGGTTCTTCACCGCGACCGGCAAGGCGCGAGTGCCAGGCACCACCAGCACGGCCACCCCTCGCGAGCTGATGACCTGGCTGCTGCGCCTGGAGGAAGGGCGGATCGTGGACACCTGGACCAGCCGCGAGATCAAGCGCCTGCTGTACATGACACAGCGGCGCATCCGCTACGCCTCCTCGCCCGCACTGCTGGATGCCGCCGTGTACTTCAAGTCTGGATCGTTCTTCCGCTGCCGACCGGAACCGGGCTTCGTCTGCCGCAAGTACCAGGGCAACGTGGAGAACCTGCTCAACTCGGTCGCCATCGTCGAGCACCCGGCCGAGGGGCGCCGGCTGCACTACATGGTGGTAGTGACCTCGAACGTGCTGCGCAAGAACTCGGCGGTCGCCCACCAGACCCTGGGCACCCGCCTGCAGCAGTTACTTGAGCTGCGCCATGCGGAGGGGGGCACTCTCGGCCACGGCCTCGTCGAGCCCGACGATCAGGCGGCGCAGCCATGACTCGCCCTGCGCGTCCTCGGCCAGGGCCACGGCGATGTAGCGCCGTCCGTCGCGCTCGACAATGGCACTGTCGGCATGCCAGTTCTTCCAGGTGCCGGACTTGCGGTACAGGCGGGCCTCCGGATGGACGGCCTGCAGGCCGCCGACGAACTTGTGGTGCAGGGCAGGATCGCCGAGGATGGCCTTCATCTCGCGGGTCAGCCCCGCCGAGACGAGCTGGCCGGTCTCCAGCAGGTAGTAGAAGCGCGCCACCTGCAGCGCGGTCGCGCCGTGGGAGAGGTTGTGCAGCGGGTCGCGCAGGGTCGCGCCTTCCTTGCCATAGGGCTTGCCGGCCCACAGCCCCCCGTTGCGGGCGGGATCGTACAGGCGGTAATTCGGCGACTGCAGCAGGTCCGCAAGGTAGCGGGTGCCGACGCGCTCCAGCATCTCGGAGGCGTCGCGGTTGGAGGACACGCGGATCATGCGCGTGAGGCTGTCGCGGGTCGGCGGGTCGAGCTGCATCTCACCGGCCTCAACGCGGGCGAAGGCGCCGAGCAGGATCGCGATCTTGGGCAGGCTGGCCGCGTAGGCCATGTGGTTGGGGTTGATCGCGGCAAAGCGGGGGTGGGCAAGGTCGGTGATGTCGGCCACCGCGACCGAGAGCCGCTTCTCGAGAGCGGCCTGCAGCAGCCCAAGCTGCTGCAGCTTGGACTCGAGCCTGTCGTGCAGGCGGGAATCGTAGGATTGCTCGAGTTCGGGATAGGCCGCCTGGGCGGCAAGAACGGTCGAGGACAATCCCAGGCATAGACCGAGGAATAAGGCTTTGATAGGCATGTGTCGGGATGCTTCGATACAGGTTGACGCGGATCCGCACGGCATTTTTGCCCGGGCGGGGCGGGACTCCTGTCACTCCGTGGGCCTTGAGGGGCGGCGGAGATCGATCATCCTTGGGAACACACGGTGGCGGGAGGATACACCAAAATGACGACAGGCCAAGCCTTTGATGCCGCCCCCCCCCCGCGCCCGTTCAAGGGCGAATTGCTGCGCTCGCTGATCCTGGCGCTGGATTTCTTCCTCATCATCACCGCCCTCTACCAGCTCAAGCCGGCGAGCCGATCGCTGCTGATCGAGGGACTGGGCGCGGAGGCCCTGCCCTACGTCTGGCTGGGTTCGGCGGCCGCCCTGCTGCTGACGGTCGCCCTCTACCGCAAGGTGCTCGCGCGCTTTGGGCGGGTGAACGTGGTGCTGGCGAGCTGCCTGGTCTTCGTCGCCATCCTGGTGGGATTCCGCCTGCTCGCCACGGCCCCCACGGCGACGATGGCGGTGGCGTTCTATATCTTCGTCGACATCTTCGGCGTGGTGCTGGTGGAGCAGTTCTGGAGCCTGGCCGACGGCAGCTACCGCACCGACGAGGGGCGCCGCTGGTTCGGCTTCGTGGGCACCGGCGGCCTGCTCGGCGGCGTCGCCGGCGGCGGCCTGGCCGCCCTGCTCATCAGCCACACCCCCCTGCAGACCCCGGACCTGATGCTGGTCGCCGCCGGCCTGGTCCTGCTCATTCTTGCCCTCACGCGCACCATCGAGCGGCGCGGCCTGCTCGAGCGCAAGGAGGAACTCCCCGTGCCTGCGGCGGCGAAGCTCGGGGGCTGGCGCCTGATCGCCAACCGTCGCTACCTCCTCCTCATCGCCGCGGCCCTGCTGCTCGCGCAGGTCCTCTCACCGCTGATCGAATACCAGTTCCTGCAGATCATCGAGGCGACCTATCCCGAGCGCGAGGCCCGCACCGCCGCCCTGTCGCTGTTCTTCAGCATCCTCAGCGGCGTGTCGATCGGGGTGAACCTCATCCTCACCCCGCTGATCCTGCACGGCGTTGGCGTCCTTGCCGGGCTGCTGGTCCAGCCCCTCGCCATGACCGCCGCCACAGCGGGTTTCATGGTAGCCCCCAGCCTCATCCCTGCGGCGATCATGAAGATCAGCGACCGCGGGCTGTCCTACTCGATCAACCGCGCGGCCAAGGAGCTGCTCTACATCCCGGTCGAGCCCAGCCTGATGGCGCAGGCAAAGGCCTGGATCGACATGTTCGGCTACCGGATGTTCAAGGCGCTGGGGTCGCTGATCATCATCGGCGCCACGGCCCTGGCCGCGCACGGCATCGGGGTCGTGGATCTCGGCTGGCTGGTGATCGGCGGCTGCGTCCTGTGGAGCTGGGTGCTGATCCTGCTGCACAGGGAATACCGGCACCTGACCACCCCGCCCTCCGCCCGGAACTGACCCGCCTATCCGCGGGCCCCGAAGACATAGCGGCCACCATCCTTGCCCGTCCCCGCATCCCTGGCCGCCAGCGGCTCCTTCGCCGAGGCCTTGGGCTGCGTCTCCTCCAGCAGACCCAGCGCCTCGTAGAGCTCCATCGCCAGCAAGATCAGGTTCTCGCTCTCGACCTCCTGCGCGCGCTGAAGCATCTCACGCGCATGTGACGGCTCCTGGGCCATGCGGAAGATGTCCACATTGAAGCCCCCCAGGCGGCGCGCCATGATCTTGAAGCGCGCCAGTTTTTGCATCGTGTTGCTGTCCATCGGCGGTCCTCCCGTTACAAATTTGCTTGCAACTCTTGGACCATTCTCCGGCTGCCCCCCCAAGGCCGCCGTGCGCGGATCGACAACCGTCCCTCTGCACAGAGATGGGGCGGAGGCCGCCCCTTGCCGGGATGGCTGCCCCATCTCCGTGCAGCGGATTCCCGAGACCCGGGCACAAAAAAAAGCGGCCCGGAGGCCGCTTTCTGAAGGGGGTGCAATCGCCAGGCGATTACTTGACCTGCTGCTTGAGCGAGCCGGACTCGTAACGCTTGCGCATGTCGTCCAGGGAGATCGGCTTGATCTTGGAGGCCATGCCCGCGGAACCGAAGGCCTCGAAGCGGGCCTGGCAGATGCCGGCCATCGCCTTGGTGGATTCCTTCAGGAACTTGCGCGGGTCGAAGTTGGACGGGTTGTCGTGCAGGTGCTTGCGGATGGCACCGGTGGAGGCCATGCGCAGGTCGGTGTCGATGTTCACCTTGCGCACGCCGTGCTTGATGCCCTCGACGATTTCGTCTACCGGCACGCCATAGGTCTGGCCCATGTCGCCGCCGTAGTTGTTGATGATGGCCAGCCAGTCTTCCGGTACGGAGGACGAGCCGTGCATGACCAGGTGCACGCCCGGGATGCGGGCATGGATTTCCTTGACGCGGTCGATGCGCAGGACCTTGCCGGTGGGCTTCTGGGTGAACTTGTAGGCGCCGTGGGAGGTACCGATGGCGATCGCCAGGGCGTCGACGTCGGTGTCACGCACGAACTGGGCAGCCTCTTCCGGATCGGTCAGCAGCATGGAGTGATCCAGCTCGCCTTCCGCGCCGTGGCCGTCTTCCTCGCCCATCTTGCCGGTCTCGAGGGAGCCCAGGCAGCCCAGCTCACCCTCGACGGACACACCGCCGGTGTGGGCCATCTCGACAACCTTGCGGGTGATGCCGGCGTTGTACTCGTAGGAAGCCGGGGTCTTCATGTCGGCCATCAGGGAACCGTCCATCATCACGGAGCTGAAGCCGGACTGGATGGCGCGCAGGCACACGCCGAGGTCGGAACCGTGGTCCTGGTGCATGACGACCGGGATGTGCGGGTACATTTCAACGGCGGCGGCCACCAGGTGGCGCAGGAACGGTTCGCCCGCGTAGGAGCGCGCACCGGCGGAGCCTTGCAGGATCACCGGGCTGTCGACCTTGTCGGCGGCCTGCATGATCGCGTGGATCTGCTCCATGTTGTTGACGTTGAAGGCCGGCATGCCGTAGCCGTTCTCGGCGGCATGGTCCAGCAGCTGACGCAGGGAGATCAGTGCCATGTGCGTTCTCCTGTTAGGGGTTCAAGTGGAGTGAAATCGTTGCCGAGCGGCGCATCCGCTCGAGTGTATCGCAAGCCTGTGGGGAAGCACACTAGGCACCTCCCCTTGACCTCATTCAGTACCGGGACGGATGACCTCGCCAACGCGCACGATCTTCATCGCATTCGTGCCGCCCATTTCGCCCATCAGGTCACCCTTGGTGATGATGACCAGGTCGCCGTCCTCGAGCATCTCGCGGCGGCGCAGCTCGGCCACCACCATGCGGTTGACCTCGGCATGATCGGTGGTGTCGTAGGGGAAGTGAATCGGCACCACCCCGCGGTAGAGCGCAGCGCGGCGCGCGGTCGGCTCGTGGCGGGTGAAGGCGTAGATCGGGATGGCGGAGTTCACGCGCGACATCCACAGGGCGGTGGAGCCCGACTCGGTCAGGGACACCAGGGCGCGCACGGCCATGTGGTTGGCGGCGTACATGGCCGACATGGCAATGGTCTCGTCCACGCGTTCGAAGCGGGTGTCGAGCGGCGGAACGCTCATCTTTGCCTGGATCTGGCTTTCCGCGCGGGCGCAGATGTGCGCCATGGTGGCCACGACCTTCGCGGGGTATTTGCCCGAGGCGGTCTCGCCGGAGAGCATCACCGCATCGGTGCCATCCAGCACCGCGTTGGCGACGTCGAACACCTCCGCCCGGGTCGGGATCGGGTTGGTGATCATGGTCTCCATCATCTGCGTGGCGGTGATGACCGCACGCTTGGCCTCGCGCGCCTTGCGGATGAAGGCCTTCTGCACGGCCGGAAGTTCGGCGTCGCCGATCTCCACGCCGAGGTCGCCGCGCGCGATCATGATCGCGTCGCTCGCCTCGATGATCTCGTCGATGCACTGCACGGCCTCGGCGCGCTCGACCTTGGCCACGATGCTGGCCTCGGAACCGGCCGCCTTCAGCAGGCTGCGCGCCTCGTGCAGGTCGGCCGCGCTGCGCGGGAAGGAGACGGCGATGTAGTCGACGCCGATCTCGGCGGCGGTCTTGATGTCGGCGCGATCCTTGGCGGTGATGGCGGGGGCGGACAGGCCACCGCCCTGGCGGTTGATACCCTTGTTGTTGGACAACACGCCGCCGACCACCGTGGTGCAGTGGATTTCGCTGCCGGTGACACGGTCGACGGTAAACACCAGGCGGCCGTCATCCAGCAACAGGGTGTCGCCCTCGCGCACGTCGTCCACGAGCTGCTTGTAGGTCAGGCCCACGCGCTCCTGATCGCCATCATCTTTGCCCAGGGCGGCATCGAAGATGAAGGGGGCACCGTCCTCGAGAAAGATCTTTCCTTCCTTGAAACGGTCGATGCGGATCTTCGGTCCCTGCAGGTCGCCGAGGATGGCGACATGACGGCCCAGCTTGGCCGCGCTCTCGCGCACCATGCGGGCGCGATTCATGTGGTCTTCGGGCTGGCCGTGGGAGAAGTTCAGGCGAACCACATCCACGCCATTGCGGATGAGGTCTTCAATGACCTTGGGGCTGTCGGTGGACGGCCCCAGGGTGGCAACAATCTTGGTGCGTCGCTTCACGCGTATACAACTCTCAAACAGGGAGTGAAGGCCATCCTTGGCCAGAAATCAGGGATCAACCCTTGGCGCGCTCTTCCAGGATCGCGACCGCCGGCAGGACCTTGCCCTCGAGGAATTCGAGGAAGGCGCCGCCACCGGTGGAGATGTAGCTGACCTTGTCGGCGATGCCGTACTTGTCGACCGCCGCCAGGGTGTCGCCGCCACCGGCGATGGAGAAGGCCTTGGATTCAGCGATCGCCATGGCCAGGGTCTTGGTGCCGTTGCCGAACTGGTCGAACTCGAACACGCCGACCGGGCCGTTCCAGACGATGGTGCCGGCGGCCTTGAGGCTGTCGGCCAGCATCTGCGCGGTCTTGGGACCGATGTCGAGGATCATGTCGTCAGCGGCCACATCCTTGACATCCTTGACGGTGGCCTCGGCGGTGGGAGAGAACTCCTTGGCGCAGACCACGTCGACCGGGACCGGCACGGTGGCGCCACGGGCGGCCATCTTGTCCATGATCTTCTTGGCCTCGGCAACCAGGTCCGGCTCGGCCAGCGATTTGCCGATCGGCAGGCCGGCGGCCAGCATGAAGGTGTTGGCGATGCCTCCGCCGACGATCAGGTTGTCGACCTTCTCGGACATGGAGTCGAGGATGGTCAGCTTGGTGGAGACCTTGGAGCCGGCGACGATCGCGGCCAGCGGACGGGCCGGGGCCTGCAGGGCCTTGCCCAGGGCCTCGAGTTCAGCCGCCAGCAGCGGACCGGCGCAGGCAATCGGGGCGTACTTGGCCACGCCATGGGTGGAGGCCTCGGCGCGGTGGGCGGTGCCGAAGGCGTCCATCACGAACACGTCGCACAGGGCGGCGTATTTCTTGGCCAGATCGTCGGCGTTTTTCTTCTCGCCCACGTTGAAGCGGACGTTCTCGAACAGCACGACCTCGCCCGCGCCGACTTCGACGCCGTCAAGGTAGTCCTTGACCAGACGCACCGGCTTGCCCAGCAGCTTGCTCATGTGCTCGGCGACCGGCTTGGTGGAGTTCTCCTCGCTGTACTCGCCCTCGGTCGGACGGCCCAGGTGCGACATGACCATGACCTTGGCGCCAGCCTTCAGCGCGTGCTCGATGGTCGGCAGGGTGGCGCGGATGCGGACATCCGAGGTGACCTTGCCATCCTTGACGGGGACGTTGAGGTCGGCGCGGATCAGGACGCGCTTACCGGCCAGATCGAGATCGGTCATCTTGATGACGGACATGTCGTTCTCCTTAATACGGGCAAAGACGTGGAAACAATCGGTTAAGCCCACAGGGCTTAACCGATGGCTCCCGGGATGGAAAAAAGGGGGAGCACGCTCCCCCTCTTCATCCCTGCGGATTACTGAGCGATATGGCGAACCATGCGCATCAGGTTGCAGGTGTAGCCGTACTCGTTGTCGTACCAGGCGACCAGCTTGACGAAGGTCGGGTCGAGCATGATGCCGGCGGTGGCGTCGAACACGGACGGGGCGCTCACGCCGCGGAAGTCGGTGGAGACGACCGCGTCCTCAGTGTAGCCCAGCACGCCCTTCAGTTCGCCTTCGGAGGCGGCCTTCATGGCGGCACAGATGTCAGCGTAGGTGGCTTCCTTGTTCAGCTCGACGGTCAGGTCAACAACAGACACGTCAGAGGTCGGAACGCGGAAGGCCATACCGGTCAGCTTGCCCTTGAGCTCCGGCAGCACCACGCCCACGGCCTTGGCGGCACCGGTGGAGGACGGGATGATGTTCTCCAGGATGCCGCGGCCGCCGCGCCAGTCCTTGGAGGACGGACCGTCGACGGTCTTCTGGGTGGCGGTGGCGGCGTGCACGGTGGTCATCAGGCCACGCTTGATGCCGAACTTGTCGTTCAGCACCTTGGCCATCGGCGCCAGGCCGTTGGTGGTGCAGGAGGCGGCGGAGATGATGGCCTGGCCGGCGTAGGTGGTGTGGTTCACGCCGTAGACGAACATCGGGGTGGCGTCCTTGGACGGGGCAGACTGGACCACCTTCTTGGCGCCGGCCTTGATGTGAGCCTGGCAGGACTCTTCGGTCAGGAAGAAGCCGGTGGACTCGACGACCACGTCGACGCCGACCTCGTCCCACTTCAGGTTGGCCGGATCACGCTCGGCGGTCAGGCGGATCTTCTTGCCGTTGACGACCATGTAGTTGCCTTCGACGGAGACGTCGCCCTTGAAGCGGCCGTGCACGGAGTCATGCTTGAGCATGTAGGCCAGGTAGTCCGGCTCGAGCAGGTCGTTGATCGCGACGATTTCGATTTCCGGGAAGTCCTGGGCAGCGGCACGGAACACCATGCGACCGATGCGGCCGAAGCCGTTGATACCAACGCGGATTGCCATTTTTACTTGCTCCTGTGACGGATCATTGGAATTTTGTCGCGGGACGGCGATGCTCGGCCGCCGTCCCGTTCGGTACGGCTGGCTCAGGCCAGCACGGACTCGCAGGTCTTGACCACGTTCTCGACGGTGAAGCCGAACTGCTTGAACAGCTCGCCCGCCGGCGCGGATTCGCCGAAGGTGTCGATGCCGACCACGGCGCCATCCAGACCGACGTACTTGGCCCAGAAGGCAGTCACGCCGGCCTCGACGGCCACGCGCTTGACGCCCGGGATCAGCACGGAGTCACGATAGGCCTTGTCCTGGGTGTCGAACACGCAGGTGGACGGCATGGAGACGACGCGGATCTTCTTGCCCTTGCCCTCCAGCGCCTCGGCGGCGTTCATCGCCAGCTCCACCTCGGAGCCGGTGGCGATGATGATCAGGTCCGGCTTGCCGGCGCTGTCCTTGAGTACGTAGCCGCCCTTCTCGATCAGCTTGACCTGCTCGGGGGTGCGCGCCATCGGCTTGAGGTTCTGGCGGGAGAAGATCAGCGCGGTGGGGCCATCCTTGCGCAGCATGGCCATCTTCCAGGACACGGCGGATTCGATCGCGTCGCAGGCACGCCAGGTGTGGAAGCGCGGGATCATGCGCATGGTGGCGATCTGCTCGACCGGCTGGTGGGTCGGGCCGTCCTCGCCCAGACCGATGGAGTCGTGGGTGTAGACGTAGATGGTCGGGATCTTCATCAGGGCGGACATGCGCAGGGCGTTGCGCATGAACTCCATGAACATCAGGAAGGTGCCGCCGTAGACCTTGAAGCCGCCGTGCAGGACCATGCCGTTGATCATGTGGGCCATGCCGAACTCGCGCACGCCCCAAGAGATGTAGTTGCCGTTGGCGTTGTCATGGTTGACCTTGACGGTACCGGACCAGTTGGTCAGGTTGGAACCGGTCAGGTCTGCGGAACCGCCGAACATTTCCGGCAGCAGCGGCCCCATGGCCTCGATGGCGTTCTGCGAGGCCTTGCGGGAGGCGATGTTCGGCATCTCCGCCTGGACCTTGGCGATGAACTTGTCCATCTCGGCGACGAAGTTGGCCGGCAGCTCGCCTGCCATGCGGCGGGTGAACTCGGCGGCGAGCTCCGGGTACTCGGCGGCGTAGGCGTCGAAGCGCGCCTGCCACTCCGCCTCGTCCTTCGCACCCTTCGCGCGATGATCCCAGCCGTCGTAGATCTCCTGCGGGATCACGAACGGCTCGTGCGGCCACTTGAGGAATTCACGCGCGGCGGCGATCTCGGCCTCGCCCAGCGGGGCGCCGTGGCAGTCGTGGCTGCCGCACAGATTCGGCGAACCGTAACCGATGATGGTGCGGGTGCAGATCAGGGACGGCTTGTCGGTGACGGCCTTGGCGGCACGGATGGCGGCATCGACCGCCTCGGGGTCGTGACCATCGACGTTGCGGATGACGTGCCAGTTGTAGGACTCGAAACGTCCGGCGACGTCGCGCTCCATCCAGTCGCTGATGTGGCCATCGATGGAGATGTCGTTGTCATCCCAGAAGGCGATCAGCTTGCCGAGCCCCAAGGTGCCGGCCATGGCGCAGGCCTCGTGGGACAGACCCTCCATCAGGCAGCCGTCACCCATGAACACATAGGTGTGGTGATCGACGATGGTGTGGCCCGGACGGTTGAAATGGGCCGCCAGGGTGCGCTCGGCGATGGCCATGCCCACCGCATTGGTGATGCCCTGACCCAGCGGACCGGTGGTGGTCTCGATACCGTCGGCATAGCCGTACTCGGGGTGGCCCGCGGTCTTGGAATGCAGCTGACGGAAGTTCTTGATGTCTTCCATGCTGAGGTCGAAACCGGTCAGGTGCAGCAGGGAATAGATCAACATCGAGCCGTGGCCGTTGGACAGCACGAAACGGTCACGATCAACCCATTTGGCATTGCCCGGGTTGTACTTCATGTGGCCGTTCCACAGGACTTCGGCGATGTCGGCCATGCCCATCGGGGCGCCCGGGTGACCGGACTTGGCCTTCTGCACCGCATCCATGCTGAGGGCACGGATGGCATTCGCAAGCTCGCGACGAGTCGGCATGCGGGGTCTCCTAAACGAATGTTGAGAAAGGAAATCTTGCCCCGGCGAGGCGGTCCCGGGATCGCGGGAAGGCGCAATCCTGAAGGGACAAAGTTGCCCGCATTTTCCATCAGTTCATCCAATCGGGCAACCTGGCCGACCTGGCGGCCGACACAAGCTCATCCGCCCTCGCCGCGCCATTTGATCGAGCATCCCATACTCGGCCATTGCTCTGCAGGCCCCTCACCGGTGCGAGCGACCTGAACCATCGCCTCGAACAGCTCCCGCCGGGCGCCGGGCTGCGGCTCCTTGCGGCTTTCATCCAGACGGCCGCGGTAACGCAGGCGCAGGCCCGCGTCGAAGCCGAAGAAGTCCGGGGTGCAGACGGCCCCATAGGCACGGGCCACGTCCTGGGACTCGTCGAACAGGTAGGGGAAGGGGAAGTCCTTTTCCTTGGCCAGACGAACCATGTTGTCGAAGGAGTCCTCCGGATAGGCTGCCGGATCGTTGGCGCTGATTGCCACGCACCGCACCCCGTGCCCCGCCAGCTCGCGCGCGTCACGGATGATTCGATCGAGGATGGCCTGCACGTAGGGGCAGTGGTTGCAGATAAACATGACGAGGGTGCCATGCTCGCCACGGCAGTCCGCAAGCCGCCAGCGACGCCCGTCCACGCCGGGCAGGTCGAAATCGGGGGCAGGCCAGCCGAGCTCGGCCTCGGGAGTGGTCATTCGCACCATGAATCAAGTCACCTCGCGCATTTGCGTGCCTGATGGACGCATCAGTGAAATCACATGGACCATGCAGGGAAAATTCCCGACATTTACAGCCTTGTTGCACCATGTCGACGCAAAGGATACCGACAACATGCGCCTCCTGCCCGATGCCCGCACACTCTCCCTCGCGGCTGCCTTGTTTCTCGGCCTTTCCAGCAGCCTGCAGGCCGCCGGTTTCCGCCTCGCCGTCCCGCCTTTCCTGCCGCAGGCAGAGATGAAGGCCGAATACACCAAGATGACGGACTACCTCGGCAAGAGTGTCGGCACCCCGGTCGAGCTGATCACCAACAGCACCTACCTGGGCTACTGGGACGTGACGCGCAAGGGTGCGGGGTACGAGCTCGTCTTCGACAACGCGCCGATGATCGACTTCCTCGTCCAGCGCCAGAACTACACGGTGCTCGCCAAGATTGCCGGGGTCGTCAGCCAGTCGCTGGTCACCCGCAACGATGTCGCGATCCTCGACCCCCAGGAACTGCTCGGCAAGCCGGTGGCCACCATCGCCTCCCCCAACCTGTCCGCACTGGTGCTGTTCCAGATGTTCCCCAACCCGATGCGCCTGCCCGACTTCAAGTACGCCAACAACGCCCGGGAGGCCATCGACATGGTCCTCAAGGGCAAGGTCGCGGCCGCCCTGGTGCCCACCCCCATTGCGATCCTCTACGACGACCTGAACGTGGTGACCTCCTCCAAGCAACTGCCGCACCTGGCCATCGCCGCCGCCCCCACCGTGCCCGCGGATGTGCAGGCCAAGATCCGCCAGGCCCTGCTGCAGGCCGACAAGACTCCCGAGGGCCGCGCCATGCTGGAAATGCTCAACACCAACGGCTTCGAAGCCGCCTCCAACGCCACTTACGCGGGCCATGCCGAACTGCTTAAGGGCACCTACGGCTACTGACGCCCCTCGCGCCGGCCCAGGGCCGGCGCCCCCTGCCGCATAGGCAGGGCAAACGCGCTTGCGGTATCATCCTGCGGTTTGACTCTCGTGCCGCCAGGAGCGCCAGATGAAACGTGATTATGTGTTCACCTCGGAATCCGTGTCCGAGGGCCATCCGGACAAGATCGCCGACCAGATCTCCGACGCCATCCTCGACGCCATCCTGGCGCAGGACAAGCACGCCCGCGTGGCCTGCGAAACGCTGGTGAAGACCGGCTTCGTCATGCTCGCCGGAGAGGTGACCACCTCCGCCTGGGTCGACCTGGACGAACTGGTGCGCCAGGTCATCGTCGACATCGGCTACGACAGCTCCGAGATCGGCTTCGATGGCCGTACCTGCGGCGTGCTGTCCGCCATTGGCAAGCAGTCCTCCGACATCGCCCAGGGCGTCGACCGCATCGTCAACGAGGAGCAGGGCGCGGGCGACCAGGGCCTGATGTTCGGCTTTGCCTGCAACGAGACCGACGTGCTCATGCCGGCGCCGATCACCTATGCCCACCGCCTGGTCAAGCGCCAGGCCAAGGTGCGCAAGAACGGCACCCTGCCCTGGCTGCGCCCGGACGCCAAGAGCCAGGTCAGCTTCCGCTACCGCGACGGCAAGCCGGTGGGCATCGATGCGGTCGTGCTGTCCACCCAGCACAACCCGGACATCGCCTACAAGGACCTGCAGGAAGCGGTGATGGAAACCATCATCAAACCCGTCCTGCCCGCCGAGTGGCTGCACAAGGACACCAAGTTCCACATCAACCCGACTGGCCAGTTCGTCATCGGCGGCCCGGTGGGCGACTGCGGCCTGACCGGGCGCAAGATCATCGTCGACACCTACGGCGGCATGGGCCGCCACGGCGGCGGCGCCTTCTCCGGCAAGGACCCGTCCAAGGTTGACCGCTCGGCGGCCTACGCCGGCCGCTATGTGGCGAAGAACATCGTCGCCGCGGGTCTGGCGGATCGCTGCGAGATCCAGGTTTCCTACGCCATCGGCGTGGCCGAGCCGACCTCGATCACCGTCGACACCTTCGGCACCGGCCGGATCGACGATGACCGCATCGCCGCCATCGTCGCCGACACCTTCGACCTGCGCCCGTACGGCATCATCAAGATGCTGGACCTGATCCAGCCGATCTACCAGAAGACCGCCGCCTACGGTCATTTCGGCCGCGAGGAGCCGGAATTCACCTGGGAGAAAACCGACAAGGCCGAGGCCCTGCGCGCGGCCGCCGGACTGTAACCCACATCACCCGTCCGCCGAGGGGCGCTGCAGCAGGCATCAGGCCTGTCAGGCTCGGCGGGTGGGGCACAACCCATGCAACGGCGCCCATCCCCTACCCTCTAGGAGAAACGTTGCATGTCCTTCACCGATTTCAAAGTCGCCGACCTGTCCCTGGCCGAGTGGGGCCGCAAGGAGATCCGCATCGCGGAGACCGAGATGCCCGCGCTGATGGCCATCCGCCGCAAGTACCAGGACGCCAAGCCGCTCGCCGGCGCACGGATCACCGGCTCCCTGCACATGACCATCCAGACCGCGGTCCTGATCGAGACCCTGGTTGCGCTCGGTGCCGAGGTGCGCTGGTCCTCGTGCAATATCTTCTCCACCCAGGACCACGCCGCCGCGGCCATCGCCGCCGCCGGCATCCCGGTGTTCGCCTGGAAGGGCGAGACCGAGGAGGAGTACTGGTGGTGCATCGAACAGACCATCCACGGGCCGAATGACTGGGTGCCGAACATGCTGCTGGATGACGGCGGCGATCTGACCGGGCTGATGCACCAGAAATACCCCGAACTGCTGGCGCAGGTGCATGGCGTTTCCGAGGAGACCACCACCGGCGTCCACCGCCTGTGGGAGATGCTCAAGGCGGGCACGCTGAAGGTCCCGGCGGTCAACGTCAACGACTCGGTCACCAAGAGCAAGAACGACAACAAGTACGGCTGCCGCCACTCGCTCAATGACGCGATCAAGCGCGCCACCGACCACCTGCTGTCCGGCAAGCAGGCGCTGGTGATCGGCTACGGCGACGTCGGCAAGGGCTCGGCCGCCTCGCTGCGTCAGGAGGGCATGATCGTCAAGGTCTCCGAGATCGATCCGATCTGCGCCATGCAGGCCTGCATGGACGGCTTTGAAGTCGTCTCCCCCTACCTCAATGGCATCAACGACGGGACCGACGACTGCGTGGACCGTGCCATGCTCGGCAAGATCGACCTGATCGTCACCACTACCGGCAACGTCAACGTCTGTGACGCGCCGATGCTCAAGGCCCTCAAGAAGGGCGCGGTGGTGAGCAACATCGGCCACTTCGACAATGAGATCGACACCGCCTTCATGCGCAAGAGCTGGGCTTGGGACGAGGTCAAGCCGCAGGTGCACAAGGTCTACCGCGACACCCCGGCCGGTCAGGCCCCGGACCTTGCCAGCGACGACTACCTGATCCTGCTGTCCGAGGGGCGCCTGGTGAACCTCGGCAACGCCACCGGCCACCCGAGCCGCATCATGGACGGCTCGTTCGCGAACCAGGTGCTGGCTCAGATCCACCTCTACGCCGGCCGCTTCGCCGACCTGCCTGCCGGCGAGAAGCCGGCCCGCATCCGGGTCGACGTGCTGCCGAAGGCACTGGACGAGGAAGTGGCCCGCTACATGGTGGAAGGCTTCGGCGGAGTGATCACCCGCATGACCCTGGCCCAGGCCGACTACCTCGGCGTGCCCGTCGAGGGCCCGTACAAGCCGGACAGCTACCGCTACTGAGGAGGCCGCCATGCGCACCACCCTGCCCTCGTTCAGCTGCGAGTTCTTCCCACCCAAGAGCGAGGAAGGCGCGGCCAAGCTGCGCGCCACCTGGCAAGCCCTCAAGGCCATGCAGCCGAGCTACTTCTCGGTCACCTTCGGCGCCGGCGGCTCGACCCAGGAGCGCACCTTCGACACCGTGCGCGAGATCCAGCGCGAATCCGGCATCGAGGCCGCGCCGCACCTGTCCTGCATCGGTTCCACCCGCGCGCAGATCCGCGCCATTCTGGAGGACTACAAGGCGCAGGGCATCCGCCGCCTCGTCGCCCTGCGCGGCGACCTGCCCTCCGGGATGCGCGACCCGGGCGAGCTGCGCTTCGCCAACGAGCTGGTCGAGTTCATCCGCGAGGTGACCGGCGACTGGTTCCACATTGAGGTGGCGGCCTATCCCGAGATCCACCCGCAGGCCCCCTCGGCCAGGGCGGACCTGGAGAACTTCGCGCGCAAGGTGCGCGCCGGGGCGGATGCCGCCATCACCCAGTACTTCTACAACGTGGACGCCTATTTCCGTTTCATGGACGACTGCACACGCATGGGGCTCGACATCCCGGTCATCCCCGGCATCATGCCGATCACCAACTACCTGCAGCTTGCGCGCTTCTCGGATGCCTGCGGTGCGGAGATCCCGCGCTGGCTGCGCAAGCGCCTGGAAGGCTTTGGCGACGACACGGAGAGCATCCGCGCCTACGGCCTGGATGTGGTGGGCGAGATGTGCGAGGACCTGCTCGCGGGCGGAGCCCCCGGCCTGCACTTCTACACCATGAACCAGGTCGAGCCGACCCTGAGCCTGTGGCAGCGGGTAGCCCACCCCCGTCCCGACATGGAGCTGTAAGCGGCGGCGCACTACACTCGAGGGCACGCCCCATCTCTAGGAACCACGCCATGTCCACCTTCGCCCTCATGCTCTTGGCCCTGGCCGTCGTCTTCATCCTCGCCGGGGTCAAGACCGTCCCCCAGGGACGGGAGTACACGGTCGAGCGTTTCGGCCGCTACATGCGCACCCTGCCCCCCGGCCTCAACCTCATCGTCCCCTTCGTCGACCGCATCGGGCGCAAGATGAACATGATGGAACAGGTGCTGGATGTGCCCTCGCAGGAGGTCATCACCCAGGACAACGCCATGGTCCAGGTCGATGGCGTGGTGTTCTTCCAGGTGCTGGATGCGGCCAAGGCAGCCTATGAGGTGCACAACCTCGAATACGCCATCCTCAACCTGACCATGACCAACATCCGCACCGTCATGGGCTCCATGGACCTGGACGAACTGCTCTCCAAGCGTGACGAGATCAACGCCCGCCTGCTGACCGTGGTGGACGAGGCTACCTCGCCCTGGGGCACCAAGATCACCCGCATCGAGATCAAGGACATCACCCCGCCCAAGGACCTCGTCGACTCCATGGCGCGTCAGATGAAGGCCGAGCGCGACAAGCGCGCCAACGTGCTGGAGGCCGAGGGCCTGCGCCAGGCCGCCATCCTCAAGGCCGAAGGCGAGAAGCAGGCCCAGATCCTCAAGGCCGAGGGGGAAAAAGAGGCCGCCTTCCGCGAGGCCGAGGCACGCGAGCGCCTGGCCCAGGCCGAGGCGGAGGCCACCCGCATGGTGAGCACCGCCATTGCCAGCGGCAACGTGCAGGCCATCAACTACTTCGTCGCCACCCGCTACATCGAGGCCTTCCAGGCCGTGGCCACCGCGCCCAACCAGAAGGTCATCATGCTGCCAGTCGAGGCTTCCGGCATCCTCGGCTCGCTCGAGGGCATCGGCGAGCTGGCCAAGGAGGCCTTCCTCAAGGACAAGCCGCATGCCTGAACTGGACTACTGGCACTGGCTGGCCCTGGGGCTGGCGCTGATGATCCTCGAGATGCTCGCCCCGTCCACCTTCTTCCTGTGGATGGGGGTCGCGGCCATGGGCGTCGGCGCCCTGCTCTGGCTCATGCCAGGGCTCTCGCCGGACGTGCAGCTTATCCTGTTCGCCCTCCTCTCCATCCTCGCCATCGTCCTCGGCCGGCGCTACGTGAAAAAACACCCGATCGAGACGGACCGCCCGACTCTCAATGTGCGCGGCGCCCAGGCCGTCGGCCGCATCCTCACCCTGGACGCCCCCATCGTCAACGGCGTCGGCCGGACGCGCATGGACGACACCCTCTGGCGTGTACTGGGGCCGGATCTCCCGGCCGGGGCGCGGGTCGAGGTGATCGGGGTGGAGGGCACCGCCCTCCGGGTGCGGCCCCTGGGGCAGGACAGCAGCTCCGGCGGCGGGGACACCTCCCCCCACCCTGACCACGACGATGGCGGCGGAGACGGCGGCGGTGACTGATTCCCTCAATGCCGCCTGGAGCCGGCGTGACCTCGACGTCCTCTGGCACCCCTGCACGCAGATGAAGGACCACGAGCGCCTGCCCGTGATCCCCATCGCGCGCGGTGAAGGGGTGTGGCTGTACGACTTCGACGGCCGCCGCTACCTCGACGCGGTCAGCTCCTGGTGGGTCAACCTGTTCGGCCACGCCAACCCGTTCATCGCCGGACGGATCAAGCAGCAGCTCGACACCCTCGAGCACGTGCTGCTGGCGGGCTTCACCCACGCCCCGGTGATCGAGCTCTCCGAGCGGCTGGTGAAGCTCACCCCGCCCGGCCTCTCCCGCGTGTTCTACGCCGACAACGGCTCGTCCGGCATCGAGGTGGCGCTGAAGATGAGCTACCACGCCTGGCGCAACCAGGGCGCGGAACGCAAGACCAAGTTCGTCGCGCTGGAGCATAGCTATCACGGCGAAACCCTCGGTGCCCTGTCGGTCGGCGACGTCAGCCTGTTCAAGGCCACCTACCAGCCGCTGTTGATGGAGGTGCTCAAGGCCCCCTCTCCCGATTGCTCCGCCCGCCATCCTGACGAGAGCTGCGCCGACGTTGCACGCCGTGCGGCGGCGGGGCTGGAGACCCTGCTCGCCGAGCAGCACGAGGAGATCAGCGCGGTCATCATCGAGCCGCTGGTGCAATGCGCGAGCGGCATGCGCATGCACGACCCGCTCTATCTGAGGCTGCTGCGCGAGCTGTGCGACCGCTACCAGGTCCACCTGATCGCGGACGAGATCGCGGTGGGCTTCGGCCGCACCGGCAGCCTGTTCGCCTGCGAACAGGCTGGCATCACCCCGGACTTCATGGTCCTCTCCAAGGGCCTGACCGGCGGCTTCCTGCCGCTCGCCGCGGTGCTGACCACGGACGCGATCTACCGGGTGTTCTACGACGACTACGACAAGCTGTCCGCCTTCCTGCACTCGCACAGCTACACCGGCAACCCGCTGGCCTGTGCCGCCGCACTGGCCACTCTCGACCTGTTCGAGCAGTCGGACGTGATCGACGCCAACCGCCGCCTGAGCCGGGTGATGGGTGAAGCCGTAGCCGGCCTCGCCGACCACCCGCATGTCGCCGAGGTGCGCCAGTGCGGGATGATCCTCGCCATCGAGATGGTGCAGGACAAGGCCACGCGCACACCCTACCCCTGGCAGGAACGGCGCGGCCTGCGCGTGTTCGAACACGGCCTGAGGCATGAGGCCCTGCTGCGCCCGCTCGGCAACGTCGTCTACTGGATGCCGCCCTACGTGCTCAGCGAGGACGACATCGCCATGCTCGCCGATGTCACCCGCGCGGGCATCGACGTCGCCACCCGAGGATAAGCCCCCGTGAGAATCCCGCGCGTCTTCGTCGACCTGCCGCTCGCCGTCGGACAGCAGGTCCCCCTGCCCCGGGAGGCCCGCCAGCACATGGAGCGCGTGCTGCGCCTGAAGCCCAGCCATCCCGTTATCGCCTTCAATGGCCAGGGCGGCCAGTTTGCCGCCGAACTGCTCGGCGGCGGCGGGCTGAGCCTGCTTGCGTTCGAGGACGTCGAGCGTGAATCGCCGCTCGCGGTGCGGCTGATCCAGGGCATCAGCAAGGGCGAGCGCATGGACGTCACCCTGCAGAAGGCGACCGAACTCGGAGCCACCCGCATCAGCCCGGTGACCACCGTACGCAGCGTAGTGAGACTGGACGAGGAGCGCGCCGAGCGGCGCCTGGGGCGCTGGAGTGGCATCCTGCATTCCGCCTGCGAGCAGTGCGGACGCAACCGCCTACCGCGGCTGGATGAGCCTGCCAGGCTGGAGTCGGTGCTGACCGAGCCGAAAGGACAGGCGACCCGGATCGTGCTGGCCCCGGAGGGCGCCGCAAGCCTCACGGCACTCGACCGCCCCGCTGCGCTCGAGGTGCTGATCGGCCCGGAAGGCGGACTGAGCGATGAGGAGATCGCGATGGCGATCCAATGTGGCTTCACCCCCGTGCGCATGGGGCCGCGCATCCTGCGCACCGAGACCGCGGGCCTGGCCCTCCTGGCCGCGGCTCAGACCCTTTGGGGTGACTTTGTCTGAACGGCCGCCCCGCTGGGGATGGCCTTATCCGCGACCGAAACGAACCCCTTCCAGCCAGACCTCGATCGCCTCCAGGTCGGGGATATGGTAGGTCTGCCCTCCCATCATCACCCCGCTGCCGAGCAGGCCGCAGTCGCTGGCCGGCCCCTCCTCGAGCAAGTCGGGCTGAACGCTCTCGGTCCGCGGCGCACCATCCAGCACGATGGCATAGTAGGGCAGGCTCTCCTTGTCCCGCAGGCCGTAGAGGACCACCAGGCGCACGCGGCCGCGCGGCACCTCGACCTCCCGCCCACAGGCCCGCTCAAGGCTGAGGACGGGGATGCGGACACCGCGCCAGTCCACCTCGCCGAGGAAGGCACCGACGTTGCCGCGCAGCGACAGATTGACGATCTCCGCCACGCAGGCATAGGGCACCAGCAAGCTCGCGCCCTGCAGGGGGAGACGCGCGCAAAGGATGCGCTCCCCACTGCGGAGTCCATCCCCTGGCTCAACCCGCCGGGCATCACTTGCCGCTGACAGAATGCCGTTGTTCCGCACGTCGTTCGTCATGCCACACTTCCCGCCACGCTAGCCATAAGACCTATCTCCTCGGGCAGCCAGGCACGCAGGGCATGCATCAGGTCCGCTTCCGTGTAGGGTTTGCCAAGATAGGCGCTGACCCCGAGGGCCTCTGCCTTCTCTCGATGCTTCTGGCCCGTGCGCGATGTGATCATGATCACCGGAAGGTCCCTCAGGCGTGCCTCGTTGCGGATCGAGGCGAGCAATTCGAAACCGTCCATGCGTGGCATCTCGATATCGCTGAGCACCACGGTCGGCAGGTGGTCATGCAGCCAGGCCAGCGCATCGACGCCGTCCTTCGCCGTCGCCACCTCGATGCCGTAGCGCTCGAGGATGCGCGTAGTGACCTTGCGGATGGTGATCGAGTCGTCCACCACCAGCACCTGCGCGCGTCTTGCCCTGGCTGCCTGGACCTCGACCGGCTTGGTCCGCGCCTGGCTGGCAAGGCGGAAAAGCTCAGCCACGTCGAGCACCAGCACCACGCGCCCATCCCCCAGCAGGGTGGCCCCCGCCAAGGCGGGCACCCTGGAGAGGAAGGGACCGAGCGCCTTGATGAACAGCTGCTGGCTGCCCTGCAGGGCATCGATGCGCAGGACCATGCGGCGCTCACCCAAGCGCAGCACCACCAGGGGAGACATGCCCTCGCCCGCCCCCATGCGCCCGCCGGGCAGGCCGAGCAGCATCCCGAGATCGACCAGAGGCAGCGGCTGTCCGGCATGCTCCCAGGTCGGTTCGGCCTCGCCAAGCAGGGTGTTCAATCGCGTCCCCGGGGCCCTCAGGATGGCCTCGATGCCACTGTACGGCAGGGCAAAGACCTGCTCGCCGACCGTGACGGCGATCCCCTGGGTGATCGACTGGGTCAGCGGCACGTGGAGCCTGAAACTCACGCCCGCGCCACGCCGGCTGTCGACCTGGATGTCGCCCCCCACCTGGCGCAGCGCCTCGGCCACGACATCCATGCCCACGCCGCGCCCCGCCAGCATGGACACCTCGCGCGCGGTGCTGAGCCCGGAATGGAAGATCAGCTGGATCGCCGCCTGGTCATCCTCGGCCGAGCGGGCATCGAGGATGCCGTTCTCGCGCGCCTTGCGGCGCACGGCCTCGACATCGATGCCCGCGCCGTCATCCTCCAGGGAAATCTGGATCAGCCCCCCCTGACTGGTGATGCGCAGCTGGATGCGGCCCTCCCGACTCTTGCCGCGTGCGGCACGCTCGTCGGGCAGCTCGATGCCGTGGGCAAGGGAGTTGCGCAACATGTGCTCGAACGCGGGTACCAGGGCATTGAGCAGGCCGCGGTCGAGCTCGACCTCCCCGCCGTGGACCTCAAGTTCGGCCTGTTTGCCAAGATCGCGCGCCACCTGGCGCACCAGGCGCTTGAGGCGCGGGACCACATCCTCGAAGCGCACCAGGCGCGCGCCCATCAGACCATCCTGCAAGGTCTGGCCAAGGCGGCCCTGCTGGGTCAGCAGCATCTCTGCGTCGCGCAGGGCATCCTCCAGCGTGTCCTGCACGCTCTCGATGTCCCCGAGCGACTCCATCACGCCGCGGCTCAGCTCCTGCTGGAGGGTGAAACGGTCGAATTCGAGCGGGTCGAACTCCTCCGCGCTCCGGCCGGTCTCCTGCTGGAAGCGCCAAACCATCTGCGCCTCGTTCTCGATCTCCATGCGGCGCAGCTGGGCCCGCAGACGGGTCACGGTCTGCTCGAGCTCGTGCAGCTGACGGCTGAACCCGGCGAAGTGCTGCGCCAGGCGCGCCTGGTAGATCGCGGACTCGCCTGCCGAGGTCACCATCCGGTCGAGGAGATCGGCACGGACACGCAACACCTCCCCCATGACCGGGACGGGGGGCACCGCCTCGCGCGCCGCCGACGCTGCCACCGGCTCGACCGCAGCCGGGATCTCCACGGCAGGCAGCGGCGCGGGCGCGGCGGACGCAGGTTCGAACACCGCCTCCGGCACCTCCATCCCCGCTGGCGCGGAGATCGCCACGCTCTCCGGGACGCCGCCACGCTCGCGCAAGCCCTCCAGCGCCGTGACCAGATCGGTGGCTGGCGCGATCGGCTGACCGCCACGCAAGCGGTCGACCATGCCATGCAAGTGGTCGAAGACGTGCTGCATGAAGGTCAGCAGGGCGGGACTGACTGGATAGCGGTTGGCCTCCAGGTCCATGAACACGTTTTCGAGATGGTGGGCCAGATCGCCCATGTGGAGCATGCCGGCCATGCGCGCGCCGCCCTTGAAGGTGTGCAGATGGCGCTGCAACGCCTGCTGATGGGCTTTGCTGACGGGGTCGCGCTGCCAGGAGGCAAGGGCCTCGTCGAGTTGCTGCAGGATCTCCTCGGCCTCTTCGCGGAAGATGGCGAGCAGCATCTGATCCTGATCAGCGGGGATGTCATAGTCCTCCGCCTCGGCCTGGGTGAGTTCGACGGTGACGCCGTCCTGGGTCGATGCCTCGACTGCCTCGACTGCCTCGACTGCCTCGACTGCCTCGACTGCCTCGACTGCCTCGACTGCCTCGACTGCCTCG
>JBFLVZ010000028.1:0-18181 GCA_040758295.1 Pseudomonadota bacterium
CGTGTTTAGAGGTCATCGAGGGGAACTTCGGTCATTTCGCCATCCGGGGTCTGGCGGTGGGCCTTGAGCTTGTTGGCACGGGCGAAGCCGATGATCTGCTCGTACATCGCCGGGGCCTGCTCCTTGAGTTCGGGCTCGATGGCCAGGCACTTCTCGCCCTTGATGTTCACCGGGTGCAGGCGTTCGGAATAGACCAGGCGGTGCTGGGCGAAGGTGGCGTCCCAGCTGGAGAGACGGTCGATCCAGTCGCTCGGACGGAAACGCTTGCCGTCCTGGGTGACACTCTCGATGATGTAGCGGAAGGGCTGGGCCTGATCCATGGGGCACTCGGGGAATTGCGATGAAGTTTGCCGTCATTTTAGGGGATTTGCTGCCACGGCGCATCCTGAAAGCCCTCCTGATCGGCCTCTCCGGCGCTATGGCGGTCGCCCCCTGTCACGCGCAGGATCGGGTTCTGCTGGCTGGCGAGGCTGAACTGCCCTTGTCTGTTGTGGAGGTGCAACAGCCGCGTGCCGTGCTGCTCTGGCTGCCCTCCGAGCATGGCGTGCAGGAGGGGCAGCGGCGGGTGGCCGAGGCGCTGGCGGCGCGCGGGATCGAGACCTGGCTGGCCGATCCGTTTGCCGCCTGGATGCTGCCCGTGAGCGAGAGCAGCCTTATGGAGCTGCCCGTCGACGGGCTGGCCCAGGCCATCGAGGCGGCGGCCGCGCAGGCCCCGGCCCCGCTGCTCGTGGTCAGCCACGACCGGGGCAGCGTGCCCGCACTCGAGGCACTGCGCCGTTGGCAGCTGTCCCATCCCGGCGATGCACGCGTGCGCGGCGCCCTGCTCGTCACCCCCAACCTCTACCTGCAGACACCCGACCCCGGTCAGCCTGCGCGCCTCAGTGCGGTGACCCGTCAAACCAACCTGCCGCTGTTCCTGATCCAGCCGGAGCTTTCGACCACCGCACTGCGCCTGCCTGAGCTTCTGGAGGCCTTGGGCGGGGCGCGGGTCTACTGGCGCGGTGTGCCGGAGGCGCGTGATCGCTTCTTCTTCCGCTCGGATGCCACGGCCGAAGAATTGGCCCAGGCCGACCGCCTGCCCGGTTGGATGGCGCAGGGGGTGCAACGCCTGCTGCGTGAGAATGTCCCGGCCGCTGCCGCGGTAGCGGAGAGCGCCCCTGTCGAGCGGCCTGAGCTTCCGCGCCAGCGCGGCCTGGTGGCGGTCGGGGGGCGCCCCTTGCCGCCGGCCCTGGCCCTGCCGGGGCTGGACGGTAAGGCACACGATCTTGTTGCCCTGCGTGGCAAGGTCGTGCTGGTGAACTTCTGGGCCAGCTGGTGCCCGCCCTGTGTCCACGAGATGCCGTCCATGCAGCAGCTCTGGTCCGACTGGGGAGGGCGCGGCTTCGAAATCCTGGCGGTCAACTTGGGCGAGAAGGAGACCGCCATGCGCGACTTCGTCGCCCGACACAAGCTCGGCTTCCCCATCCTGCTCGATCCCGCGCGCGCGGCGGCCAAGGCCTGGCAGATCTATGCCTACCCCACCAGCTTCCTCATCGACCGGCAGGGCCGCGTCCGTCTCGCGGTGGCTGGTGGCGTCGACTGGAACGAACCCAGTGTGCGGGCTAGCATCCGCGCCCTGCTTGACGAGAAGGGCAACTGATATGGCCGACATCCTCATCCTCAACACCGGTGGCACCTTCAACAAACGCTACGACGAGATCAGCGGCGAGCTGTTCGTCCCGCAGGACGAGCAGGCGGTGGAGGCCATCCTCGCGGAGCTGCGTGGCAATCTGGATTTCAGGCTGGCTGGGCTGATCCACAAGGACAGCCTGGCGATGGACGACACCGACCGCGAGCAGATCGCCCAGACGATCCTTTCAGCCGAGGAGCGCAAGGTCTTGATCGTGCACGGTACCGACACCATGCACCTGACCGCCGCGCACCTCGAGGCGCGCTGCCCCAAGCGACGCATCGTGCTGACCGGGGCGATGAAGCCGTATGCCTATGACCGGCAGGAAGCGGCGGTCAACCTTGCCCTGAGTTTGGGCTGGCTCATCGCGGGCGAGGAGGATGGGGTGCATATCGGCATGCATGGCCTGGTGCGGCCGCATGCCGGCATTGTGAAGGACCGCGTGAGAGGGGTGTTCAGGGCGGTCTGAGGGGGGCGGGCCTGCGCAGGGAATCGCTCGAGCCCGCCTCCGCTGCTCACAGCGGCGCGGTGATGGAGAACGCGCCGCGCAGCTCGCCAGCCTTGTAGCCGGTCGCCTTGTCCTCGGGGTAGAGGGCCTCGAGCTTGGCCTTGACCTCGGGCTTGATGTCCTCGCCATGGCAGTTGAGGCACACCGGCAGGGTGCCGATCGCCTTCATGTAGCGCAGGTGCGGCTTGCCGTCGATCTCGGTCACCTCGTGGAACTCGATGGTGTTCGGATCCTCGCCCTTGGCGCGGCGGGCGTCGAAGGCGGTCAGCACCTCGCGCTCCCAGTCCTGCGGCGCAGTGGCGCGCGGCTTGAGGCTGGTGCGGTGCACCTCGGCGCCGTATTTGCCCGACAACTCCTTCGCGATGGCGGGGGCCTTGCTGTGGCAGACCTCGATGGCCGCCACCGGGCCGCCGGCCTGCATGGCCTTCTCCAGCTCGCCCTTCAACGTGCCGCCGAATTCCTTGGCGATGGCGCGGGCCTGGTCGAGCCTGGCGGCCTCATCGGCCACTACGGGAGCGGCGAGGGCCAGGGTTACGGGCAGGATGGTCAGGATGGACAAGCGCGACATGGATCTCTCCTTGAGGTAAGGACGGTTTGGGTGGGTCCGTGGGCAATGGTAGTTTGTCCTGCGCGGATCGTGCGCAATAACCATTTATATATCCATGAATTCCTTTTCTACCCTGCTTCAGCTGACCGACACCCACCTGGGCGAAGCGGAGGATTTCCGTCTCTGGGGCCTGGCGGCCGACGAACTGCTCCGGCGTGTGTTGGCGGATGCGCATGCGCGCTTCCCGCGCCTTGACCTCGTGGTGCATACGGGGGATGCGACCCATGATGCCGGCAGCCCCGCCCAGCGGCGGATCGAGGGGCTGCTCGCCGGATGGGGGGCGCCGGTCCTCTGGGCGCCGGGCAATCATGACCTGCCTGAGGTCATGGCGGGCCAGCCGGTGTCTTTCGACTTGCCCGGCTGGCGCGTGTTGCTGATCAACAGCCGCAAGCCAGGGGCGGTGGAGGGCCGGGTCGACGACGCGACCCTGGCCTGGCTGGATCGGGAACTGGGCGCGGCCGATGCGCCCGTCCTGCTCGGCCTGCACCATCCTCCCCTGCCGACGGGCACGCCCTGGCTGGATCGCATCGGGCTCGAGAACGCGGATGCCCTGTGGCGGGTGATCCGCCGCCACGCAAGGGTGAGGGCGATCATCCACGGCCATGCGCACATGGAGCAGACCACGCTGCACGAGGGGGTGCTGGTGCTGGGGACGCCGTCGACCAACGGCCAGTTCAGGCCGCTGTCCGTCGGGTTCGCGCTGGACGGGCAGCCGCCCGGCTACCGCTGGCTGCGGCTTTACCGGGACGGGCGGCTGGAGAGCGGGGTGGTACGGGTCGGCGGCTGAGGGGCCGCCGCTGCAAAGAGATCAGAACGGATTCCAGGACATGGTCGGGGTGAAGTGGATGTAGCCCACGTTCGCCCCCAGGCGCATGCCCACCCCGACGCGCATCGGCGCGACCACGATGTTGCCGCTGCGTGCGTAGTTCATGCTCACTCCGCCGACGAAATAGGCGCTGCCGTCCACCCCCGCGAAGCGCTGGAACAGCATGTCCGTGTCCGGCAGGTTGTAGATCAGGATGAAGACCTTGCCGGCGTTGGCGCCGAAGTCCCAGCCGATCGACGGCCCCTGCCAGTACACCTTGCGCCGCTGACCGCTCTTGGTCACCAGCTCCCCCTGGCCGTAGCGCACCCCGGCGATGATCGCGCCACCGCCTTCCTCGCCGCGGATGTAGGCGTTCGGACGGCCCTGGTCCTTGAATGCCTTGCTCATCACGTTGGCCAGTCCCTCCGCACCCTCGCCGAGGAAGTCGTTGGCCTCGCGCGCCATCTGGCTCTCGTCGTAGGTGTCCTGGGTGTTGATCTGCGATGGGCGGGCCGGCTCACTGGAATGTTGGGGCGGTTCGCTGGCGCAGGCGCCGAGCAGGCCGGCGGCAAGCAGGATGGCAAGGCGTTTCATGAGTGCGTCCTCTTAAACATGACTGTTTTAATGTAGCATGATCGGTTGACCCCGCCGGGTGCAGGAGGGGGTTGGTCATGTCGCGGGCATCGTCGCGACAGACGCGCGAATACCGTTCCCGGAGAGTGTTGATGAGCATCAAGTCCGACCGCTGGATCCGTCGCATGGCGGAGCAACACGGCATGATCGAGCCGTTCGAACCGAAGCAGGTGCGCGAGGCGCAGGGCCAGCGCATCATCTCCCACGGCACCTCCAGCTACGGCTACGATGTGCGCTGCGCGGATGAGTTCCGCGTGTTCACCAACATCAACAGCACCATCGTCGACCCCAAGGCCTTCGATGAGAAGAGTCTGGTCGAGGTGAAGTCGGACGTTTGCATCATTCCGCCCAACTCCTTTGCCCTTGCGCGCACCGTGGAGTACTTCCGCATCCCGCGCAACGTGCTGACCATCTGCCTGGGCAAGTCGACCTACGCGCGCTGCGGCATCATCGTCAATGTCACGCCGCTGGAGCCGGAGTGGGAGGGGCACGTGACGCTGGAGTTCTCCAACACCACCCCGCTGCCCGCCAAGATCTACGCCAACGAGGGTGTGGCGCAGATGCTGTTCCTCGAATCCGACGAGACCTGCGACGTTTCCTATAAGGATCGCGGCGGCAAGTACATGGGCCAGACCGGGGTCACCCTGCCGCGGGCCTGATCGCCTTCCCCTCAGGTCGCCGGGACGGGCTCGCGCAGGGAGATGCGCGGCCAGCCGCGCCGCGCGGCCTCTGCGGACAGCACCTCGTCCGCATCCACCGCGACCGGATGGTCGACCCGCTCGAGCAGTGGCAGGTCGTTGCGCGAATCGCTGTAGAACCAGCTGCGCTCGAGCGGCTCGGGCTGGGCGCTGAGCCATTCCTCCAGCGCCTTCACCTTGCCGTGCTGGAACGTCGGCGTGCCGACATAGCGCCCGGTGTAGCGGTCGCCCACACGCTCCGGCCTTGTGGCAAGGATGTCCTCCACCCCCAGGCGACGGGCGATCGGCTCGGTGACGAAGGCGTTGGTCGCGGTGATGATCAGCGGACGGTCGCCGCGCGCGCGGTGCTCCTCGATCAGGTCGAGGGCGCGGGGAAGGATGATCGGCTCGATCATCTCCTCCATGAACTGGCGGTGCCAGGCCTCCAACTGCTCCAGCGGGTGCGCGGCCAGCGGGGCGAGGGAGAAGCGCAGGAAGGCGTCGATGTCGAGCAGGCCCTGCTTGTAGTCCTCGTAGAAGCGCTGGTTGGCCGCCTCGTACCGGGCCGGGTCGACGATCCCCATGTCGCACAGGAACCGGCCCCAGAGATAGTCGGAGTCGCCAGCGAGGAGGGTGTTGTCGAGATCGAAGATGGCCAGGTTCATGGTGTCAGCCGGTCATAAAAGGAATTTGCACATTGTAATGGAGGGGCACTTTGCCCACATCAGGTGCTTGTGGAACAATCGCCTTCATTCATATTTTGTTGTTACTCCCGTGATTGACTCGGAAGGCTATCGCCCCAACGTGGGCATTATTCTGGTGAATGCCGAGGACCGGGTGTTTTGGGCGCGTCGCGTGGGGCAGCAGGCCTGGCAGTTTCCCCAGGGCGGCATCCGCTGCGAGGAATCCCCGCTCGAGGCCATGTTCCGCGAACTGCGCGAGGAAACCGGCCTCCTGCCCGAGCATGTGCGGCTGCTCGGCTGCACGCGCGACTGGCTGCGCTACCGTTTGCCCAGCAACCTCGTGCGCAAGCGCGCATTTCCCGTATGCATCGGCCAGAAGCAGAAGTGGTTTCTTTTGCGCATGCTCGTGCCTGACCAGACGGTGCAGTTGGACCATGGTCATCGTCCCGAGTTCGATGCCTGGCGCTGGGTGGACTACTGGCAGCCGCTGAGCGAGGTCGTGTCGTTCAAGCGCGATGTCTACGACAGCGCGCTGAACGAGTTGGCACCGCTGCTCTTCCCGCCCGAAGGACGCGCTCCCCCCGCCTGCGCCGCCGAGCGGCTGAAGCTGCCGGGGGACGAATGATCCTCGAGACCCTGCGCCGCATCGTCGGGGAGGTTGGTCGTGCACGTGATCTGACGATGGCGCTGGACGCCATCGTGCGCGGCGTGCGCGAGGCCCTCGATGTGGCGGTCTGCTCGGTCTACCTCGTGCCGCGCGCCAAGGTGGGGGATCCGGACGCGCCGCTCATGCTGATGGCGACCGAGGGGCTCTCGCGCAAGGCGGTGGGCCGGGTCTCGCTGTCTCCCGACGAGGGGCTGGTCGGCCTGGTGGCGCAGCGCGCCGAATCGATCAACCTCGACAACGCACCGCAGCACCCGCGCTACAAACACATCGCCAATATCGGCGAGGAGCCCTATCACGCCTTCCTCGGCGCGCCGATCCTGTTGCGCGGCGAGGTGCTCGGCGTGCTGGTGGTGCAGGACCGCGACCCGCGCCGTTTCTCCGACGACCAGGAATCCTTCCTCGTCACCCTGGCGGCCCAGCTCGCCAGCAGCATCGTGCAGGCTGAACTGAGCGAGGCGGTGGCCCATCCCTCCAGCAGTCGCAAGAAGGTGGTTGGCGAGGCCATCCGCGGGGTGCCCGGGGCCGCCGGCGTGGCCTCGGGCACCGCCGTGGTGGTCTACCCACAGGCTGACCTGGAGGCCGTGCCCGATCGCCGCTGCGATGACCCCGAGGTCGAGCTCGCGCGCCTGCAGGCCGCCCGCGAGGCCGTGCGCGCCGAGCTGGCCGTCCTGCGCCAGGGCATGGCTCAGCGGCTGCCGGACGAGGAGTGCGCCCTGTTCGACGCCTTCACCATGATGCTGGGCAGCGAGAGTCTGTTCGCCGGCATGGAGAGGCGCATCCGGGCAGGGCAGTGGGCCCCGGCCGCGCTGCGCGACACCATTCGCGAGCATGCGGCGGTGTTCGAGGGCATGGACGATGACTACCTGCGCCAGCGCGCGGAAGACGTGCGCGATGTGGGGGCGCGCATCCTCGAGCAGTTGCAGGAGGTCGAGAACGGCGTCCGCGACTATCCCGAGCGCACCATCCTGGTCGGGCGCGAGATCACCGTCACCCATCTGGCCGCGATGCCTGAGGGACGGCTGGCGGGGATCGTCTCCGCGCGCGGATCGAGCTCGTCGCACGTCGCCCTGCTGGCGCGCGCGCTGGGCGTGCCGGCGGTGATGGGGGCGAGCGAACTGCCGGTCGAGCGCCTGGACCGGCGCGAGATGTACGTCGACGGCTACCGCGGGGTGGTGCACGTCGAACCGCGTGGCACCCTGCGCGGAGAGCTTGAGCGCCTGGTGCGCGAGGAGGCCCAGCTCTCCGCCGAACTCGCCACCCTGCGCGATGCACCGGCCGTCACGCCGGACGGCACGCGCGTCCACCTGTATGTCAACGTCGGCCTGCTGGCCGACATGGCCCCGGCCAACAACGTGGGCGCGGAGGGCATCGGCCTCTACCGTACCGAGATCCCCTTCCAGGTGCGGGACAACTTCCCCGGCGAGGAGGAGCAGACGCGCATCTACCGCGAGGCCCTCGCCGCCTACGCCCCGCGACCCGCCGTGCTGCGCACCCTGGACGTGGGCGGCGACAAGCCGCTCGGTTATTTTCCGATCAATGAGGACAACCCCTTCCTCGGTTGGCGCGGGGTGCGCCTGACCCTCGACCACCCCGAGATCTTCCTGACCCAGGTGCGGGCCATGCTGCGCGCCAACAAGGGACTTGGCAACCTGCGCATCCTGCTGCCGATGATCAGCGGCGTGGGTGAGCTCGAGCAGGCCCTGGAGTTGATCGACCAGGCGCACGTCGAGCTGCGCGAGGACGGGCTGAACGGGGAGGCGGTGCAGGTTGGGGTGATGGTGGAGGTGCCCTCGGCGGTCTACCAGGTCGACGCGCTGGCGCGGCGGGTGGATTTCCTCTCCGTCGGCACCAACGACCTCACCCAGTACCTGCTCGCGGTCGACCGTAACAACGCGCGCGTCGCCCCGCTCTACGACAGCCTGCATCCCGCCGTGCTGCGCGCCATCCACGACATCGTCACCGGCGGCCGGCGCGCCGGGCGGCCGGTCAGCGTGTGCGGTGAACTCGCGGGCGATCCCCTCGGCGCCCTGATCCTGCTTGGCTTCGGCATCGACTCCCTGAGCATGAGCGCCGGCAGCCTGCCACGCATCAAGCGGGTGATCCGCAGCGTGCCGCTGAAGCACGCCCGCCTGCTGGCCTGGGAGGCGCTGGCCTGTGAGCGGGGGGAGGAGGTGCGCGCCATGCTGCGCGCGGCCCTGCGCGACTACGGCCTTGGCGGATTGATCCGCGCTGACGAGTAGGCGGTTGTCTGGGGCGCGTGCCAGGAAATAAGAATGCGTTGCGCATCTTCTTGGGAATCATTATCATTTCTTCTCAAGAATTGGCTTCGTGCCCGTGCGGCACCGAGGATGCGCGATGAAACTGTCCTGCCTGCGTTGTGGTGAATCCGCCTGCGTGACCTGCGTCGAAGGCGAGGCTTGCCTCGTGCGCCGGCTCCAGGCCCTCGGCGTGCGTCCAGGTAAGGACGTGAGCGTCATCCGTCGGGCCGCCTTCGGCGGGCCGCTGCATCTGCGCGTCGGCTCGACCGAGTTCTTCCTGCGCCCGCGCGAGGCCGAGTCGATCACTGTCAAACACGCCGTCTGACGACGGCATCGCTGCGCTGGAATCCTCCCGCCCGTGGCCAGGCGTATTGCCCTGCTCGGCATGCCCAACACGGGCAAGTCCACCCTTTTCAACCGCCTCACCGGCGCCTCCGCCCGCACCGGCAACTGGCCGGGTCTGACCGTCGAGCTTGCGGCTGCCCAATTGCCGTTGGGCAGCGATCTCGTCGAACTGGTGGACCTGCCCGGGATCTATGACCTGCATGGCATGACCGAGGACGAGCACGTCGTGCGCCGTTTCCTCGAGCGCGTGCCGGTCGATGTGCTGGTGGTGGTGCTCAATGCCGCCCAGATCGACCGCCAGCTACCCCTGTTGTTGCAGGCCCGTGCGCTCGGGCTGCCGATGCTCGCCGTGCTCAACATGCGGGATGAGGCCGAGCGTTTTGGCGTGAGCATCGATGTCGATCGCCTGGGCGAGTCGCTGGGTTTCCCGGTGCTCGAGGTCAGTGCCCGCCGGGCGGAGGGGATGGGGCGGCTGCGTCAGGCCATGGCGGCGGCCCTGCGTGAGGCCCGGCCGGTGCCGCTGGCTGAGCTGGCCGAGCGCCTGGCCCCGGAGGAAACGGTGCAGGAGGAGGCCGAATCCCTGCTGCGGGTGGCGGTGAAGGCCCCGCACCAGCTCTCGGATAAGATGAGCGAGCGGTTGGACCGCATCCTGCTGCATCGCATCTGGGGGCTGCCGATCTTCTTCCTCAGTCTGTTCCTGCTGTTCCAGTTCATCTTCGCCCTCGGTGCACCGTTGCAGGACGCGGTGGAGTGGGCCCTTGGACTGCTGCGGGACGGGCTGCAGGTGCCGCTGGCCGATGTCCTGCCTGCCTTCGGCCAGGGGCTGCTGTTCGAGGGCATCTATGACGGCTTGGCGACGGTGGCCAGCTTCCTGCCGGTGATCGCTCTGTTCTTCATCGTCATGTCGGCGGTGGAGGACTCGGGTTACCTCGCCCGCGCGGCTTTCCTGGTCGATGGCTTCATGGCCCGCCTGGGACTGGATGGCCGCGGTTTCGTCCTCCATCTGTTCGGCATGGGCTGCAACGTGCCGGCGGTGATGGGGACGCGTGTCATGCGCTCGCCTAGGCTGCGTGCGCTGACTATGCTGGTGCTGCCGTTCTCGCTCTGCGCCGCGCGCCTGCAGGTGTTCCTGTTCTTCGTCGCCGTGCTGTTCGCCCCGCATCAGGCAGCCATCGTGCTGTTCTGCCTGTACCTGCTCAGCCTGCTGGCGGCCATGCTCACCGCCTGGCTGTTCAAGCGACGTTACAACGCAGTGGAGCCGGTTATCCTGGAACTGCCACCCTACCGCCTGCCAGTGGTGGGCACGATGCTCAAGACGGCCTGGGGCGAGATCGCGCATTTTCTGCGCCGCGCCACCCGCTTCATCGTGCTTGGTGTGGTGGCTATCTGGCTGCTGACCCACCTGCCGTGGGGCGTGCAGCCATCCGGTCCGGAAAGTTACGCCGGTCAGCTCGGCGAGATGGTCGCCGGGATCTTCGCCCCGCTCGGCTTCGATCCGTTGCTCGCCCTGGCCCTCCTGTTCGGTTTCGTCGCCAAGGAGGTCGTGCTGGGCGGGCTGGCTGTTTTGTATGGGGTGGGCGAGGACGGCCTGGCCGCTGCCGTGCAGCACCACATGGACGGGGTGCAGGCCTTCAGCTTCATGCTCTTCACCCTGCTGTACACGCCCTGTGTCTCCACCCTGGCCGCCATCCGGGCGGAGAGCCGCAGCTGGAACCTGACCCTGACCAGCGTATTCTGGTCGCTCCTGCTCGCGTATTCGGCCAGCTTGGCCTTCTACCAGGCCGCCCGCTGGTTGGGGTTTTGAGTCAGCCCTTCGGCAGCATCCCCTCGACCAGCCCCTTCACCTTGGCTAGGTCAAAAATGCCGATCTTCTGGTACACCACCTGCCCCTGCGGGTCGAGCAGGAAGGTGGTGGGGGTCAGTCGAACCCTGCCCATGGCCTCGCTCGCTGCCCCGTCCCTATCGAGCGCAATGGGATAGGGGATGGCCATGCGCTCGCGCAGTGCGCGCACTTGCGGCTCCGGGTCGTAGCTCATCGCCACGCCGATGACCTTCAGGCCGCGCGGGCCGTATTCCCTGTGCAATTCGATAAGGAGGGGGATTTCCTCGATGCAGCCGGGGCAACTGGTGGCCCAGAAGGTCAACAGCACGGGCTGGCCGCGCAGGGCGGCGAGGCTGGTGGGCGGGGCATCCAGCAGCAGGAGGGGGGCGTCGGGAGCGGCGCTTTCCTGGCCGCAGGCCGCGAGGGCGCAGGCCAGGGGCAGGACGAAGAAGCGGCGGCGGTCGATCATCGAGGCGGACTCCGGTGGCTGTTCTCGCGCAGGGTGAGGGCAAACCGTTATCATTCCGCCCATGACCCGTCCCTGGCAAGTGGAGTAGACACATGATTCGCGTTGGTATCGTTGGTGGCACCGGCTACACCGGGGTGGAACTCCTGCGCATCCTCGCCCTGCATCCCGAGGTCGAATTGACTGCCATCACCTCGCGCGGCAACGCTGGCGAGAAGGTGGCGGACATGTTCCCCAACCTGCGCGGCCATGTGGATCTCGCCTTCAGCGATCCGTCCGAGGCCGATCTTTCCGGCTGTGACGTGGTGTTCTTCGCCACCCCGAACGGCATCGCCATGGGCGCGGCGCGTGAGCTGCTGGACGCCGGGGTGCGGGTGATCGACCTCGCCGCGGACTTCCGCATCAAGGACATCGCCCTGTGGGAGAAATGGTACGGCATGCCCCACGCCAGCCCGGACCTCGTCGCCGAGGCCGTGTACGGGCTGCCGGAGCTGAACCGCGAGGCGATCCGCGGAGCGCGCCTGGTCGCCAACCCCGGCTGCCACGTCACCGCCGTCACCCTCGGCCTGCTGCCGCTGGTGAAGGCGGGCTGGGTGGATACCACGCGCCTGATCGCGGACTCCAAGTCCGGGGTCAGCGGTGCCGGCCGCAAGGCCGAGGTACACACCCTGATGGCCGAGGCGGGCGAGAGCTTCCGCGCCTACGGCGTGGCGGGCCATCGCCACCAGCCGGAGATCTGTCAGGTGCTTCAGGCTGCCTCCGGCCAGGACATCGGCCTGACCTTCGTGCCGCACCTGGTGCCGATGGTGCGCGGCATCGAGGCTACCCTGTATGCCCCCCTCAAGGCGGGCGCCGGAGAGCTGCAGGACCTGTTCGAGCAGGCCTACGCGAAAGAACCCTTCGTCGACGTGATGCCCCCGGGCAGCCTGCCGGAAACGCGCAGCGTGCGCGGGGCCAACACCTGCCGCATCGCGGTCTACCGCCCCGCAGGCGGGGATGTTGCGGTCATCCTGTCGGTCATCGACAACCTGGTCAAGGGCGCATCCGGTCAGGCGGTGCAGAACATGAACATCATGTTCGGCCTGCCGGAGGACGCAGGGCTGCGCACCATCGGCCTGCTGCCGTGAGGGCGCGGCCGAGTTCCATCGGGGGCATTCTCGGGTAAACTCCCCTTCAATCCAGTTTTCGGGAGGTTTTCCCCATGTCCGAGCAAGTCCAGGAACCGATCATCTTCACCGACAGCGCGGCCGCCAAGGTGCGCCAGCTGATCGAGGAGGAGGGCAACGAGGCCCTGAAGCTGCGAGTGTTCATCACTGGCGGAGGTTGCTCCGGCTTCCAGTACGGCTTCACCTTCGACGAGAACGAACAGGAAGGCGACACCCGCATGGACAAGGGGGGCGTGACGCTGCTGATCGACCCGATGAGCATCCAGTACCTCACCGGTGCGACCATCGACTACACCGAGGGCCTGGAGGGCGCGCAATTCGTCATCCGCAACCCGAACGCCACCACCACCTGCGGTTGCGGCTCGTCTTTCTCCGTCTGACGTCATTCAACCGGCGCGCCCTGCGGGGGGCGCCCATCTCGTTTCAGGATCATCGCGCATGAGTTATGTCCCCGGCCTGCAAGGGGTGCCCGCCACCCGCTCCAGCATTTCCTTCCTGGACGGACAGCAGGGCATCCTGACCTACCGCGGCTACCCCATCGTCGAACTGGCCCGTCTCTCCACCTTTGAGGAAACGGCCTATCTGCTGTTCCACGGCGAGTTGCCGGGGCAGGCGGAACTCGAAGCCTTCGACCGCGAGCTGCGCAACAACCGCCGGGTGAAATACAACGTGCGGGAGATCATGAAATTTCTCCCCACCGACGGCCACCCGATGGAGATGCTACAGACCTGTGTGGCGAGCCTCGGCATGTTCTATCCCGGTAGCGAGCGCATGACCGCGGACGGGGCCGGGCCGACGGAGGAGTTCGTCAACAGCACTGCCATCAAGATCCTTGCCAGCATGGCTACCCTGGTGGGGATGTGGAACCACATCCGTCGTGGCGACGACCCCGTGCCGCCGCGCACGGACCTGACCTACGCGGAAAACTTTCTCTACATGATGACGGAGCGCGAGCCGGACCCGGTTGAGGCGCGCATCATGGACGCCTGCCTGGTGCTGCATGCCGAGCACACCATCAACGCCTCGACCTTCGCCGCGCTGGTCTGCGGTTCCACCCTGGCCGCGCCCAACCTGGTGGTCGCCTCGGCCATCGGCACCTTGGCGGGCCCGCTGCACGGTGGGGCCAACCAGCGCGTGCTGGAGATGCTGCGCGAGATCGGCTCGCCGGAGAATGCCGAGGGGTGGCTGGAGAAGCGCCTGGCGAACAAGCAGGTGGTGTGGGGCTTCGGCCATCGCGAGTACAAGGTGAAGGACCCGCGCGCCGATATCCTGCAGGGCATGCTCGAGCAGCTGCGCGAGCATCGTCACGGCGAGCTGAGCCCGCTGTACGACATCGCCAAGGCCCTCGAGGCCGCGGCCGCCGAGCGCCTCGCGCACAAGGGCGTGCACCCGAACGTCGACTTCTACTCCGGCGTGCTGTACGACGCGATGGGCATTCCCGAGGACCAGTTCACCCCGATCTTCGCCATCGCCCGCACCGCTGGCTGGCTGGCGCACTGGAAGGAACAGCTGGCGCAGAACCGCATCTACCGGCCGACGCAGGATTATGTGGGCGCGCCGACGCGCAGCTACCTGCCGATGGATCTGCGCGCCTCGGCCTCGCGCTGAAAACACGTCCCGCGGGCAGGCGCCGATAAATTCGGTCCCGGCCTCGCGGGCGATCAGGCTGGCGTGGCGGGGAAGATCGCCCCGAGCACCCTCTCGCCCCGCGCGCCGGTCACCTGCGGCAGGTTGCCCGGCAGGCCCTCCATGGTCTGTCTTGCCAGCCAGGCAAAGGCCAGGGCCTCCACCCAGGCCGGCTCCACCCCGTGGTCGGCGGTGCTCTCCACCCTCATCTCCCCGGCCAGTGCCTGCATCCTGCGCATGAGCGCGGCGTTGTAGGCCCCGCCGCCGCAGACCAGCATCAGCCCAGACTCCGGTGCCGCCGTGCGAGCCGCCCCGACCAAGGTCCGTGCGGTGAGTTCGAGCAGGGTGGCCTGCACGTCCTCGGGGGCGAGTTCCCGCAACAGTCCTCCCGCGCGTGCCTGCAGCCAGTCGAGATTGAACAGTTCCGGCCCGGTGCTCTTGGGTGCGGGGAGGGCGAAATAGGGTTCATCCAGCAGGCGCGCGAGCAGGTCTTCCTGCGGTTGACCTTCCTGTGCCCATGCTCCATCCCGATCGTAGGCTTGGCCGTGGTGGCGGAGGATCCAGGCGTCCATCAGGGTGTTGCCGGGGCCCGTGTCGAAGCCCTGCACCCTGCTGGATGCTTCCCTGCGCGGGAGCACGGTGATGTTGGCGATGCCGCCGATGTTGGCGACGATGCGGGTCTCCTCGGCGTTGCCGAACAGGGCCGAGTGGGCGGGCGGGACCAGTGGTGCCCCTTGGCCGCCGGCGGCCACGTCCCGGCGGCGAAAGTCCGCCACCACGGTGATGCCCGTGCGCTCGGCGATGCGATGTGGGTCGCCGATCTGCAGGGTGTACGGCCAATCGGCGTGCGGGGCATGCCAAAGCGTCTGGCCGTGAGAGCCGATGGCCCGCACCTCCGAGGCCCGGATGCCGGTCTGTTCGAGCAGTTGCAGCACCGAATCGGCAAAAATCTCGCCGATCCAGGCATCCAGTCGACCAAGCCGCCGCACGCCGTCCTTGGCCTGGGGAGAGGCCAACGCGCGCAGTTCGGTCAAAAGGTCTGCGGGGTAGGGGCGGTGGTGGGTGCCGATGAGTAGAGGATTCGGGTTGCCGAGGTCGGCCAGGCAGACGTCGACGCCATCCATGCTGGTGCCGGATAGCAGCCCGATGTAGAGCGCCATGCGATCAACGCTGTGCGGTGTCGTCGCGGGGGTCGATGCTCGCGGTCTGGGCCTCGCCCTCCAGGCGGCTCATTTGGGCGAGGATCTGCGCGGACTCGGCCAGGAAGCGGGTGCGCTCGCTGGCGGGAATGGGCTGGGCCTCGGGCAGGGCGACCGACAGGGGGTCGCGGTGCACGCCGTTGATGCGGAATTCGTAGTGCAGGTGGGGGCCGGTCGCATAGCCGGTGGCACCGACATAGCCGATCACCTGGCCCTGCTTGACGCGGGCCCCCTCGCGCAGGGAGGGTTCGAAGCGCGACATGTGGCCGTAGACGGTACTATAGGTGCCGTCGTGCTGGATCATGACCACCTTGCCATACCCGCCCTTCCAGCCCTGGAAGGAGATCTTGCCGTCGGCGGCTGCGCGGATGGGGGTGCCGGTGGGGGCCGCGAAGTCAACCCCCTTGTGCGCGCGGACCTCATGCAGGACGGGGTGCAGGCGGGCATTGGAGAAGCGCGAACTGATCCGCGAGAACTCCACCGGGTAGCGCAGGAAACCGCGCTTGAGGCTTTTGCCGTCGGGTGTGTAATAGGTCGTGTTGCCTTCCTTGTCGGTATAGCGCACGGCCTGGAACAGCTTGCCATTGTTGGTGAACGAGGCGGCCAGGATGTCGCCGGTGGTCACCGGCTCGCCATCCTTGTAGACGGTCTCGTACAGGATGCTGAAGCGGTCGCCTTCCTGGATGTCGGTCAGGAAGTTGATCTTCCAGCCGAAGATGTCGGCCAGGCGGAGCACCATGTCCGGGGGCAGGCCTGCGTCGACCGCTGCCTGATAGAAGGAACTGTTGATCGCGCCACTGCCGAGGGTCTGGCGGTATTCGAGCGGGTGTTCTTCGATCTCGCTCTTGAAGGTCCCGTCCTCGCCACGCACCACATGCAGGGTACGGTCATGTCCCAGCGCATAGCTGAGGCGCTGTAGTTCATGTGCGTCGGACAGGTTGAAGGTGATGGATTCACCCGGGCGCAGGCGGGTGAGCTTGAGTGTGTCGTCGCCGAGCCTGACGATCTGGTCCAGTTCATGAGCCGGCAGATCCAGGTTGGCGAAGATCTTGGAGAGGGTGGCCCCCTTCTCGACGACGACGTCGATGGTTTCGCCCTGCGGCGCGTTTTCGGCCGCCGGCCCTGCCTCGGGCAGAGTCGCTGCAAGCGGCGGTTCTTGGTCGGCAGGGATCAGGGCCGGATCGGGCGGCAGGGTGATGGCGGTGAGCTGGTTGGCGGGAGAGAGTGGGTCGTTCGGCTGGCTGGTGGGCTCTGAGACCTTGCCGATCACCACACCCAGGGATGCGAGTCCGATGGCCAGAATACCCCAGCGCAGGACAGGGTGGCGGCGGGTGGTAAAGAGGTTCTTGCGGCTGGCTTGCTGGCCGGCATGGCGGATCATGTATTGCTCCCAAGCCTGTAGAGGTATTAATCGGGTTAAAATACCGGCCACACCAAGAAGGGTCAATGAACGAGTAGAGGTCGACATGCGCGACATAGAAAGCGCGTTGCGGGAAATTCGCCGCGGTACCGAGGAGATCCTTGTGGAGGCGGAGCTGATCGAGAAGCTCAAGCTTGGACGCCCCCTGCGGGTGAAGGCCGGGTTTGATCCCACGGCCCCCGATCTGCACCTGGGACACACCGTCCTGATCAACAAACTGCGCACCTTTCAGGAGTTGGGGCACGAGGTCATCTTCCTGATCGGCGACTTCACCGGCATGATCGGCGATCCAACGGGCAAGAGTGCGACGCGCAAACCGCTGACGCGGGAACAGGTCATCGAGAACGCCCGCACCTACCAGGAGCAGGTCTTCAAGATCCTCGACCCCGAGCGGACCCGGATCGAATTCAACTCCCGCTGGATGGGCAGCATGTCGTCTGCCGACATGATTACGCTCGCCTCGCGCCACACCGTGGCCCGCATGCTCGAGCGGGACGACTTCAGTAAGCGCTACGGCAACCAGCAGCCGATCGCCATTCATGAGTTCCTCTATCCATTGGTCCAGGGGTATGACTCGGTGGCGCTTGAGGCCGATGTGGAGCTCGGGGGGACCGATCAGAAATTCAACCTGTTGGTGGGGCGCGAATTGCAGCGTCAATATGGTCAGCCCCAGCAGGTGGTGATGACCGTGCCGATCCTTGAGGGGCTGGACGGTGTGCAGAAGATGTCCAAGTCGCTCGGCAACTACATCGGCGTCAGCGAGCCAGCCAACGACATGTTCGGCAAGCTCATGTCGATCTCGGACACACTCATGTGGCGCTATTTCGAACTGCTCAGTTTCCGTCCCATGGAGGCGATTGCCCGCCTCAAGCAGGAGGTGGCGGATGGGCGCAATCCACGCGATGTGAAGTTCGAGCTCGGGGTCGAGTTGGTGGACCGATTCCATGGTGTAGGTGCGGGGGAGCAAGCGCGCCAGGCCTTCATCGAGCGCTTCCAAAAAGGACAACTGCCGGAAGACCTCGAAGAGGTCCGGCTGGCCGCCCAAGAAGATGGCATGCTCCCCATCGCAGCACTTCTCAAGGAGGCGGGCTTGGTGGCCAGCACCTCGGAGGCCTACCGCATGATCCAGCAGGGGGGCGTCCGCCTGGACGGCGAGCGGGTCGAAGACCGCGCCCTCAAACTTGCGCGCGGGCAGAGTGTTGTGGTCCAGGTGGGCAAGCGTCGAGTGGCCCGTGTCGAAATATTTTGATCAACACGTGTTGACACCCCGGAAGGAGTGTCTATAATGCGCTCCACATTGCAGCGATGCAGTGGCAACAACGAAGCAAGGCGCTAGTTGTTGACATGAGTCGAAGTAGTGGTAAAGTGACCGACCCGGTGATGCTAAATCTTCCTTGGTGAAGTGAATCGCAGGTGACAGCAAAGTCGAAACAAAAGCTTCGAAATTGTTGTTGACACCGGTCGAAAGCGTGATAAGATGTTCAACTCACTTCGCTGCTGATTGGTGGCAGTGAGAAACCCGGGAATATCGGGTTCGATCTTTAAAAGACAAGATTAGATAGTTTGTGTGGGTGCTTGTGTCGGTTGTGTCCTGGTGGCACAAAATTGATACAAGTAACCTGTCAAAATT
>JBFLVZ010000029.1:0-214471 GCA_040758295.1 Pseudomonadota bacterium
CACTCTCCAGCTGGCGCTGGAGGAACACCAGCGAGGTGCGGTTGAGCAGCGGTGCGGCGAGATCGAGCATGCGCTGCTTGAGGGCCAGACCCTTGTCGCCCAGGGTGATGAGCAGGTCCACCAGGGCGCCGTACAGCGATGCACCATCCTCGTGCCGGATCAGCAGCAGGATGCGTTGCACATGACTGCGCAGCTCGCGGGGATGGTTCACGATGCGATGGCCGAGGTAGTGCAGGGCGCTGTCGACGTCGTACACATGCCGAAGCATCAGGCTGCCATGGCCGTGGATGGCCATGTGGGGGTCAAGCGCAAGATCCGCGGCCGGCAGGCTGGCGGGTTCCCCCTTGAGGCGGACGAGCGGGAGGGGCGTGTTCATGCAGCACCATCTTCCATATGGAACTTATGCCCTCATTCAATCATGGTCTTTCGCCGTTTGTCACCTCCTGCCCCCGCCAGGCGGTACAGGCCGCGGTCACGCAGGCCGGCATGGCCAGCAGGTTCGGTCCAGGGAGGAGGTGCAGCAGCTGTGCGCCGAGCCCAAAGCCGAGGCTGAAGCCGAGATGACGGCGCAACATCCGGCGCTGGGCGGGGAAGTCGAGGCCACGCAGGCCGAGCGGATAATCCAGGTACTGCAGGGCCATCAGCCAGGCGCCGAGCAGCAGCCAGCCGAAGGGGGCGAGCAGGCCCAGGATGGGCACGAAGCCCAGCACCAGCAGGGCAAGGGCCCAGCCGAGGAAATGGATCAGGCGGCGCGTCTCCCCGCCAAGGGTGGACCAGGCCTCCGCCCAGAGGGGCCGCGCGGGGATGTCCGGGGCATGGCCGAGCAGCGCCTCGACCCGCTGTGCGAGACGGTTGTTGAAGGGTGCCGCCAGCAGGTTGGCGAACTGGGTGCTGAGCAGCAGGGTCAGCAGGCCGAGGGCGAACGCGAACACGGGGTAGAGGAGGCCGGCCAGCCAGTCGGGCAGCCACTCGCGCAGGGTGGAATCCAGCGCGGTCAGCAGCCAGACCATGGCGGCGATGAACAGGGCGGCGTTGACGACGAGCGGGACGAGGACGTAACGGCGCAGGCCGGGCTGCCACATCTGGCGCAGGCCACGCCAGGGGGCGCGCAGTCCATGGAAGAAATCCTTCATGCCGACAGCCCCCTGAGGGCCAGCCGTGCCACCCCGCAGGCGGGGATGGCGTCCGGGCAGGACTCGACCGGCACGCCGAGGAGGCGGGCGCGGAGGGCCGTCCAGGCCGGATTGCGCGCCCCGCCTCCCATGCTCAGCACCCGCGCGGGCCAAGGGGCACCGAGCTCATACAGGCGGCGGTAGCCGTCACGCTCAATGCGCGCCATGCCCTCGAGCAGGCCGTGAAGGAAACGGACATCATCCTCGGGGCGCGGGGCGAGACGCGGGGCGAGATCGGGGGCGGCGATGGGGAAGCGCTCGCCAGGGCCGGGCAGGGGGTAGTAGTCCAGGCCGCTGTCCTGCCGGGGGTCGATGCGCGCGGACAGGGCCTCGAGCGCCGCGTCATCGAAATACTGCCGCAGCACCGCGCCGCCGCTGTTGGAGGCCCCCCCGGCCAGCCACAGACCGCCCAGCCGATGGCTGTAGACGCCGTATTGCGGGGCGAAGACCGGGCGGTCGGAAAAGACCTTGAGTGCGAGGGTGGTGCCGAGCGTGGTGACCGCGTCGCCGACCTGCGAAGCGCCGCTCGCGAGGGTGGCGGCGATGCTGTCGGTGGTGCCGGCGACGATGACCAGCTCCGGCGAGAGCCCGAGCACCCCGGCCATCCCGGCATCGATCCTGCCTTGCGGCGTGCCAGGCGCGTGCGCCAGCGGGAGGCGCGCCCGGTCGATCCCAAGCGCATCCAACCAGTCCGGCCAGCGGCGCTCCAGCACGTCATAGCCGAGCTTGAGCAGGTTGTTCTCGTCACCGAGGTCGAAGCGGCCGAGCAGACGGGCGGCGAGCCATTCGGCCTGGTGCAGGGCGCGGGCGGCGGCGGGCAGTCCCCTCGCCCTGAGCCAGAGCAGCTTGGCGAGGCTTGCGCTCGCACCGTGCGCACCACTCTCGCGCGGGGCGACGGCGGCGATGCGCACGGCCTCGCCCTTGGCGCGGGCGTCGTGGTACATCAGTGCGGGATGCAGGGGGCGGCCGTCGTCGTTGCAGACGACCAGGGTGCCCGAGGTGCCGTCGATGGCGAGCGCGCGCAGGGCGCCGAGGTCGACCCGGCGGGCCAGTTCGCCCAGCAGGGCGCGCAGGGCCGACCACCACAGCTCGGGGTCCTGCTCCCGGCCGCCGTCAGCGGCCCCAAGCGGGGCGGGCAGGGGGACGGCGGCTTCGGCCAGGCGCCGCCCCTCAACATCGAGCACGCAGGCGCGCGCCCCGGAGGTGCCGAAGTCGATGCCGGCGACCAGGTCCATCGGACGGCGGCGATTCAGGGCAGGACGCAGGCGATGCCGCCGGCCTGCACGGCGATCGTGCTTTCCCCGCCCTCCACCTCGAGCGGCGGGGCGCTGGCCGCCTCCATGAGCATGGCGCGCGCCATCGGCCGCGGCGCGACACCCCCCTGCGGACTGAGCTGGAGGCGGCGCAGCTCCACCCTGGGCCGTCCCAGGGTCTGGCGCAACCCCTCGGCGCGGGCCATCAGGCTGCGGGTGGCCTCCTGCATCAGTTGGGTCTCGGTCTCGGCGCGCGCGGCGGCAGAGAGACCGAACCACAACCCGTCGAGCCCCATCCGCTCCTGCTGGCGGGCGGCGAAGCGCATGGCGGCGGGGAAGTCCCTGGACTCGAGCAGCAACTCATGGCGCACCTGCCAGCGCTCGATGCGGCGATCCCTGGGGGCATAGACCGGCTGGGTGCGGTAGCCGCCGGAGGTCAGCCGGAGCGCCGGCACGGCCCGGGCGGCCTGCATCGCATCAACGGCCAGCTGATTGACCTCTTCGGCCAGCGCCGCCGGCTCCAGTCCCTCGCGCTCGATGACCAGCCGGGCGTGGAGGGTGTCATTGGTCACGTCGCGCTCGGCGCGGGCCTCGAGCTGCAGCTCGGTGGCGCCCGGTGGACAGAGCCCGGCCTCGTTCGCCAGGGCGGGCAACGGGGCCAGGAGCAGCAGGGGAAGCAGGCGTTTCATGGGGCACCTCGCGGGAATCGTCGTGGGCATCCCTTGAGGCTAGTCCGGCGCCGGTCGCGCCGCACCAGCCAGGCAGACCTTACGGCAGGTCGACCTTGACCGGCGGCAGCCAGCCTTCCTTGCGGTGCTCGGCGACCACGGTGGTATAAATGCCGCCGCGCACGTTCCACTCGCCGGTCACGCGCATGTAGCGCGGCTCGGTGGCGGCGACCAGGTCGGTGAGGATGCGGTTGGTCATCGCCTCGTGGAAGCCGCCCTCCTCACGGAACGACCACATGTACAGCTTCAGGGCCTTGAGCTCGACACATTTTTGGTCGGCGATGTAGTCGATGTAGATCGTGGCGAAGTCGGGCTGGCCGGTCTTCGGGCAGATGCAGGTGAACTCCGGCACGCGGATGCGGATGGTAAAATCCCGCTCCGGATTGGGGTTGGCGAAGGTTTCCAGGTCTTTGGACGGGCGGGTAGACATGTTTTTTCTCGGGTTCTGGACTGAATGGCGCGGATTATAAGCGAATGCGCCGGAGGCCTGCCCCGGCATGAGGATCGGAGCCCCGCATGCGGCTGACCGCCCTGCGCCTCGCCGGCTTCAAGTCCTTCGTCGAACCCACCGAGATCCGCTTCCCCTCCGAGTTGGTGGGGATCGTGGGCCCGAACGGCTGCGGCAAGTCCAATACCCTGGACGCCATCCGCTGGGTGATGGGCGAGTCCTCCGCCAAGCACCTGCGCGGGCAGTCGCTCGATGACGTGATCTTTGCCGGCAGCGGTCAGCGCAAGCCGGTCGCGCAGGCCTCGGTCGAACTGGTGTTCGACAACAGTGCCGGACTGCTCAAAGGGCCGTGGGCACGGCCGGGTGAGATCAGCGTGCGCCGCGTCATCACCCGCGACGGCCAGTCCAAGTACTTCCTCAACGGCACGCGCTGCCGGCGCAAGGACATCGCCGACCTGTTCCTCGGCACCGGCCTCGGTGCGCGCAGCTACGCCATCATCGAGCAGGGCCAGATCAATCGCCTGATCGAGGCGCGCCCGGAGGAGATGCGCGCCACGCTTGAGGAGGCCGCGGGCATCTCGCGTTACAAGGAGCGCCGGCGCGAGACGGAGGGCTCCATCCAGCACACGCGCGAGAACCTCGCCCGCCTCGACGACCTGCGCGAGGAACTCGGCCGCCAGCTCGAGCGGCTCGAACGGCAGGCCAGGACCGCCGAGCGCTTCCGCCAGCTGCAGGCCGAGGAGGGACGGCTTGAGCTGGCGCTAAACGCCCTGCAGCTGCGCCGTCTGCGGGAGGAGCAGCGGGCCGAGGAGGCCCGGCTCGCCGAAGAAGAGGCCGGTCTGATCGCCGCCCAGGCCGCCGTGCACGAAGGCGCGATGCGACTCGAACAGGCCCGCATCCACGAGGCCGCAAACCAGGAGGCCCTGCACCAGTCCCAGGCCGCCGCCTACGCCCAGGGGGCCGAGGTCGCGCGGCTGGAGCAGGCCCTGCGCCACGCGCGCGAGATGCGCGAGCGGGTCGGCCAGGAGCTGCGCGCCCTGGAGCAGGAGGCGGCCATGCATGCCCGCCTCGAGGGTGAGGCCACCGAGGAGCTGGCCCGGCTGTCGGGCGAGCGCGAGCGGGCACGCGAAGGTATCGCCGCGCTCGAGACGGCCAGCCTTGAGGCGCGGGAGCGCCTGCACGCGGCCGAGGCGGAGGCGCTGCGGGCACGACAGACCTTCGAGGCGGCCCAGGCCCGTGCCCAGGAACCAGCCCAGCAGATCCGTGTGGAGCGCACCCGGCTGGAACATGCCGAGCGGCAGCAGCGGGCCCTGCTCGATCGCCGCCAGCGCCTGCGCATCGACCAGCTCGAAACGGAAGTGCGCCGGCTGGAGGGCGAGCTGGCCGAGGCCCGTGCCGCCTTCGATGCGCAGGCCCTCGGCGCGGAGACCCTTGAACAGGCCCAGGCCGAGCTGGACGCGGCCCTGCGCGAGGCGCGCGCCACCCTGGCGGCGGCCGAGGGCGCGGCGGAGGCCCTGCGGCGCGAGGAGGCGGGGGTGGCCGCCGAGCTGCGCGCCCTGCGGGCGCTCGAACAGGCGTTGATCGGCGACGAGTCGCCCGCCCTGCGCGCCTGGCTCAAGCAACAGGGCTTGGGCGACGAGCGCGCCGAAACACGGGTGACTCCCGCCCCGGACTGGGCCACGGCGCTGGATGCCGTGCTTGGTGAGGCCCTGCAGGCCGTGCCAGTCGACTCGCTCGAGGCGTGGCGCGAACGGGCGGCCGAGGAGGGCACACGCGGCTTGTGGCTGGTGGAAAAAAACCCTGAACCGCCGACCGGCGACATCCTCCGCGGCGATTGCGCCGCCGCCCTGCTGGGGGGCTTGCGCCCAATCGAGTCGCTCGCCGAGGCCTTCGCCCGGCGCCATGAGCTCGGCCCGGGGGAGGTCTGGCTCACGCCGCAGGGCGAGCAGGTCAGCCGCCATGCCTGGCGGCGGCCGCCGGCCAGTGAGGCGGGCTCGGGCACCCTGGCCCGTCGCCTGCGCCTGGCCGAGGTCGAGTCCGCGCACGCCGCCCTCCGGCCGCGCCTTGCGGAGGCACAGGCCATGGCCCAGCAGGCGCGCCAGGCCCTGCAGGGGCTGGAGACACGCCAGGCCACGGCCCAGCGCGAGGCGCGCGAGATCCTGCGCCGCCAGGGCGAGGCCGCCACCCGGGTCGAGCAGCTGCGCCTGCGGCTGGAGCAGGCGCAGGGCCGCCTGCGCGGGCAGCGGCGCGAACAGGACGAGGTGGCGGCGGAGCTTGCGCGCGTGGAGGCGGAGCTCCAGGCGCACCGCCAGGCGGTGCGCACGCTGACCGAGGCTGTGCACGAGCAGGAGACTGCCCTGGCCGAGGCCCGGGCGGCGCGCGATGCGGCCGAGCGGGCCATCGCCCAGGTCCGCGAGGCGAGCCGCGCGGCCGAGCGTGACGAGCAGACCGCCCGCGCCCGCCTGCAGACGCTCGAACGCGAGTGCGAACTGCGCGCCCACCAGCTCGAGCAACATCGCGTCCAGGCCGCGCGGCTGGCCGAGAGACGAACCGAGCTTACACAGCGCGCCCAGGAGGCCGAGGCCCCCCTCGCCGGCCTGATGGCCGAGCTTACGGCCGCGCGGGCTGCCGAGGCGGGGGCCAGCGAGGCCCTGAAGCGTGCCCAGCAGGATCTCGCCCAGGCGCAGGAGGCCACCCGGCAGGCGCTCGAGGGACACATGGGCGCGGAGCGCATGCTCGAGGGTATGCGGCGCACGGTCGAGGGGCGGCGCCTGACGGTGCAGGCCTTGACCCTGCGCGCCGAGGCCCCTGCGGCGAAAGTCGCTGAGGCCGGAGAAGAGGCCGCCACCCAGGCCATGGCAGCGTTTGCCGGGGTGGACGTCGAGGGCTGTCAGGCACGCCTCGAGGAGACGCGCGCGCGCATCGCCCGCCTGGGCGCGGTCAACCTCGCCGCGCTGGAGGAATTCGAGGAGGCGCGCCAGCGCAAGGCCCAGCTGGATGCCCAGCAGGCCGACCTGACCGAGGCCCTCGCCACCCTCGAGGCGGCCATCGCCAAGATGGACCGCGAGACGCGCGGCCGCTTCCGCGCGACCTTCGATGCCGTCAATGCCAGGCTCGGCGAGAGCTTCCAGCGCCTGTTCGGCGGCGGCGAGGCCTACCTCTCCCTCACCGCCGACGACTGGCTGGAGGCGGGGGTCCAGCTCATGGCCCGGCCGCCGGGCAAGAAGGTCAGCCACATCCACCTGCTCTCGGGCGGCGAGAAGTCACTCACCGCCATCGCCCTGGTGTTCGCCATCTTCCAGCTCAACCCCGCGCCGTTCTGCCTGCTGGATGAGGTCGACGCCCCGCTGGACGAGGCGAACGTGGGGCGATTCTGTGCTATGGTGCGCGAAATGGCTGAACGCGTGCAGTTCATCTTCATCACCCACAACAAGACCACCATGGAGCTGGCCCGCCAGCTGGTCGGCGTGACCATGCGCGAGGCCGGCGTGTCGCGGATCGTGGCCGTCGACCTGGACGAAGCCGTGCGCCTGGTGGAGACCCGGGCACAGCCCTGAAACCTTAAGCGAGGCGAGCATGGAGGATTTGCGTTGGATCCTTCTCGGGCTGGGGGCACTGGTGCTCCTCGGCCTGTATCTCTTCAGCCGCAAGCGTCGTGGTGACGCCGTCATTCCCTTCAACGACGAGCTGAAGCACGACCCCCTGGAGGCGGCCCCGGTGGCCCGCCGCGCCGAGCCGCACATCGAGGACATCACCGACTGGGGCGACGACGGAGTCGGCCCGGTGCGCCGCCGCATCCTCGACGAGGAGGCCGCCCCCCCACCGCGTCCCGCCCCACGCCGCACCCCACGTTTTTCTTACGAGGCCAGCCCGCGCCCTGTCTCGAACGCCGGGCAGGCACCCCGAGCGGCTGCCCCCGCAACCGAGCCGCCAGCTGCCCCTCCTGCCCCGGAGCGCCCGGTGAGCGAGCCGCCCGCCGAAGCCGCCCCCCCTGCCGTGGTGCCGGTCTACCTCGTTGCTCGCGACCCGCAGGGTTTTGCCGGGGCCACCCTGCTTGAGGTCTTCGCCCGCCACGGCTTTGAATTCGGCGATATGGACGTTTATCACCACGCCGACGCCCACGGCCATATCCTGTTCAGCCTGATGAACGGCGTCGCTCCGGGCACCTTCGACCCCGCCACCCTGTCCGCGCAGCACACGCCCGCCCTGGCCCTGTTCCTACGCCTGCCGATCCCGGCGCAGCCTGGCCTTGTGTTCGAGCAGTTCCTCGACATCGCCCACCGCCTGGCCGAGGAGTTGGACGCCACCCTGCTCGACGAGCGCCGTGAGGAGCTCAGCACCGAGTCGATCGACCGCATGCGGGAGACCGCGCTGGGGGAGTGAGGCGCTAACCTCCTTATTCAGACAAAAGCAAGGCCGGGATTTTCCCGGCCTTTCGCATCCAACCACGCCGAATACAACCATGTCCGCCGATAGCCTCCGCCAGCGCCTCCTCGAACTCCGCCGCGAGATCGCCCGGCACGACCATGCCTACTACGTGCTCAACGCCCCGCTCATCCCGGACGCTGAGTACGACCGGCTGATGCGCGAGCTGCGCGAGATCGAGGCGGCCCACCCCGAATGGGTCACCCCGGACTCGCCCAGCCAGCGCGTGGGCGGGGCGCCGCAGGCGGGCTTCGCCGAGGTGCGCCATGCCGTGCCGATGCTTTCGCTCGACAACGCCATGGGCGAGGACGAGCTCGCCGACTTCGACCGCCGGGTGCGGGAGCGCCTGGGGACGGACGACGCGGTGGAGTACAACGCTGAGCCCAAGATCGACGGACTGGCCATCAGCCTGCGTTACGAGGACGGCCTGCTGGTGCGTGCCGCAACCCGCGGCGACGGAGAGCGCGGTGAGGACGTCACCGCGAACGTGCGTACCGTCCGCGCCATCCCTCTGCGCCTGCTGGGCGAGGACTGGCCGAGGGTTTTGGAGGTGCGCGGTGAGGTCTACATGCCGCGCCAAGGCCTGGCCGCGCTCAACGCGCGGCTGGAGCAGGCGGGCGAGAAGACCTTCGCCAACCCGCGCAACGCTGCCGCCGGAAGCCTGCGCCAACTGGACCCACGCATCACCGCCACCCGTCCTTTGAGCTTCTTTGCCTATGGCTGGGGCGAGGTGGACGGCTTCGCCCTCCCCGAACGCCACAGCACCATGCTTGAACGCCTGCGCGAATGGGGCCTGCCGGTCAACCTGCTCAATGCGGTGGTCCGCGGGATCGAGGGCGCTCGGGACTACGCCGCACGCCTCCTCGCCCGACGCGATACGCTCGACTACGACATCGACGGCGCCGTATTCAAGGTCGACCGGCTGGCGGACCAGCGCGAGCTTGGCTTCGTCGCCCGCGCCCCACGCTGGGCGGTGGCGTTCAAATTCCCGCCCGAGGAGGAACTGACCGAGCTGCTGGATGTCGACTGGCAAGTCGGGCGCACCGGCGCGCTCACCCCCGTCGCCCGGCTCAAGCCCGTGCATGTCGGCGGGGTCACGGTTAGCAATGCCACCCTGCACAACCTCGACCAGATCCGGCTCAAGGACATCCGCATCGGCGACACCGTGATCGTGCGCCGCGCAGGCGACGTCATCCCCGAGATCGTGGGCAGCGTACCAGAGCGCCGCCCGGCGGATGCCCGTACGATCCAGGCCCCTGCCACTTGCCCGGTATGCGGCTCGCACGTCGAGCAGGTTGAGGGCGAGGCGGTCGCACGCTGCACCGGCGGATTGTACTGCCCCGCCCAACGGCGCGAGGCCATCCGCCACTTCGCCTCACGCCGGGCGATGGACATCGACGGCCTCGGGGAGAAGCTCATCGCCCAACTGGACGAGGCCGGGCTGGTCAAGCATCTGGATGACCTCTACCGCCTCAAGCTCGCCGACATCGCCGCGCTGGAGCGGATGGGTGAGAAGTCCGCGAAGAATTTATTGCAGGCCATTGAGCGATCCAAACACACCACCCTCGCGCGCTTTCTTTATGCCCTCGGCATCCGCGAGGTGGGCGAGGCCACCGCCCAGGCCCTGGCGCGCCACTTCGGCGAGCTTGCGTCCCTGATGAACGCCAGCATCGAGCAACTGATGGCGGTCCCTGACGTTGGCCCGATCGTGGCCGCACACATTGCAGGCTTCTTCGCCGAACCGCATAACCGCGAGGTCATCCAAGGCCTTCTTGCCGCAGGCATCCACTGGGACGCATCCGCCCAGCCTCTCGGCGCCCAACCTTTGACCGGCAAGACCTACGTCATCACCGGCACCCTGGAGAGCATGACCCGCGAGGAGGCCAAGGCCCGGCTGGAGGCCCTGGGCGCCAAGGTCAGCGACAGCGTGTCGAAAAAGACCACCGCCGTCATTGCCGGAGAAGCAGCGGGCAGCAAACTCGCCAAGGCCCAGGCACTCGGCATCCCGGTGCTGGATCAAAGCCAGTTTGAAGCCCTATTGAACGGACTTTGAGGCTCGTAAGGTGTCGTCATCCCAGAGGGGTGACGGCGCTCCTCTCAGTTCCACCGCTCCCGCAGGTAGATCACGTTCTTATTGCCTCGGTACATGCCCCACGAAGCCCGGCCCTTCGGGTCATCGTCATGGTCGCCGTCACCGTCCCAGTCATAACGCAACCAGGGGTAAGCGGCGGCACCAAGTTCGGGGGTGATGTCCACAAAGCCGCTATGACCCTGCTCCGGCGCGCTCAGGTTCAGATTCAACACCCCGTCGTTCAGCGTGCCGGCCCCCGAGAGGGTTACGGTATGGCCACCGACAAGGATCGAGCCATCGTGCTGGTCGCTTTCCTCGTTATTGCTCAGCCGCAGCTGCGCCGTATTCAGCGTGGTACAGCTATCCAGATCATGGGTCTTGAAGGTGCTTCCGTCCCAGTATTGCGCCTTCAGTGGCAGGGTAATGGGCTCCGTCTCCAGAAACTGGTGCCTGCGCTCTGCCATCATCCGGCCAAAACGCACGATGGTCTGCCCCAGCCGCTTGCGCTCGTTGGCCCCGTTGCCATCCGCATCCATATCCAGGGCGGAAGCCTCAAGCCTCACACCATCGCTGTCCTGCGGAGCAACCCCCAGGTCGAGTACATCGAAGGGGCCATCAGGCGATCCTGAACGGGCAAATGCAAGAACAGCGTCGATATCCGCCTTGCCCTGATCGTCCCATGAGCCGGTCGGGTTGGAGGCCAGGGCAAGCCGAGCCGACAGTTCGTTCGTCCCGTTTTTCGCCCCAAGCGCGAACCCGGTTTGACCGAGGGTGCTGGCAGGCCAAAGTGAAGCTTGGGTTGGGTCAAGTTTGGCGAAATCCCCGGAATAATTTCTCGTCGTCCCTCCGCCAAGGGCCGTGGCCGTCAGCGAAAAAGACAAGCCGAAAGGTTGTGCCATGTAACTGAACGGCCCACAGGCTGGCGTGAGGCTGGCATTGGTGAGTTCAAAATGATGCGGATAGAACCGCCCAATATTGCCACTCGCCGCGCCAGACACATCGCCCGTACCGAGATAATCGCCATCCTGGATGCTTGGCGTGAGGCTGATGATGCCAACCTCATTCCATTGGAACGTGCCGCAGGCTATGCCCAAGGCCGGGTTTCCTGCACAGTTTGTCCCAAAGGCAGCAAAACTCCCACTCAAATGGCCCGAAGAGCCCGTCGCCGGCGCAACGAGCGCCCGGGTTAGCTTGACGGATTCGGCGGGCGATTCTCGCCCAAAGTTCGGTGTGACGCTTCCATCGGCGCAAACCGATTTGACCTTGAGCTTGAAATCCTCCCCCGCCTTACAGAATTTTTCGCCATTCGCATTGCTGGCACCGGGATTATTCGTGCCATCGGCACACCGGATGGACGCAAGATCAAAGTGGTGAGGACGGGCGACAAACTGATCTGAGCCTGTCATCACCAACCCTGCGTCGTTGGTTGCCGCGCTGCCGTCATAACGCACATCCAACTGCATTAAACCAACGTCCGTGTAACTCGCCGTGAATGTCGCCTCACCGCTGGAGTTGAAGTTCAAAGAGATGGGTGTGCCAGGCGAGGCGCCAGCCACCGTCGTGCCATTGATGCTAAGAGCCTGCGAACCTGATGCTGGGTTGATGTAGGTCGACCAGAAATGGACCGTTCGGTTACCTGTAAAAGCCGGCGCGCAAGAGGTGCTGCTGTCGCTCTTCTTGACCGCTCGCAACGTCACGCTGGACGAGGTTTCACAGGCTGTTACATTGGGAACATCGAATACAAAACCGGCATCAGCAAAATTTACCTTGCAATCTGACTGGCTGACCAGCGCGCCATTGACAACACAATCCCAAGGATTGACAGGGGATGGCGAGGCTGATGCAACGGAAAGCGTCGTCTCCCCCACCGTCGTTTTGGACAACTGTACGACCGCATGACCATTGAACGTTATGGGGTTGGGCGATAATGCGCCGCCGTTGGTCGCCGCCAAGTTCACGGTGACATCACCGGTATATTCATTGGTACACGCCGCATCCGCGCAGGCCCTGAGGGTCATGTCCTCCGCCAGACATGTCAGACCCTGTCCGTCATGTTCAATGCGGATATGATCCGGACCACTGGGCGTCAAGGGGCAGGGGCTTAGCGCAGAGGAGGGTATCAGGGTGAAGTTTCCTGATGTGCCATCCGGCTCATCCCAATAAAGCCGGGCATAGGCTCGGCCGCCCCGCTCATAATGCTCGAGCACAATCGGTACGGCCTCCCCCGCGTTCAGACTGACAGCTGAAGAATCGTCGTAGCGAGCGGCGTGATCATTCCAGGCATCAAGGATTTTTGTTCCATTGACCCACAAGCGGATGCCGTCATCACTGTAGGTTCTGAAGATATGGCTTCCGCTGCGCGAGGGGATCAGATAACCTTCCCAACGGATACTAAAATCATCACCCCGCGGCAGGATATCAGGCACCGCGGTATCCCAAGAGAAATCGACTTGGGCGTCATTGCGCTGGATCCACGGACCCGTGTGATAGGCCCGCTGAATGCCATATTGTGAATAGTAAGTCCCCAATATACCCGATGCACCTGAAATGGGCCGTGTGGTGGGGTTGGGGTTGATGGCGCGCCCCGCAACGGACAGAACATCCTTGATCCGCAGCTGATATGCACTATTCGCTTGCAGGCTCTTATTGAGCGTAAGTGTCACGGTATAACCATCGGGTGAAAGGCTCGCGGAGATAACATTCAGGCCTGAAGTCGGGGATAAAGAAAAATCATAGTTTTGTTTCCGTCCGGCACTTGCGGGGTCCATGGGATAGGAGTATCGGACAAGCATGCTGTTCGCGCTGCCGCAGGGTTGAGTGACTGATTGCACATAGGGTTGCGGGCGGAAAAGCAGAGCCGTCGACCCTGGGGAGATACTGGCGCTGTTGTAGCTGTTCTTATTGAAGTCGTCGTTGGCAACCTCAATACCAATGGTAGCACTTGCACCGTTGGCATTACCGCTACCAAACTGAAACTTGATTTCGCCATTTTCATACAAGATGGCTTGAAAAGAGTAGCTTCCGCCGGATGAGAAATGAGGGACGCCATTCCAGCTGACGACCAACCGGCGATTAGGGGCACTGCCAAGGGTGGCATAAGTGATGCTCCCTCCTACCGCCGGGTTGAGATCATCCCAATAGGGAAGGATAAAGGCAGATGTTGTCGTATTCGCTGTCGAAGTTGGGAGGTCGTTATTGGTGTATTCATTTACACCACCAAGGAAAGATAACACTCCGTTGGAGGATACGTAAATTTTGTTGAAACGCTCACCCGCAAAGGGAAAATCGAAGCCAATATTGATCTGTTGAGTGCAGTCGTCACAAGCCAAGCCGGAAATGACCGTGCTCGCAGTTTCCCATTGGAAGGCGGCCGCGACCTTGTCGAAATTGGCCTTGGTGATCGCCAGGGCGGCGGGAGCCGTAAACATGAGCCCAAGCTGAATAGAGGCAAAAAGGAAGATTTTTGCCCACCTCCAGAGCATTTCATGTCGATTCATGCTCGCCCCCTCATCTCCACACTGCCATGTGCAGTTCGCGGCTGACTGTACCAAGCACACCGGCATGAAGGCTGGCCGTGCTGGTCAAGAGATAGGGCGTGAAATGCTCACCGCCCTCCGTCACCGAAGTCCCTGCTTGACATCGTACCGTCACATTGAAGCCTTCGATCGTAAGCGTACTGGTCGTACAGGCATTCCCCTTGATCAAGCGATCCCGCCCCCACTCCAGCCCTGCATGCGCTGCGTAGTAGGCCTGCCTGCCGTCCTGGGCCATGGCCAGGCCAAGGTGCTGAGTGGTACCAAGCTGGGCCATGACCGCGCCCAGGCCAGCCAGCACCACCAGCACGAAAATGACAGTGATGATGGAAAAACCTTGCATGGGCTTCATGGCGCGTTCACCACATGGGCCTGGTAGAGCAGGGCGATGGACTCACCCTCGGCATCGGTCAGCCCCAGCCGCATCGTGACCACCCCGCTGCGCACGTTGTCACCGGGCGCATAGTCGAACTGGCAGGTCGTGACGTGATCGGCAAGCAAGGCGCCTTGGGTCGTGAAGCTGGTGGGTTGGGATACGGCAAAGCCGTAACCCGTATGGCGACGTAATGCTCCCCCCTGACAATAAAAGGTGACCGGCCCGGAGGTGGGCACGACATCAAAGCGCTGGGCCTCAAGCGATGGGTGGGGAAACCTTTTCGCTGCTGACAGGGTAATGACGGCCCCCACGCTCGCCATGCTGACACGGTTATCGCCCTTGTAGGCGTCGCTGGTGCCTGTTCCTGAGGCACTGGTGTTGTAGACCACCACGAAATCACCCGCGCTCGCCTCACCGCTCTGGAGGCCGCCCACGACCTCAAAGCTTGAATCAGGCTGGGTGAAGTCGAGGATGTTCTCGACGGCCGCGGTGCTGGGGTCCTGGGCGGCACGATAGCGCCCGCCGTCGATGGTGGGGATGAATTCGAGGTACTGCCCCCCAGCCCCCACCCGCACGCTGTTGGGCAGGGCATGGCGCAGCTCGCGCACCATGCGGGTCATGGCGCTGTCCGCCTCGGCCACCAGTTGAGTGCGGCGCGCCTGATCCTGAAAGGCGCGGAAGGGTTTGAGGATGATGTCGATGGTCAGCACGGCCAGGATGCCAAGGATGATCAGCACCACGATCAGCTCGATGAGGGTGAAGCCCTGCGGCTGGCATGGCCGTGCTCCGCGCCAATCACTCATCGGGCATCCTCCAGCCGACCAACACCGAGCGAGCCCCTGCATCCGTCTGGTGGGTCACGATGACGGTGATCTCGCAGCCGTCCGCACCGGACAGGGCTTTGGTTTGAGTGCTGACCTGGACGCGGTAGTGTTCCAGCCCGGCGATGGCGTTGCCCTGGATATCCCTGGGCGGGGATTCGTCGAGTCCGTTGTAGTCCCCCACGGCGATCCATGTGGCGCGCGTCAAGCCCGAGCCTGGGTCAGCCGTGCAATTGGAGGCGTTGTTCTTGCTCAGGATTTCATCCAGATAGCCTTCTGCCAAAGCCATCGCCTGTTGCTGGAGCATGGGGTCCGCACTGCGCGCCACGGTTTGGCTGAACACCAGCATGATCCCAGCGAGGCCAGCGGCGAGGACCACGATGGCCACAATGAGCTCGATCAGGGTAAACCCTCGCATGGGAGCCGGATCAGTGCACATACCCCGTTTCCGGTTCAATGGTGAGGGTATGCGAGCCGATCGCCAGCCGCCCTGAAGCGCTGGGACGGCCCAGTCCGTCGAAGGTCACGGAAGCCAGGGGGGGCGTGATGCTGACCCCCTCGGGCGCCTTGCCCCGCTTCAGCGCCGTACCGTCCCAGGGCTGGCCCGCGGCGGGGTTGCTCAGGTAGCCATCCCCAGGGCAGGTGTCGCCGCGGCAGATGCGGAAGGCATCGGAGCTAAGTTGCACCGTGATGTGCGCATTGCCGGCAATAGCCATTTGCCGTGCGTAGCGGAGGGCGGAGAGGGTTTCTTCGGCATAGCCGTATTCACGAAACCCGGCGTCGTTAAAGCGAGGAAGGGCCACGATGGCGAGGATGCCGAGCAGGAGCATGACCATGACCAGCTCGATCAGGGTGAAGCCCCCCAAAGACACGCAAGGCGGCCATGGGCCGCCTTGCTTGCACACGACGGTGCGCATCACCTCTCAGTGGTCAGGGCCATCAACGGGCACAGACGACAACCGCGTTGACTGCACTCGGTGCGTCCTTGCCCTTGATGGAGCAGGTGACGGACTCGGCCGTGCCGGAGCAATCCCCCGTGCCGCTAACCTGGAATTCCTTGCTGGTTGCGGGCGCTGCATCGACCAGGCTGGTGCCCTGTACCAGCGGGCCAAGGATGGCGGCGGTGCACACATTCGCCTGGTTGAGGGTGGTGGCGCTTGCATTGCCGGCCTTCTTGGCCGCGAAGTTGATGGAGCTGGCCGAGGAAATGGAGCCGGCCACGCCCTCGGCAGCGGCGGTGCTCGCCTCCTTGGACAGATCAACGAACTTCGGCACCGCCACTGCGGCCAGGATGCCGAGGATGACGATGACGACGACCAGTTCGATCAGGGTGAAGCCGCTTTGGGCGCGCGGGGTTTTCATCGGTAAGTCCTCATAGAGAATGCGAATGGATCAGCAACCGGTATTGGTCACCGTGATGGTCGGCCGACCGTTGGCGGCGGCGGGGCTCGTGTAAGCCACGGTGCAGTTGGCCACATTCCTCCACTGGAAGGTGGAGGTGGTGCCGGCGTTCGTCACCGTCCAGTCGGTGGTCTTGTAGTCCACCACCTGGACGATACCGTTGGCGGTGCCGCCTTCCGGGTAGCCATAATCGAGGGTGACGTTAGTCACGCCGTCGGAGTTGACGGCGAACACCACGTTAGCGGCAGCGGTGTTGGCCCCATTGGCAAGGGCCTTGCCGTAGACGATGGCCGCAGCCGCCTTCATCGAGCCTTCCATGGCCGCCAGCTGGGCGATGCGTGCGTCGCGCTGGAGATTGATGAACTTCGGCAGGGCGATCGCCGCCAGGATGCCCAGGATGACGATGACGATGACCAGTTCGATCAGGGTGAAGCCGTTCTGACGACGCTCAAGACGCATGCCTTTATCCTCCAGGCAATCATTCCGGTGAAACCGCTGCGTTGCATGAAGCAACCATGGAACGCGAACTCGGCGCAGGGGAGGCCCACCCCGCATTCCCGCAATAGCATGGATCCCCTCACCCCTGCCTCTCTCCCAAAGGGTGAGGGGATTATTCAGGGGTTGTTGGTGCTCTTTGTGCCACTTTTATCGAATCATGGCAACCGTTGCCTCAGCGCCGGCTGGCCAGCTGGGTCAGATCCCACATGGGCAGGAACACGCCCAAGGCGAGCACCAGGACCATGACCCCGACCACGACCGTCAGGACGGGCTCGATGATGGCCGACAGGTTGGCGATGTCGTACTCCACCTCGCGGTCGTAGAAGTCGGCCACCTCGCGCATCATGGTGTCCACCTGGCCGGTTTCCTCGCCCACGGCGAGCATCTGCAGCACGACGGGGGTGAACAGTCCCGTCTGGATGGCGGTGCGCAGCATGGTATCGCCGCGCTCGATGCCCATGCGCATGCCGAGTACCTTTTCCGCCAGGTACATGTTGTCGCTGGCGCGCGCCACGCCGACCAGCGCCTGGGTGATGGGCACGCCGGAGCCGAGCGCCATGCTCAGGGCCCGGGTGAAGCGGGCGAGGGTGGCGCGCAGCAGGATGTCGCCGACCTTGGGGATGCGCAGTTTGGCACGGTCCCACCACAGGCGGCCTTTTTCGGTGGCCGTCCAGCGCCGGAAGGCGAACACGGCGAGCGCGATGCCGCCGAGGACGATGTGCCAGTACGCGGCCATGAACCCCGAGAAGGCGAGGATCATGCGGGTCGGCAGGGGCAACTCCAGCTGGAAGCCGGAGAACACCTTGGCAAAGGCGGGGATGACCAGCACCGTGAGCACGCCGATGGCGATGAGGATGGCGACGATGACGAAGCTGGGATAGCGCATGGCCGACTTGATGCGGTCGAGGGCCACCTTGTCACGGTCGAGGTACTCGTACATGCGCAGGAAGGCCTCGTCGATGCGGCCGGACATCTCGCCCACCCGCAGCATGCTGATGTACAGGGTGCCGAAGATGGCGGGGTGGCGGGCAAAGCTGCCGGCCACGTCGCGCCCACCCTCGAGGTCGCGCACGATCTCGCGCAGCACCTCGGCGAAACGCGGGTTGGCGGTGGAGTCCGCCAGGCGGGTCAGGCTCTGGATGATGGGCACGCCGGCCTTGGTCAGGCTGTACATCTGGCGCGAGAAGAGGATCAGCTCCGCAAGGCCCGGCTGGCCGATGCCGAGCCGGCGCTTGAGGTCATCCAGCGGCTTGCCGCGCGCCTTCTTCTCCCGCACCTCCAGCGGGATCAGGCCCTGGCCGCCCAGCAGGCTGGCCGCAGCCTCGGTCGAGGCGGCCTCGACCTGGCCCTGCTGGAGCTGGCCGCGCGGGTCGCGGGCCTTGTAGAGAAAGATCGGCATGACGGATCAGCCCTTCCAGACCTCGTGCATCATGCCTCCTCCACCTCGCCCACCACGCGCATGACCTCCTCAACGGTGGTCAGGCCCTGCGCGGCGTAGTCGAGACTGCTCTCCAGCAGGGTATGGAAATGCGGACTGTGGCGGGCCGCCTCGGCGAAGGCGTGCACGTCCTCCTGGCGCAGCGCGGCGAGCATGGTGGCATTCGGCTCGAGGTACTCGTACACGCCGATGCGCCCACGATAGCCGGTGTTGTTGCACTGCGGGCAGCCGCGTCCCCTGCGCAGGCGCATGGCGGCCGGGTCGCGCCCCACCCCTTGCAGCCAGGCCGCCTCCTGCGGATCGGGGATGTGCTCCTGCGCGCAGTTCTCGCACACGCGCCGCACCAGGCGCTGGGCGATGATGGCACGCAGCGCGGCGGCGGCGAGGAAGCCCTCGGCGCCCATGTCGAGCAGGCGGTCGGCGGTGCTTACGGCATCGTTGGTGTGCAGGGTGGAGAGCACCAGGTGGCCGGTGATGGCGGCGCGCAGGCCGATCTCGACCGTCTCCGTATCGCGCATCTCGCCCACCAGGATCACGTCCGGGTCCTGGCGCAGGGCGGTGCGCAGGATGTTGGCGAAGGTCAGGCCGATCTTCGGATGGACCTGGACCTGGTTGATGCGCTCCAGCCGGTATTCGACCGGGTCCTCGGCGGTGATGATCTTGCGCTCCGGGCTGTTCAGCTCGCGCAGCGCGGCATACAGGGTGGTGGTCTTGCCGGAGCCGGTCGGCCCGGTGACCAGGATCATGCCGTGCGGGTGGCGCAGCTGGCGTCGGAAGCGCTCGAGGATGGCCGGAGGCATGCCGAGCTTTTTCAGATCGAAACGCTCGAGGTCATGGTCGAGCAGGCGCATGACCACCGACTCGCCGTGCTGGGTCGGCATGGTGGACAGGCGCACGTCGAAGTTCTTGTTGCGCACGCTGATGTTGAAGCGGCCGTCCTGCGGCAGGCGGCGCTCGGAGATGTCCAGGCCGGCCACCAGCTTGAGACGCGAGACCACGGCGGAGGCGATGCGCTTCTCCGGCATCACCTGCTCCTGCAGCACCCCATCCACGCGCATGCGGATGCGCAGGACCGCCTCGTCCGGCTCGATGTGGATGTCGGAGGCGCGGCTGGCGGCGGCGTCCTCGAACAGCGACTGCAGCAGCTTGACCACCGGCGCATCGGCCACGTCCTCGGCGCGCAGCAGGCGGTCGACGTCGGTATCGCCCGCCGAAAGCTCCTGGCCGAGGTCACGCGCCAGCTGGACGATCTCCTCGGTGCGCCGGTAGGCGTTGTCGAACACCGCCAAAAGGTCGGTCTCGCGCACCACCGCGACGTTGGCCTGCCGGCCCAGCACGCGGCAGACCTCGTCGTAGGCGAACAGGTCGGTCGGATCGGCCATGCCGATGAGCGGCTGCTCGGGGTCGTTGTCGAGCAGGATGACGCGGTTGCGGCGGGCGATATGCTCGGGCAGCTTGCTCACCACCTCCGGCGCGTAGCGGTAATGACGCAGGTCGACGAGCTGCAGGCCGAGCTGGCTCGCCAGGGCCTCGAGGATGCGCTGCTCGGTGGTGAAGCCGAGCTCGACCAGCGTGGCGCCGAGCTTGTGCCCGCTGCGCTTCTGCTCGCCAAGCGCCATGGACAGCTGTTCGGCGGTGATCTCCCCGGCCTGGACCAGCAGGTCGCCCAGCCGCACTTTCTTCAGAACTGCCTGCGCCATGACTTACTCCCCCTGACCGAGCTGCTGGAGGCGTTCCTGGACAAAGGCGCGCGAGGCCGCATCCAGTCCTTCAAGGCCAAGCGCCTGGGCATAGGCCGCGCGCGCGGCGGCCGGCTGGCCGCTGTTCTCCAGGGCAATGGCGCGGCCGAGCGGCCAGCGCGGATCGCGCGGGTCGAGTTCGGCCGCATGGCGGTAGGCCTCAGCCGCCGCGCCATGCTCGCCCGCGCGGGCGGCGAGCGCCGCGAACAGGCTCTGGTGGGCAAGGCGGTCCGCCTGCATCCTCGCCTGCAAGAGCTCCAGCGCCTCCTGTCCACGCCCCTGGTCGGCGAGCAGACGCGCCATCAGCTCGACCAGCTCCGGCTGCCGGGGCTGGATCTCCAGCCCGCGCACCAGCTCGATCTCCGCGGCTCGCGGCTGTCCCGCCCGCAGCAGCAGGCGGACCAGCAGTTCGCGCGCGCGGACGTGTTCGGGCTGGGCCTGCACGGCCTGACGCAGCTTTTCCATGGCCAGCTCGGTGCGGCCTTTCTGCTGCAGCTGCCAGGCCTCGGCGTAGAGCGCCTCGGCCTGCTGCGCTGGCGTCAGGCCGGGGGAGAAGCCCGCGACCCTGGCCGAAGCCGGCTTGGGCGGTGTGGAAACCGCCTGCGACGTTTCCTTCTGCACAGGGCTTGGGGTGACAGGCAGGTCATGCCCACCCTTGGCCTGAGCAGGGGTTGCCTCGCGATCCGCCGGCGCGGGCAAGGCCAGGATGAGCTCCCAGTATCGCAGTCCGTCGTCGCCCCTGCGCGGCTGAAGCCGGACATCGGCCGTTGAAGGCCAGGTGAATCCGAGCCGCCAACCGTCACCCGCCTGCTGGCTTTGCCAGCCGTGCAGGCGGGGGTGTGGCCTTTCTGCCGTGGCCGAGCGGATGCCCGGCAGGTAGAGATCGACCCGCTCGCCATCGCGGCTCAGACGCACGGCCTCCCGCAGGGGGTGATCGAAGGCGAGCTCGAGGCGCAGCGCCTGGCCCTCATCCACGGCCGAGAGCATGACCAGACGAACCTCATCCTCCGCGTTCGCCTCGCTCGGCTGCGGGGGCGCGGGGAGATGGGGCTCCGGGGCGGGTGTTGCATTGGGCGCCTGGCGAATCTCCACCCCGGAGGGAGGTGTCACGCCCCGTTGGCCGGCGAGCTCCTCGACCGAACCCGGGCCAGCCAGCGGGGCGTGGTCCCCCGAACGCCACAGGTACAAGGCCGCGGCCATCGCCAGCAGGATGAACAGGAAAGGCCAGAACAGCCAGGACAGGTGGCGCCGGACCGCCTTCTCGATGGGCGGCGTCACGTCCGTGTGCAACAGTCCATCGATGTGTCCGGCCAGGCGCTCATCCGCCTGGGGCCTCTCACCGGAGGCCTTGCGCGCCTCCAGATCCTTGAGCATGTCGTTGATGAGACTCATGGCATTACCCGAACCAGCCGCCCCAGCGCGGGCGGGTGGCGTCTTCCGTATCGTCGATGGCGCGGCGCACATGGATCGGGCGGAGCATGCGCTCGCCCTTGCCGTAGGCGCTCATCAGCGCCTTGTGCGCGAGGATGTTGACCAGCCGGGGCACACCACGGCTGCCCAGGGCAAGCAGGCGGGCGGAACGGCCACCGAGCAGGGCCGGACCGTTGTAGCCGGCCATGCGCAGGCGGTGCATGACATAGTCCGCGACGCTGGCCGGGTCGAGCGGGGTGAGCCGGTGGCTGAAGGTGATGCGCTGGCGCAGCTGACGGATCGAGGGGCGGGCGAGGATGGCGTCCAGCTCCGGCTGACCGAACAGCACCACCTGCAACAGTTTGCTCTTTTCCGTTTCCAGGTTGGTCAACAGGCGCAGGGCCTCGAGCCCATCCTCGCCCAGTCCTTGGGCCTCATCCACCACCAGCACCACCCGCCGCCCCTCGCCATGCAGACCGACCAGACGCTCGGTCAGGCGCTTGAGCAGCTGGTGGTCATCCAGGCCGCTGGCATCCACGCCGAGCTCGTCCGCCACGGCGCGACGCAGGGCCGGGGCATCGAGCTGGGGATTAGGCAGCCAGGCCGTTATCACGCTGTCGTCGAGCTGACCGAGAAGCTTGCGGCAAAGGAGGGTCTTGCCTGTCCCCACCTCTCCCGTCACCTTGACGAAGCCCTGGTCGGACATCAGGGCGATCGACAGCACATTGATGGCCTCCTGATGCCCCGGATAGGCGTAGTAGAACGAGGTATCCGGAGTCAGGCTGAAGGGATGTTCCCGAAGGCCAAAATGGCGCAGGTACATGGATTACTCGATCATCGGTTGAGGCTGGCTTGCCTTGTCGATGGCGCGCAGGTTCTGGATGCGTTCGCGGGTGGCGTCGATCTCCTGCCGCCAGTCCCCGTCACCATTTACCACCACCGGCCGCAGCAGGATCACCAGCTCGGTCTTGCGGGTCGAGTCCTTGCGGTGCTTGAACAGTTCGCCCAGCCCCGGGATGTCGCCCAGGCCCGGCAGGCTGGCGTTGTTCAGGCGGCCCGCATCCTCCATCAATCCGCCGATGACGATCACCTGGCCGTTCTTGGCGCGCACGATGGAGTCCGCCTCGCGCACCTTGGAGAAGGCCAGCGGCAGGCGCTGGGTCTGGTTGAAGATGGTGAATTCCTTGGTCTGGTTGACCACCTCGGTCACCATCGGGTGGATGTGCAGCACCACCTCGCTCTCGTTGATCTGCGGTGTCACGTCCAGCGCGATGCCGGAGAAGAACGGCGTGAGCTGGATGTCTGGCACCACGCTGGTGCCCGCCGCGGTGCTGGTCGAGGTCGAGGACACGCCGGTGACGAAATACTCGTCGCTGCCAACCTTGATCACCGCCTTCTGGTTGTTGAGGGTGGATACGCGCGGGCTGGAGAGGACCTGCACGTTGCCCTGGCTCTTGAGTAGTTCGATGAAGGCGGTGAAATCCTTCGTCGCCAGGGTGGCGGCGAACATGCCGCCAAAGGCGGAGGCGGCGGTGCCCTCGATGAATTGCCTCGCGTCCGGGTTGAGCACACCGGTGTTGCCGGCGATCTCCGACTGGCCGCTATTGAGCAGGGTGCCGCCGCCGGTCTGCCCCAACAGCAGTCCATTGTTGCCGCCGTTCCAGTAGCGCAGGGCGGACCAGTTGATGCCGCTCTGGAAACCGTCGTTCAACTCCACCTCGATCAGCTTGGCCTCAAGGATGACCTGGCGCTGGACGTTCGATTCGGACTGTTTCAGGTAGCGCTCGATCTCGCGCAGCTCGTAGGGCAGAGCGCGCACCACCACCAGGCCGGACTGCGGCGAGATGACGATGCTGCGGCTCTCGACAGGGCGCGCCGGGACCGCACCCTCCGCTCCCGGTGCCGCCGCCGGGGCGTCCAGCACGGAGGCGCCGTTGCAGCCGAGCGGGGTGCTGATGGAGCGCGAGCTGCCCGCCATCGGCACCTGCTCCTGGCTGAGCGGCAGGCCGATGAGGGTGCAGAGCGAGGCCGCCAGCTCGCGCCAGTAGTCGGACTGCGACTGGGTGTGAATCTGGCTGCCATAGGGCGAGGTGGCTCCCGTGCCGCCGGGAGAGGTCGTGCCCGTGCCCCCCATGGTGCCGCCCACGGCTGTGCCGGTGGTCGTCTGGCGCGGTGCCTGGCTGACCTGGCCGGAATTGACCTGGGTGCCCGACTGTCCACCCCGGTTGACGTTCAGGTAGCTGACCTGGAACAGGCGGGTCTGCAGGCGCGGCGGCAGGACGACATAGTTCAGGCCATCCTTCTCGTATTCGTAGCCGTAGCTGGCGCGCACCAGGCTCAGCGCCTCGTCCACCGTGACGCCCTTCAGCTCGAGGTCGATGCTGCCCTGTACGTCCGGATGGACGACCATGTTGTAGGGCGTGCCCTGCACCAGCCCCATGAAGAATTCACGCGCTGGCGCATTGTGGACCGCCACGTCGAAGCGACCGGCCATCCTTGTCGGTGCCAGGCGGGCCAGATCATCCTTCATCGGCGCGAGCAAGGCCGCCTCGACGGCGGGCGGAGGGGTGACGATCCCCGCAGCCGCTGGCGTTGAGGGGCGGAGGGCCGATTCGATCCGATCCAGCCGCGGTTCGGGATCGGTGCGCGGCGTGGCGCATCCCTGGATCAGACCGAGCAGGGCCAGAATGGATAGGGGAAGGGCTGTTCTATACAGCGAGGGGGTGTTCATGGACGCAGATTCTCCTCGACAGGGTTGCGGAATCCATCCCTGGATTCCGCCCTTCGGGTGTCGCCTTGCGGCGCCCCAACGCCGTTCCCGACGGCGTTGTTCGGGACAGGCTTCTTGATGACGGCGCCGGACAGCAGGCCCAGTTCCACCGCTGGCCCTCCTTCTCGTCCCAACAGGACCGAGGAGGGACCGATGGCCAGCAGACGATAGCCGGCCCACTGCTCGCCGACACGGCGTGGACGGCCATCGATCACGGCGTAATGCTGGCGCAGGTTGCGCACGATCATGCTCAGGCGGGGCAGGCCAGCCTCGGGGGAGAAGGCCGTCTGCTCCGCTGCCGGCACAACCGTTTCGGGACGGAGAGGGTCGGCAAGGGGGGGCTGTTCCGCACGGGCGGCTGGGGCCAGCGCCAGCAGCACCAGGGTTCCGGTCAGCAGACGCTCAAACACCGATCCAGTCCTCCTGCAGGCTCAGGGTGTAGACGGTCAGGCGCATGCGGGCGCTTGGATAATCGCGGGTTTCGATCTCCAGCCCCTGCCACATCAGCCGCCATGGGCTTGCCTCCAGCCGTTCGAGATACTGCACCATGTCGGCATAGCGCCCTTCGAGCTCGATCTGCACGGGGTGGCGGTAAAGCGCCATGCCTTGGACTCCCGCCTTGGGCGCGGGCTTATCGCCAGCCCCCTTTTCCCCCCCTTCGGCCGCTGCGCCAAAGGCAAGCTCGGGCGGCAGCCGGCGGAGGGCGATCAGGCTGAGGTTGGACCCCTGCAGCAGGTCATGCAGCACCTGCCGCATGCGCTCCGCATCCATCAGCCTGCGGCCCTGCTGCTTCAGCTCGGCATCCAGATCCGCCTGCCTGCGGACGAGTTCTTCGCGCTTGGACTCCAGCGCCGCTAACGACCCTTCGGCCAGCTGGATGCGCAGGATCTGTTCACGCGCTTCAAGCAGGGCCAGCTGCTGACGGGCCTCCCGGGTGGCCGAGAGCAGCTGTTTCTCACGCACGGCAGCGGCATTGAAATAGAGCACCTGGGCGAGGGCCCAAACCAGGGCCACCCCCACCACGATGATGAGCAGGCGCTCGCGCGGCTGCAGTGCCTCGAAACGTTGCCGAAGAGGCCCGACGACCCTGCCCATGGCAGGCTTGAGGTGCGCCGGGATCATGGCCCTTTCTCCTGGTCCAGCTGGTCGTCCACGCGGGTACTGATCAGGAAGGCGATGGTCTTGTCATCCCCGTCAAGGCGAAGGGCCTGCATGCTGTTGAAGCGCAGCCCCCGGAAGGCCTCCGCCTCGGCCAGGGCATCCATGTAGCGAGGCAGCTGCTGCCCCTGATGCATGCGCCCGGACAGACGCACCTCCATGGACGGGGAGCGCCCCTCCTGTTTTACAGACAAGGGCGTCAGCTGGATGCCGGTCAGCCAAACCCCCTGACCATGGGCGGCGGCCAGTCCACGGAGCTGGCGCGAAAAGCCCTCGGTCGGATGCTTCACCTGCCACTGCAGTTCGGCCAGCAGCGTTTCGCGTTGGGCGTTGGCCTGCCGCAGGCGGTCCATCTCCCGCTCCATCGCCTCGAGCCGGTCCTGTTTCACGAGCTGCCCCTCGAGCGCCGCGATGGAGCCGTTCAATGCCTGTTGGCGCACCTGAAGCCGCTGCTGCTCCTCCTCCATGCCGGCCAGCCGCTGCTGCGTCCACAGGCCATAACCCAGCATCAGGCCGGCCGTGGCCAGAACGGCAGCCACCAGCCACGGCAAGCCGTAGGGAAGCCGGCGCTCGCGCAGTTCGTCGGTGTAGAGATTGAGCAGGTTCTTCATCGGCCCGGCCTCTCATCGCGGGGGCGAAGGACGGCACCCAGCGCCAGGCAGGCCAGGTCCGCCGGCTGGCCGGCTAGCCGCTCGGTACCGTCGAATACCTCGGCCAGCGCGATCTCGTGCACGGGCAGGCGCAGCTGGTCGCCGAGCTGGCGGGCGAGGTGCGGGATGAACGGCCAGTCCGGTGCCAGCCAGATCTGCCGCGGCGGGGGATCGGTGAAATGGCTGTCGTAGAAATCCAGCGTGCGTTGGATCTCCAGCACCAGCCCCTCGACCCGGCCGAGGGCGAGGCCTTCGCCTGGATCAAGGCGATCCTGTTGCAGCGGATCCCTCCTCTCGGTCCCTTCGAGATGATGAGCCCCGATATTGCTGGAGCGGAACAGGTAGAGCCTGTCGCCACGCGCCACGATGACGCGCGACCCTTGTGCGCCAATGAACAGGAGGGCGCCGTTCTCCTCCCCCGGCTGAAATCGGGCCAGCAGGTGGCGCAGGACCATATCTTTGATGTCGATGGCGGCAAGGGTCATGCCGGAAGCCTTGATCGCATCGCGCAGGGCTCGCATCTGCGAGAGGCGCGCCACCGCGCAGTAACCGGCCCGCTCCCCGCCCCGCGCGCGCATGCCCGGCACCTCGACATAATCGAGCACCATGTCGTCCACCGGGACGGGGCTTATTTCGCGGGCACGGAACTTGAGCGCGCTGGCCAGCTCCGCTTCGGGCACGTCGGGCAGGGAAAGCTGGAGCAGGCTGGCCAGCTGGGAATTCACGCACACGACGACGGGCAACCCGTCGGCAGACAAGTCACGCGCGAAGTCGGCGAAGGTCTGCGGCCACGAAGCCTCGGCCGCATGGGGATGATAGGCACAGGCCTCGATGCGCGGCCGAGGGCCGAAAGGGCTGTCCACCCGCACGGCGAGCATGCCCTGCGCGCCGATGGCGATGCCGACCCGGACTTGGGAGGATGCCTTTCCCCTTTTCAGAAAGCCTGTCCCAAACATTGTCGAAGCCTATCCTGTGCCTTGTCGAAAGAGGCTGTCCCAAGGGATTGACGCTTGGCTGCCGATCCAGCGGGCTATGACGGAAAGCCCTTGATGTCAGCCGAAGTCTGCCCACGCCGGAGCGTGGTCCGACGGGCGTTCCCAGCCGCGCGGCACCTTGTCGATCCCTGCCGCCGTGCAGCGGGCGGCCAGCGGCTTGCTCGCCAGGATCAGGTCGATGCGCAGCCCAAGGTTACGCCGGAAACCGTTCATGCGGTAGTCCCACCAGCTGAAGGTCTTTTCCGGCTGCTCGAAGCGGCGGAAGACATCCACCAGGCCGAGGTCGAGCAGGCGGCGCAGGGCCTCGCGCTCGGGGGTGGAGCAGAGGATCTTCTCGCGCCAGGCCTCCGGATCGTGCACGTCGCGATCGTCCGGAGCGATGTTGAAATCGCCCAGCACGACCGTCTCGGGGTGGCGCTGCAGCTCGTCGCGGATCCAGGCGTGCGCGGCCGCAAGCCAGGCGAGCTTGTAGTCGTACTTCTCCGAGCCCACGGCCTCGCCGTTGACCACGTACAGGTTGATGACCCGGATGCCACCGACGGTGGCCGCCAGCACGCGGCGCTGGTGGTCCTCGAAGCCCGGGATGTCGGTCACCACGTCCGAAAGGGGCTGACGCGCCAGCACCGCCACACCGTTGTAGGTCGGCTGGCCGGAGAAGGCCGCCTCATAACCAAGCGCACGGAAGGCCTCCAGCGGGAACAGCTCGTCGGTCAGTTTGGTCTCCTGCAGGGCGAGGATGTCGGGCTGCTCGGTCCCGATCCAGTCAAGCACCTGCGGCAGGCGCACGCGCAGGGAATTCACGTTCCAGGTGGCGATCTTCATCGTCGTTCTTCAGTGCGTCGGCAGGGATGGGGCGGCGTATTGTTCCACATCCTCCCTCATCCTGCCGGCACAACATCGGTCAGGAGGTGGACGAGCACCCCGAGCGCCACCAGCGCGGCCGCCAGCCACAGCCAGGCATGGAGGCGCAGTCGGCGGGCCAGTTGGTGCTGGTCATAGGTGGAGAGGAGGAAAGGCCGTCCCTGCGGATCGGCGCGCAGGACATGGGTCTGCGGCAGGAGGGCCTGTTCCCGGTGGACCGTCTCCGCGTGCCGGCGGGCCTCCTCGCGCAGGACGGCGAACTCCGCCTCGTCCAGGCGACCATCACCGTCGGCATCGAACTGCTCGAGCATCCGGGGGTCCTTCTTCCAGGCGATCACCGTGTCGCGCGTGCGTTCCTGCGGGCTGACGTGCAGTGCGTCATGGCTGGTGAACCAGCCCAAGGCGTAGACCTGCTCGCCGGGCTGGATCAGTTCCTCGGTGTAGCGGTAGTCGCCGGAACTCATCCACGGCGCGGCCAGCCCCCCTCCCGGATGCGGCGTGGCCCCGAGCCAGATGCGCCGGTAGGCCGGTTCAACGATGGCGCCGTCGGGGTCGACCACGCACTCCCCGGTGCCGTCTTCGAGCAGGAACAGGCTGGCGCTGGTGCCTTGGCGGATCACGACCCAGCGCGTGCGGTTGTCGTCCTGCTCGCGCTTTTCCACCTTGAAGCGCCACCAGGCGCATTCGGTGTGGGTCAGGGGGGAGAGGATCGGCGGGCCGTCCATCAGGCGGGCGCGTCCCTCAAGTTCGACATAGCCCTGCGTGGCCGAGCGGATGCGCGAGGTGGGCGTGTCCTCCACCAGTCGCCGGCGGGCTTGCAGGCGCAGGAAGCGATAAGCACCGACCAGGAACAGGCCCGCGAGGAAGAGAAAGAGGAAACCCAGTTCGGGGTCGCTCGCGATATGGTCGAACAGGGCCTGCACGGGGGAGAGGTTCTCAGTGCTGGCCGAACAAGGCCCTCATGTCGACATCGGCCTTTTCGCCCTCCGCAAACTCGAGCAGATCGAAGGGCTTGAAGGCGAACAGGCGGGCAACGATCACGTCCGGGAACTGCTCGATGCGCACGTTGTTGGCATTGACCGATTCATTGTAGAACTCGCGCCGGTCGGCGATGGAGCTCTCAAGGCCCGAGATGCGCGCCTGTAGGTGCTGGAAGGTCTCGTTTGCCTTCAGTTCTGGATAGGCCTCGGCCACCGCGAACAGGTTGCCGAGGCCAAGGCGCAGTTCACCCTCCGCCTGGCCGAGGTCGCGCACGTCATGCGCCTCGCGCGCGGCCTGGACCTGGTTGCGGGCACGCATGACCCGCTCCAGGGTCTCCTGCTCGAACTTCATGTACTGGCGACAGGTCTCGACCAGCTTGGGCAGCTCGTCGTGGCGCTGCTTGAGCAGCACGTCGATGTTCGACCAGGCCTTGCTCACCCCGTGCTTGAGGCTGACCAGGTTGTTGTAGATCAGCACGCCGTACAGCAGCAGGGCGCCGATCAGGGCCAGGATGACGATCAGGGCGATGCTCATGCGTATCTCCTTGCGCAAGTCGTGTCCCGATCATAGCAGGACAGCAAAAAGGCCCTCTGCAGGTTGTTTCAAAGTGTTTTGAAACAACCTGGCTGGAGGGCCTTTCGATGCCGAACATATTCCCCACAGGGCACCTCGGAAAACCCCAAGGATGGGTTTTTCCGAGGCTCCCCAAAGGGGAATCAGATGTCGATGTTGTTGACCGACAGGGCGTGGCGCTCGATGAAGTCGCGACGCGGCTCGACCAGGTCGCCCATCAGGGTGGTGAAGATCTCGTCCGCGGCGATGGCGTCCTCGATGCGCACCTGCAACAGGCGGCGGGTTTCCGGGTTCATGGTGGTTTCCCACAGCTGCTCCGGGTTCATCTCGCCGAGACCCTTGTAGCGCTGGATGGACAGGCCCTTGCGCGCCTCTTCCAGCAGCCACTGCATGACCTCCTCGAAGCGGCGCACCGGCTTGGCGTCGTTGCCGCGGCGGATGACCGCGTCACCGCCGAGCAGGCCGTGCACCCGGTCGGCATGCTCGGCCAGCAGGCGGTAGTCGTTCGAGTTGAAGAAGTCGGTGTCGAACACCCAGCTGTGGCTCAGGCCGTGCTGGTCGCGGGTCAGGCGGATGGCCGGCTCGCCCTCCACGCTCATGACCTCGGCGGAATGGCGCACGCGGGTATCCATGCCCTCGTTCATCAGTTCGGCCCAGCGGTTCGCCCAGTCGGCGGCACCCGCGAGCTTATCGGCAGACATGCGCGGCAGGTCGAGCAGGTGCTCGACCGCGGAACGGTCAAAGCGACGGGCCAGGCGGTCGATGACGATGCGCGCGGCGAGGTGAGCGCGCGCCAGTTGCTCGAGGGCCTCGCCGCTGATCGCCGGGCTGTCGGCGGAGACGTGCAGGCGCGCACCGTCGATCGCCTGCTGCAGCAGGTAGGCGTTCATCTCCACGTCGTCCTTGACGTACTGCTCCTGCTTGCCCTTCTTGACCTTGTACAGCGGCGGCTGGCCGATGTAGATGTGGCCACGCTCGATCAGCTCGGGCATCTGGCGGTAGAAGAAGGTCAAAAGCAGGGTGCGGATGTGCGAGCCGTCCACGTCGGCGTCGGTCATGATGATGACGCGGTGGTAGCGCAGCTTGTCCGGGTTGTAATCCTCGCGGCCGATGCCGGTGCCGAGCGCGGTGATCAGGGTGCCGACCTCGGCCGAGGAGAGCATCTTGTCGAAGCGCGCCTTCTCGACGTTCAGGATCTTGCCCTTGAGCGGCAGGATGGCCTGGCTGCGACGGTCGCGGCCCTGCTTGGCGGAACCGCCCGCGGAGTCACCCTCCACCAGGAACAGCTCGGACTTGGCCGGGTCCTTTTCCTGGCAGTCGGCCAGCTTGCCGGGCAGGCCGGCGATGTCCAGCGCGCCCTTGCGGCGGGTCAGCTCGCGCGCCTTGCGCGCGGCGTCGCGGGCGCGGGCGGCGTCGATGATCTTGCCGGTGATGGCCTGCGCCTCGGCCGGACGCTCGAGCAGGAAGTCACGCAAGAAGTCGGCGAGCAGGGTCTCGACCGGCGCCTTGACCTCGGAGGAGACCAGCTTGTCCTTGGTCTGCGAGGAGAACTTCGGGTCCGGCACCTTGACCGACAGCACGGCGGTCAACCCCTCGCGCGCATCGTCACCGGCGATGTCCACCTTGGCCTTCTTGAACAGTCCTTCCTGCTCCATGTACTGGTTCAGGGTGCGGGTCAGCGCGGCGCGGAAACCGGCCAGGTGGGTGCCGCCGTCACGCTGCGGGATGTTGTTGGTGAAGCAGTAGACGCTCTCGTTGTAGCTATCGTTCCACTGCAGCGCGACCTCGACGCCGATGCCGTCCTTTTCACCTGTGATGTGGATCACGCTGGGGTGGATCGGGGTCTTGCCGCGGTTGAGATGTTCGACGAAGGCGCGGATGCCGCCCTCGTACATGAACACATCTTCGCGCCCGCTGATCTCGTCCTGCAGGTGGATACGCACGCCGGAGTTGAGGAACGACAACTCGCGCAGGCGCTTGGCGAGGATGTCGTAGTGGAACTCGACGTTGCTGAAGATGGTCGGGCTGGGCTTGAAGCGCACCCGGGTGCCGGTGCCCTGGGCCTCGCCGATCTCCTTGAGCGGGTAGAGAGGCTCGCCCAGGTGGTATTCCTGGCGGTACTTGCGCCCGTTGCGGCGGATGATCAGCTCGAGGTGGTCGGACAGCGCGTTGACCACCGACACGCCGACGCCGTGCAGGCCGCCGGAGACTTTGTACGAGTTGTCGTCGAACTTACCGCCCGCGTGCAGCACGGTCATGATGACCTCGGCGGCGGAGCGGCCTTCCTCCGGATGGATATCGACCGGGATACCGCGGCCGTCGTCCGCCACGCTGACCGAGCCGTCGGCGTGCATGACCACATCGATGTTCTTGCAGTAGCCCGCCAGCGCCTCGTCGATGGCGTTGTCCACCACCTCGAACACCATGTGGTGCAGGCCGCTGCCATCATCGGTATCGCCGATGTACATCCCCGGGCGCTTACGCACCGCGTCAAGGCCCTTGAGCACCTTGATCGAGGAGGAGTCGTACTGCTGTGCGCTGGGGTTCGGATTGCTGTCCGTGGTCATGGTTGGTGCGACCGGGGAATGATCAAAACTTCGGCATCATAGCACGGTGACGATACCAGCCCGCACGGCGAAGCGCCGGGTGGAGGATGGCAGCCAGGGGGCAAGCTCGCCGCCCTCGAGGGCGGTGAGCAGGATCTGCCCGCCGAGGCCGGTCAGATGGTGGAGCAGGTGCTCGCGGTGCCGCCCGTCCAGCTCGGCGGCGAGGTCGTCGAGCAGGATCACAGGCAGGGCCTGCCGCTCGAGACGGTAGGTCTCGGCCAGACTCAGCAGCATCAGGGTGGCAAGGGTCTTCTGCTGGCCGCGCGAGAGCACTTCTTTCGCCTCGCGACCCATCACCTGCAGGCGCAATTCGGCCCGGTGCGGCCCATTCGAGGTGAATCCCTGCTCCCGGTCCCGCGAGCGCGAACGCTGCAGCACCTCCAGCAAGGGTTCGCCGCGACTCCAGCCGGAATGGAGCGACCAGGCGAAGCCGGCAAAGTCGCCGAATTCGACCAAACGAAGTTCGAGCTGCCCCATCAGCCGTTCGGCCGCCTCGCGCCGGAAGCCGGCCACCACCTCCCCCGCCTGCGCAAGAGGCTCGTCCCAGGCCGGAAGCTGGCGTGGATCGGTGCGCAAGGCGGCGTTGCGCTGTTTGAGCAGGCGCTGATAGCGCATCCATTCGGCAAAGAAGTCCGGCCGGACGTGGAACAGCCACCAGTCGAGAAAGCGTCGCCGCAGCGAAGGCCCCCCCTGCACCAGCTGGTCGCTGTCGGCGTGCAGGGTGATGACGGCGAGATAGCGCGCAAGGTCGGAAAGCCGTTCGGCCGGGGTAGCGTCGAGACGCAGTGCGAGTCCCTCCGCTCCCTTGCTCAGGCCAATCCGGTGCACGGCAGCGCCATCCTTCACCTGCGCGGCGAGGATCAGGTCCGCCTGGCCATGCTGGCGGATGGTGTCCAGCTGGGCAGCACGGAAGGAACGTCCGGTCGCCAGCACGTGCACGGCCTCGAGCACGCTGGTCTTGCCCGCGCCATTACTGCCACTGAACAGGTTGATACCGGGGGCAAGATCCAGTTCCGCCTGCCCGATGGCGCGCAGATGCCGGATCGTCAGGTGCTCGATGATCATGCCCGGAAGGACAGCCTCCCAAGCAGCTGGAATGACGTTCCGATCACAGGCGCATCGGCATGATCACGTAGGTGCAGCGCATTCCGTCAGGGCCCTCGTGGTGGATCACCCCGCTGCTTTCGGCATTGCGCAGCTCCAAGGTGACTTCCGCGTCCTGCAGGGTGTTCAGCACATCGAGCAGGTAGGCGATGTTGAAGCCGATGGTGAGCGATTCACCCTGGTACTCGGCCAGCAATTCCTCGCGGGAATTTTCCCTCTCCGGGTTCTGCGTCTCGATGGAGAGCAGGTCACCCTCGAGGGTGAAGCGCGCACCCTTGAATTTTTCGCTGGAGAGGATCGCTGCACGGGTCAGGGCCTGGCGCAGGGATTCACGGCCGACGGTCAGGCGTTTGTCGCTGTTGGTTGGTATGACGCGCTGGTAGTCCGGGAAACGACCATCCACCAGCTTGCTGGTCAGGCGCAGGGTGCCCATGTCCACGCGGAGGTGGTTCGCGTCCACTTCGATGCGCGCCTCGGCATCGCCCTCGCCGAGCAGGCGCTGCAGCTCAAGCACCCCCTTGCGCGGCACGATGACCTGGCGGACTGCGCTAACCGAAAGCTCGGCCGGGGCCTCGCACAGGGCCAGTCGGTGACCGTCGGTGGTCGCGCCGCGCAGGGCCTGGGGCGCAAGTTCAAGCAGCATGCCGTTGAGGTAGTAACGCACATCCTGCTGGGCCATGGCGAAGGCCACGTGCTGGATGATGTTCTTCAGCACGCCCTGGCGGATGACCAGCGACTGTGGATCACGCAGGGCCTCGATGCGCGGGAAGTCCTCGGCGGGCAGGGTGGCGAGCTGGAAGCGGCTGCGCTCGGCCTGGATCACGGCCTGGCCGCCATCGGTGCTGAGGGTGATGTCGCAGCCCTCGGGCAGGGTCCGGCAGATATCCAGCAGCTTGCGCGCAGGGATGGTGGTGGAGCCTTCCTGGTCAACCAGCACGCTGATTTCGGTCACCAGTTCCATTTCCAGGTCCGTGGCCGTGAGGCGCACGGTGTTGGAGGAAGCCTCGATCAGCAGGTTGCCGAGGATGGGCAGGGTCTGGCGGCGTTCCACGGCGCCCATGACCTGATGGATCGCAGGCAGAAAGGTCTCTCTGGGAAGGCTCAGACGCATGGCGGCTCCTTGTTAACAAAAGCAGGCTATTTATGGATAAAAAAGAAAGTGATGACGCTGTTGTAGTCGCTGTCCTTCTGTGGACAAAGCGAAAAATCCCTTTTATTTCATAATTTAACGAAGCATTTCCTGGTGGACGAAAGAGGCGATCCGTACATGGGCATACTGCTCGCAATCTGTGGATAACTGTGCATGAATTTCATCCACAGGTCTGTTCCATGTCTCATCCACAGCGTGATCCACGCTTTCATCCACCACGGCCTCAGCCGCTGCTCAGGGTGCGCAAGAGGGTGATGTAGTCCTCGGCGAGGCGTGAATCGCTCTCACGCAATTCGGCGATCTTGCGGCAGGCATGGATGACCGTGGTGTGGTCGCGACCACCGAAGGCCTGGCCGATCTCGGGCAGGCTGTGGTTGGTCAGTTCCTTGGCCAGCGCCATCGCCATCTGGCGCGGTCGGGTGATCGAGCGGCTGCGGCGCTCGGACAGCAGGTCGTCCACCTTCAGCTTGTAGTACTGGGCGACGGTCTTCTGGATGTTGTCGATCGTGACCAGGCGGTCCTGCAGGGCGATCAGGTCCTTGAGCGCCTCGCGGGTGAAATCGAGGGTGATCGGCCGGCCGGTGAACTGGCTGCTGGCCATCACGCGGCGCAGGGCGCCTTCGAGCTCGCGGATGTTGGAGCGGATGCGCTTGGCGATGAAGAAGGCGACCTCGCTCGGCAGCTCGATGCCAGACTGCTCGGCCTTGCTTTGCAGGATCGCGACGCGGGTCTCGAGCTCAGGTGGTTCAATGGCGACCGTCAGGCCCCAGCCGAAGCGTGACTTCAGGCGTTCCTCCAGTCCCTCGATCTCCTTCGGGTAGCGGTCGCAGGACATGACAATCTGCTGGCCGCTCTCCATGAGTGCGTTGAAGGTGTGGAAAAACTCTTCCTGCGAGCGGTCCTTGCCGGCGAAGAACTGGATGTCGTCGATCAGGAGCAGGTTGAGCGAGCGGTAGAACTGCTTGAACTCGTTGATCGCGTTGTGCTGGATGGCGCGGATCATGTCCTGCACGTAGCGCTCGGAGTGCAGGTAGAGCACCCGCGCGTTCGGGTTGTTCGCCAGCATCTGGTTGCCGATGGCGTGCATCAGGTGGGTCTTGCCGAGGCCGACCCCACCATAGATGAACAGCGGGTTGTAGCCGCCGCCGGGATTCTCCGCCACCTGCACGGCGGCCGCGCGGGCCAGCTGGTTGGATTTGCCGCCGACGAACGAGGTGAAGGTGAAGGCTGGATTCAGGTTGTGCGCCGCGGTTTCTTCGCGCGGAGCATTGCGCCGCTCGGCCGTGACGACCGGAGTCGCGCTTGCCGCGGGGATGGGGGCGGCGGCGGCGCGCGGGCGCGGCGAGCTGCCGACCTCGAGACTGACCCTGAACCCGTCGTTACCGCTTGCGCCGCGTGCGAGGCTCTCGATGCGGGCAAGGAAGTTTTGCCGGACCCAGTCCTGCACGAAGCGGTTCGGGGCGAGCAGGCGCAGGTGCCCGTCCTCCTCGACGGCCTGCAGGGGGCGGATCCAGGTATTGAGTTGTTGTTCGGGGAGTTCGCTGGCCAGTTGGGTCTGGCAGTGCGACCAGAGGGAGAGGTTGCTCAAGGATGGGTTCTCTTGCGCGTGTCGTCTAAAGACGGCCTATCTTAACCCTTTATCCACAGCCTCATCCACAAAGGTTTTTGCTCCGTTCGCTCACTGATCATTGACCGGTGGAGTGTTTTTGGTTTTAATCCGCGGTTTGCTATCCGCTCGTCCCTTTGCGGGGGTCTTGATCCATGAAAAGAACGTTCCAACCCAGCATCATCCATCGCAAGCGCACCCACGGTTTCCGTGCCCGCATGAAGACCCGTGGCGGTCGTGCCGTTCTCAACGCTCGTCGCGCCAAAGGCCGCAAGCGTCTGTCCGCCTGATTCCCGTCGGGTCTCTGACGGGCGCCAACGTGGAAACGTCCTTTCCCAAGCGTGCGCGCCTGCTCAGGCCGGCAGAATTCAAGAACGTGTTCGCCGACCCCGTGCGCGTCTCGCGCAACGGGGTCGTTGTGCTTGCGCGCCGCAACGAACTGGGTTTCGCCCGCCTCGGCCTGGCGGTCGCCAAGCGCCACGTTCGGCGTGCGCACGAGCGCAACCGGATCAAGCGCCTGGCGCGCGAGACCTTCCGCCAGCATGCCTTGCGCGGCTGCGGCATGGATTGCGTGCTGCTCACCCGCGCCGGGGTCGAGCAGGTGCCCAACAGTGAGTTGCGCGCCGCGCTGGATTTCGCCTGGCAGAGACTGCTCGACCGATGCGCCGAGTGTTGATTGCCCTGGTCAAGGCCTATCGCCTGCTGCTGAGCCCTTTTCTCGGGCGCCACTGCCGGTTCGAGCCGACCTGTTCCTGTTATGCTATCGACGCGCTCCAGCATCACGGTGCCCTGCGTGGCAGTTGGCTGACCGTGAAACGCCTGCTGCGTTGTCATCCCTTCAGTCCCGGCGGGTATGATCCCGTCCCCGAGTCCAAAGACAAGCCCAATCATGGACAGCCAACGCCTCATTCTGATCATCGCGTTTAGCTTCGTCATGCTGCTGATGTGGCAGGCCTGGAACGAGGATCAGGCCGCCTTTGTCGCCCAGCAGCAGGCGGCCGTGAGCCCCGCCAACCAGGCGGATGTACCCGCTGCCGCGACTGAGACTCCCTCGGCAGTGCGCGATGATGTGCCCGCCACCCAGGCTCAGCCGGCGGCCCGGCCCAATGCGACGGGAGAGCAGCAGGTCCGAGTGGTGACCGATGTGCTCGATGTGGTGATCAGTACGCGCGGCGGGGTGATCCAGCGTGCTGACCTGCTGGCCTATCCGGTCAGCCTCGAGCAGCCGGACCAGCCGGTGCGCCTGCTCAATGATGCTTCGGGCCTCATCAATGTCGCCCAGTCCGGTCTGCGTTCCACGGACGGCCCGGCGCCCGACCACTATGCCTCCTATGTGGCGGCCGCCGGCGAATACCGTCTGGGCCAGGGCGACGAGCGTGTCGTCGTGCCGCTGACCTGGGAGCAGGACGGGGTGAAGGTCACCAAGACCTTCACCTTCACCCGCGGCAGCTACAAGGTGGATGTCGGTCACGAGGTGCACAACGGTGCATCCAGGCCGTGGAACGGCAGCCAGTACCGCCAGCTGCAGCGCAACGCCGATGCGGGTGGCATGGCGCTGGTCTACACCTACACCGGCGGGGTGTATGCCGGGACCCAGGCCGACGGCGAGCGTCGTCCCTACGAGAAGGTCAAGTTCGAGGACATGGCCAAGGTGCCGCTGGATGCCCAGTTGAGCAACGGCTGGGTCGCCATGATCCAGCACTATTTCGTCAGTGCCTGGGTGCCGGGCGACAAGGGCGAATTCAACCGCTTCTACACCCTCACCAGCCAGAACGGCCATGCGCTCTACACCCTGGGCATGATGTCGCCCTCCCGCACGGTCGAGCCGGGTGCCAGCACCACCTTCGCCTCCAGCCTGTACATCGGGCCGAAGATCCAGGACAACCTCGAGGCCCTGGCCGAAGGGCTGGATCTGACCGTCGACTACGGCATGCTGCACTTCATCGCCAAGCCGATCTTCTGGCTGCTCAGCCTGTTCCACGACTGGGTGGGCAACTGGGGCTGGGCGATCGTGCTGGTCACCGTGCTGATCAAGCTGGTGTTCTACAAGCTTTCCGAGAGCAGCTACCGCTCCATGGCCAACATGCGCAAGCTGCAGCCCAAGCTGCAGGCGCTGAAGGAGCGCTATGGCGACAACAAGCAGAAGTTCTCGGAAGAGATGATGAAGCTCTACCGCACGGAGAAGATCAACCCGCTCGGCGGCTGCCTGCCGATCCTGGTGCAGATTCCCGTGTTCATCGCCCTCTACTGGGTGCTGGTCGAGTCGGTGGAGCTGCGCCAGGCGCCCTTCATCCTGTGGATCAATGATCTGACCGCGATGGATCCCTACTTCGTCTTGCCGGTCCTGATGGGCATCAGCATGTGGTTGCAGCACAAGCTCAATCCGCAGCCGATGGACGAGATGCAGCGCAAGGTGTTCATGATCCTGCCGCCGGTGTTCACCGTATTCTTCGCCTTCTTCCCGGCGGGCCTGGTGCTGTACTGGGTGGTCAACAACGTGCTGTCGATTGCGCAGCAGTGGGTCATCAACAAGCGCATGGGGGCCATGGACGTCTGACGTCCTTGGCCTGGGGCATGAACGGCGGTCAGCAGGACACCATCGTCGCTGTCGCCACCGCGCCCGGGCGCGGCGGGGTGGGGGTGGTGCGGGTCTCGGGGCCTCTCGCCCCGGCCATTGCGGATTCCATGCTCGGTGGCCTGCCGAAGCCACGTCTGGCGACCCACCGCGTGTTCCGCGATGCGGCCGGCGAGGCGCTGGACGATGGCATTGCCCTCTGGTTCCCTGCCCCGCATTCCTTCACCGGCGAAGACGTGCTCGAGTTGCAGGGTCATGGCGGCCCGGTGGTGCTCGATGGCCTTGTGCGCGCTTGCCTTGCGCTCGGCGCCCGCCTCGCCCGTCCAGGGGAGTTTTCCGAGCGTGCCTTCCTCAACGACAAGCTGGACCTCGCCCAGGCCGAGGCCATTGCTGATCTGATCGACGCCGGTTCCCAGGCGGCGGCCAAGGCTGCGCTGGCCTCCTTGCAGGGGGCCTTCTCGCGCGAGATTCATGCCCTTACCGAGCAGCTGATCCAGCTGCGCATGTACATCGAGGCGGCGCTCGACTTCCCGGAGGAAGAGATCGACTTCCTCGCCGACCAGACCCTCGTGATGCGGCTGGACAGCCTGCTGGCCCAGGCGGCGCGTGTGCGCTCCGCCGCCCACCAGGGCGCCCTGCTGCGCGAGGGGCTGCACGTGGTCATCCTCGGCCAGCCGAATGCGGGCAAGTCCAGCCTGCTCAATGCCTTGTGCGGAATGGAGGCGGCGATCGTCACCGACATCCCCGGCACCACGCGCGATGTTTTGCGCCAGCACCTGTCCATCGACGGCCTGCCGCTGCATCTTGTCGACACCGCCGGGCTGCGCGAGAGTGCGGATGTGGTCGAGCAGGAGGGTATCCGGCGCGCCTGGCTCGAGGTTGAGCGCGCCGACCGGGTGCTGCTGGTGGTGGACGACCGGCAGGGCGGCATTGCCGCCGAGGATGCGGCCATCCTGCAGCGGTTGCCTGTTGGCAAGCCGTTCACCGTGGTGCGCAACAAGATCGACCTGTCCGGCCGAGCGGCGGGGGAACGCCTGCTTGACGAGTTGCCCGAGGCCCCCGGCCACCAGGTGACCGAGGTCTCCCTTTCCGCTCGGCGTGGCGATGGCATTGCGCTCCTGCGCGAACACCTCAAGACCTGCCTCGGTTATCAGCCGGGCGAGGGAGGGGTATTCCTCGCCCGCCGCCGCCACCTCGATGCGCTTGAGCGTGCGGAGGCCCACATCCACGCGGCGCGGGTTAATCTGCTGCACGCCCGTGCCGGAGAACTCGCGGCGGAGGAGTTGCGGCTGGCGCAGGAGGATCTCGGCGAGATCAGCGGTCGCTTCAGCTCGGACGACCTGCTCGGGCGGATCTTCGCCAGCTTCTGCATCGGCAAGTGAGCAGGCAGTCTGGTCGGCCGCTGAGGCGGGCAAGAGGCTGGGTTCACTGTCCGGTCGTTTCGGGCAGGTGACGGGTAAACCAGTCGGCCGCCGCATCGGCGACCTGCTCCAGGGTGCCGGGCTCCTCGAACAGGTGGGTCGCGCCGGGGATGATACGCAGTTCCTTCGGTCCCCCGAGGCGGCGGAAGGCGGCCTCGTTCATCTCGATCACCGGGAAATCCAATCCGCCGACGATCAGCAGGGTGGGCGCGGTGACATCGGCCAGGACCGGCATGGCGAGGTCGGGTCGGCCGCCGCGCGAGACGACCGCCCGGATCGTATCGCCGAGGGTCGCGGCGGCGATCAGGGCGGCCGCGGCCCCCGTGCTTGCGCCGAAATAACCGAGAGGCAGCCCCCGGGTTTCCTTCTGCTCCTGCGCCCAGCGTGTGGCGCCGAGGAGGCGATGGCTGAGCAGGGCGATGTCGAAGCGGGTCGCGTAGACGCGGTCCTCTTCCGCGGTGAGGAGGTCGAACAGCAGGGTCGCGACGCCGTGCTCGTGCAGGACCGAGGCGACTTGGGTGTTGCGGGGACTCAGGCGGCTGCTCCCGCTGCCGTGGGCGAACAGGACGAGGCCGATCGCATGTTCGGGTAGGCCGAGCAGCCCTTCGTGGGGTTCGTCGTCCAGCAAAAGGGTAACGGCTTGTGAAGCTTGGCGAGTCATGGATGGTTCTCCGCAGTGGTGGAGGACATCCCAGTCTTATAATCCGTTTGCAAGAATTTTGTTGAAGGAACTTGTCCGATGCGCCCGTTTCTTGTTGCCTTGGGGATGGTTCTTGGTTCCCCTTCTGTATTCGCGGTGGATGTCGGTCTGTCCGCCGGAATGAATTTCTTTGGCGAGAATAAAAATGCCTCCATGCAGGAATTGCGACTGCGGGGTGGAAGCTTCTGGAGCCCGACTCCTGCCCTCCAGTTTCGCCTGGAGGGCGGGGTCGGCCGCATGGAAAGCCATGGGGATGACCTTTGGCGGCTCTCCGCAGGGCCCGTGGCCAGCCTTCGCCCTGCGGGCGCGGGTTGGGCGCTGGATGCCGGCTGGCGTCCGACCTGGCTGAGCCAGCGCCGTTTCGGCGAGGTTGATCTGGGCGGCAAGGTGCAGTTCGACTCCCACGTCGGGTTGCGCTTTGACCTTGGGCGTTCGCTGACCCTGGGCTACCGTATCCACCACATCTCCAACGGCGATCTGTACGAGCACAACCCAGGCATCAACATGCAGAGTCTCGAACTGGGTGGGCGGTTCTGAAGTCCTGGGCTCATCCTTGCGAGGGATTCCACATGAAAGACCTGATCTGTCTGACCGAATACAGCCACGGTGCCGGCTGCGGCTGCAAGATCGCACCGAACGTGCTGGATGGCCTGCTGCACTCGCAGCTCGAGGCCTTCCACGACCCGCGCCTTTTGGTCGGCAACGCCTCGCGCGACGACGCGGCGGTGTACGACCTGGGTGATGGGCGCGGAGTGATCTCCACCACCGACTTCTTCATGCCGATCGTCGACGATCCGTTCGACTTCGGCCGCATCGCCGCCACCAACGCCATCTCCGACGTGTATGCCATGGGCGGCCGGCCGCTGATGGCGATCGCGATCTTTGGCTGGCCGATTGACAAGCTGCCGGCCGAGGTCGGCCGCCAGGTGATCGAGGGCGGGCGCGCGGCCTGCCACGCCGCAGGCATCCCGCTCGCTGGCGGGCACAGCATCGACGCCCCCGAGCCGATCTTCGGCCTGGCGGTGACCGGCGAGGTGGCCCTGCACAACCTCAAGCGCAACGACACGGCCCGCGCGGGCGCCAAACTCTATCTCTCCAAACCGATCGGCATCGGCCTTCTGACCACCGCGCAGAAGGGCAAGAAACTCGCGCCCGAGCACGCCCACATCGCGCGCGACTGGATGGTGACCCTGAATACCTTCGGCGCGGCGATCAGCGACATGGACAAGCTGGTGGCGATGACCGACGTGACCGGTTTCGGCCTGCTCGGCCACCTGCTGGAGATGTGCGAGGGCAGCGGGGTGAATGCGCGCATCCTTCTTGATGCCGTGCCGGTCATCCCCGAGGCGCGCGAATATGCCGCCATGGGCTGCTCGCCCGGCGGCACGCACCGCAATTTCGCGAGCTACGGCCACAAGGTCGCGCCGATCACGGACGAGGCGAAACTGATCCTGTGTGACCCGCAGACCTCCGGCGGCCTGCTGATGGCGGTCATGCCCGAGGGCGAGCCGGAATTCCTGCGCCGCGCCGAGGCCGCCGGCCTGGATCTCGAGCCGTTCGGCGAGTTGCTGCCGCGCCTGGGTGACGGCCCGTTCGTGGAGGTGGTGTGACCGCCCTGCCCGTTACGGCGGACTACGCCCGCCTGTTCCTGGAGGATGTGCCGCTGCTCGACCTGCGCGCGCCGGTCGAATTCGCCGAGGGCGCCTTCCCGCAGGCGGAGAACCTCCCGCTTTTGACCGACGAGGAGCGCCACCGGGTCGGCATCCGCTACAAGGAGGAGGGGCAGGACGCCGCGATCGAACTCGGCTACCGGCTCGTTTCCGGCGAGGAGAAGTCCCGGCGCATCGCCTTGTGGGCCGACTGGGCGCGGCGCCATCCCGACGGGGTGCTCTACTGCTTCCGGGGGGGCTTGCGCTCGCGCCTGACCCAGCAGATGTTGGCGGAGGAGGCGGGCATCGTCGTGCCGCGCGTGACCGGCGGCTACAAGGCCCTGCGCCGCTTCCTGCTGAACACCCTGGCCGAGCGCTCGGCCAGCCAGCCGCTGGTCGTCCTGGGCGGACGGACCGGCTCAGGAAAGACCGATCTGCTGCAAATGATCGATAACAGCATCGATCTTGAGGGTATTGCGCATCATCGCGGCTCGGCCTTCGGGCGCCATGCCACCCCGCAGCCGAGCCAGATCAACATCGACAACGCGGTTGCCATCCGGCTGCTGCGTTTCACGGGAAACATGCCGGTGCTGGTGGAGGACGAGGGGCGGGCCATCGGCAGTCGCGAGGTGCCGCAGGCCCTGCACGCCGCCATGCAGACCTCGCCGCTGGTCCTGCTGGAGGAGTCGCTCGAGACGCGCGAGGCGCAGTCGTTCAAGGACTACGTGCTCGATAGCCTGGCAGAATTCCGCAGGCTCCATGGGGAGGAGGAAGGCTTCGCGCTTTACGCCGAGCAGGTACGCGCCAGCCTCGCCCGCATCCAGCGGCGGCTGGGGGGCTTGCGCCACCGGCAGCTGACCGATCTGCTCGAGGAAGCCCTGACGGCCTTCCGCGCGGGTGACGACGCAGGCATGCGGGAGTTCGTGCGCCGTCTGCTGGTCGAATACTACGACCCGATGTACGACTACCAGATCAGCAAGAAGCTCGACCGCGTCGTCTTTCGCGGTGATCGCGAGGCGGTACTCGAGTGGTGGAAGACGAGGCTGGAAGTGGCATGACCCGCGACCGGATCTATGCCGATCCGCATGCGCGGGTCGAGCCGTTCGCCTTCGACGAGCAGGTCGCCGCGGTCTTCCCGGACATGATCCGGCGCTCGGTGCCTGGCTACGAACTGATCCTGCAGGCCCTGCCCTGGCTCGCGGCGCGCGTGGTGCAGCCGGGTTCCGTGGTCTACGACCTCGGCTGCTCGCTCGGCGCCGGAACGCAGGCGGTTCGCCGCGGGGTAAAGGTGGACGGGTGCCGGATCATCGCCGTCGATACCTCGGAGGCGATGATCCGGCGTGCGGGCGAATGGCTCGGCAGCTTTCGCTCGGAGGTGCCGGTCGAGCTGGTGCAGGCCGACGTTCTCGATGTCCCGATCGAAAACGCCTCGCTCGTTCTGCTCAATTTCACCCTCCAGTTCATCCCCTTGGAGCGCCGACTTGAACTGCTTCGCCGCATCCGCGCCGGCCTGCGGCCCGGCGGTGTGCTGCTGCTGTCAGAGAAGATCGCCTTCGAGGATGAGCGCATGGAGCACCTGATCACCGAGCTGCACCACGACTTCAAGCGCGCGCAGGGCTATTCGGAGCTGGAGATCGCGCAGAAGCGCCAGGCGCTCGAGAACGTGCTGGTGCCGGAGACCCTGGAGGCGCACCGCGCCCGCCTGCGCGAGGCGGGGTTCGTTTCATGTGAAACATGGCTGCAGCACACCCGCTTCGTATCCCTCTTGGCCATGGCGTGAAGCACATGATGATGGTCGACCTGCCGGCCCTGCGCCAGGAGCTTGCGGGCCATCCGCTCGAAGCCTGGCTCAACTGGCTGCCTTCTGCGCTGGATGTGCAGCTTGATCCTGCGCGCAACGGCAACCTGCCCCGCTTCCAGGCGGCCCTGGACGCCTGCCCGCCGCTGCGCGCCACGCATGTCGATCTTGCGCGAGACGCGATCCTGATCGGTGCGGAGGATGAAGTGGATGCCGTGACGCGGGCGCAGCTGGAGCAGGCCCTGCGCGGGCTGATGCCCTGGCGCAAGGGGCCGTTCGACGTGTTCGGCATCCACGTCGACACCGAATGGCGTTCGGACTGGAAGTGGGCGCGCGTGGCGCCTCACCTTGCCCCGCTCGCCGGGCGCGATGTGCTGGACGTGGGATGTGGCAGCGGCTACCACCTGCTGCGCATGCGCGGGGCGGGGGCCAGGCTCGCCATCGGCATCGACCCCTCGGTCCTATTCACCGCCCAGTTCGCCCTGCTGCGCGCGCTGTCAGGAACGAGCCACGCGCACGTCCTCCCCTTCACCCTCGAGGGTCTTCCCCAGCGCCTGCCGGTGTTCGATACGGTATTCTCGATGGGCGTGATCTACCATCGGCGTGATCCGCTGGAGCATCTTGCCCAACTCGCCGAGTGCCTGCGCCCGGGCGGCCAGTTGGTGCTGGAAGGGCTGGTGATCGAGGGCGTGGAAGGCGACTGCCTGTATCCTGCAGAGACCGGGTCTGGGCGCTACGCCATGATGCGCAACGTGTGGGCGGTGCCTTCGGCGGCCACCCTGCGCGGCTGGGTGGAGGCGGCCGGTTTCCGCGGCGCCAGGGTCGTGGACGAGGGCGTGACGACCACTGCCGAGCAGCGCCGGACCGGCTGGATGCAGTTCCAGTCGCTGGCCGACTTCCTCGACCCGCTCGATCCGGCCCGCACGGTGGAAGGGTATCCCGCGCCGCGCCGCGCGATCATCGTCGCCGAACGCTGACCCGCCAGGCTTGATCGGGCGGGGTATGACAGGAAATCCATGCCGAACCTTGAGCCCACCATCGAACCGCTGCACGACGCCATCCTGCTGACGGGGGCGGGCCAACGCCTGGGGCTGTACCACGCCGAGCGCCTGCTCGACGAGGGCAGGCCGCTGATCGTCACCTACCGGGCCGAGCGCCCATCCATCGACCGCCTGCGCGAGCGCGGCGCGCGCGCCATCCGGGCCGATTTGTCGACCCCGGAGGGCATCGAGGCCTGCATCCATGGCATCCGGCAGCAGGCCGCCAGCCTGCGCGCCATCATCCACAACGCCTCGCTCTGGCTCACCGACGAGGATCTCGCCCGCGACCCGGCGAGCTTCGATGTGCTGATGAACCTGCATGTGCGGGCGCCCTACCGCATCAATCTAGCCTGTGAGGATTTGCTGCGTGCGAGCTCGGCGCGTTTCGCCGACATCATCCACATCACCGACACCACCGTGCACAAGGGCAGCGCTGCGCGCGCCGCCTATGTGGCCAGCAAGGCTGCGCTGGACAGCCTGACCCGCTCCTTCGCCGCCCGCTTCGCCCCGCGCATCAAGGTGAACAGCCTCGCGCCCGGGTTGATCCTGTTCAACGAGGGCGATAGCGAGGAGTACCGGCGCGACCGCCTCGCACGCTCCGCACTCGGCTACGAACCCGGACCGGTGGTGGTGTGGCAGGCGATCCGCTGCCTGCTCGACAATCCCTTCATCACCGGCGTGACCCTGCCGGTGGATGGTGGCCGGAACGTGAAATGACCGCCATCTGGTGGATCCGTCGCGACCTGAGATTGGCCGACAACCCGGCGCTCGCCGCGGCCCTTCTGCACGGCCCTGTCATCCCGCTGTATATCCATGCCCCGGACGAGGAGGGTGCGGCCGCGCCGGGGGCGGCCGCGCGCTGGTGGCTGCACCACAGCCTCGCGGCGCTGGATGGGCAGTTGCGCGCCTTGGGGTCGCGCCTGGTCGTGCGCAGCGCCGCCAGTGCCCAGGCGGCATTGAGGGAAGTGATCGCCGCAACAGGGGCGGAGGCCGTGTTCTGGAACCGCCAGTACGCCCCCGCGCAGATCGCGCGCGACCAGGTGGTCAAGGCCGTACTGCGCGGGATGGGGCTGCGGGCGGAGAGTTTCAATGGCAGCCTCTTGTTCGAGCCATGGGAGGTCCTGACCCGCGAAGGGAAGCCCTACCGCATCTTCACCCCCTACTGGAAGGCCTGTCAGGGGCATGGCCTCGACCGGGCGGACCCGATCGCACCGCCCTCCGTGTTGCCCCCCGTGCCGCGAGGCCTGGCAAGCGAACCGCTGCAAGCCCTCCGCCTGCTGCCGGACATCCCGTGGGATGCCGGCTTCCATGACCACTGGACCCCGGGCGAGGAGGGGGCGTGGCGGCGTTTGCGGCAGTTCATCGGCGACGGCCTCGCCGGTTATTCGGCCGCCCGGGATCGTCCAGGCCATGCGGGCACCTCGCGCCTCTCGCCGCACCTGCACTTCGGCGAGCTTGGGCCGCGCCAGGTGGTGCGCGCGGTGCTGGAGGCACAACAGGGCGATCCGGATGCCGATGGCAGCCGCTTCTTCAGCGAGCTCGGCTGGCGGGAATTCGCCCACCACATCCTGTTCCACTTCCCGCACACCGTCGACCGGCCGATGAATCCGCGCTGGGAAGGGTTCTTCCACCGGCACGAGGCCGAGCCACGCCTGTGGCAGGCGTGGACGCGGGGCCAGACGGGCATCCCGCTGGTCGACGCCGGCATGCGCGAGCTGTGGCAGACGGGGTGGATGCACAACCGCGTGCGCATGATCGTGGCCTCGTTGCTGACCAAGAACATGCAGATCGGCTGGCAGCAGGGAGAGCGCTGGTTCTGGGACACGCTGGTCGACGCGGACCTCGCCAACAATGTGTTCGGCTGGCAGTGGACGGCGGGCTGCGGCGCCGATGCCGCGCCCTATTTCCGCATCTTCAATCCGGTGCTGCAGGGAGAGCGCTTCGATGGCGAGGGCGACTACGTGCGGCGCTGGGTGCCGGAGCTCGCGCGCCTGCCCGGGCGGTGGCTGCATCGCCCGTGGGAGGCCCCGGACCAAGTGTTGCGCGCCGCGGGCATCACCCTTGGGATGGACTATCCCCGCCCGGTCATCGACCTTGCTGCGAGCCGCCAGGGGGCGCTGGATGCCTTCGCGGGATTCCGTGGTCCCGCATGAGGGATCGATCTAGGATAAAAACATTCTATGGAATAGGCGAAAAAAATATGGAACTTCTTGGAATTTTCTGATGGTTTTGTCATTTCCCCAGGCGTAGGATGAGTTCCGTGCAAGAGCGCGTGAACGAGTGGAGGCGGGAGCGCGCAGCAGCCTGAGGCTGTAGGATGGCACGGGCCAGGAGGCCGGAGAGACATGAAACCTGGAGGTTTCACCGCATCAGGATGTGCACAGGATGCCTGGATGGCGCGCTGGGATGCAGAACCAATGGGATGCGCGCCCGGAGGGCGCGGGCAGGGATGGCCTCTATGACCGGAAGGCCGGCAGTGGTGACACTGCCGGCCTTTTTCATGTGATCGCCAGCCGTCGGGGCGGACGGGTCAGACAGGACGGCGCAGCTCGCGCGGCAGCGGGAAGACCACGTCCTCGCGCACACCCTCGTCCTCGCGTTCGAGGCTTGCGCCGCAGCAGGACTTCAGGTGGGCGATGACGCGCTGCACCAGCACCTCGGGGGCGGAGGCGCCGGCGGTCAGGCCGATGCGCATCTTGCCGGCCAGCCAGTCCGCCTGGATGTCCTCCGGACCATCGATCAGGAAGCTCGGCACGCCCATCTGCTCGCCGATCTCGCGCAGGCGGTTCGAGTTGGAGCTGGTTTTGCTTCCCACCACCAGCAGCAGGTCGCATGCCGACGCCAGCCGCTTCACCGCGTCCTGGCGATTCTGGGTGGCGTAGCAGATGTCATCCTTGCGCGGCCCCTGGATCGCGGGGAAGCGCGCGCGCAGGGCCTCGACGATGGTTCGGGTCTCGTCCAGCGAGAGGGTGGTCTGGGTTGAGTAGGCGAGGTTGGCGGGGTCGCGCACCTCCATGCGCGCCACGTCCTCGATCGACTCGACCAGGTGGATCTGGCCGCCGAACGCGCGGTCGTAGTGACCCATGGTGCCCTCGACCTCGGGGTGGCCGGCGTGGCCGATCAGGACCACGTCGCGCCCCTGACGGGCCAGGCGGGCCACCTCGATGTGCACCTTGGTCACCAGCGGGCAGGTGGCGTCGAACACCTGCAGGCCGCGTGCGGCCGCCTCCTCCTGGATGGCGCGGGAGACACCGTGCGCGCTGAAGATCAACGTGGCGCCGTCCGGCACCTCGGCCAGCTCCTCGATGAAGATCGCCCCCTTGGCCTTCAGCCCCTCGACGATGTAGCGATTGTGGACGATCTCGTGGCGCACGTAGATCGGCGCGCCGAACATATCCAGCGCGCGCTCGACGATCTCGATCGCGCGGTCGACCCCGGCGCAGAAGCCGCGCGGGTTGGCGAGCTGGATGAGGGGATGGCTGGTCATGGCGGGAACTTAGCACTGCACGTCGAGGATATGCACCTCGAAGATGAGGGGAAAACCGGCGAGGGGATGGTTGAAGTCCACCTTCAGGCCCTCCTCGGTCAGGTCCAGCACCCGGCCTGCCGTGGTCTCGCCGCTTGGCAGCTCGAACTCGATGAACTGGCCCAGCTCAGGCACGAAATCGGCGCCGAGATCCTCCGGCGGCAGGACAAAGACCTTGTCCGGATCGGGCAGGGGAAAGGCGGTGCCTGGAGCGATCTCGAAGCGCCCCTTCTCGCCGGCCTGCATGCCCTGGAAGGCGAACTCCAGCCCCGGGCTGATGGTGCCATCGCCCACCAGCAGTTCCAGCGGGGCGTCCTCGCTGGCCGCGTCGATCTCGGTGCCGTCCGGGAGCGTGAGGCGGAAGGCCAGTTTCACCTGGCAGCCCGGGAGGATCTTAGCCATGGGTTTCGTCCTTCTTCTTCTCGAACAGCATCAGTACGACCAGCAGGCCCGCGCCCACGGTGATGGCGGAGTCGGCGATGTTGAAGGCCGGCCAGTGGTAGTTCCGCCAGTAAAGGTCGATGAAGTCGACCACGTAGCCGTACCAGACGCGGTCGATGGCATTGCCCAGTGCGCCGCCGATGATCAGGGCGAGGGCGATTCCCGTCCAGCGCTCGTGGGCCTGCAGGCCGCGCATCCACACGACGAGCCAGGCGCTGACCCCGGCGGCGAGGGCGAGGAAGAACCAGCGCTGCCAGCCGCCCGCCTCGCCGAGGAAGCTGAACGCGGCGCCGGGGTTGTGCATCAGGGTCAGGTTGAAGCCGGGGAAGACCGGCACCGGGTTGGCATAGCCCAGGGCTTGGCTCGCCCACCACTTGGTGACCTGGTCGAGGATGATGACGGCCAGGGCCAGGCCCAGGCCGTTGCGCAGGATCGGGGTCATGCGAAGCGGCGGGTCTCGCCCGCGCCCTCGATGTTCTGCACACAGCGGCCGCACAGCTCGGGGTGCGCGGCGTGGCTGCCGACGTCCTCGCGGTGGTGCCAGCAGCGCACGCATTTGCCGTGCAGCGAGGCCTTGGCGGCGACGGCGATCTGGCCGCCCTCGATGTCCACCACGGTGCTCTCCGCCGGGCGCGCGGCGAGCGGGTGGATGCGGGCGTAGGAGGTGATCAGCACGAAGCGCAGCTCGTCCTCCAGGCGCTTGAGGATATCCAGGGTGGCGTCGTCGGCGTAGACGTCCACCTCGGCGTCCAGGTTGGCACCGATGGTGCCGTCCTTGCGCAGGCCCTCGAGCACGGCCAGCACCTCGTCACGCACGGCGAGGATGCGCTCCCAGGCCTGTGGGCCGAGTGCGGCGTCTTCCGCCATGCGTGCAAGGCCGGAGTAATGGGTGGCGAGGAACACGGAGCCCTCGCGGCTGCCTGGCAGATAGTCCCACAGCTCCTCGGCGGTGAAGCTCGTGATGGGGGCGATCCAGCGGGTGAGGGCCTCGACGATGTGCCACTGCGCGGTCTGGCTGGAGCGGCGGGCGCGCGAGCCGGCCTGGCAGGTGTATTGCCGATCCTTGGTCACGTCCAGGTAGAAGCCGCCCAGGGTCACCGAGCAGAAGTTGTGCACCGCGTGCACCACCTGGTGGAAGTTGTAGCTGTCATAGGCGGCGAGGATCTCGTCCTGCAGGCGCGCGGCCTGATCGACCGCCCACTGGTCCAGCGGCAGCATGTCCTTGAACGGCACGGCGTCCACAGGCTGGAAGTCCTTGAGGTTCGCCAGAAGGTAGCGCGCGGTGTTGCGGATGCGGCGGTAGGCATCTCCGGCGCGCTTGAGGATCTCGTCGGAGACGGTCATCTCGCCGCGGTAGTCGGCGGAGGCCACCCACAGGCGCAGCACGTCCGCGCCCATCGCGTTCATCACCTTCTGCGGGGCGATGACGTTGCCAAGCGACTTGGACATCTTGCGGCCCTGCGCGTCCACGGTGAAGCCGTGGGTCAGCACCTGCCGGTAGGGCGGGCGGGCGTGCATGCCGATGGCGGTCATGAGCGAGGACTGGAACCAGCCGCGGTGCTGGTCGGAGCCTTCCAGGTACAGGTCGGCCGGGTCGCGCAGCTCCTCGCGCTGGGCCAGCACGCCGTAGTGGCTGACACCGGAGTCGAACCACACGTCCAGGGTGTCGGTGACCTTGCGGTATTGCTCGGCCTCCGCGCCCAGCAGCTCGGACGGCTCAAGGCTGAACCAGGCATCCACGCCGCCCGATTCCATGCGCTGCGCAACCTGCTCAATCAGCTCGCTGGTGCGGGGATGCAGCGCGTTGGTGTCCTTGTGCACGAACAGGGCGATGGGCACGCCCCAGGTGCGCTGGCGCGAGATGCACCAGTCCGGACGGCCCTCGACCATGGCGGTGATGCGGTTCTCGCCCCACTCTGGGACCCAGCGGGTTCCCTTGATCGCCTTGAGGGCATCGGCGCGCAGGCCGTTCACGTCCATGCCGATGAACCACTGCGGGGTGGCGCGGAAGATCAGCGGGGTCTTGTGGCGCCAGCAGTGTGGGAAGCTGTGGTTCAGCTTGCTGGCGTGCTGCAGGCGGCCGCGCTCGCGCAGCAGGTCGATGATGAGCGGGTTGGCCTTGCTCACGTGCAGGCCCTCGACGAAGGGCGTGCCCGGCTTGAAGCGCCCAAGATCGTCCACCGGGTTATCGACCGGCAGGCCGTAGCGGCTGCCCGCGACATAGTCTTCCTGGCCGTGGCCGGGCGCGGTGTGGACCGCACCGGTGCCGGCGTCGGTGGTGACATGCTCGCCGAGGATGATGGGCACCTGGCGCTCGAGGAAGGGATGCTGGAGCTTGAGACCCTCGAGCACGGCGCCCTTGCCGCGACCGACGATGGCCGCGCCTTCCAGCCCGTAGCGCTTGAGGGTGGCCTCGACCAGCGCCTCGGCCAGCAGCAGACGCGCGCCCTCGGCCTGCACCAGCACATAGTCCAGCTCGCCGTTGAGCGCCACGCCTTGGTTGGCGGGCAGGGTCCAGGGGGTGGTGGTCCAGATGATGACCTCGACCGGGCCGCTGCCTTCCGCGCGCAACGCGCCTTCAAAGGCCGCTTGATCGACCGCCTGGAAGCGCACGTCGATGGCATCCGAGGTCTTGTCCTGGTACTCCACCTCGGCCTCGGCCAGCGCGGAGCCGCAGTCCACGCACCAGTGCACCGGCTTTTGGCCCTGCACCAGGTGGCCGTTGGCGATGATCTTGCCGAGGGCGCGCAGGATGTCGGCCTCGAACTTGTAGTCCATGGTCAGGTAGGGGCGGTTCCAGTCGCCCAGCACGCCCAGGCGCACGAAGTCCGCCTTCTGGCGCTCCACCTGCTCCGCGGCATAGACGCGGCAGGCGTCGCGGAATTCACGCGCGCTCACCTTGTCGCCCGCCTTGCCCAGTTTTTTCTCCACCTGCAGCTCGATCGGCAGGCCGTGGCAGTCCCAGCCTGGCACGTACGGCGCGTCGAAGCCCGCCAGGGTCTTGCTCTTGACGATGATGTCCTTGAGCACCTTGTTGACCGCGTGGCCGATGTGGATGTCGCCGTTGGCGTAGGGCGGGCCATCGTGCAGCACGAATTTCGGCCGACCGGCGCAGGCCTCGCGGATGCGTCCGTACAGGTTCTTCTCCTGCCAGCGGGCCAGCGTTTCCGGCTCGCGCTGCGGCAGGTTGCCGCGCATGGGGAAGTCGGTTTCCGGCAGGTTGAGCGTGGCCTTGTAGACGGATTCGCTGGCGGTGTCTTTGGACATGGGAAGGCGCGGGGAAATAAGGAACAAATGAGTCCCGATTATTCCCGATTTGCCTTGATCTCGCCAGTAAGGAGAGCCCGTGCCGCTGCGGCATCCTTGGCGATCTGCTCCACCAGTTCGTCCAGGCCCGTGAAGCGCCGCTCCTCGCGGATGAAGGCGCGGAAGCGCACCTCCACCCGCTTGCCATAGGCATCGCCGGCCCAGTCGAAGACATGGGCCTCGACGCGTGGGATGACGCCGCCGACGGTGGGGCGGATGCCGGCGTTGGCGACGCCGCGCAGGGGGCGGTCGGCGAGGCCGAGGATCTCGACGGCGTACACCCCATGCAGGGCAAAGTGCTTGCGCCCCAGTGGCAGGTTGAGGGTGGGGAAACCGAGCAGGCGGCCGCGCTTGTCGCCGTGGGTGACGCGGGCGCACAGGCTGTAGGGGTGCCCCAACAGGCGGGCGGCGTCATCCAGTCTCCCTTCGCTGAGGGCGGCGCGCACCAGGGTGCTGGAAATGCGCTCGCCGTCCTGCATGACCTGCGGGGTGGACTCGACCGAGAAGCCGTGCTCCGCGCCCATCCGCTGCAGCAGGGCGAAGTCGCCACCGCGCCTGTGGCCGAAGCGGAAGTCGTCACCGATCAGGACATGGCGGGCGTGGAGTTTCCCGACCAGGATGTCACGCACGAAGTCCTCAGCGGGCTGGGTGGCGAGAGCGGAGTTGAAGCGCAGGATGCGCAGCTCATCGACGAGGCCGGAAGCGGCGAGCCAGGCGGCCTTCTCGCGCAGGCTCATCAGGCGCGGCACGGGCGTCGGAGAAAAGACCTCGCGCGGCAGGGGCTCGAAGGTCAGCACCACGCGCCGGAGGCCTTCGGTCCTGGCCACGTCATCCAGCCGCTGCATCAGGGCCTGGTGGCCGAGGTGGAGACCGTCGAAGTTCCCGATGGTCACCACGCTCCCGGGGGGCGTGCGACGGCCCGTGCCACAGATCAGCTCCATGCCGCCTCCTCCCGTTTCAGGTCGCGCAGACGCAGGCCGAGGGCGGCGAGCAGGGCGAAGTAGACCGCAACCGCGCCGAGCACGAGGCCGGCGAGCCACAGGGCGCGCTGGCTGCCGTGCATGGCGGACCAGGCGGCAAGCTCGGGGGCGAGCAGGAACAGGAGGGCGCCCATGCCGAGGGTGGCGCCACCGGCCTGCAGGGCGAGCCTGCGCCACTGGCGGCCGGGTTGGTAGACGGCGCTTCCGCGCAGGGCGCGGTACAGCCAGAAGGCATTGAGCCAGGCGGCGAAGGCGGTGGCGGCCGCCAGCGCGGCGTGGGTGCCGGGGACGGCGAGCAGGATCATCGGCACCACCACGGCCGCCTTGAAGGCGAGGTTGGCGAGCACCGCGCGGATGCCGATCTTCACCGGGGTGGTGGTGTCCTGCCGCGCATAGAAGCCGGGCGCCAGCACCTTGATCAGCAGGAAGCCGGGCAGGCCGAGGCTGTAGGCGATCAGGGAGAGTTGCGCCATGGCAGTGTCATGGGCGGAAAACTCGCCGTACTGGAACAGGGTGGCGAGCAGGGGGCCGGCCAGCAGGACCAGCCCTACGGTGGCCGGCAGGGCGAGCAGCACGGTCAGGCGCAGGCCCCAGTCGAGGGTCTGGTTGAAGTCGGCACCCGAGTTTGCGGCGTGCTCGCGCGAGAGCTTGGGCAGGATCACGGTGGCGAGCGCCACGCCAAACATGCCGAGCGGGAACTCGACCAGTCGGTCGGAGTAGTACAGCCAGGACACCGAGCCTGCGATCAGGAAGGAGGCGAGGATGGTGTCGATCAAGAGATTCAGTTGCGTGACCGACGAGCCGAAGATCGCTGGCAGCATGAGCTTCATGGTCTTGTTCACGCCCGCGTGGCGGCGGGCGATTTTTGGCCGGGGCAGCAGGCCCATGCGCCACAGCCAGGGCAGCTGGAAGAAAAGCTGCACCGCGCCGGCGACAAACACCCCCCAGGAGAGCACGATCAGGGGCTCCTCGGCATGGTGGGCGCCGAGAAAGGCCGCACCGATCAGCACGATGTTGAGCCACACCGGGGTGAGCGCGGGGATGGCGAACCGGCCGAAGCTGTTGAGCAGGCTGCTGGCGAAGGCGGTCAGCGAGATGAAGAACAAATAGGGGAAGGTGATGCGCAGCATGGTCTCCGCCAGCGCCATCTGCTCGGGGTTTCCCGTGAAACCGGGGGCGAACAGCAGCAGCAGGAGGGGGGCGGCGGCGACACCGATCGTCGTCACCAGCAGCAGCACCGCGCCCAGGGTGCCAGCGACATGGGCAACGTAGTCGAGCATCTCCTCCTGGCTGCGCCTCTCGCGGTACTCCGCGAGCACCGGCACGAAGGCCTGCTGGAAGGCGCCTTCGGCGAACAGGCGGCGCAGGAAGTTGGGGATCTTGAACACCACGAAGAAGGCGTCGGTGGCCGCCGACGCGCCGAACAGCCTGGCGAACACGATGTCGCGCACGAAGCCGAGAATGCGCGAGATGAGGGTCATCGCGCTGATCACGGCGGTGGATCGGAGGAGGGAGCGGCTCATGCGGGCATTCTATACCCGGCGGTCTGTCGTGGCCTGTGTGGGGCGTCCAGCGACGATCAGCATCGCCGCGCTGGGGCTGCGGGACATTTTGCATCAGGGGGGCGATCCAGGAGGACCCGCGCCTGCTAGGATGATCCATCCCCCCCTCTTCAGAGGTTGCCGTTCGTGCTTGAGCGTTCCGAGGACCTGTTGCGCCGGGTGGTCACCGGCCTGCGCTTTGCGTTCATCGTGTTCATGATCATCTACCTGGCGATCTGCCTGCTGGGGCTCGGCGGCAAGCTCGTGGCCTACCTGCCACAGCTCGGTGCGCCCGACTTCCACCAGCTGCTGGCCCTGCTCAACGATGCCTTGTTCACCCTGATCGTGCTGGCGATCGTGCGCTCGCTGTTCATCAACGACAGCTTCCACTACGCGCTGACCTTCCTCGAGGTCGGTTTCGTCGTGCTGTTGCGCAAGCTGATCCTGCTCGAGACGGCGCCACACGAGGTGTGGGTGCTGCTGGTGCTGGGCGTGATCAGCGCGCTGTTCTTCTCGCTGATCCTGTTGACCCACCGCATGCGCAAGACGATCACCCCCGCGCAGGGGTGAGGGTCACACCCCGTTGCGCAGCATCAGCTCCGGCGGGTGAGGCTCGAGGTAGACCTGGCCGGCCACGTAGGGGTGCGGGTGGCGGCGGAAGTGGTGGCGCAGCAGGGTAATCGGCACGATCAGCGGCACCCGACCCTCGCGGTAGTCGTCGATGACCCGCGCCAGCTCCTCGCGGTCGCCGCCGTCCAGCTCGTCGCGCAGGTAGCCGGCCAGGTGCTGGAGCACGTTGGCATTCTTGCCGCGGCTGGCGATGTGTTTGAGGCCGCGCATGAGGGTGAGCAGATAGTCGCGCCCCAGGGTGTCAAGGTCGGCATGGCGCAGGTTGGCGAGCAGGCGGCCGAGGTCGGTGTAGCTCTGCGGGTGATGCGCCAGCAGCAGGAGCTTGTGGCGGGTGTGGAAGTCGAGCAGGGCGGCGGCGCTCAGCCCCTCATGCACCATGCGGCGCCAGCGGTGCAGGGTGAAGACGCGGGTGATGAAGTTGTCGCGCAGGACAGGGTCGCCGAGGCGGCCCTCCTCCTCGCAGGGCAGCTCCGGCCGCGCGGCCATGAAGACTTCCGCGAACTGGCCCACGCCCTTTTTCTCCGGCGGGCGATCGTTCGACCAGCCGTCGTACAGGGTCACCCGCTCCATGCCGCAGCTCGGCGACTTGCTCTTGAGGATGTAGCCACACAGCTCGGGATGCTTCGCCGCCTGTTCGGTGCCGCTGGCGCGCAGGGCGTCGGTGACGTCCAGTGCATGGTCCTTGTTGCCGCGCACCCGCACCTCGCCGTTGACTCGTACCAGGCGCAGGGTCTGGCGCGGGGTGCCCAAACCGATCGCCACCTCCGGGCAGAACGGCACGAAATGGAAGAACTGGCCGAGGGTGTGGATGATGTAGTTGTCGCGCTTGTGGCCGCCGTCGAAGCGGACCTCTTCGCCAAGCAGGCAGCTGCTGATGCCGACGGGGATGCGGATTTCCTGCATGGGGGCGAGCCTTTACCGGGGGACCGTCTTGACGCAGCATATCAGCAAAAAACGGCCCGCTGATGCGTCGATTCCTTCCCCTCCTGACCCTGCCTGTGCTGCTCGCGCCGGCCGGTGCCCTCCTTGCGGCCGCGGTCGAGCCCGAGCTCGCCATCGCGCCGAGCCGCCTGCCGCAGCGGCTGGACGAGTCGCCGTCTGCCGTGACGGTGATCGACCGCGAGATGTTGCGCGAGGCGGGCGTGCGTCGCATCGCCGACATCCTGCGCCTGGTGCCGGGCATGGTGGTCGGCAGTCGCAGCCCGGCGATCCAGCCCGCGACCTACCTTGGTCTGTCCGACGACTACTCGCGCCGTGTGCAGGTGCTGGTCGACGGCATCTCCATCTATGCCCCCTCGACCGGGGCGGTGCTGTGGCAGGACCTGCCGCTCGCGGTCGAGGATATCGAGCGCATCGAGGTGGTGCGTGGCCCCAACACCGCGGCCTACGGCAGCCATGCCCTGCTCGCCACCATCAAGATCACCACCGTCGCGCCGCGCGAGGCCTCGCGCTGGGGGGCGGGCGGGGCGATCGGATCGAACGGCGTGCGCGATGCCCATGCCCGTCTGGCGGGCAGCGGCTCCGCCGGCGCCTGGATGCTCAGCGTCGTCCACCAGCAGGACGACGGCCTGGATGGCCGCGCCGCCGATGACCGTGGCGGCCGACGGCTGGACGGGGTGCGGCTGAAGGGTGAACTCGATCTATCGCCGTCCACCGACATGCAGTGGCAGCTCGGGGCCGCCCGCGCGCGCAACGGCATCGGCGCCGCGCTGGAGCAGGATGTCAGTGGCACCATCAACGATGCCTTCCTCGATGAGAACGACCACCAGTTCCTCGCCCTTCACCATCACCCCGGTGGAGGTGGCGAGTGGGTGCTGCGCCTGGCGCGCAATGCGCAGCGCTACAAGGAGGCCGATGCGCTGCGCTATGACTGGGTCTACCGGCTGGTGGACGGCGTGCCTTCGGCAGGCCTTGAGCCCCTGAGCCTGACGCGTAGCTATCGCGCCACCCGCTACGAGGCGGAACTGGAGCATCACCTTGTTCCCCTGGGCGCGGTGCGCGGTGTATGGGGCATGGGCCTGCGGCGGGAGGAGGCGGAGGGCGAGCGGTTCTTCGGTACCCCGGCCAGCCAGCGGCTGGACAGCGGGCGCCTGTTCGGCCATGCCGAGTGGCGGATCGCTCCGAACTGGCTGCTCAACGGCGGGGCCATGGTGGAGCGCACCTCCATCAGCGAGCCGGTCTTCACCCCCCGCCTGGCCTTGATCCATCACCTGGCGCCGGGCCACACCCTGCGTGCGGGCTGGAGCACGGGAACCCGCCAGCCGCTGCTGTTCGAGAACCAGGGCCGAACCGCGGCCTGGGACAGGGACGGGAATCCGGTCTGGCTGACCCTGGCTTCCGGCGCGGCGAGCGGCGGCCTGAAGGCCGAGCGCGCGACCGAATGGAGCCTCGGCTACCTGTGGGTACCCCGGCGGGGGATGCAACTGGACCTGCGCGCCTTCCATCTGCGCCTCAAGGATCCCATCCGTGCCCTGATGAGGGTCGAGAGCGGGATGAACACACTGCTCTATCCCATCGGAGGGGACTGGCTGCCGCTGGTGCTGGACATGCGCAACGGCGGGTCGGTCAGCGTGCGCGGGCTGGAGGCCCTGCTCGACACCCGCCTGTCGCGCGACCTCAGCCTGCACCTGAGCTACGCCCTGACCGAGGCGCGCGAGGACGAGGACCTCGAGCCGGGGTGGCCGGACTATGCCGCCACGGTGCCGCGGCATACCGCCGGCCTGCTGCTCACCCAGCGCCTCGGCGAGGGCTGGGATGCCAGCCTGCGGCTACACTATACGAGCCCCATGCAGTGGGGCTTCCTCACCCGCGATGCGCTCGGCGCCTCGACCGGCTTGGCCGCCAGGATCGGTTATGTGCGCCGGTTCGGTGCCCAGCGCATGCGGATCGACCTGATCGGGGAAAACCTCAATGGACGAGTGCATGATTTCGACAGGGAGCGTGGCTGGGGCCGGGCCGTCTGGCTGCGGCTGGCTCTCGACGCCAGCTGAGGCCATGCGTCGATTCATCCTCCTGCTGTTGGGGCTGCTCGTGCTGCTGGCCGGCCCCGTGCGGGCAGAGGATGTCTGGCTGTTGAGTGTGGAGGAGGGCGATGCGATCGCTGAATCGCTGCGTTCCGCCCTGCCTCCGGGGATGAGCCTTGCGCAGCAGCGCTTGGGCGACGGCGCCGGGGTGCGCTGCGCCGGTGCGCGCCTGGTGCTGGCGGTGGGGGAGGCCGCGACCCGCGCGGCGCTGCGCGGCTGCCCGCAGGCGAAGGTCTGGGCTCTGGGACTGCCCGCCCTCAGCCTCGATGTCCTGCGCGCGGGAGCGCCAGGGCGCCTGTCCGGCGTGGCCTCGGACCTGCCGCCCGCGCGCCAGGTCGCCCTGCTGGACGCCCTGCGGCCCCGCCCCCGCCAGGTGGCGGTGCCCTATTCGCCAGCCGCCGAGGGGCTGGCCCGCGCCGCGGCGCAGACCCTGCGCGCCCGTGGCTTCCAGCCCGTCCTGCTCCCATCCCTGCCCGACGATCAGCCCCTGCGTCCGCTGCGCGAGGTGCTGGGCGAGGTCCAGGCCGTGCTCGCCCTGCCCGATCCCGCGCTTTATCACGAGGGCCTGCTCAAGCACTGGCTGCTGATGACGGCGCGCGAGGGGGTGCCGATGGTCGGCGGGCTCGGTCTGCAGGATGTGCGGCGAGGCGTGGTGGCCGCCGCTGTGCAGGAGGAGGCGGCGGCAATCTCGCTGACCGTGCATCTCTTGCCCGAGCTGCTCGGTCCCGCCCCCCTGCCGCCGGTGCGGGCGCTGGACCAGGCCCGCGTCCTGCACAATCCGCTCATGCTCAGCCGCCTCGGCCTGCGGCTGGAGGAGGGGGAGTGATGCGCGGCCATTCGGTCACCACGCAATTGATGCTGCTCGCCATTCTGCCGCTGGCGGTGCTGTTCATCGGCCTCACCCTCTTCCATGCCCACAACCGCAACGTCCTGCTGGACGAGCAATTCGAGGCCCGGGTGCACGATCTCTCCCGCGGGCTGGCTGCGCGGGCCACGCAAAGCCTGCTGGCCGGCGACATGGAGGCGCTCGACGACCTCGCCCGCGAGATGGTGGGCGAGTCCAACATCTACGGCCTGCGCCTGGCCGACCCGATGGGCGACCCCCTGGTCAAGCGCGGCCACGGCCCGAAGACCGCCCCCGCCGACGCCCTGCGCGCGGTGTTCGTGCCACTGTGCATCCCGCAGCGGGGTGAGGATGACCAGCTGCGCATCGGCGAAGCCTGGATCTGGTTCGACCAGCGGCCGGTGAATGCGGTCAAGCGCCAGGGGTTCTGGCAGGCGATGGCCCTGGCCGTGCTGCTGGCCCTGGTGGTCGGCGGGGTGGCCTGGCGCCTGGCCACGCGCATCCTGCGTCCCTTGCGCGAATCGCTTGATGCCATGCGCCGGATCGGCCATGGGATCGGCGGGGTCAGGATCGCCGAGGACGCCGACAACGAACTGCGCCAATTGCAGCGCGGGGTCAACCTGCTGGCCGACGCGCTGGAGACCCAGGAGCGCCTGCGCGCGGAGGCCTTGCGCCACGACCTCGCGCGCGAGCGGGCCGAGCAGGCCAAGGCCGTGCGCACCCTCTTCCTCGCCCACATGAGCCACGAGATCCGCACGCCGCTCAGCGCCCTGGTCGGCTTCATGCACCTGCTGCGGCGCGAGTATGCCGACCAGCCGATGACCCTGCGTGGCCAGCAGTACCTGGAGGCGATGGAGCAGTCGGCCCGCCACCTTGGCGAGCTGATCGGCGACATCCTCGACTTTTCCCGCATCGAGTCCGGCAAGCTCGAGCTTCGTTCGGTGCCGTTCTCGGCCATCCGTCTGCTGGACGAGGTGGCGATCGAGCTGGCCGAGCGTGCGCGTGCCAAGGGACTGTACATCGACGTGGTGAGCTTCCTCGACGTGCCTGAGCGGGTCGTGAGCGACCCGCTGCGCCTGCGCCAGGTGCTCATCAATCTGCTCTCCAACGCGATCAAGTTCAGCCCGCAGGGTGGGATCGTCATGCGCCTGATGCTGGAGCAGCCAGCGGACGAGCAGGGCGAGGGATGCGTGCTGCGTTTCGAGGTGGAGGACAGCGGCCCCGGCATCCCCGAGGCGGACCGGCAGCGCCTGCTGGAGGCCTTCGAGCAGTTGGACGCGGGGACCGAGCGGGCGCACGAGGGCACGGGCCTTGGGCTCGCCATCTGCCGCGGGCTGGTGGAGCGCGCGGGCGGTGAGCTGCGCATCGACGAGGGGGCGCTGGGGGGCGCCATGCTGAGCTTCACCTGGCCGGTGCGCGGCGCCGTGCCTGGGCCGGAGCGCGGTGGCCTCCCGGTGCGGGTGGCGGTGGTGGATGACCGTACGAGCTTCCGGCAGGCGGCCTACACCCGCTTCAGTCGCCTGGGCTGGAGCGTCCAGCTGGAGGAGGGCGGGCTTGCGTCGGCGGGATGGCGCGGGGTGCTCGATCGCCTGCCGGACGGCCTCGACGTCCTCGCCCTGCGCGATCCGGTGGAGCGCGGCGAGGATGGCCGGGCGGCCTTGCTCGGCATGGCGCTCGAGGGACGGCAACGGGCACGGCACGTGCTGGTCTGCACCGCGCGCGACGAACCGGACTGGGAGCGGCGCCTCGAGCATTTGGGGGCCACGGTGATCCGTTGCCCCGCCTCCCAGCGCGACCTCGAACGCGCGGTCGAGAGCCTGGGCGATCTCCTGTTCCATGCCGGCGCCCGTCCGGCGGCTGACGAGGTGGGCGGCGCGGCCTTCGAGGGCAGGACGATCCTCGTGGTCGACGATCATCCGCTCAACCGCGAAGTGCTTGGCCAGCTGCTCGAGCAGGCCGGCGCGCGCGTAGTGCTGGCCGCGAGCGGGGAGGAGGCCCTGGCCCGGCGCAAGGGCGTGGATGCTGTCCTGCTCGACCTGCACATGCCGGGCATGGATGGCGAGGTGGTGCTGCGCGAGCTGCGGGCACGCCAGCCCGAGCTCCCCGTGCTCATGCTGACCGCCGACACCGTGGGCGAGACTGCGGAGCGCCTGCGCCGCGAGGGGGCGGTGGCGGTGCTGCACAAGCCGGTCGGCGAGAGCCGGTTGTTCGATGCATTGGCCACGGCCCTCGGGCAGCCCCTGCCGGCGCCTTCCCCTCCGCTGGAACTGGAGGGCCTGCGGGCGCGTTTCTGGCGGGATGAGTGGCCCTCCTTCGCCACGCGCCTGCGCGCCGCGCGCCTGGCGGAAGACGGCCCGGCGCTGCACGAGCTGCTGCACACCCTGGCCGGTACGGCGGGACTGGTGGGGTTGACTGGCCTGGCGGATGCCGCCCGGCGGCTGGACGAGGCCAGCCGGGCCGTCGGCCGGACACCCGCCGACGGCGCCCTGTGGGACGCGCTGTGGCAGCAGGCAGATGAGGAGGAGAAGCGATGATCAGGGTTGCCCTGGCGGATGATCAGACCCTGGTGCGACAGGCCTTGCGCATGCACCTCGACGGCCAGCGCGCGCTTCGCGTGGTGGCCGATGTGGACTCGGGCGAGGCCCTGCTCGCGCTGGTCGGGCGTGAGGAGCTGCATGTCGTGATGATCGACATCCACATGCCCGGCATGGGCGGGCTGGAGACCATGCGCCGCCTGCGCGCCCTCGAGCGGGGGCCGAGGATCATCGGCCTGTCCTCCATCACCACCCCGGCCTTCGTCCGCGACCTGTTCCGCGATGAGTTGATCGACGGCTATGTCTCCAAGGAGGCTGCCGGCCGTGACCTGCTGTGTGCGGTGGCGGAGGTCGCGGCGGGCCGGCGTTTCATCTGCCCGCGCCTCGCGGCGGCGCTGCAGGCCGAGCCGGAGGGGGCGGCGCAGCGTTTCACCAGCCTGACCGAGCGCGAGCGTGAGGTGCTGATGCAGGTCTTTGCCGGCCACGACAACAAGGCCATCGCCCAGAACCTGATGCTGTCGGAAAAGACGGTCAGCCAGCACAAGCAGAACGCGCTGCGCAAGCTCGGGGTCCATGGCGAGATCGAGGCCTACCGGCTGGCGCGGCTGGAGGGGTGGGTGGAATAGGCGGGGATGTTCGGGAAACGAAGGCTTTGCGAGCCCATCGCCCATCTCCCAATGGGTTAACCTTATGCGGCCATGATCACCTGTCACCATCACAAGGCTGGCCGCTGCCGCTCCTGCGGCCTGATCGAGTTGCCCTATGCCGAACAGCTCCAGCGCAAGCAGCAGGCTTGCCGCGCGGCGCTGGCCGCTTGGCCCGGCCTGGCCTGGCTGCCTCCTGTGGCGAGTGCCGAGTCGGGCTTTCGCAACAAGGCCAAAATGGTCGTCTCTGGCACCGCGCAGGCCCCGGTGCTGGGCATCCTCGACCCCGCAGGCCGGGGCGTGGACCTGCGTGACTGCTCGCTCTATCCGCCCGCCATGCAGGCGGCCTTCGGCCCGATCATCGACCTCATCCGTGTAGCGGGACTCGAGCCCTACGACGTGCCCGCGCGGCGGGGGGAGCTGAAGTACGTCCTGCTTACGATCTGCGAGCAGAGCGGCGAGATGATGCTGCGTCTCGTGCTGCGCTCGCGGGCCATGATCCCCGCCCTTCGTCAGCATCTACCCAAGCTGCAGGCATGCCTCCCCGGCCTGAAGGTGGTGTCGGTCAACCTGCAGCCCGAACACAAGGCGATCCTTGAGGGCGAGGAAGAGATCGTGCTGACGGAGCAGCAGACCCTCACCATGGGGCTGAACGGCCTGCCGCTGCACCTGCGGCCGAAGAGCTTCTTCCAGACCAACAGCGCGGTGGCCGCCGCGCTCTACGCCACCGCGCGCGACTGGGTGGCTTCGATCGCCCCGCAGGGGATGTGGGACCTGTTCTGCGGGGTGGGCGGCTTCGCCCTGCATTGCGCCCCGTTTGTGCGCGGCACGGTGACGGGCATCGAGGTGAGTATCGAGGCGATCGCCAGCGCACGCCAGTCGGCCGCGGAGCTTGGCCTGACCAACATCGTGTTCCGCGCCCTCGCGGCGGACGACTTCGCCCTCGGCCAGACGCAGGTGCCGGAACTGGTGCTGGTCAACCCGCCGCGGCGCGGCATTGGCCCGGCGCTGTGCGCCTTCCTGGAGTCTTCCGCGGCGCGCTGGCTGGTCTATTCCAGCTGCAACCCGGCGAGCCTTGCCGATGATCTCGCCCGTTTGCCGTCGTTTACGCCGGTTCGTGCCCAGTTGTTCGACATCTTCCCGCATACCGCGCACAGCGAGGTGCTGGTGCTGCTTGAGCGCAGGAACTAAGTCTCACGAGCTGCAGGAGAGCATCGAGCAGCCAGGCTTGTGGCGCGCCCACTCCGGGCGCTTGGCGGCCAGCGCCTCGTGCTCCGGTTGCTCGTCATAGGGGTGGCGCAGCACCTCCTGCAGCGTATGCAGCATGGACAGATCGCCAGCCTCGGCGCGCTCGATGGCCTGCTGGGCCAGGTAATTGCGCGGCACGTACTTCGGGTTGACCGCGCGCATGGCGGCCGCGCGCGCCTCAAGGGGGCGGCCGTCCGTGCGGCGGCGGGCCTGGTAGCGCGCGAGCCAGTCCAGCGCGGCCGCGCGCATCCCGGCCTCCAGCCCCTCCGGCAGGTAGGAGGCGTTCTTGAAGGGCGCGAGCAGGGCGTCCTCGTCCAGCGTTGCGTCCGGGCCGGGCAGCCCAATCAGGGTGCGGAAGAAGATCGTCCAGTCGCACTGGGCCTTGTGCATCAGCGCCAGCAGGTCGTCGACCAGGGGCTCGTCGACCGCCTGCCAGGCGTTCAGGCCGAGCTTGGCGGCCATCATCGCCCGCCATTCCCGCGCATAGGTGTCGCTGTAGGACTCGAGCGCCTCCTGCAGCGGCCGGACGTCCCCGACCAGGGGCAGCAGGGCCTCGCCGAGGCGGGCGAGGTTCCAGGCGGCGACCTTCGGCTGGCGGCCGAAGGCGTAGCGGCGCCCCTGCGCGTCGGTGGTGTTGGGCGTCCAGTCCGGGTCGTAGTCCTCCAGCCAGCCGTAGGGGCCGTAGTCGATGGTCAGGCCGAGGATGGACATGTTGTCGGTGTTCATCACCCCGTGCACGAAACCGACCCGCATCCAATGGGCCACCATCACCGCGGTGCGCCGGCAGACCTCGCGGAACATCTCAACAAAGGTTGCTGGCCCCGGCTCGCCCAGGGTGGGGAAGTCATGCCGCAGGGTGTAGTCAGCAAGCTGCCTGAGCAGGGCGTGATCGCCCCGCGCGGCATGGATCTCGAAGTGGCCGAAGCGGGTGAAGGAGGGGGCCACACGGCACACCACCGCGCCCGGCTCGGGACGGACATCGCCGGTGTAGAGCATGTCGCGCAACACCGGCTCGCCGGTCGCGACCAGGCTCAGGGCGCGGGTGGTGGGGATGCCGAGGTGGTGCATGGCCTCGCTGCACAGGAATTCGCGCAGGGATGAGCGCAGCACCGCGCGCCCGTCCGCCGTGCGCGCATAGGGGGTGATCCCAGCCCCCTTGAGTTGCAGGGTAAGGCGCTCGCCCTCGGGGTTGATGACCTCGCCAAGCACCAGCGCGCGGCCGTCGCCCAGCTGGCCGGCCCACTGGCCGAACTGGTGACCGCCGTAGCAGGCGGCATAGGGCTCCATGCCGGGCAGCAGGGCATTGCCGCCGAACACCTCGGCGAACTCCGGCCGCTGGCATTCGTCCGGGTCGAGCCCGATCAGGCGGGCCACTTCCGGCGCACAGGCCAAAAGGCGCGGCGCAGCCACGGCGGTCGGTATGACGCGGCTGTAGCAGGCGCCGTACACCAGGCGCGGTGCGTTGCGCGGGTCGGCGTCGCCCGGAAGCCCACGGACGAAGCTGTTGTCGAAGCGCAGGGACTCGAGGGATCCCCGCGCCGGGGTGGCGCACATGGTTCGGGTCGGGTGGGGAGTGGCGGATCAGATCAAGATAGCCGACGCGCGGCGGTGTTGACCCGTGTGATTTGCAGGGCCATTGCCGTGGCCGGGTTGCGAGGGGGCGGGGCGTCGCCTACTTTCATCAGGGCTCTTTCATCGCGCGGCGGGGCCTCCGCCGCGGCATGAGGTGGCCCATGACCCCAGAGACTGCTTCCGTGGACGAATCCATCAGGGACGACGGGCCGTCAGCCCGCCTGCTGGAGGAACTCCTCGCGCGCGCCGACATCCGCCTCGACGGCGGCCGCCCTTGGGACATGCGCCTGCTCGCCCCGGGGGTGCCCGAGCGAATCCTCGCCCGTGGCAGCCTCGGCCTCGGCGAGTCCTACATGGACGGCGCGTGGGAGGCCGACGCGCTTGATGAATTTTTCGCCCGCCTGCTGCGTGCGGGGCTGGACCGGGAGGTGCGCCCCTGGCGCCTGCTCGGGCACGCCCTGCGCGCCCGCCTGTTCAACCTGCAGACCCCGCGCCGAGCCAGGCGGGTGGGCGAGGTCCATTATGACCTGGGCAACGACTTCTACCAGGCCATGCTCGATGCGCGCATGACCTACACCTGTGGCTACTGGCGGCAGGCCCGCACCCTGGACGAGGCGCAGGAGGCCAAGCTCGACCTGGTGTGCCGCAAGCTCGACCTGCGCCCGGGCCAGCGCGTGCTCGACATCGGCTGCGGCTGGGGGAGCTTCGCGCGCTTCGCGGCCGAGCGCTATGGCGTCGAGGTGGTGGGTGTGACCATCTCGCGCGAGCAGCTCGAGCTTGGGCGCGAATTGTGCCGCGGCCTGCCGGTCGAACTGCGCCTGCAGGACTATCGTGCACTCGACGAGCCGTTCGACCACATCGCGAGCCTCGGCATGTTCGAACATGTCGGGCACAAGAACTACCGGACCTATCTCGAAATCGCCCACCGCTGCCTGCGGGAGGACGGCCTGTTCCTCCTGCACACCATCGGCAAGCCAAGGAGTGGCACACCCACCGACCCCTGGGTCGAGCGCTACGTCTTTCCCAACGGCGAACTGCCCGCGTTGGCACAGGTCGTGGGCGCAGCCGAGGGGCTGTTCATCGTCGAGGATCTGCACAACTTTGGCGCCGATTACGACCGCACCCTCATGGCTTGGCACCGCAACTTCGAGGTGGCCTGGCCGCGCTTCGCCGAGCGCTACGGCGAGCGTTTCCGCCGCATGTGGCGGTACTACCTGCTGGCCTGCGCCGGCGCCTTCCGTGCCCGCGACACTCAGCTGTGGCAGATCGTGTTCGCCAAGGAGGGGCATGCCCCGCTCGGCGGCTACCGACGCCCCGAGTGAGCCTCGGCGATTGAAAATGCAGGAAAATCTTCTTGAAAGGGCCGCATTCGGCCCCAATCTCCGGTAAAGTAGTCGCCATCCCCTGCACCTCCGTTCCCCGGGGCCCTGTCCCGGGGCGGGGGCGCTTCATCTTTTCCGGAATCCCCACGTGCTCTCTACCGCCAACATCACCATGCAGTTCGGCCCCAAGCCGCTGTTCGAGGACATCTCCGTCAAGTTCGGCGACGGCAACCGCTACGGCCTGATCGGGGCCAACGGCTGCGGCAAGTCCACCTTCATGAAGATCCTCGGCGGCGACCTTGCGCCCAGCTCGGGCGCCGTCATGCTCGACCCCGACGAGCGCATCGGCAAGCTGCGCCAGGACCAGTTCGCGTTCGAGGACTACAGCGTCATCGACACCGTGATCATGGGCCATGCCGAGCTGTGGGCGGTGAAGCAGGAGCGCGACCGCATCTACGCCCTGCCCGAGATGAGCGAGGAGGACGGCATGAAGGTCGCCGAGCTGGAGGTGGCCTTCGCCGAGATGGACGGCTACACCGCCGAGTCGCGCGCGGGCGAGCTGCTGCTCGGCCTCGACATCCCCATCGAGCAGCACTACGGATTGATGAGTGCGGTGGCGCCCGGCTGGAAGCTGCGCGTGCTGCTCGCCCAGGCGCTGTTCTCCGACCCGGACATCCTGCTGCTGGACGAGCCGACCAACAACCTCGACATCAACACCATCCGCTGGCTGGAGAAGGTGCTCAACGTGCGCAACAGCACGATGATCATCATCTCCCACGACCGCCACTTCCTGAACAGCGTCTGCACCCACATGGCGGACCTGGACTACGGCGAGCTGCGCGTCTACCCCGGCAACTACGACGAGTACATGACCGCCGCCACTGCCGCGCGCGAGCGCCTGCTGGCGGACAATGCCAAGAAGAAGGCGCAGATCGCCGAACTGCAGAGCTTCGTCAGCCGCTTCTCCGCCAACGCGTCCAAGGCGCGCCAGGCCACCTCGCGCGCACGCCAGATCGACAAGATCAAGCTGGAGGAGGTCAAGCCTTCCAGCCGCCAGAGCCCGTTCATCCGCTTCGAGCAGGACAAGGAGCTCTACCGCCTGGCGCTGGAGGTCGAAGGACTCAGCAAGGGCTACGGCGAGGGGCCGCTGTTCAAGGGGCTGGACCTGATGGTCGAAGTCGGTGAGCGCATCGCCGTCATCGGCCCGAACGGCATCGGCAAGACCACCCTGCTGCGCACCCTGGTCGGCGGCCTCGTCCCCGACAGCGGTACGGTGAAGTGGTCGGAGAACGTCAACCTCGGCTACTTCGCCCAGGACCATGCCGAGGACTTCGCCGAAGACATGACCCTGTTCGACTGGATGACCCAGTGGCGCCGCCCGCAGGACGACGAGCAGATGGTGCGCGGCACCCTCGGTCGCCTGCTGTTCTCGCAGGACGATATCAAGAAGTCGGTCAAGGTCGTCTCCGGCGGCGAGCAGGGCCGCCTGCTGTTCGGCAAGCTGATGTTGCAGCGCCCGAACGTGCTGGTGATGGACGAGCCGACCAACCACCTCGACATGGAGTCGATCGAGTCGCTCAACACCGCGCTGGAAAACTACCCGGGCACGCTGATCTTCGTCAGCCACGACCGCGAGTTCGTCTCCTCGCTCGCCACCCGCATCATCGAGCTGACCCCGAACGGCATCATCAACTACAGCGGAAGCTACGACGACTACCTGCGCAGCCAGGGCGAGGAGTAAGTCCGCCCCGCGCCGTTTGGCGCCGCCGCATCGCGGGCCGGGAACCTGCCAGGGCCCCCGGCGCTCAAAGGTTCAGCCGGGGCATGGGCGGCCTTGCAGGTGCGCCGGCAGCCTCTTGGTGAAAGACAGCGGGCTCAGCCCGGGGAGCGGTCGAGCGATGAAGAGATGGTTGTGGGTGGCGTTGCCCGTCATGGCGCTGACCGGCTGCGCGGGCCCGGGCTACGTGCACGAGACGTATTACGGCGACGGTTACTACGACCCGCAGCCGTATCCCCGGACGGTCTATGTGCATCGCGAGACCTACTACGAGCCGAGGCCGCGGGTTGTGGTGGTCGAGGAGCCGAGAACGGTGGTGGTCAGGCCGCCCGCCCCGCATCATCGGCATGCCGAGCAACGGCGCATTGAGGAGCGTCACGAGCCCCGCCCGCGTGGTGGGGGCGATGTGAAGCGCCTGTGGGGAGATGGCGAGGGCGTGTCGCGCTTCCAGGAGCGCCGCGAGCATCGCCATGAGGCCACCCCGCCTCGCGAGGTCGCGGCGAAGCCCCTGTGGCGCGAGCGCGAACCCGGGGCGGGCCTGGAGCAGGCGCCACGAAAAGACGCTCCGGCAAGGCACGGGGCGCAGGACAAATCGCATCGTGAGAACAAGCAGGCGCGCGAGGAGGACCGTCCGCGCTGAGCATCACCCGCTGGCCAGATGGCGCCGGGCGAGGGGATGTTCGGAAGAAGTGGCGCGCCCGTAGGGATTCGAACCCCAGACCTCTGCCTCCGGAGGGCAGCGCTCTATCCAGCTGAGCTACGGGCGCTCAGGATGCAAAAGGATACCCCCTGTCTAATCGACCCGTCCATTTTTTTATTGTCCCGCCTGGATGCGGTGGGCCTATAATTATTTTTTAAAGGGAAATGGCGCCCGATGCGCCACTTCGCGGGTTTTCCAAAAACAACGAGGATTTTTTCGTGGCCCAGCATGATGTGAAAGTGGACTCGATGGCCAAGGTCGTCACCGCCCTTGGCGTGGTGCTCCTGCTGATCGTGGTCGGTTACATGGCGAAGTCGCTGATGAACACGATCGAGCGAGGCAGTACCAAGGGTGAGGTGGCGACGGCACCGGCCGCACCGGCAACCCCGGTCGCCGAAGCTCCGGCGGCGGCTGCGCCTGCCGCTGCGCCTGCCGCAGCTGCTGCGGCAGGCGATGCCGCCGCAGGCCAAGCCAAGTACGCCACCTGCGCGGCCTGTCACGGCGCGAACGGCGAGGGCTCCGGCGCCTTCCCGAAGCTTGCCGGCCTGTCCGCCTCGGACGCCGAGGGCAAGCTGAAGAAGTATCGCGCCGGCGAGCAGGTCGGCCCGATGACCTCCATGATGGCGCCGAATGCGGCCAGCCTGTCGGACGCCGACATCGCCAACCTGGCCGCGCACATCGCCTCCTTCGGTGGCGCCGCTGCCGCCCCGGCCGCCGCTGCTCCTGCCGCGGCTGCCCCGGCCGCAGCCGCGGCGGGTGACGTAGCCGCTGGCAAGACCAAGTTCGCTGCCTGCGCGTCCTGCCATGGCATGAACGGCGAGGGCCAGGGCATGTTCCCGAAGGTGGCCGGCCAGTCTGCAGCCGACCTGGCGGCCAAGCTGAAGAAGTACCGTGCGGGTGAGACCGTCGGCCCGAACAGCGCGATGATGGCGCCGAACGCCGCCGGTCTGTCGGATGGCGACATCGCCGACCTGAGCGCTTACATCGCCTCGCTGTAAGGCTATGGCCTGACGGGGCGGCATTGATCGCCCCTGTGGAACAGGAAGAAGGGAGCCGCCGGCTCCCTTTTTTGTTGCCCGCGCCGCGGAAAAAACAAAGCCCGCCGAGGCGCGATGCCTGGCGGGCTTTTCTGTCGGCGTCCGGCGCGGCCCTGTTACCGAAAGGTCAGTTCGGCCGCTGGACCGGTCCGAGCAGCAGCGAGCCTTTCATTTTCTTCGGTGCCGGCAGGCCCATCAGTTCGAGCACGGTGGCGGCGATGTTGGCGATGCCGCCGCCGGTACGCAGGCGCCAGGGCTGCTCGTCGATGATGATGCAGGGCACGGGGTAGATGGTGTGCTGGGTGTGCGGTTCGCGGGTGATCGGGTCGACCATCTCGTCGCAGTTGCCGTGGTCGGCGGTGACGATGACGCTGTAGCCGGCCTCGACGGCGGCGTCCACCACGCGGCCGGCATGGGTGTCGACCGCCTCGACGGCGGCGATCACGGCCTCGCGGATGGCGGTGTGGCCGACCATGTCGCCGTTGGCGAAGTTGACCAGGATGAAGGCGTACTCGTTCTTCTGGATGGCGGCGATGGTCGCGTCGGCCACCTCGGCGGCGCTCATCTCCGGCTTGAGGTCGTAGGTGGCGACCTTGGGCGAGGGCACCATCACGCGGTCCTCACCGGCGAAAGGCTGCTCCTTGCCGCCGTTGAAGAAGAAGGTGACGTGGGCGTACTTCTCGGTTTCGGCGCAGTGGAACTGCTTGTAGCCGGCCTGGCTGATGACCTCGGCCAGGGTCACGCCCGGGCGCTCCGGCGGGAAGCCGATCGGGGACAGGAAGCGCGGATCGTACTCGGTCAGACAGGTGACGGTGAGCGGGTCGAATTCGAAGCGGTCGAAGCCGGTGAAGCCCTTCTGGCCAAGCGCCTCGGCCAGCTGGCGCGGGCGGTCGTTGCGGAAATTGAAGAAGATCAGCCCGTCGGTGTCGCCGTGTGGGATTTCCCAGCTATCGAGCACGATCGGCTCGATGAACTCGTCCGTCTTCCCTTCGGCATAGGCCTGTTCGATCGCCGTGCGCGCGCTCTGGGCACGCTTGCCGTGGCCGTGCACGATGGCGTCCCAGGCCTTGAAGGTGCGCTCCCAGCGCTGGTCGCGGTCCATGGCGTAGTAGCGGCCGCAGATCGTGGCGATGGCGCCGCCGGCGTCGGCCAGCGCGGCCTCGACCTCGGTCAGGTAGTGGATGGCGTTCTTGGGCGCGGTGTCGCGGCCGTCGGTGAACATGTGCACCAGCGGGCGCGCGCCCTGTTCCTTGGCCAGGCGGATGAGCGCAAGCAGGTGGTTGACGTGGCTGTGTACGCCTCCGTCGGAGACCAGGCCGACCAAGTGCAGGGGGCGGTTGTTCTTGGCCGATTTCTGCGCCGCCATCACCAGCGCCGGAACCTCGAAGAAGCTGCCGTCGGCAATGGCATCGTCGATGCGCACCAAGTCCTGGCGATGGATGTCGCCGCAGCCGAGGGTCAGGTGGCCGACCTCGGAGTTGCCCATCTGCCCGTCCGGCAGGCCGCAGGCGCGGCCGGAGGCCTCGATCACGGTGTGCGGATGGCTGGCGAAGAATCCGTCGAGCCGGGGCGTGCGCGCGAGGGCGACGGCGTTGTTTTCGCGGCTCGGGTTGACGCCGACGCCGTCGAGGATGACGAGGATGACGGGGCGGCGGGGGGCGATGGATGAGCTGGACATTGCGGTGCGGAGGCGGCTATCGGGTCAATGAAATCAAACGCTTCACTATAACAGAAAGGGCGCATCCCGATCAGGGGCAAGTCGCCTCATTCGCGCTGCCGCGGGGGCGCGGTGGTTATCCAAGCGAGGGCGGTGGCGTGCTGGAGCGGCGCACGCCGGGCTTCGATGCCGATGCCGACCGACTGGACGGGCTCCACTCCAAGCACGTCGGCCAGTTCCATCCACTGTGCGCTGGCGGAGGGGTATTCGTCATCGGCCAGTTCGGCCGTGCGTCCGCTCCACGGGGGCAACGGACGGCGACTGAGCTGCCAGCCATGCCCTCCGCCAAAGTCCTGCGCGGCAGCCCGGAGGAGGGCGCGGGCCAGGTCGTCCTCGCTGCCCTGAACCTCACCCCAGCGGGCCAGACCGGCAGCGAGGCTCACGGCGGCCTGCAGCTCTTCAATGGACTGGAGGGGAAGGCGCCGCAGCTGCCGGGCCAGCTCTCCGGCGGCGGCACAGGCCGGGGCGAGCCCTTCTTGGCAGGCCTCGGCCAGGGTCACGAGCAGCTGACCGTTGGCCGCGAGGGGGATCTGCTCGTCCCGCGGGTGCACCGGGCGCGGGCGGGCGGCCGTGAGCAGGGCGATGGCCTGGCGGTCGGCGGTCTCCCCACCAGGGCGCAAGGGCAGGCGACCCGGTCCCCAGGTCTCATGCCCGACCCAGGTCCAGCGGCGGGCGGCCTCCAGCCGCGGGCCGTCCAGCACGGCGGTGAGCGCCGCGTCATCCCACAGGTAGCCACCACCCTCCACGCCCTTGGCGTCCAGGGCCGAGATGGCGGCGACGAAGCCACCGGAGGGATGGGCAAAGTCGCGCAGGATCACCCGGATCAGGTCGTGACCGACCGCGCCCAGGTCCGGACGTCCGAACAGGCGGCCGGCCCGCAGGTAAACGCGGGCCAGCAGGGCCTGGTCGATCAGCATCTGCTCGAAATGGGGCAGCTGCCAGTCGGGGTCGATGGTGTAGCGGAAGAAGCCGCCGCCGAGTGGGTCACGCAGGCCGCCCTGGGCCATGGCCTCAAGCGTGGTCGCAAGGAATCCCGCCAGTGCGTCGTCGCGCTGCTGTTCGATCAGGCGTAGTGCGGCCAGCAGTCGCGGTGCATGCGGAAACTTGGCGCCGTGCCCGAAGCCGCCGGCGAGCGGGTCGGCCGCGGCCAGCAGTGCCTCGCGCAGCAGCTGGCGGGCCTCGGCGGGGGGCATGGGGCTGGATGGGGCAGGCACCGGGCGCAGTTCCTCGCTGGTGCTCCGGGCGAGCGCCCGCAGGCGATCGGGTTTCGCCTGCCACAGGTCCCGCAGGCGCTGCAGGCGGGCCATGAGCTCGGCGCGCGGTGCATAGACGAAGCCGTACAGCGGATCACCCTCGGGGGTGAGGACCAGGTTGAGTGGCCAGCCGGCGCGCCCGCTGATGGCCTGCATGGCCCGGCGCAGCTCGGCGTCCAGTGCAGGCTCCGCCTCGCGGTCGACCTTGACCGGCAGGAAGGCGGCGTTGAGGAGGGCGGCGAAGGCCGGGTCGCGGAAGCTTTCCTGCTGCAGGACGTGACACCAGTGGCAGGCGAAGAAGCCGCTGGAAACCAAGATCAGGCGGCCCTCCGTGCGGGCGCGCGCGAGGGTGTCCGGGGACCAGCTCTGCCAGGCCACGGGGTCGTCCGCATGCATGGCGAGGTAGGGGGAGGTTGTGCCGGCGAGGGCGTTGCGCAATGGCTCGGCACCGCTGGGCGGGGCGAGCAGGCACAGAACAAAGGCGACCCACGGTGCGAGTCGCCTGGATCTTTGGGAAGCCTCAGTCCTTGCGGTCCGGGTCCTGCAGCGAGGTGTTGCGGTCATCGCGCAGGTGCGGCGGTGTGGCTTCGGGCGCCTCATCCTCCTGGTGCTCGGCCGGATTCTCGCCCGGGTCTTGGGGCGTGCTTTCGCCCTGACTGAGTCGGCGCTCCTCCTCCTCGGCGCGTGCCAGCTCATCGTCCATCTCATCCGCGGTGAGTGGGCGGAAGGCGGCTTCACCCTCCGGAGCAGGCGGCTGGTCGTCGTCACCGGCGGTCGCCGGGAGGGCCGCGGCGGCGCCCGCAGCAGGCAGCAGGCCCTGTTCCTCGGCCTCTTCTTCCTTGGCGCGCTTGGCCTTGTCGCGCAGCATCATGCGCGCGACAAGGATGCCCAGCTCGTACAGCATCCATACGGGGATGGCGAGCATGAACTGGGAGAGAATGTCCGGCGGGGTGAAGATGGCGCCGATGATGAAGGCCACCAGGATCGCGTAGCGGCGCTTCTCGGCCAGCTGGTCGGGGGTGACGACGCCGATCACGGAGAGCAGGACGACCGCCACCGGCACCTCGAAGGCGAGGCCGAAGGTGAAGAACAGGGTGAGCGAGAAGTCGAGGTAGCTGCCGATGTCCGGCATGAACGACACCCCTTCCGGTGCGAACATGCCCATGAAGTGGAACACCGCCGGGATGACGATGAAGTAGGCGAAGCCCGCGCCGATGTAGAACAGCACGGAGCTGGACACGATCAGCGGCATGGCCAGCCGGCGCTCATGCTGGTACAGGCCGGGGGCGATGAAGGCCCACAGCTGATACAACAGGTAGGGCATGGCGATGAAGACGGCAGCCAGCGCGGCCAGCTTCAGCGGGATGAAGAATGGCGATATCGCGCCGGTGGCGATCATGCTCTGGCCTTCCGGCAGGCTGTTCAGCACCGGCGTGGCAAAGGCGTGGAACAGTTCGCTGGCCCAGGGGAACAGCATCACCATGAGCACGATGATGGCCAGCACGGCGCGCAACAGGCGGTCGCGCAGTTCGATCAGGTGCGCAATGAACCCCTTCATGCCCTCCGACAGGCCGGAGTCGGGGATGTTGGCGTTCTTGTCCGTCATGCTTGCTTGGTGCCGGATGGTGCGGGCGTGGTGTCACCGCCGAAGCTCGGGCGATGCAGGGTCTCACCCAGCTCCTGGCTGAGGGCCTGCATCTCGTCCTCCAGCGTGCGCGGGGCGGGCGGGGTGTCCTGGCTTGCAAGGGGAGCGGCTGGCGGGGCGGGCTTGCTCGCGTCGGCCGGCGTGTCCGCGGTGTGCTCCAGCGCCTCGGTCAGGCGCCGCCCCTCCTGCTCGACCTCCTGGCGGGTGTCCTCCACCAGGCGGCGCAGCCGCTGCATCTCCTCCTCCTGGGCGGAGAGCAGCTTGCGCAGGTCGGCGGTGTTGAACTCGCTCTCCATTTCCGCCTTGGCGTTGGCGACGAAGCGGCGCACCTTGGTGACCCACTGACCGGCCTTGTAGGCAAGACCGGGCAGGCGCTCGGGGCCGACGACGATGACGGCCACGACCGCGATGACCGCGATCTCCCAGAAACTGAGATCGAACATGCTGGCTGCTCGTGAAAGAGGCCCCGCCCGCGCGCGGCAGACGGGCCCCTATTCCCGTCGATCAGGACTTGTGGGTGTCGCGGGTGGCCTCACCCTCGATCACGCGGCCCTGCTGCTGGCCTTGGGCCTGGCCGCCCTGCGGGGGCAGGTTCTGCGCGGTCTGGGTGGTTTCGGTCTTGCCTTCCTCTTCCTTGTTCTCGTCCTTGACGGCGGAACGGAAGCTCTTGATCGCATTGCCCATGTCGGCGCCGATGTTGCGCAGACGCTTGGTGCCGAACAGCAGGATGACGATCAGCAGGACGATCAGAAGATGCCAGATGCTAAATGCGCCCATGGGATGACTCCTAGTGAATGTGGGTAGCGGCCGGTCAGGCCGTCACAGTGGGTAAAACATATCAGGATTTGGTCCGCGCCGCCTTCTCCGCGTGGCCGGAGAGGCCGAAGCGGCGGGCCAGCTCGTCCAGCACGGCCTGCGGGGGGATGCCGGCCTCGGCCAGCAGCACCAGGCTGTGGAACCACAGGTCGGCGGTCTCGTACACCAGGGCGTCGCGGTCGCCCTGGATGGCGGCGATGATGGTCTCCGCCGCCTCCTCGCCGACCTTTTTGGCGATGGTTGGCCGGCCCTTGGCGTACAGGCTCGCGACGTAGGATGTCTCCGGCGCCGCCTGCTTGCGCGACTCGAGCACCGCGTGCAGCTCGTCCAGGATGTCGTTCTTCATTGGCCGTAGATCTCGGCGGGGTTCTTCAGCACCGGGTCGACCGGCACCCACTCGCCGCCCTCGAGGCGGGAGTAGAAGCAGCTCTCGCGGCCGGTATGGCAGGCGATGCCGCCGACCTGCTCGATCTCGAGCAGGAGGACGTCGCCATCGCAGTCTAAGCGGATCTCGCGCACCTTCTGCACGTGGCCGGAGCTTTCGCCCTTGTGCCACAGCTTGTTGCGCGAGCGCGACCAGTACACGGCCTCACCCAGCTCGACGGTCTTTTCCAGCGCCTCCCGGTTCATCCAGGCGAACATCAGGATGCGGCCGGAATGGGCGTCCTGGGCGATCACCGGCACCAAGCCCTCCGGCGTCCACTTGATCTGCTCGAGGTAGCTCACAGGCGCACCTCGATCCCGGCGCGGGCCATGTGCTCCTTGGCCTGGTGCACGCTGTACTCGCCGAAGTGGAAGATGCTGGCGGCCAGCACCGCATCGGCCTTGCCTTCGAGCACGCCGGCAGTCAGGTGATCGAGGTTGCCGACGCCGCCGGAGGCAATCACCGGCACCTCGACCGCCTCGCTGATGGCGCGCATCAGCTCAAGGTCGAAGCCCGCGCGGGTGCCGTCGCGGTCCATGCTGGTGACCAGCAGCTCGCCGGCGCCAAAGGAGACCATCTTGCGCGCCCAGGCGATGGCGTCCAGGCCGGTCGCCTTGCGCCCGCCGTGGGTGAAGATCTCCCAGGCAAGCGGCTCGCCCTCGGCGGAGACGCGCTTGGCATCGATGGCGACCACGATGCACTGGCTGCCGACCTTGTCGCTCGCCTCGCGCACGAAGTCCGGGTTGGTGACCGCGGCGGTGTTGATCGAGACCTTGTCCGCGCCCGCATTGAGCAGGCGGCGCACGTCCGCGACCGTGCGGATGCCGCCGCCGACGGTCAGCGGGATGAAGACCTGCTCGGCCACCTGTTCGACCACGTGGAGCATGGTCTCGCGCCCCTCGTGGCTGGCGGAGATGTCGAGGAAGGTCAGCTCGTCGGCGCCCTCGGCGTCGTAACGGCGGGCGATCTCGACCGGGTCGCCGGCATCGCGCAGGCCGAGGAACTGGACGCCCTTGACGACGCGCCCTTCGGCCACGTCCAGGCAGGGGATGATGCGCTTGGCGAGCACTAGAAGTTACCGTGGGTGATTTTCAGGGTGGAAACAAAGACGCTGTCATCGTCGTTCGGCCGGCCACCGCGGCGGCTATGCTGGACGACGCCCTCGACGAAGCGCTCCTTGTCGAGCCGATCGCCGCGCTCGAGGATCAGGCGCTGCCCTTCTTCGAGGGGGAGGGATGATACCAGGGTAAGTTCTTGCGGCTTCGCGGCAATGGCGAGCATGGGCGCGCTCCAGCCGTCGCTCATCCTCCGGCCCATGCAGCGCACGGCATGGGCCATGCCGCGCTGGTCGAGCGTCAGGCCCGACTTTTCCACCAGCTCAAGGAAGCGCGCGTCCAGCTCGACGGCATGCAGATTCCGGCTGGCGGAGAAGTCATCGCGCGACCGCGATTCGTCCATGGCCTCAGTCGGGGCAGCGCTGATCGACGTAGGCCTGGGCCTCCTTCAGGTCCAGCCCACCCTCGTATAGGGCGCGACCAATGACCACGCCGGCCACGCCCTCGTCGGCCACGGCGCACAGGCGTTCGATGTCGGTCATCGAGGTCACGCCGCCGGAGGCGATGACCGGGATGCGCACCGCCTGCGCCAGGCGCACGGTGGCCTCGACATTGACGCCCTGCATCATGCCATCGCGGCTGATGTCGGTGTAGATGATCGCCTCCACCCCGTCACGCTCGAAGTGCTGGGCCATGTCGATCACGTCATGGTGCGAGAGCTTGGACCAGCCTTCGGTCGCCACCTTGCCGTCCTTCGCATCCAGGCCGACGATGATGTGGCCGGGGAAGGACACGCACAGGTCGCTGATGAAGCCTGGGGTGGTGACCGCCTTGGTGCCGATGATCACATACTTCACGCCGGCATCGAGGTAGGCCTCCACGGTCGCCTCGTCGCGGATGCCGCCACCCACCTGGATCGGCAGGTCGGGGAAGGCCTCGGCGATGGCGCGGATCACCTCCTTGTTCTTCGGCTTGCCGGCAAAGGCGCCATCCAGGTCGACCAGGTGCAGGCGGCGCGCGCCGGCCTCGACCCAGCGGGCGGCCACGGCCACCGGATCGCTGGAAAAGACGGTGTCGTCCTCCATGCGCCCCTGGCGCAGGCGCACACACTGGCCTTCCTTCAGGTCGATGGCGGGAATCAGCAACATGACGTCTTAGGTCCTCGGGCGGTTCAGGGATTCCAGTGGAGGAAGTTGCGCAAAAGGCTAAGCCCCGCCTCGGCGCTCTTCTCCGGGTGAAACTGCACGGCGGCCACGTTGCCCCGCGCGATGGCAGAAACGAAGCGGATGCCGTAATCGGTGGTGCCGAGGGCAAGCTCGGGGTCCTCGGGCACCACGTGGTAACTGTGGACGAAATAGAAGCGCTCACCGTCCGGGATCCCGTCCCAGATCGGGTGGGGGCGGGCCTGCCACACCTGGTTCCAGCCCATGTGCGGAATCTTCAGCTTGGCGCCGGTCGCATCCTTCAGATCATGGCCAAAGAAGCGCACCTCGCCGGGATAGAGCCCGAGGCAGGCGGTGCCGCCGTTCTCCTCGCTGCGCTCCATCAGCACCTGCATGCCCATGCAGATGCCGAGGAAGGGCTTGGCGCGGGCGGCGTCCAGCAGGGGGGCGCGCAGGCCGCGCCGGTCCAGCTCCAGCATGCAGTCGCGTGCCGCGCCCTGGCCGGGAAAGACGATGCGGTCGGCGGCGGCCAGCTCGCCAGGGTCACTGGTCACCTGCACGCGCACGCCGGCCGGGGCTACATGCTCGATCGCCTTGGCGACCGAGCGCAGGTTGCCCATGCCGTAATCGACGACCGCCACCGTGGCCATCAGAGCGCCCCCTTGGTGGAGGGCAGGGCGTCGCCCAGGCGCGGGTCCGGCTCGCAGGCCATGCGCAGGGCGCGGCCGAAGGCCTTGAAGATGGTCTCCGCCTGATGATGGGCATTCACGCCGCGCAGGTTGTCGACGTGCAGCGTCGCCCGCGCGTGGTTGACGAAGCCCTGGAAGAACTCCTGCACCAGCTGGGTCTCGAAGCGGCCGATGGTGGCGCGGGTGAAGTCGCAGGCGAACACCAGGCCCGGGCGGCCTGAGAGGTCGATCACCACGCGCGAGAGCGCCTCATCCAGCGGCACGTAGGCATGGCCATAGCGACGGATGCCGCGCTTGTCGCCCACCGCCTGCGCCAGGGCCATGCCGAGGGTGATGCCGATATCCTCCACCGAGTGGTGGTCATCGATATGCAGGTCGCCGTCGCACTCCACGCTCAGGTCGAACATGCCATGACGGGCGATCTGGTCCAGCATGTGCTCGAGGAAAGGCACGCCGGTGCGGAACTCGCCGCGGCCGGTGCCGTCGAGATCGATGCTTACGCGCACGCGGGTCTCCAGGGTGTCCCGGGAAACGTACGCTCGGCGCGAGGTCTGGCTCATGGTCTTCATTACAGGCTGATGATGGGGGAAGCATACAATGAGCTTGCGCGTGGCGGAAACGCGGTGATAAAAAATCTTGACGCCGCCTCGCGGCGAGGCTTTAATGTGCGCCTCCAGTCGGCCAGGTAGCTCAGTTGGTAGAGCAGGGGATTGAAAATCCCCGTGTCGGGGGTTCGATTCCCTCCCTGGCCACCAAGGCATTCATCGATCAAGGCTCGCCATCGGCGGGCCTTTTTCGTTTCCGGGCGGGCGGAAATAACGGGTCCGCAGGGACTGCATTATCATGCCCCTTTCGTCTCATGTTGGAGCGCACGAGGCAGTATGTGGTTTCCCCTCAAGGATGATCTGATCCGGGTCCTGCTGGTCGACGGCTCGGATGATGAAGCCCAGGCCCTGGTCGACCATCTGACCGCGGCGGGCATGAAGCTGGCGTGGCGGCGGGTGGACTCGCTCGTGGGCCTGCGTGCCGCCTTGGGGGAAAGCCTCTGGGACGTGGTCATCACCGAGCATCACGTCGCCGATTTCGATGCCATGGCCGTCCTCCGCATCGTCCACGGCATCATGCCTCACATGCCCTTCCTCATCGTTTCCGGCCACATCGGCGAGGAGGATGCCGCCGAGGCGATGAATGCGGGGGCGTTCGATTATGTGCTCAAGTCGAACCTTGCCCGCCTGGCCCCGGCCATTCGGCGCGCCCTCGGCAAGGCCCAGCTGCAGGCGGAGCGCACGGCGGCACTGCGGCGCCTGCGCGAGCGGGAGGCCCAGCTGAGCGCCATCACCCAGCACATACCCGGTGCCGTGTTCCGGATGTCGTTCGACACCGACGGCAGGCTGTCCTTCGCCTATGTCAGCGAGGGGGTTCGCCAGTTGCTGTTTGTCAGCCCCCAGACCCTGCTTGCGGATGCCTCGCCCTTCATCGGGCTGCTGAACCTGCACGAGAAGGCGGGCCTCTTTGGCGAGATCCGCCGCTGCCAGCGCGAAGGCGGGGTGCTCAACTGGACCGGCCGTCTCCACCTTCCTCCGGACGAGGAGGTCAAGTGGATCAACATCCGCGCCACCGTGGACAGGTATGACGAGCGCGAGGTGGTGCTGGACGGCGTCATGCTGAACGTCACCGCAACCAAGCTCGGCGAGCAGGCGCTGAGCCAGTCGAGGGCGCAGATGCAGGCCCTGGCCGCGCGCCTGCAGGAGGCGCGCGAGGAGGAGCGGCGCCGCATCGCGCACGAGGTGCACGACGAACTGGGTTCCTCCCTCACCGCGCTGAAGATGGACCTTTACCTGCTGCGCCGCCGGCTGGAAGAACAAGCTGCCGGCGCGGAGGTCATGGAGCAGCTCGCGGGCCTTCGGCGGGCGGTGGACCAGACCATCGGCACGGTGCGCAGCATCGCCCAGGATCTGCGGCCGAAGCTGCTCGACGAGCTGGGGCTGATCCCCGCCCTGCACAGCCATATCGAGGAGTGCGGCAGGCGCACGGGGATCCGCTGTCTTTTCGATGGCGACTGCGAGGATGTACCCTTGGACGAGCGGGTCGCTACCGCAATGTTCCGGATCGTCCAGGAGGCGCTGACCAATGTCCTCCGCCATTCCGGTGCGAGCGAGGTGCGGGTGGAGATCCGCTGCGCGGAGGGGCGCCTCCTGGGTTCGGTCTGCGACAATGGTCGCGGCATCGCGGCCGGCAGGCTGGAGGACCCGCTTTCCACGGGGGTGCGCGGCATGCAGGAGCGCGCCCGTCTCGTCGGTGGGCAGGTGAGGGTTTCGTCCGGGGCCCAGGGAACATGCGTGCGGGTGGACATCCCCTTTGCGGGGTGGGACGTATCGGAGAGGTAGGGGCGGAGCCATGCGGGTACTGATCGTCGATGACCATGCCCTCTTGCGCAGCGGCATCAAGGGCCTGCTGGGCATGGAGCCGCGTGTCACCGCGGTGCTGGAGGCTGCCTCCGAGGCCGAGGCGGTGGCGCGCGTCCGCGAGGGCGGGGTGGACTTGGTGATCCTCGACATCAACCTGCCCGGCCGCCCCGGCCTGTACGCTCTGCGCATGATCCGCCAGCTGCAGCCGAAGCTTCCGGTGCTGATCTACAGCATGCATCCCGAGGATACCTATGGCGTCCAGGCCATGCGTCTGGGGGCGAGCGGCTACATCAGCAAGCAGGCCGATCCGGAGGAGGTGTTGGAGGCGGTGCGCACGATCGCGCGCGGCCGCCGCTACATCCCCGCCTCCCTCGCCGAGCGTCTGCTCGACAGTCAGTTCGATGGCGACGAGGGCCCCCCGCATGCCCGCCTCTCCGCACGCGAACTCGAGATCATGCTCATGATCGCCGCAGGGCAGCCCCCCGCGGCGATCGCCGAGGCCCTGTCCATCAGCACCACCACCGTCAGCACCCACCGCGTGCGCATCCTCAGGAAGCTTGGCCTCAAGGCCAACGCCGAGATCGTTCGCTACGTCGTCGAGCACGGCCTCGCGGGCTGAGGCTCGCGCCGCTCGGTTGCTCTCCTTCCGGGAGAGATGTCCCGCAAACATTCGTCTCCTCCGTGGCCTCGCCCTGAGGCCATGCCCTACCCCCTGTCGTGTCTTTCATGACAGGCAAGTTCGTTGTTTCCCGGATATTTACCCCACCTTCGTGCTCGGATAATCCGCCCGTCCGATTGATCCTGAGAGTGCTTTGCGCATGTCCGAGAGTCGATTCAGCCTGCCGGCGTTGCTGGTCCCGGCCCTGCTGGGCCTTGCGGGGGCGGTCGCCGCCGTCCTGGTGGCTGGCGGCGGGGTGGCCGGCGTGCTGCTGGCCGCCGGCGTGTTCGCGGCGTGCATGGCCTCCGGCTGGGTGGCCGGGGGTTTGAGGAAGGATGAGACCCCCATGACCTTACCGGAAACCATGCCCGACGAACTCGAGCGGGCACGCGAATACCAGCAGCGTCTGACGGCCAGCCTGCAGTCCGCCCTGCCCATCATCGAGCGGCAGATCGAGACGGCGCGCAGCCAGGCCGAGGAGGCGATGATCGCCATGTCCGAACGCTTTGCCACCCTGGTCGGCCGCATTGGCACCACCCTGGAGGCATCGAGCGGCGGCGAAGGCGGCGAGGCGGATGCGGTGCACCGCGCCTACCAGGAGAGCGGCGACCGCCTCGAGGCCGTCATCAGCAGCCTCGGCGACTCCGTGCGCGTGCGTGAGCAGATGCTGGAGACGATCCGGGGGCTGCATGCCTATGCCAAGGATCTCAAGAGCATGTCCTCCGAGGTCAGCTCCATCGCCTCGCAGACCAATCTGCTCGCCCTCAACGCCTCCATCGAGGCGGCCCGTGCGGGAGAGATGGGGCGCGGCTTCGCCGTGGTGGCCAACGAGGTGCGCGCCCTTTCGCTGCAGTCCCACGAGGCGGGGGGGCGGATCAGCCACAAGGTGGACGAGATCTCCGAGGCCATGCAGCAGGCCCTGAACATGGCCGAGCAGGCCTCGGAGCAGGAGGCCAGCGTCCTGGCCGGCTCCGAGACCACCATCCACGAGGTGCTCGAGCGCCTGCAGGGCATGGCCGAGGGGCTATCGCAGTCCTCCTCCGTGCTGCGCGAGGAAAGCCGGCTGATGCGAGCCGAGATCCAGGACATCCTCGTCTCCCTCCAGTTCCAGGACCGCATGAGCCAGATCCTCCAGCATGCCGTGGAGTCGCTGGACTACCTGCGCGCGCAGCTGGACGGCGGTGACGCCATCGATCCGGAGGCCATCCTGGCCGAGATCGAGCGGCGATACACCACTGAGGAGGAGCGTTTCAACCACCGCGGGGGGGCGGCGGCCACGAGCGCCGCGTCCGCCGGCGAGATCACCTTCTTTTAAGAGGAATTGCCATGGCAAAGACCATTCTGATCGTGGACGACTCCGCTTCCCTGCGCACGGCGGTCAAGATCGCCCTGACCGGCGCCGGCTACGAGGTCATTGAAGGGTGCGATGGCCGCGACGGCCTGGCCAAGCTCGACGGTCGCAAGGTCCACCTGATCATCAGCGACGTGAACATGCCGAACATGGACGGCATCAGCATGGTGCAGGCGATCAAGCAGAACCCGGCCTACAAGTTCACCCCGATCATCATGCTCACCACCGAGGCCGGCTCCGACATGATGGAGAAGGGCAAGGCGGCTGGCGTGAAGGCCTGGGTGGTCAAGCCGTTCAAGCCCGAGCAGATGCTGCAGGCCGTCTCCAAGCTGATCCTGCCTTAAGCGAGCGGCCCGACATGAGCGACAGCAGCATCCGCCTCGACGGCGAAGTGACGATCTACCAGGCGGCCGCCCTGCGCGAGAGCCTGATGGAGCAGTTCGCCCTCCTCCCGGCCATCGAGCTGGATCTCTCCGCCGTGGCGGAGATGGATACCGCCGGCCTGCAGCTGGTCCTGGCCGCCAAGGCGGAGGCCCTCCACGCCAACAAGCCGTTCCGCGTGTCTGCCATCAGCGACAGCGTGCGCGACCTGCTCGCCCTCTACGCCATTCCGCCCGAGGACATCCACCTGGAGCGCGTCGCATGAACATGGATCAGGCGATCGAGACCTTCATGACCGAGAGCGCCGAGCTGCTCGCGGAGATGGAGCATGCCCTGCTCGCACTTGAGCAGCGCCCCGATGATTCTGACCTTATCAACGCGGTGTTCCGCGCGGCCCACACCATCAAGGGGTCGGCTGGCCTGTTCGGCTTTGACGACGTGGTGGCCTTCACCCACGTCGCGGAGAGCGTCCTCGACCGGGTGCGTGACGGCGAGGTGCGGGTGGACGATGCGCTGATCGCGCTGCTGCTGGGCTGCCGTGACCACATGATCACCCTCATCGGCCGCGCGCAGGGCGGGGACGAGGATGGCCGGGCGACCTGCATCGCTGCCGGCCAGGCCCTGATCCAGCGGCTGGGTGGCTATCTCGACGGCAGCGCCTGCGCCACCCGTCCCGCCGTCGCTGCGCAAGCGGAGCAGACGGGCGCCCGCCGCTGGCGTGTGGAACTTGGCTTCGGCGAGGACATGCTGCGCCACGGCATGGATCCGGCCTCGGTGCTGCGCTACCTCGCCCAGCTCGGCGAGATCAGCGACGTGTGGACCTCGGCCGCGCGCTTGCCGCGCCTGGCGGAGATGGACGCCGAGAGCTGCTGCCTGGACGTGACCCTGACCCTCGCGAGCGACAGGCCGGTCGAGGAGATCGAGGGGGCGTTCGACTTCATCCGCGAGGAGACCACGGTCTCGCTCGCCCCGCTGGACGATGAAGCGGCCGGGGCCACGCCCGAAGTCGAGGGGGCCGCGCCCCCCGTCGAGGAGACCCTTGAGCTCGCCGCGGGATCCTCTGATGGCGCCGGCAAGCAGGCGGCCAGCGCTGCCCGCAGCGTGCGCATCGATGCCGCCAAGCTGGACGAGCTGATCAACCTGGTCGGCGAACTGGTCATCGCCAGCGCCAGCAGCCACCTGATCACCCAGCGCTTCGACGACGAGGCCCTGGTCGAGTCCATGTCGGTGATGTCCCGCCTGGTGGAAGAGATCCGCGACAGCGCCCTGCGCCTGCGCATGGTGCCGATCGGCGAGACCTTCGCCCGCTTCCGCCGCGTGGTGCGCGACGTGAGCCAGGACCTCGGCAAGGACATCCGCCTGGAGATCCAGGGCGCGGACACCGAGCTGGACAAGACCGTGGTCGAGAAGATCGGCGATCCGCTGATGCACCTGGTGCGCAACGCCATGGACCACGGCATCGAACCGGCCGATCGCCGCCTGCCGCTGGGCAAGCCCGCGCACGGCACCCTGCGCCTGAACGCCTACCACGACGCCGGCAGCATCGTGATCGAGGTGGCCGACGACGGCGGCGGGCTCAACCGCGACAAGATCATCGCCAAGGCCATCGCCAAGGGCCTGATCGCGCCGAACGCCGCCCTCACCGACCAGGAGGCCTACCGCCTGATCTTCGAGCCCGGCTTCTCCACCGCCGACCAGGTCACCAACCTCTCCGGCCGCGGCGTGGGCATGGACGTGGTGAAGAAGAACATCGAGGCCCTCCGCGGCACGGTGGACATCGACAGCCGTCCCGGCGAGGGGACCACGGTCAGCATCCGCCTGCCGCTCACCCTCGGCATCATCGACGGCTTCCTGGTGCGCGTGAGCGACGCGGCCTATGTCATCCCTCTCGACATGGTCATGGAGTGCATCGAGCTGCCGGAGGGCGATCGTGCCCAGAGCCGCTCCCGCCACTACCTCAACCTGCGCGGCGAGGTGCTGCCGTTCGTCCGCCTGCGCGAGCTGTTCCACGGCGACGGGCGCCCCGCCCCGCGCGAGAACGTCGTCGTCGTCCATTACGGCGGTCACAAGGCCGGCCTCGTGGTGGACGAGCTGATGGGCGAGTTCCAGACCGTCATCAAGCCGCTGGGCAAGATCTTCGAGCGCCTGCGCGGCGTCAGCGGCGCCACCATCCTCGGCAGCGGCGAGGTCTCCATGATCCTCGACGTGCCCAGTCTGGTTGAGGTGGCCGCGCAGCGTGGCAGGTCCCGCAGCGGCCAAGCCGAAACCGATACCTACCGAATCACCGTTTGAGTTTGCGAACCGGAGTAACAGCAATGTTCAAGAACATGAAGATTGGCACGCGCCTGGGACTGGGCTTCGGCGTCGTCATCCTGCTGATGGCCATCACCGCCTTCATCGGCATCACCCGCATGCAGTCGCTCAATCACTCGGCGGACCTGCTGGTGCAGGATCGCTGGCCCAAGGCCGTGTGGGCGAACGACATCATCGACAACGTCAACCTCATCGCGCGCAACATGCGCAACATCCTGCTCGCCGAGAGCCAGGAGGAGCTCAAGGCGGAGAAGGAGCGCCTGCTGGAGGCGCGCAAGGTCATTGGCGAGCGCATGGCCAAGCTTGAGGAGACCATCAAGACCGAGGAGGGCAAGGCCCTGCTGAACGAGATCAAGGCGCTGCGGGCGAAGAACGTCGAGGCCCAGGACCGTCTGCTGGCGCTGGTCGCCGAGGGGCGCATGAACGAGGCCAAGGACTTGCTGTTCGGTGAGCTGCGTACCCTGCAGCGCGGCTATTTCGATGCGGTCAACAAGATGATCAAGTTCCAGGGCGGCCTGTTCGAGAAGACCGGCGTGGAGACGACCGAGACCTACGAGCAGGGTCGCACCGTGCTGATCGGTATCACCGCGACCGCGCTGGTCCTTGGCGTGTTGATCGCCTTCTGGATCACCCGCGGCATCACCGGCCCGCTGAACCGCGCGGTTGGGGTGACGAACCGCCTTGCGGAGGGCGACCTGACGGTGCGGATCGAGTCGAACTCGCGCGACGAGGTGGGACAGCTGATTGCGGCGCAGGCGGCGATGGTGGAGCGCCTGAAGCAGGTGATTGGCGAGGTGAACAGCGCGGCGGAGGCGCTGACCGGGGCGGCCGGCCAGGTGAGCGACACGGCGCAGAGCCTGAGCCAGGGGGCGAGCGAGCAGGCGGCGAGCGTGGAAGAGACGAGCGCGTCGCTGGAGCAGATGAGCGCCTCGATCAGCCAGAACACGGAGAACGCGCAGGCGACGGACCGGATCGCGACGGACGCCTCGCGCCAGGCGAGCGAGGGCGGCAGCGCCGTGACCGACACGGTGGCGGCGATGAAGCAGATCGCGGACCGGATCAGCATCATCGAGGACATTGCGTACAAGACCAACCTTCTGGCGCTGAACGCCGCGATCGAGGCGGCGCGCGCCGGCGAGCACGGCAAGGGCTTCGCGGTGGTGGCGGACGAAGTTCGCAAGCTGGCGGAACGCAGCCAGACGTCGGCGCAGGAGATCTCCGACCTTGCCGGCAACAGCGTGAAGGTGGCGGAGCGGGCCGGGACGCTGATCAATGAAGTGGTTCCGGCGATCCAGCGCACGGCGGAGCTGGTGCAGGAGATTGCGGCGGCGTCGGTGGAGCAGTCGACCGGGGTGAGCCAGGTGACGGTGGCGGTGGAACAGCTGGACAAGGTGTCGCAGCAGAGCGCGTCGGCCTCGGAGGAGCTGGCGGCGACGGCGGAGGAGATGAGCGCGCAGGCGGTCCAGCTGCAGCAGACGATGGCGTTCTTCAAGCTGGACGAGTCGCATGGTTCGGAGCACGGCCACGGTTCCGCGCGCCGGGCGGTGGCGCGCCTCAAGCCGCAGGTCCATGGTCGCGGCCATGATGCGCGCCACCACCATGTCCATGAGGACGACTTCGAGCCTTTCGAGAGGGGGGCCGCATGATCGGCTCAAGGCGCGAATCACATGGGTGAGGCATGCTCTACCTGAAACCGGGCGAGATCTACTTCGGGCGGAAGCACGCCATCCTGCGCACCCTGCTGGGGTCATGCGTGGCCGTGACGCTTTGGCATCCGTCCCGCGCGGTCGGGGGGATGTGCCACGTGGTCCTGCCCCACAACTCCAAGGCCATCCCCGGCCGAGGAGGGGGGCTTGAACCCGACCCGCGCTACGCGGACGGGGCGGTGGCCTGGCTGCTGGAGCGCGTGCGCCGGCTGGGCACCTGGCCGGCCGGTTATGAGGTCGGGGTCTATGGCGGCGGGGTGATGTTCGGGGTGGCCGAGCGGCGCGCCTCGCTCGACATCGGCCGGCGCAATGTCGAGGCCGTCGAGAAGGCTCTTGCGGCGAGCGGCTTCCGTATCGGCGAGCGCCGGGTGGGCGGTGAGATCTATCGCAACGTGACGCTGGACCTGCGTCTTGGCAAGGTCGGCGTGATCGAGCAGAGCGTCCTCGTGGATGCCTCGTGAGTCGGGATGGGAAGCATGAAGAAGGTTCTGATCGTGGATGATTCGGCGGTGATCCGCCAGGTCCTGGCCGAGGTGCTCGGCCAGGACCCGGACCTGCGTGTCATCGGCACGGCCTCTGACCCCATCTTCGCCATGAAGCGCATGGAGCAGGAGTGGCCGGACGTCATCGTGCTGGACATCGAGATGCCGCGCATGGACGGCCTGACCTTCCTGCGCCAGATCATGGCCGAGCGCCCGACGCCGGTGGTGATGTGCTCCACCCTCACCGAGCAGGGCGCGGAGGCCACCATGCAGGCCTTCTCGGCCGGAGCGGTGGATATCGTGACCAAGCCGAAGATCGGCCTCAAGAGCTTCCTGCACGAGGAGGCTGCGCACCTGGTGCGCACGGTGAAAGCGGCCGCCGATGCCAGGCTGCGCCGCGTCCCCGGGGCCGGACCCGCGGCCGGCAAGGTCGCCAGCCCCGTTGCCCCGGCCGGTGTCCAGGCGCCCCCGGGCGCCCAGCATGTCATCGCCCTGGGGGCGTCGACCGGTGGGACCCAGGCCCTGGAGGCCGTCCTCACCCGCCTGCCCGCTACCCTGCCCGGCATCGTCATCGTCCAGCACATGCCGGAGAAGTTCACTGCGGCCTTCGCCGGGCGCCTCAACGCCCTCAGCGCGCTCGAGGTCCTCGAGGCGCGCGACGGCGACGAGGTGCGCCCGGGGCGCGCCCTGCTGGCCCCGGGCGGGCGGCACATGCGTCTCAAGCGCTACAGCCGGGGCTACACGGTGGAGGTCTTCGATGGCCCGCCGGTGCGCCGCCACAAGCCCTCGGTGGATGTGCTGTTCGGCTCCGTGGCAAGGGTCGCGGGACCGCAGGCCACCGGCGTGCTGATGACCGGCATGGGGGACGACGGCGCGCAGGGCCTGCTGGAGATGCGCCAGGCCGGGGCCCTCACCTTCGCCGAGAGCGAGGAGACCTGCGTGGTGTTCGGCATGCCGCGCGAGGCGATCCGACGCGACGCGGCCTGCCATGTCGTGCCCCTGCATGAGATCCCGGTGGCCCTGCAACAGGCGTGCCGCTGAGGGGAGGATAAGGAGATGCCGCAACTGTGCCTGCTTCATATCGAGAATTTCGAGGATGACCGCATCCTGCTGTCCGAGCTTCTGCGTGCCGCGGGGATCAAGCCGGCCATCCACTATGCGACCAGCGTGGACGAGGTCGATGCCTGTCTGCGCCGGGGAAGGCCGGACATCGTTGTCTGCGATCATCGGCTGCCCACGCTGGATGTGGCCCAGGTCCATGCCCGGGTGCGCGCCGTGGCGCCGGAGGTGCCGTTCATCGTGTTTTCCGCGCAGGATCTCGATGGCGCCGTGCAGGAGGTGGTGTCCGCCCCCGGTTGCGTCTTCGTCAGCAAGGAGCGGGCCTGGATGCTGCCCCAGCGGATCAGGGAGATGCGTGCCCCGCCGGAGGAAGAGGTCGACATCGCCGCGTTGCCGGAGAAGTGGTGCCCGGATGACGAAGGGGGGCAGCCGCCCCTCGACCGCCCGCAGTTCGAGCAGCGTCTGGCCGACATCCTGGTAGGCATGGAGGAGAGGCGTCACACCCTGTGCTTCCTGGATATCGATCGCCTGCAGATCATCAACGATCTGTGCGGCCATGAAGGTGGGGATGCGCTGATCAGCGAGGTGGCCGGGATCCTGCGCGACGGCATCGGGCAGCGGCATGTATTCGCCCACTTCGGCGGGGACGAGTTCGGTCTTCTCCTGCTCGACTGTCCCCTGGATGAGGGGGTGGCGATCGTGCGCGGGTTGCAGGCATGCATCGTCGGCCATCGCTTCCGCTGGGATGGCAAGGTCTTTGATGTCAGCGTGACGGCCGGGGTGACCGAGCTGAACTCGGGCTGCGGGACGGTCGTCGAGGTCATGAGCGGGGTGGACAGCGCTTGCTATGCCGCCAAGGAGATCGGCCGCAACCAGCTGCACATCCATGATCCCCATGACCAGTCGGCCAGGCGCCGGCGCGAGCAGATGGCCTGGGTCCACCGCCTGCGCTGGGGGCTGGACGAGAGCGCCTTCGTGCTCTACGGCCAGGAGATCCGGGCCTTGAAGGGGGCGGGGCCCCGCCACTACGAGGTGCTGGTGCGCATGCGCTGCCCGGACGGGCGGCTGGCCATGCCGGGCGAGTTCATCCCCGCCGCGGAACGTTACGGACTGATGGTCGACCTGGATGCCTGGATCATCGAGCACTGCCTGGCCATGGTGCGCCAGTGGGAGGAGAGCAGGGGGGATGGCCTGCCCGCGCTGAACCTTGCCCTCAACCTCTCCGCCCAGTCGCTCTCCGACCAGGGCTTTCTCGAACGCGTCATGGCGCTGGTCAGGGGCAGCGGGATCGCTCCGGAGCGGATCCATTTCGAGATCACCGAGACCGCCATGGTGACCAATCTCGGCAATGCGGCGGTGTTCATCGAGTCGCTGCGCGCGCTGGGCTGCCGCTTCGTGCTGGATGATTTCGGCAGCGGACTCTCGTCCTTCGCCTACCTGCGGGACATGCATGTCGACGCCCTGAAGATCGACGGGGCCTTCGTGCGCGACATGGACCGCAATCCGCACAATGCCGCCCTGGTGCGGGCGATCAACCAGGTGGGGCAGTCGCTCGGCATGGAGACGGTCGCGGAATTCGTCGAGAACGAGTCGATCTTCGGCATGCTGGCCGAGATGGGCGTGGACCATGCCCAGGGCTACTGGATCGACATGCCGCGACCGCTTGAGGCGATCCTGGACGAGGGCGCCGCCCTGGCGGCCGCGGCATCCCCTGCGCGGGGCATGTCCGGGGGGCGCCGGGCATGACCGCGGACTGACCTCACCCTGCCTCGCGCAGCACCAGCGCGGGCGGCGTGTTCAGCGTGCCGCGCAGGCTCAGCCAGCCGGCCACCGCGCTGAGGGCGGCGCCGAGCAGCGGGGTGGCGAGCCAGGGCAGGGGCGAGATGGGCAGCCATTCCTCCAGGATCAGGCGGCCGAGAAGCGCGCTGACGAGGGTGGCGGCCAGGGCGGCGAGCAGCCCCGCGAGCAGGCCGAGGAGGGCGTATTCGCCCACCAGCTGGCGGCGCAGCCAGTGGCGCGAGGCACCGAGGGTGCGCAGCAGGGCGGTCTCAAAGCGGCGGGTGCGGGCCGTGCCGGCAGCGGCGTTCCACAGCACCAGCCAGGCGCTGATCAGCACGAAGCCGAGCACCAGCCCCACCGCCGCCTCAATGCGTGCCAGCACCTCGCGCACCTGGGTCAGCGCGGCGCGGATGTCGATGATGGTGATGTTCGGCAGCGCCGTCACCAGCCGGTCCGCGAGCCCGGCCTTGGCGTCGGGCAGGTGGAAGCTGGTGATCCAGGTGGCCGGGTAGCCGTCCAGCGTGCCGGGCGGGGCGGAGACGAAGAAGTTGACGTTGAAGCTGTCCCACCGCACCTGGCGCAGGTTGAGCACGGTGCCCTCCCAGGTCTCTCCGGCGATCTCGAACACGAGCCGGCTGCCCAGACCAATCCCCAGGCGCTTGGCAATGCCCTCCTCCACCGATAGCCAGTGCTGGCCGGCCTCCTCGGCGCGCCAGTGGCGCCCGGCGATGATGCGGTTGTCGGCAGGGTGGTCCTCGGCCATCGACAGGTTGAATTCGCGCTCGGCGAGGGCGCGCGCCCGTCCCTCCGCCAGCGGGCGCTCGCTGACCGGCTGGCCGTCGATGGTCAGCAGGCGCCCGCGGATCATCGGCCTGAGCACGGGGGCGGGCAGGCCGGCCTCGTCCAGCAGGCTGGCGAAGGGCGCCTTCTGCTCCTCCAGCAGGTTGATGACAAAGCGGTTCGGGGCATCCGCCGGCAGGCGCGCCGCCCAGCCTTCGAGCAGGTCGGTGCGCAGGCTGAAGGCGAGGGTGAGGGCCATCAGCCCGAGGCCGAGGGTGGCCAGGGTGAGATGGGCGCGGCGGCCGGGCTGGGCCAGGCGGCCGAGGATGGCTGCGCCTGTGGGCAGCCAGCGCCGCCGGGCGAGCAGGATGGGCAGGCTGGCGAGGAGCAGCAGCACGAGGCCCAGGGCAAGCGCCCCGCCGAGGACGGCGGCGGTGAGGCGGGTTGGGCCGGCGATGACGGCGACCAGCGCCCCAAGCAGGATGATGCCGGCGGCCAGGGCGCCCCAGCCGGCGGGGCCCCAAGGGGGCGGTTCGAGGTGGCGGCGCAGGATGCGCAGCACCGGGGTTGCGCGCAGGCGCAGCACGGCGGGCAGGGCGAAGGCGAGGGTGATGACCGGTCCGGCCAGCAGGCCGAGCAGGGCGGGCATGGGGCCGGGTGGGGGCAGGTCCGCGGGGATCACGCCCCGCAGCAGCAGGGGCAGGAGCGGTTGGATGGCGTAACCGAGGAGGACGCCGATCAGGCTGCCGAGCGCGGCGGTGGGCAGCAGGGCGAGCAGGGCGGAGGTGGTGATGAAGCGGGCGGGGGCACCGAGGGCGCGCAAGGCGGCGGCGGCATCGAGCTGGGCGCGCAGGCGGTCCTGCATGCCGATGCCGACTGCGAGCCCGGCCAGCAGCAGGGCGAGCAGGCCGCTGACGCGCAGCAGCCCTTCCGCGCGGCTCAAGGCCTCACGCAGTTCCGGGCGGGTCTCGTCCAGCCCCTCGAGGCGCAGGCCGCGCTCGGGGTGGCGCCGGGTGTAAGCGGCAAAGTCCCTCAGCGCGGCGGCCTCGCCGGCCAGGTGCAGGCGAAAGCTTGCGCGGCTGCCGAAGCCGAGCAGGCCGCTCGCGGCGAGGTCGGCCTCGGCGATCATCACCCGTGGGCCGATGGCGAACACGCTGGGGGCGCGGTCCGGCTCGCGGTCCAGCCGGCCGCCCGCCTGCAGGGTGAGCTGGCCGAGGCTGAAAGTGGCGCCCTGGTCGAGGCCGAGCGCGGCAAGGGCATCCGGTTCAAGCCAGGCCCGGCCGGCGGCCGGTGCGCTGGCGGTGGCCCCGTCCACGCGCAGTTCACCGAGCAGAGGGTACTCGGGACTGACCGCCTTGATCTCGACCAGGCGCGTCCGCCCGTCGGCCAGGATCATGCTCGGAAAGCTGGTGGAGGAGGCGCTGCGCAGGCCGAGGCGATCGGCCTCGGCGCGGAAGTGGGGCGGGATCGCACGGTCGGCGACCAGCACGAGATCGCCGCCAAGAGCCTCGGCCGCGCCGTGCTGCAGTGCCCCCGAAAGGCGTTCGGCAAAGGTGCTGACCGCCACCAGCGCGGCGACGCCGATCGCCAGCGCCATGACCATCCCGAAGGCCCGCTGGCGCTGGCGGCGGGCGTACCACATCACCCCGCGGTTCATCGCTTCCCTCATGAGGCGGCCAGCCGTCCTTGGTCGAGGCGCAGCAGGCGGTCGCAGCGCCCGGCCAGGGCCGGATCATGCGTGACGAGCAGGAGGGTCGCGCCGCGCTCGCGGTTGAGCTCGAACAACAGATCGATGATGCGTGCCCCGGTGGCCTGGTCGAGGTTGCCGGTCGGCTCGTCGGCCAGCAGCAGCGGCGGCTCGAGGGCGAAGGCGCGGGCAATGGCCACGCGCTGCTGTTCGCCGCCGGACAGCTGGGCCGGGTAGTGATGCATGCGGTGCGCAAGGCCGACGGTCCCGAGCAGATCGCGAGCCCGTGCTGAGGGCTTGGGATGGCCGGCCAGGCGCACGGGTAGCTCGACGTTTTCCTGCGCGGTCAGTCCAGGCAGGAGCATGAAGGACTGGAACACAAAGCCGATCATGCGTCCGCGCAGGGCGGTGCGCTCGTCCTCGGACAACGGTCCGAGGGCCTGGCCATCGAGCAGGATCTCGCCCTCCGTCGGGGTGTCGAGCGCCGCGAGCAGGCTCAGCAGGGTGGTCTTGCCCGAGCCCGAGGCGCCGACCAGCCCGACGCGCTCGCCGCGCGCAAGCTCGATGTTGATATCCTCAAGCAGGCGCAGCGGTCCGTCGGCGGTATGCACGGTCTTGCCGAGACCGCGGGTGTGGAGGAGTGCTTGCATGCGATGTTTCTTGTCCGGTTCCCTAGTCCATAGATCATGGCTGGTGCTGACGGTTCTGTGTATCACGCTGGTGGCTGGCCTGCCATCCGCCCGCGCGGCGGACGTGCTGCTGATCCTCGGCGATAGCCTGAGCGCGGGCTACGGGGTGACCCGCGCGCAGGCCTGGCCGAGCCTGCTGCAGGAGCGCCTGCACGCCAAGGGGCTGGACGTGCGCGTGGTCAATGCCAGCATCAGCGGGGAGACCAGCTCATCGGGGCGTGCTCGCCTCCCCAGCCTGCTCGAGCGGCACCGGCCGCGCTGGGTGGTGATCGAGCTCGGCGCCAACGATGGCTTGCGCGGCCTGTCGTTGGAGGCGCTGCGCGCCAACCTGCACGCCATGCGTGACCAAGTGCATGCTGCGGGTGCCCTACCCATCCTCGCCGGCATGCGCCTGCCGCCCAACTATGGCTCGGTCTACACCAGCCAGTTTGCCGCCATCTATGCCGAACTGGGGCGGGAGATCGTGACGATCCCCTTCCTGCTGGACGGGGTGGCCGGCCAGCCGCAGCTCAACCAGCAGGATGGCGTGCACCCGAACGCGGATGGACACCGGCAAGTGCTGGAGAACGTATGGGCCGTGCTCGCGCCGGTCCTGGGGGTGGGGCCGCAAGTTGAGGGTGAAAAGAAAACGATGTTAGACTCCCAAAAATGAGTAAGTCCCCCTCCATGGGCCTGCCGCTCATCGGTGCCGGAAACATGTTCGTATCGATGATCGCCTCCGGCTTCATCATCGGCTATCTGGTCGATGGCTGGCTCGATACGCGGCCCCTGTTCATGCTGATCATCGGTGGGCTGGGGTTGGTCGGTGGCTTCCAGAAGGCCCACCAGCTGCTGAGGATGCAGGATCGTGCCCGGGACCAGGGTTGAGCTTCTCGCCCGCCGGCTGATGCTGGGGCAGCTGATCGCCACCGCGGTGCTGGCGGTGATCTGGGGGACGCTCGGACATTATTTCGACGGGCTTGCCGTGGTATACGGCGGGTTCGTCAGCATGCTGCTTGCCTGGCTGCACAAGCGCGGGGTTCGCAAGGCCGAACAGCGCGCCATCCGTGATCCGAAGGGCAGCATGCTCGTTTTGTACGTGGGCGCGGTCGTGCGCTTCCTGCTCCTCATCGGCCTGCTTGGCGTCGGGATGGGGTTGCTGAAGCTGCCGGCGCTGCCCCTGTTCGCAGGTTTCGTGCTCGCGCAGCTGGGGTTTCTCGCTGTCGCGCGGCGCTAGTTTTCGTCAAGCTTGGATTTGGGGAGTACAACCGTGAGCGCAGCGGAGAACTCGGGCGGCGGGTCCGTCGAGTACATTCAGCACCACCTTACCAACTGGTCGGTCGGCGAGGGTTTCTGGACCCTCAATCTCGATACCCTGGTCGTCAGCGTCATGCTGGGCGCCCTGATCGTGTTTGCGGCCATGCGTGTGGGTCGCAGCCTCCAGGTGGGGGCGCCGAGCGGCTTCCAGAACTTCGTCGAGATGGTTCTGGATTTCGTCGACAAGCAGGTCAAGGACTCTTTTGGCGGCAAGGACAACAAGCTGATCGCCCCGCTCGCCCTGACCGTGCTGGTCTGGGTGTGGCTGATGAACTTCATGGACCTGATCCCCGTCGACCTGATCCCGGCCATCCTGCACGGCGCCGGCCTCGAGTACTTCAAGGTCGTGCCGACCACCGACATCAACACCACCCTCGCCATGGCGGGTGTCGTGTTCCTGCTGACCGTCTACTACAACATCAAGGTCAAGGGCGTCGTCGGCTATGCCAAGATGTTCCTGTTCCACCCCTTCGGCAAGTTCCTGGTGCCGGTCAACGTCGTGATGACCGCCATCGAGGAGCTGGCCAAGCCCCTCAGCCTTGGCCTCCGTCTCTTCGGCAACATGTTCGCCGGCGAGCTGGTGTTCCTGCTCATCGCCCTGCTGACTGGCGCGGCGACGATCGGCGCGGCCCTGCTGATCTGGTTCCCGCTGCAGGTTGTGCTTGATCTGGGGTGGCTGCTGTTCCACATCCTCATCATCACGCTGCAGGCCTTCATCTTCATGGTGCTGACCATCGTCTACCTGGGCATGGCGCACGCCTCCGAAGATGACCACTGAGTCGCTGATGACAACCACCTTCTCAACCCTTCACCTTAAACAAAATCCGTAAGGAGAACCGACGATGAACGCTGACATGATCGCGATGATTTATGCCTACACTGCCGTAGGCGTGGGCGTGATTCTTGCCGCTGCCGGCCTGGGCTCGGCCATTGGCTGGGGTCTGATCTGCTCCAAGACCCTCGAAGGTATTGCCCGTCAGCCGGAAATGCGTCCGCAGCTGATGGTCAACATGTTCATCTTCGCCGGTCTGATGGAATCCTTCCCGTTCATCATCCTGGCATTCGCCATGTGGTTCCTGTTCGCCAACCCGTTCGTGGGCGCCCTGCAGGCCGCCATCCAGGCAGTCGGCGGCTAAGACACGGTGATCCCGGCGTGCGGGCCCAGTGTCCGCACGCGGTTTTCCTGTGTCCCCTAGAGAGGTAGGCAACCGTGAACATTACGGTCACCCTGATTGCCCAGATGATCGCCTTCGTGGCGATGATCTGGCTGGTGAACAAATTCCTGTGGGCCCCGCTGTCCGCCATGATGGAAGCACGCCGTCAGCGCATCGCCGACGGCCTGTCCGCTTCCGAGCGCGGCAAGCACGAGCTCAAACTGGCCGAGGAGCGTGCGGTCCAGATCATCAAGGAAGCCAAAGAGAAGGCGACCGAGATGCTGGCCCAGGCCAATGCCCGCAGCAACGAGATCATTGACGAAGCCCGCAACAACGCCAAGGCCGAGGCCGACCGCATCCTGTCGGGTGCCCAGGCCGAGATCGACCGCGAAGTCGAGCGCGCCAAGCAGGAGCTCGGAAAGCAGGTTGCCGTGCTTGCGGTAGCTGGCGCCGAGCGCATCCTGAAGCGCGAAGTGGACGCCAAGGCACACGAAGCGTCGCTCGCCGACCTCGTGGCCCGCGTCTAAGGGGGCACCATGTCCGAGATCGCAAAAGCCGCCCGCGCCTATGCCCGTGCCGCCTTCGAGGTGGCCCAGGCACGGGGTCAGCAGGCCAAGTGGTCCGAGATGCTGGCCTTCCTGGCGGCGGTCGCCAACGATGCCGACATGGGGCGCATGATCGCCTCGCCGGCCATCGGTCGCGACAAGCTGGCGGAACTCATGCTCAACGTCGCGCAGGGTCGCCTCACGCCCGAGGCCGAAAACCTCGTGCGTCTGCTGGGCGAGAATGCGCGTCTTGCCCTTCTGCCGCTGATCGCGGTGGAGTTCGAGGAACTCCGTCGTGCCGAAGAGGGCCGGATGGACGTGCGTGTGGTTTCCGCCAAGCCGCTGAGCGCCGACGAGCAAGCCAAGCTGGTCGAGGCCCTTGGCAAGCGTCTGGGCAAGGTCATCACCCTGGCCAATGAAGTTGACGAATCCCTGATCGGCGGCGCCATCGTGTACGCCGGGGATCTGGTCATCGACGGTTCAATGCGGGGTCGCCTGCAGGGCCTGGCGAACGCCGTGGTCCGCTAAGGAGTTATTTTCATGATTAATCCTTCTGAAATCAGTTCCCTGATCAAACAGCGGATTGAAAGTTTCGAAGTCGGTGCGGATGCCCGCACCGTTGGCACCATCGTCAGCGTCAGTGACGGTATCGTGCGCATCCACGGTCTGACCGACGTCATGCTCGGTGAGATGATCGAGTTCCCGGGCAACACCTTCGGTGTGGCGATGAACCTCGAGAGCGACAGCGTCGGCGCGATCGTTCTGGGTCAGTATGGCCACCTGAAGGAAGGCGACCAGGTCAAGTGCACCGGCCGCATCCTGGAAGTGCCCATCGGCAAGGAACTGCTCGGTCGCGTGGTCGACACCCTCGGCCGTCCGGTGGACGGCAAGGGCGAGATCGGCGCCAAGCTGACCGCTCCGATCGAAGTCATCGCCCCGGGCGTGATCGATCGCAAGTCGGTCGACCAGCCGCTGCTGACCGGTATCAAGGCGCTGGACGCCATGGTGCCCATCGGCCGTGGCCAGCGTGAGCTGATCATCGGTGACCGTCAGACCGGTAAGACCGCGGTGGCCATCGACACCATCATCAACCAGAAAGGCAAGGGCGTTTACTGCGTCTATGTGGCGATCGGCCAGAAGGCCTCGACCATCGCCAACATCGTGCGCAAGCTGGAAGAGCACGGCGCGATGGAGTACACCATCGTCGTTGCCGCCGGTGCCTCCGACCCGGCCTCCATGCAGTACCTGGCTGCCTACGCCGGCTGCACCATGGGCGAGTACTTCCGCGACCGCGGCATGGACGCGCTCATCGTGTACGACGACCTGACCAAGCAGGCCTGGGCCTACCGTCAGATCTCCCTGCTGCTGCGTCGTCCGCCGGGCCGTGAAGCCTATCCGGGTGACGTCTTCTACCTGCACAGCCGCCTGCTGGAGCGCGCCTCCCGCGTGAACGCCGACTACGTCGAGAAGTTCACCAACGGTGAAGTGAAGGGCAAGACTGGCTCGCTGACCGCGCTGCCGATCATCGAGACCCAGGGTGGTGACGTTTCCGCGTTCGTTCCGACCAACGTGATCTCCATCACCGACGGCCAGATCTTCCTCGAGACCGATCTGTTCAACGCGGGCCTGCGTCCTGCCATCAACCCGGGGATCTCCGTATCCCGCGTGGGTGGTGCCGCGCAGACCAAGATCATCAAGAAGTTCTCCGGCGGTATCCGTACTGACCTCGCCCAGTACCGTGAGCTGGCTGCGTTCTCGCAGTTCGCCTCCGACCTGGACGAGGCCACCCGCCGTCAGCTCGAGCGCGGCAAGCGCGTCACCGAGCTGATGAAGCAGGCCCAGTACAAGCCGCTGTCCGTGGCGGAAATGGCCCTCTCGCTGTTCGCCGCCAACGAGGGCTATCTGGACGACGTACCGGTCGAGAAAATCGGTTCCTTCGAGTCCGCGCTGCACGCCTACGCGCACAGCAACGCGAAGGACATGATGGATGCGATCGGCAATGACGGTAACCTCAACGACGACATCTCCGCTGGCCTGAAGAAGACCCTCGAGGCCTTCAAAGCCAACGGTGTCTGGTAAGAGAGGCGACTGTCATGGCCGGCGCTAAAGAAATCCGTACGCAGATCAAGAGCGTTCAAAACACGCGTAAGATCACCAAGGCCATGGAAATGGTCGCGGCGAGCAAGATGCGCAAGGCCCAGGAAAACATGGAGGCGACCCGTCCTTACCTGCAGAAGGTCAAGGACGTGATCGCCAATCTCAGCAACGCCCATCCGGAATACCGCCACCCGTTCATGGTGGAGCGTCCGGTTAAGCGTGTTGGGATGATCCTGGTAACCACCGACCGTGGTCTGTGCGGCGGCCTGAACGTGAACCTGTTCAGGCAGGCCCTCAGGACCATGCAGGGCTGGGCGGACAAGAACATCGAGATCGATGTCTGCGCCATCGGCAGCAAGGGTGTGGCCTTCGTCAAGCGCGGGGCCTTCAACCCGGTGGCCGAGATCACGGGCCTGGGCGATCGCCCGAAGTTCGTGAGGGTGCAGGGGGCGGTTAAGGTCATGCTTGACGCCTTCGAGGCGGGCAACCTGGATGAGATCTGGATTGCACGCAACGACTTCGTCAACAGCATGACCCAGAAGCCGCTCGTCGAGCGCATCCTGCCGCTCATGCCGGTGGACCTGCCCGAACTGCAGCATCGCTGGGACTACATCTACGAGCCCGAGTCGAAGGACGTCCTGGATCTGCTGCTCAAGCGTTATGTCGCGGCCAGCGTTCATCAGGCGACCATCGAGAACGTGGCCTGTGAAATGTCTGCACGCCGCATCGCCATGAAGAACGCGTCCGACAACGCGGGCGGGCTGATCCGCGACCTGAAGCTGAAGTACAACAAGGCTCGTCAGGCAGCGATCACCCAAGAGATCGCGGAAATTGTCGGTGGCGCGGCTGCGGTCGGCTAAGGCTTGAATTCTTACGTATTGATGATGAGGAACCGAACATGAGTTCTGGCAAGATTCGCGAAATCATCGGTGCGGTAATCGACGTGGAATTTCCGCGTGATGCCGTGCCGAAGGTTTACGATGCACTGAAGGTCGACAGCACCGGTCTGACCCTCGAAGTACAGCAGCAGATCGGCGACGGCGTGGTGCGTACCATCGCCCTCGGCGCGTCCGAAGGTCTGCGTCGCGGTCTGTCCGTGACCAATACCGGCGCGCCCATTTCGGTCCCGGTGGGCAAGGCCACCCTGGGCCGCATCATGGACGTGCTCGGTAACCCGATCGACCACGCCGGTCCGATCGCCACCGAAGATCGCAACGTTATTCACCGCAAGCCGCCGGCATTCGACGAGCAGTCCTCCAGCACGGCCCTGCTCGAAACCGGCATCAAGGTGATCGACCTGCTGGTTCCGTTCGCCAAGGGCGGCAAGGTTGGCCTGTTCGGCGGCGCCGGCGTGGGCAAGACCGTGAACATGATGGAGCTCATCCGCAACATCGCGGTCGAGCACAGCGGCTACTCCGTCTTCGCCGGTGTGGGCGAGCGTACCCGTGAGGGCAACGACTTCTACCACGAGATGAGCGAAGGCGGCGTACTGGACAAGGTCGCCCTGGTCTACGGCCAGATGAACGAGCCGCCCGGCAACCGTCTGCGCGTCGCCCTGACCGGCCTGACCATGGCCGAGTACTTCCGTGACGAAGGCCGTGACGTGCTGATGTTCATCGACAACATCTACCGTTACACCCTGGCCGGCACCGAAGTCTCCGCCCTGCTCGGCCGTATGCCGTCCGCGGTGGGTTACCAGCCGACCCTGGCCGAGGAGATGGGCGTCCTGCAGGAGCGCATCACCTCCACCAAGACCGGCTCCATCACCTCCGTGCAGGCCGTGTATGTGCCGGCGGACGACCTGACCGACCCGTCTCCGGCGACCACCTTCTCGCACCTGGATGCGACCGTGGTTCTGTCCCGTGACATCGCCGCCCTGGGTATCTACCCGGCGATCGATCCGCTGGACTCCACCAGCCGCCAGCTCGATCCGCAGGTCGTGGGTGATGAGCACTACACCATCGCCCGTGGCGTGCAGAAGACCCTGCAGCGCTACAAGGAGCTGAAGGACATCATCGCCATCCTGGGCATGGACGAACTGTCCGAAGAGGACAAGCTGGTCGTGGCCCGTGCGCGTAAGATCCAGCGCTTCATGTCCCAGCCGTTCTTCGTGGCCGAGGTCTTCACCGGCGCCCCGGGCCGCTTCGTTTCCCTGAAGGAAACCCTGCGTGGCTTCAAGGGCCTGCTGGAAGGCGAGTACGACCACCTGCCGGAGCAGGCGTTCTACATGGTCGGTGGCATTGACGAAGCGGTTGAGAAGGCCGCCAAGCTCGCCGCCAAGTAATCAGGAGGCTGTATGGCCATGACCATCCATGTGGACATCGTGAGTGCCGACAAGCCGATCCTGAGTGGTCAGGCGACCTTCGTGGTCGCCCCCACCACGATGGGCGAGCTCGGCATCACGCCGCGCCACACGCAGCTCCTGGCGACCCTCAAGCCGGGCGAAGTCCGCGTGACCGACGAGAAGGGCAATACCAGCCACTACTACGTCTCCGGTGGTGTGATCGAGGTGCAACCCCTCAAGATCACCATCCTCGCGGATAGCGCCCTGCGTGAAGAAGATGCCCGCGCCGTCGAGCTCGCCGCCGAGGAGGCCCGTCTCAAGGCCCTCGAAAGCAAGGGGGCCATCGCCGAGGGTGCCGAGGTGGATTACTTCCGCCTGCAGAACGAGCTGATCGAGGGTGCCGAGCGCCTGCGCTGGATTCGCGAGATCCGCGGCGTGCGGAGCAACACCTCGCAGTAACCCTGTAACCCTGCCAAGGGAGCACATGAAAAAAGGAGGCCTGGCCTCCTTTTTTGTTGCCCGCGATCCGGGGGGAGAGCCCCATCAGGGGGCTGTGTAGGCGCGCCGCCCCGGCGCGATAAGCCCCCACGCATCGGCCCGAGGGCGGGCCTCCTACGCCCCCCTCTGGCATCGTTGCGCTACCGCTCTCTCAGTCCTTCACGCAGTCGATGTGGTAGACGATTCGCCCGTCCACTTCTTCGGCCACCAGACCATGGATGTCGGTCTCGAACCCCGGCAGCTGGCGGTTGAACTCGCGCGCGAACTTGAGGTAATCGACGATCGTCTTGTTGAAGCGCTCGCCCGGGATCAAGAGCGGGATGCCCGGCGGGTAGGGGGTGACCAGGCTCGCGGTGATGCGGCCCTCCAGCTCGTCGATGGGCACCCGCTCGATCTCTCGGTGGGCCATCTTGGCCCAGGCATCGGCCGGACGCATGGCGGGCACCATGTCGGAGAGGTACATCTCGGTGGTCAGGCGTGCCACGTCGTACTGCTTGTACATGTCGTGCAGCTTGCGGCACAGGTCCTTGAGGCCCATGCGCTCGTACACCGGGTGCTTGGCGACGAACTCGGGCAGGATGCGCCACAGCGGCTGGTTCTTGTCGTAGTCGTCCTTGAACTGCTGCAGGGCGGTGACCAGGGTGTTCCAGCGGCCTTTGGTGATGCCGATGGTGAACATGATGAAGAAGCTGTAGAGGCCGGTCTTCTCCACCACCACGCCGTGCTCGGCCAGGTACTTGGTGACGATGCCGGCCGGGATGCCCCAGTCGGCGAAGTCACCGTCCACGTCGAGCCCCGGGGTGATCACGGTGGCCTTGATCGGGTCGAGCATGTTGAAACCCTCGGCCAGATCGCCAAAGCCGTGCCAGCGGTCGCCCTTCTTGATCATCCAGTCTTCGCGCCGGCCGAGCCCCTCCTCGGGGAGATGATCCGGGCCCCAAACCTTGAACCACCAGTCCGAGCCCCATTCCTCGTCCACCTTGCGCATAGCGCGGCGGAAGTTGAGCGCCTCGACCAGGGACTCCTCCACCAGCGCGGTGCCGCCCGGCGGCTCCATCATCGCCGCCGCCACGTCGCAGGAGGCGATGATGGCGTACTGCGGCGAGGTGGAGGAGTGCATCAGGTAGGACTCGTTGAACACGTCGCGGTCGAAGCGCTGCTCCTCGCAGTCCTGCACCAGGATCTGCGAGGCCTGGGAGAGGCCCGCCAGCAGCTTGTGGGTGGACTGGGTGGAGTACACCAGCGACTTCTTGCAGCGCGGGCGTCCCTCGCCGATGGCGTGGTAGTCGCCGTAGAACTCGTGGAAGGCGGCGTGCGGCAGCCAGGCCTCGTCGAAGTGCAGGGTGTCGATATGGCCGTCCAGCAACTCCTTGATGGCCTCGACGTTGTACACCACGCCATCATAAGTGGACTGGGTGATGGTCAGGATGCGCGGCTTCTTGTTCTCGACATGACGCGCGAACGGGTGCGCCTCGATCTTCTTCTGGATGTTCTCCGGCTTGAACTCCTCCAGCGGGATCGGACCGATGATGCCGAAATGGTTGCGGGTTGGGGTGAGGAACACCGGGATCGCCCCTGTCATGATGATCGCGTGCAGGATCGACTTGTGGCAGTTGCGGTCCACCACCACGATGTCGCCCGGCGAGACCACGCTGTGCCAGACCATCTTGTTCGAGGTGCTGGTGCCGTTGGTGACGAAGTACAGATGGTCGGCATGGAAGATGCGCGCGGCGTTGCGCTCGGAGGCCGCCACCGGGCCGGTGTGGTCGAGCAGCTGGCCGAGTTCCTCGACCGCATTGCACACGTCGGCGCGCAGCAGGTTCTCGCCGAAGAACTGGTGGAACATCTGCCCCACCGGGCTCTTCAGGAAGGCCACGCCGCCGGAGTGGCCGGGGCAGTGCCAGGAATAGGAGCCATCGGCCGCATAGCCGGTCAGGGCGCGGAAGAAGGGCGGGGCGAGGGTATCGAGGTAGGCGCGCGCCTCACGGATGATGTGGCGGGCGACGAACTCCGGGGTGTCCTCGAACATGTGGATGAAGCCGTGCAGCTCCTTGAGCACGTCGTTCGGGATGTGGCTGGAGGTGCGCGTCTCGCCGTAGAGGAAGATCGGAATGTCCGCGTTGCGGAAGCGGATCTCCTCGACGAAGCTGCGCAGCTGGCGCACCACATGCAGCTCTTCCTCCGGGTTGCCGGAGTTGAACTCCTCGTCGTCGATCGAGAGGATGAAGGCCGAGGCGCGGCTCTGCTGCTGGGCGAAGGTCGACAGGTCGCCGTAGCTGGTGACGCCCATGACCTCGACGCCTTCGTCCTCGATGGCCTTGGCCAGGGCGCGAATGCCGAAACCGCTCGCGTTCTCGGAGCGGAAGTCTTCGTCGATGATGACGATGGGGAAGCGGAATCTCATGGGCGACCCTTGCCGGCGGCTGAAAATGAAAAAAAGCGTGTGACTAGATGCACACACCTCATGTTAGGAATTGTACAGGCAGGGCGGTTTCTTCGTCTGCCCGAGTTTTCCTCCCGGCCATGATGCCGCACGGATATGGCAGCCGCGTTTCGGTTCAGGTGGCCTGCGTCGGTGTTTCCCCCGAGGCCGCGAGCCGCCTGATCAGCAGGACCTTGATCGCATCGTTGATACCGAGGCAGGCCATCATGGCATAGGCCAGCACCGCGAGCGTCTGCCACCACGGCAGGGGCACGAGACCCGGGAGCCCTGCCTGCGTAAGGAGGGTGCCCGTGACCGCGACCGCGACGATGGCAAGCAGGAGGGGGCTGCTGGGCCAAGTCGCCCAGAAGGCCCGGCGTTCGCGGGCGGATACGATGGAGAACACGGCAAAGTACAGCAGCGTCAGGAAGCTGAAGGTGTGCAGGGCGTGATCGTCCGTACCCAGGCCGAAATGCGACCAGCCGAACCAGAGCAGGCCGAGCGATTCCACGACCATCGCCACGCCCAGCGCCACTGAGACCGCGACGAAGCCGCCGATGTTCCATGTCTCCGGTCGGCTCGAAGGTCGAACCCGGTCGGTGGCGAGCGCGATCTTGGCGAAGTCCGTCATGAACACCAGAAGCAGCATCGCAAAGGCGGAGACGACGAACTTGCCGGTCAGCGCGAAGGCGATGGCGACGTAGGCAGCCTTCAGGATCGTGCGGCTGATCTTGTTGATGATCCAGGTCAGTATGCGCTGGTAGATCGTCCGTCCCTGCTCCACCAGCGCCACGATGTTGGTCAGCCCGGGTTCGGTCAGCACCACGCTCGCGGCGTTCTTGGCGACGTCGGTCGCGGTGCTGACGGCGATCCCAACCTCGGCCTGGCGCAGCGAGGGGGCGTCGTTGACGCCGTCGCCCGTCATGCCCGTCACGTGCCCGGCGGCTTGCAGGTGGCGTACCACGAGGTATTTGTCTTCCGGATAGACCTCTGCCAGGCCGTCGGTTTCCGCCAGCAGGTCCGTGGCTTCGCCGCCACTTGCCGCCTTCAGGTCCGCCATGCGCCGGATGCGCGGCAGCCCCACGCCCTGTGCGACTTCACGGGCAACCGCCAGGGCGTCGCCGGTGAGCATCTTGATCGAAACCCCGAGGTCATGGAGCGCGGCGACCAGCTGTCCGGCATCCGCGCGCGGTGGGTCGTGCAGCGCCACCCAGCCGAGCAGCGTGGGCGTTCCCCCCTCGGGCCCTTGGGCCACCGCCAGCGTCCGCTGCCCCTTCAGTGACGAGGTGCTAGCCTGGGACTCCAGCGCCTCGATGGCCGCGGGCGGGAGTCCGCAGGCTTGGGCGATGGTCCGCACGGCGCCCTTCATCACGCGCAGCCGCCGGCCATCCTGCTCGATGATTGCCTCCGTCCGCCGGGTCGTTGCATCGAACGGCGTGAAGGCGAGGGTCGTGGCCGCGGGCCTTCCGGCCCAGGCCCGACGCCGACTGGCCTCGGTCAGGAAGGCCTGGTCGATCGGATCCTGGTTGGCCTCCTGGGAGGCCAGGGCGCCGGAGAAAAGCACGTCGGCCTCCGTCGCCGTGCCCAGCGGGACCACATTCGTGATGGCGAGCTGGTTCATCGTGAGCGTGCCTGTCTTGTCCACGCAGAGCACGTCCATCGTCGCCGCATCCTCCGCGGAACTCAGGCGGGTGACCAGCACGCCGCGCCGCGCCAGCTCCTTCGCGCCGATGGCCATGCTGACCGTGAACATGACGGGCAGGGCGACCGGCACCGCGCTCATCAGGAGCACGAGCATGAGCGGGAGCATCTCGCCGAGCGGCACGCCGCCGCGGAGCAGCGAGAGGGCGGCTACCCCGCCCAGCAGGGTGCCGACGATGGCGAATAACCAGCGGACGACCTTGGCGACCACGGTCTCGAGGTGCAGCTTCGGGCGCGCCTCCCGCACCAGTTCCGTGGTGCGGCCGAAATACGTATTCACCCCGGTCAGCATGACCACGCCGGTGCCTTCCCCCCGGCGGACGACGGAGCCCGAGGGCAGCACGTCGCCGGCGGCCTTGTCGACCTCCTGCGATTCGCCGGTGAGGGCCGACTGGTCGATGTCCAGCGTCCCGGCAAGGAGCCTCACGTCCGCCGGGACGATGTCTCCGGCGCGCAGGCGGATGATGTCGCCGGGAACCAGCTCGCTGGCGGGGACGAGCTGCCAGCGCGCGTCGCGCAGCACGCGCGCGCTGACCTGCAGCCGCCGGCGCAGGGCTTCGACAACGCCGGAGGCCCTGTGCTCCTGGGTGAATCCCAGCACCGCGTTGACGATCAGGAGGGCTGTTACCACCACGAATTCGTCCCATTTCGCGAGCACGGCCGAGAGGAGCATGATCAGCTCGAGCATCCATGCCGAAACGCCCCAGAACTTGCCGAGGAACAGGCGTACCGGGTGGGGCTTCCTGTCGGCCACCGCGTTGTAGCCGTGTTCCATGAGCAGGGCGTGCACCGCCGTGCTCGAGAGCCCCGTCCCGGGATCGGCATGCAACGCGGCGAGCATGTCGTCCAGCGGCATGGACGCGAGGTCGGGTTCCTGCGTGCTGGTCGGTTTCATGCATCGTCCTCCTGGCTGGCTAGCGCAGCGCGCGCCGGGTTAGCCACAGGCCGGGAAGCATCGGCAGCCAGAGGGTGAAGCCGCGCAGCAGGAGCGTGGCCGTCAGCGCGGTTTCGATCGGCACGCCGAGGGAGCCGAGCATGGCGACGCAGCTCGCCTCGAAGGTGCCCAGGCCGAGCGGCACGGGGCCGAGCGTTGCCACCACCGAGGCCATGATGAAGCTCGGCAGGACCACCCAGAAGGACACCGGCTGGCCGATGGCGTGCAGCATGACCCAGAGGGTCAAGGCATCCAGCAGGAAAACGGAGCCATGCAGGATCGTGGCCGCGGACAGCAGGCTGCGGTCGCGCACCAGTTCGTGCGAGACCTCCGAGAAGGATCCCAGCATGGCCCTAAGCCCGGGGATGCGCAGCATGAGGGGGGGCAGGGGGCGGTTCCCGCGAGACTGGAGCATGAGCGCCCCGGCAGGAATGGCCACCGCCACCAGCCCGAAGACCAGGGCGGTGGCGACGATCCAGCCCTGCATGGCGTGGTGCAGCCATAGCAGCAGCACGCTCGCGGTCGCGAAGAGCAGGTAGGCCGCGTAGTAGGCGACCAGGCTGACCAGCAGGACCGCCATGCACAGCTGGGCCGAAACGCCCCGCCGGCTCAGGGCGGCGACCAGGAAGGCCGTGCCGCTCATGCCGCCGGTGGGCAGAGCCTGGTCCGAGAACAGCTTGGCGAGTCCCAGCGGGACCAGCGACGCCAGCGGGACCCGCGCTTTGCCCCGCAGGAGCGCGCGCCGCCAGAGCTCGGCGACGCTGAAATAGGTGGCGACCTGCAGCAGCAGGGCGACGACCAGCCAGGCGGGTTCGGCGCGCTGCATCTGGGCCAGGAAGTGCTCGATGTCGCCGAAGTGGGTGACGGCCGCGATCAGGGCCGAGAGCAGGAGCAGCCCCAGCCACAGCCGCCGCAAGGTGATCAGGGCGGGACGCGGTCCTGTGGGCGCGGGGGAGGGCTGGGCCATGTCGCTCACCGGGGCGGCGCCCCGATCCGCCGGTAGAACATCTGCTTGGTCAGCTCCGAAACCACGATGTAGAGGATGGAGATGGCCAGGATGGCGGACAGCACGGGGAGGGGGAGCGGCACGAAGCCGAGGAGCGCCGCGAGTGGGCTGTAGGGAAGGAGGACGGCGAAGGCCATCATGACGAGGGCGGTCGCGGCCAGCACGCTCCCCGGTCGGCTGGCGTAGAAGGGCAGGTAGGTGCGGATGACGAACAGGATCGCAAGCTGGGTCAGCAGGGACTCGACGAACCAGCCGGTGCGGAAGAGTTCCGGGGTCTCGCCCACGAGGTAGAACAGCGCGCCGAAGGTGATCATGTCAAAGATGGTGCTGACCAGCCCGAAGGTGATCATGAAGTTGCGCACGAAGCGCATGTCCCAGCGGTGCGGCGTGCTCTCCCACTCCCGGTCCACGTTGTCCCCGGCGATGCTCATGGCCGGGATGTCCGCCATGAAGTTGTTGAGCAGGACCTGCTTGGCCAGCATCGGCAGGAAGGGCAGGAACAGCGAGGCCGCGGCCATGGAGATCATGTTGCCGAAGTTGGCGCTGGTGCTGACGAAGATGTACTTGAGCGTGTTGGCGAAAGTGTGCCGGCCCTCGTCGATGCCCTGCCTCACCACGTCCAGGTCGTGCTCCAGCAGCACCAGGTCCGCGGCCTCCTTGGCCACGTCCACGGCGGTGTTGACCGAGATGCCTACGTCCGCCGCGTGCAGCGCGGGGGCGTCGTTGATGCCGTCACCGAGGTAGCCCACCACGTGGCCGGTCTTCTGCAGGGCGCGGATGATGCGCTCCTTCTGGTTGGGATCGACCTCGGCGAACAGCGACACCCGGGGCGCGAGGTGCCACAAAGCCTCGTCCTTCATGTCCAGCAGTTCGGCGCCGGTGAGAATGAGCCCCGCGGGCAGGCCGACGGCCTCGGCGACATGGCGGGCCACGAGCCGGTTGTCGCCGGTGATGATCTTCAGGTCCACGCCCAGCGCGTGCAGGGCGTCCAGTGTCTTCCGAACGCCGGGCTCCGGCGGGTCGAAGAACAGCAGGAAGCCGGCGAAGGTCATGTCCCGCTCGTCCTCCCGGTGCCAGGCCGGCTGCAGGGGGAGGCTGCGCCGGGCGAGGCCGAGGACGCGGTAGCCCTGCTCGCTCCAGGCTGTGAAGCGCTGGCGGATCAGGGCCTGAGCCGGCTCGTCCAGGGGCACGGTCTTTCCGTCCAGCTGGGCGTGGCCGCAAACCTCCAGCACCTGCTCCAGCGCCCCCTTGGTGATCATCAGCGCATCCCCGCTCTCGGGCTGGGCGACCACGATGCTCAGGCGCTTGCGCACGAAGTCGTAGGGGATCTCGTCCAGCTTGGTCGCGCCATCCGTGACGATACCCTCCGCCTCCGCGCGGGCAGCCACGGCCCCGTCCAGGGGGTTGCCCAGCCCCTGCTGCAGGCGGGCGTTCAGGGCCGCCAGGCGAAGCACCTCCGCGCTCGGCTGCCCTGTGGCATCGAGGGTGGCGTCGAGCTGCACCACGCCCCGGGTCAGGGTGCCGGTCTTGTCGGTGCACAGCACGTCCATGCTGCCGAGGTTCTCGATGGCGTTCAGCTGGCGCACGATGACCCCGTGCCCGGCCATCTTCTGCGCACCCTTCGACAGGGTGATGGCCAGGATGGCGGGCAAAAGCTCCGGCGAGAGGCCCACGGCCAGGGCGATGGCGAACAGCAGGGTGTCGACCGTGGGTCGCTGGAGCAGGATGTTGATGGTCAGTACCGCCAGCACGACCAACACCATCACCCGCATCAGCAGGCCGCCGAAATGGCGCAGGCCGCGCTCGAACTCGGTCTCGGGCGGGCGCTTCGCCATCGATTCGGCGATCTCGCCAAAAGCCGAGTCGCGGCCGGTGTGCACGATCAGCACCTTCGCCGTTCCGCTGCGCACCGAGGTGCCCATGAACACGCTGTTGCCGCGCTCCGCCAGGCCAGCCTGGGCCGCGACCTGGCCGGGCTGCTTCTCCACCGGGAAGGTCTCGCCGGTGAGCAGGGCCTGGCTGACGAAGAAGTCCTTGGCCTCGAGCACCATGCCATCGGCTGGGACCAGGCTGCCCGCAGACAGCAGCACGATGTCGCCGGGGACGATGTCTGTGCTGGCGATCGTCTGCGCCGCCCCGTCCCGCAGGACGGTCGAGGTCGCAGCCACCTGTCGGCGTAGCTTCTCCACTGCGGAGCTGGCGCGGTACTCCTGGATGGTGCTGAGCACCGCGCTGATCGCCACGATGCCGAGCACGATCAGCGCATCCAGCCAGTCGTGCACTACGAGCGACACCAGTGCGGCGAAGACCAGGATCAGCAGCAGCGGGCTGCGGAAGCGGTCGAGGAAAAGCCGGAGCGCCGCATGACGAGGGGCGGGGGCGAGGATGTTTTGCCCGCTTGCCCCCAGCCGTTGCCGGGCTTCCTCGGCGGACAGCCCGCGCGGGGAGCTGCCGAGGGCGCGCAGCAGTTCGTCCGCGGGCAGGCTCCAGTATTTTGCGAGGTTCCGTTCGGTCGGCATGAGGGGCTCCCCTGCGTCGGGCCGCCGCAATGCCCGGTTGCACGCATTGAGTGTAGCGGCCCGTGACCTTCAGGAGAGCGCGGCCTGCGTGCGGAAGAAATGCAGCAAGTCGCGCATCTCCGCCTGCGCCTCCAGCAGCGTGCAGGGCCGCAGGCGCAGCTCGGTGCCGGGCAGTCGCTGGGCCAGGGCTGCGAGATCGAGCGGATGGATGGCGCCGAGCTTTGGATAGCCACCGAGGGTCTGGCGGTCGTTGAGCAGGATGATGGGCTGGCCGTCGGGCGGGACCTGCACCGCGCCGAGGGCGATGCCCTCGGAAATCAGGCCCCCCGGCGCCGCGATCGGTGCCCCCTCCAGCCTCGCGCCCATGCGGTCGGAGCGCGGGGAGAGCCGCCATGGCTTCCCGAACAGGCGGGCCCGTGCCTCAGTGCCGAAGGTCCCGAACTGCGCGCCCGGGATCAGGCGCAGGGGCAGGGGCGCGGAGTAATCGGGACGGAAGCGGCTGGGTACCGTGCGCGGTCGGCGCGTAAGCCCGGGAATGCAGGGCAGGCGGTCGCCGATGGCGAGGGGTCTGCCGTCGCCGTGCAGGCCGCCGAGCCCCTCGCGCGGGACGGTGGGGCCGTCCATGGCGAAGCCACCGGCCACGGCGAGGTAGGCGCGCACGCCATGCTGCGGTGTGCCGAAGCGCAGGCGCTGGCCGCGACGCAGGAGGAAGCTCTGCCAGGGAGTAAGCGGGGTGTCGTCGATGCGGGCGCCGAGATCGGCGCCGGTGAGGGCAAGCCACAGGTCGTCCTCGGCCTCGAGCTCCAGCCCGCCGTAGTGAATCTCCAGCGTGCCCGCGCCCCACGGATTGTCGAGCAGGCGGTTGGCCCAGGCCCAGGCGTGCAGGTCCAGCGGCCCGCCCTGGGTGAGCCCGGTGTGCATCACGCCGCGACGCCCGCCGTCCTGCGGCAGGGTGAGGATGCCGGGTTTGATGACCCGCAGGCTCATGCCGGCCTGCCCCAAGGCAGGTCGTCCAGCCGTCCCCCCATGGCCAGGTAGGTGGCGCGGTCGATGGGCCTGAGGCGTACCCTATCGCCCACTTCGATGTCGCAGGAGGGGAGGCGCGTGGGGGCGAACAGGCGCAGCGGGGTGCGACCGATCAGGTTCCAGCCGCCGGGCGAGGTCAGCGGGTAGATCGCGGTCTGGCGCTCGGCGATGCCGAGGCTGCCGGCGGGCACGCGCGGGCGCGGGCTGGCGAGGCGCGGGGTGGCCAGGCGTTCGTCCACCAGCCCGAGGTAGGCGAAGCAGGGCGCGAAACCGACCGCGAATACCGGGTAGTCCCGGCCGCTGTGCAGGGCGACGAGCGCCTCGGTCGTGAGTCCGACGCGGGCGGCGATCCGGGGCAGGTCGGGGCCCACCTCCTCCGCGTAGTAGACGGGGATCTCGTGCAGCCGGCCCTCACCCGCGGCGACGGGCTGCAGCCCCTCCAGCGCGGCGAGGATGTCGCGCCGCATCGATTCGGCATCATCGCGCACAAGGTCATACTGGACGAGGATCGTGGTGTAGCTTGGCACCACCTCGACCAGCCGCTCGCCCAGGTGCTCGCGCAGGCGCAGGGCGGCGGCGCGCACCCAGGGGATCAGTGCGGGGTCGATGGTCTCGCCCAGGCGGATCAGGTAGGCGTCGATCCCGGCAACCTCGATCTGAAGGCGCGGGGGCATCATGCGCGGGGCCCCAGCGCCTCGCGGATGGCCCGCAGGGCCTCCAGGGCCTGCGGGGTGTCGCCGTGCACGCACAGTGAGTCGGGGCGCAGAGCGAGCGATGTGCCGTCCTCAAGCGGAATGGGCTCGCCACGGGCCAGACGCAGGGCCTGTTCGACGATCACCGTGACCTCGGTGTGCACCGCTCCCGGCTGGCTCCGCGGGCAAAGGCTCCCGTCCGGGGCGTAGGCGCGGTCGGCGAAGGCCTCGAACAGCAGCGGCACGCCGTATTCCGCGGCCAGTTGCGCGGTCGGGTGGTTGTCAGCACGGCCGAGGACCATCAGGGCCAGTCCTTCGACCAGACCCGCCACGGCTTCCAGCACCGCGCGCAGGAGGGACGGATCGCGCATCATGTCGTTGTACAGCGCGCCGTGCGGCTTGACGTACTCCACCCGCCCGCCCTCGGCGCGGGCGATCGCCTCCAGCGCGCCGAGCTGGTAGCGCAGCAGGGCCACCAGCTCGTCGTGCTCGATGGGCATGGAGCGGCGGCCGAAGCCGACCAAGTCCGGGTAGCCGGGGTGGGCACCGATAGCGACGCCGTGCTCAAGGGCGAGGCGCACCGTGCGGCGCATGGTCAGCGGATCCCCGGCATGGAAGCCGCAGGCGATGTTGGCCTGGTCGATCAGCGGCATCACCGTCGCATCCTCGCCCATGCGCCACGGACCGAAGCCCTCGCCGAGGTCGCAGTTCAGTTTGATCGGGTTTGGTGGGAACATCCGTCTTGCCGGCGGGTCACAACGCCGTCATCGTCTAGGGTCGTGCGAGATCATCCCATGAAACGTCCGCTTTTCCTGCTCCTCCTGGCGCTGCCCGCGCTGGCCTCGGCCGACATCACCGGCGTCTACCAGCTTATCGACGAGCAGCAGAAGGAGGCCGGCACGCTGATCGTGCAGATGAGGGATGCGCGCCACATCCGTTACGACATGCAGGGCGGGCCGCAGGGCGCCGTTTCCACCCTGCTGGTCGAGGACAAGCTTTACATGCTCACCCCCCAGGGGGCGGTGATGGACATGGACATGGTGGGGGCGCTGGCCGGGGCCTTCATGACCCCGCAGGCGAAGGCGGCCATGCAGAAGACGCCACGGGTGGAGGCCACGGGGCGCAGCGAAACGGTGGCGGGGCTCAAGGGGGAGGTCTGGCGCTGGAGCGAGGGGGGGCATGCCGGCGAGGTCGTGCTCTCGGACGACCCACGCGCCCGCAAGCTCGGCGAGGCGCTGGAGCAGTTGGGTGACCGCATGGAGAAGGCCCTGGGCGATGCGCAGGCCTCGCGCGCCTACCGCCAGCTGCGCGACGCCCCCGCGTTGCGCGGCAAGGGGGTGCTGCGGGCCATGGAGAACCGCGGCGGCGGCATGCTTCTTGTGCGCGTGGACGAGGCCCCGCTGCCCGCCGAGCGCTTCGTGCTGCCGAAAAATTCCGGCGCGGCGCCGCTGCCGGGCCTGCCGAACGGCCTGCCCAACCTCAATGATCCGCAGCTGCAGCAGATGCTTAAAGGGTTGATGCAGCCGCGCTGAGCCCACTCCCGTAGAAGCGTGCCAGCTGCTCGAATACCGCCGGATAGGCGGCGCGCAGGGTGTGCGGCTGCTCGAAATACAGCTCGCTCGTCACGGCGAAGAACTCCTCCGGTGCCTCGGCGGCGTAGGGGTCGATGGGCGGCTCCTCGTGCCGGTCGAGGCGCTGATTCAGGTCCTCGAAGGCCGTGCTGAAGGCGGCCGTCCAATCGTCCTGACGCATGCCGCGCAGCAGCGGCGGGAAGCCGTTCGGCACGCCGTTGCCCATGTCCAGTACGTGCGCCACCTCGTGGATGACCACGTTGTAGCCTTCCCCCAGCCCTGAGGCGGCCACATCCGGCCAGGCCAGCACGATCACCCCATGCCCCCAGCTCTCCCCGCCGCGTGCCTCGCGGTAGCGGTGGACCACGCCGGCCTCGTCCACCTCCTCGATCTCCGGCACGAAGGCCTCCGGGTAGACGATGACGCGGACGATCCCATCCAGCGCATCCTCCCTGAGATTGAGGGCCGGCAGGCAGGCCAGGGCGGCGATGCGCGCGCGCATCGCGCCGGTGAGCGTAAGGCCGTCGATGGCGGTGAAGGGCGTGCGGTGCAGGAACAGGGTGGCCCGTGCGCGCAGACGGGCCAGCTCATCGGTGGTGAGCCTGTGGAGGATGGGCACGGTGGCGAGCATCGCCTGCCAGTCGGCCTCGGCGATGGGGTGGCGCGCAAGGATGCGCCGGCGCCGCCAGGCCCTCAGACGCTCAAGCATTCGCCGTTCGTTGCCGCGACTTCGGTGAACAGGCGTGCGCTGTCCTTGGGGGTGCGTGCCCCCGTGGCGGGGTCCACGTGCACCAGGCCGAAGCGCTTGCTGTAGCCGAACTGCCATTCGAAGTTGTCGAGCAGCGACCAGGCGAAATAGCCGCGCAGGTCCACCCCGCGTTGCAGGGCGTGCAGGGCCGCTTGAAGGTGCTCGTTGAGATAGCCCACCCGCAGCGGGTCGTGGACCCGGTCTTCGTTCACCGGCGGGTCGGCGAAGGCCGCGCCGTTCTCGGTGACGTACAGCGGGATGCCCCCGCTGCGCTCGTGCAGCCACAGCAGGGTGTCGGTCAGCCCCTTGGGGTAGACCTCCCAGCCCATTTCGGTGTGCAGGCCGGGTTGCCTGACCGTGGCGGTGTCCAGCAAGCCGCCGGGGGCATGGCGCACCACGGCGCGGGTGTAGTAGTTGAGCCCCAGCCAGTCGAGCGGCTCGCGCAGGGGGGCGATCGGTTCGGCCAGCACCTCGCGCCAGGCCGTCTCGCCCAGCGCCGCGATCAGCTCCTCCGGCCACCTGCCTTGGAAGATCGGGTCGACGAACAGGCGGTTCATGTAGGCCTCCGCCCGGGCGCGCGCCGCATGATCCTTGGGCTCGTCGCTTGCCGCATACTTCGGCTCGATGTTCACCACCAGCCCGATGCGGTGGCGGCCGGTGGCGCGGTAGGCGCGCACTGCCTCGGCATGGGCGAGCAGCAGGTGGTAGGCGACCTTGGGGGCGAGGGCGAGGTTGGCCAGGCCCGGCGGATGCACGCCCTCGACGAAGCCCGCGTGCATGATGACCCACGGCTCGTTGAGGGTGCACCAGTCCTCGATCTGGCCGTCCAGCGCCCCGGCCATCAGCTCGGTGAAGTCGGCGAAGCGCAGCGCGGTGTCGCGGGAAAGCCAGCCGCCGGCATCCTCCAGCGCGGCCGGCAGGTCCCAGTGGTGCAGGGTGGCGAAGGGCCGAATACCGTGGGCGTGCAGCTCGTCCACCAGGCGCTTGTAGAAATCGAGCCCCTTGGGATTCACCTTGCCGCGGCCCGTAGGCTGGATCCGCGCCCAGTTGAAGCTGAAGCGGTAGGCGGCAACGCCCAGGCGCTTGATCAGCGCCACGTCCTCACGGAAGCGGTGGTAGTGGTCGCAGGCCACATCGCCGGTATCCCCGTTCTGGATGCGGCCGGGTTCGTGGGCAAAGCGGTGCCAGTTGCTTGGCCCCGCGCCATCGGCCAGCGGCGCGCCTTCGATCTGGTAGGCGGAGGTGGCGACGCCCCAGGTGAAGCCGGGGGGAAAGCGGGTATTCAAGCGATTGTTCCTGTGCAGATGGTGCGTCAGTTCTGGCGTCGTCCTTGGAGGATGACCTTGAGGACGATGGCTGAGGTCAAGACGAAAGCCATGGGACCGCCTGCGGCGGCAGGGTCTCCGCGTGGCCGGAGGCTCATATCGTACCTTCCGACGGGGGTGGCGGCGAGGCGGATGTTGCTTCGCCCCTGGTGGTGCCAGTCTGTTCCTGCCAGGGCGAGGGGGCCGTGGCCACGCGGTTCCGGCCCGCCGCCTTGGCGGCATAGAGGGCCTGGTCGGCCGCCTCGATCAGGCGGGACGGCGGCTCATCCCTGTTCGGACGGATGGCGGCCACGCCCAGGCTCGCTGTCAGGCATTGGCCGAAGGGGGAGTGCTCGTGCGGGATGCCCAGCGCCTGGATGGCCGCGCGGATCTCTTCTGCGATCTCGGCTGCCTGCGGCAGTTCGGTGTTGGCCAGGATGACCGCGAACTCCTCGCCGCCGTAGCGCGCGGCCATATCGCCCGCGCGCTGGGCGAAGCGTCCCAGGGTGCGGCCGATCCGGCGCAGGCACTCGTCCCCCGCCTGGTGGCCATAATGGTCGTTGAACTGCTTGAAGTGGTCGATGTCCAGCATGACGAGGGCGAGGGGGGTGTGGGTCCGGCTGGCACGGCGCCATTCCTGCTCCATGAAGGCGTCGAAATAGCGGCGGTTGGGGATGCCGGTGAGTCCGTCCATGTAGGCCATGGTCTCGATCCGCTCCTCGGCCAGCTTCCGTTCGGTAATGTCATGGTGCGAGATGATGACGTACCTCTGGCCCGCCCAGTGGAGGGGGGCGGCCTGCATCATGAACCAGCGCTGCTTCTCCGGGCTGTGGCAGGGATATTCATGCTGGAAGGCCGGTGTATGGCCGTCGAGGACGTCGCGTATCCCACTGGCGACGATCTGTCCGTCGGGATCGCCGCGTTTCGCGGCAGCCTGGCAGGCCTGCAGGTAGTTGAGTTCCGCCCACGCCTCGGGCGCAGGGAGGTCGTTCCGGCGGCCGAATTCGACCCAGGCATGGTTGGCGTAGATGATGCGGCCTTGGGCATCGATGAGGGCAATGCTTTCCGGCTGGGCGTCGACCATGGCCCTAAACAGTGCATCCGGAAGCGGTAGGGTCGGGTCTGCCATGAAGCCTTCTTGCCTAGCGTGCCAAAAGGGAACGCAGCGCGGCCACGAAGCGTGCGTTGTCCTTGGGCAGGGCGGTGGTGATGCGCATGAAGCCGGGGCCCAGCACGGGATCGTTCAGCGGTTTGACCAGGATGCCCCGGGCCTTGAGGGCCTCGGCCAGCCGGGCGGCGTCGTGCGGGGCGAAGTCGGCCAGGAAGAAGTAGGTCTCGGTCGGAAAGGTGCGCACCCCCATGGCCTGCAGCTCGGCGGCGAGCGCGCAGGTCCACGCGCGCAGGTCGGCGAGGCGTGCCCGGATGCGCTCCTCGTGCAGCAGGGTGGCGATGGCCGCCGCCTCGCTCGGGCGGGCGAGAGGATAGGCGTCGTTGTGCGCGTTGAGGTCGTCGGCGATCGCCTCGGGCAGCACCGCATAGCCGACGCGGAAGCCCGCCAGGCTGTGCGCCTTGGACAGGGTGCGGGTCACCAGCAGGTTCGGGTGCTCCGGTACCCAGGGGGCGACGCTCTGGCCCGCCAGGCCGATGAAGGCCTCATCGACCAGGAACAGGGTGGCCGGGTGGCGGCGCAACAGTCCAGGCAGGGGAGACATGTCGAAGGTGCCGCCGTTGGGGTTGTTCGGGTTGACGATCACCGCCAGGGTCGTGCCCGGTGGGATGACGAGGTCGGCGAGGTCGAAGGCGAAGCCCCGTTCGGGGGGGAGGCGCGTCTCGGTATGACTGCGCGCAATCTCGGGGAACAGCGCGTAGGTCGGTGTCAGCAGGTGCACCCGCTGGCCGAAGCGCTCGAACAGCTGACGCAGGATCAGTTCCGAACCGGCATTGATGTGGATCAGCCGCTCCGGCACGCCCAACTGGCGGGACAGCAGGCTGCGCAGGGGGGCCGAATAGGGCTCGGTGTAATAGTTGGAGTGCGGTACCTCGTCCTGCGCGGCCGCGATGGCCTCGTCGATCGGCGGCAGGGGGTTCTCGCACAGCAGCAGCTTGATGCCGTGGAAGGCCCCGCCGCCCTTTTCACTCCTGGATGTCATGCCGTCTCCTGAATCGGGCGCATGGCTGACGAGGTTGTGCAGCCCTGATTCGAAAACTATAGCAGCCCGCCGGCGGGCAGCCAGTTCGCCTCCGGTCCGACAGGTTACTAGGCTGAGGGGGGGCGGTGGGGCGTCAGCAAGGCGAGGGCGATGCCGCCCAGGATCGCCAGCGAGGCGATGAGCAGGCGTGGCGTGACAGGCTCGGCGAGGACGAACGCGCCGCCGGCGGCGGCCAGTAGGGGGACGCTGAGCTGCACCGTGGCCGCGCTGGTGGCGCGCAACCCGGGCAGGGCCGCGTACCAGATGGCATAGCCGATGCCTGAGGCGAGGGCTCCGGAGGCCAGGGCGAACAGTGCGCCTTGTGCATCCCACTGCAACCAGGGAAGGGCGACGAGGCCGAGGCCGACGGCCAGCGGAACGGAGCGCAGGAAGTTGCCCGCTGTGGCCCCGAGGGGATGGCGCTCGCTCCGGCCCCGCAGCGAATACAGCCCCCAGGCGATGCCCGCGCCGATCATGAGGATCGCCCCGAGCGGCTGCGGGGCCTCAAGGCCGGGTGAAAGAAGGTAGGCGAGACCCAGGAGGGCCACGAGCATGCCGGCGAGTTGCCATGGTCCCGGACGCTCGCCGTGCAGCAGCCCGGCCGCGAGCATGGTGAGCTGGACGGTGCCGAACAGGAGCAGTGCGCCGGTGCCCGTCGGCAGGCTGATGTAGGCGAAGGAAAACCCCGCCGCATAGGCGAACAGAGCGAGGGCCGAACCCCAGCTGCCCTCGGTCCGTTTCGCCCCCGCCTTCCAGTACACGATCAGCCACAGAACCAGCGCGCCGGAGATCAGGCGCAGCGACGTGAAGCTGGCCGCGTCGATGGTGGTGCGCTCGAGCGCCTGCCGGCAAAGCACGGAATTGGCGGCGAAGGCCAGCATGGCGAGCAGGGTCAGGGCGGCCAGGCGGAAGGCGGGCATCGGTGCGCTGCCGGCCTCAGCGCTGGAGCCGCTGGCCGTCGCTGACACTGAACAGGTGGGGGAGGCCTGCCACATGCATCCTTACCGCCGTACCGGCGGCGAGCTCCAGCCGGCCCGGCGCGCGCAGGGTGAGCGGGGTGTCGCTGCCCTGGAGGCGTGCGTGCAGCAGGGTCTCGTGACCGAGGAACTCGATCAGCTCGACCTGCGTATCCAGGCCGGCCTCGCCCGGTGCGGCCAGTCGGAGGTCCTCCGGACGGATGCCGAGGATGACGGGGCCATCCGGCAGGGCGGGCGCGCCTGCGGCTTTGATTACCTCGCCGTGTGGGCCCAGGTGGATACACCCCTTCCGCCGTTCCGCAGGGATGAGGTTCATCGGCGGCTGGCCGATGAAGCCGGCGACGAAGGTGTTGGCCGGGTGCTCGTACAGCTCGCGTGGTGAGGCGACCTGCTGCAGGCGGCCCTGGTTGAACACGGCGACGCGCTGGCCGAGGGTCATCGCCTCGGTCTGGTCGTGGGTGACGTAGAGCATGGTGGTGCCGAGGCGGCGCTGCAGCTCGGCGATTTCTGCGCGCACCTGCACGCGCAGCTTGGCGTCGAGATTGGAGAGCGGCTCATCGAGCAGGAACACGGAGGCCTCGCGCACCAGCGCGCGGCCCATGGCGACCCGCTGGCGCTGGCCGCCGGAGAGCTGGGCGGGCTTGCGTTCGAGCAGCTCGCCAAGGTGCAGCATCTCGGCGGCCCAGGCGATGCGCCTTGCCTGCTCGGCCGCGGGGATGCGGCGCATCTTCAGCGGGAAGGCGAGGTTCTCGCGCACGCTCATGTGCGGGTAGAGGGCGTAGTCCTGGAACACCATGGCCACGTCGCGCGCCTTGGGTTCGAGCTCGTTGACCCGTCGCCCCTGGATGCGCAACTCGCCGCTGCTGATGGTCTCCAGGCCCGCGAGCATGCGCAGCACGGTGGATTTGCCGCAGCCGGAGGGGCCGACCATGACCAGAAGCTCGCCGTCCGCCACGGCAAGATCGAGCCCGTCGATGACCGGGGCGGCAGCGCCCGGGTAGAGCTTGCGGACCTTGTCGAACACCACGTCGGCCATGGGGATCGCTCCTATTGGAAGAAATCTTCGGCCCCGAGGAGGGGGAGGACGCGGCGGGTGATAGGGTCGGCGGCGAAGTAGCGCTGGATCAGGTGCGGACGCAGGTGGTTGGCGAGCCCGAGGAACATCATCCCCTGGTCAAGCGCCAGGTACTTGTAGGCCACGTCCCCGGTGATCGGGTTGACCGCGTCGTAGAAGCCGAACGGTCCGTAGACGGCGTAGAGCTGGGCCAGCTGGCGCAGGTTACGGGCCGCATCCTCGGGGCGGACCATGGCGGCGAGGCCGGAGGCGTGCGGGGTGACGACGTCCTCCGCGTAGCCCTTCACGCCGAGGATGGCGATGCCGTATTCGCCGTAGCCGCCGGCCGGGTTGGCGCTTGGCGACATGCCCCACACCGGCAGGTTGAGCACCTCCTGCGCGTAGCGGCGCTGGATGTCGACGTGGGCCAGGGCGTTGCGACCGAGGCTCTGCGGAGCATGCGTCTGCCCGTCGAGCACGATGCCCGGCATCATCGCCTCGAACATGCTGCCACCCCAGGAGGGCAGGAAGCGGATACCTTCCCAGGCATAGTAGCCGCCGGTGACCGGGTAGCCCTTTACCAGGCGCGACGTGCGCTCGAGCGGGATCATGGTCTGCCAGGTCCAGTCGGCCGGGAAGGTGCGCGCCAGCTTGAACCAGTGGCTCTCCGGGACATCGCCCTTGCCGATGGCGATCAGGCTGCCGAGGCGCGGTTCCGAGTACAGCAGGCCATAGACGTTCTTGGAGCGCTCATGGCGCTGCACGTGGTAGCCGTGGGTCATCTGACCGAGGGAGGGGTCATAGAAGAAGGCGTAGTTCTCCCGCTCGAGCAGGCGGGTGATGCGCGTATACAGGTCGGGCTCGGCCATGCGCGCGACCATCAGCCCGGCGGTCAGCCAGGAGGAGTCGACGAAGGAGATGAAGTGGCTGGTGCGCTCGAGCGAGGTGGTGTCGTAGTAGTTGAAGAAGAAGCCCTGGTAGGTCTCCAATTTCTCCAAGGTGGCCACGATCTGCCGCAGGCGCGTCTCGGCCGCCTTCGGCGTGATGAAGCCGAGGTCGCGCGCCGCCACCACCGACATCAGGTAGAGGCCGATGTTGGTGATGTTGGTGTAATCGCCGACCAGGGGCGGACCGCCATGCGGGTTGACGGTGACCGTGTCGAACGGCAGGCCGCTCGGCTTATCGCGCAGGCCGTCGAGCCCTCGCCAGGTGTCGCGTGCTACGTGCACGAGCAGGTCCAGGTCGTCCATCGGCAGGCTCTCGCGCCGCACCAGCGGCGCGGGCGGCAGCTCGATGGCACGGGCGCGGATCGCGGCGCGCGCCGCCAGCTCGCCGCCGCGCGCCATCTCCCAGGCCTTCTTGGCGGGGGCCACCGCGCGGTCCTCCTGCGGCCCGACATGCTGGCCCGTGCGGACTAAGGCGATGTCGTCGAGGAAAAACACGCCCTGGGGATCTTCGACCAGCGCAGGGTCGAGCTGGAGGAAAAGCAGGCTGGGGCGCACTCCATCACGGATGCCGCTGAGGGGATTGAGCGGGATCAGCAGCTGGCGCCATTCCTCGTTCAAGCCAATGACGGTAAACCCCTCTCCGGCCTGGCCTGTGGGGGCTTCGTCCGGGGCCAGGAAGCGCACGCGCAGCTGGTGTGGAAAGCCCTGCCGGCGATCGCCTCGCACCCATAGGCTGAGGTGGTCGTAGGCGCTGATGTCCACCTCCGGAAGGCGCAGCAGCAGGCCCTGGAGGGGGGCTGAGGGGGCGGCGAGGTCATAGCGCACACGCAGGGCGAGGCCCTTTTTGCCCCGGCGTGGCGAGGTGGTGAGGTCGAGCTTCGGCGCGGCTCCGACCGCTGTGCCTGTCCACGGGGTGACGCGGTTGACCAGCGGTTTGCCGTCGTTGAAGTCGGTGAGCAGGGTGTGGGGCAGCTGGGCAGCCTGCGCAGGCAGGGTCAGGCAGAGCAGGAGCAGGACGGTGTGCAGAAGCCGCTGAAGAGGGGGGCTCCCCCTCGTGGCCAGCATGAGGCGACCGGCGACATCGCGGCGACACGTCGATCCCACAAGGGCCGAGGTTGGCTGTGGGAGCCGCGTGCCGCGGCGAGGGGGCGCCTGTTCCAAGCGAAGTTCAGCCACCCAGCACCGAGATGTCCGCGACGCGCAGGAACAGCGCGCGCAGGCGGTTGAGCAGGGCGAGGCGGTTGGCACGCAAGGCCGCATCCTCGGCCATCACCATCACCCCGTCGAAGAAGGCGTCCACCGCTTCGCGCAGATGGGCCAGACGGCCGAGCGCGGCGGTGTAGTCGCCGGCGGCGAACAGCGGGGCGAGTTCCCCCTCGAGCTGCTGCACGCGCTGGGCCAGCTCGCGTTCGGCGGGGTCCTGAAGCAGGGCCGCGTCGATGGTGGTGGGCAGCTCGCCCTCCACCTTCTTGAGGATATTGGCGATGCGCTTGTTGGCGGCGGAGAGGCTCTCCGCCTGCGGCAGGGCGAGGAAGTCGTTGACCGCCTGGGCACGGCGCTCGAAGTCGAGCGGGCGCAGCGGGCGGGTGGCGAGCACGGCCTCGAACACATCAACGCGGATGCCGCGGTCCTGGGCATAGGCGCGCATGCGTTCGAGCATGAAGTCGAACACGGTCTCGACCACGGACTGGGCGTCCACCCTGGACTGCAGGCCCTCGGCGGTGAAGGCGAGCAGGGCGTGCAAATCGAGGTCGAGCCCGCGCTCGATCAGGATGCGTAGCACGCCGAGCGCGGCGCGGCGCAGGGCGAACGGATCCTTGGCACCGGTCGGGCCCTGGCCGATGGCGAAGATGCCGACCAGAGTGTCGAGGCGCTCGGCCAGCGCCAGCGCCTGGCCGACACCGGTGGCGGGAAGCTCGTCGCCGGCACGACGCGGCATGTAGACCTCGTCCAGCGCCTGAGCCACATCGGCAGCCTCGCCATCAAGGCGCGCGAGGTAGCGGCCCATGATCCCCTGCAGCTCGGGGAACTCGCCGACCATGCCGGTCATCAGGTCGCACTTGGCAAGCAGGGCGGCGCGTGCGGCGCGCTCCATGTCGGCACCGATCAGCCCGGCGATGTGGCGGGCCAGGCGCACGACGCGCTCGGTCTTGTCGTACAGGGTGCCGAGCCGCTGCTGGAAGACCACGGTCTTGAGGCTTTCAAGGTGCGCGGACAGCGGCTGCTTGCGATCCTCGCGCCAGAAGAACTCGGCGTCCGAGAAACGCGGGCGAATCACGCGCTCGTTGCCTTCGCGCACCGCGGCCGGGTCGCGGCTGTCGATGTTCGCCACGGTGATGAAGTGCGGCAGCAGCTCGCCGGCCTCATCCAGCAGCGGGAAGTAGCGCTGGTTGCCCTGCATGGTGGAGATCAGGGCCTCCTTGGGCACCTCAAGGAAGCGCGGCTCGAAGTTGCCGGTCACTACGCGCGGCCACTCGGTCAGCGCGGTCACCTCGTCGAGCAGGTCCGGATCCAGCACGGCGCGGCCACCCAGTTCGCAGGCGGCGGCCTCGACCTGGGCCTTGATCATGGCGCGGCGGGCCTGGAAGTCGACGATCACGTGGCCGGTGCCCTCCAGCAGCGCGGCGTAGTCGCTGGGCGCGGGAACGGGCAGGGGCGCGGGATGGTGGAAGCGGTGGCCGCGGGTCTGGTGCCCGGTGCGCACGCCGTAGATCTCGGCGTCGATCACCTCGCTGCCGAACAGCAGCACGATCCAGTGCACCGGGCGCACAAAGGCGGCGGAGCCCGCGCCCCAGCGCATCCGCTTCGGAATCGGCAGCTCGTCCAGCGCCTCCCCGAGCATGTCGGGGATCAGGGCCTGAGCGGGCTGGCCGGGCTGCATGGCGCGGTAGACCATCCACGCCCCCTTGTCGGTGGCCAGTTCCTGCAGGTCGTTGACGGTGACGCCGCAGGAGCGGGCGAAGCCCTCCAGCGCCTTGCTCGGGCGGCCCTCGCCGTCGAACGCGGCATTCACCGCCGGGCCGCGGCGCTCGACCTCGCGGTCGGGCTGGCGCTCGGCCACGCCCTGCACCAGCACGGCGAGGCGGCGCGGGGCGGCATAGACGGTGTGACCGGACGGCGCGAGGCCCGCCTCGTGCAGGCGGCGCACCATGCCGTCGGCCAGGGCGTTGGCGAGGGTGGTCAGGGCCTTGGGCGGCAGCTCTTCGGTGCCGACTTCGATGAGGAGGTCACGGGTGCTCATGCGGCGGCCTCCTGGCTACGTGCCACCATCGGGAAGCCCAGCCGCTCGCGCGAGGCATAGTAGGCCTCGGCCACGCTGCGGGCCAGCTCGCGCACGCGCAGGATGAAGCGCTGGCGTTCGGTGACGGAGATCGCGCGGCGCGCATCCAGCAGGTTGAAGGTGTGCGAGGCCTTGAGCACCTGCTCGTAGGCCGGCAGCGGCAGGTTCAGCTCCATCAGGCGCTTGGCCTCTTTCTCGCATTGGTCGAACAGGCCGAACAGGAACTCCACGTCGGCCTGCTGGAAGTTGTAGGTGGACTGCTCCACCTCGTTCTGGTGATAGACGTCGCCGTAGGTGATCACCCCGTTCGGGGTCTTGGCCCAGATCAGGTCGTAGACGCTCTCCACCCCCTGCATGTACATCGCCAGACGCTCCAGGCCGTAGGTGATCTCGCCGGTCACCGGGCGGCAGTCCAGGCCGCCGACCTGCTGGAAGTAGGTGAACTGGGTCACCTCCATGCCGTTCAGCCACACCTCCCAGCCCAGGCCCCAGGCACCCAGGGTGGGGGATTCCCAGTTGTCCTCGACAAAGCGGATGTCGTGGGTCAACGGGTCGAAGCCCAGCATGCGCAGCGAGCCGAGGTAGAGCTCCTGGATCTCCAGCGGGGAAGGCTTCATCACCACCTGGAACTGGTAATAGTGCTGCAGGCGGTTGGGGTTCTCGCCGTAGCGGCCGTCGGTCGGGCGGCGCGAGGGCTGGACGTAGGCCGCGTTCCAGGGCTCCGGTCCCACGGCGCGCAGGAAGGTGGAGGGGTGGAAGGTGCCTGCCCCCACCTCCATGTCCAGCGGTTGAAGAACGGCGCAGCCCTGGCGGGCCCAGTAGTCCTGCAGGGCGAGGATCAGGCCCTGGAAGGTGGAGAGGTCGTAGCTGGATGACATGAGGGTGTCTTGCGAACTGTCGGAAACTGGCCGCAGTATAGCCGCACAGCCCCGCCGCCGTTAACGGAGAACTGCATCATGACCAGCCCTCTGGATGAGATCGACCACCGCAGCACCCGGCGCGAGTTCCTGCACGGCGAGCTGCACCGCCGCGATTTGTTGCCCGAGCCGCACGCCATGCTGGCGCGCTGGTTGAAGGCGGCCGAGGCGGCCGGCAATTTCGATCCCACCGCCATGGCCCTCGCCACGGCCACACCGGACGGCCGGCCATCGTTGCGCTGGGTCTTGCTCAAGCACTTTGATGCACGCGGGCTGTGCTTCTACACCGACCGGCGCAGCCGGAAGGGCAGGGAGCTTGCCGCCAACCCGCGCGCCTCGGTGGCCTTCTACTGGCCGGAGAACGACCGCCAGGTGCGGGTCGAAGGAAGGGTCGAGCTGCTGGGCCACGAGGCCGACGAGGCCTATTTCAACCAGCGTCCGCTCGGCAGCCGCCTGGCCGCCGCCGCCTCGCACCAGAGTCAGCCGCTCGAAAGCCGCGAGGTGCTCGAGGCGCGCATCGAGGAGCTGAAGCGGATGTATCCGGCGGGCGACGTGCCGCGCAACCCCGACTGGGGCGGCTTTCGCCTGGTGCCGGAGGTGTACGAGTTCTGGCAGGGGCGGGAGAGCCGCCTGCACGACCGCTTCACCTACACCCGCACGGCGGATGGCTGGGCCATCCAGCGCCTGATGCCGTGAGCGAGCTCATCCCGGACTGGCTCATGGCCCCCGACCGCATCCAGCTCGAACCCGCGTGGAAGGCCGCCCTGGCGGACGAGTTTGCGCAGGATTACATGACCGACCTGCGCGCCTTCCTGCTCGCCGAGCTTAGGGCCGGCAAGCGCATTCACCCGAATCCGGACGAGTGGTTCAACGCCTTCAACCACACCCCTTTGGACAAGGTGCGCGTGGTGGTCCTGGGGCAGGACCCCTACCCCACGCCGGGGCATGCGCATGGCCTGTGCTTCTCGGTGCGGCCCGAGGTGCGGCCGCTGCCCAAGTCGCTGCAGAACATCTTCAAGGAGCTGGAGGATGATCTGGGGATCCGCAATACCTGTGGCAGCCTGATGCCCTGGGCTGACCAGGGGGTGCTGCTGCTCAATGCCGTGCTGACGGTGGAGAGCGGCAAGTCCGCGAGTCACCACGGCAAGGGCTGGGAGCGCTTCACCGACCGTGCCGTGCAGGTGCTCAACGGCCAGGAGCGGCCGCTGGCCTTCGTGCTCTGGGGGCGTCCGGCGCAGCAGAAGGGCGCGCACATCGACCGTGCGCGGCACCTCGTCCTGGAGGCCCCGCATCCCTCGCCGCTGTCCGCCCATCGCGGCTTCTTCGGCAGCCGGCCGTTCTCGAAGATCAACGCCTTCCTCGAAAGCCACGGGCAGCCGCCGATCGACTGGCGCACCTGAAACCAAGCCTGTCTAGGCATGAGCAGTTGCTAAAATTCTGTTGCACTCAAGATTTACCAAGGTATATTTCGCATGCCGTCATCACCCGGACAACATATCGATGCCCTGAACGAGGCCTTCGCCGCGCCGCTGGTGCTGCAGCTCGGCGGGGGCGAGGTCTCCGCACGCCGCCTGGCCCTGCTGGCCGGGGTGGCCGAGACCGGTTCGATCAGCGGGGCCGCGCGGCATGTGGGCATGACCTACAAGGCGGCCTGGGACGCGATCGAGGCGATGAACAACCTCGCCGGACAGCCGCTGGTGCAGAGCCAGCACGGCGGCAGGCATGGGGGTGGGGCACGCCTGACGCCGCAGGGTGAGCGCATCCTGGCGACCCAGCGGCGACTCGAGACCGCCCTTGCGGCGGTGTTCGAGCGCTTCAGGGGTGAGGACGACGGACTTGAAAACCTGTCGATGCTAAGGAGCCTGAACATGAAGACCAGCGCACGCAATGCACTGCGCGGCACTGTCGAGGACGTCCGCCACGGCGCGGTCAACAGCGAGATCACCCTCCGCCTGCAGGGCGAGGACTGCCTGCACGCCATCATCACCAAGGATTCCGCCGAGGCCATGGGCCTTGTGCCGGGCAAGAGCGCCTGGGCCCTGATCAAGGCCTCCTGGGTCATCCTCGCTGCCCCGGACGAGTGTGTCAGGATCTCTGCGCGCAACCGCCTGTGCGGCACCATCAAACGCATCCACGAGGGCGCGGTGAATGCTGAGGTCGTGTTGGCGCTTCCCGGCGGCAACACCGTGGCCGCCATCATCACCGAGGCCAGCCTCGAGGATCTCGGCTTCAAGGTCGGCGACGCCGCCTGCGCCCTGGTCAAGGCCAGCCACGTCATCCTGGGCGTGGACGACTGATTTCCCGGTTTCACAAGGATTTCACATCATGCGAATGCTCAAGACTCTGGCGTTTGCCGCCGCGGTGGGTTTCTCCGGCGTCTCCGCTGCCGATGAGGCAAAAATTGCCGCCGCCTCTGACCTCAAGTTCGCCTTCGACGAGCTCAAGCCCCTGTTCGAGAAGCAGCACCCCGAGCACAAGCTGGAGCTGATCATGGGCAGCTCCGGCAAGTTCACCCAGCAGATCGAGAACGGCGCGCCGTTCGACGTGTTCTTCTCTGCTGACGTGAGCATGCCGAGGAAGCTGGTGGAATCGGGCAAGGCCATCGCCCCGGTGACCACCTACGCCTTCGGCCGCGTGGTGCTGTGGAGTGCCAAGGTGGACGCGACCAAGCTGACGCTGGACGACCTGCCCAAGGCCGAGCTCCGCAAGGTCGCCATCGCCGCACCGGATCACGCCCCCTATGGTGCGCGCGCCAAGGAGGCGCTGCAGCACGCCAAGGTGTGGGACCAGGTCGAGGGCAAGATGGTCTATGGCGAAAACATCTCCCACACCGCGCAGCTCATCGACACCCAGGCCGCCGACATCGGCATCATTGCGTTGTCGTTGGCGGTCAACGACAAGCTCAAGAGCAAGGGCGGCTACTACCTCATCCCGGAGGATTTCCACCAGCCGCTGGAGCAGGCGTATGCAGTGACCAAACACGGCGAGAACAACAAGGCGGCACACGCCTTCGCCGAATTCATGCGCTCCGAGGATGCGCGCAGGGTGATGCGCCACTACGGCTTTCTGCTGCCGGGCGAGAAGGTTGAATAAGGCATGCTGGGGCTGACACCGGGCGAGTGGCAGGCGATCTGGCTCACGGCCAAGCTCGCCGGGTTGACCACCCTGATCCTGCTGGTGCTGTCCGCGCCGCTGGCCTGGTGGCTGGCGCACACCCAAAGCCGCCTCGGCGATATCACGGCAGCTCTGGTGGCCCTGCCGCTGGTGCTGCCACCGACGGTGATCGGCTTCTACCTGCTGATCGTCCTGGGCCCCCAAGGCTTCGTCGGCGGCAGGCTCGAGGACATGGGGCTGCACCACCTTGCCTTCAGCTTCGAAGGTATCCTGATCGGCTCGGTCGTCTATTCGTTGCCCTTTGCCGTGCAGCCGCTGCGGGAGGCGTTTTCCGCCATCCCGCCCAGGTTGCTCGATGCGGCGGCGACCTTGCGCGCCTCGGGTCCCGACCGCTTTTTCAGCGTGGTGCTGCCGCTTGCGCGCGGAGGCATGCTGACGGCCATCGTCATCACCTTCGCCCACACGGTGGGGGAGTTCGGCGTGATCGCCATGCTTGGGGGTAACATTGCCGGGGAGACGCGGGTGGTGTCGATCGCCATCTACGATCACTCCCAGGCCATGGAGTATGCGGAGGCGCACCGCCTCTCCGCCATCCTGCTCGGCTTTTCCTTCGTCACCCTGTTCCTGTTCTACGCCATCAACCGCCGGGCCATGAGCCCGCTCAAGCCCTAAGACCCCGCATGCTCAAAGGTCACCTCACCCTGCGGCAGGGCAGCTTCCTGCTCGAATCCGGCCCGTTCGAGATCGAGACTGCCGGCGTGACCGTGCTGTTCGGCCGTTCTGGTTCCGGCAAGAGCACCCTGCTGCGCGCCATCACCGGACTGGACAAGCACACCCGCGGCACGCTGAGCTTCAACGGCGAACGCTGGCAGGACGGAGCCTGGCGCCTGCCGACGCAGAAGCGCGACATCGGCTTCGTGTTCCAGGATGCCGCGCTGTTCCCGCACCTGAGCGTACGCGGCAACCTCGAGTACGCCCTCAAGCGCGCGCCGAAGACCGGCGGGCCGGGGCTGGAGTCCGTCGCCGCCCGCGTCGGCATCGCTCACAAGCTGGACCAGGATGTTGTCACCCTCTCCGGCGGCGAGCGGCAGCGCGTCGCCATCGCCCGCGCCCTGCTGTCCCATCCGCGCCTGCTGTGCATGGACGAGCCCCTGTCCGCGCTCGACTGGCGCGCCAAGGGCGAGCTGCTGACCCTGATCGACGAGCTGGCGCACGAGACCGGGATCCCGGTGCTCTACATCACCCATGCGCCCATCGAGGTTGAGCGGCTGGCCTCGCGGGTGGTGTTCATGGCCAACGGGCGGATCGAGCGCATCGAGACCCTGCGCGAGGCGCTGGCGCGGCCCGACTCGCCGCTGTTCGACGAGGAAGGGCCGGTGTCCGTGCTGGAGGGGGCGATGGGGCAGACCGATGCGGATGGCCTGACCCCGTTTGGCACCGACCAGGTACGCATCCTCTTGACCGGGGCCTGCGGCGAGAAGAGATCGGCCACCCGCCTGCGCATCCTGGCGCGCGACGTGAGCCTCGCCATGGACGAGCCGCGGGGCGTGAGCATCCTCAACCACCTGCCGGTCACCATCGAGCGCATCGACCCGGCCCACGAGGGGCGGGTCACCGTGGCCTGCCGGCTCGCCGACGGGCAGCTGCTGCTGGCCGAGATCACCGCGTTCTCGCGGCGCCAGCTCAGCCTTGAGCCGGGCGCGTCGGCCTACGCCATGATCAAGTCCGTGGCGCTGATGGAGTAGGTACGGTGCCCGTTCAGGGACGACGCAACGGTACCGGCTTTGCCGCCGGCTCGCTGATTGGTGCGCTTGGCGGGCTTGTGGGGCTTGGCGGGGCGGAATTCCGCCTGCCCCTGCTCAAGGGGGTGTTCCGTCTGGCGACCCTGGAGGCGGTCATCTTCAACAAGGCGATGAGCCTGCTGGTGGTGGCGGCCGCCCTGCTGTCGCGCTCGGAGAGCATCCCCTGGGGCGCGTTGTGGGCGCATGGCACCATCGTGGCCAACCTGCTGGCGGGCAGCCTGCTCGGTGCCTGGTTCGCGGCGGGCAAGGCCATCCGTCTGCCGGAGAAGGTGCTCAACACGATCATCATGCTGCTCTTGGTCGGGCTGGCCCTGCTGCTGCTCGCCCAGCACCTGTTCCACCTGTCTCCGACCGGCCAGCCGCTGTTCTCCAGCCCCGTCATTCAGGGCCTGGCGGGCGTGGTGGCGGGGTTCTTCATCGGCGTGGTCGCCGCACTGCTGGGCGTGGCGGGGGGCGAGTTGCTGATCCCGACCATCGTCCTGCTGTGGGGCGCGGACATCAAGCTGGCCGGCAGCCTGAGCCTGGCGGTGTCCCTGCCCACGATGGTCGTCGGCTTCATGCGCTACCGCGAGGCCGCGGCCTTCGAAGTGCTGGGCCGCGAGCGCCCGCTGTTCCTGTTCATGGCCGCAGGCTCGCTCGTCGGGGCGGTGATCGGTGGGCTCGTGCTGGGCTGGGTGCCGACGGACCTGTTGATCGTTGTGCTGGCGCTGATCCTGCTGGTCTCGGCGGTCAAGGTCTTCAAACACTGAGCGGGCTGCGCCGCTGGCGCGCCCTTTATTTCTGTTCATCGATATATAGAAGGATAGATATCGACATGCGTGCAAAGAGCGCAAGGAAACCGATGGTTTCCCTCCGTCCCCTGGTACTGGCGGTCGCCGCAGCCTGCCTGTCGCAGCCGTTGTGCGCGGCGGAGAGCCTGGAGGTGGTCACCGTCACCGGCCCCAGCGGCAGTTTCGCGGCGCTGGAGGAAATGGGCTCGGTGACGCGGGTGGACGGGGAGTCCGCGCGCGAGGCGACCGGTCCTGGCGGCAACTCGCCCTCCAAGGTGATCGAGAACACCCCTTCGGTGAACTTCCAGAGCGCGGATGCCTACGGGCTGACCGAGGTGGGCTTCCACGAGACTCTGAAGATCCGCGGCGTGGGTCAGACCGGCCCGGCCTCCTCGCGCAACATCAACGACCTGCCGGTCACCGGCAACCCGGGTGGAAGCAAGGGCATCCTCGATATGGAGAATGTGGCCGAGGTCAGCCTCTACCGCGGTGCGGCGCCGGTGGACAAGGCGCTCGGTTTCTCCAACCTGCCGGGCAAGATCAACCTGCGTACCCTCGCGCCGCTGGATGAGGCGCGCACCGACTACCACCTGACCGCGGGCAGCGATGCCTTTCGCCGTGTTTTCCTGCGCCAGGACTTCGGCAAGCACGGGCTGGCCTCAGGTTTCCTGTCTGGCTCTTACACCGAGGGTGACAAGTGGAAGGGGGACGGCGGCCTTGAGCGCACGAACCTCACCGGCGGTCTCCGGCTGGACGGCGGCCGGGCCTGGCAGGCGGAGGTCTACGCCGGCTACAACGAGGATGCGCGCCACACCTACCGTTTCTTCGACTACGCCACCGTGAGCAACTTCGCTAACCTCAAGCGTGACTGGGGCAGGGACGCGAGCAAGGTCGACTACTTCGATTACAACCGCCAGGACTTCACCGACCGCTTCCTGTTCGCGACCCTGTCGGGGCGCCTTGCCCCGGGCCTGCGCCTGAGCGTCAAACCGTACCTGCTCGACGAGAGCGGCCACTACTGGTTCAGTTCGATCAACAAGACGGAACCGGCCAAGAGCCGCGTGATCGACTGGATGATCGACCATGACATCAAGGGCGCGGTGACGGAGCTGGACTGGCAGGTGGGCGCGATGGCCCAGCTCAAGGCCGGCCTGTGGCTGCACAGCCAGCAGCCGCCCGGCCCGCCGGTCACCCAGCGCAAGTACAGGGCGACCGCCGATGGCCTGGTCTTCGACGGCTGGTCGGTACTGGCGGACCACGAACGGCACCGCATTGTCTCGCCCTATGCCAGCCTGTTCGCCTCGTTCGGCCGCGTGGATGTCGAGGCCGGCCTGCGCTACGTCGATCTTCGCCTGGGGGCGCTCACCGCCTATAACAACTCCGGCGCGGCGGCGCAGCTGTCCGATCCGGACGCGGCGCGCGCGGCCGGCGGGGTCAACGCGATGGCCTCGGCGGAGGCCAAGACCCTGGACGCCTGGCTGCCCTTCGTCGGCCTCAACTGGCGCCTCGACCGGCAAACCAGCGTGCTGGCCCACGCCGGCCGCACCTACGGCCTGGACGTGAACCTGTTCCCCTACTACTACGCCCAGCAGGCCAGCTTCGCGGCCAAGGGCGTGAGCTTCCAGTCGCTGTGGGACCGCCTGGAATTGGAGACGGCGGACAACCTCGATCTCGGCATCCGCCACGCGCGCAAGGGCTGGCATGCCGGGGCGACCGCCTTCTACGCGATCCACCAGAACAAGCAGTCCACCGTTTACGACCCGGTGACCGATGCCCGTTACCCGTGGAACGTCGCGGACGCCACCCGCTACGGTGTCGAACTCGAGGGGGGAGTGGAGCTGATGCCCTCCCTCAGCCTGCTCGGCAACTACAGTTGGAACCGCTTCCGCTACGACCAGGACTTGGCCCTGTCCGCCACCGCCACCATTCCCACCGAAGGCAAGCAGGTGGTGGACACGCCCGAGCACATGCTCAAGCTGGGGGCGCGCTACCGCCTCGATCGCTGGACCTTCGGCGCGGATGCCCGCTACATCGGTGCACGTTACGGCGACGTCCTCAATGAGGAGCGCATCGCGGGCGTGACCCTGGTGGATGCCATGGCGCAGTACCGCCTGAGCAAGGCCGCCGTGCTCACCCTGGATGTGCGCAACCTGTTCGACCGCGAGTACATCGGCCCGGTCAATGCCGCCGATGACGCCATCGCCAACTTCACCGCCGCGCTCAACGGCGTGACCGGCAACGGCTCCAGCTACCAGTACGGCGCGCCGCGGGCCGTGTTTCTCGGCCTGTCCGGCCAATTCTAGGGGGGCCTGCCATGTCGAAAACGATGTTGCGAGGCCTGCTGGCCCTGATGCTCGGCTGGCTGGGGCTCATCGCCCCGGCCACGGCTGCGGAGGCGCTCCTGCTCGCCGCGGGCGCCGGCTACAAGAAGCCGTTCGAGGAGCTGTGCGCGCAGTTCAGCGACGAAACCGGCATCGAGGTGCGCCGCCAGTACGGCAATATCCAGCAGATCCTGACCCAGGTCGAGCGCGACGGACGGGTGGACGTGCTCATCGGCGAGGGACATTTCCTCGACCGCTCCGGCCTGCGCTTCACGCAGCGCGTGCCGCTCGGCGAGGGGCGGCTGGTGCTGGCGTACGCGCGTGGCGTACGCCTTGAGCGCCCGGAGGATGTCGCGGGCTTGGCGCGCGTGGCCATGCCGGATCCCCGCCAGGGCATCTTCGGCCGGGCCGCGCACGAATACATTGAGCACGCGGGGCTGCGCTTCGGGAGGACGCCGATGGTGGTGTCGACCTTGCCCCAGGTCGCCGCCTACCTCGCCAGCGGCGAGATCGACGCGGGATTCATCAACCTGACCGAGGCCCTCGCTCTCGGCGAGCGGATCGGCGGCTGGATCGAGCTGCCGCGCACGCACTACACCCCGGTGCGGATCGAGGTCGCGCTGCCTGCAGGCCAGGCGCCCCATCCTCTCAGCGAGACATTCGTGCGCTTCCTCGGCACCGACGCGGCGCGCGCCATCCTCAGCAGGCATGGCCTGTGAAGCCACACCGCCATGGTCGATGACGCCAGTCTCGCCGCCATCCTGCTCAGCCTGAAGGTCGCCGCCCTGAGCGTACCCATGCACCTTCTCGGCGGCCTGCTGCTGGCCTGGGCGCTGACCCGGAGCGGCCCGCTCGTCGCCCTGCTGGACGTGCTGGTGACCCTGCCGATGATCTTCCCACCGGTGGTGCTGGGCTTTGCCCTGCTCTATGTCATCGGCCGGCAGGCCCCGCTCGGTGGGCTGCTCGCGGGCCTCGGCGTGGAGGTCGTGTTCTCGTTCTGGGGCGTCCTGCTGGCCGCCTTCCTCGCCGGGCTGCCGCTCGCGGTGAAGACCATGCAGGCCGCGCTGGAGGCGCTGCCGCCGAGCCTGCGCGAGGCCTCGCTCACCCTGCGTCACGGCGAGTGGTCCACGTTTTGGGGGGTGCTGGTGCCGAACATCCGCGCCGCGGTGCTGACCGGTACGCTGCTCGCCTTCGGCCGCTCGATCGGCGAGGTCGGCCTGTCGCTCATGCTCGGCGGCAACATCATCGGCGAGACCGAGACCGTTTCGCTCGCCATCTACAACCACGTCATGGCCGGCGAGCAGCGGGAGGCCGCCGTCCTGTCCATCGGGCTGGGGATCGTCTCGACCCTCGTCTTCCTCGCCTTCCGTTACACCTCAAGACCCCGGGAGAACCGCGCATGATCCATTTCAGCCAGGCGGAGATCGACCGCTTCATCGACGAGGACCTGCCCTATCACGACGAGACCACGCATGCCCTCGGCATCGCCGGTTGTCAGGGGGAGCTGATGTTTTCCGCCAAGCGCGAGGGTTTCGTGCTGTGCGGTGTCGAGGAGGCGGTGCGCATCGCCCGCAGCCTGGGCGCCGAGGCTGAAACGGCGCATGCCAGCGGGGACTGGATCGCCCCCGGCGAGACTTTCCTGGCCATGCGCGGCCGCGCGGAGGCGCTGCACCGCGCGTGGAAGGTCAGCCTCACCTTGATGGAGACGGCGAGCGGCGTGGCCACCCGGACGCGGGCGATGCTGGATGCGGCACGCGCGGTGAACCCGTCGGCGCGCATCGGCACCACGCGCAAGGCACCGCCCGGATTGCGCAAGCTGATGTTCAAGGCGGTGCTGGCGGGCGGCGGCATGGTGCACCGCGCGGGGCTGTCGGAGACCCTGCTGGTGTTCGAGCAGCACCGTGCCTTCCTGCCTCCGGACGAGCCGCTGGCCGCGACCCTGGCCCGCCTGCACCGCGCCAGCCCGGAGAAGAAGATCATGATCGAGGCGGAGACGCTGGACGAGGCCCTGCGGGCGGCCGAGGCGGGGGCGGACGTGGTCCAGCTGGAGAAGATGGCGCCGGAGGCGCTGGCCGCGACGGTGGCTCGCCTGCGTGCACGCCATCCGGGACTCGTGATCAGCGCCACCGGCGGCATCCGCCTCGACAACGTCCAGGCCCATGCCGCCTGCGGCGTCGACCTGCTGGTCACCAGCCATCCCTACCATGCGCCTCCGTCCGACATCCGCGCGGCCATGCGGCCTGTTGCGGAGGCCCGTCCGGAGCCGGGCTTCTCAACGGCGGAAGACGTGGTCATGAAGGATGCGCGTGCTGTCCTGTTGGCCTCGGACGGCCAGTGCGCACGTGATCGCTATTGCTGAACGCGGTGGCAGGAAGGGGTGCGGATGAAAAAGGAGGGCTGCCTCCCTCCTCGGGCGTGTGTGGCCGGACCAGGCAAGGCGGTGTGCCTTGCCCGTGACGCCATCAGAAGCTGGCGGCTTCCGCCTCCAGGTAGGCGAAGCTGACCCAGCGCCCCAGGCTGTTCTCATCCAGCGGGGTGGTCTTGCCGTATCCCTGCATGCATGGGTTGGCCATGATCTTCGCCTTGGCGACAGACAGTCCTTCGTTCACGCCGTTCCAGATGATGCTGTAAAGCTCAGCCTGTTCTGCAAGTCGAGCATGCCCATGATTGCCGTGGCCGAGGAGGAAGTAACGATCCCCCATGGTTTGCCTGATCTTGTCCATCACCTTGACGGCGCTGGCGAAGCTGCCTTCGTTTTCGTCCATGCCGGCGATGCGGTGATCCATTGCAGCTTGACGGGCTTGACGTCATTCACGGGCGGCCGATCAGGGCTTTCTCGGCGCCAGCGTTACGGCGCTGATGTCCAGCAGGTGCTTCATCAGGTCGCGGCGCACCTGGTCCTGCAGGGGCCGGGCATGGGTGTCGGCGGGGTGGGTCATGGCTTGATTTCCTGGACATTAGGCAAAGCGGGGGGGGCGCCGCATCCATGCGATGCGGCGAGGGTTCGGCGCGGAAGGATTGCGTCCGCGCTTACTTGGCGTTGACGGGCGGCTTGTTGACGGGCGATTCCGGATCGAGCAGGAAGGCCACCACGTCGGCCACTTGCTCCGGAGTGATCAGGTGTTTCGGCCCGCCGTAGCGTGGCATCAGTGAGCAGGGGTTGGTGGCCTTGCTGTTGTAGACCTTGTCATAGGTGTATTTCACCATGGCGTCGGTCTTCGGGCGGAGCTTGCCGTAGTTGGTCAAAGGCGGCCCCATGTTGCCGGCCTGCGGGAAGTTCGGGTCGATGGCGTGGCAGGCATAGCAGTTGGCGCCGTTGGGGTGCTTGGGGTTGTCGGCGTCGGCGAAGCCGGGGTAGCCGATGCGTCCGCCGTGAGCGTCCTCCACCACGATCTTCCCTTTCTTCCAGTCGCCGTAGAGTTTGCCGTCCTTGGGATAAACGATGGCCTTCTGTTCGCGCTCAAGGATGGCCTTGGTCTGCTCGGCACTGGGGCGGTTCTTGGTGGCGTTGCAGACCTCCAGGGTTTCATCCCGCAAGCGGTCGAACTCCTTCGGGTCATTGAGGTAGAAGCTGCGTTTGGCGGCCTCGAGGAATTCCTTTTCGCTGATCTTGTCACCCCAGTCGGGGGTGGGGGCGGCGTGGGCCGTGCCAGCCATGGCCAGCGCAAGGGCAAGGGTCAAGTAGTGTTTCTTGTTCATGCGTGTCTCCATGCGTGACTTGCTCGATCAGGCGCGGGGCTTGATGCCCGGGACCTGGATCTTCTCCTCGCTCTGGCTGGCGAAGTTAAGCATGTAGAGGGTCAGGGCGGCGTCGATCTCCGAGCCGGTCTTCAGCCACGGCAGGCGCATGGCCAGCACGCAGCGCTCGTTGCGCCACCACTGGCCGCGCACGTTGGAGTCCTTGAGCACGTAGGCCGGGAAGGCGGTCATCACCTTGCCGGCCGTCTTGATGTCGGTCATGTCCGGCAGGTCGACGCCGCGCAGCTGCTTCCCTTGGGTGTTGGCATGACAGTCGGCGCACGCGAGGTCCATGGCCCCTTGCCGGCGCCAGAACATCTTCTTGCCGAGCTCGAGGGCGTGCTGCTCCTGGGCGTTGCGCGGCTTAACGTCGAACTTCATGCCATTCGACTGCGCGGCGATAAAGGTGGCGATCTTGGTCAAATCGTCCGGCCGGCTGTCTTCCTCGGCCGCATTGAGGTAGGTCATCTTCACCGCTTCCTCGGGCTTGATGCCTTGCAGCTTTTCCATGCAGGTGAGAATGCGCCCTTCCAGGGTTTCGACCTTGTGGGTGTCTTGGAAGTGGCGGGGCAGCTGGGCATAGGCGCCCTTGAGCACGCCGGGGCCCAGGCCGAAGTCGCATTGCTCCAGGCTGGCCTTTTTGGGGCCGCGCTTTTCGAAAAACAGCTTTTTGCCGTCATCGATCCAGAATTCGCCGGGGTTATCGCCTGCCAGTGCGTCTCGGTAGGCGGCGAATTTGTCGTCGCTGGCCAAGACCTGGGTTGCGGCGAGCGCACCGGCGAGCAGCGAGATGCCAAGGGCCAGGCGCTTGGTTGTTGTTTTCATGAGGCTCCTCCTGGGGGAACTTAGAAAGCCTTTTGCTCGGCTTCGACGTAGGCGATGCTGGTGAACTTGCCGATGCTCTCGTTGAAGCCGAACGTATCGTTGGCGTACTTCTTCACATGCGGATCGGCGAGCACCATGGCCTTGGCCGCTTCGATGTCCTTGCCGCTTTGCACCGCCTTGAGGGCGTTTTCATAGATCCCTCCGAGCAGTTCACGGTTTTTGACCAGCAGGTTGCGGTCGGGCTTGCCGTGGGCGGGCACCCAGAGGCTGCCGGTGGCGTTCTTCTCCAGGCCGTCATAGACCTTGAAGGTGCCGGTGAAGGAGCCGTCCTCCATGTTGGCGATGCGCTTGTCCATGGCGACATCGCCCACGTGCACGGTCTTGTCGCCGACGATTTCGACCATGATGTCCACCGGGGTGTGGGCCTGGCCGTAGTGGTGAACGCGCAAGGTCACGCCGCCAAAGTTGAGTTCCTGGCCATGCTGGACGGGATGGTCCGGTGGGGTGATGCGGGTGCCTTCGATCATGCCTTCGGTGGCGCCCAGCATCTGCTCCAGCCACTCCGGACCGGTGGCGGTCTTGATCGAGGCGATGCAGTTCGGGTGGGCGTAGATCGGGGCCTCCGGGAAGGCCGTCTTGAAGGCGTCGTTGCCCAGCCAGTGGTCGCCGTGGAAATGGGTGTTGAAGACGGCGAGCACGGGCTTGTCGGTCATCTTACGGATGGCGCGGATGGCCATTTCGCCGATCTGTACCGAGGTGCCGCTGTCGATCACCACCACGCCCTTGGGGGTCATGATGAAGCTGACGTTGGCGAAAAAGCCCTGGTTTTCCTTGTTGGGGAAACCGCCCCGGGCATAGAGCACGTAGAGGTGCTCGCTCACCTGGACGGGCTTCTGGTCGGGGACGGCGGGGCCACGGTCGGCGGCCAGGGCCGAGAGCGGGGTCAGGGCGGGCAGCACGGCGGCGCCTGCCGCGAGGCCGAACAGGCGACGCATGAGGTCGCGGCGGACGGCATCCACCAGTTCCTGTTGGCGAAGGTCATCGTTCATCGACAAATCTCCGTGTGGCTCGAAAAAAAGCTGCCGTGCAGGCGGCAGCCCAAGATCCCCGGATGCGCAGGTGTCCGGGGTGGAGGACCACGCCTGGCGAGGTGCTGTGCGACACATCGCCGGACGTTTTCGCAGGTCAGGACGACCTGATGCGGGGGGCAGGAGCAGAAGCCTCCCGCATCCCGTCCGGAGACGCGTCCCCGGACGACCGAAAAGGGCATGTCCCTATGCGTTGTTTAACGCCCTGGCCTCATGCCTCAGGCGTCCCTTGGTGGTTGGGTGGGAAGGGAGATAGCAAACGCCGTGCCCGTTATGTTTTTTGGGATATAACGATGGGGACTGGTTTTTTATGTTTTTGAATATTCTGAACTTTTGTTGGGGAGGCCGCGCCGGCGGAAGGGCTCATGTGGCCGTCTGAACGCGATGCCTTATTGCAAAATGCAAGGGGTCTTGCGAAATGCAAGGTGGTGGGAGATCAGGCTTCGCGGGCGCTCTTCAGCTTGCGCCAGAGGGTTGAAGGGTCGATGCCGAGGCGTTCAGCGGCGAGGGTGCGGTTGCCGTTGCAGGCGGCGAGGGTTTTGCGGATCCACGCGCGTTCCACGTCGTGCAACGTCGCGGAGGAGGGCAGCTCAATGGCGGTGGAGGTGTCGGCGCGGCGCTGCAGCGGGGGGTGAATGATCTCCGCCGGCAGGTCGCAAAGTTCGATGCGTTCGCCGCGCGCCAGCACCAGCGCCCGCTGGATGATGTTTTCCAGTTCGCGTACGTTGCCGGGCCAGGGGTAGCGCTGCAGGGCCTCGAGCACGCCCGGTCCGCAGGCATGCACCTCCTTGCCGAGCGCAGGGGCCAGCCGAGTGAGGATGTGGGCGCCCAGCGCGGGGATGTCCTCCACCCGCTCGCGCAGCGGGGGCACATCGATGGGAAAGACATTCAGGCGGTAGAACAGGTCCTCCCGGAACGTACCGGCCTCGACCAGCGGCCTGAGGGGCTGGTTGCTGGCCGTGACGAGGCGCACGTCCACCTCGATGTCGCTCACGCCGCCCACGCGCATGAAGCGTTTTTCCTGGATGAAGTGCAAGAGCCGCACCTGGACCTCGGGGGGCGCGCTGTTGATCTCGTCGAGAAAGAGTGTTCCGCCATGCGCGGCCTCCAGCAGGCCGATGCGCCTGCTCTGGGCGCCAGTGAAGGCCCCTTTCTCGTGACCGAACAGTTCGCTCTCGATCAAGGTCGGGGCGAGGGCGCCGCAGTTGATGGCCAGGAAGGGGCCATCGCTGCGTGGGCTGAGCGCATGCAGGTGGCGGGCGAGTACGCCTTTGCCGGTGCCCGTTTCGCCGGTGAGCAGGACGGGCAGGGGGGTGGGCGCAACGCGTTGGAGGAGGGCCATGGTCTGTTTCATGGCCGGGCTGAGGGCAACCGGTTCCTTGGGAGAGAGATGCTCGTCGTTACTGCCTTGGGACAGACGACGGCGATGCAGGGCCTGTTCGGCTGCGCGCGCGAGCACCTGGCGCATCTCGTCAGGATTGGAGGGGTGCAGGAGCACATCGTAAACCCCCTGGCGAAAGGCCTCGGCGACCGCAGCCCCTTCCTCGCATCGGACCACGGCGATCGTGACCGCCCTGGCCTGGCGTGCGCGCAGACCTGCCTGCATCTCGGGGGGATAGATGCTTGGCAGGGGGTGCTCAATCAGGAGGATGTCGTCCATGTCCGCCTCAAGCCATGCCGTGTCCAACATCTCAGGCGCATGGAAACGGGTGACTTCGGCGAATTCGGCCAGGATGGGGCGCAGGCTGAGCGCGGTATCATGCCGCGCCACGAGGCAGGCAGAGAGGGGGGAGCGGGACATGGATTCGATGATGCTGCAAACTCGATATGTCCGATAGGATATAACGACGGGCACTGCTCGTGGCTCTGATCGCACCTGCATGTGGGTTGATAATCGTGAGGGCACCAAAGTGGCGCGCTATTTTGGTGCTTGCGCCCCAAGATGGGGCAATCTCTGGCTCAGGAGGGGTGGGGGGTGGGCATGAGTGAGCGTTTGGTGCATGGCATGCTTCATGCTTCAATTGCGAGCAGCGCCCGCAAGGGTAAACTTGGTTAGGTTTTCTACTTCTCTCGGCCACTCTGGAGGCAGATCCTCATGACCCCCGCTGACGTCATCAAGATGATGCAGGAACACGGCGTCAAGTTCGTTGACTTCCGTTTCACCGATACCCGTGGCAAGCAGCAGCATGTCACTTATCCCGCCTCCCGCGTCGACGAGGAAGCCTTCGAGAACGGCGTGATGTTCGACGGTTCGTCCATCGCCGGCTGGAAAGGCATCCAGGCCTCCGACATGATCCTCATGCCGGACGCGTCCACCGCGCTGATGGATCCGTTCAGCGAAGAGCCGACCCTGATCGTCGTCTGCGACGTGATCGAGCCGGACACCATGCAGGGCTACTCCCGCGACCCGCGCTCCATCGCCAAGCGCGCCGAGGCCTACCTGCAGAGCACCGGCCTCGCCGACACCGCCTTCTTCGGCCCGGAAAACGAATTCTTCATCTTCGACGACGTCCGCTGGGGCGCCGACATGTCCGGCTGCTTCGTCAAGCTGGACTCCTCCGAGGCCGCCTGGAACACCGAGAAGGTGTACCCCGACGGCAACATGGGCCATCGTCCGGGCGTCAAGGGCGGCTACTTCCCCGTTCCCCCGGTCGACAACCTGCATGACATCCGTCAGGCCATGTGCCTGGTGCTGGAGGACATGGGCCTGAAGGTCGAGGTGCACCACCACGAGGTGGCCACCGCTGGCCAGTGCGAGATCGGCGTGGGCTTCAACACCCTGGTCAAGAAGGCCGACGAGGTGCAGACCCTCAAGTATGTCATCTGGAACGTGGCCCACACCTACGGCAAGACCGTGACCTTCATGCCCAAGCCGATCGTGGGCGACAACGGCTCCGGCATGCACGTGCACATGTCCCTGTCCAAGGACGGCAAGAACACCTTCAATGGTGACGGCTACGCCGGCCTGTCCGAGACCGCGCTGTACTACATCGGCGGCATCATCAAGCACACCCATGCCCTGAACGCGCTGTGCAACCCGTCGACCAACAGCTACAAGCGCCTGGTGCCGCACTTCGAGGCTCCGGTGAAGTTGGCCTACTCCGCCCGCAACCGCTCCGCCTCCATCCGCATCCCGTTCGTGTCGAGCCCGAAGGCCCGCCGCATTGAGGTGCGCTATCCGGACAGCACCGCCAACCCGTACCTGGCCTTCGCAGCCCTGCTGATGGCCGGCCTGGACGGCATCAAGAACAAGATCCACCCGGGCGAGGCAGCCACCAAGAACCTGTACGACCTGCCGCCCGAGGAAGAGAAGGCCATCCCGGAAGTCGCCTTCTCCCTGGAGCAGGCCCTGGATGCCCTGGACAAGGACCGCGACTTCCTCAAGCAGGGTGGTGTGTTCAGCGACGAGTTCATCGATGCCTACATCGAGCTCAAGCAGTCCGAACTGCAGCGCGTGCGCATGACCACCCACCCGGTCGAATTCGACCTGTACTACAGCCTGTAAGGCTCGCCCAACGGGTACCTCAAGGCCCCGCCCCGCGCGGGGCTTTTTCTTTCCTGCGCCATGGCCTAATGTAGGTTCATGCGCACATTCATCTTGTTGGCCCTTGCCCTTGCCATCCTCGCGGCCCAGGCTGCCGAGGTGTATCGCTATGTCGATGAGAAGGGCAACACCGTGTTTACCGACCAGCCGCGCGCGGGTGCGCAGCGCATGGCGGTCGAGCCTGCCCCGGCGACCAGCGTGGTGGTGCCGGTCCTGCCCGCCGCCCCCCAGGCCCCGGCTAAGGCGCCCAGTAAACCCGGCACTGAAGCCTTCGCAGGGTATCTTGATCTGCGCATCACCCAACCCGCGCCCAACGAGGCCCTGGTCAATACCGGGGGCGATGTGGACGTGAGTCTCAATCTCCACCCCCCTTTGCGCGCTGATTTGGGGCACGGCCTGACCGTCCTGTTGGATGGCGCTCCGGTGGCGCAGAACAGCACCCGGATGAACCTCGTGCTCAATAACGTGGATCGCGGCGAGCATGTGCTCGAGGCCTACGTGCAGGATGGAGCGGGGGCCGTGCTGATCCAGTCCGCTCCCGTACGCTTCACCCTGCAGCGGCCGAGCCTGTTGCAGCCGGGACGCCAGGCGCCGGGGGCCCCGCTCAGTCCTATCCCGCCGCCGGTGCCGCAGCTTCGCCCCGCGCCCTGAGGGTGGGGGCAGGGGCGCCCGCGTAGGAGCGACGCCCTCGTCGCGATAGGGGCGTGTTGATGGGGCTATCGGCCCGCGGGCGGGCCTCCTACAACCTAAGCCTTGACGGTGCGACGGGCCCTCTCGCCTAAAAACAGGGGCTGGCCCGACTCTTGCTTCGATCTGGACATGAATCAGACTCCCGACTGCGCCCTCCTCGCGCGCCTGCTTGAACACCAGACGGTGGCCCTGCTTTGGCTGGATGCCGGGCTGCAGGTCGTCTACCTCAACCCGTCCGCCGAGAATCTGCTCGGGCTGAGTCTGCGCCAGGCCCGGGGCCTGCCGGTGCGCTCCATCCTGCCGGGCGAGGCGAGCCTGCCGGAGGTGCTTCGCCAGTCGTTCGAGAGCGGCCATCCCTGCACCTTCCGCGAGATGCCCCTGCACGCCGCCGGTCGCGACGTGATGGTCGATTGCGCGATCAGCCCGCTGATCGACCCTGATCTGGGCGAGGGGGTGCTGGTGGAGATGATGGACGTCGAACGCCATCTGCGCATTGCCCGGGAGGAGCAGTTGCTGGCGCAGCAGCAGGCCACCCGCAGCCTGCTGCGCGGCCTCGCGCACGAGATCAAGAACCCGCTCGGTGGCTTGCGCGGCGCGGCGCAATTGCTGCATGGCGAACTCGAGCAGGCCGAACAGCGCGAGTACACCGCAGTGATCATGCGCGAGGCGGACCGCCTGCGCGCGCTGGTCGACCGCATGATCGGCCCGCACGTGCTGCCGAAGAAACGGATGCTCAACCTCCATGAGCCGCTCGAGCACGTGCGGCGGCTGGTAAGCATGGAGATGCAGGACAGCCGCGTGCGTTTGGTCACCGACTATGACCCGAGCATCCCCGAGCTGTACGCCGACCCTGACCTTTTGATCCAGGCCGTGCTCAACATCGTGCGCAATGCCATGCAGGCCCTGGCTGGCCAGGCCGATGCCCGCATCGTCATCCGCACCCGCGTGCTGCGCCAGTTCACCCTCGGCAGCGCCCGCCACCGGCTGGTGGCGCGCATCGACATCGAGGACAACGGTCCCGGCATTCCGCTGGCCCTGCAGGACACCCTGTTCCTGCCCATGGTCAGCGGCCGGCCGGGCGGTACCGGGCTCGGGCTTGCGATCAGTCAGTCGCTGATCGCCCAGCACGGCGGTCTGATCGAGTTCGCCAGCCACCCCGGCCGCACCCTGTTCTCCATCCTCCTGCCCATCGAACCACCCGCTCCGGAGACCGCCCCATGAACAGCGACGAAGGAAACGGCGTTGGATCGCATCGCGATCCCCGAAGGGCGGAATCCAGGGACGGATTCCGCAGCGCCGCGAAACAAATCTGGATCGTCGACGACGATCCCTCCATCCGCTGGGTGCTCGAGCGGGCGATGAGCAAGGTCGGCTGGCAGCCGCGCCTGTTCGAGTCTGGCGAGGACGTGCTCGCGAGCCTGCGCCGCGAGCAGCCCGGCGTGCTGGTGAGCGACATCCGCATGCCGGGGATCGATGGCCTGGCGCTCATGCGCGAGGTGCGTGAGCGCTACCCGCGGCTGCCGGTCATCATCATGACCGCACACTCCGACCTTGACTCCGCCGTGAACGCCTTCGAGAGCGGCGCGTTCGACTACCTGCCCAAGCCCTTCGACATCGATGAGGCGCTCACCCTCGTGCGCCGCGCCATCGACAGCCGCGCCGAGACTGGCGGGGCGGGGGCGGAGGAAACCGAGGAGCAGACCGGCATCATCGGCCAGTCGCCGGCCATGCAGGAGGTCTTCCGCGCCATCGGCCGCCTCTCACGCTCCAGCATCACTGTGCTCATCACCGGCGAGTCCGGCACGGGCAAGGAGCGGGTTGCGCAGGCCCTGCACCGGCACAGCCCCCGCGCCAACGGCCCGTTCATCGCCCTCAATACCGCCGCGATCCCCAAGGATCTGCTCGAATCGGAGTTGTTCGGCCACGAACGTGGCGCGTTCACCGGCGCCCAGGCCCAGCGGCGCGGGCGCTTCGAGCAGGCCGATGGCGGCACCCTGTTCCTCGACGAGATCGGCGACATGCCCTTCGACCTGCAGACCCGCCTCCTGCGTGTGCTGCAGGAGGGCGAGTTCTACCGCGTCGGCGGCCACACCCCGGTCAGGGTGGACGTGCGCATCATTGCCGCGACGCATCAGGACCTCGCCGCCCGCGTGCGCGACGGCCTGTTCCGCGAGGACCTGATGCACCGCCTCAACGTCATCCGCCTGGCCCTGCCGGCCTTGCGTGAGCGGCGCGAGGACATCCCCCTGCTGCTCGAGCACTTCCTCAAGCGCGCCGCGCGTGAGCTGGATACCCCGCCCAAGCTCCTCACCCCGGAGGTCACCAGCTTGCTTACGCGCTACGACTGGCCCGGCAACGTGCGCCAGCTGGAGAACACCTGTCGCTGGCTGACCGTCATGGCCAGCGGGCGCGAGGTGTTACCCTCCGACCTGCCGCCGGAGATCCTGCGCACGGGTGGGCATCCGCTGGCCCACCACGGCGAGGCCCGGGCCGTCCTGCCCGCGCAGGCCCCGGAGGCGTGGCCCGTCCTGCTGCGCCGCTGGGCCGATGCCCGCCTCGAGGCTGGCCAGCGTGACCTGCTGGATGAGGCGATGCCGATGTTCGAGCGGGTGATGATCGAGTCCGCCATGGCCCAGACCCGCGGCCTCAAGCAGGACGCCGCCATGCTCCTTGGCTGGGGGCGCAACACCCTGGCGCGGAAGATGAAGGAACTGGGGATGGAGTGAGGGTTGCAACGTCGGTCGGGTGGGGCGAGTATCACCTCATCCAACCTGTGGTGACCCTGCCATGCCGACGTTGCGTCCTGTCTTTCTCGGTGTCCTGGTGCTTCCGCTCCTGGGCGGCTGCCTTGGCGGCGACTTTCCTTCCATGGCGTCGCCGCCGGAGCCTGCCGCGGTGAATCCGCAGGCGACGCAGCAGTTCATGCTCAAGTTCAAGGACGGACGCGATGAGCACGCGGTGCGCGCGAGCCTTCCACGGCTCTCGCAGCTGGCCGGACTGGAGCTTGCCTACGTGCGTCCCATGTCCGGCCGGGCCCATGTCCTGCGTTTCCCCGCCGCGGCCACCCCGGTGCAGGTCGAGCAGGGGCTGCGTGCCCTGCAGGCCATGCCGGAGGTTGACTACGTCGAGCTGGATCGCCGGGTGAAGCGCCCATGAAACGATTTTCCCTCGCCGCCAGCCTGGTCGCCGCCGGGCTCATTCCACTCGCCCAGGCGGCCTTCCCAGCACAGGAGGCGCCCGTCACCCAGCTGATCGTCCAGCCTAGCCGCTTCCATGCGGCGCACGCTTCCCATCTTGATGCCGCGGCCATGGCCCCCTTCATTCAGGCGGCCGGAGTGGTCATGGAGCATGTGCGCCCTCTGCCCGGCCAGGCGCAGGTGCTGAGGCTACCTCACCCCATGCGCCCGGACGAGGCGCGGGCCTACGCCACGCGGCTGGTCGAGTCCGGCGTGGCCCGCATGGCCGAGCCGGACCTGCGCGTCTACCCGAGCCTGGTGCCCAATGACCCCGGCTACCCGAACCAGTGGCATTACCACCCCCTCGTGACGGGGCGGTCCCATGGACAGAACAACTATGGCCTGAACCTGCCCGCGGCCTGGGACGGCACGACGGGAAGCGGCTCGGTGGTCGTGGCGGTCATCGACACCGGGGTGCTGCCGCACGCGGATATCGATACCGGACGCATCCTGCCGGGCTACGATTTCATCTCCGGCCTCGACACCAACGGGGACGGGACGGAGGATGACTTCTTTACTGCCAATGACGGCAACGGACGCGATGCCGATCCGACCGATCCCGGGGACTGGGTCTCGGCCGATGACCGCAAGCTCCACCCCGAGTGCGAGGTGGCGGACAGCTCATGGCATGGCACGCACATCGCCGGCACCATCGGCGCAGCCACGGATAATGCGCAGGGCGTAGCGGGGATTGACTGGCAAGCCAAGCTGTTGCCGGTGCGGGTACTGGGCAAGTGCGGTGGCCTGCTGTCCGATATTGTGGATGCCATGTACTGGGCGGCCGGCCTCCCGGTCGTCAATGTGCTGGCCAACCCGTATGCGGCGAGGGTGCTCAATCTGAGCCTGAGTGGCTCGGGGGCCTGTCCGCAGAGCTTCCAACAAGCCTTTAATGCGGTCAGTGCCGTTGGGGCCACGGTGGTCGTGGCCGCCGGCAACAATGCCGGGAGCGCAGGCAGCTACTTTCCCGGCAACTGCAGCGGCGTCATCACGGTCGCAGCGACCGACCGGCAGGGCCAGCGGGCGAGCTACACCAACACCGGCAGCGTGGTGACCTTGAGCGCGCCGGGTGGGGATCCCGCCGTCGATACCGGCATCCTGTCCCTCTCCAATAGCGGCACCACCGTGCCAGGGGCGGACGGCTATGCCTTCGCCGCCGGGACCAGCATGGCCGCTGCCCAGGTTTCCGGAGTAGTGGCGCTCATGCAGGCCGTCAGCCCGGGGCTGACCGGTGCGGAGACGCGCGATGCCCTGCGCGCCACGGCCACCCCCTTCCCGCAATATGGCACCAGCAAGGACTGCTCCACAGCGACCTGCGGCGCCGGCATCGCTCGCGCGGACTGGGCCTTGCTGGCCGCGCAGGGCGTGGATTTCGTGCCCGACACGTTCAGCATTCCGCCCCGGAACGATGTCCCCTTGGCCACCGCCGTCACCTCCGAGCCCATCGTCATCCGCGGCCTCGGGCATGCCACCTCCATCAGCGTCCAGAATGGCGAATACAGCCTGGGCTGCACGCAGAGCTTCACCCGCAACCCTGGGGAGGTGAGCGACGGGCAGAGTGTATGCGTGCGCCATACCTCGGCCGTGACGTACAGCACCTCGGTGACAAGCACCCTGATGGTGGGCGGGGTGAGCGCAAACTTCACCAGCACCACCCAGGCCGCTCCAGCACCGACCTCTGGCGGAGGCGGGGCGCTTGGGGCTTGGGCGCTGCTGGGGCTGGCGGGCTTGGCCCTTGGGCGGCGCATCCGTACGCGCTCCTGATCGCTCGAGGTCGTAGAGTGGGCGTAGAGTGGGCGTAGGAGGCCCGCCCTCGGGCCGATGGAACCGCATGTCGCGGCGAGGGCGGCGTTCCTACCCCCCGACCCCCGGTCCCGTTGCTTGCGATGACCGACGTAGCAGCCGCCAGACCAGAGCACTCATCCCCCCGCCGAAGGCGCCAAACTGGTGCGCGACATGGATCACCGGCGCCCCGATCAGCCCGGCGGTGCCGGTGTTCAACCGTGCCTCCAGCACCAGTTTGAGCAGCAGCCCCAAGGCGGCAGCGGTGCGAAGCGCCCGGCCGGTTTCCGTGGCCAGGACGATGCCAGCCGCGAACAGCCCGTGCAGGACACCGGAGGCCCCGGCGTACCAGGCCACCTCCGGTGCAAGCAGCCACAGGCCAAGGCCCACCGTACAGGCGCTGCCCAACACCATCCCGAGCAGGGTCAACGGTGGCGTTAGCTCCCGGGCCCACACCGCCATCACCCCGGCCAGACCGAGCAGGTTGAGGGCCAGGTGTACCGCGTTCAGGTGGACGAGCTGGCCGGTCAGCAGGCGCCAGACCTGCCCATCCCCGATGGCCTGGCGCTCATGGCCCCAGAGGGCAGGCCCGCCGAGCGCTTGCAGGGTTCCCCAGAGCGTGCCGAGGAGGAGGGGCGGCCACCACGGGAGCAGGAGGCGCCTCAAGGCCTGCGGCTCAGTCATGCCGGGCATAGAGGGCATCAATGCGCTGGGCATGGCGCGCCAGGATGGTTGGCCGCTTGAGTTTGAGCGTGGGGGTGAGCAGGCCTTCTTCCACCGTCCAGGGCCGATCGAACAGCAGGGCGCGGCGCAGCTTGGCAAAGCCTGGGAAGGCATACAGCGCCCGGTTGGCCCGGGCGAGCACGGCCTTCTCCACCCGTCGATCCTCCAGGGATGCGGGCACGGTGGGGTCGACGCCTGCGGCGCGGAGCAGCGGTTCGCTCTCCTCCGGGTTGAGTACGGCCAGGAGGGCGAGGTGGGGGCGGCCCTCACCGATGACCATCACCTGCTCGAACAGCGGGTCGCCGAGCAGGGCGAGCTCCATGTCGGCGGGCGGCACCTTCTCGCCGCTGGCGAGCACGAGGATGTCCTTGAGCCGTCCGGTGATGAAGATGTGTCCTGCAGCATCAATGCGTGCCGTATCCCCCGTGCGCAGCCAGCCGTCCGGGGTGAACAGGGCGCGGGTGGCCGCCGTGTTGTGCCAGTAGCCGAGCATCACGTTCGGGCCGCGTACCTGCAGCTCGTCCTGCTCGCCCAGGCGGACCTCGACCCCCGGCAGGGGGCGTCCGACGCTGGCGGGGAGGTTGTCGTCCGGCCGGTTGACGCTGATCACCGGGGCGGTCTCGGTCAGACCGTAGCCCTGCAAAAGCGGCAGGCCGAGGCCGAGAAACAGGCGCGCGATATCGGGCGGCAGCGGTGCCCCGCCGCAGATGGCCAGCCGCAGGCGACCGCCGAGCCGGTCCAGCACCGGCCGGCCGGCCACGCGGTGCAGCAGCGGCTGGAGCAGCAGGGTTGGGTGCCAGCGCGCACGCCCCTGCCGGTGTTCGAAGGCGCGCCAGCCCACGTCGACGGCGGTGCGGAACAGGAGGCGCGCAAACCATCCCTTGCGCGCCAGCCCGGCCTGGATGCGGCGCGCGACCCGCTCGTAGATGCGCGGCACGGAGATCAGGAGGGTCGGTCGCACCTCGCGCAGGTCCTCGCCCAGCTGCTGGATGGAACGCGCGAAGGTGACCTCGGCGCCGCACAGCATGGGCAGCACACAGCCGGCCGTGCGTTCGAGCATATGGGAGAGCGGCAGGAAGGAGAGGAAGCGGTCGTTGGGGCCGATGTCGATCAGGCTGGCCGCCGCGCGGGCATTGGCGAGGATGTTGCGGTGGCTGAGCATGACACCCTTGGGCCGCCCCGTGGTGCCCGAAGTGTAGACGATGGTGGCCAGGTCGTCCGGGGCGATGGCCGGGGTTGGGGGGGGCGGGCCTGCGGCCTGGGCGCACCAGGCATCCAGGTCCACCACGCGCGGATCGTCTGTGGCAAGTGGCCGGAGGGTGACAATGCGTTTGAGGGTTGCCACATCCTCCTCGGCCAGAACCGGCGCCAGCCGCGACCATTGCAAACCGTTCTGCAGCAGCAGGATGCGTGCCCCGGTCTCGCGCAGGATGAAGGCCACGTTGTCCGGCCGGTCGTCGACGTACAGCGGCACGCTGACGAGTCCCAAACCCTGCGCGGCGAGGTCGAAGGCGATCCAGTCCGGGCCGTTCTCCAGCATCAGCGCCACCCGCTCGCCGCGCGCCAGCGCCTCAAGGGCGAGGGCGCTGCGCAGGCTGGCGACCCGCTTATCCATCGCCCGCCAGCTCAGTTCGGCCCAGTCTCCGCGCGCATGGTCGAAGACCCGGTAGGCAGGCGCTTCCGGGCTGAGCCGGACGCGTTCGCGGAACAGCTCAGCGAGGGTTTCGGCCGTGGTCATCATGTGCAGCCCCCTGGGTTCGATTTTTGCGCGGCAGAAACATAGTATGAAAGGGTCATGACTTTCCGGGAGAGGCGCCATGCGCGTCCTGGCCTTGTACAGCGTCAAGGGTGGGGTGGGCAAGACCACCACGGCCGTCAACCTCGCCACCCTGTCCGCCCTGCAGGGGCGGCGCACCCTGCTGTTCGACCTCGACCCCCAGGGCGCGGCGACCTGGATGCTGGAGGGGAATGTGCCGGAGGGTGGGGTGCGCCGTGCTCTCAAGGGCAAGGACCTCGACGAGCGATTGATCGCCACCCGTTACCGTGGCCTGATGCTCTGGCCCAATGGCCCCGAACTTGCCAATCTTGCGCTCGAAATGGCGGAGATGAAGCACTCGGGCGAGCGCCTCGCCCGTCTGCTCGAGCCGCTGGCGGGGCGCTTCGACCATGTGGTGCTGGACTGCCCCCCTGGCCTCGGCTTGATGGCCGACAACATCTTCGCCGCGGCGGATGAGGTGCTCGTGCCGCTGATCCCCGCGCCACTGTCCCTGCGCGCCGCCCTGCAGGTGCGCGAGGCGCTGGCGGCGCGTGCCAAGGCACCCCGGATGCAGGCCTTCCTGAGCCAGGTCGACCGCCGCCGCGGCCTGCACCGCGACTTCGTCGACCAGCACGGCGAGGCGTTGCCCGAACTGCTGCCCGAGGCCATCCCCGCCAGCAGCGAGATCGAGCGCCAGACCGTCAGCCGCGTGCCGGTGGTCTACGGTCAGCCGCGCTCGGAGGCCGCGCAGGCCTACTACCGCCTGTGGCGCGCGGTGCACCTGCCGCTGGCGGATTGAGGGTTGTGGGGGCGGCGAAAGGTCGGCTTGATGTCTTCTGTAGGAGCGCCGCTCCGGGCGCGATCAGCCCCCACGCATCGGCCCGAGGCAGACTGTTTCAAAAGGGCTGTCCTGCCCTTTTGAAACTCGCCTCGTCGCGGTACACGCCCGCGACGGGCTCCGAGAATCGATCACTTATCGTGATTGTTTCTCGCGCGAGCCGTCCATGGCTCGCCAATCCAGGCTGTGTCAAAGGCTTTTGACACAGCCTGGAGGGCGGGCCTCCTACAGGGTCTGTGGGCCTGCGGTCGATGGGCGGGCATCGTTGTAGGCACGGCTTCAGGCCGCGATAATCCACCCTTTCATGTTTCACCTGCCCACCACCATGCCCCTACACGTCGTCATCCTCGCCGCCGGCCAGGGCACGCGCATGCGTTCGTCCATGCCCAAGGTTCTGCATCCCATTGCGGGCCGCCCCATGCTCGAGCATGTGCTGGACGCTGCCGCCACCCTCGCGCCCGAGCGGGTGCACGTGGTCATCGGCCATGGCGCGGACCAGGTGCGCCAGCGCCTGGCCCACCGCGAGGTCGGCTGGGCCGTGCAGGCCGAGCAGCTCGGCACCGGCCATGCGGTCATGCAGGCCATGCCCGCCATTCCCGATGATGCGCGGGTGCTGATCCTGTACGGCGACGTACCGCTGATCCGCCCGGACACCTGCCGGGCGCTGGTCGAGGGGCTGGCCCGCGCCGATCTCGCCCTGCTCACCGTCGAACTGGCTGATCCGCACGGCTACGGCCGCATCCTGCGCGAGGACGACGGTCGGGTGGTCGGCATCCGCGAGGAGAAGGACTGCGCGCCCGAGCAGCGCGCCATCCATGAGGTGAATACCGGTCTCATGGCCGCGCGTGCAGGGCAGCTGCGCGCCTGGCTGGGCCGCCTCTCGCGCGACAACGCGCAGGGCGAGTACTACCTGACCGACGTGGTCGGCATGGCGGCGCAGCAGGGCGGGGTGGAGGCCGTCCTCGCGCAGGATGCGGACGAGGTGGCGGGGGTCAACAACCGTGCCCAGCTCGCCCAGCTTGAGCGCGTCTACCAGGGGCATCAGGCGCGCCTGCTGATGGACGGGGGTGTCACCCTGGCCGACCCCGCAAGGCTGGACGTGCGCGGCCGCGTGGTCCCGGCGCGCGATGTGTTCATCGACGTGAACGTGGTGCTGGAGGGGGAGGTGGTGCTTGCCCCGGATGTGACCATCGGTCCTGGTTGCATCCTCAGGGACGTGGTGCTGGGTGAGGGGGTGGAAATCCGCGCCCACAGCATCCTCGAGGGGGCAAGCATCGGCGCGGGCGCCGTGATCGGCCCCTTCGCCCGTCTCCGCCCCGGCACATCCCTGGCGGACCAGGTGCACATCGGCAACTTCGTCGAGGTGAAGGCCAGCCGCATCGGTGTCGGCAGCAAGGCCAACCACCTGACCTACATCGGGGACGCGGAGATCGGTGCCGGCTGCAATATCGGCGCCGGGGTCATCACCTGCAATTACGATGGGGCCAACAAGCACAAGACGGTGATCGGTGACGACGTCTTCGTCGGCTCCGACACCCAGCTCGTCGCCCCCGTCACGGTGGGCGCGGGCGCCACCATCGGCGCCGGCAGCACCATCACGAAGGATGTTGCGGAAGGTTCACTCGCCCTGTCGCGTGTGCCACAGACCAGCCGCGAGGGCTGGAGGCGGCCCAGAAAATCGCCCCGTTAGCGACTCCAGCACGCCGCGGGGCTGCGTGAGCCCTGGTGATCGAGGGTGAGGGGGCTGCAGCTCGTGCCTCCCGCCTCATCATCGGCCTGCCTCCCCTGGGCCACGGCCTGGAGGGTATAGGATGCCCCATCAGGGGTGCCGCTGAAGGCGAAGGCATAGAAGTCTCCGAGATCATTGCGGCATGACGTCTGCGGCAGACTCGCGTTGGCGTAGGTCATGTTGCTGGTGTAATAACGCTCCATCCATTGAGCGAGTTCCTGCAGGCAGCCCTGCGCGGCGGCCCGCCGTGTCTTGAGGACATACTGCTGGTAGCCCGGGTAGGCAATGGCGGCGAGGATGCCGACGATGGCCACGGCGATCATCAACTCGATGAGTGTGAACCCCCTGCTTGATTTCATGGCGTGATTCCGGCGGGCTTCATGGGGCGGGGGATGAGCCGGCACGGGCCTCATCCAGGACGAGCAATTCCAACCTGCCATCCGGGCCTGACTGGAAGGACAGCGGCCGGCCCCGGAGTCTGTCGAGACGCTCAGCCAGGTCACCGAGCTGTCCTGCGGGCAGCTCGCGCGAGCCCTGTGCGGAAATGACGACGACCCGCGTGCTTGCCGGGTCGATGCGGTAGGGGCGCCCCTGGATGTTGAGCGTCATGGTGGCCGGGTCGAAGTAGTTCAGGTTCCCACCCTCCTCAAGCAGGAGAGGCATCGGGCGTCGCGGCTCTTCGGCCTGGACGCAGGGCAGGGCCAGCAGGGAGAGCGCGCCCCCTAGGGCCGCGAGCTTGGTAATGCGTGAAAGGTATATTCCGAGCATGGCAACCTGCCTGTGCATGATTCCGAATCCGCGGTATTCAGTCGATGACGATTTCACGCCAGCCGATGCGTCGTGGGGTGGTGGCGCCGCCAAGATTGATGCGCACGCGTCCAAGATCACCGGTTGAGCCCGAAACGAAGCACTGGTCACCGATGCACACCGGATCGGTGGGCATGCCCACGCCAAGGTCGATCGAGGCGATAGGATCGTTATTGCGCTGATCGCTGGCGTCGAATTTCCCATCGTCGTTGACATCGAAGAAGATGAATCCAGGGTTTGCCCCCGTGAAGGGGGCGATGGCATTGAGGTAGCCGCGTCCGCCCGGTGTGCAGCTGTCCCCCTCGGGGATGCGGCTGCTGGCCATCAAGACCGGGTTGACGGCTTTCAAGAAGGTTTGCGTGCCGATCATGCGCTCGCCTTCGGCAACGTTATCGGTCACAAGGTCCGCATACCAGCCCTGCATCCCCACCATGTCGTTGGCACTGGCCTTCGAGAAGGTCCGGACCAGCTTGCCGCTCTGCGTTGTCGCCATGTCGATAGTGCGCTGGCGCAACTGGGAACGCCCGCCAAGGGGGGAGCCCTCGTCGATCAGCCCATACCAGCTTTGCACGCTCTGGTCGTTGGGGTCATCGGTGGTCAGATAGCGGCCCGTGCCGAAAAAGACAAAGGTCTTGCCGATATGGGGGTCGCCCGCCGTGGTGTTCTTGATCGCCAGGGGCGTGCCGCTGATCGGCTGGCGCTGACCGCTGCCATTCTTGGCCACGAACAACGGCTGGCCGCCCAGGGCGAGGCTACGGGCGGTAAGATCGAATTTCCACAGATTGCCCAGCTGGTCCCCGGCATAGGCGACATCGACATCACCGTCGCCGTCCGCGTCGTAGATGCCCGGACTGGACAGGCCGTTGCTCTGGGTGGATGAGCCTACGCCAGTATCGATCTTGGCGTTGATGGCGCCCGTCGCCGGGTCGATGACGTAGAGCACGGCCCGCTCGTTGCTGCTGTTGATGCCGTTGCCGGTGATGACGCGCCAGCCCAGGCCGTCCACCTTGGCGATGATCGGTTTGCCGAGGATGTAGCCCATATCGGGGTCGCTATTATCAGCGGTGCGGTCCCAGAGTACGTCTGCCTTCTGGAAGCTGCCAGGGGTGGTGGCGTCCAGCCCGAACAGGCCTTTGCCGCCGCGCCCCAGGGCAGCGACAAGGAAGGCCTGGCCGCCTGTCTCCGCAGGATCGCTGACGGCCATTTCGCCGTCGACGAAATACCTGTGGCCATAGTTCGGGTCGGAAAGCTGCTTCAGATAGGGATAGCCCCCCAGGGGCACGTAGGCAAAGCGTTCTTCCCCCGTGCGGGCGTCGAAGGCGTGCAGCATGCCGTCGTTGGCCCCCACAAACAGGGTATCCGTGGCCTTGGAGTAAACCGGCGACGAGTCGATGATATCGCCCAGCCGCCCTTCGCGGTTGCGGAAGCTGCCCCCCTGGTTCTGCTCCTGGCTCTGGTCGCCGCGCAGATAGTCGAGCACGTCCGGTGACGTGAGTTCGGCCTGCTGTGTGCTGTCTAGCTGGCTCCAGGTGAAGGTGATTTTCGTCCCGCCGGAGGTCATCGAGAAAATATTGCGACTACTGGCGTCGGGCAGCAGGCTGGAGGCGTTCCAGCTTGGCGTGGGGGCTGCCCCGCTCTGCGTGACCGCGTAGGCCAGGAGCTCGCCTGTCCACACACCGGACTTGTAGCGGGCCTGATACACCATGCTGCCGGTATCGATCTTGGTGCTGTTCCCCGCCACGTTGGATGCTGCTGCAACCCGGTTTGAGATGGAACCGAGCGTTTTCTTCAAGCCCTCGGCAAACTCCCGCGGGTCTTGCGCCGCGACGAATTCCCCATGGCCATTGACCGTGGCATGCCATAGGTCGTCCGACTTGGCGGCATCGGAGCTGGTCGGCTTGGGCCAGCTCTTTGCTCCGGAGGTCAATGCGGGCAGGTCGGTCTGGGGGTCGAGGCTGCCGTTCACACCAAGGGAGAGGGCATAGGTGGTCATGTGCTGCCAGAAGGCCGGGTCGGCCGTGGTGGTCGCGACATCGTTCTTGAGGTCAGTGCGCAGGTCGCGTTTCCAGTACTCCATGGCGACGTCGGCGAGGGTGTTGCTCCAGTCATCCCGGAAGGGGCGGGCAGCCTTGTACTGATAGGTGGTTTGACCGTCCGCGTGGGTGAGCGTGTCGCCATCCGAGTTGTCCTCGTTGCCCACCGAACCACCGTTGATGTCGCTATCGTTCCAGTAGCCATCCGTGGTCAGGATGGTGAAGTTCTGGCGGCAGGAGAGAGCAGGATCGGGGCGGAAATAGTCGAGATTGGTTTCAATCTGCTTGCCGATCGCATCCAGGCCCGAGCGCAGGGGGGTACCGGACGTGCTGATCGGCGTTTGGAACAGGCGGGTGTAGAAATCCTGCCGCTCGGAGGCGTTAAAGCCATTGTTATTGGCCGGGGGGTGTTTCCAGCCGGTTTGGTGGATGGTGGCGAATCCAACGCGATAATTGTCGCCGAGGGTGCTGAAGGCAAGACTGGTACCCGCACGCACGGCAAGGATCCGGGAGCGGTAGAAACTGAACCAGTTGGCGAAGTTCTGCACCTCTTGCGTTACAGAGCGCCCCCAGGGTGTGGAACTAACGGACTTCTCTGTGCTGCTTTTTTTGGCGAGGTCCCATTGGTAAAGGGTATCGCCACGGTACTGGTAGCGAATGTAGCTTTTCTTGCTTAGCGGGTCTCCTGTGCCCTTGTATACGTAAAACGTCATGGGCCAGAAGGTGTGTGAATCCCAGTCGTCGTTGTTCCAGTAGGCGGATCGGGTTTGCTTTGCCGTGAGGTCGAGGCTGCCCCGTCCTGGTTCATAGGGGTTGAAATAAGCATTGGTCGGCGACGCGTTGGCGAAGCTCGTGCCATCGTGATTGGCCCACGGAACGTAGTTTTGTTGCGGGTTGTAATAGACGACGTTGACCGTCGATGAGCGCAAATAGACAGACTCATCCGTGGCTGTGTCAAATTTCATGACGATATAGGGGTACATGCTTCCGCCATAGACGTGAGCTCCCCCATAATCCTTTCCCTGTCCTTCGCCTGGTGGCGGAAACATGTAGTAAGCGTACAAATAGTTCTCCGGCATGATTTCCCATTGCATGCTGCCGGAGTCATCAAGCATATAAAACAGGTTTGGCGCGACGGCGGATCCCGTCTGGAGCGGGACAACGGGGATGTCCAGGGCGCCGAGGGCAAGGGTGGGTAAATGACCGATGCCCAGGGCCAAAACGAGGGGGGTGAGGCGAAGTTTCATGGCACGGCTCCCTCAGTTCGTCAGGAAAATAGACTGTAGAACGACGCTTGCGCGCCCCTGGCCCGGATTGCTGCGCGCCGTGATGCGGTAATTCGCGCAACTCGCAGGGCTGGTGATGTCGCCCGGGGTGCAGGGAAAGGTGTTGCCGAGATATTCGACGAAATACTGGGGGGTGCCTGCGATGTCGTTGACCTTGGGCGCATCGGCCCAATGGCCGAAACCTGGATCGAGCCAGCGGGACGTACAGTCGGGGTCGGGTTGCGCACACAGCCCCTGGGCGTTGCAGGGGGATGTTTCGCAATTGGTGTTGGCGTTCGTGTACAGTCCGGCGTCGGGAAAAGCGGCGTTTTTGGGGGAGGCTGTCGACTGCGCAAGGGCCACGGCCTCGCCGGCGCGCAGGGCCGCTTCGGCCGCTTGGAACGCGAGGCTGCGGTCATGGCTTGCCGCAGCCATTTTTTCTTCCATGACCGTCGTCCGCACGCTGCTGATGCCGAGGATGCTCATGATCAGCAGCAGGATCAGCGCCACGATGAGCGCAGCCCCCTGCTGATGGCGGAGCATCCCGACGGCTGCCTTCGCCCGAGGGGTTTGGCATGGTGGCCGGAAAGGAGTTCGTGGCGCGCGCCGCAGCGTTCGGATGTGGAGCGCCCCCCAAAGGATGGACACCATGGATGGGCCCCACTGCAGGATGAATGGGCGGGTCATGGCACATACTCCCGATTACGCAGGCTGATGAGGTGCATGAATGGGCGGGTGATGGGGTTGCCGTCGACGCCAACCCGATCACCCGTTTCCATGGTGAGGGTGACGCGCGCAGCGACGACGTCATCCCAGTCGGCGATGGCGGAGGCGGCGACGTAGCCGTTGGCCAGTGTCGGCGGGCTTCCTGCTGCCGCAGTGAGGTATTCGATCTGCATGTCCGTGACCCCATCGGCGATTTCTTGCGCCTGAGGTGAGGGGGCGCCGGTGAAGCCCAGCCGATAGAGGGACCGCCCCCCACGGGGGTTGTTGCCGATGTACCAGAACGATGCGCTGTATTGCGCGATCAGGCCGCCGTTCGCGAAGCTCTTCGGCGTGCCATTGGCAGTGCAGACCGTCGGCAGCCCCAGGCCCTTGCTGCAGTTTCCGGGGGCGCCCGTGCCGGTATTGTGAACGATGGTCGCATTGGCCTGGTTGGCGTTGGTCACCTGGAAGATGGCAGCGGACTGGCTGTCGCAGGCCATGACGATGTCACCGTCCTGGATGCCGTGGTTGGCCATGTTCACCGTGAATTGCGCGGCGGCCGCGTTGTGATTGGTGATGACCACCCCCTCGAACAGACTCGCCGTGAGGACCAGCACGCCATCCGTCCCGTTGACCCGCTGGCCCGGACCGCTGCCAAACGGCTGGGGGCTGGCCTGGTTGCCGTCGTAGCCGATGAGCGGGCCGTTGCCCCAGTCCCACCAGCCCCCGCCGCCATTGAGGACACTCGCGACCGCGGTCGCCCCGCAGGGGGTGCCGCCGCTCTCACGCATCTCCCGCGCCAACGCTTCGAACGAAAAACGCGCATTTTCCTGCATCCGTGCCATGTTCTCGGCCGTGCGGAAGGCCTGCTGGTTGGTGATGAAGACACTGACGACCGCCCCGACGACCAGCAGCCCCAGCACAAGGGCGATCATCAGCTCGACCAAGGAGAAGCCTCGTGCCGTGTTGCGGAATCCACTCCTGGATTCCGCCCTTCGGGGTACGGCCGTCGAGAGCCGGATAGCGTTGTTGTCGAGCCCGGTGATCATAGGCGGGTCCTCGTTTCGACCATCTGGCTTGCGCTGCCCGCGGTTCCGCGCGAGTCGTCCCAATAGATCCGGACCATGCAGTCGGCGCCCTGGCAATCGATCTCGCCGCACGAGGCGGGATGGTCTCCAAGCAGATCCTTGATGGCCTGCAGCCATACATGCTGGTCATGGGAGATCAGGTTGCCGGCGTCCGCGACCACGGTGCACGTCTTGCCCAGGTCGTATTGCCCGCTCACGGCCGCCGCGCGGTTCACGCGCATGGCGTCGAGCATGAAATAGCTCAGCATGACTGTCTGGCTGCGCGCGAGGCTGCTCTGGCTGTTCTTCAGTGCATTGGCCTGGAGGGCCGCGATGCCCAGCAGCCCGATGGACAGGACGAGCGCGGCGACCAGGACTTCGATGAGTCCGGCGCCGCGCTGCATGGAGGGACGGGACGGTGTCTTCATGACGTGTCCTTGGTCGATCAGGGGGAGGGGCAGGTTGCCGCGATCCCGGTCGGGCGCTGGATGGTGGCGCGGCCGGTGCTGTTGATCACGATGTCGCGTGCACGGTGATCATTGTCGAGGCTGCTCGACGTGGAGCAGACGCGGATCGTCCCGGCGAGAAAGCCGCCGTTCATGAGTTTGCTTACGCCGTCGGGGGTGAAGGAGACGTAGAGCGCGGTGGCGCTGCCGCTTCCTCCTGCGATGACGATGTCTGGGGCAAGGTGCCCACCGCCCCTGACGAGGATGCTGCTTGCAGCGTCGACCTGCGGGGGCGTTTGCGCCACGGGATCGGTGAAGTTCATCCAGCCATCGCCCCACTGGGTTGCTGCAGTGGTATCACACTGGTTGGTCGCACTCCCCGCTTTGCACAGGGTGACGCGTACGCCGCGGCGGATGGCTTCTGATCGGGTGTGCTGAATGGCGGCCAGCAGCTCGTTGGCCGCCGCGGTCAGGCGGGCGCCGGCCATGGTGGACATGAAACTCGGCACGGCGAGGCCCATGATGATGGCCATCACCGCGATGGTCACCAGCAACTCGATCAGGGTGAAGCCCCTCTCGTGACGCTGTCGTGGCATGAAGGCCCTCATGATCTATCCTTGAGCCGAGAGTGCGGACCACAACTCTGCCATGAAATCAAGTCGATATCCAGAATCTGCATGGCTCTCCTCCTGTCAATGAGGAGTGCCAAAGGTTTATGAACTTACACAGAATCCTTCAGGGCGGAGTGCTTGGCCATGCCGAAGGCTTGGCGTGCTCGCTCAAACCGAATTCACTACCAGCCGCTCGGACTGACGGTGCTGATCCGGATAAAAATCGCCCCGCAGTGGCGGGGCGATTCTGGTTCCGGGGCGTCTGAATAACGATCAGGGCGTCGACGGGCACAAGGTGACGTCCTCCGTGATCGCGGTCGTATCGGAGGTGACCCCGGTGAAGGTGATCTTGTTGTCGGTAAGGCTGCCGGGGCCAGCCTCCGCGCACACCGACCCACCGGCCACCGTGAAGCTCATGTCACCTGTCCATGTCGTGCCGGTCCAGCCCTTCCAGTCGATCACGCAGCTGTAGCTGTCCGCATCGAATTCGCAGGTGCCGACGCCCCCGGCGACGGTGATGTCCGTCACGTAGGTGACGTCGGCGACACCTCCTGTGACCGTTCCACTGATGGTGGTGGTGGCCGACACGATGGTCGACAGGGGATCGGGTGGGCAGTCCGAGGTGAAGCAGAAGCCGCGTCCGACGTTGTTGCCAAACGGGGTAGTCGCATCCACCAGCTGGAGGCGGGCGTTGCAGGAGCTGTCGACGGGGTTGCCGCTGATCACGGTCAGGAGAAAGTCATGCCCGGTGTAAGCGGTGGGGGTGTAGTTGCCCGTGCTCGGATCAATGCCGATGCCGGTGGATTGGGTGTGTCCGTCGCCCAGCAGCTTGAAACCGCGATACATGCGTACCGTGCTGAGGGCAGGGTGCTCGCTGTCCATGCGGGTGGCGTCTACCGGTTCGTTGGGCCTGCCTACGCAGACCCGCTCGCTGGGGGAGACGGCGTCGGTCCGCACGATGCCGATGTTGCCGTACCAGCCTGCGCCGAAGTAGCACTTGTACTGGAAGCCGATGTATTGGCTGCCGACGGTGATGAGCGGCGAGGCAAACACGTTCGCGCAATAGGACGCATCGGATGACATGACATAGGTCGTTTGCGCGGTCGGCTTTCCGCTAAAGAATGGATAGCCTGTCGGGTCTTTCTTGGACGGAAGACTGGTGCTGTAGACCCTGCCGCTGATCGTGCTGAAACCCTTGTTGGGGGCCACGGTCAGGACCGCGACGTACTTGTTTTTGTCGGCATCCCACACGAGCAGCTCGCGTTTTCCGTCTGCTGCATCATAGGTATAGGTGCCGTCCGATGTGGTGCCGTCAGGCAGGGTATTGGTCACAGCCCCGGTCGGGAGGTTGGTGTATTCGCGCCCTCCTTGCGTGGCGGCTCCCGTCGGAGGGCTGATGCGGCCGATGTTTCCTCCCTGTCCGCCTCCGCCAGCCAGCAGGCCCAGGGCCGGGTCATTCCAGGCCAGCAAGCCGCTGACCCGCACCGTCTGGGTGCCCTCCTTGGGGTCGTTCCAGCTCACGGTGACAGCGATGTTCTTACGCGTGGGGGCCGTTGCGTCGGTCACCTCGCGCTGCAGGGTGAAGGTGGCGTTGGTGCCGGTCACGGTGACAGCTGCACCGCCGGTAACATCGGTGATGGCGTTGAATTGGCTTTCGAGCATCATGTTGCGCAGCTGTTCGAGCTCACTTTCTGCCAGCTGTACTGCCTCGGTACGGGCCTTGGACAGGCCGCTGGACGCCATGAGGTCACTGTGCAGCTTGGCCACGGAGAGCATCCCGAGCGAGAGCACCGCGACGCTGACAAGTGCCTCGAGCAGGGTGAACCCGCGCTGGTGGTGGGTGGTGTTCATGGCTGGTTCTCCATGGAGTGCATTGGCTGTGGGCGGCTAGCCGATCAATCGGGCCAGTCCCGCCACGTGCCCGGTGCGAGGCCGGGTACGGACAGCTGGCCGGCCCCCGCCACCGAGAGAGGGTCGTAAAATATCGTCATGCTGCCGCTGCCGGTGATCGAGCCGCGCACCACGGTGACCCCATACGTATTCGGGGTGCCGGCGACATTCAGGTCACCGGTGACGAACAGGACGCCGTAGATCGTGGTATTGGCCTGCATGGCGGCATTGCCATCGACGATCAGGACGACCGGATTGAGACGGCTGCCGAAGGTGCCGCTAAGGGTGGCTGTGCCCGATGACGCATCGACCCAGATCACTTCGTTTCCCGCAGACCCGGATAGCGATCCGGTCACCTCTCGGGTGGGCAGTGTCGCCCTGTAGATGTCCTCCGACATGCCGAAGAAGGCCTCGAAGAACTGGGCGTCCGTCAGGTGGGCCAGGGTGGAGTCCGATTCGATCACGTCGGGTCCCAGCACGTTGCTGTTGGTGGTGCAGACATAGCCGGCTTCGGGGTTGTTGCACTGCCAGTTCGTGTTGGTCGGCGGCAGGGGGTTGGCCGCGGCGTACTCGTCCCATGTGCTGGGATCGTCCAGGTCGGGAAGCGGGGGGGGAGGGAGGTCGGGGTCGCGGATGAAGGTCTGGCCCGCGCCGAGGCCGCTGGCCCCGGCCAGGCTGTTGCCGGACCAGACGGTCAGGTTGTTGAACTGGTTCACGACGGAGGCGCTGCCCCCCACGAAGGCGGTTCCCTTGGCGATCAGGGGGTTGGTGGGTGGGTTGGAGAGGGCGGAAACGCCGAGGATCAGCGAGGTCACCACATGGCGGGCGGAGTTGTCGTCACTCCAGCCGCATGACACGACGCGGGCGGCCTTCTGTGTAAGGCTCAATGCGCCGGAGTCGCAGGCGAAGGCGTCCGCAGGGGTCGCGGGACAGGGGGGGATGTCCGCGTCCGTGTTGCAGAACAACACCCTGAAGGAGGCTTCCTTGGTGCCGTCGCCGTCGCCGTCGCTGTCGAAGTCGATCGCATTGACCGTGTCGACGGTGCCGTTGCCATTCTGGTCGAGCCCGCCGGGTTCGCCCAGATAGGCCAGGGCATAGTCCAGTCCGGCCTGGGCGGCCTGCATGGCCTGCTTCGCGCGGATCTCGTTGCCGGAGATGCGCTGCTCCATGAAGGCCGAGCGCGCCGTGAAGAGCACCATCAGGGTGGTTGCGACGAGCAGCACCAGCGCGACCAGGAGGCTTGCGACGCCTTGCTGACGACGGGGTGGGGATGCGTGTTTCGGCATGGCGTTCATGCGGGCGACTCCGGTCATGGCGCACTCAGCACCCGGTTGTTCGGGAGCCTGATGCTCTCCTCAATGGCGAGTGTGGTGTTGGCGTCCCGGGCGTGGTGGCCCACCAGCCGGATTGTGATCTGGCGGGTCTCGACCAGCTGGTCGCCCGCGGTCGGCGCGGCATAGCCGGTGGCCGTGGTGTCTGCGCAGGCGGGGGTGGTGCTGCCGTCCGGGGCCTCCCATGTGACGGGTGCGGGGGGGGTGCCTGTCGTCTGGTTGAGGTTGCGGCACTGGGAGCCTTCGGTGCTGAAGGTCAGCTCGTCGATGACGACGGTGTTCGGGTCGGTCAGTGCCTCCCACGTACCTTCATTGCAGTTGTCGTTGGTGCCATTGGCTGCGCCAAGCGCGGTGCTCTGCGGGACCTGGAGGGCACCGCCCTGCAGCCTGAAACCGAAGCGGGGTATGGTGCCGTCGTCGTCGCGATCATAGCTGTAGCGGATGCAGCCATTGCCGACGAACACGTCGGTGGCGGTGCCGGTGCGGGCCATGTAAGGGTTCGCCGCGGGATTGTTCGCGGCGGCCGCTGCGGACCAATAGCCGGCACGGCGGATGTCGGCCGCCATGTAGTCCAGCGCCGTGCGGAGCTCCTGGTTCAGCTTCATGGAGCGCAGGCTGTCGTTGCTGCCGCCCATGGTGGTCAGGAAGAGGGAGCCCACGACGCCGATGACGATCAGGCCGACGGTGAGGCCGACCATCAGCTCGACGAGGGTGACGCCGCGCTGGCGATGGAGGGGGTTCATGAACATGCGGCATATCCTCCCATCGGCGTCTTGCCGGCCGGGATGCAGATACGGATGCGTCCCATGGTGCTGATGACGATGCTCAGGCCGAGGTCCGCCTTGGTGGCGTGGACCAGCGTCACCGTGCCGTTGCCGGTCACCGTGCCGCGCACCGGGTCGAAGGTGGATGCGAGGGCATCGCTGGCCATCGTGGTTTGGGGGAAGGCCGCGCTGGTGATGGTCTTGAGCACGTTTTGCTGCGCGCCGCCATTATCCACGGCAACGATGCAGGCGTTTGCCGCACCGGGATCCGTGACCGTGCAATCGCAATTGGCGACTTCGCTGACCCCGACGCACCAGGCGGTGCCGGCCTTCTGGGCGACCAGGAACATGTCGCGCGACTGCTTGATGGCCTCCGAGCGGGCGTACTGGGCCATGCCGTAGATCTCCTCGGCGGCGCCCTGCACCCTGCGTTTGTCGATCACATCGAGGATGGGGTAGGCCAGGGCACCCAGCACCCCGATCACCGCGATGGTGACCAGCAGTTCGAGGAGGGTGAAGCCTTGGGGTGTGCGTTCCGTCATGGCAAGCGCATCCGGGAATGACGTGAGGAAAGTATAGGGCGGAAGCACACCGTAGCCCGACCGCTCGGGCATCGAATCCTTCCGCTTGTCGGACGGAGGGGGTGGGGTCGGGATGCGCAGGCGAGCGTTTGCTATTCTTCCGCCATCAAAGCATGGTCTTCAAGGTGCAGGAGGGCTTGCCCATGACGTTCCGAACCTGCCGCGCACGCGGCTTCACCCTGGTCGAATTGATGATCGTCGTGGCCGTGGTCGGGATTCTGGCCGCCATCGCCTATCCGAGCTACCAGGAATCCGTGCGCAAGGCCAAGCGCTCCGATGCCAAGGAGGCGCTGCTGAAGATCCAGTTGGCCGAAGAAAAGCACCGGGTCAACCATGCCACGTACACGAACAACCTGGCTACGCTCGGCCTGCCGTCAACCTCCGCCGAGGGTTATTACAACCTCGCGATCATCGCGGCCGATGCGGCGGGTTTCATCGCCACCGCGACCTTGGCGACGGGCAGCGATCCGGCGTGCGTCACCATGACGCTGACTGTTGGCGCCGCTGGCGAGAGCCGCACCCCGGCCGTGTGCTGGTGATCCCTGCGGTTCATCTTCATGAGGGTGGGAACACCTCTCGCGGTCATGCCTGGGCCCTGTCCATCCCCTTGTTGATCGTGGGGGGGGTAAGGACTGGCCCCGTCGGGGGGGCAGCCCTCGTATGAGCGCTCATTCCTTTGTCCGCGCCCGTCCCGTACTCGACGCCTTCTGTCGCGTCGAGGTGTATGTCGCCGCCATGGTGGCCGGCGAGGGTGTGGCCATCCTGCTGGCTCTGGCGCCTGGGGTGGATGGGGAGCGGTGGGGGCGCCTGGGGCTGGCCTCGCTGTTCATCCAGTGGGTGGTGCTGGGCTGGGTTGCGGCCCTCTGCCTGGGGCGGCGGTGGCTGGCTCGCCTTGCCCCGGTGCAGGTGGCCTGGCTGGCGGTGCTGGCGCTCGTGCTGCTGAGCCTGCTGGTTGGGGGGCTCTCGCACCGCATTCTCGGGAATATGGGGGCGGGCCTCGGAGACTTATCCGTCTTCCTCGTCCATATCGCCACCATGGCGCTGGTGGTGGGGGTGATGGGCGTGATGGGGTTCTATGCCTACTGGCGGGCGCATGAACTGGCCCTGCGCGCCAAGGATGCGGAGCTGGAGGCGTTGCATGCGCGCATCAGGCCGCATTTCCTGTTCAATACCCTCAACACGATCGCGAGCCTGGTGCCGACGCGGCCCGCCGAGGCGGAGCAGATGGTGGAAGCGCTGGCGCGGATGCTGCGCGCGGCGCTGGATGGGCCACGCGCGGTCCTCCTTGCCGATGAGCTGGCGCTGGTGCGGGCCTACCTTGCGATCGAGTCAATGCGGCTGGATGAGCGTCTGCGCGTGCAGTGGGTGTTGCCCGAGCCGTTGCCGGCTGCATTCGTCCCTTCCCTTTCCATCCAGCCCCTGGTGGAGAACGCGGTGCGCTATGGGGTGGAGCCTGCGCGCAGAGGGGGGGATGTCCTGATCGCGGTCGAGGCTGCGGAGGGGGCGGGGGTGCGCATCCGCGTGCGCAACAGCGTGCCGCCGGATGCCCCGGCAGAGACTGGGGCGGGGGGGAGCGGGATGGCGCTGGAAAACGTGCGTGCCCGCCTCGAGGCCCTGTTCGGTTCCCGGGGGCAGCTGGGATTCATGCGGGAGGGGGGGGTGTTTGAAGTGTGCCTGAACGTGCCGCGGGCGGAGGGTTGACGGGTGCGGGTGTTGATCGCCGACGATGAGCGGCTCGCGCGCGAGCGCCTCGAGCGCATGCTCGGGCAGCTTGCTGATGTCGAGGTGGTGGCCAGCGTGGCCGATGGCGAAGCGCTCTGGCAGGCGCTGGAGCGCGAGGTGCCCGACCTCGTTCTGCTCGACATCGACATGCCGGGGGATGATGGGATTGTGATCGGCGCCCGGCTGGCGGCGCTCGACTGGCCTCCGGCGGTGATCTATGTCACCGCGCACCCTCAGCACGCCCTGCGTGCCTTCGGCACCCACGCGGTCGATTACCTGCTCAAGCCGGTCTCGCAGGATCAGCTGCGCGAGGCGATCGCTGCCGCCGGGCGCACGACCCGCGCCCAGGACGCGCGGCGCCGGGAGGGGGGGCGCCTGGTGGCGCGGGTCGGTCGCGCGGTCCAGATCCTGCCGGCCGAAGCCGTGATCTGGTTCGAGGCCGACGAGAAATACGTCACCGCGCATCTGCCCGAAGGTGAGCGTGTGCTCGACCTTTCCCTGCGCCAGATTGAGGATAGGGTGGGGGATGCCTTCCTGCGCGTGCACCGTTCCGCCCTGGTGGCCAAGGACCGCATCGAGCGCCTGGAGCACGATGGGCAGGGGCGGCACTGGCTCCATCTGCGCGGATATGCCCGGCCCGTCGAGGTCAGTCGCCGTCAGCTGCGCCTGGTGCGGGCCTGGCTGAGCGGGGAGGCGGACGCATGATCCATGTGGTGCTGTACGAGCCGGAAATCCCACCCAACACCGGCAATGTCATCCGCCTGTGCGCCAATACCGGGGCCTCCCTGCACCTGATCGAGCCGCTCGGCTTTCGCATGGAGGATGCGCAGCTGCGCCGCGCCGGGCTGGACTATCACGAGTATGCCTCCGTGCGGGTACACCCCTCCTGGCCGGACTTCCTCGCGACCATGCTTCCTGCGCGGGTGTTCGCCATGACCACCCGCGGGCAGACCAGTCCGTTCGAGGTGCGGTTCGCGGAGGGGGATGTCCTGCTGTTCGGGCCGGAGTCGCGCGGCCTGCCGCAGGGCGTGCTGGACGGCCTGCCCGCCGGGCAGCGGCTGCGCCTGCCGATGCGCGCGGGCTCGCGCAGCCTGAATCTGTCCAACGCGGTGGCGGTGACGGTGTATGAGGCCTGGCGGCAGCTCGGTTTTCCGGGGGCGGTATGAGCCTTGATGCCCTGTCGTTGCGCCCCATCGGCGTGGTCCGCACGCCCTTCCGCGAGAAGTTCGGTATTCCCCGTCAGGGGGGGATGGTGGACGAGGTGCGCGCGGTCGTCGAACTGATGCCACCCTATGACCGCGAGGAGGCCTGGCGCGGGATCGAGGGGTTCAGCCACCTGTGGCTGATCACCTGGTTCCACGCCGGCAAGGGCGAGAGGGGCCTGACCGTGCGCCCGCCGCGCCTGGGGGGCAATGTCCGGCTTGGGGTGTTCGCCACGCGCGCCCCTTACCGCCCCAATCCGATCGGCCTTAGCCTGGTGCGGCTGGAGGCCGTGGAGCAGTGGGGGGCTGGGGTGCGCTTGGTGGTGCGCGGGGCGGACCTGCTCGACGGCACGCCGCTGCTCGATGTCAAACCCTATCTTCCTTACGCTGACGCGCTGCCGGAGGCGGCGGGCGGGTTCGCGATGGATGCGCCCGGCGAGCGTCTGCGGGTGGTCTGGGGCGAGGTGGCACGGCAACAGTGTGCCCGGTGGGCGGCGGTGCATCCCGATCTGCCCGCTCTGGTCGAGGCTTTGCTTGCGCGCGACCCGCGCCCGGCTTATCAGCAGGATGCCCCGGGGCGGATCTACGGGATCCGTTTGTACGACCTGGATGTGCGCTGGTCCGTGGCCGACGGCGAGGCGCTCATCATCGAGATGGTTTCGCAGGCTGGGGCGCCCCCTACGGCACCTTGACCTGAACCTGCGACTCCGTGAAGGGGTGGCCGGGCCTGCGCTCGATTTCCATCCATCCCATCCCACCGCTGAGGTCGGCGCCGCTGACGAACACCGTGCGGCCATCGTCGTTGGGGTTGTCGATGCGAAAGCCCAGCATGCGGGCGAGCAGGAGCCCGATCTCGTAGTGGCTCGGCTCCTCCAGCTGGCGGGCCGCCTGCAGCCAGGCGGACTGCGCGTCCGTGGCGTAGAACAGGAAGGGCACCCGGGCGACATCCGGCTCCAGCAGGGTGTGGCCATAGCGGCCGTGCTCGCCCATCATCTCGCCGTGGTCGGCAGTGAAGACGAAGTACGCCGGCAGGCGGCTGCGCTCGCGCAACTGCCGCAGGATGCCATCGAGCAGCGCATCGGTATGGCGGAGGGCGTTGTCGTAGCTGTTGACCGCGTACTCATGGCGCGGCAGATCCTCGATCGGCCATGCCCAGTAGTGCGGCAGGGATGACTTCTCGTAGGGGTTGTGGGAATTGCGTTGGTGCAGGACGATCAGGGCCGGTTCGTCCAAGGGCAGCCGCGCGAGTTGCTCCAGCAGGACGTCGTCCCGCTTGCGTTCATAGTCCGGCCGCAGGTCTTCCTGGGTGAGGAGAAGATCGGCGCGCTCGCCTCCCGTATGGGCCACGAGGTCGGCGGTCTGGGCGGAGATGTAGTAGGTCTTCATGCCGCGCGTCTGGGCCAGGCGGATGAGGTTGGTCTCGCTGCGGGTGATCTGTGCCAGGTTGCCGGGTTCGCGCACGATGTTGAAGAACTGCGGCAGGCTGACCCGGGTGCTCACGCCGGCGGCGATGGCGGGGCGGTGGATGAAGGCGGGATCGCTGCGCCAGGTCATGAGCCGTGGTGTGGTCTCACGCGCATAGCCGAACAGCTGCATGTGCTTGTAGGTCAGGCTCTCGCCCATGACGAGCACGATGATCGCCGGCTCCGGCGCGGGGTTCTCGTGCACGACATAGGGGGCGTAGTGGGGCGACGGCCTGGCGGCGGGTGCGGCAAGGTTGCGGCCGATGAAGAACGAGACCGCGTACAGCGAATTGCGCAGGGAGGTTTCAGTCGGCTGTGGATAGAAGTCGTGGGCCGCCGTGGCGTGATAGGCCTGATAGGGCAGGATGGCCAGCAAGAACAGCAGGACGAGGGGGGCGTGCACGGAGGCAAACACGCGGCCGCGGCTGACGTGCCACAGCCAGGCATTGATCAGGGCGGAGGCCAGCACGAGCGCGAGGGGGAGCCAGAGGTGCTGGATGAAGCTGCCCAGGGTGAGGCCGATCTCGTACAGCTCGGAGGGCAGAAGGCCCAGGGCCTGGGGATGGAAGTGGGTGCCGAAGTAGGAGAAATACAGCAACTGACCCAGTTGCAGATGGGCGATCAGGGCGATGATGACGTAGGCCCCGGCCCTCCATGGTGTGCCCAGCAGCAGAAGGCTGGCCAGCCACAGGGCGATCCCGTCCATGAAGCTCAGGTGGGCGCTGTACTGGCTGTTGGCCAGCCCGTACAGCGCGTCCGGCAGATACATGGAGGCGGAGAGCAGCAGCCCAAAGAGGATGTGCGCCAGCGGTTTGCCCAGGCGTAGGGGGGGCGGTGTCTGCATGTTGCGGGAGGTCCGGCGCCGGGAAGGGGCGGTGAGCAGCGACATGGCTTGCCAGTGGTTGGGTAGATGATTTACCCGTCCTGCTCCTGGCGCAAGTTCCGCCGCAGCAGCTCGTCCACCGCCGCCCTGGCGGGGAGGTCTTCGTACAGTACCTTGTACACGGCATGAGTGATGGGCATCTCCACCCCAAAGCGTTCGGCCAGGTGCCAGGCCTCGCGTGCGGTGGGCTGGCCCTCGACGGCCTGGTCGATGATGGCGAGCGCCTCGTCGACGCGCTTGCCTTCGGCCAGAAGCAGGCCGAAGCGGCGGTTGCGCGACTGGTTGTCGGTGCAGGTCAGCACCAGATCACCCAGGCCGGCGAGGCCCATGAAGGTCTCCTTGCGGGCACCGGCATGCACGCCGAGGCGCATGATCTCCGCGAGTCCCCGGGTGATGAGGGCGGCGCGGGTGTTGGCGCCAAAATGCAGGCCATCGGCGATGCCTGCGGCGATGGCGAGCACGTTCTTGAGCGCGCCACCCAGCTCCACCCCGATCACATCATCCACGCGGTAGGCGCGGAAACGCGGGTTGTGCAGCCATGCGCACAGCCGCTCGGCGAAGTCGCAATCGTGGGAGGCGACGGTGACGGCGGTCGGCAGGCCGGCGGCGACCTCGGCGGCGAAGGTCGGGCCGGAGATCACCGCCGGCGGGGCGAGGTGAGGCAGCTCCTCGGCCACGATCTCATCCAGCCGCTTGGCGCTGTCGACCTCAAGCCCCTTGGTGGCCCAGGCCAGCCGGGTGGGCGGGCGCAGATGGGGCGCCAGGTCACGCAGGAAGGCGCGGAAGCCCTGGCTTGGCACGGCGATGAGCGCGAGGTCGGCCGCGTCGAGGGCCGTCTCGATGTCGCCGGTGGCGGTCAGGGTGTCGGGAAAGGAGACGTCGGGCAGGTAGCGGCGGTTGCAGCGCTCCTCCTGCATGCGCGCCATGGTCTCGGGGGTGCGTCCCCACAGGCGCACGCGGTGGCCGTTGCGGGCCATCAGGATGGCGAGCGCGGTGCCCCACGCCCCGGCGCCAAACACGGTGACGGAGATGGGGCTGGCCGGGGTGTCCCCCGTCATGGCATGGCTCATGGCGCTGCTCCCATGGCGCGCGGTCGCGCGTCAGTGGGTGAGGGGCTGGGCCGCCTGGGCCTCGCGCTGCTGCAGGTGCTGGAGGTAGAGCGCGTCGAAATTGATCGGCTGCAGCAGCAGGGGCGGGAAGCCGCCTTTGGACACCAGGTCGGCCACGGTCTCCCGCACGAAGGGGAACAGCTGGGTCGGGCAGACGCTGCCGAGGATGTGGCCGAATTCCGCGCCGTCGAAGCCGGTGACGGTGAAGATGCCTGCCTGCGCGACCTCGGCGAGGAAGGCGGTCTCTTCCTTGCCGTCGATCATCTGCGTGGCCGTGGCGGTGACGGTCAGGGTGACCTCGTACACGTCATCCGCGAGTTTGTGGGTGGCGTTGCCGACCTGCACGTTGATGTTCGGCTGCCAGTCGGCGAGCCTGAAGATGTCCGGCGCGCGGGGGGACTCGAAGGAGACGTCCTTGAGGTAGATGCGCTGCAGGAAGAGGGCGCGCTGGGGTTGCTGGGCGTCGGTCATCGGTCGGTCCTTGGAGTGCATTCAAAGAGGGATATGCTGGCGCAGCCACTGTACCAGCTGGGGCAGGGGCATGGCGCCGCTCTGGCGGGCGATCTCGCGGCCGCCGCGGAACAGGGCCAGGGTGGGGATGCTGCGGATGCCGAACTGCTGGCCGATCAGCGGTTCGCTCTCGGTGTCGACCTTGGCGATGCGCAGGCGCGGCTCGAGCGTACGCGCCGCCTCGTCCAGCACCGGGGCCATCATGCGGCAGGGGCCGCACCACGGTGCCCAGAAGTCGACCAGCACGGGCAGGTCGTTGCGGCCGACGAAGCGCTCGAAGGTGGCCGAGGTCAGCTCGACCGGGTGGCCGGTGAACAGCGGCTTGTGGCAGCGGCCGCAGCTTCCGCCTTCGCTCAGGCGGCCGGCCGGCACGCGGTTGACGCCGCCGCAGTGCGGGCAGACGACATGCAGGTTGTCACTCATGCGGGATCTCCTTCATGGGCGTGTCCGGCCAAGGGGCGGGGAACAGCAGGTCGTCGAGCACGCCCTCGCGGTCGAGCGCGAGCAGGTCGGTGTAGCCGCCGACCGGGCGGCCATCGATGAAGACCTGCGGGACGGTGGAGCGGCCGGAGCGTTCCTCCATCTCGTGCCATAGGTCGGCATCGCCGTCCACGACGATGGACGCGAACTTTACACCCTTGGTGTTAAGGAGTCGTTGCGCCATCGTGCAGTAGAAGCAGGCGCGGCTGAGGTAGACGGTGACATCCGCCTGGGCCATGGGACTTACTTCTTTTTGACCGGCAGGCCGTCGTGCTTCCAGGCCATGATCCCGCCCGCCAGGTTGTAGAGCTTGGTGAAGCCGTGCTTGGCGAGCAGGTTGCAGGCCATGCCGGAGCGGTTGCCGCTGCGGCAGTAGACGATCACCGGCTTGTCCTTCCAGGACTCGATCTGGTCGATCTTGCCGCCCAGCTGGCCGAGCGGGATGTGCTTCGCGTCACGCAGGTGGCCTTCGCGGTATTCGTTGATCTCGCGCACGTCGAGCAGCAGCGGCTCCTCGTGGCTCATCATGCGCGAGGCCTCGGCGGGGCCAACTTCGGCATACTTGCGGGTGAGGCGCGAGATCTCGGAGGCGATCAGCATGAACAGGATGCCGACCGCGGCCGCGGTCAGCATCCAGTGGCGCTGGAGAAAGTCGAGAAAATCCATGCGGGTTACTGGGCGCGGCGCACGCCCATCTTCTCGCAGATGGTATCCAGCGGGCAGAAGCGGGTGAAACCGCTCTGGAACAGGTTCAGGCCGACGAAGGCGGTCAGCCAAAGCCAGTTCATCTTGCTCATGTCGACCTGGCCGCTGAAGTGGGCGAGGGCCAGGGTCAGCAGGATCATGAAACCGGCGACGATGCGTACAATGCGGTCGGTGGTCATCTCTTGGACTCGTTAAAAGATGTTCAGGAGGAATGGGGGCAGAACACTTCCTGCATCATGCCGATCAGGCGCAGGGTGCGCGCGTCACTGACGCGGTAGTATACCCGGTTGGCGTCCTTGCGCGAGGCGAGGATGCCCTTGTCGCGCAGGATGGCAAGATGCTGGGAGATGTTGCTCTGCGTGGTGCCGACGGCGTCGACGATGTCCTGCACGCTGACCTCGCGGTCGCCCAGCACGCACAGTATCTTGAGCCGCAAGGGGTGAGACATGGCCTTCAGCGAGCGCGAGGCGCGGTCGATGTCTTCGGCGCGGGTCATCAGGCGCGGGGCGCAGATATCGGTATCGTCATGCACCATGGGTGTATTCCTGGCGTGGCCACAGGTTAAATCAGAATATTGTGATAAATGGTAAACCTTTTCCCGCGAACTGCCCATGTGCTCGTCGCGCTCGTCCTGCTGGGGGGGGGCGCAGCTTCGGCTGTGGCGGATGATGCCGCGCAGAAGGCCAGGGAACTCAAGGAGTTGCAGAAGGCCCTTGAGTCCGCACGGTCCGAACTGAACAGCCTGAGCGCGCTGCGCAACAACGAGGAACGGGCCCTGCGCAGCCTGGAGAACCAGCAGGCCGGTGCGGCCCGCGCCCTGCACGAGGCGCGCGAGGCGCTGGCCCGGCAGCAGGCCGATCTCGAGGCGCTGCGCGCCCGCCAGGCGGAGCTGGAGGGCTCGATCGCGCGCGGCCGGGAGGGGGTGGCCGCGAGCGTGCGCGCACTGTATGCCCTGGGGCCGGATTCGCCCCTGCAGGGGATGCTGAGCCCCGGGGGGCGTGCCGACAAGATGCGCATGGAGGGCTATCTCGCCGTGCTGCGCGACCGCCATGCCCGAACCTTGTCTGGCCTGCGCGCGGACCTGGACGAGAGCGCGCGCGTCGTGGCTGAACTCGAGAGCGGGTTGGCCCATCTAATCGCACTGGAGCGCTCGGCGCGCGAGGAGCAGCAGCGTCTTGACGAGCTTCGGCAGAAGCAGTCTCAGGCCATCGAGGCCCTCGAGGCCCGCCTGAAGGCGGGCGAGGCACGGGTCGAGCAGATCAGGAGCGACCAGCGTGACCTCGCGCGGCTGGTCAGGAAGCTGGAAGAGGCGGCCAAACAGCCGCCCCCTCCTCCGCCGCCCAAGGCTCAGCCACCTTCGCTGCGCAGGCAGGCCAAGGACAGCGGGGACACGGTGGCCTCCAGGGGCGATGTCGCCCCAGCCCCGGCGGGCGCGGCGGGAGAAATCCCGGTGGCGGGGCGCCTGACACGCAAGTATGGCGACCCGACCGGACTGGGGGAGCTGCGCTCCGACGGCCATTTCTACGCCACGGCGGAAGGGGCGCCGGTGCGTGCGGTCGCCGATGGGCGAGTCGTGTTTGCCGACTGGATGCGCGGCTACGGCCAACTGGTCATCCTGCAGCATGCGGGAGGCTACCTGAGCCTCTATGCGCACAATGAATCGATCTACAAGGCCGTGGGGGCAAGCGTGCGACGCGGCGAGGTGATCGGTGCGGCGGGCCGCAGCGGCGGGGCGCGCCAGACGGGGCTGTATTTCGAGGTCCGGCGTGGCGGTCAGCCGATCAACCCCGCCCGCTGGGCCGCCATGCAGGGCGGGTAGGGTCGGGACAGGGTTGGCCCGCGCTGATAGACTCTCGGCAACAGGTTTTTCGCGCGGGCGCGGCCCGCGCACATGAGGAGTGAATTCCATGCAACAGCGTATGCGTGCCGCGGCCCTGGTGGTGACCGGCGTCGCCCTCGGCTTCGGGCTGACCTTCGGCGCAGGCGTGCTGGCGGAGCGCGAGACCCCGGCCGTCGCGGTCGAGTCCCTGCCGATCAACGAGCTGCGCACCTTCACCGATGTCTACGCGCGCATCAAGGCGGACTATGTCGAGTCGGTGGACGACAAGACCCTGCTGACCCATGCCATCCGCGGCATGCTCGCCGGCCTGGACCCCCACTCCACCTACCTCGACCCCGAGGAATTCAAGGAGCTGCAGGCGGGGACCAGCGGCACCTTCGGCGGTCTCGGGATCGAGGTCGGCATGGAGGATGGCTTCGTCAAGGTGATCGCGCCCATCGATGACACCCCGGCCCAGCGCGCCGGCCTGCAGGCGGGCGATTTGATCATCCGCCTGGACGACAAGCCGGTGCAGGGCATGAGCCTGAACGATGCGGTCAAGCTGATGCGCGGCGAGCCGGGCACCAAGATCAAGCTGACCGTGGTGCGCAAGGGTCTGGAGAAACCGCTGGAGCTCAGCCTCGAGCGCGCCATCATCCGGGTCAAGAGCGTGAAGAGCCGGGTGCTCGAACCGGGCTATGCTTATGTGCGCATCACCCAGTTCCAGTCCCAGACCGGCGAGCAGCTGCGCCAGACGGTTGAGGAACTGCAGAAGCAGGCGGGCGGCAAGCTCAAGGGGCTGGTGCTGGACCTGCGCAACAACCCGGGCGGCGTGCTGCAGGCCTCGGTGAGCGTGGCCGATGCCTTCCTGGATGATGGCTTGGTGGTGTATACCGATGGCCGGGTGAAGGACGCCAAGCTGCGCTACAGCGCCCATCCGGGCGACCTGCTCAATGGCGCGCCGATGGTGGTACTGGTCAACGGTGGTTCGGCCTCGGCCTCCGAGATCGTGGCTGGGGCCCTGCAGGACCACAAGCGCGCGATCATCATGGGCAGCAAGACCTTCGGCAAGGGCTCGGTGCAAAGCATCCAGGAGCTGGCCAACGGCGGCGCGGTGAAGCTCACCACCTCCCGTTATTACACTCCCTCCGGCCGCTCGATCCAGGCCGAGGGCATCGTCCCGGACATCCTCCTGCCGCAGATCACGGTCGACAAGGTCGAGATGGATGATCACCGCCTCAAGGAGGCCGATCTTTCCCGCCATCTCGACAACGGCAACCGGCCGGGCAACGGCGCGGCGAAGTCCGCCGACGTGGTCAACGGCGAGGACGGCAAGCCGCTGGCGCAGAGCGACTTTGCCCTGTTCGAGGCCCTGAACATGCTCAAGGGCATGGTCATTCTCGGCACCCGCTAAGGAGGTCGCCATGCCACGCGTCCTGGTTCCCCTCGCCCCCGGCTTCGAGGAGCTGGAAGCCATCTCCATCACCAATATCCTGCGCCGCGCCGGGATCGAGGTGCTGACCGCCGGGCTGCAGCCGGGGCCGGTGCGGGCGGCGCGCGGCACGGTCCTCGTGCCGGATACGAGCCTCGACCAGGTGCTGCATGAGGACTTCGACCTGGTGGTCCTGCCTGGCGGCCTGCCGGGGGCGGACAACCTGCGCGACGATCCGCGGGTGCTGCACATCCTGCAGCGCACCCATGCCGAGGGGCGGCTGGTTGGGGCGATCTGCGCCGCGCCCAAGGTGCTGGCGCATGCCGGCCTGCTGCAGGGGCGTCGGGCGACCCATTATCCCGGCGCCCTGAACGCCGAGGAAATGGCCGGCATGATGGACAGCTCCGCTGCGATCGAATTGGATGACCGGGTCATCACCTCGCGTGGCCCCGGCACGGCCATGGATTTCGCCCTGGCGCTGGTCGAGCAGCTGCTTGGTCGTGGCAAGCGCGACGAGATAGAGGCCGGACTGGTTCGCTGACCCCGGCCTGCGCCTGAAACACAACGCCCCGCACGATGCGGGGCGTTGTCATTTCCGGAGGTTCCGGAAGGTCGATCAGCGGTGGGTCGGGGGCGTGGCGCTGATCTTGTGGATGGCCAGGTCCGCCCCCTCATACTCCTGTTCCTGGTCCAGCCGCAGGCCGACCATCTTTTTCAGCGCGCCATACACCGCGAATCCGCCAAGCAGGGCGAGGGCGATGCCGAGCAGGGTCCCGACCAGCTGACTCATCAGGCTGACGCCGCCTGTGCCGCCCAGCGCCTCCAGACCGAAGATGCCGGCGGCGATGCCGCCCCAGGCCCCACACAGGCCATGCAGTGGCCATACGCCGAGCACGTCGTCGATCTTCCAGCGGTTCTGGGTGATGGTGAACAGGGCCACGAACAGGCCACCCGCGATGGCGCCGGTTATCAGTGCGCCGAGGGGGTGCATCAGGTCGGAGCCTGCGCAGACGGCCACCAGGCCCGCGAGTGGACCGTTGTGGACGAAGCCGGGGTCGTTCCTGCCCGCGACCAGGGCCGCGAGGATGCCGCCCACCATGGCCATCAGCGAGTTGAGCGCGACCAGGCCGGAGACGGCCTCCACGGTCTGCGCGGACATCACGTTGAAGCCGAACCACCCCACGGTCAGGGTCCAGGCCCCGAGCGCGAGGAAGGGGATGCTCGACGGCGGATGCGCGGTCATGCCGCCCAGCTTGCCATAGCGCCCCATGCGCGGCCCGAGCAGCAGCACGGCGGCGAGCGCCACCCAGCCACCGAAGGCATGCACCACCACCGAACCGGCGAAGTCATGGAACTTGGCGCCGAAGCTCGCCGCAAGCCACTCCTGCACACCGTACCCGCCATTCCACATCATGCCCTCGAACAGCGGATAGAACAGGGCGACGAGGATGAAGGTCGCAGAAAGCTGCGGGTAGAAGCGTGCGCGCTCGGCGATGCCGCCGGAGACGATGGCGGGAATCGCGGCCGCGAAGGTCAAGAGGAAGAAGAACTTGACCAGGCCGTAGCCGTGGTCGGCGGACAGTGCCTGCGCGCTGCTCCAGAAGTCCACGCCGTAGGCCAGCGGGTAGCCGATGAAGAAATAGGCGACGGTTGCCACGGCGAAATCGCCCATGATCTTCATCAGCGCGTTGACCTGGTTTTTCTCCCGCACGGTGCCGACCTCGAGGAAGGCGAAGCCTGCGTGCATGGCCAGCACCATCGCGGCGCCGATCAGCAGGAAAAAGACGTCCATACCGGTGGGGGTCATGGCAACCTCACGAACAAAAAACAACGAGGCGGCTGCATATGCAATAAGCGCGCCACGCTCATGAGGTGAATAAAGCGCCTTTGAACATAAGGCGCGCACAAAAAAGGCGCCCACAAATGGGGCGCCTGCATCATTACGGGGCCTTCGGCCCCGCGGGGTAGGGAGGTTACTCGACGCGCTCGCCGTGCAGGGCGGTGTCGAGGCCTTCGCGTTCCTGCTCCTCGCTGACACGCAGGCCCATGACCATGTCGATCACCTTGAGGATGATGAAGGTCAGTACCGCGACGTAGACGACGGTGATGGCGACACCCACGATCTGGGTCACGACCTGGCCCATGCCGCCGGCCACGCCGCCGATCGACTCGACCGCGAAGAAGCCGGTCAGGATGGCGCCGACGATCCCAGCCACGCCATGCACGCCGAAGGCATCCAGCGAATCGTCATAGCCGAGCATGCGCTTGAGGCTCGTGGCACCCCAGAAGGCCGCCACGCCGCCGACCAGGCCGATGATCAGGGCGCCGACCGGGCCGACGAAGCCGGCGGCCGGGGTGACGGCCACCAGGCCCGCCACCGCGCCGGAGACGATGCCCAGCAGGCTCGGCTTGCCCTTGGCCAGCCACTCGGCAAACATCCAGGAGAGCGCCGCACCCGAGGTGGCGACCATGGTGGCGAGCATCGCCATGCCGGCACGGCCATCGGCGGCGACGGCGGAGCCGGCGTTGAAGCCAAACCAGCCGACCCACAGCAGGGCACCGCCGATCAGGGTCAGCACCAGGTTGTGCGGGGCCATCGGCTCCTTGCCGTAGCCCAGGCGCTTGCCGAGCATGATGGCGGCGACGAGACCGGCCACACCGGCGTTGATGTGCACCACGGTACCGCCCGCGAAGTCGAGCACGCCCATGTCCCAGAAGAAGCCGCCCACGCCGCTCCACACCATGTGGGCGATCGGCACGTAGACCAGGAACAGCCAGGCGGTGATGAACACCAGCAGGCTGCTGAACTTCATCCGCTCGGCCACAGCGCCGGTGATCAGCGCGGCGGTGATGATGGCGAAGGTCATCTGGAACACGACGAACACGGACTCGGGGATGGCGCCGAACAGGGTGTCCTTCTCGATTCCGCTCAGGAAGGCCTTGTTCAGGGTGCCGATGAAGGAGTTGAGGTTGGTGACTCCTTCCTCCATGCCGGTGGTGTCGAAGGCCAGCGAGTAGCCGAACAGCATCCACAACACGCCGACGAGGCCGGTGATGGCGAAACTCTGCATCAGCGTGCCGAGCACGTTCTTCTTGCGCACCATGCCGCCGTAGAACAGGGCCACGCCGGGGATGGTCATCATCAGCACCAGCACGGTGGAGGTCAGCATCCACGCGGTGGCGCCGGAGTCCAGCGTGGGGGCGGCGGCTTCGGCCACCTCGGCGGCCGCCTCGACCGCGGGTGCAGCCTCTTCGGCCAGGGCCAGCGATCCGGTGGCCAGGCCACCGAGCATCAGCATCGATTTGAGAAGCATCGGATTCATCGTGCGTCCTCCTTACAGTGCGCCCGGGCCGGTCTCGCCGGTACGGATGCGGATGGCCTGCTCGACCGGGGAGACGAAGATCTTGCCGTCGCCGATCTTGCCGGTCTTGGCCGCGCGGGTGATGGCCTCGATCACCGTGTCGACCAGCGGATCGTCCACGACCATGTCCAGCTTGATCTTGGGCAGGAAGTCCACGACGTATTCCGCGCCGCGGTACAACTCGGTATGACCCTTCTGGCGGCCGAAGCCTTTGACTTCGGTGACGGTCAGTCCCTGAACCCCAACCTCGGCGAGGCTCTCGCGAACCTCGTCGAGCTTGAAGGGCTTGATGATGGCGGTGATGAGTTTCATAACTCTCTCCAGGTTGATGGGTCATCCCGGCCTCGGGCCGGGGTGACCTCGGCCTCGGGCTTGATTAGAAGGTCTTGAGGAAGGACACGATCACGCGACCATCCGCGACCTGGTCGCCAGCCCAGGTATAGGCATTTTCGTCGGCATTGGTGTCGGTGTAGGCCAGGGTCGCGACGCCGAAGCCCAGGTCCTTGGTGACGCCCACCTTCCAGTCAGTGTAGGAGGCATCGTCGTTGTCCTTCACGTTCTGGTAGCCGACATGGCCGAGCACGCCCCAGCCGCCGCCGAGGTCATAGGTGCCGGAGAGGTCGAGGTAGTAGCTGCCGCGGGTTGCGTCGCCGTCCACGGTCGTCCAGCCCACGAAGTGCTCGGACACGACATGGCTGTACTTCAGCGACACGGTCTTCCAGGTCAGGCCGGCGTAGACTTCGGTGGTGTCCGGGTCGACCGCGCCAGTGACATCGTCACCCGGATAGTAGTAGGTGACCACGCCGATGTCGTAGCCGAAGTCGCCAGCCAGGGCCCCACGGAAACCGCCGTAGAGGTCGATCTCCATGCTGTTCTTGTCCTTGTAGCCGCCTTCCTCGACCCAGTTGACGTTGGATCCCCAGGTGCCCACGTAGAAGCCGCTGGAGTGGACGAAGTCAAAACCACCCTGCAGGGCGGGCTGATTCTGGGTCTGCGAGACGCCACGGAAGACGTAGTCGCTGGTCAGGCCGATGTTGGCGCTGAGGGTGTAGGGGCTCTCCTCCGCCATGGCGGGGGCGTGGGCGGCGGCGAGGCCGAGGGCCATCAGAACACCGGCAGTGACTTTTTTCATGGAAACGTGCATGGAAGCATCCTCTAGGTATTGGTCGGTTGCTGCAGGATCGCAGGAAGTCTCTAGCAGGAGCGGTGCCAACTTGATATTGGCTTGAAAATCAATGTGTTGGTGACTGATCATCGCCTTTGCCAAGGGGGTGAAGGATTGGTGCACCAACATGGTGCGCCGCGACGCCCCGGAAAGAGGCGTCCTTGAGGTGGCTCCTGGGCTAGACTTGGTTCGGTCAGACAACGAGGTGCTCTCATGCTCGACCCCAAACAACTGGATGATTTCGCCCGCCGCCTCGGCGAGGCCATGCCCGCCGGCCTGACCGAGCTGCGCACCGACATCGAAAAGACCGCGCGGCTCGGCCTGCAGCAGATGCTGGAGAAAATGGATCTGGTCACGCGCGAGGAATTCGAGGTGCAGAAGGCTGTGCTGGAGCGCACGCGCGCCAGGCTCGAGGCGCTCGAGCACCGCGTGGCGGCACTGGAGGCCGCGGCCCACGGGGCCGAACGCGGGTGAGCCGCACGGACCAGGGAGGGTCATCATGTCACTCGCCATCACCTACGCCCGCGCCCAAGTCGGCATCGAGGCACCGCTGGTCAGCGTGGAGACCCATGTCACCAACGGCCTGCCCAGCTTCGCCCTGGTCGGCCTGCCGGAGGCTGCGGTACGCGAAAGCCGCGAGAGGGTGCGCGCCGCCCTCTTGACCAGCGGCTACGAGATGCCGCCGCGCCGCGTCACCGTCAACCTCGCCCCCGCCGACCTGCCCAAGGAGGGCGGCCGCTTCGACCTGGCCATGGCCCTCGGTCTGCTGGCCGCCACGGGGCAGCTCGCGCCCGATCGCTTCGTGCCTTACGAATTCCTGGGCGAGCTTGCCCTCAGCGGCGCGCTGCGCCCGGTGCCCGGGGTGCTCCCCGCGGCCATCCGTGCGCGGGACGCCGGGCGGGCGCTGATCGTCCCGCACGGCAATGTCGCGGAGGCCGCCCGGGTGGCGGGGGCGACGGTGTTCGGCGCGGGCCATCTGCGCGAGGTGGTCGCCCATCTGTTGGGGGTTGAGCCTTTGTGCCTGGCGACGCAGGTCGCGGTGCCGTCCGTGCCAGCCGTTCCCGACCTGCGCGACGTGCGCGGCCAGCACCGCGCCAGGCGCGCGCTGGAGATTGCCGCCGCGGGTGGCCACAACCTGCTGTTGATCGGTCCGCCCGGTGCGGGCAAGAGCATGCTGGCACATCGGCTGCCCGGCATCCTGCCGGTCATGAGCGAGGAGGAGGCGCTGGAGAGCGCCGCCCTCTGGTCGGTCAGCAGCCAGGGGTTCGACCCCATGCGCTGGGGGATGCGCCCCTTCCGCGCCCCGCACCACACCGCCTCCGGGGTGGCCCTGATCGGAGGCGGCTCGACCCCGCGTCCGGGCGAGATCTCCCTGGCCCATCATGGCGTGCTGTTCCTCGACGAGCTGCCCGAGTTCGACCGCCGCGCGCTGGAGGTGCTGCGCGAGCCGATGGAGACTGGGCGTATCGTCATCTCGCGCGCGGCGCGCCAGGTCGAATTCCCGGCCGCCTTCCAGCTCATTGCGGCCATGAACCCAAGCCCCCGGGGCGACGACTCCGACCCGGAGGCCGGGCGCCGCTACCGGGCCAGGCTTTCGGGGCCCTTGCTCGACCGCATCGACCTCCAGCTCGAAGTGCCTGCCGTGCCCAAGGAGCACCGGCGCCTGGATGCCCCGCCGGATGGCGAACCGAGCGCCGTGGTGCGACAGCGGGTGGAACAGGCCCGCGCGCTGCAGATGGCACGCTCGGGCAGGCCGAACGTGCATCTGGGGGCGGAGGAACTGGCCCGTCATGCCCGGCTCGGCGTCAGAGAGGCCGAGCTGCTGGAACAGGCGATGGAAAGGCTCGGCCTCTCCCTGCGCGGGCGCGACAAGGTGCTGCGGGTGGCGCGCACCATCGCCGACCTGGCGGGGAGTGACGTCATCCGCGCCGAGCACCTGGCCGAGGCGATCGGCTACCGCGACCTTGCGCGCTACGGCTTCGGTTGATTCCCTGCCTGGCATGGCGCGGCTCTTGCTTGAAGGAGAGGCTGTCCTTCATGGAGTAGCGAGCCATGCCCGATCTCACCCCTTGCGTGCGCCAGAGGGGTGCACCATGACCCAGGTGCACCGTTTCTGGCCATTGCTGACCGGCACCCACCGTTACGACAAGAGCCTATCGACCCGTGGACGGGGACAGGGCGTCACGATCGAGGCGCCGATCCTCGCCTATCTGATCGAGACCGCCAATGGCCGCATCCTCTACGACGTGGGCTGCGACTACGCCAAGATCGCCGATCCGACCAGGCGAGCCCAGTATTACGGGGGGCCGGGCTTTCCCTTCGGCCCGCCGGAGATGACCGAGGAGCAGCGCCTGCCGAACCGGCTGGCGCGCCTTGGTCTGACGCCGCTGGATGTCGACCTGGTGTTCGTCGGCCATCTGCACTTCGACCACGCCGGCGGGCTGTGCGAGTTCTGCCACAGCGAGATCCATGTGCATGCCCGCGAGTTGGAGGCCGCCCGCGCCGGCGCGGATGGGGCCTATTTCGCCGAGGACTTCGCCGGCGACTACCGCTGGCGCGTCGCGCAGGGCGAGTACGACCTGCTGCCGGGCGTGCGCGCGATCGAGTCGCCCGGCCACACCGCCGGTCACATGTCGCTGCTGGTCGAGCTACCTAAGGGGGCACCCATCCTGCTGGCGGGCGATGCCGCCGACCTGCGTGAGAACATCGAGGACGAGGTGCCTCCCGGCCTGTGCTGGCAGGGGCGCGACGACCTGGCCCTCGCGAGCATCCGCAAGCTCAAGTCCCTGGCGCGCGAGGCGGGCGCGCAGCTCTGGCCCAATCACGACATGGCCTTCTTCCGAGCATGCCGGCCGTTCCCGGAGCCTTACGCATGACGCCGCGCGTTCCCCCCCGCTTTGTCGGCCTCTGGCACCGTCGGTTGCTTGAGACCCCTGCGCTGCGCGATACCTCGACCGAGGTCTTCTGGTTGCAGACGCACACCCTCTACGTCGACCTGCGTGTGCCCGTGGGGCGGCAGGCCCCGTGCGAAGGGTTTGCCGGGAGGCTGATGGTGGACGGTGATGTCCTGACCTGGCAGCGCTGGCTGGACCTCTCGCCGCCATCACCCTGGCCGGACGTGGGCACCATGCACGGGGAGGGGGATCTGCTGGAGGAGTTCGGCGTGCACCAGCCCTACCGCGAGGTGTGGCAACGCGTGGCCCACGGAGGGGACAGCCTTGCCCTGGTCTGGGAAGGCGAGGGGGCGGGCCGGGGGATCTGGGTCATGCTCGGGCGCTATTTCATGTGGGCCCTGTTCCGCAACGAAGGGCAGACGCCCAGCCGGGAGATCAGCTACGGCCTGCGCGGAGAGGGCGGCGGCGCATGGGTCATCCTCCGTTCGAGCGAGGTCGCCTTGGTCGGAACCTCGCTGGCCGATCGCTTCCACATCAGCATGCCGAAGACGGCGTCGGGAGTCAGCCTCCTCCGCGACCGGGGCACGGGCCAGCGGATGCGCTGGCGGCCCCAGGTCTGACCGCCTTCAACGCGCACTGCACAGGACTGACGCATGATCTTGCCCGCGAGCGCTCCGCTCATTGCCCTGCTTTTGGCCGCCATCCTGTGGGGCCTGAGCTGGATTCCGCTCAAGCACTTCGCCACCCATGACGTGCACGGCGTGTCGCTCAACCTCGTCGCCTATGGCGGCCTGGCCCTCCTCTTCCTTCCTTTCCTGTGGCGGCAGCGCGCGGCCTGGCGCGGCCAGGGGCTGACCCTGCTGGGCATCGCCCTGCTCGGCGGCTACGCCAATTTCGCCTTCACCACCGGGATGGCCCTCGGCGAGGTGGTGCGGGTGATGGTGCTGTTCTACCTCGTGCCGGTGTGGGGTGTGCTGGGCGGGCGCCTGTTCCTGGGCGAGGCGATCGACCGGCCGCGCCTGCTCGGGGTGGTGCTGGCCTTGACCGGGGCGCTGCTGATCCTCGGGGGGCCGGCGGTCCTGCAGGGGGAGGTTTCCTGGCTGGACCTGCTGGCCATCAGCTGCGGCCTGGCCTTCGCCGGCAACAACATCGTGTTCCGCGCACGGCCGCAGCTGCCGATGGGCAGCAAGCTCGCGGCCATGTTCCTGGGCTGCGCCGTCATGGCCGCCGCGGGGCTGGGGGCCGGCGTTCAGGACTGGCCCGCGGCCCCGGCGGCGATCTGGGGCGGAGTGCTGCTGTTCGGCCTTGGCTGGGTGCTGCTCGCCACCCTGGGCACGCAGTGGGGTGTGACCCACATGGAGGCCGGACGCGCGGCCATCCTCATCATCCTTGAACTGGTGGTGGCGGTGGTGTCCGCCATGCTGCTCGGCGGGGAGCGGATGAGCCCTCTGGAGATGGCCGGTGGCGCGCTCATCCTTGGCGCGGCCCTGCTGGAGGGCTGGCGCGAGGGGAAGCGGCCGGTGGCAGGCTGAGCGAAGAAATAAAGAACGGGGCTCGTGGCCCCGTCCTCAGGTCCCTGTCGTTCGCCCTGCTCAGAACAGGTGCAGGTAGCGATCCCGCTCCCAGTCGGATACGTGGCTGTGGTAGTCCAGCCACTCCTGGCGCTTGAAATCGGCATAGGTGCGGAACATCAGCGGCCCCATCACCTCCTCGGACAGCGGGTCGGCCTCGAACGCGTCCACGGCCTCCTCGAGGTTGCGCGGCAGCAGCTCGATCCCGCGCGCCTTCAGCTCGGCGGTCGGCAGCTGATACATGTTCTCGGTGTTCGGTGCGCCGGGGTCGAGCCCCTCGCGGATGCCTTCCAGCCCGGCAGCCAGCATCATCGCCGCGCCGAGGTAGAAGTTGCCGGAGATGTCCGCTGCGCGACATTCGACCCGGCCGCCGCCGAGCGGGATACGCATCATGTTGGTGCGGTTGTTGTTGCCGTAGCAGACGTAGACCGGTGCCCAGGTGAAGCCGGACATGCTGCCCTTGCGCACCAGTCGCTTGTAGCTGTTGACGGTCGGTGCGATCACGGCGGCGATGGCCCTGGCGTGGCGCAGGATGCCGGCGGTGAACTGGTAGCCGAGCTCGGACAGGCCGCAGCCGCGCGGATCATGGTCGTCCTCGAACAGGTTGGTGCCGGTCTTGCGGTCGGCCAGCGACATGTTGTAGTGCGCGCCGGAGCCGGTGCGGTTGGCGAAGGGCTTGGGCATGAAGCTGGCGAAGAAGCCGTGCTTCTTGGCCAGCTCGCGCACCATCATGCGGAAGAAGGTGACGCGGTCGGCGGTGGTCAGCGCGTCCGCATACATGAAGTCGGTCTCGAACTGGCCGTTCGCATCCTCGTGGTCGAAGGAGTACACGTCCCAGCCGAGCTTGTTCATGGCCTGCACAAGCTCATCCACCAGCGGATAGCTGTCGAGCAGGCCCTCCACGTCGTAGCAGGGCTTGGCGAGGGTGTCGCGCGGGCTGGTCGGCACGGGGAGCCCGCCCTCGCCTTCGCGCAGGATGAAGAACTCGGTCTCCACGCCGAGGTTGAAGGTGAACCCCATCTCGGCGGCCTTCGCCAGCTGGCGCTTGAGGATGCCGCGCGCGCAGGCCTCGAACGGCTGGCCCTGGTGGTAGAGGTCGCTGGCGAACCAGGCGATCTCGGGATTCCACGGCAGCACGGTGGCGGAGGACGGGTCGGGTCGGGCGGAGACCTCCTCGTCGCTGATCGCCTGCGGTACGCCGTCGAGCGCCGCGCCGGTGTATAGCTCGGAGCCGCGCAGCATCTGGTCGAGGTGGGCGATCGGCACGGCCTTGGCCTTGGACACGCCGTGGATGTCGACGAAGCTGGCGAGGGCGTATTTCACGCCTTCGCTCTCGAGGGCGCTGTGGAGGGCCTGGATTTCAGGCGAGCGGGGGTGTTTTGCCATGCTGGAGGTTCCTGGTCGGAGTTCGGGTCAAATGAGGGAGTCGTGCCACATCTCGAGCGGCGTGGTCTCGTGCAGGGCCTGTTCAAGCTGGGCGGCGAGCGACCTCACGCAGCGCTCCAGCAGCTCGCGGCCTTCGGCGGCGCTGGCCCGGCTTGGCTGGCCGACCACGCCGTGCAGGCATTCCTGGTCCACCCGGTAGCTGAAGAAGCAGCCGGCCGAGCGGTCGGGTTCGTCGACGGCCTCGCCCATCCGCACCAGATCGGGATGGAGGGCGAGCATCAGCGAGGTCTCGGCGCCGTTGGCGTGGAAGTTCTCCGCATCCTGGTGGTACTGCCGGCGGATCTCGGTGGAGATGTCCCACAGGGAGCGCAGGGCGATGCGCATCTCCGGCAGGTCGTGACGGATGTTCTCCAGCGCGCAGCGCAGCGGCGCCCAGTTGGTCACGTGGCCGTTGAGCAGCAGCAGGCGGCGGAAGCCGGCGGCATGCACCCACTCGGCGATCTCGAGGACCATCCGGGAGAGCGTCTCCGGGCGCAGGGAGAGCGTGCCGGCCCACTTGGCGGAATGACCAAGAGAACAGCCGTAGGACAGGGCAGGCAGGACCGGGATGCCGGTCAGGGCGGATGCGCCTTCCGCCACTGCGACGGCGGAGAGGGTGTCCACGCCGAGCGGCAGGTGGGGGCCGTGCTGCTCGGTGGCGCCGACCGGAAGGATCGCCATGTCGATCCCTGCGGGGGGTAGGGCGGCAATATCTTCCCAGCGCAGCTCCGCCCAGCGCACGGGGGCGCCGTCAGGCGGGGGGGATGAGTTCGTCATGGAAGCGCTCCGTGCGGCTGGTGGTCTCGACCAGCTCCTTGTACAGCTTCTTGTGGGTCACCCCGAGCGGGATGTCATAGGTGATGGTGGCGCCGAAGGCGCCCGGCGCCTGCGGATCAAGGCGTACCTTGTCGAATACCAGCAGGCGGGTGCCGAGCTCGAAGCCCTCCTTGATGTCGTGGGTGATCATGAAGATGTTCATCTTGTGCTCGTCCCACAGGCGCAGGATGAGCTGGTGCATGTCGGCACTGATGCCAGGGTCCAGCGCACCGAACGGCTCGTCCAGCAGCAGCACCTTGGGCCGCTTGATCACGGCCTGGGCGATGGACAGGCGCTGCTGCATGCCGCCGGACAGGGAGGTCGGATGCTTGTGGCGTGCGCCGTACAGTCCAACCTCCTCCAGCACCGCCTCGGCCTCGGCCACGGCGGCCTTGCGCGCTGCACCGAACAGCCGGCCGAGGACGGGCGCACGCTCAAGCTCCAGGCCGAGGAGCACGTTCTCGAGCACGGTCAGGTGCGGGAACACCGAGTAGCGCTGGAACACGATGCCGCGGTCCGGTCCGGGTTCGGCAGGCAGCGGCTGGCCGTCGATCAGGAAGGTTCCGCGCGAGGGCTGCTCGATGCCGAGCAGCATGCGCAGGAAGGTGGTCTTGCCGCAGCCCGAGGCACCGACGATGGTGATGAATTCATGATCCTTCACCTCCAGGTTGACGTTCTCGAGCACAACCTGGTCGCCGTATTCCTTCCACAGGTGCTTGATGGACAGGGTGGTCATGTGCGGGCGCTCCCGACGTGGTACCAGGGGAACAGGCGGCGCGAGACCTGGCGCAGCAGCACGTCCATCAAAAAGGCCAGCAGGGTGATCCAGGCCACGTAGGGCAGGATCACGTCCATTGCCAGGTAGCGGCGCACCAGGAAGATGCGATAGCCGAGGCCGTCCTCGGCGGCGATGGCCTCGGCCGCGATCAGGAACAGCCAGGCGGCGCCCAGGGCGAGGCGCAGCGCGTCGATCAGGCGTGGCAGCATCTGCGGCAGGATCACGCGCAGGGCGATCTGCCAGGTCGAGCCGCCGAGGGTCTGCGCCTTGATCAGCAGCTCATGCGGCAGCTCGGCCACCCGCAGGGCAATATCGCGCATGATGAACGGGGCGATGCCGATCACGATCAGCACCACCTTGGACACCTCGCCCAGGCCGAACACGATGAACAGTACCGGCAGCAGGGCGAGGGGGGGAATGAGGGAGAGCGCGGCGATGAAGGGCGACAGCGTGGCGCGGGCGTAGGGGATCAGCCCGGTCAGGATGCCGAACGCCAGTCCGATCAGCGCGCTCAGTGCCAGCCCAAGACCCAGGCGGGTGAGGCTGGCGGTGGTATCGGCCCAGAGCTGGTACTCCCCGGTGCGCTTGTCCGGCTCCAGGGCAAAGCCCTGGATCGCCTCGGCGAAGCTTGCGAGGGAGGGCAGGAGCTTGTCATTCGGGTTCGCCGCCAGACGCATGTCGGAGGCGAGCAGATAGATGACGATCACCGCCAGGAAAGGCAGCGCGCCCAGCAGGATGGCGCGCCCCAGGCTCGGGGTCCGATTGAGAAGGCGCATGTCAGAGCTTTCCTTCAGCGGCCATGTTCATGTAGTCGGCATCGAAGCGCAGCTTGACGTTCTTCGTATCGCCCAGGGTTTTGCCGCCCGGGAAGGCCATGCCGATCGCGTCCGCGCTCTTCGCGCCCTGGCCAAGCAGGCCGTGGCTGAAGGAGAAGGTGCGCACGAGGTCCATGGTCTTCACTAGATCGGCGCTCTTGCTGAAGGCAACCGCCTCGGCCGGGGTGTAGAACATCCGGGTGGTCTTGAGCTGGGCATCGAAGCCCGCGAGGTCGGTGCCGGAGGCATTGGCCATCGCCCCGCGTGCGGCCTTGCCTGCCGCGTCATCCCTGGACATGACGGCCATGGTCTCGTACCACGCGCCCACCAGGGCCTTGCCCAGCTTGGGGTTGTCCTTCAGCGTTTCGGTGTTGACCACCAGCATGTCGAGGATCTCGCCCGGAATCTGGCTGGAGTCGAATACGGGTGAGGCATTCGGCTGAGCCTTGATCGCGGAAAGCTGGGGGTTCCAGGTCACCACGGCCGTCACGTCCTGGGTGCCGTAGGCGGCGATGATGTCGGCATCCGAGGTGTTGACCACCTTGATGTCCTTCTCCTTGAGCTTGACCGTGTCCAGCGCCCGCGCGAGCAGGTAGTGGGAGACGGATAGCTCGACCAGGTTGACCTTCTGGCCCTTGATGTCGGCCAGCTTCTTGCCCGCGCCTTTGAGCACGATGCCGTCGTTGCCGTTGGAGAAATCGCCGATGATCAGGGCGGTGCTGTCCACGCCGCTGGCGGCGGGGATGGTCAGCGCATCCATGTTGGTCATGGTGCAGCCGTCGAACTGGCCGGCGGTGAATTGGTTGATGGACTCGATGTAGTCGTTGATCTGGACGACGTCGACCTTGATGCCGTACTTGTCGGCCCACTTTTTCATGATGCCGCTCTTGGACATGTAGTCCCACGGCATCCAGCCCACATAGATGCTCCAGCCGATCTTGAACTCGCTCTTCTCGGCCGCAAGGGCGGCGGGGCTGGCAGCGAGGCCGGTCAGTGCGGTGGCCAGGGCCAGTGGCTTGAGAACTCGGGAAAGAAAGGATCTGCGCATGAGTCCACTCCTCAAATATTGCGTGTTGAATCGCGCTGCTTGAGGAGGGGACACGAAGCCGCCTCGGGGATAGCGAGCATGGTGTGCTCCCTCCTCGTGGGTGACCTCCCGGGCTTTTGTCCCGCCGTGTATCCGCCGGAATCTCCGGCGGACCGCCTCTCTCGGACCAGCACTCCCGTGCAAGGAGCCGGAACCCTAGAGGCGCCCACTTAAGACCACGCAAGGGCCGTGCCAGGGCCGGCAATCCGCACCACGGCAGGGAGGCGGTTTTGGGTACGAGGCAGACTGCGGCCACGCGGGGCGATTTGGGTGCGCGGTGCACCAAAGTTGTGCGCATGGGGTGGGCTTCGGTTGCAGGGACTCGTCGGAGGCCTAGCAGGGGGAGCGACCCTGAGGGCTGGCACGCCACGTGCAAGGATGAACGTGTGCGCCGGGTGTTCGGGGACTTGGCCTGCGCACACACAACCCCTGCATTCATTACGGAGTACTGTCCATGACCTCCCATGCGGACATGTCCCGTCCTGAGTCCATCCTGTGGGAAGAGCTGGTCCCCGGCGGCAACCACTGGTCCGGTCTCATGCGACGCGGCACAGCCCTGCGCCTGACCGATCTTCAGGGCGGCGCCAATCTCTCGGCCCTGTTCTACAACTTCGACGAGCGCCTTGAGCGCTACAACATGGCGGACACCCTCAAGGCCCAGCACACCGCCCTGCTCACACGCGGGCATGTGCTGATGTCCGACATGGGGCGCGTGCTCGCCTCCATCATTGCCGATGATGTCGGTGGTCATGATGCCTTCTGCGGTGTGTCCGATGCCGCGCTGATCCGCGAGAAATACGGCGAGCGCCCGTTTGGCGTGGCGCGCAACGCCATGTACCGTAACGGCCGCGACGGCCTCTTGATCGAGCTTGGCAAGTGGGGCCTGGGTAAGCGCGATCTGGTGCCCGGGGTCAACTTCTTCAGCCGCGTGATCGTGGGTGAGGAGGGCGAGCTGTCCTTCGCCGCGGGCCATTCGCGCGCGGGCGCCACGGTGGACCTGCGTTTCGACATGGATGTGCTGGTGGTGCTCTCCGCCGCGCCGCACCCGCTCGACCCGAAGCCCGAATACGCGCCGGGGCCGGTCCTGCTGACCGCCTACCGCGCGGGCCTTGCCGCCGAGGATGACTACTGTCGCAACTTCCGTCCGGAAAACGCCAGGGCCTTCATCAACACCGAACGCTATTTCGCACAGTAAGGGGGAGCGACCATGAACATGCTGATCGAAAGTCCGCTCGACCCGCGTGATGCGGTGCTGGACGAAATCTGCCCGGCGGGCGAGGGATGGATGGGCACGGTGAAGAAGGGCCAGACCTTCCGCATCGTCGACCTCGAGGGCAACCAGGCGGTGGACACCCTGTTCTACAACGCGCACGACGCCGAGGAGCGCTACAGCGCGACCGACACCATCCGCCGCCAGGGAAGGCTGTACCTGACCACCGGCTCGCGCCTGATCTCCTCCGAAGGCAACGTGATGCTGACCATCACCGCCGACACCTGCGGCCGTCACGACACCCTCGGCGGGGCCTGCGCGGCGGAGAGCAACACCGTGCGCTACGCCTTGGACAAGCGCCCGATGCACAGCTGCCGCGACAACTTCATGCACGCCCTGAACGCCTGCGGCTGCGCCCACCACCTAGGCATGAGCAAGCGCGACATCACCAGCAACATCAACTTCTTCATGAACGTGCCGGTGACGCCCGAGGGCCGGCTCAGCTTCGAGGACGGCATCTCCGCGCCCGGCAAATACGTTGAGATGCGCGCCGAGATGGACGTGGCGGTGCTGATCTCCAACTGCCCGCAGCTCAACAACCCCTGCAACGCCTACAACCCGACCCCGATCCGCCTGCTGGTGTGGGATCCAGTCTGACGTTAGGCCCGCGCGCGGGACGGCCCGCGTCGCCATCCGAACCCGCCGGGACGACCCGGCATCCCCCGCGAACGAGGCCAGCAGAGCCCGGCGCGGCACGGGAAGGAGTCGAGGACCCCAACGATGTTCAACAAGGTTCTGATCGCCAACCGGGGCGAGATCGCCTGCCGGGTGATCCGCACGCTCAAGAAGATGGGCATCGCCTCCGTGGCGGTGTATTCGGAGGCCGATGCCGGCGCGATGCACGTGGTGCTGGCCGATGAGGCCGTGTGCATCGGCCCCGCGCCGGCGGCCGAGAGCTACCTGCGCGCCGAGCGCATCCTGGAGGTCGCGCGGCAGACCGGCGCGCAGGCCATCCACCCCGGCTACGGCTTCCTGTCGGAGAACCCGGACTTCGCCGAGGCCTGTGCCGCCGCCGGGATCGTCTTCATCGGGCCCAGCCCGGCCCAGATGCGCGCCTTCGGACTCAAGCACACCGCGCGCGAGCTGGCGCTGGCCAACCATGTGCCACTGCTGCCGGGCTCCGGCCTGTTGCGCGATGCCGGGCACGCGCAGGCGGAGGCCGCCCGCATCGGCTACCCCGTCATGCTCAAGAGCACCGCCGGCGGCGGCGGGATCGGCATGCGCCTGTGCTGGAGCGCGGACGAGCTGGCTGAGGCCTTCCAGTCGGTCGAGCGGCTGGCGCGCGCCAACTTCAAGGAGAGTGGCATCTACCTCGAAAAGTACGTCGAGCACGCGCGCCACATCGAGGTGCAGCTGTTCGGCGACGGCCAGGGGCGGGTGGTCGCGCTCGGCGAGCGCGACTGCTCGGTCCAGCGCCGCAACCAGAAAGTGATCGAAGAGACCCCCGCACCGGGCCTGACCGATGCGCAGCGGGCGCGTCTGCTCGCCACCGCCGTGCGCCTCGGCGAGGCCGTCGGTTACACCTCGGCGGGCACGGTCGAGTTCGTCTACGACACCCAGAGCGGCGAGTTCTACTTCCTGGAGGTGAACACCCGCCTGCAGGTGGAGCACGGCGTGACCGAGGAGGTCACCGGGGTCGACCTCGTCGAATGGATGATCCGCGCGGCGGCGGGCGAGAGCCCGCTGACCGGACCCTTGCCGCAGCCGCGCGGCGCCTCGATCCAGGTGCGCCTGTACGCGGAGGATCCGGCCAAGAATTTCCAGCCCTCCGCCGGGCCGCTGACCGCCGCCGATTTTCCGCCCGACGTTCGGGTGGATACCTGGGTTGAGCGCGGCAGCGAGGTGCCTGCCTTTTACGACCCGCTGGTCGCCAAGGTGATCGTCAAGGGGGAAGACCGACGGGAAGCCATCGCCCGCCTGCAGGCGGCGCTGGACGCCTCGAACGTGGCGGGCATCGAGACCAACCTTGATTACCTGCGCCAGATCGTGCGTGACGCTGTGTTCACCGAAGGCCGCCAGACCACGCGTTACCTGAACGGCTTCCACTACCGCCCCAACACCATCGATGTGCTGGAGCCGGGCGTGCAGTCCAGCATCCAGGACTGGCCGGGGCGGCTGGGCTACTGGGACATCGGCGTGCCGCCCTCGGGGCCGATGGATGCGCTGTCGCTGCGCCTTGGCAACCGCCTGGTCGGCAACGAGGAGGGCATGGCTGCGCTCGAGCTGACCATGGCCGGGCCGACGCTGCGCTTCAACTGCGAGGCCATCGTCGCCCTCACCGGTGCGCTCATGCCCGCTACCCTGGACGGGGTGGAGCTGGCGCCCTGGACCGCCCATCGTGTGCCCGCCGGGGCGGTGCTGCGCCTGGGCGCGATCAAGGAGGGCGGCGCGCGCGCCTACCTCTGCGTGCAGGGCGGTTTCGACGTGCCGGACTACCTCGGCAGTCGGTCCACCTTCACCCTCGGCCAGTTCGGCGGCCATGCCGGGCGGACTTTGCGCGTGGGCGACGTGCTGCACATCCGCCCGCCCGCGGACGAAACGGTTGCGGGTCGTGCGCTGGCAGGGACACTGCGTCCGGTATTCGGCAAGCACTGGGACATCGGCGTGCTGTACGGCCCGCACGGCGCGCCGGACTTCTTCACCGACCATGACATCGCCACCTTCTTCGCCACCGACTGGGAGGTGCATTACAACTCCAGCCGCACTGGTGTGCGCCTGATCGGGCCAAAGCCCGAGTGGGCGCGGACCGACGGCGGCGAGGCCGGTCTGCATCCGTCCAACATCCACGACAATGCCTACGCCATCGGGGCCATCGACTTCACCGGCGACATGCCGGTCATCCTCGGCCCGGATGGCCCCAGCCTGGGCGGCTTTGTCTGTCCGGCCGTGGTGGTGCAGGCGGAGCTGTGGAAGCTCGGCCAGCTGCGCCCGGGCGACACGGTGCGTTTCCACCGCCTGACCCAGGCCGAGGCCGCCGGGCGTGCCCGGGCGCTGGATGCAGCCATCGCCGGGCTGGATGCACCGCTCATGCCGCCCGTCGCTGACAACCCCACGGGAGACGCAGTAGAGGCCGTGGTGCATCGCCTGCCGGCCGGGCCGGGGAGGGTGGATGTGGTCTACCGCCGCGCGGGCGATGCCTATCTGCTGATCGAATACGGCGAACTCAAGCTCGACCTCGCCCTGCGGATGCGCGCCCATGCCCTGATGGAGTGGGTGCAGGCCCGGCGTGCCACCCTGTTCGCGGGCGCGATCATCGACCTCACGCCGGGCATCCGCTCACTCCAGATCCACTACGATCCGCGCGCCCTGCCGCTCGACGCCCTGCTCGCCGCCCTGCTGCGTGCCGAGGATGAGCTGCCGGAGATCGCCGACCTGGTCGTGCCTTCGCGCATCGTCCATCTGCCGCTGGCCTGGGACGATAGCCAGACGCGCCTCGCGATCGAGAAATACATGCAGTCGGTACGCCCGGACGCCCCCTGGTGCCCGAGCAACATCGAGTTCATCCGCCGCATCAACGGCCTCGACTCCATCGACGAGGTCATGCGGGTGGTGTTCGAGGCCAGCTACATGGTGCTGGGCCTGGGCGACGTCTACCTGGGTGCGCCGGTCGCCACCCCGGTCGATCCGCGTCACCGCCTGGTGACCACCAAGTACAACCCGGCGCGCACCTGGACGCCGGAAAACGCGGTCGGCATCGGCGGCGCCTACCTCTGCGTGTACGGCATGGAGGGCCCGGGCGGCTACCAGTTCGTCGGCCGCACGGTGCAGATGTGGAACCGCTACAAGCAGACCGCCGACTTCCGGGACGGTAAGCCCTGGCTGCTGCGCTTCTTCGACCAGATCCGCTTCTATCCGGTGACAGAGAACGAGCTGCTGAAGATGCGCGAGGACTTCCCGCGCGGCCGCTTCAGGCTGCGGATCGAGGAGACGACCTTCAGCCTGCGCGACTACCAGGCCTTCCTGGACGCCCACGCGGACAGCATCGGCGCCTTCAAGCAGCGCCAGCAGGCCGCCTTCGAGGCCGAGCGCGAGCGCTGGAAGGCCCTCGGTCAGGCCGAATATGCGAGCGATGCCATGGTGGCGGGCGCGGCGGCGGACAGCGAGCTGGACCTGCCGGAGCATAGCCGCGCGGTCGGCTCACCGGTGTCCGGCAACGTGTGGAAGGTGCAGGTCGCGGAAGGCGACACGGTCAAGGCCGGCGATGTGCTGGTGATCGTCGAGTCGATGAAGATGGAGATCGCCATCGAGGCCCCTTGTGATGGGCAGGTGTTCAGGCTGTTCTGCCGCGAGGCCTCGCCGGTCACCGCCGGGCAGGACCTGCTGATCCTGTTGGAGGAGGTGTGACATGGCGCGCAGCCTCGACATCACCAGCCTGCGACGGGCCTATCTGGCCGGCGGGCTCTCACCCGTCGCCCTGCTGGAGGAGGTGCTCGCCCGCCTCGAGGGCGAGGATGTCCACCACATCTGGATCGAGCGCCTGCCGCGCGAGGCCGTGCTGGCTTACGCCCGGGCGCTGGAGGGCCGGGATCCGGCTGAGCTCCCTCTTTACGGTATTCCCTTCGCCATCAAGGACAATATCGACCTGGCCGGCACACCGACCACCGCCGCCTGCCCGGCCTTCGCCTACCGTCCGGAGCAGTCCGCCCATGTGGTACAGCGCCTGATCGATGCGGGGGCCATCCCGCTCGGCAAGACCAACCTCGACCAGTTCGCCACCGGCCTCAATGGCACGCGCTCACCCTATGGCGCCTGCCGCAATGCCTTTGACCCGGACTACATCGCCGGGGGTTCCAGCTCCGGATCCGCGGTGGCGGTGGCACTCGGCCAGGTCAGCTTTGCGCTCGGCACCGACACCGCGGGCTCGGGGCGCGTGCCCGCCGCCTTCAACAACCTCGTCGGTCTCAAGCCGACGCGCGGCCTGCTCTCCACCCGCGGCGTGGTCCCGGCCTGCCGCACCTTGGACTGCGTCTCCATCTTCGCCCTCCACGCTGCGGATGCCGAGGCCGTTTTGGCCGCGGCGGCGGACTACGACCCACGCGATGCGCAGGCCCGTCCGGGGCGCCCGGAGGCCCCCTTCCCGCCGCGCTTCCGCTTCGGTGTGCCGCGTGCGGACCAGCTGGCCTTTTTCGGTGACGATGCCGGGGCGAAGCTGTTCGCTGAGGCCGTCGGGCGCCTGGAGGGGCTGGGCGGCCGCGCGGTGACCATCGACTTCTCGCCGTTCCTCGAGGCCGCGCGCCTGCTCTACGAGGGGCCGTGGGTGGCCGAACGCTATGCCGCCATCCGTGACTTCTTCGACACCCGTGCGGAGGACGTGCTGCCGGTGATCCGCACCATCATCGGCCAGGGGCGTGATTTCGACGCGGCCCAGACCTTCAGCGGCTTCTACCGCCTGGCCGAACTGCGCCGCGCGGCGGAGGCGGTCATGGCCTCGGTGGACCTGATGCTGACCCCTACCGCCGGACGCATCTACACCATTGAGGCCCTGCAGGCCGACCCGATCCGGCGTAACAGCGAGCTAGGCTATTACACCAACTTCATGAACCTGCTGGACTTCGCCGCCGTGGCGGTGCCGGCCGGGTTCACCCCGGGGGGGCTGCCGTTCGGCGTCACGCTGTTCGCGCCGGCCTTCCGTGACCGAGCGTTACTCGCGCTCGCTGCGCGCCTCCATGCCGCGCTGGGCGGGACGATGGGGGCGACGGGCGCACCGTTGCCCGAGGTGGCAGTGGCCGAGCCGCGCGAGGGGATCATCGAGGTGGCGGTGGCTGGGGCCCACCTGGAGGGGTTGCCCTTGAACGGGCAGCTCACCGGGCGCGGGGCCTGGCTGGTCGAGCGCACCCGCACCTCGCCCGATTACCGCTGCTACGCGCTGGCGGGCGGACCGCCGTTCCGGCCGGGGCTGATCCGGGTCGACGAGGGGGGCGCGGCGATCGAGGTGGAGGTCTGGGCGGTGCCCGCCGAGCAGTTCGGCAGCTTCGTCGCGGGCATCCCGGCGCCGCTCGGCATCGGCCGGGTGACGCTCGAGGGGGGGCGCGAGGTGAGTGGCTTCATTTGCGAGCCGCGCGGCATCGAAGGCGCGGAGGACATCACCGCCTTCGGCGGCTGGCGCGCCTATCTGGCCTCGAGGACCGGCTAGTCCCGCAGCACCGCGACCAAGCGATTCGGCACCAGCAGGGCGTCCAGCGCATCGAGGATGGAGGGGAAGATGGCGCGTGCGGCCAGCAGCGTCGCGCCCGCCGCACCCTCGTTCATCAGCACGGCCAGGCCCAGGCTGGCGCGCTCCAGCATCAGCCGGTCGTTCCAGCCGTTGCCGATGGCGCACACCCCGCCTTCGAGGCTGACCACGAAATCCCGCTTGGCGGCGGACTGGCCGGTGGCGGGCAGCACGTGCAGGTTCACCGGCAGGTCCGCGAGTGCCGCACGGGCGGTGCCGAAGGTATCCCCGGTCACGCAGTGCAGTTCAAGCTGTTGCGCGAGGGCGCGCAGGCGCTCGGCCGCACCGGCTACCACCGCGCCGCGCAGGGCCAGGGTGCCGTTGAAGTCGAGCACGAGGTGATGCAGTTCCAGCGGCGGCTGGCCGGGCAGGTCGAAGCGGAGCATGGCGGACACACGAAGGAATACACCGGGGGAGCGTCGCCGCCCGGCCCGGTGCCGTCAAGTGTGTGCTGGCATGAGGCGGTTCATCGGCCGCAGTTTTCCATCGGTGAGTTGACGATGGCATCCACCATGGCCTGGTCGATGGCCTGGGCGGTGTAGCTGCCCTCGGCCTTGATGATCTGGCCGACGAAGGCGCGCATGTGGTTGCGCGATCCGCACATCAGGCTGGCATAGACCGCGTCGGTGTAGGCCTGCTGGCTGATCTCGATGGACGCCTGCAGATCCGCGATGTCGACCTCTTCGATCAGCGCGCCAACCTTGAGTGCATCCAGCTGGCTGAGCCGGCCCTGTGCGACGAGGGTGGCGTAGAGCTGGCCGAGCTCGGGGGCGATGAACACGCCGGGCGTCTCGGCCGCGTCCACCGGGTCGGGCAGGCCGTAGCAATCCAGCACCGCCTTCATGCTGTCCATGTGCTGCTGCTCGGAGTCGCTGATGTTATCGGCGATGGTGACCACGGGCACGGTGCCCGCCTGGGCCAGCCAGTAGGCGGCCAGTTCGTCGTAGACATCGCGCGCCAGTTTTTCTTCCTCACGCATGAACAGGGCTTCGTCGATTTCGGCCTGGGTGAGCGGGGTGACCACGCCCGGGCAAGGGGCGGCCGAGGCCGTTGGCGAGGCGTGGGCGGGGGCCTCGCTGGCGCCACCGCAGGCGGTCAGGAGGGATAGACCCAGGCCTGCGATGGTCAGGGCGATCAATGTGCTCTTGATGGGGCGCTTGCGCATGAAACATTCCTTAGGCTGAGGTGAGGCCGTGTCCGGCGTGGAGACGGCCCGGCAGAGGGGCGTGGCTTAGCGCCCGCCGCGCCCGCCGCCCATCCCGCCGCCCATGCCCCCGAAGCCCCCTTGGCCCATGTTGGAAGAGCGGTTGCCGGAGCGGGTTTCGTTGCGGTTCTGGTGGGTGTATTCATGCTGCTCCTGGCGCATCTGCTGCCGGCCGTTGTCCGGCAGGTTCTGCTGCGTCATGGCGCGATCCCGGATCTGCTGCTGCAGTCGATCCTGGTTCAGCTGGGGCTCGTCCGCCTGGACCGGAAGGAAGACACCGCCGGTCATGGCGAGGGCGAGCGTGGCGGAAATGATCATGGAACGCGTGAACATGGGGTGACACCTCTGATGGCTGTTGTGGCTCTTATCGGCGGCCGCCTCGGCCGCCCGATCCCGGAGACATGCCCCCCCCGGGTCCGTAGCGCATCTCGTAACCTCGTCCGTAACCGCCGCCTCGGTCGTCCCGGATGCGGGATGCCGCGTCGGGCGGGAGGTGCGGGCGATCGGTTCGCCCTTGCCCGTACGGGGTCTCGCGCCGTGGCTCGTGCATCCAGGGCGTCTCGCCGCTGGCCGGCAGGGTCTTGCTGGCCTGCTCGGCGTGGCGTTCGATCTGCTGCTGCAGGCGCCCGGCATCGAACGTCCGCCCGTCCGCCCACGCCTGCCCCAGGCCGGTCACAAGCAGGAAGGGAAGGACGAATCGATGCATGGGCGCGGGTCCTCGGGGGAGCACGTATGCCATCTTGGGGGAGGTGTCTTGCATGGGCATGTCCCTTGTGCAACCGTGTGTAACGCAATGTAACAGGGCCCCGGAGGACGGCCGATGCCCACGATACTGGTGGTGGATGACGATCAGCCCCTGCGCGAGCTGCTGGTGCGCTATCTGGGCGAGCAGGGGTTCGATGTCGTGGGCGTCGGGAACGGGGCCGAGCTGGATCGAGCCCTGCAGGACGGCCTCCGGCCCGACGTCATCCTCCTCGACCTGATGCTGCCGGGAGAGGACGGGCTGTCGATCGCCCGCCGCCTGCGCGCCAGCCTGTCCGTGCCGATCATCATGCTCTCCGCCCGCGGGGAGGACATCGATCGCATCGTCGGCCTCGAGGTGGGGGCGGACGACTACCTGCCCAAGCCGTTCAACCCGCGCGAGCTTCTCGCGCGCATCCGGGCCGTGCTGCGGCGTGCCGTCCCCCCCGCGCCATCCTTGGTGGGGGCGGGCAGGCCTGTCCACGTGGTCGAGCATGGTCCGTTCCGCATCGACCTCGACATGCACACCCTGATGCTGCACGGACAGGCGGTCGCACTGACCGAGGGCGAATTCCAGCTGCTGCGGGTGCTCATGGAACATCCTCGCAGGCTGCTCTCGCGCGATGCGCTGATGGACCTGCTCAAGGGCTATGACCGCTCGCCATTCGATCGCAGCATCGATGTGCGCGTAGCTCGCCTGAGGCGCCGGATCGAGCCCGATCCAGCCCAGCCGCGCCACCTTCTGACCATCCGTGGCGAAGGCTACGTGTTCGTGCCCGAGGGGCGCCAGCCCGCATGAACAACGCCGTCAGGAACGGTGTTGGGTCGCCGCGGGGCGACAGCCAAAGGCAGGCGTCCACGGACGGACCCCACAAGGCGGCCCGCCCGCTATTCCAGCACCTTGCCCGCGCCATGGCCTGGGCGCTGGCGGCGCAGCTGGTGCTGGCCCTGGTCCTGGCGGTGGCGCTGGTGCTGTGGCCGCTGACCGATCGGGCGGCGCAGGATAAGGCCGGGCTGCTGGTGCTCTCGGCGCAGACCTGGCTGGAGCTGCCGCCGGGGACGCGTCCCGATTTCGAGGCGGAGCTGCGCGAGCGGCACGGCCTGATCCTGAGCGTGGGCGGTGGCGAGTCCTCCGAGGCCCCGTCCCGCTGGCTGCCCTATCCCTACCTGTTGCAGCGCGCGCTGGCCCGGCGGGTCGACTACCCTCCCACCGTCAGCCTCGTCGAGGGGCTGCAGACCGTCGAGGTGTTCCTATGGGTGCATGGCCAGCCGTTTACCCTGCGTTTCGATGCCCCGCGCCTCATCAGCGGACGCCTGCTCGCGCTGGGTCTGGTCCTGCTGGGGTCGGCGCTGCTGGCGGGGCTGGTCGCCCTGCTCCTGGCCCGCAGGCTGGTGCGTCCGTTGGAGGGCATGGCGCGCACCGCCCAGATCTGGGGGCGCGGACAGCCGGCCCCCCTGCCGCCGGGGGGGTGCCAGGTGCGCGAGGTGTGCGAGCTGGCCGAGCAGCTCGAGCAGATGATGCGGGCCCTGCGCCGGCACGAGCATGACAAGACCACCCTGCTGGCGGGCGTGTCGCATGACCTGCGCACCCCGTTGGCCCGCCTGCGGCTGGCGCTGGAAATGTTGCCGCGGGACGGTACCGGGGGGTTGCACGATTCGATGGTGCGTGACGTGGAGGCGATGGACCGCCTGATCGGCCAGGCCCTGCAGCTTGCCCGGGCGGAGACGATGGCGGAGGAGGAGACGGATCTCGTCGCCTTCACCGGCCAGCTGGTCGAAGAGTTGCGGCGGGGCGGCACGGAGCTGAGCTTCAGCGGCCCCGCCCTTTGCCGCGGCCGCTGCGTGCCCCAGGCCCTGAGCCGAATCCTGACCAACCTGGTCGACAACGCCTGGCGCTATGGCGGCTTTCAGCCGGTCGAGCTGGTGCTCGACTGCACGCCGGCACGCGTGCGCTTCGAGGTTCTGGATCGCGGCCCCGGCATCCCGCAGGACATGCGTGAGGCGGTGTTCGAGCCGTTCGTGCGTCTGGAGGCGTCGCGCAGCCTTTCGACCGGCGGCAGCGGCCTCGGCCTGTCGATCGCGCGCCAGCTCGCGCGGGTGCAGGGCTGGCGGCTGGGGATGGAGCCGCGCGAGGGCGGCGGCACGCGGGCCTGGCTGGAGATGGACGTGCGGCCCTACTCCAAAGACTGAGGGTGTGCTCAGTCCGCGGGGGTCAAGCGCGAGAGCAGGGCGTCGAGCTCGTCGAGCGAGCCGTAGCGCAGGATGATCTGGCCCTTGCCGCGCTGGCCGTGGCGGATCTGCGCGGGGGTGCCGAGATACTCGCTCAGGCGGCGTTCGAGGTCGGTGATGTTCGGGTCGGCGGCCTTGGGCGCCGGGGTCTTGGTTTGCGGGGTCTGGAGCAGGCGGGCGACGAGGGCCTCGACGTCGCGCACCGTCATCTGCTGGGCGGCAATCTTCTCCGCCACCTCTTCCTGCTGTGCCCTGGGCAGGGGGAGCAGGGCGCGGGCATGGCCCATGTCGAGCTGGCCGGTTTCCACCAGACCCTGCACCGCCGGGGCGAGCTCGAGCAGGCGCAGCAGGTTGCTCACGTGGGTGCGCGAATGACCGATGGCCTCACCGGCCTGCTGGTGGGTGAGGCCAAACTCCTCGATCAGGCGCTTGATGCCCTGCGCCTTCTCCAAGGCATTGAGGTCCTCGCGCTGCAGATTCTCGACCAGGGCGAGGGCGGCGGTGGTGCGATCGTCCACCTGGCGCACCACCGCCGGGATGTGGGTGAGGCCGGCCAGCCCGGCCGCGCGCCAGCGGCGCTCGCCCGCGATCAGCTCATAGCCGTCGCCCACCGGGCGGACGACCACCGGCTGCAGCAGGCCCTGGGCCTTGATCGAGGCGGCCAGCTGCTCGAGCTGCTCCGGCTCGAACACCTGGCGCGGTTGCCAGGGGTTGGGGCGGATCGCCGAGATCGGCAGGGTGCGCAGCTCGCCCTCGCGCGGCTTGTCGCTGGAGGAGAGCAGGGATTCCAGGCCCCGGCCGAGGCCCCGCTTGGCGGCGGCATTCATGCGGCACGCTCCTTCATCAATCGCTCCATGACCTCCTGGGCCAGCTGCACGTAGGCTTGCGCGCCGGTGGAGGAGGGGTCGTAGGCAAGCCCGGACAGGCCGTGGCTCGGGGCCTCGGCCAGACGCACGTTGCGCGGGATGATGGTCTGGAACAGGCGGGGGCCGAAGTGGGCCTCCAGTTGCTGGGAGACCTCCTGCGCCAGGCGGTTGCGCCCGTCAAACATGGTGCGCAGCACGCCGAAGATGGCAATGTTGGGGTTCACCGCGGCGCGCACCTGCTCGAGGGTGTTCATCAGGGCGGAGAGGCCTTCGAGGGCGAAGTACTCGCACTGCATGGGCACCACCACCCCCTGGGCCGCGACCAGCGCGTTGACGGTGAGGATGTTGAGCGCCGGCGGGCAGTCGATGACGACCACGTCGTAGTCTTCCAGCACGGTCTGCAAGGCGTTGCGCAGGACCATCTCACGGCCGATCCTGCTCACCAGGCGCACCTCGGCCGCGGTCAGGTCACCGTTGGCGGGCAGGATGTCGAAGTCGCCCGACTCGGTCGGGTGGATGCAGGCGCCGATCTCCGCCTCACCCAGCAGCAACTCGGCCGCGGTCGGCGCGATGGTGTGCTTGTCCAGCCCGCTGGCGGTGGTGGTGTTGCCCTGCGGGTCGAAATCGATCAGCAGCACCCGCTTGTCGCCGAGCGCCATGCCGGCGGCGAGGTTCACGGCGGTGGTGGTCTTGCCCACCCCGCCCTTCTGGTTGGCGATGGCGAGAACGATCGCGCTCACGAGGTTTCCTTATCACGCAGGATGATCAGATGGCGCTCACCGAGGACGGCCGGGGCGGCAAGACGGGGCGTGGCGACCACTTCGGCCCAGGCGGGCAGCTTCGCCAGCTCATCATGCGGTATCTGGCCCTTCATCGCCAGCCAGCGCCCGCCCGGGGCGAGCAGGTGGCGGGTGAGGGTGAGAAAGTCGGTCAGCGAGGCAAAGGCGCGGCTGGTGATCTGGGGATAATGGCCCTCCAGTGCCTCGATGCGGGTGTGCAGGGCGCGGGCGTTGGTGAGCCTCAGGCTGCGGATGGCGTGCTCCATGAAGCGCACCTTTTTCGCCACCGCATCGACCAGGGTCACTTCAAGCCGCGCACCGGCCTCTCCCCTCCCCCCCGCGGGGGGGGGGAGCAGGATGTTTTCCAGCGGCTGGTCGTCCGGCTGGCAGGCGATGGCAATGACCAGCCCCGGCAGCCCGGCCCCGGCGCCCACATCCAGCAGTGGGGCGTCTTCAAGGTGCGGCAACAGGCTCAGCGAGTCGAGCAGGTGCTTGTCCACCATCTCCAGCGGGTCGCGGATGGCGGTCAGGTTGTAGGCCCGGTTCCACTTGGCCATCAGCTCCAGGTAGTCGAGCAGGGTGGCCTGGGCCTCGTCCGGGATGACGAGCCCCATGCTGGCGATGCCGTCGGCAAGATGCGCGGCGAGGATTGGCCGCTCAACCTTGCCCACAGCGGCCTCCCGTGCAGCACGGCTGTTCGCGCTGGATCGGCGGGCAGGGGGTGTCGCCAAAGGAGCAGAACACGCAACAGTCGCCCGGCTTGGGGCGGAGCAGGGTTTCGCAGGCCGGGCAGGGCAGGTACCACTGGCAGGCATCAAGGGGCATGGTCGCCGTCCACCCATGCCCGCAGGCGGGGCAGGTGACGGTGGAGTCGGGTTTGACGTTCATGCGCTCTTGGCGGCCAGCTGCCGCTTCTTCAGGTGGACCAGCAGCAGCGAGATGGCGGCCGGGGTGACGCCGGGGATGCGCGAGGCCTGGCCCAGGGTGGCCGGGCGGTGGGCCTTGAGCTTCTGCTTGATCTCGTTGGAGAGGCCGCTGATGGTGTCGAGATCGAGGTCCTCCGGCAGCACGGTCTCCTCGTTGCGGCGGGCGCGTTCGATCTCCTCCTGCTGGCGGTCGAGGTAGCCGGCGTATTTCACCTGCACCTCGATCTGCTCGGCCACGTCCTCTTTGTCCACTCCCGGGCCGATGCCAGGCAGGGTGGACAGCTGCGCATAGTCCAGCTCAGGCCGCTTGAGCAGGTCGAGGGCGGTGGACTCGCGCGAGAAGGCCACGCCTAGTTCCAGCAGGGCCTGCCCCGCTGGACTGTTGGGCGTGACCATGATGTCGCGCAGGCGCTGACGTTCACGCTCGATGGCCTCGCGTTTCTCGTTGAAGGCGCGCCAGCGCTCTTCTCCCACAAGCCCCAGCTTGCGGCCCAGCTCGGTCAGGCGCAGGTCGGCGTTGTCCTCGCGCAGAAGCAGGCGGTATTCCGCGCGGCTGGTGAACATGCGGTACGGCTCACTGGTGCCGAGGGTGATGAGGTCGTCGATCATCACCCCGATGTAGCTCTCCTCGCGCCGCGGCGCCCAAGGCTCCAGGCCATGGACCTGGCGTGCGGCATTGATCCCCGCGACCAGCCCTTGCGCGCCGGCCTCCTCGTAGCCGGTGGTGCCGTTGATCTGGCCGGCAAAGAACAGGCCGCCGATGACCTTGGTTTCCAGCGTGGGCTTGAGGTCGCGCGGATCGAAGTAGTCGTACTCGATGGCGTAGGCGGGGCGGGTGATGTGCGCTTTCTCAAAGCCCTTGATCGAGCGGTACATCTCAAGCTGCACATCAAAAGGCAGGGAGGTGGAGACCCCGTTGGGGTAGATCTCCATCGAGGTCAGGCTCTCCGGCTCGACGAACACCTGGTGGCGCTCCTTGTCGGCGAAGCGCACCACCTTGTCCTCGATCGAGGGGCAGTAGCGCGGCCCCACGCCCTCGATCACCCCGGCGTACATCGGCGAACGGTCGAGGCTGCCGCGGATGATCTCGTGCGTGCGCTCGCTGGTGTAGGTGATGTAGCAGCTCACCTGGCGCGGGTGCTCGGCACGCGAGCCCAGGAAGGAGAACACCGGGGCGGGGTCGTCGCCCTTCTGTTCCTCCATCACCGTAAGGTCGAGCGAGCGGATGTCGATGCGCGCCGGGGTGCCGGTCTTCAGGCGGCCAACGCGCGGATGAAGCTCGCGCAGGCGGCGGGCGAGGGCGATGGACGGGGGATCGCCCATGCGCCCGCCGGCGTAGTTCTCCATGCCGATGTGGATCTTGCCGCCGAGGAAGGTGCCGGCAGTGAGCACCACCGCGCGCGCAGGGAAGCGGATGCCGGTGTTGGTGACCACGCCGGTGACGCGATCGCCCTCCACGATCAAATCGTCGGCCGCCTGCTGGAACACCCACAGGTTGGGCTGGTTCTCCACCGTCTGGCGGATGGCGATACGGTAGAGGTTGCGGTCGGCCTGCGCGCGGGTGGCGCGCACCGCCGGGCCCTTGCGCGCGTTAAGGATGCGGAACTGGATGCCGCCGCGGTCGGCCGCGCGGGCCATGGCGCCGTCGAGGGCGTCGATCTCCTTGACCAGGTGCCCCTTGCCGATGCCGCCGATGGCCGGGTTGCAGCTCATCGCGCCCACAGTCTCGATGTTGTGGGTCAACAGCAGGGTCTTGGCGCCCGCGCGTGCGGCGGCCAGGGCGGCCTCGGTGCCGGCGTGGCCGCCGCCGATGACGATGACCTCGAAGCTTTCGGGATAGAGCATGGTTGCAACCGGTGTGGCGTCGCCCTGCGGGGCGAGAAATGGCAAGCGATTGATTATACAGGCTCTATCGACCGAATGGGTGCTCAAAGGTTCGCCAGGGCCTCGCGCACGAATTCGGGCGGGGTGAGGGCGCCTTGGTGCACGCCGGCGTTGTAGTAGCGGGTCGGGAAGCCCTTGGCCTCAGCATCCGCGCGGCGGAAGGTGTCCAGCGGCAGGCCCTTGCTCGCCAGGGTGCAGGTGATCGAGCCGCCGGGATAGACCGGCTGCGGGAACAGCAGGCTGCGGCGCTCAAGGAAGCCGGCCTGGATCATCGCGCGGTGGTAATTCTGCAGGATGTCCATGTGGTAGAAGGGCGACTCGCTCTGGCCCACCATGATCCCGTTCGGTTTGAGCACGCGGTGGCAGTCGGCGATGAAGGCCGGGCCGAACAGGCCCTCGCCCGGGCCGACCGGATCGGTGGAATCGACGATGATGATGTCTACCGAGGCATCCGGCGCTTCGCGCATGAATTTGATGCCATCGTCAAAGCGCAGGTCGGCGCGCGGATCGCCGTTGGCGTCGCACAGCTCGGGGAACCATTTCTCCGCCATCCGGGTGACCTGCTCGTCGATGTCGATCTGGGTGACGCGCTCCACCCCCGGGTGCTTGAGCACCTCGCGCAGGGTGCCGCAGTCGCCGCCGCCGATAATCACCACGTTTTTCGGGTTCGGGTGGGTGAACAGGGCGGGGTGGCTCATCATCTCGTGGTAGACGAAGTTCTCCAGGCTGGTGAGCATGAAGGCGTCGTCGATCACCAGCAGATTGCCCCAGTGCTCGGTCGCGTACACGGCAATCTTCTGGAACGGGCTCTGCACCTCATCCAGCTTGCGCGTGACCTTGAGGCTGAAGGCCGCGCCCATGTGCGGGACGATTTCACTGATCCACGAGTGGTCGAGGGACATTGGAGAGGCTCCTGGTCTGAAGACTGGCCGCCATGTTGCCACCCACCCTCGGTCGGCTTCAACGCTGACGGGCCGGTGGCAGGGCAATCGCATGAACCTGTCTCATCGCCCTGAACGCCGATGGAGGAGCGGCGCCCCCTAGGTTGTTTCAAAAGGACTGTCCTGTCCTTTTGAAACCCGCCTCGTCGCGGTACATGCCCGCGACGGGCGCATCGTGCGCAAGCGTCGGCCCGAGGGCGGGCCTCCTACAACCCAACAGAGCGAAGATGCCTCCCCTTTGCATGCTGGATTTTCACCTTGTGCGAACGCTCCAGACCTTCAGGCGATGGCCCTGGAGCCGGTGAGGAAGCATTCACCCGGCCCCGTCCCTTATGCCACAATGGCGGGTTCGCGCCCTCCCGCGGCCATGCCTGTGGGGCGCCCCTCGGGTGTGAGGCAGCGGTCGCCGTCGAGCGATTCATCGGCTGTTCTCCCCGGGAGCCTGGCGCGTCATCCCGAGCATCGAGCCTTACCTTAATTCAGCCCAAGCACGCTACCCATGAATCGAAAATCTCCTGTCCGCTCCCTTGTTACCAGCGTTGTCCTGTCGGCCCTCGCCCCGCTTGCGGTCTTGGCCATGCTCCCGGTCGAGTCAGTCAGCGCGGTCGACTATCTCCTGGTCTCCGTGGTGTTCCTGATCGCTACCCTGCTTACCGCCCTGGCCGGCGGGGTATGGAGTGAGCTGCTCGCCACGCGCCGCATGCCCCGCTCCTCGCTCGGGGTACAGTCTTCGGCGGATATCGGCAAGGAGGAGACGGGGACGGTGAAGTGGTTCGATGCCAGCAAGGGCTATGGCTTCATCCTGCGTGACGCGGGCCCGGAAATCTTCGTCCACTACCGCTCCATCCTGGGCGAGGGCCATCGCGTGCTGTACGAGGGCCAGCGGGTGAAGTTTGTCATCGCCCAGGGCCGCAAGGGTCTGCAGGCCGAGGAGGTCGAGGTCATCGCCGCCTGAGCTGGGGCCTTACTCCCTGCCCGGCATGATCGGCTGGTCCGGCAGCATGCGCAGGCAGGGGATGCTGGCCTCGAGAATGGTCTGGCGCAGTGCCTCGACCGCCTCCGGACGGGGAAAACTCTTGCGCCAGGCCAGCACCACGCGCCGCATGGGGACGGGCTCGCGGAACTCGCGATACACCAGCCGTCCCCCCTCCATGTCGTTCTGCGCCGACGAACACGGCAGCACCGTCACCCCTAGCCCCGACGCCACCATGTGGCGGATCGTCTCCAGCGAACTGCCCTCCAGGGTGCGCTGCAGGCCGCCGATCGCCGCGCTGCGGTTGCAGTCCGGGCACATCTGCAGCACCTGGTCGCGGAAGCAGTGGCCCTGGCCGAGCATCAGCAGCTCGCCCTCCGCGAGCCGCTCCGGCGGCAGGATAGCCGTCTCCCTCCATGGGTGTTCCGGCGGCATGGCAACCACGAACGGCTCGTCGTACACCGCCTGAGTCACCACGCCCGGTTCGGAAAAGGGCAGGGAGACGACGATCACGTCCAGCTCGCCAAAGCGCAGGCGCTCCGCCAACTCGGCAGTGAAGCCCTCCTCGATCAAAAGCGGCATCTGCGGGGCGCGGGCATGCAGCGTGGGGATGAGGTGGGGCAAGAGGTAGGGGCCGATGGTGTAGATCAGGCCGAGGCGCAGTGGCCCGTTGAGCGGATCCTGGCTGTGCCTGGCCACCTGCTTGAGCCGTTCGACCTCCTCCAACACCCGCTGCGCCTGGGCGACGATGCGCTCGCCCGCGGTGGTCAGCCTCACCTCGCTCTTCGGCCCGCGCTCGAAGATCTGCACGCCGAGCGCTTCTTCTAACTTGCGCACCCCCACGCTGAGGGTGGGCTGGCTGACGAAACAGCTCTCGGCCGCCCGGCTGAAGTGGCGCTCGCGGGCCACAGCGACGATGTAACGGAGTTCGGTGAGGGTCATGCGGCTTTGATTCGGAAGGGCAAGGCGGCTAGAATCAGCCACCCATGCGGGTGTAGTTCAATGGTAGAACGGCGGCTTCCCAAGCCTCAAGCGTGGGTTCGATTCCCATCACCCGCTCCAGTTTCCTGATCCCCGGCCCATGACCGCCCACGCATGAGCGACTTCATCATCGTCGGGGCGGGCGCCATCGGCATGCTGACGGCCCTCGCCCTGCGTCAGCGCGGCTACGCCGTCACCCTCATCGACCGACAGCAGGCTGGCCGCGAGTCCTCGTGGGCCGGCGGCGGCATCCTCTGTCCGCTCTACCCATGGCGCTATGCCGATCCCGTCAATGCGCTTGCGCAACGCTCGCAGGAGCTCTATCCGGCCCTGGTCGCCTCCCTGATCGAGACGACGGGCATCGACCCCGAGCACCTGTCCAGCGGCCTGCTCATGCTCGACGGCGCCGAGGGTGACGAGGCGCTGGCCTGGTCGCGCCGCACCGGCACGCCGGTCGAGGCGGTGGCGATGGAGGAGATCGCGGCCATCCAGCCGGGGCTGGCCGGCGTCACCGGGCCCGGCTGGTGGATGCCGCAGGTGGCGCAGGTCCGCAACCCGCGCCTGGTGCGTGCCCTGCGCGCGGCGGTGGAGCTGAGCGGCATCCGTCTGGTCGAGGATGCCCCGGTGGAGCGGCTGGAGCTGGCCGGCGGGCGCGTGCACGGGGTGCGGGCCGCGGGGCGGACCATGTCGGCCGATGCCGTCGTCCTCGCCGCCGGGGCCTGGAGCGGCGGCCTGGCCGGGTTGCTGCCCCAGCCGCCGCAGGTCCAGCCGGTGCGCGGTCAGATGCTGGTGCTGAACGCGCCGGGCAGTGGCCTTGCGCGCATCGTGATGCGCGGCGGCCGCTACCTCATCCCCCGCCGCGACGGCCGGATCGTGGTCGGCAGTACGGTCGAGTACGTCGGCTTCGAGAAGCGGGCCACCCCCGAAGCCCGGCAGGAGTTGCACCGCTTCGCGCTCGAGCTGGCCCCGCAGCTGCGCGACGCACCCCTCGAGCACCACTGGGCCGGTCTCCGTCCGGGCGTGCCGGCCGGCATCCCCTACATCGGCCCGCATCCCGGGGTCGAAGGACTGTTCCTCCACACCGGCCACTTCCGCAACGGCTTGGTGATGGGGCCGGCCTCGACCGAGTTGCTGATCCAGCTCATCGAGGGGGAAACGCCACGGCTTGACCCCGCCCCCTACGCCCTCGATGCCCCCCGTCCCGGCGGGCTGCATTGAGGCCGTCGCGCCGCGTGCGCTAGAATCCCAAGTCATTGCCGCAATAGCTCAGTTGGTAGAGCAACTGATTCGTAATCGGAGCGTTGCTCTAGGCAGTCTGGACTAAAAGGCAAGCAGTACAAGGCTTCGGGAGTCCCAGCGGCGCAGCCGCAGTGACGAACGAACACGGTTTGAACAAGTTTCGGTTTTAGCCGGCATAGCTCAGTTGGTAGAGCAGCGCATTCGTAATGCGAAGGTCGGGGGTTCGACTCCTCTTGCCGGCACCACTTGAAGTAGAAGGGCCGCCCGAGTGGGCGGCCCTTTTGCTTTGTGCCTTACGACTGCAAACGTTTATGGACGCACACTCGATCGGCGCATGAAACTTCTCTCCATCGCGCGATGAGCCGGGGACGCCCGGCATCCATCAACCTGCTTTGGAGAGAACACATGAACACTTCCACCACCGCGTCCCCGAGCGTTGCCGGCATCTATGAGCTGGCCCGCGAGCACCTGACGACGCTCTGCGACGAGTTCCTTGACGGCGATCCCGTTCGGATCGTCTCCGCTTGGCGCTGCGGGGGGCGCATGGACCCCGACGACCTCGCAGACACCTACGAAGGTCCCTATGGGCTGCGCCTGCGGGTCATCAACGACATTGGCAGCGAGCGCGCCGAGGCGGGCTGCTGCGAGCGCGACTGTTACGAAGCCTTCGCGGCGCTCCGGCTGGCCTACGGCAAGGATTGGCCCCGCGAGGCGCTACGGGACTACTGCACGGTATTCGAGGGCTTCGAGCCGTCCAAGGCGGACAGCGTCACATCGCTCAGGTGGCAGAGCGCCTGCACCCTCTATGGCAACTTCAAGTTCGCCAACGGGGAGCCGCCCACCAAGGCCGCCTGATCCGATGTCAGCGGGCCATCGTGCCCAAGGGCATGAAACAAAAGGGCCACCGTCGAGGTGGCCCTTTTCCATGCACGGCGGGGGCACGCGTCATAGCGGGATGTCCACGGCCAGCGGGCCGCGGCTCTTCCTCAGGTAGCGCAGGACGGCGCTGCCGAGCTGGCCGAGGGTGAGGTCTCGCTTGAGCAGCGTCGGGCGCATGAGGGTCGCGCACGCCTCGTCGTCCCAACCGACCTCGGGCGGCACGGGCACGGCGCACTCCTCGACGGCGAGGTCGAACGGCCCCGGCTCGTCCAGCAGGTCGGGCAGGCACACCCACGTGTGGAACCAAGCCTCACGCCAAGCCAGCGCGGCGTCGCCCGTCCTGTCGCCCTCGGGGAAGTCGGCCACGCGGATGACGAACACGTCCCCGCCCGCCGAGCGTCGCACCCTCACGCGTCGGGGTCTGATCTTGGGGCGCGACTTCAGCAAGGCGCGTCCTCCCCGCGCTCGGCGCGCTGACGCTCGGGCACCGCGGCGCCCTTCTTGCGCATGTCGTGGGCGTACCACCTGACCGACTTGGCGGATGCCTGCGCGCCCTCGATTTGCGCGTTGACCATCTCGGCGATGACGGCGTGCGGGTAGCCCGCGGGGTCCATCAGCAGCTCGCGGGCGAGTCGGCCGATGCCCTTGCCGCTGGGCTTCTTCTCGGTCTCTGTCGGGGCCTCGGTCGCTTCGGTGACGTCGGCCTGCGGCTGTGCATGCGGCTCGGTCACCTCGGTGGCCTGCGGCTGCCCGAACGACGCGAGGTCGAGGCTCTTGGTCTCGGCGATCTGCTCGATCCTTGCCACCAGCTTGCCTCGGGTCGCGAAGGTCTTGGGTCCAGCGCCCTTGTCGGCGATCTGGTTGTGCAGGGCCAGCAGGTCCTTGGTGCTCATCTCTTGCAGGTTCATCTCACGCTCCAGGTGGTTGGGTGTGAGGTCATTAGGTCGTGTTCGTGGGGATTCGGGAGCGGGGCCCCCTGAAGAAAATTGGCCCGCTGACTGTCCATCAGCGGGCCGTGATTCCTAAGCGCATTAAAAAGAAGGGGATGCCTTGTGGGCATCCCCTCCGAAGCACGGCCGGGGCAACCTCGGCCTCTGTTCCGACCCCGGCCGCTGGCACCAAACTCAGGTCATGTGGGCAAGGGGCCGGCGCTCGGCCTCCGCCCAGGTGGCGCGGTCGAGGTAGGCGTCCCACGCCCGGCTGTAGGGCATGCCGGCGAGAGCGGCGGCCTCGTCGAACTCGTCGGAGAACGGCTTCACGCCAGCGCTGGCGGCCTGCTCGGCCAGCGCGTCGAGGAGGTCGGCGCCCGAGCGCAGCGCACGCGCCAAGCCGCCGAGGGCGACCGCCACGGGGTGGCGAGCCTCGTAGATGGGCTGCTTATTCATTGCCGCCACCGATCAGGTCGCGGTCGATGGCCTGCTCGCGCAGGGCGAGCTGCACGGTGTTCAGCGGGTTCGACTTGCCCTGGTTCCACGAGCGGATCGCGACGAGGATGCCTTGCAGGCGCGCGTCGCCCAGCTTGATGTACTCCTGGACCTTCAGGTAGTCCTCCAGCTTCATTGCGTGGGCGAGGTCGGCCGGCCCGATGGGGCGGTCCTTGGTGGGAAGGCGGTCGAGCACGCTCAGCAGCGCGGCGGCGAGCGGCACGTTCTGCGTGGCGACGGCGACCTGGGCCATGTGCCCGAGCTCGGCGGGGCCGGCGTAGGCGAGCTGGTGCAGGTACTCGGTGCGCTTGGGGTCGCCGAGGGCGGCGCGTGCCAGCACCTTGGCGGGGCTGGAGTAGAACTCGCGCTGCGAGACGAGCTGGGCGTGCGGTGCGCCCGCGTCCTTCAGCAGCTTGTCGAGCTCCTTGGCGGAGTTGTCCTTGATCTGGCGGACGGCGGCCACGGTCTCGCTCTGCGCGAAGCGGGCCTTGTCGGCGGCGTCGATGCCGGCGGACTTCCAGCGATTGGCGATGTCCGCCTTGCGCGAGGCCACGTCCTGGTTCAGGCGCTCGATGGCCTTGAGGGCGCGGGTGTGGATGGCGTCCAGGTTGGACGCGAGCTCGCCGATCTGTTGCGGGCTGAGCAGCGGGGAGACTTGGTTCAGGTTCATGGCTCGTTGGCTCCTATGAGGTTGAGGGTCCTCCGGTCGCCTTCGAGCGCGTCCCCAGCCGCGGGGTGGTCATGCGCGCCAATGCGCTGACCGGATGCTTTCAATGTGTCGTGGTGCGCTGGCCGAGAACGCCATCGTTCTCCGACCGTGTTCCCCCGTTCGCTGCCGCCGTCGCGGTGGCTTGCGCGTCAAGGGCTTGGGGGCGTCTCGCCCGCCGATGGAGAGTCAGGTGTCCGCGTCGGGGTCCGCGCCCACGGGCCAGCCGCCAGCGCCGCCGCAGACCGAGCAGAGCCTCACCGCCACCACGTCGCCGCTGAAGTGGAAGCGCTGGCACCGCATGCACCTGACCCAGCCCACGCGCCGGATGACGCGCGGCGGGTCGAAGTTGGGGTCTAGGACGTTGGCACGTCGCGCGCCTCCGTCGAGTAGCCACGGCGTCGGCTCGATGATCGCCTTTGCCACCTCGCAGTCCTCGGGCGTCCTCACATGCCGCTTGCCGGGCGTCACGCCGAGCCAGCGGTAAGTGGGCCAGTGGTCCAGGTGGGCACGGCGCTGCACTGTCGAGACGGGCAGCCCGAGGGCAGAGGCCGCCTGCCGGGCGCTGGGGTATCGCACCCCTTCGACCTCGATGGCGACGGCGTGCCCGTTACTGCCCGCGGTTGACGCTGCCATGCTGGCGGCCTGCCTCGTACTCGTTCGACATGGCCTGCCATGCGTCCGCGTCGATGCGCGGGATCGGGCCGATGCAGGTCATCTCGCAGCTTTGGGCAAGGGCATCGCGCCCGCCCAACGCTGCGACCGTCTGAGGCGCCGTCTTGTCGAAGGCATCCAGGTTGCGGTCGATCTGCTCGGCACGTTGCAGGGCTTCGGCCACGCTCAGCTTCTCATTCGTCATCGTCTGCCTCCTCGGGGCGGTTGGACTTGTACTTGGACAGGAGGGCCACGAGCTGCGCCCGCTCCTCGCTCGGCATCTGGAGCAGCGCATCGGCTGACAGGCCCGTGTCCTCGACCTTGACGCGCAGCCTGTCGGCAAGCTGATCGCCGTAGCGGAACTTGAGCATGACTTCCAGCAAGCGGTCGCTGTGCTTGCGGACGGTCAGCGGGCGTTCCTCGCCGGTCGCGGCGTCGCGGGTCATGGAAAGCTGGCCGGGTTCTACCCCGATAGCACGGACACTTCAGAGAAGTCCCATAATGGGGGCGAGGAGTGTTTATGTCCCAGAGAAAGAAGTACAGCGCCGAGTTCAAGCGTGAAGCGGTTGAGCTGACCCGCCG
>JBFLVZ010000030.1:0-12640 GCA_040758295.1 Pseudomonadota bacterium
TGCCCGAAGGCACTGGTCGACTCCGAACGCATCCTGACCCAGCTGCGGGCCGAAGGCTACGCCATCTCGCCGAGCTACGACGACGCCGACCTCGTGGTGGTCAACACCTGCGGCTTCATCGACGAGGCGGTGGAGGAATCCCTCTCCACCATCGGCGAGGCGCTGGCGGAAAACGGCAAGGTCATCGTCACCGGCTGCCTGGGTGCGCGCGAGGATGGGGCGATGGTGCGCAAGGCCCACCCCAGCGTGCTCGCCGTCACTGGTCCGCACGCCTATCAGGAGGTGATGCACGCGGTGCACGAGCACCTGCCGCCGCAGCATGACCCATTCGTCGATCTCGTGCCGCCGCAGGGCGTGAAGCTCACCCCCAAGCACTACGCCTACCTGAAGATCTCCGAGGGCTGCAACCACCGCTGCACCTTCTGCATCATCCCGCAGCTGCGCGGCGACTTGGTCAGCCGGCCGATCGGCGAGGTGATGACCGAGGCGGAGAACCTGGTCAAGGCCGGCGTGAAGGAGCTGCTGGTCGTCTCCCAGGACACCAGCGCCTACGGCCTGGACCTGAAATACAAGACCGACTTCTGGGGCGGACGCCCGCTCAAGACCCGCTTTTATGATCTTGCCCGCGCGCTCGGCGATCTGGGCGTGTGGGTGCGCATGCACTACGTCTACCCGTATCCGCACGTGGACGAGGTGATCCCGCTGATGGCGGAGGGCAAGATCCTGCCCTACCTCGACATCCCCTTCCAGCACGCCAGCCCGCGCATCCTCAAGGCGATGAAACGCCCGGCCTCGAGCGAGAACGTCATCGCCCGCATCAAGGCCTGGCGCGATGCCTGCCCGGACCTCGCCATCCGCTCCACCTTCATCGTCGGCTTCCCCGGCGAGACCGAAGACGACTTCGAGCAGCTGCTCGAGTTCCTCGACGAGGCGCAGATCGACCGCGCCGGCTGCTTCAAGTACTCGCCGGTCGAGGGCGCCCCCGCCAACGAGCTGCCGGGCGCCGTACCGGAAGAGATCAAGGAGGAACGCTGGCACCGCTTCATGGAGCATCAGGCGATGATCAGCGAGGCGCGCCTTGAGGCAAAACTCGGCAAGCGCATGACCGTGCTGGTGGACGAGATCGACGAGGAAGGCGCCGTCGCCCGCTCCTACGCCGACGCGCCGGAGATCGACGGCAACGTGTTCATCGACGGTGCCGTCGATCTCAAGCCCGGGGATTTCGTCGAGGTGGAGATCACCGAGTACGGCGAACACGACCTGTGGGGCAAGCGGGTCTGACCGCGGGCCCATGCACCAGCCGATCCGTGGCTACCACCAGGACGAGGAAGGCCACTGGGTCGCGGAGCTTGCCTGCGGCCACAACCAGCACGTCCGCCACCAGCCGCCCTGGACCTGCCGCCCCTGGGTCACCACCGAGACCGGGAGGACAGGCCGGCTTGGCCATATCCTCGACTGCAAGAAATGCGACGCGGGCGCCCCGCCCGACCTGCCCCCCATGAGGTGACCGCATGAACGCCGAACGACAGTTCATCCCACTCAACATCGCCATCCTGACCGTCTCCGACACCCGCACCCTGGACAACGACACCTCCGGGCAAACGCTGGTGGACCGGGTCGAGGCCGCCGGGCACCGCGTGCATGCGCGCCGCATCGTCAGGGACGATATCTACGCCATCCGCGCGGTGGTGTCGGAATGGATCGCGGATGCTGCGGTGCAGGTCGTGATCAGCACTGGCGGCACCGGCTTCACCGGGCGCGACGGCACCCCCGAGGCGGTACGCCCGCTGCTGGACAAGGAAATGGACGGCTTCGGCGAGCTGTTCCGCGCCCTCTCCTACGCCGACATCGGCACCTCGACCATCAACTCCCGCGCCACCGCCGGGGTGGCCAACGGCACCTTCGTCTTCGTCCTGCCCGGCTCCTCCGGCGCCTGCCGCGACGGCTGGGACAAGATCATCCAGCCCCAGCTGGACTACCGCACCCGGCCGTGCAACCTGGTGGAGCTGATGCCGAGGCTGCTGGAGCGCTGAGGAAACGCTGAATTTTTCGCCCCCCCCCTGCTCCCCTGACTCAGCCGCCCTCCCGCAACCGGCTCCAGGTCCGGTCACCCAAGGTAAGCACGGGCAGGAACAGGGGGGCAAGACTCAGCAGCAACCAGGGGCTCAGTTCCTCCTCCGGCCACAGGGCGAGCATGCGCGCCATCAGGACGCCACCGGCCAGCAGCAACAACCCCAACATGCCAAGATAAAGCCAGCGCATGGGCGTAGCGGGGTGCCGCCAGGGCGCCAGCATGACCATGCCAAGCAGGCTGAGGAGGTAGAAACCCATGCCCAGCCAGGCACCGAGCGGGTCGCCATGGACATGGAGTGCCACGGCAAGGATCGGCATCCACAGGGTGGCGCCAACAAACCCACCGATCCAGCCCCAGCGGGCCCCGCTTTCCGGTGTCGCCATTATCCAGCTCCTCACGGCCAAGCGAAGAAAAGCCTGGCCTGCTTGCCTCCCACAATCTTCACCTCGCGGATCTGCGGGACCAGGCCGGCGGTCGTCGGGGCCGGAGGATCGAGGGGACCGACCTCGACCGCGTAGGGTCCGTCCGGCAGCTGAACGTAGAACAAGGGCCCGTCGGACGGGGCCGCCAGCACGGTTTCCCCGCCAGCATTGAACACGCGCACCTGCATGTCGCCAAGGTATTCGCCACTCTTGCGCGCCATCTCGATGCGCAGGGTGTAGTCCTTCGCCCACTGCTCAAGAGCCGCGCGCTCGGCCACGCCGACACCTCCGCCGATATAGCTGATGCCGTCGGTCACGGTGGGGACGAGAAGGATGCTGTCGATCTCCTCCTGCGTCGGCGGCTGCTTGTCGATGCGCTCATAGGCAGGATCGTCTGGCGCCTGGGCCAGGACCGGCGGGGCAGAACACAGGAGGGCGGTCAGGAGGATGGTGCGCATGGGATCATCTCTTTCATTGCGAGTCTTGATGGCTATTCCCGACTAGGATATTCCACCCACTGCCCCTTGGTGAGCGGCACGCGCCCGTACCTCAGGGCCTCGCGCAGGGCGTGTTGCCAGAAATGTACCGCCTCGGGATGCGCGGCATCCACCGGGTGCAGCCCCAAGCGCAGCAGGGGGTAGCGTGCGGGATGGGCCAGCACGTGGCGCAGCAAACGCTCATTGAACAGGGCCGACAGACGCCTGCGCCAGGCGGAGCGCACGCTCCACACCAGGCTGGGGGCAGTCAGGCGGGTCCGGCTCGGCAAGAGGATGATCTCCCGCCGGGTGGACGTGTAGGCGAAGGGCCCCTCGCGCAGCGCGGCGCGCGTGCCAGGTCCCATCAGCCACGCCGGGGCGACGAAGCCCCGCGGCGCCCAGCCCAGGGCACGAAGGCGGCTCCATCCCTCGTCCAGGCGCCGGGCGGCCTCATCCTTGGACAGCACAGCGAACTCACCCTCACCTGCGGTGTAGATCCGCCGCCTGAACCATTCGCGCGGACCGCGCGGCGGCGGGGCCTCGTCGAGGTGGATCAGGCCATGCGTCACGACCTCGTCCCCTCGCGCGCGACGCCGCTCGATGGCCGCGAGGAAGGACGGAAACTGCTCGATGCCCCCCTTGTGGTGATGATCCGCCACCACCAGCAGGGTGACGGGCACCCGGGTCACCTCATCCAGGGCCGCGAGCAGGCGCTCGCAGGCCGGCCAGGTGTGCGGCGAGACGTCGTGCAGCACCACGCAGACCGAGGCAGGACGCACTCCACGGCCGGTCATCGTCATCCCTCCGGCAACGGCTTGCCATCCAGCAGGGCCTGGTAGAGCCGGCGCTGGCGGGCGAAAACGGCCTCCCAGCGGTAATCGGCCTCCACCCGGGCGCGCGCGGCCCGCCCCATGGCCCGCCAGTCGGACTCGAACAGGATGCGGACGGCCTCGGCGAGCCCCTCCGCATCGCGCGGCTCGGCCAGAGTGCCGGTATCCGGCGAGATCAGCTCGGGCAACGCCCCACCGCGCACGCCGACCACCGGCAAACCCGAGGCCATGGCCTCGAGCACGATCAGGCCGAAGGTCTCTTGGTCCCCCGCATGCACCAGGGCGTCGGCGGAGGCCAGCAGGCGGGCAAGATGCTCCCCGTCGCAGAACTGGCCGTACACGCTGACGTTGCCCATGGCGAGGGATGGCATCCCCGGCCCGATCAACAGCAGGTGATAGCCCCGCCCGAGCCGATGCATGGCGGCGAGCAGGACGTCGATGTTCTTCTCGCGCGCGTAGCGGCCGGCGAACACGAGGAGGCGGGTCGAGTCGTCCAGGCCAAGTTCCGCGCGCAGGCCTGGATCGCGCCGCGCAGGATCGAAGCGCCCGGCATCCACCCCAAGCGGCTGCCAGACCACCCGTGTCAGCCCCAGCGCGCGCAGTCGCTCTGCCAGCACAAGGCTTGGGACCTGCACTGCCGTGAAGGCATCGTACAAGCTGCGCAGGTAGGCGCGCACCGGCGCCGCGGCCCAGTCCCCGCAACGTCGCCCGACGAGACGCTCGAGATCGGAATGGACAAATACGGTCGCCGGGATGTCCAGACGATCGGCAGCAGCCAATGCCACCCCCGCCAGGCGATAGGGGTCGCCTGCCTCGATCAGGTCGGGGGCCTGGTCGACCAAGGCCTCGACCCAGGGGCCGCGCCGGAGGGGGAAACGATAGCCATGGCTGAACGGCAGGCGGGGAGCAGGCAAGGTCAGGTGGTCGCCATGCCGGTGCGCACGCCCGGCCGGGCTGAGCAGGGCGTGCCTATCCCCCTGCTGGCAAAACCAGCGCCGCTTGGCGTGCAGGTAGCGGCGAACGCCGCCACCATGGGTGGTATAGAACATGGTGATGTCGCAGACGTGCATCGCCTCACCATGCGGGATGAAGATGACAGTCCTGTTATAGCAGGGCCATGGCGATCTGCAGGCAGGCGGCGGCCATGATGCCTGCGGCGATGTCATCCAGCATGATGCCGAGTCCACCGTGGAAGCGGCGATCCAGCCAGCCGACCGGCCACGGCTTGAGGATGTCGAACAGACGAAACAGCACGAAGCCGGCAAGGATCCAGGGCCACTCCAGCGGCAGGCCTGCCAGCGCGACCCACAAGCCCACCCATTCGTCCCACACGATGCTGCCGGGGTCGTCACGACCCATCTTTCGCGCGGCCTCGCCACACAACCAGACGCCGGCGAGGGCGGCAAGCAGCACCACCCCCAGGTAGAGAGGCAGGGCGAGCTGGGCCAGCAAGATCCACGGCAACAGAGCCGCGAGGGTGCCGAAGGTGCCCGGGGCCCTGGGCACAAGCCCGCTGCCGAGGCCGTGGGCGAGAAGCAGCACCGGATCGCGCAGGACCTGGCGGACGTGGGTCTCAGGCAAAGTGGTCATGGCCCTTGTGTGCAAGTGGGAAGGGAGAACCATCCGGGGCCAGCAGACGCAGGCCCGGGTCAGGGTCGATGCGCCCAATCACCGTGACCGGGCCGGGCAGATCGGCCATGCGACCGGCGTATTCCGGCGGGAGGGTGAACAGCAGCTCGTAGTCGTCCCCTCCGGCGAGCTGATGGCGCCAGGCCAGTGCCTGCGGCAGCGCGGCAAGCACGGGGGAAGACGGCAGCAGCCCGAGCTCGAGGGTCGCACCCACCCCGCTCGCGGCGAGGATGTGACCAAGGTCCTGCGCCAGGCCGTCGGAGATGTCGATGGCGCTCGTCGCCGCCCCCCGCAGGGCGAGGCCGAGCGTGACCCGCGGCTCGGGACGATGCAGGCGGGCGAGGGCCTGCGCGGCCAGCCCCTCCGGCAGGAGGTGTTGACCCAGGCGGTGCGCAAGGCCGGCGGCGGCCTCGCCGGGAATCCCGCTGACGCAGACCAGGTCGCCCGGCCTTGCCCCGGACCGGCGCAGGGCCTGCCCTGCCGGCAGCTCGCCCATGGCGGTCAGCCCGAAGGCGAGGGGACCGCGGGTCGTGTCGCCGCCCGCCAGTACGGCCCCGTGCCGCTGTGCCTGCGCGAACAGGCCGTCGGCGAAGGCCGCAAGCCAGCAGTCGTCGACCGCCGGCAGGGTGAGGTTGAGGAACAGCCAACGCGGCCGGGCGCCCATGGCCGCAAGATCGCTGACATTGACGGCGACGAGCTTGTGGCCGAGATCGCGCGGATCGTCATCGGGCAGGAAATGGACGCCGCTGACCATCGTGTCCGTGGTCACGGCCAGCTGCATCCCGATGGATGGCTCGAGCAGGGCGCAGTCGTCCCCCACCCCGAGAATCAGACCGGCGCCTTGGGCTGGACGCCGGAAATAGGCTTTAATCAGATCGAACTCACCCATACGCCCTGTCATGCCGAGATTCCTCGCCCTTGTTCTGCTGCTCGCCCTCGCACCGAATGCCCTGGCCTTCACGGTGCTGGAGTACGTCGACCGCAAGGGCAAGGTCTCGCTGATCACCTTGCAGGGAGGCTGGGCGCGCGGCCAGAGCGAGAAGAGCGACTATACCTATGTCCTGGCCGATCTCGAGGCGCCCCGGGTGTATTTCGTCGACATGGGCGAGCGCACGCTGACCGATGCCACGCGGGTGTTCTTCGGTGGCGAGCGCCTGTTCTTCGGCCTGGAAAAGGCCGGCGCGGGACCGGAGGTCGCCGGCCGGCCGACCACCGAATACATCATCCGCGACAGCAACGACGCGCTCTGCAGCCGGATCTTCCTCTGGGAACGCCCGCCGGAACGCGACCTCCAGCAACTGCAGGACTTCTTCGCCGCGGTGCGGGTGAACCCGCGCGAGATCATGCCCGGACTCGGTGCCCTGGCCCAAGGGCTGCTCTCGTCCTGCGCACGCGCCGAACTGGATGCCATTGGCGAACTGGCGCGCAGAGGCTTGCCAGTGATGCGCATCAACGCTTGGAGGGAAACCACCTTCAGGGTCACCGCAGTGCGCCGCGAGGAAGGCATCAGGGCCTGCATGCTCGCCCTGCCACAGTCCTACGCCGACACACCGGCACCGGCATTGGCGCTGAAGATCCTCAATCGCGCCCTGTGGGGCGGGCGGCCGAAGCCGCCCACCCCGCTCACCCTCGAATGCCCCTGATTCAGGGCTTGGTGGCCGCGGCAAACTCGGCGGCGCGCAGCCGTGGCACCAGTTTGTCCAGCACCCCATTGACGAAGCCGTGGCTGCCTTCGGCGCCGAACATCTTGGCCAGCTCGATGGCCTCGTTGATCACCACCCGGTAGGGCAGCTCGGGGCAGTCGCGCAGCTCGAAGGTGCCGATCCAGAGGATGGCATGTTCGATCGGGTCGACCTCCGCCAGCGGGCGGCTGACCAGCGGTGCGATCAGGGCGTCCAGTTCCGCCCGAGCCGCAAGAATCCCCTGCAGCAGGCGACGGAAGTGCTCCAGATCGGCCTTGAGGATGTCCGGCTCCTCCATGAACTGCGCCTCGAGCTCGAGGGCCGTGGTCGGGTTGATCTGAGCCTGGTAGAGCGCCTGCACGGCCTTGCGCCGCGCACGACGGCGCGCCGCCATGCCCGGAGGGGCCGGACGGACGCGGGGACGGGAAGAGGTGGATTGGTCAGTCACAATAAAACCTTGCAAAGAACGGACGCGCCTTGAACGCGGCGCGGAACCGGGAAAACGCAGCACAAAGCCCTCAGCTCAAGAGGGGCCCGGGGGCTTGGCCTTGCTTCGCAGGGGGCCCGCCTTCGGGCCGATGCCCCACGCCCGTTCGCGGCGGGGGCGCCACTCCTACGGTTCAGGCCCTCGGGAGGCCCTGCCCCTCGTCAGGCCTCAATCTGGTCGAGCAGGTTCACCATCTCGATCGCCGTCATCGCGGCCTCGAAGCCCTTGTTGCCGGCCTTGGTGCCGGCGCGCTCGATCGCCTGCTCAATGGTGTCGGTGGTCAACACGCCGAAAATGACCGGCAGGCCGAAGTCCAGGCCGACGCTGGCCAGGCCCTTGGCCGCCTCGCCCGCCACGTAGTCGAAGTGGGCGGTAGAGCCGCGGATCACCGCCCCTAGGGCAATGATGGCGTCATAGCGCTCGGTCGCCGCAAGCTTCTGCGCCACCAGCGGCAGCTCGTAGGCGCCCGGCACGCGCACGATGTGGATCGCCTCGTCCTTCACGCCGTGGCGCTTGAGTCCGTCCAGCGCCCCCTGCAGCAGGGACTCAGTGATGAAGGCGTTGAAGCGGGTGACGAGGATGGCGAAGCGGCCGCCGTCGATGTTCAGGCCGCCCTCGATGGTGCGAATGGTGCTCATCGTAGTTCTCTTACTCGGAAACATAGTCGACCGCTTCCAGGCCGAAGCCTGCAAGGGCGTGGAAACGCTTGGGCGCCGAGAGCACGCGCATCTTGCGCACGCCGAGGTCGAGCAGGATCTGCGCGCCGATGCCGTAGGTGCGCTGCTCGTGCGAGGCGCCCTCCCCCACACGGTCCTCGGCCCGGCCACCCAGGCCCAGCATACGGATGCGGCGCACCAGTTCGCGCGGCTCCTCGGTCGGGCGCAGCAGCACCAGCACGCCGGTCTCGGCCCCGGCAATGCGCCGCAGGGCGTCATCCAGCGGCCAGCCGCAGCCGGTCTCGCCGTGCAGCACGTCACACAGGGTGTTCTGCACCTGCACCCGCACCATGACCGGCTCGTCGGCCCGAGGCTGCCCCTTGACCAGCGCCAGATGGACGAGTCCATCGACCCGGTCCTGGTAGGCGAACAGGCGGAACTCGCCAAAGCGGGTGGGGAACGGCGCCTCGGCCACCCGCTCGACGCTGTGCTCGTGCTTGAGACGGTAGCGGATCAGATCTTCGATGGTGCCGATCTTGAGGCCGTGCTCGGCGGCAAACTTCTCAAGGTCCGGGCGGCGCGCCATGGTGCCGTCCTCGTTGAGGATCTCGACGATCACCGCCGCCGGCTCAAAACCCGCCAGCCGCGCGAGGTCGCAGCCCGCCTCGGTGTGGCCGGCGCGGGTCAGCACGCCGCCCGGACGGGCCATGAGCGGGAAGATATGGCCGGGCTGGACCAGGTCCTCCGGCTTCGCATCCTTCGCCACCGCGGCCTGCACGGTGCGCGCGCGATCAGCAGCGGAGATGCCGGTGGTCACGCCCTCGGCAGCCTCGATGGAGACGGTGAAATTGGTGCCGAACGACTCGTTGGCCCGGCTCACCATGAGCGGCAGGCGCAGGCGCTCGCAGCGCTCCTGGGTCAGGGTCAGGCAGATCAGCCCGCGGCCGTAGCGCGCCATGAAGTTGATGTCCTCGGGGCGCACCTTCTCGGCGATCATCAAAAGATCGCCTTCGTTCTCGCGGTTTTCGTCATCCATGATGATGACCATGCGCCCGGCGCGGAGGTCGTCAAGAATTTCCTCGGTGCTGTTGAGGTTCATGGATGCGCTGACAAAGAAAGGGATGGGCAACTTTATCACAGCCGGGCATGCCGTCACCCATCATTGATGCCGGTATTAACGCTGCCCAAAACCGCAGCGCAGCAAGAGTTCCTCACTCACCCCGCCGCTCCCCTTGGCCGCACTCCCGCCCTGGAGCAGCCGTTCGAGGTAGCGGGCGATGACATCCACCTCAAGGTTCACCTTCACCCCCGGTTGCCAGCCCTTGGCGGTCGTCACGGCCACGGTATGCGGCACCAGGTTCAGCTCGAAGCGCGCGCCGTCGATGGCGTTCACGGTCAGGCTGATGCCATCCACGGTGATGGAGCCCTTGGCCGCAATGTAGCGCGCGAGTTCATCCGGCGCCCGCAGGCGGAAGCGGATCGAACGGGCATCCTCCCAGCGCGCCTCGACCTCCCCCGCCCCATCAACATGACCGCTGACCAAGTGGCCGCCGAGCGGGGTGGAAAGGGTCAGGGCCTTCTCAAGATTGACCTCCGATCCACTGCGCAAGCTGCCAAGGGTGCTGTGGGCCAAGGTTTCTCCCGACACGTCGGCGGCGAAGCTGGTGGCGGTGAGTTCGACCGCCGTCAGACAGACGCCCTGCGTGGCGATGCTGTCACCAAGCTGCACACCATGCAGGAACCCCGCGTCCGCCGTGATGACCAGGCGGCGGTCGCCGCCCGCATCGCGCATGGACTGCACCCTGCCGACCGCCTGGATGATGCCCGTGAACATGACTTCCCTCCGCTCGAGAATGAGACACCATTCTAGCCCGAGATGCGCAAGAGGGCTTGACTCAACCAATAACATGATTAGTATTGCGAATCGTTCTCATTGACAGAAGCGAATTAAACCCCATGAACTCCCGCACCAGACTCGCCACCGCGACCTTCGCCTCCCTCATGCTGGCCACCCCGGTGCTGGCCGACGAAAACCTGCTTGGCTACACCGCTGGTGCCGAGACCCTGCCCAAGGGTGCGGCCGAGGCCTACCTGTGGATCACCCACCATGGCGACAAGCGTCGCGGCAGCTATGCCGCGCAAACGATCCGGGCCGAATACGAGTACGGCTTCACCGACCGCCTGTCCGGCGCCATCTACCTGAATGGCTACCGCCATGACGTTGACTGCGGCCCCACCGGCTGTGCGGGGCCGATCGACAATGGTGAGTTCGCGGACCTCAAGGTCAACAAGACCCAGCTCTCCGGCATCTCGGCCGAGGTGAAGAAGATGCTGCTCTCCCCCTACAAGGACGACCTGGGCGTCGCCCTCTATGGCGAATTCACCTACGACAGTGTGGACAGCATCACCGGTGAAAAGGGCACCGGCTTCGAACTGGAAGGCAAGGTCATCTTCCAGAAGCCCTACATGGACGGCCAGCTGCAATGGCTGAGCAACATCGAGATCGAAGCGGAATCCTGGAAGCCCGAGGGGGACGGCAAGACGGAATATGCCGTCGCCCCCCGCTTCCGGACCGGCGTGGCCTACCGCTTCGCCCCCAACTGGTTTGTCGGCGCGGAAGGCTGGATTGATGCGGAGGTACTCAACCCGGGCAATGGCTCCTGGGAGTTCGACCACTGGGATGTGTTTGGCGGGCCGAGCCTCCACTACGGCGGCAAGGACTGGTGGGCCACCCTCACCTGGGCACCCCAGCTCGCCGGCTCCGACGAGAGCAACGACAACAGCACCGGACAGCACCTGGCCGACCACGAGAAATACGAGGTCCGCCTGAAGATCGGCTACAACTTCTGAGGTCCCCATGCGTGACTTTGCCCCCCTCCTCATCATTCCCGCGGCGGCCCTGGTGGTCGGCCCGGCGCACGCCACCGAGTACCTGAGCATCGAGCAGGCGCAAAAGGCGATCTTCCCCGAGGCCGACCGCTTCGTCGCCGCGCCGGTTCTGCTTTCCGAGGAGCAGCGCGAGGCGATCGAGGATCGGGCCGGCGTCAAGCAGCGCTGGGAAAAGCAGGACGTCTGGCGCGCGGAGAAAAACGGCCAGCTGATCGGCTGGTTCATCGTCGACAACGTGGTCGGCAAGCACGAGTTCATCACCTATGCCGCGGGACTGCTGCCGGAGGGCAAGGTGAAGGGCGTGGAGGTGATGGTCTTCAAGGAAACCCACGGCGATGAGATCCGCGAGGCCAGCTGGCGCAAGACGCTGGAAGGCAAGACCCTGGCCGACCCATTCAAGCTGGACAAGGACGTGCCGAACATCAGCGGCGCCACCCTCTCCTGCCGCAACGTGATGAACGGCGTCAAGCGCCTGCTCGTCCTGCAGCAGGTCGCCCTGCCCGCACGCTGAGCCCGCCATGCCCGCCCCAGCCATCCGCCGGATGCGGCCGCTGCTCGGCACCTTCGTCGAGATCCATGCCCGCGCCCCGGCCGTGCTGGCCGAAACCGGGATCGAGGCGGCCTTTTCGGCCATCGACGAGGTGCAGCGGCAGATGAGCTTCTTCGACCCGGACAGCGACCTCTCCCGGATCAACCTGCACGCCTGGCGCAAACCGGTCGCGGTCAATCCCTCCACCTTCCGCGTGCTCCTGCTCGCGCGCCATGTGGCGCGCGACAGCCAGGGGCTGTTCGACTTCACTGTCGGCGGGCGGCTGGTGCGCGACGGGCGCCTGCCGGATCACGGCTTCCACGACCTGGACAGCGAGGGCTGGGAGGCCCTCGAGCTGTTGCCGCGCCTGCGCGTGCGGCTCAAGCGCCCGGTCGTTCTGACCCTCGACGGCATTGCCAAGGGCTTTGCCGTGGATGCCGCCGTGCATGCCCTGCTGGCCCACGGCGTGACCCGCGGCGTGGTCAACGCCGGCGGCGATTTGCGCCTGTTCGGCCCCGATCCCGTGCCGATCGCGGTACGCGAGGCGAGCGGCGCGATCAGCGCCCTCGGTTCATTCCGCAACACGGCGATGGCGACCTCCGCAGTCGGCCTGTCGCTCGAGGACCAGGCGAGGTTCCCGTCCTGCATCGTCACGCCCGCCGGCTGCGACGGCGCGGCTTGCCCGCATTTCAACGCCTGCCCGAGGGCGTGGACGGTCATGGCTGGCGAGGCCTGGCGGGCGGACGCGTTGACCAAGGTTGCGGCGCTGGCGCCGGACCATGAGCGGGGCGCGCGCATCGCCAAGCTCGGCGGCCGGCTGATCGTTGCGGGAGAGGACGGCAGGGAACACTGATAGAATCCATCGCGGCGAGGCCAGTGCTCCTGACGTGGGAGGCCCGCCCTCGGGCCGATGACCCCTGTCCCATCGCGGCGGGGGCGCCGCTCCTACAGGCAAAGCGTAGGAGG
>JBFLVZ010000030.1:12740-32878 GCA_040758295.1 Pseudomonadota bacterium
CCCATCGCGGCGGGGGCGCCGCTCCTACAGGCAAAGCGTAGGAGGCCCGCCCCCGGGCCGATGACCCATGCCCCATCGCGGGGGGGGCGCCGCTCCTACATCGTCTCCGGAGATTCATGTGAACGGTTATCCGACGGGCTTCGTCCGCATCCTTTTCGCCACCCTCACCCTGCTGTTCGCCAGCGGCCTTGCGCTCGTGCCCAACGCACTCGATACCCGGCTCGGCCTGGAGCTCGGCTTGTGGTCACTGGGTCATCAACGCACCTGGGCCGCCGCCCTCCATGCCGCGAGCTTCTTCACCACCCTGATGCTGCTCGGCGCACTCTGGACCGTGCACATGCGCGCAGGCTGGGTTAGGCGGGAGAACGTCTTCTCCGCCATCCTGCTGCTAGTGGCCTTCGGCCTGCTGGTCGCCAGCGGCCTTATGCTGTACTACGCGGGTGACGAGCTTGCCGGGCAGATCGCCCTTGGCATCCATCTGCTCGCGGGCTTCCTGTTGCCCATGCTACTGTTCGCGCACCTGATCGGCGCTCTTCAGGCCCGACGCCGCTGCGGCCTGCGCCAGCCATGATCCGCGATTGGTTAGGAAATGCGCCCGCGGGCTACGAATCGAGCGAGAACGACAACGGCAGGGTGAAGTCCCACTGCCGGCGCTCGACCCCGTCCGGGAAGGGCGGGAACGGGGCGGCCTGACGCACGGCCTCGAGCGCCGCCTCGTCGAGCAGTTCGCTGCCTGAACTCTCTACCACCCGCACCCCGGCCAGCCGGCCATCCGCCTCCACAGTGAAGGCCACCACCACCCGCCCCTCAAGCTCCAAACGCCGTGCCATGCGCGGATAGTGCTTGTGCTCGTCCACAGCCTGGCGAATGCGGGTGCGGTAACCGTCCTCCAGTGCAGGATCGGGCGCGGGTGTCACCGGCTGCGCTGCCGGGGGCGGCACGACGGGCGCGGGGGCCGGTGACTGAATGGCGACGGGAACCTCGGCAGCGGGTGCAGACTCGACCGGCTGCGCCCGGACTGGCTCGACGGCTGACGCGGCAGGCTTGGGGGGCGCGGCCTTGGCCGGTCTGGGCTGCACCGGGACCGGCTTAGGCGCCGGAGGCTCGACGGGGAGGGCTGCGGGCGCAGGTTCGGGCAGCACCGGCGGCGGGGAAGCCTCCTGCACGGGTGTCGGCTCGGCCGGGGCCGGCGGCTCGACCGGCGCGGGGGCCTGGAACATCGCAAGCTGGAGCGGCACGGGCGTGGCCGGCACGAAGGCAGGACCGGAACGCTCCGCCAGCCACCAGGCCACGGCGGCGACCAGCACCCCGTGGATGGCCAGCGAGGCGATCCAGGCCGGGCGCGCTCGTCCCTCTGTCGTCCTCACCCCTTACGCACCGTGACGATGCTCACCCGCTCAAGATGGTATTTCTGCAGCAGGTCGAGTACCTGGACGAAGTCGCTGAAGGGCACACCGGCGTCCACGCGCAGGAGGATGGCCTGCTCGCGCGCGGCATGGGCGAGCTGCGTATCCAGCTCGATCAGGTGCACCGGCGTGCCGCCGAGATAGACCTTGCGCGCCTCATCGATGCTGATCTCCATCGGCTTCTCGCTGGCGGGCTGGGCGGCGTGCTCGGCCTCCGGCAATTGCAGCGGGATGCGCCCCTGGGCGACGAAGGTGGCGGTGGTGAGGACGATGGCCAAGAGCACCAGCATGATGTCGATGAAGGGGATGACATTGATCTGGTCGAAGCGCTTCATCTCACAGGCCCTTGAGCGCCCGCCATTGCCCCATCAGCACGTCGACGCGCCGGGTCAGGCCGTTGTAGATCATGATCGATGGGATGGCGACCACCAGTCCCGCCGCGGTCGCCTTCAGTGCCAGCGCGAGGCCGAGCATGATGTGGTTCACGTCCACCTGGCCACCCTGCCCCATCTCGTAGAAGGTGATGAGGATGCCAAACACGGTGCCGAGCAGGCCGACGTAGGGGGCATTCGCGCCGACCGTGTAGATCCAGGTCAGGTTGCGGGTCAGCGCGATGTTGAGCGTGTCCGGATGGGTGAAGCCGGCCAGATCGACCCGCCGGTAATAGTTCCAGCGCTCGATCGCCATCGCCAGCATCATCACGCTCATCAGGCCAAGCAGGCCGAGGATGGCGAAATCGAGGGTGGTCTTGAGGGGTTCCAGCATCGGACACTCCATCGGTCTGCAATCAGCGATCAGGGAAACTTATCACCAAACGCCCCCGACCAGGCAAACCGCTCAGACCGAAGGGTGGAGGATCAGGCGCAGGTCGCCCCCCACCCGGCGCACATCCTGCCAGTGCCAGCGCCGAGCCTGATCCAGGCGCGCAAGTTCCGGCAGGACCGCCAAGGGCTGGGCGCTATGCCCAAGGAGCGTGGGCGCAAGATAGAGGATCAGCTCATCGACAAGGCCCGCGGCGAGCAGTGCCCCGCCGAGACGCGCCCCGGCCTCGACCCAGACCTCGTTGATCTCGCGGCGGGCGAGGTCGTGGAGGATACTGTCAAGGTCTAACCCCCTCTCCCCCTGCCCCTCCCCCGCCAAGGGGGAGGGGAGCGAGAGCGGGGCATCCAGCACCACGGCACCGGCCTGCTCCAGGGCTTGGCGGCGGACCTGATCCTGGCTTGCGGTGTAGATCCACAGCGGGCCGACCGCTGAATCGGCGCCCCCCTCGCCCCTGGAGGGAGAGGGGTCGGGGGAGAGGGGGAGAAACACACCACTCTGCGGAGTCATGCGTAATGTTCGATCCAGGATCACCCGCACCGGCTGGCGCACCGGCCCTTCCATGCCCAGTTCATCGGCGCTTAAACGCACATTCAAACGCGCCTGATCGCGGATCACCGTTTCCGCACTGGAAAGCACCGCGGAGGACTGGGCTCGCTGGAACTGGACATCGCGCCGGGCCTCGGGCCCCGTGATCCACTGACTGGCGCCATTGGCCAAGGCCGTTCGGCCATCGAGCGAGGCCCCCCATTTGAGACGCACGAAGGGGCGACCTTGGGTCATGCGCTGGATGAAGCCCTGATTCAGCGCACGTGCCTCATCCTCCAACACCCCACTGAGCACCTCGATGCCGGCGGCGCGCAGCATGGCCTCCCCGCCCCCAGCCACCTTGGGATTGGGATCGCGCATGGCCATCACCACGCGCGCCACCCCGGCCTCGATCAGGGCATGCGAGCAGGGGCCGGTGCGGCCGTGATGGCAGCAGGGTTCAAGGGTGACATAGGCGGTCGCGCCACGGGCGTGCGCACCGGCCATGCGCAGGGCATGGATCTCGGCATGCGGCTCGCCGGCACGGGCATGGAAGCCCTCGCCGACGACCTTGCCATCGCGCACGATCACGCAGCCGACACGGGGGTTGGGGTGGGTGGTGTAGAGCCCGCGCCGCGCCAGCTCCAGCGCGCGGGCCATATGGCGCACGTCATCCACAGTCATCGCAATCACGCAATCATCCCGGCTTGCCGTCGACGCGCGGACGGATGAGCATCGGCGCGTGGATGGCGAAAAAGAAGGCGAAGCCCAGCACCCAGAGCATGGCCGCGAGCGGCGCGGCCCAGGCGAGGGCGGCAGGGTCAACCACGGGCGCCAACACCCGAAGCAAGGCGCCGGCAAGCACGAGCAGGAAGGCCGGCAGCGTTCCGCGCGGGGCCGGGTAGACGGCCCGCCCGGTGTGGCCGAGGGTCACCCGCGCCATCATGCCGATCGTCGCCAGCCCCAGCCCGCCGGCGAGCAGGGCATGACGGGCCGCACCGGCAAGTCCGGCGAGGCCCGCCGCCTGGCCGATGGCGACCAGCAACAGGCCGAGGACCAACCAGGCCCCCGCCAGCCAAAGGATCCACAGCAGCGGCTCGCGCCACAGGCCCGGGACATGCCAGCGCCAAAGCACCCAGGCCGCGAGCAGGCCGAGCGCCGCCGCGAGTCCGGCCTCAAGCCATGGCACCCCGAACAGCCCGGCAAGTACCAGCAGGGCATACAGCACCGCCCCCGTCCGGTAGGTGCGCACGGGCACCCTGGAGGTGACCGGCACGCTCAGGCGCTTCTCGATGAAGAACGGCGCCACGCGCACGCCCATCACCAGCAGCACCCCGATCACGGCCCCCTGCCCCAGCGCGAGCCCCATGGCATGGCCCGCCGGCCACAGGCCGAGCATGGCGAGCCACCAGGCGAGGTTGGCGAGCGCGAGGGCCAGCAGAAGAGGCGGGAAGATCAAGCGGTTGGCGGGGTTGCGCCAGAGGGTGCGGGCGAGCACCGCCGCCAGCAGCAGGTCGAACCCCACATCCGCCGCAGCGAGCACGGGCAGGAGGGCGGGCGGCGCAAGCGGCAGCAACAGCCGGGGCGCGGCCCACAGGGCGAGCATGGCAGCAAGTGGCTGGCCCTGAGGGGTGCGCACCCCGGTCCAGTTCCGCGCCGCGGTCAGCAGGAAGCCCGCGATGACCGCCACCGCATAGCCGAACAGCATCTCGTGACCATGCCAGGCATTGGAGAGCAGGGGCACAGCGGAGGGATAGGCCAGGGCGAGGCCCCACAGGGCCATGGCCAGCACCGCCCACAGGGCGGCGGCAAGAAAGAAGGGCCGGAAACCCAGGTTGAACAGGGCGAAGCCGGTGGGCGGAGGGCTCCGTGGATCGAGGATCAGCATCCCGCGCCTCCCCTGCCGGTCACTGCCCCCGCGCCTCCTGCTGCAGGCGTTCGATCAGCTCACGGAAGGCCGCCACGTCCTCAAAGCTCTTGTAGACCGAGGCGAAGCGGATGTAGGCGACCTGGTCGAGCCTGCGCAGGGCCTCCATGACCATCTCGCCGACCACTCGTGCCTCGACCTCGCGCTCACCGCGCTTCATCAGTTCGCGCTCGATGTGGGCGATGGCCTCCTCGACCCGCTCGGTGGGCACCGGACGCTTTTCCAGCGCCCGCAGCATGCCACGCCGCAGTTTGTCCTCAGAGAACAACTCCCGCGTGCCGTCGCGCTTGATGATGCGCGGCAACTGCAACTCGGCGGTCTCGAAGGTGGTGAAGCGCTCGCCACAGGCGGGGCATTCCCGCCGACGGCGGACCTGCGTGCCATCCTGCGTCAGGCGGGAGTCCGCCACGCGGGTGTCTTCAGCGCCGCAAAAGGGGCATCTCATGACCCAAGCCCTCCATCCATTGCCCTGCCATCAACGCCCCACGGCCTCCTTGTTGCGCTGGTATTCCTCGAGGGTCGTCCCCGCGGCCTCCAGGCAACGTGTGCGATCCACCTCATCCGGGATGTTTTGGCAGGCATGACGCTGGTAGGACTGCCCTCCGGCATAGCGCTGCTGCGGTGTGCATGCCATGCAGAGGATCCCCGCCAGACCCGCGGCCACAAGGCGCAGCCCCGGCGTCCCGTCCCCTCGCGTCCTGCCTTGGACCATCTCAGGCGTAGACCGGCAGGCGCTTGCAGACTTCCAGCACCTTGCCCTTGACCGCCTCGACGGTGGCCGCCTCGCCGCGCGCGTCGATCACATCGCACATCCAGCCGGCCAGGGCCACGCACTCGGCTTCCTTGAAGCCGCGGGTGGTGATGGCCGGGGTGCCGATACGGATGCCGGAGGTGACGAACGGCGACTGCGGGTCGTTCGGCACGGCGTTCTTGTTGACGGTGATGTTGGCCGCACCCAGCCAGGCGTCCACGTCCTTGCCGGTCAGGCCCTGCTGGATGAAGCTCACCAGGAACAGGTGGTTGTCGGTGCCCTTGGAGACCACGTCGAACCCGCGGTCCATGAACACCTTGGCCATCGCCTGGGCGTTCTTCACCACCTGCTGCTGGTAGGCCTTGAACTCAGGCTCCAGGGCCTCCTTGAAGGCCACGGCCTTGGCAGCGATGACATGCTCCAGCGGGCCGCCCTGGATGCCGGGGAAGATGGCGGAGTTGATCTTCTTCTCGATCTCCGGGTTGGCCTTGCCGAGGATGATGCCGCCGCGCGGGCCGCGCAGGGTCTTGTGGGTGGTGGAGGTGACCACGTCGGCAAACGGCACCGGGCTCGGGTAGACACCCGCGGCAATCAGACCGGCGACGTGTGCCATGTCGACCATCAGCAGGGCACCCACCTCGTCGGCGATGGCGCGGAAGAGCGCCCAGTCGACCACGCGGGAATAGGCCGAGAAGCCGGCGATGATCATCTTCGGCTTGTGCTCACGCGCGAGCTGCTCGACCTGCTCGTAATCGATCTCGCCGGTGGCCGGGTTCAGGCCGTACTGCACGGCGTTGTAGCTCTTGCCGGAGAAGTTGACCTTGGCGCCGTGGGTCAGGTGGCCGCCATGGGCCAGGGACATGCCCAGCACGGTGTCGCCCGGCTGCAGCAGGGCGAGGAACACCGCGCCGTTGGCCTGGCTGCCGGAGTGCGGCTGGACGTTGGCCCAGTCGGCGCCGAACAGCTGCTTGAGGCGGTCGATGGCGAGTTGCTCGATCACGTCGACGTACTCGCAGCCGCCATAATAGCGCTTGCCGGGATAGCCTTCGGCGTATTTGTTGGTCAGCACCGAACCCTGCGCCTGCATGACGCGCGGGCTGGTGTAGTTTTCCGAGGCGATCAGCTCGATGTGCTCCTCCTGGCGCTGGCGCTCGTGCTCCATCGCCTGCCAAAGCTGATCGTCGTAGCCTGCAATCGTCATGTCGCGGGTAAACATTCGGCGCACCCCAATGCTGTAAAAGTTCTGAAAAAACGAATACCCGGCACGGGCCGGGTCGGAAACTTGGGGCGTAGTTTACCCCAAAAGTGGCACGCCCGGCATGGCCGGGCGTGCATAACAGCATGAAATGGCTGCATTCCTTGGCGATGGCCTGGCGTTCCGGCCAGCCCCCCGGCCGGGCGCAGCGCCCGGCCGCAGGGGGAGGAATCACTTCCAGCCAATGAACTGGGCGGCCTGCTCGACCACTTCGTCGCCGTAGAGGTCCATGAAGAAGTGGTCCGCGCCGTCCACGGTATGGGCCTTGATGCGCTGACCATCGGCGACCTTGGCCATCTTTTCGCCGAGATTCTTCACCGTGGTGTCCGCGGAGCCGATGATGACCAACACGGGCTTCTTGGTCTTGCCAAGCAGGGTCGGGGTGTCCATGCGCGGATCATCCTTGTAGTAGCTGACCACGCTCTTGGCCGCCGCACGGGTCTTCTCGCAATAGATGAAGTCCATGTCGATGAGGGTGTCGCCCTTGCCATCCTTGACCAGCTTCTCGGCCTTCTCCAAAAGCGGCTTGAGGTCGACCTTGTAGCGCTCCTTGTAGTCCTTGAGGTGGTAGCCAGGCTCCCAGGTCTGCGGGGCAACGAGCACGGCGGAGGTGTAAACCGGGTCGTCCTTCTCGGCCAGCGCCCAGGCGGTCTGGTTGCCGCCGCGCGAGTGGCCCAGCAGGGCAATGCGGGTGGCCCCCTTGTCCTTCAGCCACTTGGTCCAGGCGGCGATCTCCTCGACGGCGTCGGTGTGCTTGTGCACGTGCGGGGTCGGACAGTCGTACATGCTTGAGGGGCGCGCATCGAGGCCGTAGCTGAGGTTGATCGCCAGGCTGTTGTAGCCCTTGCCCTTGAGGCCGTCCTGAAGGGCCTTGATCAGCTCCATGCCATTGTGCGCCAGGGTGCCGTGGGTGATCAGCACCACGCCGTCCTTCGCGCTCTTGCCGGCGGCAAGCTCGAGGTTCGCGCGCAGGGTCAGGTCGCCGGACTTCTGCGTCACTTCCTCCGCGGCGAGGGGGGCGGCGACGGCAACAAGGGCGGCGGCAATCAGGGTACGGAATGGACGAGACTTGGCGTGATGCAGAGTCATGGAGGGCTCTCCGGTGGATACAGCTTTTCAGCATGGCCCGGCGGTGGCGCGAGCGACAATCAAGGATCTTTTAATCTCAATCGAACGCCCTTATGAACATCCGGTCCTTGATGCCATTAAACTAGTGGCATCCCATCCCGAATCCCAAGGAACAGCCCATGATTTCCCCTGAAGAACGCAGCCAACTGGCCAAGATCCTGCGCGAACAATGGCCCAGCGAGACGATGAAGGGCAGCGAGTACGAGACTTTCCTCGAGTATTGCGAACTGATCGAGGTGAAGCAGGGCGAGATCATTGCCGACATCGGCGAGGTGGGCGAGGCACTCTATTTCGTGGTCGAGGGCGAGGTCTCGCTGGTCACCGGCAGCCCGGCCAGCGAGATCGAGGTGGGGCGCATCCACACCGGCGAGCTGATGGGCGAGATGAGCTTCTTCGACCGCAAGCCGCGCCAGGTGCGCCTCAAGGCCGCCACCCCGCGTGACCGCCTGCTCAAGCTGACCCGTCCGATGTACAAGCGCCTGCGCATCGAGCACCCCTACATCGCGGTGAACCTGCTCGAATACGCCATCATCAGCCTGGACCACCTGTTCCGCCGGGCGAGCGAGGACGTGTCCAACCTCAACCTCTACCTGTTCGGCACCGGCAAGAAGTAAGGGGCGGAGCCCCGCCGGGGCATGGCGGGGTCAGCCCTCCGCCGTGCCCGCCAGGCCCTGCACGATGCGGCGCAGCCCCTCCGCCTGGGCCTCGATCCTGCGGGCCGTCCCGGCGGCCTCGTCCAGCCAGGCGGCCTGCTGCCTGCCCTCGCCTTCCAGCCCGGCCATCCCCATGACCGCCGCCTCGGCATGGCCGGCCTGGGTTTCCGCCGCGCCAGCCAGCCGGGCGATGTCCTCGCGCATCAGCCGCACCTCGCCGACCAGCTCGTCGAACAGGGTGCCTGCCTGGAGCAGGAGCCGCCCCTCATCGTCCAGCCGCGCCTGCAGGGTCCTGATGATCGTCCTGCCCTCCGCCAACTGGGACGAGCTCCGTTCGGCCAGGGCACGCAGCTCGCGGGCGATGCCGGCCAGCGCCTGCCCCTGAGTCTCACCGAGGCGGGCCGCCTCGACCGCGACATGCACCCGCAGCAAACCGACCTGCAAGGCGGCGTCTTCCAGCCCCCCCAGGACCTGACCGATCGCCAGGACGTCCTGCCGCATCAGATCGGTCCGGCGGACGGCCTCCCCCACGGCCACGTTTCCCGTTTCCAGACGCTGGCAGGCCTCCCCCGCCGCATCCCCCACCGAGGCCAATTCGGCCGCCTGCCGGGCGACCGCGACGCCAAGCCCGGTCAAGTCGGAGGTCAGACCGGCAAGGGTCCCCGCCTGGCCTTCCGCATGCCGCGCAAGCCCCGCCCGCACCTCGGAGGTGAAGGACTGCACGCTTTCCGCCGCCTCGCGCAGGGGCCCCGCCAGTTCCTGGACGAGCCTGTCGAGGCCTGCCGCCATGCCCCGGCGATCCTCCAGCGCGCCAGGGACAGGGCCCCCTTCGGACATATCTCGCTCACCCCGGCCAACGGTGACCTCGGGAGTGGGCTGTGGGGTGACGGGGGCCGAGCCGCCCTCCGCAACCGGCGAGATCGGCTCGATCGCCACCTCCGCCTGATCCATCACCCAGGCGAAGACATCCTCCACCCGCTCGCGCGGAACGTCGGCCAGCAGGTCGATGGCCCAGCCCGGGGAAGGCGGTTCCTGCGCGCCCCCCTCATCCAGTGTCCCCAGTTGCAGACGGCCAAGCCGTGCCAGCTCGCGCAGGATGCGCAGCGGTTCGCCCCCCTGGGCGGCCAGATCCACCGCCGGACGGAAGCGGATATGCCACCCCGGAGTGGCCAGTGACCGGTGAGCGGCAGACGGAGGGAGCGGATCGGCCACCTCTGACGCCTCCGCATGGCCCGCTTCGGAAAAGCCTTCATCGACCACTGGCGACCGACCACCGACCACCTCGTCCCCCTCCAGCAACCGGGCGATCCGGGTGAACGTGCGCCCGACCGCATCCTGATCGACCGCGGAGCCGTCCTGCTCGGCCACCAGCAGGTCGCGCAGGGCACCGACCGCCTCGCGCAGGGCCTGCACGACGTCGGGCGCCAGCTCCTGCTTGCCCGACGCCATGGCACCCAGCAGTTCCTCGAGCTGACGGGCGTGATTAGCGACCTGGCCGAGGCCGAAGGTTCCCGCCCCGCCCTTGATCGAGTGGGCTCCGCGAAAGAGGCTTTCGATGAGCTCCCCCCGGTTGGCGGAGGGCGACCCGGCCTCCAGCTCACGCAGGTCGATCTCCATCTGCTGGAGCCGCTCGAAGCACTCGTCGAAGAATGGGGTCAGAAATTGGCTCAGATCCATGTCATGTCCCCCGTCGCTGACGGTTGAAATCTCGCGGGCCGGCCGCCCCCGGACGACAGCCCGCGCAACAGCCCCTGGGTGCAGACCGCATGCGGGCGCATTTACTTTCCCCCCCTGGCATCCGTGCGGGCCAGATCAAGGTCCTCCTCCGCCCCGGAGGGCGGGGTCAGCAGCCGGGCCTGACGCCCAAGCTCGGCGTCGAGCAGGGCATCGATATCCAGCTCATCAAGCTCATCCTTCCCGGCTTCACCCGGGGACGGGGCGGGCGCGTCATACCCCCTTTCCGGACCATGTGCGGGCGGCGGCTCCACGGGCACCGACAGATCCAGGCCCTGATCGTCGAGCCCCTCCGCTTGCGGCGGCGTGACTGCAACGTCTCCGACAGCCTCCTCCCCGGAAGCTGCCTCGGATTTCGGCTCCGCGGCACTGGCACCCAGCACATCCTCCAGCAGGGCATCGATATCGGCCGCAGCGACCGGGGTTGACGCCGGGGGAACCACCTCCGGCTCGCTGGAAGCAGGCGGTTCTTCCTGATCGCTGACCACCACCTGATCATCGATGGACAGGTCCATCATCCCCTCCTCCACGGCCTGTGCCCCTGCCTTCACTTCGATGTCCGGCCGGGAGGTGGTGTCCTCGGCGGGGGTAGCCCCCCCTGCTGCGACGAACGCAGGAGCCGCCGCAAGGCCTGCCGCCCCGACCTGCAACAGCGCCTGCAACAGGGCCTCGGCGGTCGGCGTAACCTCCTGCCCACGCCCCCGGCCGTATTCCTGCACCAGGGTATTGATGGTGGCGAGCGCCGTGTCCAGGTGTTGCTGGGTTTGCGCACGCTGCTGCTCCAACCCCTCGACCTTCGCCTGCAAGCCCGCCCGCTCCGCCTCCAAGGCCTGGATGGCCTGGGCCTGCGCCGGGTCTGCCTCTGGCGCAGCAGGCGCCGCAGCGGCTTCGATGACCTGCCGCAGGCTCAGCAGGCGGGCAGGCAAGCCGGCCAGCACCTCCGCGTCCCGGGTGAGGTAGGCGCGGGCGAATTCGCCCAACAGCTCACGCTCCTTCTGCACCACCTCGCCCTCCCCTGGGAGCTTTGCGGCGGCATCGCGCAGGGCCTGCGCCGCCTTCAGGCGTGCGCGCCCACGCGCCCAGGCGACGCCCGCCGCCACCAGGGCAGCCACGCCGGTCACCGCGGCGACCTCGGCGGTGAGGAGAAAGAGGCTGGTTTGAATTTCGGCGCTCATGATGTTGCAAACCCTTTCAGCACGTCAGCGATCTGCTGCTGCTTGCGACGGCGAAGGAAGCTCAGCAAGCCCCATGCCAAAAGGCCCGCCAGCAGGTTGGTGCCGCCCACCACCCCGGCGATCACCGGCCAGCCGCCCGACGGTGCCGGTTCCTCGCTGCCCGCCGGGGCCCCGGCGGGCAGCGGGGCGAGCGGCCGCACCGGGGCAGGCCAGGCGATCGGGCGGCCGTTGACCAGGCGGCCGTCCAGCCGCAGCTTGAGGCTGCAAGCCTTCTGCGACTGCTCGGGGGTCAGGTCAAGGGCAAACCCTGCCTCCCCGGCCACCAAGCCCACCGGCAGGGGGCCAGCCGGCGGGCAGTCGAGCACGCCGCTGATCGATGCCTCGCTGACGCGTACCCGGCTTGCATCCACCTCAGCACTGACGTGGTAATGGCGCCCAGCCCCCTCGCCCACGGGCTCGATGCGTACCTGCATCAGCTCGGTGGGATCGACGTCAAAATCGTGGCGGATCAGGCGGGTGAAGGTCTTGGCGCTGGCCTCCAGCAGCAACAGCTGCGGCCCCGGGCGCAGGCCATCGCCCAGACGCTGGTTGATGACCCCATCGCCCGCCACGAAATCCCCACCCCGCCCCTGGTCGGCGACGAAGCGCTCACGCGGCGGCTCGCCCGCGGGACCGCTGGCGAGCTTGAGCGAGACGGTGTTGTGGAAGCGCTCGTCCTTGAGCAGTTCGCCCTTCTCGGTGAACCACGCTGCCCAGTCCACCTGTTCGCCCAGGTACAGGGTGTTGGGCAGCGGCAGGCTGTTCAGGCGCAGGTCGGAGAGGATCAGGGCGCGGTTGTCGGGATCCAGGGCGGCCTGGATGCGCCAGCGCCCTGGCATGGGCCGGTCGATGGTGACGAGGTCGTGCCCCTCCTCCCGTGCCCAGCGCCAGCCGGGGAGCCTCGCCGCCAGGGCCTCGTCCACCGCCCGCCCGTCGGGCGTGAGGATGCGGGTGGGCGCCGCGTCCGGCAGGCGGAACACCAGCAGGGTCAGCTGGGACACCGTGGCGTCCACCGTAAAGGCATTGTCCTTGAGCGGCAGGGCATCGCGCGGGGCGCTCTTCTCGAACAGGCGCAGGAAGATGCGCTGCAACTCGGCGGCATCGTCGGTGCGCGCGTACACCCCGTCCGTGCCGCGCGCCAGGGCCTGCAAGAGATCGTGGTCCGCCTCGCCGGAGAGGGCGATGGTGTGCAGCCGTGCGCCGAGCTGCTGGGCCCGCGGCAGCAGGCTGTCGAGGATGGCCTGGCGCGCCTTGGGATTGACACCCTCTTCCTTGCTGATGTCCACCATGCCATCGGTCAAAAGGATGACGTGCCGGCGCACGTCCTGACTGGCGGCGGGCTCCCAGCCGGCGAGGGCCGCCTCCAGCGCCGCGCCGATGTTGGTGAACGGCGAGTCCGAGCTGATCCTGCCGGCGGCAGCGAGCGCGGCCTTGCGCCAGGCTTCCGTCACCGGGGTGGGCTTGAGCAGCTCGCGCACGTCCTCACCGAAGAACCACAGCCCCCCCTGGGCCTCCGGCGGCAACAGGCCGACCAAGAGGCGCAGGGCCGGGGCGCGCAGGTTGCGCGGGTCGGTGCGCTTCATGCTGCCGGAGATGTCGATCAGCACCCGCACCTCAGGCGCAGGCAAAGGCTTGCCGGGCTCGGCCAGGGTGGCGGGCGGCAGGGCCGGTTCCTGAGGCCCTTCGGCGCGGACGGGCAGGGAACCTAACGCAGCGAGAAACGTCAAAACAATGGCGACCCAAACGGCGAAACGCCCCCTCGGTGATCGCATGGGATGGCGATCATGGATCACGTAGGAGCGGCGCCCCCGCCGCGATAGATCCCAGGAAGGGGTGATCGGCCCGAGGGCGGGCCTCCTACGCCCCCCCAACCTTGCTGGAAGCAGCTCCACCTTTTCCGCATAATCCGGCGCACCCATTTTCCTCACAGCAAAGCTCTGCATGGCCCAGTACATCTTCACCATGAACGGCGTGGGCAAGGTCGTCCCGCCGAAAAAATTCATTCTCAAGGACATCTACCTCAACTTCTTCCCGGGCGCCAAGATCGGCGTCCTGGGTTACAACGGCGCGGGCAAGTCCACGCTGTTGCGCATCATGGCCGGCGTCGACAAGGACATCGTCGGCGAGGCCCGCCCGCAGCCCGGCATCAAGATCGGCTACCTGCCGCAGGAGCCGCAGCTCAATCCGGACAAGGACGTGCGCGGCAACGTGATGGAGGGCATCGGCGAGATCGCCGAGCTGCTCCAGCGTTTCAATGACATTAGCAATGAGTTTGCCAACCCCGACGCGGACTTCGAAAAACTGCTCGCCGAACAGGCCGAATTGCAGGACAAGATCGATGCCGCCGGCGGCTGGGATCTGGACCGCAAGCTGGAGATCGCCGCGGACGCACTGCGCCTGCCGCCCTGGGATGCGGACGTGACCAAGCTCTCCGGCGGGGAGCGGCGCCGCGTGGCGCTCTGCCGCCTGCTGCTCTCCAACCCGGACATGCTGATCCTGGACGAGCCAACCAACCACCTGGATGCCGAATCCGTCGCCTGGCTGGAGCGCTTCCTGCAGGAATACCCGGGCACCGTGGTGGCCGTCACCCACGACCGCTACTTCCTCGACAACGTGGCCGGCTGGATCCTGGAGCTCGACCGCGGCCAGGGCATCCCGTTCGAGGGCAATTATTCCCAGTGGCTGGAGGCGAAAGAGAAGCGCCTGGCCCAGGAGGAGAAGGCCGAGTCCGCCCGCCGCAAGGCGATGGAGCAGGAACTCGAATGGGTGCGGCAAGGCGCCAAGGGCCGCCAGGCCAAGTCCAAGGCGCGCCTGGCCCGCTTCGAGGAGATGCAGTCGGTCGAATTCCAGAAGCGCTCGGAGACCAACGAGCTGTACATCCCGCCCGGCCCGCGCCTGGGCGACAAGGTCATCGAGGTGGAAAACCTCAGCAAGTCCTTTGGCGACCGGGTGCTCTACCAGGGCATGTCGTTCTCGGTACCGAAAGGCGCGGTGGTCGGCATCATCGGCCCGAACGGAGTGGGCAAGTCCACCCTGTTCAAGATGCTCACCGGCCAGGAAAAGCCGGATTCCGGCAGCATCACCCTCGGCGAGACCGTGCAACTGGCCTACGTCGACCAGAGCCGCGATGCGCTGGATGGCAACAAGACTGTGTGGCAGGAGGTCTCTGATGGGCTGGACGTGATCCAGGTCGGCAAGTTCGAGATGCCAAGCCGCGCCTACCTTGGCCGCTTCAACTTCAAGGGCGACGCCCAACAAAAGTTCATCAAGGACCTCTCCGGCGGTGAACGCAACCGCGTGCACCTGGCCAAGCTGCTCAAGTCCGGCGGCAACGTGCTGCTCTTGGACGAGCCGACCAACGACCTGGACGTGGAAACCCTGCGCGCGCTGGAGCAGGCGATCCTGGACTTCCCCGGCTGCGTGCTGGTGATCTCGCACGACCGCTGGTTCCTCGACCGCATCGCCACCCACATCCTCGCCTTCGAGGACGACGGCGGCGTGACCTTCTTCCAGGGCAACTTCCAGGAATACGAAGCCGACCGCCACCGCCGCCTCGGCACCGATGCGGACCAGCCCAAGCGTCTCAAGTACAAGCGCCTGGAGCAGTAAGCATCTGCGTTGCCCCCTCAGCCGAGGGGGTTTTCGTTTCCGGTTGGCACTGATCACGGCGTAGTATCATGTCCGTGCGCAAGACTGCCATGCGGCACGCCCCCCTCCCCCTCAAGGGGGAGGGGAGCATGATTCTCGAAGGCTTCTCCATCCCTCCATGACCGCCCAGCTGCCATGAACCGCCTCCATGCACCACGCACCTTGAGCATCGGCCTGCTGCTTGCTCTGAGCCTGGCCCTGTCGGCCTGTGGAAGCCTTGGCTCGCGCTCGGCAAGCAAGGAGCCGCCGCCCAGCGACAGCCCGTTCCAGAAACAGTTCGCGGTCGACGCCCAGGCCGCCTGCGCCGCCGCCAACCGCGCCCTGCTCGGGGACGGCTACATCACCGACCAGGTCAGCGTCGACAAGATCAAGGGCCGCAAGGCCTACCGCAGCGACGGTGACCGCAGCACGGTGATCGAGATGACCGTGGTCTGCCTGCCGGACACCGGTGGCGGGAGCACGCTGTACGCCAACGGCCTGCGCAGCAATTACGAGCTGAAGAAATCGGCAACACCCGCCAGCATCGGGGTGAGCGTGATCGGCTCGGTCTCCCTGCCGATCGGCCAGAGCGCCGATTCGATGGTCAAGACCACCGACGAGACCATCACCGAACGCGAGTTCTACCGCAAGTTCTTCGCTTCGGTGGAGAGCATTCTGCACGCCATGGAAGGCGGCGCGGCGAAGGACAAACCCATCGCCCCTCCCACGGCGCCCTGACAGGATTCACCCCGCCTCGCCCCCTCCGGGCCTGCCCGGCTCGGCACGGCAGCGTTCTTGTCGATAATATCGATGGGGAGTCCCTGGCACCCCGGAGCATGGCATGACCCACCCTCCCCTCATCCAGGCCCGCGCCATGCTGATCGGCGACCGGCTCGACCTGCGCGCGCTGGAAGCGGCCGAACGCCTGGCCAGCGCACCGTTGACCATCGCCGTCGGCGCACGCGGCCGCGCCGTGCTGTTCCGCTATGGCGCGGTGGTGCTGTTCGAGGTGGAGGCCATGGAGGAGGCGGCCTTCCTCGCCCAGCTCCGTCCCTTCGTCAGCGAACCGCTGGCCCAGCCGGAAATGGAGACGCTGACCCTGCGCATCGACCCACAGGCGAGTGAGGGCATGGACAAGGACATCCTCGTTCTGCACGACCTCAACGTCGAGCGCCTCCAGGTGGTGGCCGACGTGCTGGCCAAGAGCAGCGTGCTCGGACTGTACGAAAAGCGGGTGGCAAGCAGCTTCGACCGCATCGAGCCCCTCGCCGAGGGGCTACGCCAACGCGGGCGCGGCGCACGCCGCGCCCGCGACCTGTTGAGCCACATCGGCGACACCCTGCTCACCCAGCACCGCATGGTGGGGCGGGCGGAGATCATCGAGAAGCCCGAACTGCTGTGGGAGCGCCCCCAGCTCGAAGCCCTGTTCCTGCGCCTGGAGGACGAGTTCGAACTGAAGGAGCGTGCCCATGCGCTGGAGCGCAAGCTCGAGCTGATCACGCGCACCGCCGAGACCCTGCTCGACCTGCTGCAGGCTCAGCGCAGCCTGCGGGTGGAGTGGTACATTACGATCCTGATCGTGATCGAGATCGGCTTCACCATCTACGAACTCTTTCTACGCGGACACGGAACATGACCGACACACACGCGGCCCTGCTCGACTCCCTCATCCAACGCATCGAGAGCAAGGGCCTCAACCTGCCCACCCTGCCGGATGTCGCTCTGCAGGTTCGCTCCATCGCCGAGGATCCCGACAGCTCGGCCCAGGACCTGGCCGGCGCCATCGCCCGTGACCCCGCCATCGCCGCGCGTCTGGTACAGATCGCCAACAGCCCGCTGTACCGCGGCCTGAACGAGATCACCAGCCTGCCGCAGATCGTCACCCGCCTGGGGATGCGCACCATCAGCCAGCTGGTGGTGTCCATCTCCATGCAGCAGAGCTTCCGCGCCCATACGCCCGTCATCCAGCAACGCATGCGCAGGCACTGGGAGTTCAGCACCCAGGTCTCGGCACTGGCACAGATGCTGGCCCGCCGGCAGCACCACCTCGACCCCGACCAGGCGCTGCTCGCCGGCCTGACCCATGCCATCGGCGCCCTGCCGGTCTATGCGATCGCCGAGGAGCTGCCCAAGCTGCTGCATCACCCGGAGTTGCTCGACCAGATCGCCACCGAGCTGCAGCCCCGCCTCGGCGGCCAGATCCTGCGCGCCTGGGACTTCCCCGACCCGCTGGTGCGCGTGGTACTCGAATGCCAGAACCTGCAACGCGAGCATGACGGCCCCGCCGACTACACCGACGTGGTCATCGTGGCCATCCTGCAGGCCAGGAGCGGGCAGGACAGCCCCGAAGACAGCTGGATTGGCGTACCCGCCGCGGAAAAGCTGGGCGTGGATACCGGCGCTTCGCCGCTGGCCGACGAGCTGGACGAGATCCTGCGCGCCATGCTCGATTGAGCCCTCCCCAAAAAAACCTGAATATCCCGAGCCCTGGGAACCCGCTACCCTTGAACCCAGAGGACCACCTTTCAGGGGAAGAAGGGCACGTGAGCGAAAACCATCCCGCCATCGCCCCGGCCATCATCGAACAGCTGGCCAATCAGCTTCGTCTTGCCCTTGGCGGGGAGGCGCCCGATGCACATGCCTCGCAGCAGCTGGTCCAGTGCTTTCCATCGCTCCAGGACCTCGTTCAACTGATCCACGAGGTGAGCGAACAGGCACGGCGCCACAAACAGGATGACGATGCCGGGGCGCCCGCCCTCCACGTCGAACCCTCCCGCCTGCTCGAGCAGGCCCAGGCCATGGCCCGCGCCAGCGAGGCCCATGCCCGCGCGGTGCTGGACATGGCGCTGGAGAGCATCGTCACCATCGACGACCAGGGCATCATCCAGTTCTTCAACCCGGCCAGCGAGCGCCTGTTCGGCTACCAGGCCCGCGAGGTGCTTGGCCGGAACGTCCACTGCCTGATGCCGGAACCCTACCGCAGCGCCCACGACGGCTACCTGCGACGTTACCTTGAAACCCGCGAGCCCCACGTGATCGGCATCGGGCGCGCCATCGTCGCGCAGCGCAAGGACGGCAGCGTGTTTCCGGCAGAACTCGCGGTCAATGCCTACCGGGTGGACGAGCGCACCTTTTTCGTCGGCACCCTGCACGACATTTCCCGCCATGTCGCCGAGGAGCACCATCTTCGCCATGCCGCCACGCACGACCCGCTGACCGGCCTGCTCAACCGCCACGGCCTGCTGGAAGCCCTGCGTCAGGCCCTCGAGGAATCAGCGCGCGATCAAAGTGGCGTGGGCGTGATCTATGTCGACCTCGACCGGTTCAAGCCGGTGAACGACACCCTCGGGCACGCGGCGGGCGACGAGTGCCTGCGCGCCGTGGCCCAGCGCCTGGCCCATGCAGTGCAGGCCGGCGACATCATCGCCCGGCTCGGCGGAGACGAATTCGTGGTCGCGGTCCGCGACCTGCGGGAGGCGCTCGTGCTGGACAGGGTCGCGGCGCGCATCCAGCAGGTCCTGGCGGCGCCCTTCGATCTGCTGCAGGGCAAGCAGGTCCGCCTGGGGGCCAGCCTCGGCCTCGCCCTGTCCCCGCGCGACGGCGAGTCGGTCGAGGACCTGCTGCACGCAGCCGACCAGGCCATGTATGCCAGCAAGCAGGCGGGCCGTTGAGTCTGTGGATCAGGGCAGGACGATCGGCTCGGGCTCCAGATCCACCCCGAAACGCTGCCGCACCGAGGCGCGGATCGCCTCGGCAAGCCGCCAAAGCTGCTCCCCCGTGGCCCGGCCGTGGTTGACCAGCACCAGGGCGTGCTTCGCATACACCCCGGCATCGCCATCCCGGCAGCCCTTCCAGCCACACTGCTCGATCAGCCAGGCGGCGGAAAGTTTGGCGCGGCCATCGGGCTGCGACCAGGCGGGCAGGCCAGGGTGCGAAGCCCGCAGGGCATCGGCCTGCCCGGCCTGGACGAGCGGATTCTTGAAGAAGCTGCCCGCGCTGCCGGGCTCGCCTGGCGCAAGGCCCGGCAGTTTGGCGCGGCGCACGGCACAGATGGCATCCGAGATCGCCAGCGGGGTGGGTTCGACGCCTCCCAGCGCCTCGCGCACCCCCGGATAGTCCGGTTTCGGCGCGAAGGCCTTCGGCAGGCGGAATGTGACCGAGGTGATCAGCCAACGCCCGGCCTGCTGCTTGAACAGACTGTCGCGGTAGGCAAACCGGCAAGCTACGCGGTCAAAGGTGTGGGTTTCGCCGGTGGAAAGCTCCACCGCCTCGACGGCCTCGCACACGTCGGCCAGTTCCACCCCATAGGCACCGATGTTCTGCACCGGCGCGGCGCCCACCGTGCCGGGGATGAGCGAGAGGTTCTCCAGCCCCGGCCAGCCCTGCCCGACCGTCCAGCGCACGAAGTCGTGCCAGTTCTCACCCGCCGCCGTGCGCACGAGGCGATGGCTTTCGTCCTCGCCCAAAAGCTCGATCCCCCGCAGCGCCACCCGCACCACCACGCCGGGGAAGTCGGCACGGAACAGGACATTGCTCCCGCCGCCAAGGATCAGACGGGGCAGCGTCCGCAAGCGCTCATCGGCGAGCAGAACGGGGATGTCCTCCAGCTGCTCAAGGGTCACGAAGTAGCGCGCCCGCGCCTCGACACGGAAGGTGTTGTGGGCCAGGAGCGAGACGTGTTCTTCGAGGTGCATGGTGGGAGGGAGTACATGAAACGAAGGTTTTCTGGACACCCCAGCGTGGAACGAAGGGACGCCTCCCCCTCGGGGCCGCCCTGGGCTGGCCTGTGGAAGCCGGGTGAATGGGCCATGGATGGCCCATTCAGCCCTGTCGTGACAGGATGTCACGTCAGGGCGGCCCGGCTGGAGCAGGTCAGGCCAGGGTTTGCCCGAAGGGCCGGCCCCGCGGGGGCGTGTTCTTTTGGTTACTTTTCTTGCACTAGCAAGAAAAGTAACTCGCCCGCTTGCACGGGTGCATGTTCGAAGAAGCAAGCTTCAAAGCGGGCGAAAAACCACTTCAACGGTTGTTTAAAGCCGCTTTGAGAGAGGTTTGTGGCTTGGTTTCGCCCGCCTCAAGCCGCGCACTTCGAACGGCCT
>JBFLVZ010000031.1:0-55225 GCA_040758295.1 Pseudomonadota bacterium
TCGAATTTCACGCCCCAAGATAAGGCGTGTTTATCCAGCCACTTTTCGGGAAGGACGCTGCCACCACCAGTACATCAGCGGGATCACCACCAAGGTCAGCAGGGTGGAGGCGAAGGTGCCGAAGATCAGCGACACGGCCAGACCGCCGAACACCGGGTCGGTGATCATGATCAGCGAACCGAGGATGATCGCCAGCGCCGTCAGCAGGATCGGGCGGAAGCGCACCGCGCCAGCCTCGATCACCGCCGCCTCCAGGCTGTAGCCCTGCCGGCGATAGTCGAGGATGAAGTCGATCAGCAGCAGCGAGTTGCGCACCACAATCCCCGCCAGGGCGATGAGGCCGATCATCGAAGTCGCGGTGAAGGCCTGCCCGGTGAACCAGTGGCCCGGGAAGATCCCGACCATGGTCAGCGGGATGGCGCCCATGACGATGAACGGCAACATGAACGACTTGTAGTACGCCACCAGCATCAGGTAGATCAGGATGATGGCGACGATGAAGGCCGAGCCGAGGTCGCGGAACACGTCCAGGGTCAGGCGCATCTCGCCGCCCCACAGCAGGGTGTACTCCATCACGTCCTTCGGCTGCGCCTGCACGAAGCCGAGGTTGCCGGTGGTGAACTTCACCCCGTTGGGCAGCTCCACCCCATCGAGCATCTTGTCCAGGCTCAGCACGGCATAGACCGGGCTCGAGCGCAGCAACTCACCGCCCACCATCACCATCGAATGCTGGTCACGCCCGTAGTACGGCTTGGCCTGGGCGACGCGTTCGACGGTGGCGATGGCCGACAGTGGCACCTGCACGCCCTGCGGATTGCTGATGCGCAGGGCCAGCAGGCTCGCCGGATCGGTGCGCAGCTCGCGCGGCAGACGCAGGGTGATATCCACCGGCTCGCGCGCGCCCTCGACGTGCAGGGTGCCGATCGAAAGCCCGCTGACGTAATCGCGCAAAAGCTTCGCCACCTGCCCCGGCGCGATGCCGGAAAGCATGGCCTTCTCCGCATCGACGCGGACGTGGAAGCTGTCGGCGTGGGCGGTGACCGAATCGTCCACGTTGATCATGCCAAAGATCTGCTCGAAGGCCGCATCGACATGGGGCGCGGCCTCGCGCAGCTTGTCGTAGTCCGGGCCGTAGAGCTCGGCGAGGATCTGCGCCTGCACCGGCGGTCCGGGCGGGGTCTCGTAGATCTTCAGCTTGGCCTGCGGGAAGGCCGCGCGCACCTCATCGAGGGCCACGTCGAGCTGCTCGGCGATCGCGTGCGAGCTGTCGGACCGCTCGTGCTTGCCGACCAGATTGACGCGGATCTGCGCCAGGTTGCTGCCGCGCTTGATCATGTCGCCCCGCACCAAGGCGGCGAAGTCGATCGGCGCGGTCAGGCCGGTGAAGGTGCTGTAGTCGGTCACGTGCGGGTGACGTGCCAGCACCTGACCCACCGCGCGCGCCACCTGGTCGGTCGCCGCCAACGAGGTACCGGCCGGCATGTCGACCTGCAGCAGCAGGGTGCTGGTGTTGTCGTTCGGCAGCATTTTCAGCTCGACACCGAGCGGCGAGAGCGGCCCGTTCATGCCGGCGGGGCGGATGAACTGCCAGGCCGGCATCAGCATGGCACCAAACAGCAGGGCGATGACCACCAGCATGGTGATCCAGCGCAGGGCACGCCGGTTCAGCAGCGGGGTGATCACGCCGACGTAGAGGCGATGCAGCACGTCCCTCTTATCATGCCCACGCTCCTCCAGGCTGGGCGTGGCCGCCAGCGCCTGCATGGTGGCGACCTTCTTGCCCAGCCAGAGGCGGGTGGCCCAGGGCACCACCATGTAGGCGATCACCAGCGAGGCGATCATCGCCACCGGGACATTGAACGGGATCGGCAGCATGAACGGCCCCATCATGCCGGTCACGAAGGCCATCGGGATGAAGGCGAGGATGACCGCGATGGTGGCAATGTTGGTCGGGTTGCCGATCTCGTTGGTGGCACGGATCAGGGTCGCCGAGAAGTCGGTGATCTGGCCGCTGTGCATATGGCGGTGGATGTTCTCGATCACCACGATCGCCGCATCCACCAGCAGGCCGAGCGAGAGGATCAGCGCAAACAGGGTGATGCGGTTGATGGTCTGGCCGAACATCAGGCCGACCGCCAGCACCACGAACAGGATCAGCGGCACGGTCAGGGTGACGATGCCCGCCTCGCGCCAGCCGAGGAACAGGATGAGGATCAGGACCACTGAGCCGACGGCGATACCGAGGTGCTCGATCAGGGTGTTCACGGCCTCGTCCGCCTTGGCTCCATCATTGCGGGTGACTACCACGTCCACCCCGGCCGGCAGGGCCTGGCGCTTGAGTTCCTCGAGCTTGGCGAGCACCGCCTCGGCCACCACCACGGCGTTGGTGCCGGCCTTCTTGGCAATCACCAGGGTCACGGCCGGCATCTCTCCGCCCGCGCGGAGCTCGCCGCCGGCCTGCGGATGCGCCGGCCCGTAGGCCAGGCGGTGCACCTGCTCGACCTCGGCCGGGCCGTCCTCGATGCGCGCGACATCCTTCAGGTAGATTGGCCTGCCCTGCTTCGACACGCCGACCACAATATCGCCCACCTCATCGGCCGTACTCAGGAACCCCTCCAGGCGCAGGGGAATGGCGCGGTTGTCCGCATCCAATTCGCCCAGCGGGGCCGAGACATTGCTGCCCTGCAGCATGTTGGCGACCTGGTCGAGGGTCAGGCCGCGGGCCTCCAGCCGCTGCGGGTCGAGCCACACGTTGACCGCCTGCTGGCGACCACCGACCACTTCGGTGAAGGACACGCCCGGCACGTTGCGCAGGTGCTCGATCAGACGGGTGCCGATCTCGCGCAGCTGCATGTCGTCGTGCACGGCCGAGCCGAGGGCGATGGTGAGGATGGGCACATCGTCGACGTTGATCGGCTTGACCACCGGCTGCATCGTCCCGGCCGGCATGCGGTCCATGTTTTGCATCAGCTGGTTGTAGAGCTTGACCAGGCTCTCCTCCTGGTCCTCGCCCACCTTGAACTGCACGGTCACAAGCCCCATGTCCTGGCTCGCGTAGCCGTAGGTGTGATCCACTCCCGACATGGCGTTCATGATCGCCCCCAGCGGGCGCACGATCAGCCGGCGCACCTCGTCGGGGCTGGCGCCCGGCTTGGCGACGATGATGTTGGCCGCCGGCACGACGATCTTCGGGTTGTATTCGCGCGGGGTCACGGCCAGCGCCAGCAGGCCGGTGAGGAACAGCGCGATGATGATCAGCAGGGTGATCTTGGAGTGCAGGAACATGCGGGCGAGCTTGCCCGCGATGTTCAGCGGCTCGGCCCCGTCAGCGGGCACGGCGGTGGACGTCGTGTTGTGCATGGCTTACCCCGTCAATCCTTGGTCCCGGCCTTGTCCACGACCGGGCGGTCGCCGTTCTGCAATCGCTCGACGCCCTCGGTCACCAGTCGTTCGCCGGCGGCGAGGCCCGCGATGATCTCGACCATCCCGTCCACGCGGCTGCCGGTGCGCACCATGCGGAACTGGGCCAGCCCCTGGGCATCGACCGCGAAGACTCCACGGATGCCGGCGCGTTCGACCACGGCCGAGGCCGGGACCGCCAGCGCCTGACGGCTACCGCTGCGGAACAGCACGCGCGCGAAGCCACCACTCTTGAGCCCCGGGGCGGAGATATCCAGCTTGACCGGGTAGGTGTGGGCCACGGGATCCGCGGCCGGGCTCAGGCGGGCAACCGTTGCCTTCAGCGGTTGCGGCTGGCCGTCCACTTCCACCTGCACCTCATCACCGAGCTTCAGCTGGCGGAAGATGGCGTCGGGCACCGAGGTCTGCACCTGCAGGCGTGAGCTGTCCTCCACTGCGACCACCGGATGGCCGGGCGCCGCCATGTCGCCCTCATTGGCGAACTTGGCGGTGACCACGCCATTGATCGGCGAAGTGACCCGGGTGTACTCGAACTGGCCGCGCGCCTGGGCGAGACCGGCGCGGGCCTGGGCCACGCGGCTCTTCGCCACCTCGTAGTTGAGCTTCATCTTCTCGAACTGCTGGCGGTTCACCACCTCGTCCTTGTACAGCTGCTCGAAGCGTTCGTAGTCGGCCTGGGCGTCTTTCAGCGCGGCCTCGGCCTGCAGCAGCCCCTGCTGGGCCTGGGCCACGGCGCCCTGCACGTCGACCGGGTCGATCACGAACAGCAGCTCGCCCTGCCTGACGGCCTGTCCCTCCACGACCTTGAGGTCGCGGATGTAGCCCATCACGCGCGAGGACAGCTGCACCGATTCCAGCGGGACGAGGCTGCCGGCAGCCGGCGCCAGGATCGGCATCTCGACCAGGCGGGCAGTCTCGATCGAAGCGGGGATGTCGCGCACGACCTGGGTAGGGGCAGCGGCCTTCTCGTCGGACGAGCAGCCCCCCATCAGCAGGGCCAGCGGCAGGACGAAAGATGTGAGTGCAAGAGTCGATGACATGCGCATGGGACAGTCCTTAGAGTTGTTCGACCGAGAGCAGGCCCACCGCGCGCTTCAACTCGGCACGCTGGACCACCTGCTCGTAACGGGCGGCGACCAGGTCGGCATGGGCCTTGTCGCGCTGGGTCTGCGCGGCCAGCAGCTCGACCATGGTCGCAAGCCCGTTCTCGTATCTTTTCTTCACCAGGCGCTGGGCCTCATCGGCCTGCTCGGCCGCGAGCTCACGCGCCGCCACCGCCTCGTCGGCCTCCCGCGACTTGCGCACCGCCTCGCGCACCTGGAACAGGATGCCCTCCTCGGCCTGGCGCAGCCTGGCCGAGGTCTCGATCCGCGCGGCCTGGGCACGGTCGACGGCCGCGCTGGTGCCGCCGGCGTCGAAGGCATTCCAGGACAGCACGCCAGCCACGGTGTAGGAGGATGAGTCGAAGCCGAGGGCCTCGTCGTTCCAGTCCTGGCGCAGCATGACGTTGAACTGCGGCAGCAGGCCGGCACGGGCGACGTCGACGTTGGCGGTCACGCCCTCGAGCTGATGGCGCATGGCCTGCAGGGCGGGATGACCGTCCTTCGCCTTTTGCTGCAGCTCAGGCAGCTCCCCCTGCAGCGGCAGCGGCGCGACCTCCGGACCGACATCGAGCGGGGCCTCCAGCGGCATGCCGAGCAGCAGGTGCAGCTGGTCGAGGGCGGCGGCCTCCGCGTTGCGCGCGCGCACAAGCTGGACCTTGACGTCCTCCAGGTGGACCTTGGCACTCAGGTAGTCGCTCTTCACCGCCATGCCCTGCTGCAGCATGCGCTCGGTGATGCGAACGTACTCCTCGGCGGCGGCCTGCGCCTGCTCGCCCACCGTCACGTAGGCGCGCGCGGAATGCACGCCCTGGTAGGCCATCAGCACCTGCTTGACCAGCATCTGACGGGCATGGGCGTCGCCCGCCTGGGCCGCGCGGGTGTAGGCGCGCGCCTGGCTCACGTAGCCCTGCACCATGCCGCCATTGTAGACCGGCACCAGCACCTCGATGCGGGTGTTGACGTTGCCGGTACCGCCGGGGTGGTTGAGGTTGTCGGGCGCGATCGGGAGGGGATTCTGCCCTGCGTTGAGGGCATTCAGGAACTCGCCCGCGCCGAAGTCGTTGAAGGTCGCCTGGCGCTGCCCGAGCTTGAGACCGAAGGCGTTGAGGGCGTCATTGGTGTAGGTCCCCGTCAGCGACAGGTTCACCCTCGGAAGATGGTTGGCCTCGGCCTGGCGCACGGCGGCCTGGGCCTGATCGATCTGCGCCTGGCTGACCTCAATGTCCGGATTCTGGCTCAGCGCGCGCTCGACGCACTGCTGGAAGGTCAGCGTTTCGGCCTGGGCGGCCTGCCCCAGCATGGCGAGCATCACACCGAGAACCAGGGGCCGGAGGGCTTGTTTCTCAATCATGTCGGGTCCTTCTCGCACCGCCTGCGCGGCTCCGGTAAATTAGTGACGGCTAATATACTTAAAATCTATGGCGACAGGCAACAATATTATGCCCCACCGGGGTGTCCTCCATGTTTAAAGCACATGGAAGCCCACCGTGGAGGAGCATCAGGACCATCGCATGAACCTGTCTCATCGCTCTGAACGCCGATGCAGGAACGGCGCCCCCGCCGCGACAGGCGTATCGTGCGCAAGCGTCGGCCCGAGGGCGGGCCTCCTACAACCCAACAGAGCGAAGATGCCGCCCCTTTGCATGCTGGATTTTCGCCTTGTGCGAACGCTCCAGACCTTCAGGCGATGGCCCTGGGAGGAACATTTGCTGCAGCCTGGCAGATCCTGCAAAGATAGGAAGGCAGACCGGAACCGGTCCGCAAAAAAGATGGCACCTCAATCGAGCACGATGTGCCGGCCGCTCACACCCAGCGCATCCAGCTGTCGCGCGAGCTCATCCGCCTGCTCCACCGAGCTCAGCGGGCCGATCCGCACGCGATGCAGACCATCGGGACGGCGGGCCACGTCAACTTGGTCGATGCGGGCAGAGGCAAGACGGAGGCGCAGACGCTCGGCGTTGGTCGCATCAGAGAATGCCCCCACCTGGAGGAACACGTTCCGCCCCCATTCCGGCACCGGCGTGGCCAACTGGATGGGAGCATCATCCGGTTGTTTGGGTGGGGATTGATCGACATCGATGTGGCGCACCTCGACCAGGGCCGTGCCGGAACCGACCACCCCGAGCTTCTGCGCGGCGGCGAAGGAGAGGTCGATAATGCGGTTGTCATGGAACGGGCCGCGATCGTTGACCCGCACCACGGCGCGCCTGCCGTTCTGGAGGTTGGTCACCTCGACATAGCACGGGATGCGCAGGGTCTTGTGCGCCGCGGTCATGGCGTACATGTCATAGGTCTCGCCGGCGGAGGCCCGCTTGCCGTGGAAACCGGGACCGTACCAGGAGGCGATGCCGGTCTCGCGGTAGCCGCGATTGTCCTTCATGACCTCGTAGCGCTGGCCAAGCACCTCGTAGGAGGCCGGGTTGCCGTACTTGCTGTAGGCCTCGGCACGCGGCACCGCATCGCGGGTCGTCGGGGTGGAGGAGCATCCGGAAAGGCCGAGCATGCCGGCGAGCAAGGCCAGCGCCAGAGGGCGCCATGCCGGCATGCCACACTTGCTCATGACGCCCCCGCGCCTTTGTTGCCGAGGGTGCCGCTCACGCGCGGATGCGGGCCATCCGTGGCCGTCCCCGATCCGCTCCCGGCGAATCGGTCGCGCACCGCCTGGCCGAGCTGCCAAACGGCCATGGCGTAGTGCGCGCTGTGGTTGTAGCGGGTGATGACGTAAAAGTTGGGCAGGCCGACCCAGAAGGTCTCGCCCGCCTCCTCCCTGAAGGGGATCAGCATGGCGGGCAGGGCATCGTCGCCCGGCGGCAGCGACACGCCGGCCTTGCGCAGCTCGCCCAGGCTGGTCTTGGCTTTGAGGTCGCGCCCGCGGTTCATCAGGCCCTCCAGGCGCGCCGGCTCGGCCAGTTCGACCGGCCAGGCCACCTCGCCCCCCGGTTGCCAGCCGTGGCGCGCGAAGTAGTTGGCGACGCTCGCCAGCACATCATCGGCACTCGACCAAAGGTCGCGGCGGCCATCACCATCGCCATCGACCGCGAAGTTGCGGTAACTCGAGGGCATGAACTGCGGCATCCCCATCGCGCCGGCATAAGAGCCCTTCACCTCGGCGAGCGGCACCTTTTCATCCCTGGCCAGGAGGAAGAACTGCTCCAGCTCCTTGCGGAAGAAGGGAGCGCGCGGCGGATAATCGAAGGCCAGGGTGGCGAGCGCATCGAGCACGGCATAGCGGCCCACGTTGCGCCCGTAGCCGGTCTCCACGCCGACGATGGCGACCAGGATCTCGGCCGGCACGCCATACTGCCGCTCAAGCTGGGTGAGTCTGTCGGCATGCTCGCGCCAGAAATCCACCCCGTCCGCGATGCGCTTCTCGGTGAGGAAGATCGGCCGGTACTGGTGCCATGGCTTGGCCTCGGCGGGCCGGGTCATGGCCTCGATGATGGAAGGCTGCGGCCGCGCCTGCGCCAGGGCCGCGCGCACCTCCCCCTCGTCCAGACCGTTGCGCTCGCTGATCTCACGCGCAAAGGCCCGCACGTCGTCACGCCCGGCGAACCCCTGGGACGCCAACGTGGCGCAGCTCGCCAGCAGGGTGGTCATGACGGCGGGGATCAGCACGGTCGGAAGCAGTCGATGCATGGTCAGCGCCTGGCAAGGAAGGGTCGATGACTGTGGATGGACATGAGCATACCGAAACCCGCCATGAGGGTCACCATGGCCGTCCCGCCATAGCTGACCAGCGGCAGCGGCACGCCAACGACCGGCAAGAGGCCGGTCACCATGCCGGTATTGACGAACACGTAGACAAAGAAACTGAGGCTGAGGCTGCCTGCGAGCAAGCGCCCGTAGACGCTCGGGGCGTTGACGGCGATGACCAGGCCACGCAGGACGATGAACAGGTAGAGCGAGAGCAGCAGCAGCACGCCGATGAGGCCGAATTCCTCGGCGAACACCGCGAAGATGAAATCGGTGTGCCCCTCCGGCAGGAAGCTCAGGTTGGCCTGGGTGCTGTTCAGCCAGCCCTTGCCGAACACGCCGCCGGAGCCAATCGCGATCTTCGACTGAATGATGTGGTAGCCCGTGCCGAGCGGGTCGGCATCCGGGTCCAGCAGGGTCAGCACCCGCTGGCGCTGGTAGTCGTGCATGACGAAGTTCCACATCACCGGGATGACCGCGGCCAGGGCCACCAGCCCGCCGGCGATATAGCGCCAGGACAGGCCCGCAAGCAGCAGCACGAAGATGCCCGCCGCCCCCACCAGCAGGGCGGTACCGAGATCCGGCTGGAGCATGATCAGCCCCATCGGCACCAGCACCAGCAGCAGGGTCGCCAGCACATCCAGCGGACGCGGCGGCAGCGGCCGATGGGCCAGGTACCAGGCCGCCATCATCGGCACCGCGAGCTTCATGATCTCGGACGGCTGGAAGCGGATGAAGCCGAGGTCCAGCCAGCGCTGCGCCCCCTTGCCGATATGGCCGAACAGCTCGACCGCGAACAGCAAGGCGAGCCCCGCCCCGAACAGCCAAGGCGACCAGAACTGGTAGATGCGCGGCGGGATGCGCGCCATGATCAGCATCAACACCACACCGAGCCCGATGCGCATACCGAGACTGGTGAGCTGCTGCAGGCTCTGGTGCGAGGCGCTGTACACCGTCACCACGCTCACCCCCAGCAAAAGGAGCAGGGCGAACAGCAGCCAGGGGTCCAGGCGCAGCCAGCGGAACAGCATCCCATCATCCTCGCGATAGGGTTGCAGCGACCGGTTCCAGCCTTCACGCAGCATCGACATCAGTCAGCCTCCGCTTGGTTCTCGGTCTCCGCCGCCTTCAAGGCATAATCGCCCAGCAGCCAGGCATCCATGACCCGGCGCACGATCGGCCCGGCCGTGCCCGAGCCGTGCTGGCCGTTCTCGACAAAGGCCGCCACCGCGATGGCGGGCGCCTCCACCGGGGCGTAGCCAATGAACACCGCATGGTCATGCAGCTTGCGCGAGAGCTTCCTCTCGTCATAGGTCTCGCTCTGCTTCACGGTGAAGACCTGCGCGGTCCCGCTCTTGCCGGCAATGCGGTAGGGCGAACCCTTGATGACCTTGGCCGTGCCGTAGTCGGAGTTGATCACGTGATCCATGCCCGCCAGCACCGCATCCCAATGGGCATCCTTGCGCACCACGAAGGGCTCCAGGGGCTCGATCACGGCATCCTGGGAAAGATGCGGCCGCACCGGCTGGCCGCGCCGGGCCAGCGTCGCCGCCATCTGCGCGAGCTGCAGCGGCGTCGCCAGCATGTAGCCCTGCCCGATACCCGCGATCAGGGTCTCACCCGGATACCACGACTGGCCTCTCGCCGCCCGCTTCCAGGCGCGCGAGGGCACCAGCCCGGCAACCTCGCCCGGCAGGTCGATGCCGGTCGGCCGCCCGAGGCCGAAACGGGTAAAAAACTCGTGCATGCGATCGATGCCCATGCGGTGTGCCAGATCGTAGAAGTACACGTCGCAGGACTGGGCGATGGCCCGGTCGAGGTCCACCCAGCCGTGCCCGCTCTTCTTCCAGTCGCGGTAGCGGTGGCTATCGTTCGGCAACTGGTAGTAAGGACCGGCGAACATGCGGAACTCGGGCGTGATCAGGCCATGCTCGAGCCCCGCCAGCCCCATCAGCGGCTTGATCGTCGACCCTGGCGGATAGGCCGCCGCAAGGGCCCGGTTGAACAGGGGCCGGTCGGGGTTCTCGACCAGCGCCTTGTAGTCCCCGCTGCGGATGCCGTTGACGAACAGATTGGGATCGAAACCCGGCTTGCTGACGAAGGCCAGCACCTCCCCATTGCGAGGGTCGAGGGCGACGACGGCGCCGAGAAAGTCGCCGAGCGCGGCCTCGGCCACCTCCTGCAGGCGCAGGTCGAGGGTCAGGTGGATGTCCTCGCCCGGCGAGGCCGGCACCTCCTCCAGCACCCGCAGGGTGCGGCCGTGGGCATCGACCTCGAGCTTGCGGTAGCCAACCTCGCCGTGCAGGCGGTCCTCGTAGAACCGCTCCAGCCCGGTCTTGCCGATATGCGAGGTGCCGCGGTAGGCCTCCTGGTCGATGGTCGCAAGGTCGCGCTCGTTGATCCGGCCGACATAGCCGACCACGTGCGCCACCTTCTCCCGCTGGGGATAGACGCGGGTCAGGCGGGCCTGCACCTCCACACCCGGCAGACGCGGGCGTTCGACCGCCAGCCGGGCCACCTCTTCCTCGGTGAGGTTGAGCTTGAGCGGAATGCTTTCGAACGAGCGGCTCGCCCGAAGCGCCTTGCGGAACCGGGCAAGTTCAGACTCGTCCAGGGCCAGCAGGCCGGCCAGATGCTGGAGGGTGGACTCCATGTCCGGCACCTGCTCGGGGACGAGCTCGACCTGAAAGGCGGGGGCATTGTCGGCCAGCACCACGCCATTGCGGTCGTAGATCAGGCCACGCGCGGGCGGGATGGGTTCGATGCGCGTCCGGTTCTGCTCGGCCAGGCTGGCAAAACGCTCGTGCGCAGTGACCTGCAGCCAGACCACGCGCGCGGTCACCCCACCGAGCAGGAGAAGGCAGATGAGGCCGGCGATGACGGCACGCTGCAGGACAAGCCCCCGCATGCGGACCCCGTCCTCCATCGGCCTGGGATGCCTGTCTCCGTCCCTCCATGAACGCCGCCCGGCGGATCGCCCCCGCCAGGCCCCTCCCCGATTCGCCCCGGACGAATCGGTCATGACCGATGGGTCTGGAGCACAGCGGGACTCGCCGCAAGACGCCCCCGACGGCCGCTCCCGACAGCCAAACCACGAAGGACACCGCCCACGGCTGGGCGGCGGCCGGCCGACGTCATCTTAACCAAGCACCCCAGCCTTGTAGCGCTCAACCGAGGCGAGAATCTCGGCGCGCGCAGCGGCGGCGTCCGCCCAGCCATCGACCTTGACCCACTTGCCCTTCTCCAGGGCCTTGTACTGCTCGAAGAAGTGGGCGATCTGACCGCGCAGCAGCTCCGGCAGGTCGGTGACTTCCTGCACATGGTCGTAGAGCGGAGTCAGCTTGCCGAACGGCACGGCCACCAGCTTCGCATCCACGCCGGCCTCATCGCTCATCTTCAGCATGCCGACCGGGCGGCAGCGGATCACGGCACCGGGCATCAGCGGGGTCGGCGTCACCACCAGCACGTCAACCGGGTCGCCGTCGTCGGACAGGGTGTGCGGGATGAAACCATAGTTGCAGGGATAGAACATGGCGGTGGCCATGAAGCGGTCGACCACCAGCGCGCCGCTCTCCTTGTCGATCTCGTACTTGACCGGGGCGCCCTGGGCCGGAATCTCGATGATGACGTTGATGTCCTCGGGAACGCTCTTGCCCGCCGGGATGTGCTCAATCTGCATGCCGAATGCCTCGTTATGTCGAATCAGGCGTGTATTATAAGCGGTTTGAATATGTGCCGACCATGCGGCACACCGATCCAACACAGGACACTCGACATGCGCATCGTTCTCCTTGGCGCCCCCGGTTCTGGCAAGGGCACGCAATCCAAGTTCCTGGTCGAGCACTACAAGGTGCCGCAGATCTCCACCGGCGACCTGCTGCGCGCCCAGGTGGCGGCCGGCACCCCGCTCGGCCGCAAGGCCAAGGAGGCCATGGACCATGGCCAGCTGGTCTCGGATGACATCGTGCTCGGCATGATCCGCGAGCGCCTGGCCGAGGACGACACCCGCGACGGCTTCATCCTCGACGGTTTCCCGCGCAACCTCGCCCAGGCCAGCGCACTGGACGCCCTGCTGGCCGACATCGACAAGCCGCTGCAGGCCGCCATCCTGCTGGACGTGCCGTTCGAGGACCTGATGCAGCGCCTGACCGGCCGCATGACCTGTGCCAAGTGCGGCGCGGTGTACAACAAGTACACCCACGCCCCGCGCAAGGCCGGCGTGTGCGATGCCTGCGGTGGCGAGCTGACCCAGCGCGCGGACGACAACGAGGAGACGGTAGGCAAGCGCCTGCGCGTCTTCGAAGAGCAGACCGCCCCGCTGATCAACTTCTACAAGGCCGAAGGCAAGCTGCACACAGTTGACGGCCGGCGTCCGATGGAGGCCATCTTCGCGGACTTCCGCGCCATCATCGACGGCCTGGCCTGACGCCGCGCCGATGATCCCGGGGCGCCTTTCGAACCTGCCCCTCGCCCTGCTGCTGGCGCTGACCCTGGCACCGGCGGCAGGGGCCTATGACCCCTACGGCCTCTGCCCGCCGTTCGGGCCGGAGCTGCCCGATCTCCCCGCCCTCGCCGCCGGCGCCCCCGCCGAGGCCGAGGCCGACCACGTGAGTCACGATGGCCGGGTGGCCACCCTCGCGGGCGACGTCCGCCTGCAACGCCTCGACCAGCGCCTGCTGGCCGAGCGCGTCCGCTACACCCTGACCCCCGAACAGATCGAGGCCGAAGCCCCCGCTGGCGGGGAGCTGCGCTACTGGGACACCACCCGCATCCTGTTCGCCCGCAAGGCCCGTTTCTGGCCTGGCGAGGACCGCGGCCAGCTCGAGGCCACGCGCTTCTGGCTGACGCAGGGCCACCTGTCCGGCAGCAGCGCGTCCGTCACCCGCCTCAACGCACAGCACGACCAGCTCGAGCAGGTCAGCCTGAGCAGCTGCCCCGAGACGAAGCGCGACTGGGAACTTTCGGCGCGCCGAATGGAGCTCGATCACGCGCGCGGCCGTGGCGTCGCGCGCGATACCTGGCTCCACTTCAAGGGTGTGCCGCTGTTCTACTCACCCTGGCTCGACTTCCCGCTCGACGACCGCCGCGCCAGCGGTTTCCTCTACCCCAACGTCGGCATCAGCGGCAAGCGGGGCTTCGAGGTGGCGGTGCCCTGGTACTGGAACATTGCCCCCGAGCGCGACGCCACCCTCACCCTGCGCCCAATGAGCAAGCGCGGCCTGATGCTGCAGGGCGAGTACCGCGAGCTGTGGCGGGAAGGCCGCGGCCAGGTCAACCTCGACTGGCTGCCGCATGACAACGAGCGCGGCGACGACCACCGCTACCTGCTGAGTGCCCAGGCCGACAGCCGGTTGGGCGACTGGAACGGCTCGCTGGCGCTGCGCCGCGCCTCCGACATGGACTTCATGCGCGACTTCAGCCTCACACCCTGGGGCAGCATCACCGACTATCTCGAGTCGCACGTGCGCGCCTCGCGCAGCTTCGGCCACTGGAACCTGCTGCTCCATGCCCAGCAGTGGCAGACCCTCACCTACAACGTGACCGAGGCGGGCCGCCCCTACCGGCGCATGCCGCAGATCCTCCTGACCGGCGGCGAGGACGTCGGCCCGCTGCGGCTGACCCTTGAGAGCGAGGCCGTGCGCTTCAGTCATGAATTCGAGCTCAAGCCGCAGGGCGAGCGCTATGCCCTGCAGCCGGCAATCAGCCTGCCTGTCGAGGATCGCTGGTATAGCATCACCCCGCGCCTCGCGTTCGATGCGGTGCACTACCAGCTCGAGGACGAAAGCTTCGATCGCACCGCCCCCATCGCGAGCCTCGATGCGCGCCTGTTCTTCGACCGCTTTGGTGAGCGGATGCACCAGCAACTCGAGCCGCGCCTGTACTACCTCTACGTCCCCTATCGCGAGCAGGACGGCCCGCTGTTCGATACCACCTTGGCCACCCCCAGCCTCTCCCGCCTGTTCAGCCCCAACCGCTTCCTTGGCCGCGACCGACTGGGGGATGCCCATGCACTCAGCTACGCCCTGACCTGGCGCGCCCTGGACGCCCGCGAGGGCTTTGAACGCGCAAGCCTTGCCATCGGCCAGCGCTACCGTTTTGCCGACGAACGGATCACCCTCTCCGGCCCAGGCCATGAGGCAGGGGCCGGGGAGGTGATGGGCGAGCTGGGCCTCGGCTTCAGCCGCACCTGGCACCTGCGCCTGCTGGCTGCCACCGACCCCGCGCTCGACAAACTCACCCAGACCTATGCCCTGCTCGGCTTCCGCGGGACAGACCAGCGCCTGCTCAACCTGCACTACGCCAAGCACGAGGATGATCCCGGCCTGCCCGACCTGGAACAGGCCGGCATCTCCTTCGCCTGGCCCGTCTCACGCCAGTGGCGCCTGCTCGGCAGCGTGGTGCAGGACCTGAAGGGCGAGGCGGTGATCCAGGCCCTGGCAGGCGTGGAGTACGACAGCTGCTGCTGGCGGCTGCGCGTCGGCGCGCGCCGCTATGTGGTCGATGTCCCCGATCCGGAGGTGATCGAACTGGACAGCGCGGTGCTGATCCAGCTCGAGCTCAAGGGACTGGGCGGCCTTGGCCAGCAGGCTGACAGGCAGTTCGAACGTGATATTCTTGGATTCTCATCGTTCCACCCCTGAACGGACTCCATTCATGCCCCGCTTCCCGATCGCACGGCCCCTCCTCCTGGCCGGCATCCTGCTCGCCCTCGGCGGCCCGCTGCACGCTGCCCCCCAGTCCTCCGCTGCGCCAAAGGCGCAGGGCCAGGATCAACTGATCCCCCTTGATCGCGTGGTCGCCATCGTCAACAACGAGGCGATCACCGAGCGCGAGCTGGCGGCCGAGATGGCCCGCATCACCAACCGCCTGCGCGCCAGCGGCCGCGCCGTGCCGCCCACCGAGGTGCTGCTGCCGCAGGTGCTGGAGCGCATGATGATCCAGCGCGCCGAGTTGCAGTACGCCAAGCTGACCGGCATCACGGCCGACGACCTGACCCTGGACAACGCCGTGCGCGGCATCGCCAGCGACAACGGCATGAGCGTGGAGCAGTTCCGTGCCGCCCTGGCGAAGGAAGGCACCGACTGGGCGGCCTTCCGCGAGCAGGTGCGCCAGGAGATCATCCTTGGCCGCCTGCACAAGCGCGAGGTGCTCGACCGCATGCAGATCTCCGACAAGGAGATCGACGACTTCCTCGCCAGCAAGCAGGTCAAGTCCGGCCAGGCGCGCGAGTTCCATCTCCGCCACATCCTCGTCGCCCTGCCCGAGTCCGCCGGACCGGACGACATTGCCAAGGCACGCGCCAAGGCCGAGAAGGCACTTGCTGAACTGCGCGGCGGGGCCGACTTCGCCAGCGTGGCCGCCCGCTTCTCCGATGCGCGCGACGCGCTGGAGGGCGGCGACCTCGGCTGGCGCCCGCTCGACCGCCTGCCTACCGTCTATGCCGAGGCCGCGCAGGGCCTGCAGGCCGGCCAGCTGTCCGAGCTGCTGCGCACCCCGAGCGGCTTCCACATCGTCCAGCTGGCCGAGGTGCGTGGCGCGCAGGACCAGGCCGCGACGCTGACCGAGACCCATGCCCGCCACATCCTGATCCAGACGCGTGAGAACGTCTCCGACGACGAGGCCCGCCGCCGTCTGCTCGAGCTGCGCGAGCGCATCCTCAAGGGTGAGGACTTCGCCGCCCTGGCGCGCACCTACTCCGATGACAAGGGCTCCGCCGAGCGCGGTGGTGATCTGGGCTGGGCCCGTCCCGGCATGATGGTCGAAGCCTTCGAGCAGGTGATGAACAGCACCGCGCCCGGCCAGCTCAGCGAACCGTTCCGCTCCCCCTTCGGTTGGCACCTCCTGCAGGTGATCGAGCGCCGCGACGCGAGCGGCAACGTGGAGTTCCTGCGCCAGCAGGCGCGCGAGGCGATCGGCCGGCGCAAGGCCGAGGAGGAGCTCGAGCGCTGGCAGCGCCGCCTGAAGGACGAGGCCTACACCGAGATCCTCATCGGCAACGGCGCCGGCAAGTGACCGCCCCGCTGAAACTGGCCCTCACCCCCGGGGAACCGGCCGGGATCGGTCCCGATCTCGCCATCCAGCTCGTCCAGCAGGCCCTGCCGGTCGAACTGGTGGCCTTCGCCGACCCTACGCTTCTGCGCGAGCGCGCCGCCAGGCTCGGCCTGCCGCTGAGCCTCATCCCCCACGAACCCCATCGTCCTCCCCGCCTGCCGAATGCGGGCGAGCTGAGCATCGCCCCTATTCCCCTGCGCACCCCCGCCGAGGCGGGGCGGCTGGATCCGGCCAACGCGGATTACGTGCTCGACACCCTGCGCGCCGCCACCCGCGCCTGCCTCACGGGAGAAGTGACCGGGCTCGTCACCGGGCCGGTGCACAAGGGCGTGATCAACGATGCCGGCATCCCCTTCACCGGCCACACCGAATTCCTCGCCGAGTTCGCCGGCGGCTACCCGGTGATGATGCTGGCCGCGGGCCATCTACGGGTCGCCCTCGCCACCACTCACCTGCCGCTGCGCGAGGTGGCGGACGCCATCGATCAGCCCCTGCTCGAGAAGGTCTGCCGCATCCTCGACCACGACCTGCGCGCCCGCTTCCGTCTCGCCCGCCCGCGCATCCTGGTCGCCGGCCTCAACCCGCACGCGGGCGAAGGCGGACACCTTGGCCGCGAGGAGATCGATATCATCGAGCCGGTGCTCGGGCGCCTGCGCGGCGAGGGGCTCGACCTGGTCGGCCCCCTGCCCGCCGACACCCTGTTCACCCGCGACCGCCTGCAGCATGCAGACGCCGTGCTCGCCATGTACCACGACCAGGGCCTGCCGGTGCTCAAGTACGCGGGCTTCGGCGAGGCGGTCAACATCACCCTCGGCCTGCCGCTGCTGCGCACCTCGGTCGACCACGGCACCGCGCTGGAACTGGCCGGCACCGGCCGGGCGCGCGTCGACAGCCTGCGCCAGGCCGTGCTCATGGCGCTCACCATGGCCTCCGCGAAGACAGCATGACCACGCATATCCCCCGCAAGCGCTTCGGCCAGCACTTCCTGCACGATCGCGGCGTGATCATGCGCATCGTCCAGGCCATCGACCCCCAGCCCGGCCAGCGCATCGTCGAGATCGGCCCCGGCCTCGGCGCCCTCACCGTGCCGGTGCTGGAGCGCTGCCGACGGCTGGACGTGGTCGAGCTGGATCGCGACGTCATCCCGCACCTGACGGCCGCCTGCGCGGGCCACGGCGAGCTTGTCATCCACCAGGCCGACGCGCTGCAGTTCCGTTTCGCCGATCTTGCCCCACCGGGCGAGCGGCTCAGGGTCATCGGCAACCTGCCCTACAACATCTCCACCCCCCTGCTGTTTCACCTGTTCGCCCAGGGGCCGGTGGTGCAGGATATGACCTTCATGCTCCAGCTCGAGGTCTGCGAGCGCCTCGCCGCAGCGCCGAATACCGAGCACTACGGGCGCCTGTCGGTGATGGCGCAGTACCATGCGCGGGTCGAGTACCTGTTCCACGTCGGCCGGGGCGCGTTCAACCCGCCGCCCAAGGTCGAGTCCGGCATTGTCCGCCTCACCCCCTACCGTGAGCCGCCGGTGGACGTGGGCGATCCGGACATCTTCAGCCGCATGGTCGCGCAGGCCTTCAACATGCGCCGCAAAACCCTGCGCAACGGGCTCAAGGGCTTCATCGACGAGGCCGGCTTCGCCGCCGCGGGCATCGACCCGGTGCGCCGCCCGGAGACCCTGAGCCTGGAGGAATTCGCCGCGCTCAGCCGGGTGGCCAGCGCCACCGTCCAGGGCTGAGCGGCGCGGGCGGACAGGCACCATGCACGCTGAACTGCACGTCCACCCCGGCCCTGAAGCACTCGCCGCCGCCGTAGCCCGGCGCTGGGCCGCGCTCGCAGAGGGGGCCATCGCGGAGCACGGCCGCTTCACCGTCGCCCTCTCCGGCGGGCGCACCCCGCGCATCCTGTACGAGCTGCTGGCCAGCCCGGCATGGCGCGACCGTCTGCCCTGGGACAGGACCGAGCTGTATCTCGGTGACGAGCGCTGCGTGCCCGCCGACCATCCGGACAGCAACGCCCGCATGGTGCGCGAGGCCCTGCTCGACCGCCTGCCTCATCCCCCCCTCTTCTTTCCGATGGTGAGCGATCCGCTGCGCCCCGACCAGGACGCCGCGCACTACGCCAGCCTGCTGCGGGAGCGTCTGGGCGATGCGCCGATCCCGACCTTCGACCTGATCCTGCTCGGCATGGGCGCGGACGGCCACTTCGCCTCCCTGTTCCCGGGCACCACGGCGCTCGAGGACCGCGAGGCCTTCGTCCTGCCGGTGCGGGAGGAGCACCTCGGCCACCGGCGCATCTCGCTCGGCCGCCGGGTCATCGCCGCCGCCCGCCGACGCATCGTCATGGTCACGGGTGCGGACAAGCGGGCCACCCTGGCCGAGGTCCTGCACGAGCCCGGCTCCCTGCTGCCCATCGCCCGCCTGCAGCGCCAGGCATCGCTGGAATGGCATGTCGACCAGGCGGCCTATCCTCCCAAGCCGGCGGCGGGCGTTTAGAATGATGGTCAACATTCCAACCCAGAGCGCCATGAACGCCCCCGCACCCACCGCCCAGATCGAGGTCTCGCCCGAACCGGCCTTCCTTGAGCAGCATTCCGACCCGGCGCAGAACCGCTACGTGTTTTCCTACACCATCACCCTGCGCAATGTGGGCGATGTACCCGCCCAGCTGCTCGAGCGCCACTGGCTCATCACCCACGCCGACGGGCGCATCGAGGAGGTGCGCGGCCCCGGCGTGGTGGGCGCCCAGCCGCGCCTGGAGCCGGGCGAGAGCTACACCTACTCCAGCGGCGCGGTGCTGAACACCCCGGTCGGCACCATGCAGGGCGACTACCTGTTCGTCACCGACGAGGGCGAGCGCTTCCTGGTGCCCATTCCGCGCTTCACCCTCTCCATCCCGCGCGTGCTGCACTGATGGCCGACGAGCAGTCCCCATCCCCCTCGACCATCCCCCTGCGGCGCGCCTACACCTTCTGGGCACCGATCTACGACGCGCTGATCGATAGTCGCGCCACCCGCCGCGTCCGCCGTCGCAGCATCGAACTTTTGCGTGACTGGGGGGGCAAACGGGTGCTTCTAGTCGGCGTGGGCAGCGGACTGGACCTGCCTTTCCTGTCGCATGACGCGGACTACACCGGCATCGACATCACCCCGGCCATGCTTGAGCGCGCACGGCGCCGGGCGCAGCGCTGTGGCTGCCCGATCCGGCTGATGAACGGCAACGCCATGAGCCTGCCGTTCGACGACGGCGAATTCGACCGCATCGTCATGCACCTGATCCTGGCCGTGGTGCCGGACCCGGCTCGTGCCCTGTGCGAGGCCGCGCGGGTGCTGAGGCCCGGCGGTGAGATCCTGATCCTCGACAAGTTCCTCCGTCCCGGCCAGCGCGCCCCCCTGCGGCGTGCACTGAACGTGCTCACCCGTCGCCTCGCCACCCGCACGGACGTGGTGTTCGAAGACACACTGGCGCAATGTCCCGGCCTTACCCTGGTGCATGACGAACCGGCCTTCCTCGGCGGCTGGTTCCGCCACATCATCCTACGCAAGGAGTAAGGACATGGCCGTGTATGCCGTGGGGGACTTGCAGGGTTGCCTGGATCCGCTGCAGCGGCTGCTGGAGCGCCTCGCCTTCGACCCCGCCCGCGACCGCCTGTGGCTGGTCGGCGACCTGGTCAACCGCGGCCCGCAGTCGCTCGAGGCGCTGCGCTTCGTGCGCGGCCTGGGCGAGGCGGCCGTCACCGTGCTCGGCAACCACGACCTGCACCTGCTGGCCGTCGCGATCGGCGGGCACAGGACCAAGGGCAAGGACACCCTCGCCCCCATCCTGACCGCCCCCGACCGGGACGAGTTGGTCGACTGGCTGCGCCGCCAGCCCCTGCTGCACCACGAGCCGGACCTGAGGGCGGTCCTGGCGCATGCGGGCATCCCGCCGGACTGGGACCTCCCCACCGCCGCGGCCTGTGCGCAGCAGGTGGAGGCGGTGCTCGCGGGCAATGGGGTGCGGGACTTCCTGGTCGAGATGTACGGCGATCACCCGGACCGCTGGGATGCGGGCCTGGAAGGACTGGAGCGCCTGCGCTACACGGTCAACGCCCTCACCCGCATGCGCTACCTCACCCCGGACGGACGGCTGGAATTCAAGTACAAGTGCGCGCCGGAACAGGCGCCGGAAGGGCTGATCCCCTGGTATGCCGCCCCGCGTGCGCCGCTCGGCGCGACGGTGGTGTTCGGCCACTGGTCCACCCTCGGCCGCACCCGCCTACCCGGCGCCATCGCCCTGGACACCGGCTGCCTGTGGGGCGGGAAGCTGACCGCGGTGCGGCTGGATGACGAGCACCTGCCGCTGGCCAGCGAAGACTGCGCGGGCTACCAGAAGCCGAGCTGAGTCAGCGGTCAGCGGAACAGACCGTTTTCACTGATCACTGACTACCGGCCATTGACCACTCCAGGGTTCACCAGCGCCCGAAGCTGACGGTGCCGGTCCCGCGCTCGTGGGGGTAACGGCGCTGCAGGGTAATGAAGCTGTAGGGCACGTTGTTCTCGTCGTCCGCGGGGTGCTGCTCCTCCTGGATCACGCCCCAGTCGCGCCGGTCGTAGGCCGGGAACCAGGTGTCGCCCTCGAAGCTGCCGTGCACCAGGGTCAGGAGCATGCGATCCGCGCGCGGCAGGAACTGGAAATAGACGTTCGCCCCGCCCGCCACCATGACCTCGCCCTCCTCCCCCGCCACCTCGCGCGCCGCCTCCAGCGCATCGTTGATGGTGTGCGCCACGATGACGCCCTCGGGCTGGTAGCCCATGTCGCGGGTGATCACGATGGTGGTGCGGCCCGGCAGGGGCCGCCCGATCGTCTCAAACGTCTTGCGCCCCATGATGACGGGCTTGCCCAGGGTCATGGCCTTGAAGTGCCGCAGGTCGGCGGGCAGGCGCCAGGGCAGGCCATCGCCCTTGCCGATCAGGCGCTGGCTGTCCATGGCGGCAATGATGGTTACACGCATGGCTTATTCGGTGGGAGGTTGGCTCGGATAGCGGGCGGAGCCGAACTTCAGCGCCAGTACCGCCGCGGTCAGGATAAGGATGCTACCTGAATAGACGAGGATTTCCTCCATGCTCATCGTCTTCAGGTCCACCACCAGCACGCGGGTCAACGCGGTGATGGCGATGTAGACGAGGAAGCGCACCGGCAAGCGGTGGGTGCGGAAGTAGATCCCCACCATGGCCAGCACTTCGAGGTAGATGAACAGCAGCAGGATGTCCTTCAGCGTCGGTGCCGCCTCGCCCATGAAGATGTGGCCAAACTCGCCGAAGGCCGACCAGACGGTGGCCACGGCGATGACGAACAGCATCAGGTTGTGGAACAGCGCGGTGATGAAATTGCCGACGCGGTCGACCACCTTGCTGTTGTGGAAGCGCGGGCCCGATTCAGCCATGGCTCAATGCTCCGTCAGACGGCCACGGGGGCCTTGATGTGGGGATGGAACTGGTAGTCCTCGAGGCTGAAGTCCTCGAAGCGGAAGGCGAAGATGTCGCGCACCTCGGGGTTCAGGCGCATGCTTGGGAGGGGCAGCGGCTCGCGCGAGAGCTGCAGGTCGGCCTGCTCCAGGTGGTTCAGGTAGAGGTGGCAGTCGCCACCGGTCCAGATGAACTCACCGGGCTGAAGGCCCGTCACCTGCGCCACCATCATGGTCAGCAGGGCGTAGCTCGCGATGTTGAACGGCACGCCGAGGAAGATGTCCGCGCTGCGCTGGTAGAGCTGGCAGGAGAGCCGGCCGTCCGCGACATAGAACTGGAAGAAGGCATGGCAGGGCGGCAGGGCCATCTGCTCGATCAGCCCGACGTTCCAGGCCGAGACGATCAGGCGGCGGGAGTCCGGGTTGGTCTTGATCTGCTCGATGACCTGGCTGATCTGGTCGATGTGGCGGCCGTCCGGCGCCGGCCAGCTGCGCCACTGCACGCCGTACACCGGCCCGAGCTCGCCGCGCTCGTCCGCCCACTCGTCCCAAATGCTGACGCCGTGTTCCTTGAGGTAGGCGATGTTGCTGTCCCCGCGCAGGAACCACAGCAACTCGTGGATGATGGACTTGAGGTGCAGCTTCTTGGTGGTGACCAGCGGGAACCCCTCGGAGAGGTCGAAGCGCATCTGGTAGCCGAACACGCTGCGCGTGCCGGTGCCGGTGCGGTCATGCTTCTCGGTGCCGTGGTCGCGCACGTGGCGCATCAGTTCAAGGTACTGCTTCATGCTTGTTGTCGCTTGCGGTAGGCCATGAACAGGAAGAGCGCGCCGACCAGGATCATCGGCAGGGACAGGATCATCCCCATGCTCAGCCAGTCGCCCACAATATACCCAAGATGGGCATCGGGTTCGCGCACCTGCTCGACCAGGAAGCGGAAGGCCCCATAGAGCAGCAGGAACAGGCCGGAGATGGCCATGCGCGGGCGGGGCTTCGCGGAGAACCACCACAGCAAGGCGAACAGCACGATGCCCTCGAGGAAGCCCTCGTAGAGCATGGAGGGGTGGCGCGGCAGCTGGTCCACGTGCGGGAACACCATGCCCCACGGCAGGTCGGTCGGCCGGCCCCACAGTTCGCCGTTGATGAAGTTGCCGATACGCCCGGCCAGCAGCGCCGGCGGCACCAGCGGGGCGACGAAGTCGGCCACCTCGAAGAAGTGGCGGCCGGTCTTGCGCGCATACCAGGCCATCGCCAGGATCACGCCGAGCAGGCCGCCGTGGAAGGACATGCCGCCCTCCCACACGCGCAGCAGCATCAGCGGGTCGGCAAGGAAGCTCTGGAACTTGTAGAACAGGACATAGCCGATCCGCCCGCCGAGGATCACCCCGAGCGCGATGTAGAACAGCATGTCCCCCGGCTCCTCCTTGCCAAAGCCCTTGGCCTCGGCGCGCAGACGGCCCAGGCCCCAGGCCAGGGCAAAGCCGACCAGGTACATCAGGCCGTACCAGTGGACCTTGAGCGGCCCGAGCTGGAGGGCGACGGGATCGATGTGCGGGTAGAGAAGCATAGACCGTCCTTGGGGTTTATGTCGGCAGCAGCCGGGCGTAGACGGACTTCAGGTAATCCGTCTCGGGAATGGCCGGGTGGACCGGGTGGTCCGCGCCCTGGCGGCCGAACTCGAGGATCTGCATGCTGCGGTCGACGTGGCGCGCGGCGGCCCACATCAGCTCGGGCAGCTTGTCACGCTGCAGGTGGTGCGAGCAGGAACAGGAGATCAGGATGCCGTCGCGGGAGAGCACCTGCATGGCCATCTGGTTCACCCTGCGATAGGCCGCAAGGCCCGCCTCGACGTCCTTGCGCCGCTTGATGAAGGCCGGGGGGTCGCACACCACCACGTCGAAACGCTCGCGCTCCTCGCGCAGCCCGCGCAGCACCTCGAACACGTCGCCCTCGATGGTGCGCAGTCCCTCGCCTACCCCGTTCAGGCCGGCGTTGACCTGGGTCTGCTCCAGCGCAAGCGCGGAGGCATCCACGCACACGGCCTCGCTCGCCCCGTGGCGCAGGGCCTGCACGCCCCAGCCGCCCATGTAGCTGAACAGGTCGAGCACGCGCGCGCCCTTCACGTAGCGGGGCAGGCGGGCGCGGTTGTCGGCCTGGTCATAGAACCAGCCGGTCTTCTGCCCATCCCACGGGCGCACGCGGAAGGTCGCGCCGTTCTCGATCAGCTCGACCTCCTCCGGCACCTCGCCGAAGGCCAGCTCAATGCCCTGCTCCAGCCCCTCCAGCCCACGGCTTGCGGTGTCGTTGCGCAGCAGGATGCCGGACGGCTTGAGCACCTTGACCAGGGCATCGACGATGGCCTCGCGCACCGCCTCCATGCCCGCGGTGGTGATCTGCGCCACCAGCACGTCGCCGTAGCGGTCGACCACGAGGCCCGGCAGGCCGTCGGCCTCGCCGTGCACCAGGCGGTAGTGCGGGGTCGGGAACAGGCGCTCGCGCAGGCCGAGGGCGATCTTCAGCCGGTGCACGATCAGGGATCGGTCGAGCAGGTGTTCGTCGCGGCCGAACAGGCGCGCGGCGATCAGGGAATGCGGGTTGACGTAGGCCAGCCCCATCGGCTTGCCGTTGTTGGCCACCACCACCACCTGCTGCCCGGGGGCGAAGCCGGTCAGCGGGGTCGCCTTGGTGTCGACCTCGTTGCTGTAGATCCAGGGATGGCCGGCCTTGAGGCGGCGGTCCTCGTTCTTCTTCAGCCGCAGCGGGGCCAGGCTCGGGGCATTGGCGTTCGATGAGGTCATGCGTGTCACTCCTTACGACTTTGCATCATACCCCGTGCATGCGTCCCGGGGCGATGGCTCGCCATGCCCCGGCCACCGCCCTTCATCGGGCCTTCATCCGTCTGCCACGGAAGTGCAACGCGGGATGCCTAGCATGCCCTGTCAAGTTGTATCCGGAGGTCCGCGCCATGACCACGAACGCCCTTGAGTCCCGCCTGAAGGTCCAGCTCGCCGCGCATGCGGATGACATCCAGCGCAGCCAGCGCCTGCGCCATCAGGTCTTCGTCGAGGAAATGGGCTGCAAGGCCCAAGTCGAGAACGGCCTGGAATTCGACCGCTACGACCCCTTCTGCCATCACCTTTTGGTGATCGACCAGGGCACCGACGAAGTGGTGGCCAGCACCCGCATCCTCACCGACACCCAGGCCCGCGCCGCCGGCGGCTTTTACTCCGCCAATGAGTTCGACATGGACATGATTCACCATCTGCCCGGCCGGGTGATGGAGATCGGCCGTACCTGCGTGCATCCGGAACATCGCAACGGTGCCACCATCGGCATGCTGTGGCAGGGGCTCGCCCGCTTCATGGAGATCCACCGCATCGGCCACCTGTTCGGCTGCGCCAGCATCCCGATGCAGGACGGCGGCCTCGCCGCGCGCCTGATCATGGACGAGCTGCGCAGCAAGTTCATGAGCCCGGAAGATAGGCGCGTGGCCCCCCGCCTGGCCCTGCCGCGAATCGACGCCGCCGCGGAGGCGGAGGGCAAGGTGCGCATGCCTCCCCTGCTCAAGGCCTACATGCGCCTGGGTGCGGAGATCTGCGGCGAGCCCTGCTGGGACCCGGAATTCGGCTGCGCGGACATCTTCATCCTGCTCGATGTCGATCGCCTGCAGGCGCGCTATCATCGCCACTTCGTCCTCCGCCAGGCCCCCATCCAGCATGAAGCCCGCCCGGCCTCTCACGAGGCTGCTTAAGACATCAAAGGTCGCCTTGCTGATTGTGTGGGGTGTCCTGCGCATCCTGCTCATCCGCACCCCCTTCGCCCCGCACAGCAGCCGCGTCATCCGCGCCTGGCACGCGGCGATATGCCGTGCCCTTGGCCTTAAAGTGGTGGCCCACGGCCAGCCGTTGCCAGGTGCACTGTACGCCAGCAACCATGTCTCCTGGCTCGACATCCCCGTGCTCGCCAGCCTGATCGAGGGCTCCCGCTTTCTGTCCAAGTCCGAAGTGCGCGACTGGCCGCTGATCGGCCTGCTGGCCCGACGCGCCGGCACCCTGTTCATCCAGCGCGGCAACGGCCAAAAGGAGGCCAGCGCCCAGATCACCCAAGGGCTGGGCGAAGGGCACGGCATCATCCTCTTCCCCGAGGCCACCACGACCGATGGCCTGTCCCTGCGCCGCTTCCACCCCCGCCTGTTGCAGGCGGCCATCGACGCGGGCGTGCCGGTGCAGCCCATTGCCCTGCGCTACCTCGATGCCGACGGTCAGCCCAACCCGCGCGCCGCCTACACGCACGGTGACACGGTCATGGACACCTTCCGCCGCGTGGTGGCCGAGGACGGCCTGCGGGTCGAGGTGTATTTCCTCCCCCCGCTCCAGCCCAGCGGGGCGACCCGCACGCAACTGGCCGAGCAGGCCCAGACCCAGGTGGCGCAAACGCTCGCCCTACCCATCCTCAGCGGCCGTGAGGACGCCTGATGGGCTGGTGGCAGGAAAAACGCCTGGAGGAGCTCAGCCCCGGGGAATGGGAAAGCCTGTGCGACGGCTGCGGCCTGTGCTGCCTGCACAAGCTGGAGGACGAGGACGACGGCACGGTCTACACCACCGACGTCGCCTGCGAGCTGCTGGACTGCGCCACCGCGCGCTGCTCCGACTACCCGAACCGCCAGCGGCGCGTGCCCGGCTGCACCGTGCTGCGCGCCGAGGATGTGGCCGCCTTCCACTGGCTGCCCCCCACCTGCGCCTACCGTCTCGTCGCGGAGGGCCGCAACCTGCCGGACTGGCACCCGCTGCGCACCGGCCGGCCGGACTCCACCCGTGCCGCGGGCCATTCGGTCGCCGGGCGCTGCCTGTCTGCACGCGAAGTGGATATGGAAACGCTCGAGGATCACATCATCCACTGGCTGGACATCCCCCGTTGACCCTGCAGGGCGCGTGCGCCGATAATCCGCGCCGCCCCAAGCCCCCCGCCTGAGTCCATGCTCTTCTCGCGTCGCATCATCGTCTTCCTGCCCGCACTCGCCCTGGGCGTGCTCGGCGGCATGGCAAGCGCGGCCGAAACCCGCGAGGAGCTGGTCCAGGAACTGGCGCATGTCGACCACGCCTTGTCCTCTCCGGATAGCGTGGATCCGCAGGACCACGACCCTCTGTACCCGCCGGTGCCGCACGCGGCCCCGCTGCCCCGCCCCCACCAGAACACCTCCCCGTCCCCCTTCATGCGCGATCACCTGCGTCCACCGCTCGCCCCCCCCTCCCTTGCTCGCCTGAGCCCTCCCCAACGCCCGAAGCCCGTATAGCCCGCCGCGCAGGCCTGATTGCAGGTGTGGTACGCCTTTTGCAGCCCTCCACCTGCCATGGCTGCACCTCGCTTCGGACCCCAAAGTCCGCCAACCGCGCCAGGACAAGGCCACGCGCCCCTGAGCGGCCTGCGGCGCTTACCAGAATCAAGCACTGCAAAGACGACGACCATCTATGCACCAAGCCCTAACCCGCACCGCACGCACCAAAATAAGGCAGGGCATCCTGCTGCTGGCCTGCGCACTCGGGTCTGCCCAGGCCAGCGCTCTCGAGGCCCCTGTCACCAGACTGGCCCTGTCCCAAGCCATCGAGGCTGCCCTGCACCACTATCCCGACCTCGGCGTGGCGCAGGCCGCCATCGACGAGGCCCGGGCCCAGCTGGTCCAAGCACAGGCCCGCCCTAACCCGGAGCTCGAACTGCTGACGGGGCGCATCCATGCGCGCCGCGATGCTGGAGCCCCCGGGCCCCAGTACCTGCTCAACCTGGCCCAGCCGCTGGAATGGCCGGAGGCACGCGAGGCGCGCCAGGAAAGCGCTCGGCAGGAGATCGTGGCGGCTGAGGCCCAAGCCAGCCAGGCACGCGCCGAGTTGATCCAGCAGGTCAAGCTGGCCTACATCCATGTCCTGAGCACGGAGGAATCGCTGCGCCTGGCCGAGGAGGACCAGCAGCACATCCTCGGCGTTCGCGACCGGGTCAAGGCCATGGTCGGCGTCGGAGAAGCCCCGCGCTACGAGGCGGTCAAGGCCGAAGCCGAGGCACTGGCGGCCACCCGCCAGGTGGAGACCGCCCGCCACCAACTGCAGGCCGCGCGCGGCATTCTCGCCAATCTGACCGGCAGCTCGGGCAGCGCCACCGGACCGCTGGACGCCCCCCTGCCGGAACAGGTGGATATGGCCACCCTGCGCCTGGGCATGGAGCAGACCAACCCCCGCTACGCCCGTGCCCGTGCCGCCGTGGCCGCTGCCCGAGCGCGGGTGGGCGAGGCGCGTGCCGACCGGATCCCACCCCCCACCCTCAAGGCCGGACTTGAACGCTATCCGGACAGCGATGCCTGGACGGTCGGTCTGGCGATGCCCATCCCGCTGCTTGACCAGCGCCAGGGACAGGTTGCCGCCGCCGAGGCCCGCTTGGACCGCGCGCTGGCCGAGGGCCGGCTTGACATGCTGATGATCGAGCGCGAACTGGAACAGGGCTATCACCGCTACCGCAGCGCACGCGCCCAGCTGCAGGCCATCGAAGGCGGCCTGCTGGCGGAGGCCCAGGATGCGCTGCGAGTGGCCGAAACCGCCTACCGCGCTGGCGAGCGCGGCATCCTCGACGTGCTGGATGCCCGCCGCACCCTCCGCGCCGTCCGCCTCGACCGGATCCAGGCCCTGTTCGACACCTATGCCGCCCTGTTCGATCTCGAGCGCCTGAGTGGAACTGAACTCCTGCGAGTGACCCCCTGATGAATCCCCGTAACATCCCCTACACCCTCCCCGTCCTGATGGCCTGCGGCCTCCTTCTTGCCGGCTGCGACGACCAGGCCGCCCCGGCAGCCACCGCCGTGTCCGCCCCCGCGGAACAGGCCAGGCCGCAGGATCCCAACGTGATCACGCCCTCCGCCAGTCTGCGCCAGCGCCTGACCGTGGCCCCGCTCGAGCGCGGCGCCTGGCGCGACATCCAGCGCGTCCCGGGCACCGTGCGCCTGGACGAACAGCGCATGGCCCGCATCGGCTCCGCCGTCAGCGGGCGCGTCAGCAGCATCCTCGTGCAGCCGGGCGATACCGTCCGCCGCGGCGACGTGCTGGCCATGCTCAACAGCCCGGAGCTGGCCGATGCCCAGCTGGCCTACCTCAAGGCCCTCTCTGGCCGCCACCTGAAGGCGCGCGAAGTGCAGCGCGCCCGCAGCCTGGTGGACAGCGGGGTGATCAGCGAGGCCGAACTGCAGCGCCGCGAGAATGACCTCGACGAGGTGAGCTTCGACGTTAGCGCCCTGGCCGACCGTCTGCGCGTCCTTGGCATGTCGCAGCAGGCCATCGACACGCTGGCCAGCACACGTCGCATCGACTCCAGCGCGCCGCTCACCGCCAGCCTCGACGGCACCGTGATCGAGCGCAAGATCGCCCCCGGCCAGGTGCTGCAGGCCACGGATGACGCCTTCACCGTGGCCGACCTCGGCCATGTCTGGGTGGTGGCGGAAATCCCCGAGCAAGCCGCCGCGCACCTGAGCGTGGGCCAGAAGGTAGAAATCAGCTTCCCGGCCCTGGGCGAAGATACCCCGCGCAAAGGCGAGCTGATCTATGTCAGCGCCACGGTGAACCCGCAGACCCGCACCATCGCCGTGCGCAGCGACGTGGACAATGCCGACCGCCGGCTGAAGCCGGACATGCTGGCGCTGATGGTGATCCAGGGCGAAGGGGTGGAGCTGCCGATCATCCCCGACCGTGCCGTGGTGCGCGAGAACAACGCCGACTACGTGTTCGTGCAGCAGCCGGACGGTGCCTTCCGCCTGACCCCGGTCACCCTCGGTGCGGAGCGCAACGACCAGCGCCCTGTGCTTGATGGACTGCGGGGCGGTGAATCCATCGTGGTCGACGGAGCCTTCCACCTGAACAACGAACGACGCCGTCAGGAACTGGAGTGAGGCCATGATCGAGAGCCTGATGCGCTTTGCGCTCCAGCAGCGCATTGTCGTCGCTGCCCTGGCCCTGGTGCTGCTCGCCTTCGGCCTGCACGCGGTGCAGAACCTGTCGGTCGATGCCTTCCCGGATGTGACCAACGTCCAGGTGCAGATCGCCACCGAGGCCCCAGGACGCTCGCCCGACGAGGTCGAACGCCTGATCACCGTGCCGCTCGAGATCGCCATGACCGGCCTGCCGGGCCTGGAGGAGCAACGTTCGCTGAACAAGAACGGCCTGTCGCTGATCACCTTGGTGTTCACCGATGCGACCGACGTCTACTTCGCCCGCCAGCTGGTGATGGAGCGGCTGATGGAAGTAGGCGACCGTCTGCCCGAGGGCATCACCCCCGTGCTCGGTCCGGTCTCTACCGGCCTCGGCGAGGTCTACCAGTACACCCTGGAGCATCCGTCCGATGGCAACCGCGCCTTGACGCAGGACGAGCTGATGGAGCGCCGCATCGTGCAGGACTGGGTGCTGCGCCCGCTGTTGCGCGGCATCCCGGGCGTGGCGGAGATCAACTCGCAAGGCGGCTACGTCAAGCAGTACGAGGTGCTGACCCAGCCCTCGCGCCTGCGCCACTACGGCCTGACCCTGCATGACGTGATGACCGCGCTGGAGCGCAACAATGCCAATGCCGGCGGGGGCATCCTGCCGCAGGGCGCGGAGCAGTACCTGGTCCGCGGCGTGGGCCTGATCCGCGACGAGCACGACCTGGAAATGATCGTCCTGAAGGAGGTCGACGGCATCCCGGTCTACGTGCGCGACGTCGCCGAGGTCCGCATCGGCCACATGGTCCGCCAGGGCGCGCTGGTGAAGAACGGCGTGACCGAGTCGGTCGGCGGCATCGTGCTGATGATGCGCGGGGGCAATGCCAAGGAGGTGGTCAGCCGCATCCAGCAGCGCGTCGAACAAATCAACAGCCAGGGCATGCTGCCCGGCGGGCTGAAGATCGTGCCCTACTACGACCGCAGCGAGCTGGTCGACGCCGCCCTGTTCACCGTCACCAAGGTGCTGCTGGAAGCGGTCATCTTCGTCATCATCGTGCTGGTGGTGTTCCTCGGCGACATACGCTCCTCGCTGATCGTCGTCGCCACCCTTATCCTGACGCCGCTGATCACCTTCATCGTGATGAACCAGGTCGGCCTGTCGGCCAACCTGATGTCGCTCGGCGGTCTCGCCATCGCCATCGGCCTGATGGTGGACGGCGCGGTGGTGGTGGTGGAAAACGCCTACGCCCATCTCGGCCGGCCGGAAAACCGTCAGGAAAGCCGGCTGCGGGTGATCCTTGACGCGGCACGAGAGGTCAGCACGCCGGTAGTGTTCGGCGTCAGCATCATCATCCTCGTGTTCCTGCCGCTGATGACCCTGCAGGGCATGGAGGGCAAGATGTTCGCGCCGCTGGCCTACACCATTGCCATCTCCCTCGCGGTGGCGCTGCTGCTGGCGCTGACGCTGACCCCGGTGCTGTCGTCCTACCTGCTCAAGGGGGGCAAGGAGCACGACACGCGCGTGATCGCGCTGCTCAAGCGCCCCTACCTCAGGCTGCTGAACTGGTCGCTCGGCCACGAGCGCACGGTGATGGGTGCGGCGGGTGCACTGCTGGCCGTCACGGTGGCCCTGTTCGGACTGCTGGGCACGGCCTTCATCCCGGAGATGAAGGAGGGCTCGATCGTGCCGGGCATCAACCGCGTCCCCAACATCAGCCTGGACGAGTCGATCAAGATCGAACAGGAGGCCATGCGCCTGGTGATGGAGGTGCCGGGCGTCAAATCCGCCGTGTCCGGCGTCGGACGGGGCGAGAGCCCGGCCGACCCGCAGGGCCAGAACGAGTCGACCCCGATCGTCTCGCTGCTGCCGCGCGACCAGTGGCCGGAAGGCTGGACCCAGGACGACATCGCCGCCGCCATCCGCGACAAGCTGGCCGTGCTGCCAGGCGTGCAGGTCGTGATGGCGCAGCCGATTTCCGACCGGGTGGACGAGATGGTGACCGGCGTGCGCTCAGACGTGGCGGTCAAGGTTTTCGGCGACGACCTTGAGGTACTCAAGGCCAAGGCTGACGAGATCGCCCGCGTGGCCAACGGTGTGGCCGGTGCGCGCGACATCCGCGTCGAACGGATCACCGGACAGCAATACCTGAACATCGACATTGACCGGCAGGCCCTAGCCCGTCACGGACTGAACGTGGCCGAGGTCAACGACATGATCGAGACGGCCATCGGCGGCCGCATTGCCACCGACGTGTACGAAGGCGAACGCCGCTTCGGTGTGCTGCTGCGCTACCCGGAGATGTACCGCGACAACATCGAGGGGATCCGTAATCTGCAACTGGTGGCCCCCGGCGGCGCGCGCGTTCCGCTTGGCAACGTGGCCAGGGTGGAGGTGATCGACGGCCCGGCCCAGATCAGCCGCGAAAACGCCAGGCGCCGCATCGTGGTCGGCGTCAACGTGCAGGATCGCGACCTCGGCGGCTTCGTCGCCGAGCTGCAGTCCACCGTGGCAGAGAAGGTCAGCCTGCCGGATGGCTACTACCTGGAATGGGGCGGACAGTTCCAGAACATGGACCGCGCCATGAAGCACTTGATGGTCATCATCCCGGCCACGGTGGCGGCGATCTTCTTCCTGCTGTTCCTGCTGTTCAACTCGCTGCGCATGGCCAGCCTGATCATGCTGGTGCTGCCCTTCGCCTCGATCGGCGGGGTGCTGGCGCTGCTGGTGACCGGCGAATACCTGTCGGTGCCCGCCTCGGTCGGCTTCATCGCCCTGTGGGGCATCGCCGTGCTCAATGGCGTGGTCCTGATCTCCTACATCCGCAGCCTGCGCGACGAGGGCCTGTCGCAGCTGGAGGCGGTCAGCCGGGCTTGCCAGCAGCGCTTCCGGCCAGTGATGATGACGGCCACCGTGGCGATGCTGGGCCTGATCCCCTTCTTGTTCGCGACGGGGCCAGGCTCCGAGGTGCAGAAACCGCTCGCCATCGTGGTGATCGGCGGCCTCATCACCTCCACCCTGCTGACCCTGGTGGTGCTGCCCACGCTGTACCGCTTCTTTGAAGAACGCCGAGTCGAGGCATGAGGACTGTCATGAAAGAGATCAAGGCGATCATCCAGCCGCACCGGCTGCCCAAGATCCGCGCCGCCTTCCGCCATATCAAGGGTTTCCCCGGCATGACGGTGACCCGCGTGGAGGGCGCGGGGGCCAACGACCGGCGGCAGATCCGCAATATCAAGGACGAGCTGACCGACTACACCCCCAAGGTACGGATCGACATCCTCTGTCCGAGCGAGCTGGTGGAGGGCATCCTGCAGGTGCTGGTCGAGGTGGGCCACACCGGCAACCCCGGCGACGGGGTGGTGTGGGTAACCGACATCGAGCGCATGATCAAGCTGACGGAAAAGATCGAGGTCGTCGAGTTGCCTCGCCCGGGCTGACTTCAGCCCCGGCGCGGCAGGGCGCGCAGCGCAAGAAACACCCCGGCGGCGGCCACCACGATGGAGGGCCCCGCCGGGGTGTCGTATTTCAGCGAGGCCAAAAGCCCCGCCAGAACCGCCAGCGCACCGATTCCGGCCGCCCCCAGCGCCATTTGCAGGGGGGTGCTCGAGAGACGCCGCGCGGCGGCGGCGGGGATGATCAGCATGGACACGGTCAGCAGGATGCCGACCAGCTTCATCGCCAGGGCGACGAACACCGCCAGCACCAGCATGAAGCCCAGGCGCAGGGCCATCACCCGCCGCCCCTCCACCGCCGCCAGCTCCTCGTGCACGGTCAGGCTGAGCAGCCCCTGCCACAGCCAGGCCAGCAGCGCGAGACCCAGCAGGTCGGCCACGCCGATCCACAGCAGTTCCTCCGGCCGCAGGGCAAGGATGTCGCCGAACAGGTAGGCGAACAAGTCGACCCGCACCTCCTCCATGAAGGCCAGCACCACCAGCCCCATGGCCAGGCTGGCATGGGCCAGCAGGCCCAGGAGGGTATCCTCGGCCAGCCCCTCCGCCGGATGCCGGCGCGCCAGAATGATCGCGATCACCGCGCCCACCGCCGCCACGCCGACCATCGGCTCGAGGTGAAGGAGCAGGCCGAGGCCGACCCCAAGGAAGGCTGAATGGGCCAGGGTCTCGCCGAAATAGGCCATCCGCCGCCACACCACGAAACAGCCGAGCGGTCCGGCCAGCAGCGCCACGCCCACGCCACCGAGCAGGGCGTACCAGAGGAAGTCGGGGACCGGGAACTCAATCATGCCTGCACTCCTTGCCGCACTCCGGGCCATGCCGGTGTCCGTGTGGAACCACGTTCCCATGCAGGTCGTGGTGGTGGTCGTGCCGGTGCTGGTAGAGCGCGAAGCCCTCCCAGTCCGGGCCGAACATGCGCAGGTACTCGGGATGGCGGCTGATCGACTCGGGCGTGCCGACGCAGCAGACATGGCGCTCCAGACACACCACCTCGTCGGTCGCCGCCATGACCAGGTGCAGGTCGTGCGAGATCATCAGCACACCGCAGCCCGTTTCATCCCGCAGGCGGGCAATCAGGGCATACAGCTCCTGCTGGCCATGCACGTCCAGCCCCTGCGCGGGTTCATCCAGCACCAGCAGGTCCGGCCCGCGCAGCAGGGCGCGCGCCAGCAGCACGCGCTGCATCTCGCCGCCGGACAGGGCGCGCAGCTGCCGCTGCCGCAGGTACCCCGCGCCCAGCCCATCCAGCACCTCGTTCCGGCGCCCGGCGCTACTCACCCCCGCCAGGCGCAAGAAGGCATCCACGTCCATCGGCAGGCTCGGCGGCGGCTGGAAGCGCTGCGGCACGTAGCCCACCACCAGACCCTCGCGGCGCTCGACCCGACCGGCCTCGGCCTTCATCAGCCCCAGCAGCACGCGCACCAGCGTGGTTTTGCCGGCACCGTTCGGGCCGACCAGGGTGACGATCTGGCGCGGGGCGACCGCAAGGTCAACCCCGTCGAGCAGTCGAGTGCCGTCGCGCTCGACCGTCACACCCGCCGCCCGGATCAGAAAAGAGGTTTCCGCCATGCATGCCTCCATCGGCCTGTTTTGGCGCTATGATGCAGCGTTATAAAGTAACGACATTGTTGCACACACAGGTGTCCCCATGCGATTGCTCAGCCTCCTGATCCCCCTCCTCGCCATGGCCTTCAGCGCCCAGATCGCCGCGGCGGGCCCGGCGGTCGCCACCAGCATCAAGCCGGTCGACGACCTGGTGCGCGCGGTGATGGACGGCGTCGGCGAGCCCACCCGCCTGATCCCGCCCGGCAGCTCGCCGCACACCTACGCCCTCAAGCCCTCCGAACGGCTGGCGGCGGAACAGGCGGACGTGCTGTTCTGGATCGGCCCGGAGGTCGAGACCGCGCTGACCAAGGTCACCAAGACCCTGCGCCCGGGCACGCGCATCATCGCCCTGTCGACCCTGCCGGATATCGAACTTCTCCCCGCCCGCACTGGCGGCGACTGGGAGAGGAAGCGACCCGCGCCGCAGCGACATGAGCACGACGAGCACAACCACGGCGGCAGCTACGACGGCCACCTGTGGCTCTCCCCGGCCAACGCCAGCATGATCGTGCGCGCCGCCGCCACGACCCTGAGCGCCGCCGACCCCGAGCACGCCTCGCAATATGCCGCCAATGCCGAGAAGGCCATCCGCAGGCTGGAAACGCTCGACAATGAACTGAAGACCAAGCTCGCGCCCGTGGCGGACAAGCCCTTCATCGTCTTCCACGACGCCTACCAGTACTTCGAGCACGCCTACGGCCTGCGCGCCGCCGGCTCCATCCTGGTCACCCCGGAGGCCACGGCCGGCGCCAGGCGCGTGGCCGAGATGCGCGCCAAGATCAATGCCCTCGGCTCCACCTGCGTGTTCGCCGAGCCGCAGTTCGAGCCGAGACTGGTGCAGACCCTGATCGAGGGCACGAAGGCCCGCGCCGGCACGCTCGACCCCCTCGGGGCCAAGCTGCCGTCGGGCATGGAAGGCTACGAGCGACTGTTGCGGAATTTGGCGGATAGCCTTTCCGCCTGCCTGGGCGGCGCCACCTGAGACGGCGTCCAGCCCATCAGCCGAGCTGCAGGGCGGAGGCCTTCGCCTCCTCGGCCTGCTGGCGGATCCTCGCACCCAGTTCCTCGCCCCGCCCCGGATCGATGCCAAGGCTCAGCCACTCCTCCTGGCTGACCACCCCGCCGGTCCCTTCCGGGATACCGAAGGGGTCGAGGATCTTCTCCGCCAGGCGCAGCATGCAAATCAGCGGCTGCCCTACCCCCTCGTCCGCCTCGGCCGGGCTGTGGTGGTAGCGCAGCACGGCCACGACCTCTTCCGGCAGATCCCAGTGCCGCGCGAGTTCCGCGCCGAGCTCGGCATGCCCCATACCCAGCATTTCCGCCTCGAACTCGCACACACCGTGCGACCTGTCGGTCGCCAGACGCATGTGCAGGGCATCGCTGTGCAGCGGGTCGAGATGAGCCAGGACGACGTAGCCGATGTCGTGCAGCAGCCCCGCCAGGAAGATCTCCTCGTCCGTGGGGCGGACGTTCTTCGGCATGGCGTTGGCGATCGTGCGCATGCCCAGCGCCACGGCCAGGCTGTGGAGCCAGAGCCGGTTCAGGTCGAGCTTGCCGAGGCCCGTGCGCCCCGCCGCCGTCATCATGGCGATCCCGAGGGCGACCGACTTGACCCGTGTCAGCCCGAGCAGCATGGTGGCGTCGCGCACGCAGGTGACCCGCTGGGGCATGATGAACAGCGGGGTGTTGGCCAGGCCGACGATCCTGGCAGAGATGAAGGGATCCTGCTCGATCAGCTCCATCAGTCTGCGCTCCCCCTCGTGCGTGTCGAGGTCCAGGGCGAGCAGCCGCTGGGCGATCACCGGCAGGGCGGGGAGACTCTCGAGGTTGTGGACCCCCTGCTTGAGCTCGACGGCGGACGGGTTGGTGGCGGACATGACCGATCTCCCTTTGGCTTGTCGTTTTTCTTGTCACCCTGCCGCATCTAAACACAGGCGCCCCACCACAGGTAGATGGCCAGCCCCGAAAAAGCTCGATGGGCCCATCAACCGATTCTTGCCTTCCGGATGCCCGCCAGACCACGCTCGCCATCCCCCCTCGAACCATCGGATGGAGGCCAGGCCGCCCATGCACGCAGGCCAAGCCCCGTGAAGGCACGGGACGTCCGCCCCCGGGGCCTGCTAGAATGCCGCTTCCGACAAGCTCGACCGCTCGGCAAGGTCATCGGTCTTGGGCGTCTAGTCATGCGAATACCAGCCACACATGGGCTTGACGCCCCCACCCCGACCATGGGCATCCGCCATCGGCTTCATGCCCTTTGCTGCTAGAATGCCCGGCTCCAATCCGCCTTGCCCCTTCGCCAAGGCCTTGAGATAGAAGGTTTTCCGGCATGTCCCTCTCCCGCGACCAACGCCTCGCCGCGCTCCACGCCGCCCTGCGCGAGCGCATCGTCATCCTCGACGGTGCCATGGGCACCATGATCCAGCGCCACAAGCTGGACGAGGCGGCCTACCGCGGCGAGCGCTTCAAAGACTGGGGGCATGACCTCAAGGGCAACAACGACCTGCTGGTCCTGACCCAGCCTCGAATCATCCGTGACATCCACTGGGCCTACCTTGAGGCCGGCGCGGACATCCTCGAGACCAACAGCTTCAATGCCACCCGCATCGCCATGGCCGACTACGCCATGGAAGAGCTGTCCTACGAGATCAACGTCGCCGCAGCCCGTCTGGCGCGCGAGGCGGCGGATGAGATGACCGCCCGCACCCCGGACCGTCCCCGCTTCGTCGCCGGGGTGCTCGGCCCGACGAACCGCACCGCCAGCATCTCGCCGGACGTGAACGACCCGGGCTTCCGCAACACCAGCTTCGATCAACTGGTGGAGGCCTACACCGAATCCACCCGCGGCCTGATCGAGGGCGGCGCGGACATCATCCTGATCGAGACCATCTTCGACACCCTCAACGCCAAGGCCGCGGTGTTCGCGGTGGAAAAGGTCTTCGACGAGGACGGCCTGCGCCTGCCGGTCATGATCTCCGGCACCATCACCGATGCCTCCGGCCGCACCCTGTCCGGCCAAACCACCGAGGCCTTCTACAACAGCCTGCGCCACGCCCAGCCGCTGTCGATGGGTCTCAACTGCGCCCTCGGCCCGGACCTTTTGCGCCAGTACGTCGAGGAGATGGCGCGGGTCTCCGAGTTCTACGTCTCCGCCCACCCCAACGCCGGTCTGCCGAACGAGATGGGCGAGTACGACCTTGAACCCGCACCCATGGCCGCGCAGATCGCCGAGTGGGCCGATTCAGGCTTCCTTAATATCGTCGGCGGCTGCTGCGGCACCACCCCGGAGCACATCCGCGCCATCGCCAGGGCCGTGGCTGGCAAGCCGCCGCGCGTGCCGCCCAAGCCTGAACCCGCCTGCCGCCTGTCGGGCCTGGAGCCGTTCAACATCACCAAGGACTCGCTGTTCGTCAACGTCGGCGAGCGCACCAATGTCACCGGCTCCGCACGCTTCCGCCGCCTGATCAAGGAGGGCGACTACACCACCGCGCTGGAGGTGGCCCGCCAGCAGGTCGAGGCCGGGGCGCAGATCATCGACATCAACATGGACGAGGGGATGATCGACGGGCAGGAGGCGATGGTGCGCTTCCTCAACCTGATCGCCGCCGAGCCGGACATCGCCCGCGTGCCGATCATGATCGACTCCTCCAAGTGGGAGATCCTGGAGGCGGGGCTGAAGTGCATCCAGGGCAAGGGCATCGTCAACTCCATCTCGCTCAAGGAGGGCGAGGAGAAGTTCGTCGAGCAGGCCCGCCTGCTGCGCCGCTACGGCGCGGCGGTGGTGGTGATGGCCTTCGACGAGGTGGGCCAGGCCGACACCTACCAGCGCAAGATCGAGATCTGCGCGCGCTCCTACCGCGTGCTGGTGGACAAGGTGGGCTATCCGGCCGAGGACATCATCTTCGACCCCAACATCTTTGCCATTGCCACGGGGATCGAGGAACACAACCACTACGCGGTGGACTTCATCGAGGCGACCCGCTGGATCAAACAGAACCTGCCGCACGCGATGGTCTCCGGCGGCGTGTCCAACGTCTCCTTCAGCTTCCGCGGCAACGAGCCGGTGCGCGAGGCGATTCATGCGGTCTTCCTCTACCACGCCATCAAGGCCGGGATGACGATGGGCATCGTCAATGCGGGCCAGCTCGCCATCGTGGACGAGCTCCCCCTTGAGCTGCGCGAGCGGGTCGAGGACATCGTGCTCGACCGTCGCCCGGATGCCACCGAGCGCATGCTGGAGATCGCTGAGAAGTATCGTGGCACAGGCGGCGGCGCCGAGGTGAAGGAAGACCTGGAATGGCGCTCCTGGCCGGTCGCCAAGCGTCTGGAGCACGCCCTGGTGAAGGGCATCGACGCCTTTGTTGAGCAGGATGTCGAGGAGGCCCGCCAGTCCTTCGAACGCCCGCTGCACGTGATCGAAGGCCCGCTGATGGACGGCATGAACGTGGTCGGCGACCTGTTCGGCGCGGGCAAGATGTTCCTGCCGCAGGTGGTCAAGTCCGCGCGCGTGATGAAGAAGGCGGTCGCCTACCTGATGCCGTTCATGGAGGCGGAGAAGGGCACCTGCGCCACCACCTCCGCCGGCAAGGTGCTGATGGCGACGGTGAAGGGCGATGTGCACGACATCGGCAAGAACATCGTCGGCGTGGTGCTGCAATGCAACGGGTTCGAGGTCATCGACCTCGGCGTCATGGTGCCGGCGCAGAAGATTCTCGACACCGCACGCGAGCAGAACTGCGACATCATTGGCCTGTCCGGCCTCATCACCCCGTCGTTGGACGAGATGGTGCACGTGGCCAAGGAGATGCAGCGCCTCGGCCTCAAGACCCCGCTCATGATCGGCGGCGCCACCACCTCCAAGATCCACACCGCGGTGAAGATCGCCCCGGTCTGCGACCACCCGGTCGTGTACGTGGTGGATGCCTCGCGCGCCGTGGGCGTGGCGTCGAGCCTGCTGGGTGCCAACCGCGAACAGTACGCCGCCGAGATCCGCGAGGAATACCGCGTCCTCGCCGAGCAGCGTGCGGCCAACCGCCGCGAGGGCAAGAGAGTGACGCTGGAGCAGGCGCGCCAGAACCGCCTCAAGCTGCACTTCGGCTTCGCCCCCATGGCGGAGGGTGCCACCTGCGAGGCCGGCTGCTGCACCACGCCGACACCCGGCTACCTGCCCCCCAAACCGAGCTTCCTCGGCACCCGGGTGTTCGAGGACTACCCGCTCGAGGAACTGCGCGAGCGCATCGACTGGACGCCCTTTTTCCAGGCCTGGGAGCTGGCCGGCCGCTTCCCGGCCATCCTCGACGACGAGGTGGTGGGCAGCGAGGCGCGCAAGCTGTACCTTGATGCCACCGCCATGCTCGATCGCATCATCAGCGAGAAGTGGCTGAAGGCCGCCGCCGTGATCGGCTTCTGGCCGGCCAACAGCGTGGGCTTCGACGACATCGAGTTGTACACCGACGACAGCCGCCAGCAGGTGCAGACCACTCTGCACCACATCCGCCAGCAGATGGAACGCCCGGCCGGCAAGCCGAACCTGTGCCTTGCTGACTTCATCGCCCCCAAGGAGACCGGAGTGCCCGACTACCTTGGCGGCTTCGCGGTCACCGCAGGGATAGGCATCGACGCGAAACTGGCCGAGTTCGAGGCGCAGCACGACGACTACCAGTCGATCATGCTCAAGGCGCTGGCCGACCGCCTGGCCGAGGCCTTCGCCGAGCGCATGCACGAGCGCGTGCGCAAGGAATTCTGGGGCTACGCGCCGAACGAGAACTACAGCAACGAGGAGCTGATCAAGGAGGCCTACCGCGGCATCCGCCCGGCCCCCGGCTACCCGGCCTGCCCGGACCACACCGAGAAGGGCACCATGTGGGAGCTGCTGCAGCCGGACGAGCGCATCGGCCTGAAGCTCACCGAAAGCTATGCCATGTACCCGACCGCCGCGGTCTCCGGCTGGTACTTCGCCCATCCGCAGTCGCAGTACTTCGGCACCGGCAAGATCGGCCGCGACCAGGTCGAGGACTACGCCCGCCGCAAGGGCTGGAGCCTGGCCGAGGCCGAGCGCTGGCTGGCGCCGATCCTGGGGTACGACCCCGACTGACGGCGGGCCTCCTGCGGGGGAGCGAATCCCCGTAGGCGCGCCGCCCCGCCGCGATACCCTGCCCGATCACTTCTTGAAGTGATCGGCCACACCCTGCAGGATCGCCTGCAGCTCCTTGGAAGCCACCTTGACCGCCTCGCTGTCCCCGATCCCGATGCGCTTCGCCTCCTCCACCGGATCGGAGAAGCCCACGATGATCTTGCCGCCGGCGCACAGCTCGGGATCCCCGCTAACGGCCTGGCCTGCCGAGCCGACCCTGTAGACGGCGATCCGACACGGGATGATCATGCTGACGTCGGGATCGAACTGGATGGCCTGGGCCAGGTACTGCGACTTGCACGCCAGGATCAGCTTGTTCTGGACGTCGATGTTGTGGTGCTCCTTCAAGCCCTTGTCGATGTCCTGGACCTTGAGCACCTCCCAGTTCTGGGCAAGGATCTCGTCCTGCACGCGCTCGACCACCTGGTCGAAATTGGTCTCCGCCGGCAGGTAAACAACATACGCGCCCAGTTCGCGCTTAACGTCACCAGCCGCCGCGACGGCCCCCGCAAACACCAGACAAGCCGCAACCAACAAACTTCTGATCGGGATCATGATCGTCCCTCCTCTGCTATGGATGGCACGGGTGCCCCGGCATCCTCTCAGGCTTGAGCCGAACCGGCCGCGAGACACCCTTTTATGTATTAGCAGGGCATGGCAGGATAGCAAGCTTCCCCTTCGACCATCGCCCCGGCCAAGCCCGGTCCAGGGAGCTGCCTCCATGGTCCGCGGCAAGAGCGGAACGCCGGCCGGACAGCAGCTGGCGGCAATCCTCGGGTATGATCCCGACTGACTCATTCCTGCAGGAACGCAATACACCCGTTCCTGCCTACCATCGTTGCCAAAAGGACACCCCGTGAACCATCTTCCCGCCCCCATCACCGACGCCGAACTCGAGGAACTCGAAAGCTTCCTGCTCTCCGACCAGGTGCCCGAGGAGAGCATGACCCTGTCCGAGCTGGATGGCTTCCTCACCGCCCTGGCCGTCGGCCCCGAGGTCGTGTCGCCGGGTGAATGGCTGCCGGTGGTCTGGCAGGGCGAAGGCCCGGTATTCGAGACGCCCAAGGACGTCGAGCGCGTGCTCGGCCTGATCCTCGCCCTCAATGCCCGCATCGTCGAGGACATCCAGAAGGACGAGCTCTCGCCAATGTTCAACATCGAGGTCCAGGACGACGGCTCCGAGCTGATGACCCCGGACGGCTGGTGCTGGGGCTTCATGCAGGGCGTCATGCTGCGCGAGGACGCATGGAAGCCGCTGCTCGACTCCGAGGACGGCGAGTTGCTCGACCCGATCGCGATGATCGCTGGCGGTGGCCGCCAGCTGCCCGAGTTCGCCGAGATCCAGGACTCCCCCGAGGACTACGAGGAATTCCTCGACATGATCAGCGGCTCCGCGCTGGACATCCGTGACTACTGGGCCGAGCGCCGCAAGCCCGCCGCCAACGGCAACCTGCACTGACTCAGCCCCGCAGCAGTCTCCTCCAACCCGGCACCGCAGCCCGTGTGTAAAAACACCTGACTGGCCTGAAGGACAGCGCCCCGCTTTGTCGGGGCGTTGCTGTTTCTGGGGTTCGGTTGTTGGAGGCGCGCGGCCTAACGGGCCGTTCCGGCCGATCAGCACGCAAGGCCCGCTGATACCAGCACAAGCTGGCCGAACGCGAGCGGCGTGCCAAGGTGATCCACGCCGAGGGCGAGTTGCAGACCTCGGAGAAGCTGCGCAATGCAGCCGGCCTCCTGTCCCAGCCCCCGCACAAGCGAGGAGGCCTCAGGGGGGACGGCGCGGCTGGCGCTGGAGCATCAGTGCGTGGATGGCACGCAGAAGCTGCCAGCGGTCGAGATTCTCCGGCACCAGGTCGACGTGGGAGAGGCCGTCCACCCGATAAAGCTCAGCTTGCCCGCGCGGCAAGGCCGCCGCAAAGGCCACGCTCTGCTCACTGGGGATCAGATCATCGTCGATGCCGTGCACCAGGATCAGGTGGCTGCGCAGCTGTGACAGGTCCTTGCTGGCCAGGTCGAGGGAATCCAGATCCCCGCGCATCGCCGGAGGCAAGGAAGCGATGAGGCCGGGCACTGCATCCGGGTCGGTATTGGTCAGCAGGGCCAGGATGGCCCGCCCCTCCTCGCCCAGGCCCTGTTCGAGACCCGCCGGCACTTGGCCGCCGTTGGCCAGGCGATCACGGGCGACCCAGGCCAGCAGGCGCCGGTCCTCCGGGAAGCTCAGCCGGTCGAGGTTGCCGAGCACGAACACCCACTTGCCGTAACGGCTCGGCGGGCGGTAGGACCACCCTCCGTCCTCGCGAACATGGCCCGTGGTGAAATAGGCCAGCGCCAAGGGCAAGTCGAAGTAGCCGCCGATGGCCACGACGAAATCGACCCCGTCCCGCAGCTCCGGCCGCATGGCCGCCAGTACGGCGGGACCCGCCGCATAGCTGAAGGCGACGACGCCGCCGCGGCGATCAGCGGGCAGTTCTGGCCGGCTGCGCAGATGACTGAAGGCATCGGCCACCACCTGCGCATCCTCCGGCCGGATCCTGAACCCCCTCAGGTTGCCGATCTCGGGTACCAGGACGAGAAATCCCGTGCGGGCCAGGGCATGCGCAAAGCCGATCAGGCGCGGGTCGTCACGCCCCTGCTCCGCCACACCCGGCACCAGCACGACGCCTGCCTGCGGCACGCCCCCGGGGCGATAGATATCTCCCATATAGGACCGTTCGTCCACCGCGTAGTCCACCCTTTCGCGGGCCGTCCCGGCATCCGTCGCCACCGGCGCCGCCAGATCCGCGAGAAACTGCCGGGCATCCCGCCAGGCGGGGCTGCAGCCGCCCAGCACCAGGGCCAGGGCGAGCAGGACCGCTCCTCTCGCCCGCCGATCGCTCACGCCCGGGCCCCCTGACGAAGCCGCCAGCGGTAGAGCAGCAGGCCGGCCAGCAACGCACTGACGACCAGCCCAGTCGCCACCCACAGACTGCTCAGCAGCCGCGGGGCGAGCAGCAGCACCAGACCGAGCTCCAGCAGCATCAAACCGGAGACAAGCTTGAGGCCGCGCCCTTCCTCCTCGGTCAGCTTGCGCGCCCCCACCGTGAAGGCGAAGGCGGCGACGATGGCGAACAGCGGCAGGACATAGACCAGGTTGTAGAGAACGAGGTAGAGCGTATAACCAAGCTGACCGCCCCCCTCAAGGGTCAGCAGGCGAGTGAAGACCATGGGGAAGCCCGCCGTGCACAAAAGTTCATAGGTGTTGGCGCTCACTGCCAGCACCAGGGTGGCGAGCAACACCGTGGACAGGCGATCCGCCCCCACCAGTTCGCGCATGCGCCGGAAAAGACCCGGCTTGGCGCCTGCCGGGATGCTGGCAGAGGGGCCACGGCCGAGGAAGAAGAAGTCCTTGATGTCGAGCACGGCGATGGTCAGGGCGACCAGACCCGCCGCCAGCGTGATCCAGCGCAGGTGGCCGATGACCAGGAACAGGTTCAGCCAGGCGCTCATGAACAGGAAATAGATCACACCGGAGATGGTCACGAACAGCCCGCCCACCAGCAGCATGCGCCGGCGTCCACCCGCGCGGGCGAGCAGGCTGAGCAGGAAGAACAGGACGAAGAAGGCGCAGGGATTGAACGAGTCGAGCAGCGCCAGCACCACCGTCAGCACCGGCAGGGACAGGGTCCGCGGGTCGATGCCCAGGCCGGCAAGGGCGAAGTCGCTGGGGCCGTCAGCCAGCGGGAGACCAGCCTCGGCGCGCTGGCGGCATGCCTGCAGCGCCTCCACCAGCAGGGCCCCCGTGGTCTCCGGACGGTCGAAGCCCGTCTCCATCCGCTCACAGAATAGGAAGGCAGGGACGCTGCGGGCCTCTCGCCCCACGGAGCGCGCCATGCGCTCGTACAGCGCGTTGTTCTCGGGATGCCCGCTCAGGCCGTGGGCATGGACCACCAGCCAGGGATGGTCATCCCGCAGCCCCTGCACGAACGGCAAGGCTTCCAGGCAGTGGGGACAGTGCGTGGACCAGAACAGGTAGAGATGGACACGCGTCTGACCATCCGCGCCCTGATCAACCCAGACGGGGCCCTCATCCTCTCCGGCTCCGATGACGGGCCATGCCAATATGGCTAACCCGAGAAGGATAACTCGAAGGCCGTGACGGAAACTCTCACGCATCAGGCCCTCCTCGAAGCACTAAGAAAACCCGGCCCCCTCTCGGGCAAGCCGGGTGCACATCAGCCAGCCGTCAGCCGATGGCGATCTTGTGCTGCTTGACCTTCTCCCGCTTGGGCAGAGTCAGCTCAAGCACGCCGTCCTTGAAGCTGGAGGTCGCCTTCTCCGCGTCCACCGCGGCGGGCAGGGTGATGCTGCGCTCGAACGACTGACTGCTGATCTCGCGCCGGTGGTAACGCCCCTTCTCGTCCGCGACCTTCTCATGCCGGCTGGCCCCCTTGATGACGAGATCCTCGCCCATCAGGGACACCTCGATCTCATCCTTGCTGAAGCCGGGGAGCTCAGCGCGTACCACAACCTCGCCTTCCCGGTCGATGACATCCATCTTCGGGAAGCGCGCCTCCATGGTGGCCATCATCTCGCCCCACATCGGCCGCTCCCACAGCGGCCGCATCCAGCCCCGGCGCGGGAAAAAGGACTCGAACAGCTGCTCCATCTCCTCGAACGGAGTAAGAGCCCGGGCGGGGGGCTCTTTACGCACTGTGACTTCCGTACCTTTCTGCTTCTCTTCTTTGGCCATGGTGACGCCCTCAACAAATGGTCGAATTATCCGGCGCGAGGAAAGGCGCTGCGAGACAGACGCTCATCCCTCTTTTTCCTATAGCAGGCGACCGAACACTCCGCCATGTCGTGGTGCCGTCAACGGCGGCTGCTAGACTCAACCTAACCCTCACCATGGCGCATGAATCGATGAGCGAACCCCTGCCCACGAGCGCCCCGCCGCGCTGGATGCACTCCCTCGCGCTCGCCCTGCTCCTGCTGGCCCTCGCCTGGCTCATCATACGCACGCCCCCCCTGGAGCCAGTGCAGGCCGTGCCCTACACGCAGTTCAAGGCGCTGGTGCGCGATGGGGCGATGGCCGAGGTCCTGCTGCGCGGCAAGGAGGCCCAAGGTCGTCTCGCCGCGCCCCATCCCCTCGGCCCGCAGGGCGCCCTCATCCAGAAGGTCTCCACCCGTTTGCCCGACCTGGGCGACGAGACGCTGCTGCCGCTGCTGGAAGAGAAGGGCGTGCCCCTCAGCGTGGAGGCGGACGAGCAGCCGGGCGGCCTGCTGACCCTGGCGGCCGCATTTCTTCCCTGGATGCTTCTGTTTCTGTTCTTCTATTGGATCTACCAGCGTACCCAGCGCACGCTCACCGGCCTCGGCGGCGGGGATCTGAAAGGCTTTCTCGAGGGCGCGGTGAAACGTGCCGAGGTACCCGAGATCAACTTCGAGGATGTCGCCGGCCAGGACAACGCCAAGCGCGAGGTGGCGGAACTGGTGGAATACCTGCGCGATCCCGACCGCTTCCGCCGCCTGGGGGCCGAGGTGCCCAAGGGTGTGCTGCTGATGGGGGCCCCCGGCACCGGCAAGACCCTGCTCGCCAAGGCCCTCGCCGGTGAGGCGGGCGTGCCGTTCTACAGCATCTCGGCCTCCGAGTTCATCGAGATCTTCGTCGGCGTGGGCGCCTCGCGGGTGCGCCGCCTGTTCAAGGCCGCCAAGGAAAACGCCCCCGCCATCGTCTTCATCGACGAGCTGGACAGCATCGGCCGCACCCGCGGCACGGGCCTCGGCGGCGGACACGACGAGCGCGAGCAGACCCTCAACCAGATCCTCGCCGAACTGGACGGTTTCACCGGCCGCGAGGCGGTGATCGTGCTGGCTGCGACCAACCGTCCCGACATCCTCGATCCCGCCCTGCTGCGCCCCGGCCGCTTCGACCGCCACGTCACCCTGGAGCTGCCGGACCGCAAGGACCGCGCCGCCATCCTCAGGGTGCACCTGCGCAAGATCCCGGTCGCCGGGGACGTGGATCTCGACCGGATCGCTGCGGGAACCCCCGGCTTCTCCGGCGCAGATCTCAAAAACCTGGTCAACGAGGCCGCCATCCTCGCCGCGCGTGACAACGAGGAGCAGGTGCGCATGAAGCATTTCGATGAGGCGCGCGACAAGGTCCTGCTCGGCGGGGTGCGCTCGCTCGTGATCCAGCCCGAGGAGCGCCACCGCCTGGCGGTGCACGAGGCCGGCCACACCCTCGTGGCCCACTTTCTGCCCCATGCCGACCCACTCTACAAGGTGACCATCATCCCGCGCGGACGGGCCCTCGGCGGCACCCACCAGCTGCCCGAGACCGAGCGCCACACCCTGCCCGAGGACTACCTGTTCGACCGCCTGGCGGTGATCCTCGCCGGGCGCGGGGCCGAGGAGACCGTGCTCGGCAACGTGAGCTCCGGGGCGGATGACGACATCCGCCAGGCCACCCAGCTCGCCCGTGCCATGGTCGGCCGCTGGGGCATGTCGCGCGAGATCGGCCCCGTGGACCTGCGCGAGAGCGACGAGCATCCCTTCCTCGGCCTTGAGATCGCCCAACCCCGTCGCTACAGCGAGCACGCTGCCCAAGCGGTGGACGAGGCGGTGCAGTCCCTGCTGAAGAGGGCCGAGGAGGCCGCGCGTGAGATCATCCGCGCCCACCGGGCCGAGCTGGACCGGCTGGTCGCGGCGCTGGAGGAGAAGGAGACCCTGGTACGCAGCGAAATCGAGGCATGTCTCGGCGGCCGGCCAGGGCATCCGGCGATAGAGACGACAGCCTGACCCCCGGCTGCCCCTTCACCCCCGGCGGCCGAGGGCAAGCAGCTCCTCGTAGAGTTTCCGCTCCTTGGGCGAGAGGCGCTCCGGCACCCGCACCTGTACGCGCACGAGCATGTCCCCCCGCCCCTTGCTGCCGAACACCGGCAGCCCCTTGCCCCGCAGGCGCAGGACGGCATTGGGCTGGGTGCCCGGCGGCACGCTGACGTCGACCGCGCCCTCCAGGGTGGGTACGCGCAGCGTGGTCCCCAGGGCAGCCTCCGCCACCCCGATCGTCTCCGTGCGCCCGAGGTCGGCTCCCAGGCGCTCGAAGCGAGGATCGGGAAGGGTTTGGATGACGACATACAGATCCCCCGCTGTCCCCCCGGCGTCCGCGCTGGGGAGGCCCTTGCCGGGAATGCGCAGCGCCATCCCTTCCTCGGCCCCCGGAGGGATGCGCACCTCGATGCGCTCCTCCTTGTCCACCACCCCCCGCCCGCCGCAGGTTGGGCAGGGATGGTCGATGATCCGCCCGCGCCCCTGGCACCTCGGGCAGGGGGTGATCTGCTGAAAGCTCACCCCGCCCTCCTTACGCGAGACCACCTTGCGCCCGCTGCCGCCACAATCGGGACAGGCCCGTGGCTCGGTTCCGGGTTTGGCACCCGAGCCGTGGCAGGTCGGGCAGGTGACCGGACGGGGGTAGCGCACCATCTCCTCGCCCCCCGTCAGGATCCGCTCCAGCGGCACAACCAGGCGAATCTGCAGGTCCTCGCCGGGCGCCGGCCCCCGTCGCCCTCGCCCGCCGAAGAAGCGCGCGAAGATGTCCGCCCCAGGGCCCAAGCCGAACCCCGAGAGCAGGTCCTCGAAGTCGATGCCACCGAACAGGTCCTCGGCGCTGAAGCCCGCCACCCCGGCATGGCCGCGTGCATCGTATTCGGCCCGTTTGGCCGGGTCGGAGAGCACGGCATAGGCCTCGGCGATCTCCTTGAAGCGTGCCTCGGCGTCCGGGGCCTTGTTGCGGTCGGGATGGTACTTGAGGGCGAGCGCGCGGAAGGCGTCCTTGATGGCCTTGGCGTCGGCGTCGCGCGCAACGCCCAGGACCTCGTAGTAGTCGCGCCGGGACTCAGCCATGGGCATCCCGCCCGCCGAGGCCTGACATCACTTGGCCTCCTTGAACTCCGCATCCACCACCCGCCCGCCGACGGGCATGGCCCCACCCGCCTCGGCCCCGGGAGGGGCCTTTTCCCCCGCGGTGGCCTTGTAGGCACCAGGAGTCTGGGCATACAGGACGGTCCCGGCCTCCTTGAGCACGGCCTCGAGGGCATCCGCCCTGGCCATGGCGAGCTGGGCATCCTTCTTGCCAATCGCCTCGCGGGTCTCGCGCAGCGCAGCCTCGATGCGCTGCTTCAGCTCCGCGGTCAGGCGGTCACCGTAGTCCGCCAGCATGCGCTCGGCCTGGTAGCAGCTCGCATCCGCCCGGTTGAGCCGGTCGGCCGCCTCGCGCCGCTTCCTGTCCTCCTCGGCGTATTTCTCCGCCTCCCTGACCATGCGCTCCTTCTCGCCCTCGGGCAGGCGGGTGGAGCCGGTGATGCGGATGGACTGCGACTTGCCGGTGGCCTTGTCCTGTGCACTCACGTTCAGGATGCCGCTGGCGTCGATGTCGAAGGTCACCTCGATCTGCGGCACGCCGCGCGGTGCGGGAATGAGCCCCTCGAGGTTGAACTGGCCGAGGCTGGTGTTGTCCGCGGCCATCGGACGCTCACCCTGGACGACGTGGATGGTGACTGCGGTCTGCATGTCCGCCGCGGTGGTGAACACCTCCGTCTTCTTCACCGGGATGGGGGTATTGCGTGCGATGAGCGGCGTGGCTACCCCGCCGAGGGTCTCCACCCCGAGGGTCAACGGCGTTACGTCCACGAGCACGATGTCGGAAACCTCGCCCGAGAGCACGCCCGCCTGGATGGCGGCACCACTCGCCACGCACTCCATGGGGTCGATACCCATCTCCGCCTTGCGGCCAAAGAAGCCCTCGAAGTATTCGCGCACCACCGGCATGCGGGTGGGGCCGCCGACGAAGACGATGCGGTCGATGTCCTTCGGCGTAAGATTCGCATCCTTGAGCGCCTGCTCCAGCGATGGACGGCAGCGCTCCACCACCGGGCGCACCACCCGCTCCAGCTCCGCGCGGGTCAGGTCCATCTCCAGATGCACCGGCTGCCCTTCCCTCGCCATCAGGTAGGGCAGGCTGATGTGGGCCGTGGTGGCCGTGGAGAGTTCGATCTTGGCCACCTCCGCCGCCTCGCGCAGGCGGGCTGTGGCCTTCTCGTCAACGCTCACGTCCAGCCCGCTCTCCTGCCGGAAGCGCTCGGCCAGGTGCTCGAACAGCCGCCGGTCCATGTCCGTGCCACCGAGCTGGGTGTCGCCCGAGGTGGCCCTCACCTCGAACACCCCCTTGCCGAACTCCATGATGGTGACATCCAGGGTGCCACCGCCGAAGTCGATGACCGCGATCCTGAGTTCCTCGCCCAACCGGTCAAGGCCATAGGCCAGCGAGGCGGCGGTCGGCTCGTTGACCAGCCGCACCACCTCCAGCCCTGCGATCCGGCAGGCATCCTTGGTGGCACTGCGCTGGTTGTCGTCAAAATAGGCCGGCACGGTCACTACCGCCTTCTCCACCTTCTCGCCAAGGAAGGCCTCCGCGTCGCGCTTGATCTTCTGCAGCAGGAAGGCAGACAGCTCCTCCGGGGTGAACAGCTTGTCACGCAGCCGAATCTTCTCCCGCCGCCCCATCATGCGCTTGAAGGCGGTGACGGTGCCTTCAGGGTTGGCCGTCGCCTGACGCCGGGCCGGCTCGCCCACCAGCATCTGTCCGTCCGCGGTGATGGCGACATAGCTCGGGAAGGCCTTGCCGCCAAGGCTGATGCCCTCCGCGCTGGGGATGATGACCGGGCGCCCGCCGCGCAGCACGGCGGCCGCAGAGTTGGATGTGCCAAGATCGATGCCGATGATGGTCATGACTGGAATCCTGAGGTGAAGCAAGCTTTACTCATATAGCAGATGGCTCTTCTGGCCGAGGGGGGATGTCCGTCTTCCCCCTCAACGTCGCCCCTGCGGCTGCCCGCCCTGCCGAGAAAAAACGAAGGCCGGGTTTCCCCGGCCTTCTCTTTGCGCTCCTCGGTGTCAGTCCCAGCTCAACGCCCCCCCCGTCTGGTATTCCGTCACCCGGGTCTCGAAGAAGTTCTTCTCCTTCTTCAGGTCGATGACCTCGCTCATCCACGGGAAGGGGTTGGTCGCACCAACATACAGCTCCGGCAGGCCGAGCTGGTTGCAGCGGCGGTTGGTGATGAAGTGCATGTACTCCTCGCACATCTCCGCGTTCAGGCCCAGCAGGCCGCGCGGCATGGTGTCACGGGCATAAGCGACCTCGAGCTCGCAGGCGGTGCGCAGCATCTCCAGCACCTCGGCCTGGAACGCCGCGGTCCATAGCTGCGGATTCTCCAGGCGGATGGTGTTGATGACGTCGATGCCGAAGTTCAGGTGGATCGACTCGTCACGCATGATGTACTGGTACTGCTCGGCGATGCCGGTCAGTTTGTTGCGGCGGCCGAGGCTCAGGATCTGAGCGAAGCCGGTGTAGAACCACATGCCCTCGAACACCACGTAGAACGCGACCAGGTCACGCAGGAAGTTCTGCGCGCCCTCGGTGGTGCTGGTGTCGAAGTCGCCATTCATCAGGCCCTTGGTGTACTTGAGCGCCCACGCATCCTTGGCAGTGATGGACGGCACCTCGCGGTACATGTTGAACACCTCGCCTTCGGACAGGCCGAGGCTGTCGACGATGTACTGGAAGGTGTGGGTGTGGATCGCCTCCTCGAAGGCCTGGCGCAGCAGGTACTGGCGGCACTCGGGGTTGGTGATGTTCTTGTAGATGGCGAGCACGATGTTGTTGGCGACCAGACTCTCCGCGGTGGCGAAGAAGCCGAGGTTACGCAGTACCATGGCGCGCTCGTCCGGGGTGAGGCCATCGCGGCTCTTCCACAGGGCGATGTCGGCCTGCATGGAGACCTCGGTCGGCATCCAGTGGTTGTTGCACGCGGCGAGGTATTTCTCCCACGCCCAGGTGTACTTCATCGGCAGCAGCTGGTTGACGTCCGCCGTGGCGTTGATGATGCGCTTCTCGGAGACGTTGACGCGCCCGGCGCCGGTTGCGATGGAGTCAAGGCCACTCGCGGCATGGTGTTCGTCGTGGGCACGCGTATCCAAGTCGTGCATCCGCAGCGCGGCGTCGACCACGGCCGGGGGGACCGGAGCGGCGGAGGGTTCCGCCGCAGCCGGGGTGGATTTCTTGCCGGGAATGGGGTCGTCCCAGTTCAGCATGATGATGTCCTCCAATCCGGCCCGCCTTACTGGCAGGCCTCACAGGTGGGGTCGAGAATCGAGCAGGCCTTCGGCATGACCAGCTCGCCGGCCTCGGCGCTCACGCCGCGCAGCTTGCCGTCGAGCTTGGTCAGGGTGGTCTTCTCGATGTGGGTCTTGCCCATCGCACGCAGGTAATAGGTGGTCTTAAGACCACGCACCCAGGCGAGCTTGTACAGGTTGTCGAGCTTCGGCCCCGACGGCTCGGCCATGTACAGATTCAGGGACTGGGCCTGATCGATCCACTTCTGGCGGCGGGAGCCGGCTTCGACCAGCCAGCGCGGGTCGATCTCGAACGCGGTGGCATAGAGCTGCTTGAGCTTCTCGGGCACGCGGTCAATGGGCTGCACACTGCCGTCGAAGTACTTGAGGTCGTTGACCATGACCTCGTCCCACAGGCCGAGCTTCTTGAGGTCCGCCGCAAGGTACGGGTTGACCACGGTGAAGTCGCCGGACAGGTTCGATTTCACGAACAGGTTCTGGTAGGTCGGCTCGATCGACTGGCTCACGCCGCAGATGTTGGAGATGGTCGCGGTCGGCGCGATCGCCATGACGTTCGAGTTGCGCATGCCGTGCTTCTTCACGCGCTGGCGCAGACCGGCCCAATCGAGGGTCTGGCTGCGGTCCTGCTCGAGGTAGCCGCCGCGCCCCTGCTCAAGGAGGTCGATGGAGTCGATCGGCAGGATGCCCTTGCTCCACAGGGAGCCGTCGTAGCTGTGATACTTGCCGCGCTCCTCGGCGAGCTCGGAGGAGGCCTGGATGGCAAAGTAGCTGACGGCTTCCATCGAGGTATCGGCAAACTCGACCGCATCCTGCGAGGCGTACGGCAGATGCAGGCGATACAGGGCGTCCTGGAAGCCCATGATGCCGAGGCCGACCGGGCGGTGGCGCAGGTTGGAGTTACGCGCCTGCGGTACGGCGTAGTAGTTGTACTCGATCACGTTGTCGAGCATGCGCATGGCGGTGCGGATGGTGCGCTCCAGCTTCTGCATGTCGAGGCCGTCCTCGTCCACGTGCTGGGCGAGATTGATCGAGCCAAGGTTGCACACCGCGATCTCATGGTCGTTGGTGTGCAGGGTGATCTCGGTGCACAGGTTGGACGAGTGCACCACGCCCGCGTGCTGGTTGGTGTAGCGGATGTTGCACGGATCCTTGAAGGTGATCCACGGGTGGCCGGTCTCGAACAGCATCGAGAGCATCTTGCGCCACAGCTGCACCGCCGGGATGCGCTTGAACAGCTTGAGGCGGCCTTCGTCGGCCATGCGCTCGTACTCGGTGTAGCGCTTCTCGAAGGCCTGGCCGGTCAGGTCGTGCAGGTCCGGGCAGTCCGCCGGCGAGAACAGGGTCCAATCCTGCTCCTCGACCACGCGCTTCATGAACAGGTCCGGGATCCAGTTGGCGGTGTTCATGTCGTGGGTACGACGCCGGTCGTCACCGGTGTTCTTGCGCAGGTCGAGGAATTCCTCAATGTCCAGGTGCCAGGTCTCGAGGTATGCGCACACGGCACCCTTGCGCTTGCCGCCCTGGTTGACCGCGACGGCGGTGTCGTTGGCCACCTTGAGAAACGGGACCACGCCCTGCGACTTGCCGTTGGTACCCTTGATGTGGGAGCCAAGGGCGCGCACGCGGGACCAGTCGTTGCCCAGTCCGCCGGCAAACTTGGACAACAAGGCATTGTCTTTGATGGCGCCAAAGATGCCGTCGAGGTCGTCTGGCACGGTGGTCAGGTAGCAGCTGGAGAGCTGCGGACGCAGGGTGCCGGAGTTGAACAGGGTCGGGGTGCTGCTCATGAAATCGAACGAGGACAGCAGCTGGTAGAACTCGATCGCGCGCGCCTCGCGGTCGATCTCGTTGATCGCCAGCCCCATCGCCACGCGCATGAAGAAGACCTGCGGCAGTTCGATGCGGTGGCCCTGGTGGTGGATGAAATAGCGGTCGTACAGGGTCTGCAGGCCAAGGTAGGTGAACTGCAGGTCGCGCGACGCATCCAGCGCCTTGCCCAGGCGCTCAAGGTCATAGCTACGCAACTCCGGATCGAGCAGCTCGTGCTCCACACCCCGGAGGATGAAGGCACGGAAAGCCTCGCCGTAGCGCTGCCCCATCTCGGCCTGGGTGGCATGACTGGGGGTCAGGTTGAGGTAGGTCAATGCCTCGGTGCGCAGCTGGTCCATCAGCAGGCGGGCGGCGACGAAGGAGTAGTTCGGCTCCTTCTCGATCAGGGTGCGCGCGCTCATCACCAGGGCGGCACTCACCTCCTTCTCGGATACCCCGTCGTACAGGTTGCGCAGAGTTTCCTCGAGCACCAGGGCAGCCTCCGTACCCTCCAGGCCGGCACAGGCCTCGCTGGCCAGGGTGCGCATCCGCCCCATGTCCAGCGGCACAATGGTGCCGTCGAGCAGGGTCACATTGAGGGATCGAGCTTCCGGAGCCGCTTCAGCCTCCTGCCCCATTTCCTCGGCACGCTCGCGCGCTCGAGCCTCACGGTAAAGCACGTAGGCCCGTGCAACCTTGTGATGCCCTTCGCGCATCAGGGCCAGTTCAACCTGATCCTGGATGTCCTCGATGTGGAAGGTACCGCCGCCCGGAGAACGGCGCTTGAGCGCGGCGACCACCGTCTCGGTCAGCGCTGCCACGGTTTCGTGAATGCGCATGGAGGCTGCCGCCGAGCCCCCCTCAACGGCCAGGAAGGCCTTGGTCACGGCCACACTGATCTTGCTCGCGTCAAAGCTCGTGACCTTGCCGTTACGGCGGATCACGCGAAACTGACCCGGCGCAGGCAGCACGGCCTCGACCGCAGACGCGGTCGCCACGAGGGCAGAAGGGGTCTTTTGATCGGGACTGGAAGTCGAAGCGCCAGGGGTCATCACGTCATCTCCAAACGAAACCACAAAACACATCATATAGTGCCAATGGTCATCGTCAAGCACTACATGATGTGTATAGACCTGTGCACAAGCCTGTAGATAAACGTGGAGAAGATGGGGAAAAAAGGCAGGAACGGCGCCAGGACAGGCCGAACGGCCAGATGCCACAGGCCCGCGAGAGGGTATCGGACAGGCAAAAAATTTTTGGATGCCGCCAAAGAAAAACCCCCAGTCAAATGACTGGGGGTTTATGGGATAGGTGCTTGGCGGTGACCTACTTTCACATGGGGAAGCCCCACACTATCATCGGCGATGCAGCGTTTCACTTCTGAGTTCGGGATG
>JBFLVZ010000032.1:0-83336 GCA_040758295.1 Pseudomonadota bacterium
GCGGCGGGTCAGCTCAACCGCTTCACGCTTGAACTCGGCGCTGTACTTCTTTCTCTGGGACATAAACACTCCTCGCCCCCATTATGGGACTTCTCTGAAGTGTCCGTGCTATCGGGGTAGAACCCGCTGGCCTTCAGCCTCGCCACAGCCCAGGGCCATGAAGAGGTGGCCCGTGAGGTGGGGATGCTCTGATGGCGCTCAAGGCAGCAACGGGGCTGGCGTTCGAGGAGCAGCTCGCCGCCCTGCACAAGCGCCTGGAAAACCTCGTGCCGACCGCGCGCTGGACGGATATGCGCGGCCACGCGCACGAGCGCGCCTTCACCGTGGCCGGGGCCATGAAGGCAGACCTTCTGGCGGATCTCGCCCGCGCCGTGGAGCGCGCCATCATCGAGCGTAAGGGGCTGGATGCGTTTCGCAAGGACTTCGATGCCATCGTTGCCCGGCATGGCTGGGACTATGTCGGTGAGCGCAACTGGCGGACGCGGGTGATCTTCGAGACCAACCTGCTCACCAGCTACGCCGCAGGCCGCCTGGCCCAGCTCAAAGACCCGAAGCTGCTCAAGATCGCGCCCTACTGGCGCTATGTGCACAACGATTCCGTCATCCACCCGCGCCCGCTTCACAAACGCTGGGGCGAGATGCGCCTCACCTTGCGCCACGACCATCCTTTCTGGACCACTCACTATCCGCCCAATGGGTGGGGGTGCCGCTGTTACGTGGTCGCCGAACGTACCCCCAAACCCGGCGACGCCGTTGAGCCACCAGCGGGCTGGGACGCCGTCGACCCCAAAACAGGCGCGCCTGTCGGCATCGACAAGGGCTGGGATTATGCGCCGGGGGCCACCGTCCAGGATGAACTGCGTCGGCTTGTGCAGCAAAAGGTCGCGCAGCTGCCCAAACCCTTGGGCCGCGCGCTGGAGGCAGAGGTGGCTGCCTTTCTGCACAAGCCCATCGCCATGATGCCGAATGCAGATGTCGCCTTTGCCCGCGCGGTGCGAGAGGTCTATGAATCCCTCCCGGAGGTTTGGCTTAAGGCCGTGGCGGAGGCCGGGTATCAGGTGGTGGTGACCCGGCGGCTGACCGAGGCCCTGCCGCGCCTTGCCGGTCTCACCCCGCGCGGCGCTCAGCCTGGCGAGACGTGGGATGCACGCGATGGCATGATCTCAGCGGAGAAACTGATCCTTATCGCTCAGGAAACACTCCTTCGTGGCAAAACGACTCCTGTGCCGCCGGAACGCGGGCAAGGGGTCTTGCTCCATGAGTTTGGACATGCGTTGGATGCGCTGATGGGGCTGTCGGCCAACATGACCGTCATCGAGACCTGGCGGATGGAAGCCGAACGGTTGAGGGCCATGCGTTTCAACGACCCTGATGAAAAGCTCGATCAAAACTACTACCTTCAGCCCGAACCCTATGGCATCCAAGAAACGGTAGCCGAGTTGTTCGCGCGCCTGCACGGCTTGTACACGGCGGAATCGCTGGATGCCTTGACCTACTTCCCGAGAACGGCTGAAGTGCTGCGCGCCCTGCTTGACATTGGTGGCACGCCATGACGCTCCGAGTTCGACTCTATCTTTTGCCTAACGGGGATATTCTCGGCGGCGGAGGCTGGGTGACCTCTCCCGAAGGCGACCATTATGAGGTGCGCTGGACCTCGCCCGCGGGTGAGCCGATCTACGACATCCCCTACGAGCTCGCCAAACGCGTTGCACAACATGAGGGCGAACTCGTTTGGGATGAGGCTTCAAGCAAGCTTGTGCTGGAGCAGGACGACCAATGATCGAGATCGAGCTCAACGACCGCCAGGTCGTGGCCGCCCTCAGCGAGCTGATACAACGCGTCAGCGCCCCCGAACCGGCCCTACGCGCCATTGGCGAAAAGCTGGTTGACTCCACCAAGCAGCGGTTCGTCGAGGGGCATGATCCCCACGGGCAAGCTTGGGCGCCGAACAGACCGCTGACGCTGGCCCTCTACCTTGGTGAGTACAAAAGCAGCTTCAAGAAAGACGGCAGCCTCAGCAAGAAGGGCCAGCAACGGCTTGACGCCAAGAAACCACTCACCGGCAAGACGCGCGCCCTACAAACGACGATCACCTACCAGATCGTCGGCGGCACGTTGATGATCGGCAGCCCTCAACCGTATGCTGCCATGCACCAGTTCGGTGGCACGACATCGCAACGAAGCATGATCCCAGGCAAGGCGATCCCAGCGCGCCCTTTCCTTGGGTTATCGGATAGGGATCGCGAAGACATCCTTGCGATCATCAGAAGCCACCTTTCGGACGCCATCTGATCGGACAGGAAGCATCGCCCCATGCTTCCATCTCGTGCAACGTTGTTCCAGAATCCTTCCCGAAATTAACCCACAAATCCCGAAAATTCCCTGAATTATCGCGCCTGGTCTATCTCATTTATCTCGGTCTAGATCAAAAAGTAACTCGCCCGCTTGCACGGGTGCATGTTCAAAGAAACAAGCTTCAAAGCGGGCGAAAAACCACTTCAACGATTGTTCAAAGCCGCTTTGAAATAGGCTGGTGGCTTGGTTTCGCCCGCCTCAAGCCGCGCACTTCGAACGGCCTCCATCGCAGGCGGGCGAGTGCCTTTCTTTGCTTGCCCAAAGAAAGGGCACCCCCGCAAGGCCGCCCTTCGGGTTCCCGTGCTGCCAGGCTGTTCAAGGGGGCCGCTTTGACGGGGCATCCTGCCCCGGCAAAGCTGAGCCGGCCCTCCTTGGCCGTCTCACCCCCTTGCCCAACCTGGCATCACGGCGGCCTTGAGGGGGATTTTTCCCTCTCCCCCAACCCCTCTCCCTGGGGGAGAGAGGGGTAACGAAACCCTTCGTTTTCTGGAGAGCCGCATCAAAGGATATACCGGCTCAGATCCTCACTCTTCACCAGCACCCCAAGCCGCTCATCCACATCCGCGGCGTCGATGGTCACCGTCTCCCCCGCCCGCGCCGGGGCCTCGAAGGCGAGGTTCTCAAGCAGCCGCTCGACCACGGTGTGCAGGCGGCGGGCACCGATGTTTTCGGTGGTGGCGTTGACCTCATAGGCCACCTCGGCCAGGCGGCGGATGGCGGCGTCGGTGAAGCTCAGGGTGACGCCCTCGGTGGCGAGCAGGGCCTGGTACTGCTTGAGCAGCGCGGCGTCCGGCTCGGTCAGGATGCGCACGAAGTCGTCGGCGGTCAGCGCGGTCAGTTCCACCCGGATCGGCAGGCGGCCCTGCAGCTCGGGGATCAGGTCCGACGGGCGGGCGAGGTGGAAGGCCCCGGAGGCGATGAACAGGATGTGATCGGTCTTGATCATGCCGATCTTGGTGTTCACCGTGCTGCCCTCGATCAGGGGCAGCAGGTCGCGCTGCACGCCCTCGCGGGAGACGTCCGAGCCGCTGAACTCGCCCTTGCGGCAGACCTTGTCGATCTCGTCGATGAACACGATGCCGTGCTGCTCGACCAGCTCGGCCGCCTCCTGCTTGATCTCCTCGTCACTGACCCGGCGCGCGGCCTCCTCCTCGGTGAGCTGGCGCAGGGCCTCCGCGATGCGCATCTTGCGCCGCTGGCTGCGCTGGGCGCCGAGGTTCTGGAACAGGCCCTTGAGCTGGCTCGCCATGTCCTCCATGCCGGGCGGGGAGAGGATGTCCACGCCAAGCTTCGGACCCTCGACGTCGATCTCGATCTCCTTGTCGTCAAGCTGTCCCTCGCGCAGGCGGGCGCGGAATTTTTCGCGCGTGTTGGCGTAGGCCTTGTCGGTGTGCTCGTCCGTGCCCCAGGGGTTGGTGTCGCGCGGCGGGGGGAGCAGGGCATCGAGCACGCGCTCCTCGGCGGCCGCGTGCGCCGCCTCGCGCACTCGCTCCTGCGCCACGGCGCGCACCATCTTCATGCCGACATCGGCAAGATCGCGGATGATGCTCTCCACATCGCGCCCTACATAGCCCACTTCGGTGAACTTAGTCGCCTCCACCTTGAGGAAGGGGGCGTTGGCAAGCCTCGCCAGGCGGCGGGCGATCTCGGTCTTGCCCACCCCGGTGGGGCCGATCATGAGGATGTTCTTGGGGGTGATCTCCGAGCGCATCGGTTCGTCCACCTGCTGGCGCCGCCAGCGGTTGCGCAGGGCGATGGCCACGGCGCGCTTGGCGTCCTGCTGGCCGACGATGTGCTTGTCGAGTTCGGCGACGATGTCCGCGGGGGTCAGGGTGTTCATGGGCATTCCGGAATTCGGTGTAGGTGCGGCGCCCCCGCCGCGATCATGCTGACCTTGGGCGTGGCGTCGTTCCTGGGGCGGATCAGAGCTCTTCGATGGTGAAGTTGCGGTTGGTGTACACGCAGGTCTCGGCGGCGATGGTGAGCGACTGCTCGACGATCTGGCGCGCATCCAGCGAGGAGTGCAAAAGCAGGGCACGGGCGGCGGACTGGGCGTAGGCGCCGCCGGAGCCGATGGCGAGCAGGCCGTGCTCGGGTTCGAGTACATCGCCAAGGCCGGAGATGGTGAGCATGGTCTCGCGGTCGGCGACGATCAGCATGGCCTCCAGGCGGCGCATGGCGCGATCCGTGCGCCAGTCCTTGGCCAGCTCCACCGCCGAGCGGACGAGGTTGCCGCCGTGCTTGACCAGCTTGGCCTCGAAGCGCTCGAACAGGGTGAAGGCATCGGCGGTGCCGCCGGCGAAGCCCGCGATCACGCTGCCGTCGTGCAGGCGGCGCACCTTGCGCGCGTTGCCCTTGACGATGGTCGGCCCGAGTGAGACTTGGCCGTCGCCGCCGATGACGGTGCGGCCGTCGCGGCGGACGCAAAGGATGGTGGTGCCGTGGAACTGTTCCATGGGGATGCAAGCCGGTTGAGGAGGACTGAAGTTTAGCATCCGCGGCGTAGCAGGCTGTTGAAAAAGTCTTTCAACGGCCTGTATGCAAGCCACGGAAGGCTTGCACGCAGATCAATCACGCTAAGTGATTGATCTGCGCAGCCCGTCGCGGACATGCGCCGCGACGAGGCGAGTTGAAAAAGGGCAGGAAGCCCTTTTTCAACATCCTGGTAGGGGGCGGGCCCTTGGATGAAATGAGTCCATGCGCCTGGGCGTGCCTGGAGGGGGCCCGCCCCCGGGCCGATGGGGGCCTTGCAGCACGACAACGATCGCGACGAGGGTGTCGCTCCTACGGGCTGGGGTTCCGTAGGCTCAAGGCTTGTTCCGCCTCGCCCGCGGATGGGCGGCATCGTACACCTGCGCCAGGTGCTGGAAGTCGAGATGGGTGTAGATCTGGGTGGTGGCGAGGTTGCTGTGCCCGAGCAGTTCCTGCACCGCGCGCAGATCGCCGCTGTTCTGCAGGAAATGGCTGGCGCAGGCGTGGCGCAGCATGTGCGGATGCACCCGCCCGGCGAGGCCGTGCTTGCGCGCAAGCCGGGTCAGGCGGGTCTGTACCGTGCGCGGGGCGATGGGCCGGCCGAGCCGGCTGACGAACAGGGCGGTCTCCCCCGCCGGGGCGTGCAGCGGCCGCAGGGCGAGCCAGCGGCGCACGGCGGCCTGCGCGGTGTCGCCGACCGGCACGATGCGGGTCTTGCCGCCCTTGCCGAGCACGCGGGCGGAGCCGTCGGTCGGGTCGAGGTCGTGCAGCTGCAGGCCGCAGACCTCGGCCAGGCGCAGACCGCTGCCGTACATCAGCTCCAGCATGGCGAGGTCGCGCGCCTCGAGGGCGTCGTCTGCCGGCTGGTCGAGCAGGTGATGGAGCGGCTCGGGCTCGAGGGTCTCCGGCAGCCGGCGGTCGGCGCGCGGCAGGCGCAGGCCGGCGCTCGGGTCGTGCTCGACCAGGCCCTGCCGGCGCAGGGTGCGGAGCAGGGCCCGCACGGCCGCCAGGCGGCGGGCGAGGGTGCGGGGGGAGAGCCCTTCGGCATGGCGTTGGGCCAGCCACAGGCGCAGATGGTGGGACTGTGCCTCGGGCCAGTCGTCCAGTCCCTGGGCGGCGAGGAAGCCCCAGGCATCGGCCAGGTCGCGCGCATAGGCCGCGCGGGTGTGAGGCGAGACATTGTTCGCCGCAAGCTGGGCGAGGAAGGCATCCAGCCGGGGGATGGCGTTCATGGACGGCCAGCCCGCAAGCGGCTGTTCACCGGGCGCGCGCCAGCGCAGCGCTGACCAGGTCGCCGATCTGCTCGAGGAACAGGGTGCCCATGTCCGGGCGGAAGCCCTGCGGTTCGCGCTTGACCAGCAGCATGGCGCCGCGGAAGCCTTCGCCGCGCAGGGGAACGGCCGCCACCGAGGCGGTCTCGGGCAGGCCATGGGCGACCAGCAACTCCCGGAGGGGGCCGCTGGTGCGCGGCATCTGCGGAATTCTGAGTGCGAACAAGGGGCGCCAGGCATCGCCTTCGGGCGGCTCCAGGCAAGGGGTGACGAGGGGGTGCCCCTCCTCCAGGCCGACCAGCACGCCGGCCAGGTCGAAGTCCGTGCACAGGCGGGTGCGTGTGGCCTCGAGCACCTCGCAGGGACCGTCGGCCGCGATCAGGGCGAGGGCGAGCTGGTGCATGCGCGCGGCCAGGCGCTCGTTGGCATGCGCCTGGGTATGCAGCTCGCGCAGGGTTCTCTCCAATGTGCTGACGCGCTCGCGCAGCAGGGCCGCCTGACGCTCGATCAGGGACACGGTGCCGGGGGCGGTGTGCGGCAGCTGCATGGACAGCAGCAGGGCCTCGTGGCCGACGAAGAACTCCGGGTGCTCGGCCAGATATTCGGCGACGGCCTCCTCGCCCAGGGCCTGCAGCGCTTCACTCACAGCTCGATCCTCCCTTCGAATACCCGGGTGGCGGGTCCGGTCATCAGCACGTGCCGGCCCTCGCCCTGCCAGTGGACGGTCAGGCGGCCGCCGGGCAGGTCGACCCTGACGGTATCGACCAGCCAGCCGTGCAGACGGCCGGCCACCACCGCCGCGCAGGCGCCAGTGCCACAGGCCAGGGTCTCGCCCGCACCGCGCTCGTACACGCGCAGGCGGATGTGGTCGGGGGCGACGACCTGCATGAAGCCGACGTTGACCCGGCGGGGAAAGCGCGGGTGGGATTCGATGGCCGGGCCGAGCGTCTCGACCGGGGCGCTGTCGACGTCCTCCACCCGCAGCACGGCATGCGGGTTGCCCATCGACACCGCGCTGATGACGTGCATCTCGCCGTGCACCGCCAGGGGGTAGCCCATGGCGCGCTGCGGGGCCTCGAACGGGATCTCGGCCGGTTCCAGACGGGGCACGCCCATGTCCACCGTCACCTCGCCGTTGTCCTCCACATGCAGCACGATACGCCCGGCGGCGGTCATGACCGGGATCGTAGTGGCGTCGGTCAGGCCCTCGTCGCGCACGAAGCGGGCAAAGCAGCGCGCGCCGTTGCCGCACTGCTCCACCTCGCTGCCGTCGGCGTTGAAGATGCGGTAGCGGAACAGGGTGTCGGGCGTGGGGGCGGGCTCGACGAGAAGCAGTTGGTCGCAGCCGATGCCGACATGCCGGTCGGCGAGGAAGCGGACCTGCTCGGTGGTCAGGGAGATCTGCTGGCGCACGCCGTCGAGCACGACGAAGTCGTTGCCGAGGCCGTGCATCTTCACGAAGCGCAACTGCATGGGACTGACGCCTTTCTGGAAATGCTGCGGTCAGGTCGAGGGCATTATAGCCGGATTGTCGGGTATGGCCGGCCTCTCCCCATCCCTCAGGAAGTCCTCCAGTGGCTTGGGGGGGCTGACACCGTAGCCCTGGGCGAAGTCTACCCCCATGCCGCGCAGGATCTGCTCGGTGGCGGCATTCTCGACGAATTCGGCGATGGTCTTCAGGCCCAGGGTGCGTCCGACCTGGTTGATGGCCTGGACGAAGGTGCGGTCGTGGGTGTCGCTCTCGATGTCGCGTACGAATACGCCGTCGATCTTGAGGAAGTCCACCGGCAGGGCCTTGAGGTAGGCGAAGGAGGACAGCCCCGAGCCGAAGTCGTCGAGGGCGAAGGTGCAGCCGAGGCCCTTCATGCGCTGGATGAAGGCGAGCGCCTGGTGCATGTTGCTGATGATGGCGGTCTCGGTGATCTCGAAGCAGATCAGGCCGGGCGGGAAGGCGTAGCGGCGCACCTCCTTCTCCACGAAGGTGAGCATGTCCTCGTTGGTCAGCGAGTTGCCGGACAGGTTGATGCCGACATGCCTCAGGCGCCTGCCGGCCGGCGTGTCCAGGGCCTGGTGCAGGCGCTCGAGGGTGGAACTGACCACCCAGCGGTCGATCGCCTGCATGAGGTTGTAGCGCTCCGCGGCGCTGATGAACAGGCCGGGGGCGATGAGGTTGCCGTGGCGGTCGAGCATGCGCACCAGCACCTCCAGGTGCAGGCCGTCGTCCAGGCGCGGTCGATCCAGGGGCTTGAGCGGCTGGGCGTAGAGGACGAAGCGGGATTCGCGCACAGCGAGCTGGATCTGCGAGGCCATGCCGAGTTGCTCGACCTGGCGCGACATGGTCTCGTCTGCCGCCTCATACACGTGAATGCGGTTGCGCCCACGCTCCTTGGCGGCATAGCAGGCGATGTCGGCGGCGCGCAGGATCTCATCGGCGGCCCCCCATTGCGGGTCGATGGTGACGATGCCGATGCTCACGCCCACGTTGAAGACGCGGTCCTGCCAGTAGAAGCTGAAGTTCTGCACGCTCTCGCGCAGCTGGTTGGCGATGCGCTCGGCGACCTCGGTCGAGCAGTTCGGCAGCAAGGCGGCGAATTCGTCGCCGCCGAGGCGGGCAATCATGTCGTCGCGGCGTACCCCGCTGCGCAGCAGGTGGGCGATGTTCATCAAAAGCTCGTCGCCGGCATGATGGCCGCAGGTGTCGTTGACGACCTTGAACTGGTCGAGATCCATGTAGAGCAGCGCATGCCGCTCGCCGGCGGTCCGGGCGCCTTCCAGCAAGCTCCTGAGCCGCTCGCCGAAGGCCGTGCGGTTGGGCAGGCCGGTGAGCGGGTCATGGCTTGCCTGCCAGCTCATCTGCTCCATCAGGCGATGGGTTTCGCTGACGTCATGCAGGATCAGCACCAGGCTCTCGGCCCCGCCCGCACCGAGCATGGGGGCGGCCTTGAGTTCGATCTCGACGAAGGATTCGACGGCTCCGCGGCGGGCGAGGCGGGCGGTGATCTCCTGGCGGCCTTTCTGCATGAGCTGGTGCACGGTGGCGCTATCGAGGACATTCGCACTGTCCTCGGTCATCAGCCGGGCCACCTGCTCGAGGGGGCGATTCCTGGCCTCGTTCAGCGGCCAGCCCGTCAACTCTTCGGCCACCGGGTTGAGGAATTCGATCCTGCCGTCGGAATCGGTGACGATCACCCCGTCCGCCATCGACATGAGCACGATGCGCAGTCGTTCCCGCTGTTCGTCGAGACTGAGCTCGAGCTCGATGCGCGCGGTGATGTCGCGGTACATCCACAGGTGCCCCTGAAGGACGCCGTCGACCAGGATGGGGGAGTAGTCCCGCTCCAGCACCCGCCCGTCGGCCATCTCGACGATGTCGCCGAGGGCCGGCTCATGGCGTGCGAGCAGGGTCTCGATGCGCTGGATAAAGCGGGGGCCGTCCTTGACCTGCGGCAGGCTGGCGCGCGCAGCCTCGGCGCAGTCCGTGCCCACCAGGGCCTCCGGGGGGGCGGGAATGTGGAACATGTCGCAGAAGGCCTGGTTGGCCAGGGCGATGCGCCGCGAGTCGTCCTCCACCAGCACGGCGGAATGGAGATTGGCCAGCAGTCCCGCCAGGCGCGAGCGCTCAATCGCCAGCCGGCCCTCGGTCTCTTTGAGTTCGGTGATGTCCGTGAGGGTGCCCACCATACGATGGGCCCGCCCCTGCCCGTCGTACAACGCACGGCCCCGGCTGAGGATCCAGCGCCAGCGACCGTCCTTGTGGCGCATGCGGTGAATGACCTCGAACGCCGGGGTTCGGCCTGCGAGGTGGTCCTCCAGGGCGCGCATGGCTCGCTCGACGTCGTCCGGATGGATGCGTCCCGACCATTCGGCGGGGATCCCACCGATCTCGTCTTCGCCGTAACCCAGCATGGCCTTCCAGCGTGGCGAAAAGTAGACCGTGTCGCGAACCAGGTCCCAGTCCCACAGGCCGTCGTTGCTGCCCTGCAAGGCCAGTTCCAGCCGCTCGCGCGTCTCCCGCAGGAGCTGCTCGTCCGCTTCCAGCCGCTCCAGCATGTGGTTGAGGCCGTGCATCAGATCGCCCAGCTCGTCCTCGCGCCCAACTTCGATGCGCTGGTTCAGTTCGCCTGCGCTGACGCGCAAGAACAGGGCCTTGACGCGGCGCAGGTCGCGGGTGAGGTCGGCCGCGATGAGCAGGGCGAGCAGGGTGCCGAGGAGAATGGCGGTCAGGGTATAGAGCAGGCCATCGCGCAGCACCTTGCCGAGGGCCGCCTGGGTGCGCTCGGTGTTCGTGCCGATGCGGGCCCAGCCCAGGATCGTGCCGGCCTGGTCCGCCTGTCCGCTCGCACCGGCGCGGGATGGCCTCGAAAGGATGGGGGCGATGCCGTCGATCAGGGCGGGGACGTTCTGGAGCAGATGGGGGATGTCCATGTTGTCCCGCAGCGCCGCAAGGCTGACGGGGTCGCTCACGTAGCGCCCGACCTGCTCCGGGTCGCTGTGGGCGAGGACGCGCCCCTCGTGGTCGAGGATCATGGCGAATTCGATGTCCGGGTCTTCCGCCAGCGGCCGGACCAGCTCGCCGAGGCCGGCGAGGTCGCGCGCGAGCACCCATTCGAAGCTGGAGCGTGCCAGCAGGGCGGCGGTATTCAGGGTCGACTGTTCGGTGCTCTTGATCAGCAGCTGCTGTTCGCGCAGGCTCAGGTCGAACACGAAGATGGCCATCATCAGCGCATGGACCAGCGCGATGCTGACGGCCAGGCGGTGGCGGAGCGAGGTGCCGAGCAGGCGCGGCAGGGCCGAAGGGAGGGGGAGCCTCATCGCGCCAGTTCCCCGACCTGCTCCCGGTAGCGCCGCAGGAAGTCCCTTACCGGTGCATAGCTGTCGTCATCCGCAAACTCGAAGCCCTGAATCTCGGCCTTCGCCAGGCGGCGGCGTCCTTCTTCGGTGTCGGACAGGGCGATCAGCTGGGCCCGGATGCGCTCGATCAGCGCGGGATCCAGGCCATCCCGTGCCACGAGCCCGTTGTTCGGCAGCGACGCGGTCTGCCAGCGCACGACCAGCTGGCGGGCGAGCTCCGGGTGCTCCTTCTGGAAGGCCCGCCAGGGCGGCGGCCAAGTGGCTCCGGCGTCCACCAGGCCGCGTGCCACAGACAGGATGCTGGATTCCTGCGAGCCAACGGTGACGATCTTGAGGTCCCGCTTCACATCCAGCCCCTTCTGCTGCAGGTGGGCCAGCGGCAGCATGCAGCCCGCCAAGGCGGTGAGTGACGGGCAGCTGAGGGTCTTGCCACGCAGGTCGCCGACATCTTCGGGGGATCCTTTCTGCCTGCGGACCAGGATCAGGCCGTGGAAATCCTCATCCCCCTTGACCTTGGCGAAGATCCGGTAGCCGTGCTGCGTGGCGATCACGGTCTGATAGGGATTGGGCAGGGCGAGCTCAAGCTCGCGCTGTTCCAGCTTGCGCTCGAACTCGGCGTAGTCGCGCGAGGCCTCGAGGCGGATCTCCACCTCGGGGATGGCCTTGTTCAGGGCATCGACGATGGGGCCGTAGGTCTCGAGCAGCTTGACCGGGTTGTGCAGCGGATGCACTCCGAGCACGAGCACCGGAACCAGCGGCTTGGGCGGGGTGGCGCTGTAGGCCGGCAGGGTCGGGGCGGTGTCCTCGCTGCCGCAGGCGGCCAGGATCAGGGGCAGCACAAGGCCAAGCAGCCTCCTGCGGCCCAGGATGGCGGTCGGATTTCGGCTGGAAGAAGAGGCTGGGCGCATGGGGGGCTTTATAACCCGGCTCCGGGGTCTTGTCTGCACAGCCACGAGAAGAACATGGTGGGCCCAGCAGGATTCGAACCTGCAACCAAGGGATTATGAGTCCCCTGCACTGACCGTTGTGCTATAGGCCCTGTGATGAAAGGCCCGGGAAACCGGGCCTCGAAGGATAGATCAGTGCTCGGCCTCGAGGAAGCTTCGCAAAAGCTCGGAGCGCGAGGGGTGGCGCAGCTTGCGCAGGGCCTTGGCCTCGATCTGGCGGATGCGCTCGCGGGTGACGTCGAACTGCTTGCCGACCTCCTCAAGGGTGTGGTCGGTGTTCATGTCGATGCCAAAGCGCATGCGCAGGACCTTGGCCTCGCGTGGGGTGAGGCTGGCCATGACCTCGCGCACGGCCTCGGCGAGGCCGGCGTTGGTGGCGGCATCCAGCGGCGAGATGACGCTGGTGTCCTCGATGAAGTCGCCCAGATGCGAATCCTCGTCGTCGCCGATCGGGGTCTCCATGGAGATCGGCTCCTTGGCGATCTTCAGCACCTTGCGCACCTTGTCCTCCGGCATGGCCATGCGTTCGGCCAGCTCTTCCGGGGTTGGGTCGCGGCCCATCTCCTGCAGCATCTGGCGGGAGATGCGGTTGAGTTTGTTGATCGTCTCGATCATGTGCACCGGGATGCGGATGGTGCGCGCCTGGTCCGCGATGGAGCGGGTGATGGCCTGGCGGATCCACCAGGTGGCGTAGGTCGAGAACTTGTAGCCGCGGCGGTATTCGAACTTGTCGACCGCCTTCATCAGGCCGATGTTGCCTTCCTGGATCAGGTCGAGGAACTGCAGGCCGCGGTTGGTGTACTTCTTGGCGATGGAGATGACGAGACGCAGGTTGGCCTCGACCATTTCCTTCTTCGCCTTGCGCGCACGGGCCTCGCCCATCGACATGCGGCGGTTGATGTCCTTGAGCTGGCGCACGCTGAGGGCGTTGTCACGCTCGACATGGGACAGGCGCTTCTGCAGGCGCTCCACTTCGCTGCGGTAAGCCTGGAGGCGTTCACCGAACTTCTTGTCGCTCACGTGCTCGTCCAGCCACTCGGCGCGGGACTCGTTGCCGGGGAAGGTCTCGATGAAGCGCTCGCGCGGCATGCCGCCCTTGTTCACGCACAGGTCGAGGATCTGGCGCTCGATCTGGCGCACGCGGTTGAGGGTTTCGCGCAGGTTGTTGACCAGGCGGTCGGACAGCTGCGGATTAAGCTTGAGCTCGAGCAGGCGGGCCTCCAGCTCGGGGAGGACGTCCTCGCCGGACAGGCGGCGGGCATGCAGGTCGCGCAGGATGGCCATGTGCGCGCGCACGGCTTCGGGATCGAGGGCGGTGTCGGCAGCCTCGGCGTCGTCGTCGGTGGCGGTGTCGTCTTCCTCGTCCTCGTCGACGGCTGCGGTATCGACGGCGTCATCGGCGACAGCGGCCTCTTCCGGCAGTTCCTCCGCCTGGGCAAAGCCGACGACGATGTCGGCCAGGCGCATCTCGCCCGCATCGAAGCGCTCGAAATCGGCCAGCAGCTCGGAAATGGCGGGCGGATGGGCGGCGAGGGCGGTGAGCATGTCGCGCAGGCCGCTCTCGATGCGCTTAGCGATCTCGATCTCGCCCTCGCGGGTCAGCAGCTCGACGGTACCCATCTCGCGCATGTACATGCGCACGGGGTCGGTGGTGCGGCCCACGCCGTCGTCGACCGAGGAGGCCAGCGCCGCCACGGCCTCTTCCGCAGCGTCCTCGTCGGTGGCCACGGCATTGTCGGACAGGGTCAGCTCGTCGGCGTCGGGCGCCACTTCGAAGACCTGGATGCCCATGTCGTTGATCATGCCGATGATGTCTTCCATCTGGTCGGCTTCGACCATGCCTTCCGGCAGGGTGTCGTTGATCTCGGCGTAGGTCAGGTAACCCTGCTCTTTGCCGCGGGCAATGAGTTCTTTAATGCTGGACTGCGGATCTTCGAACATGGTCGAGTGCGAGCCTCGGGTCAAATCAAACAAAAAATTATACCAACAAAGGGCGAATTATTCACGGCTGAATTGGAGTGTTGTCAGCCGCAAAAGTTCCTGTCGCTCAAGGGGTTGCAGTTCGGCAAACGGCCGTTCGGTCAGCTGCCGCAGGCGTGCCCGGTTGTGGGTGGCGGCGATGTGCTCGAGCATGTCGAGCCACATGCGCTCGCGGACATCGATGTCGTCGCTCTCCCGCGGCGGCGGCAGCCGGCTGATCGCCTGCATGACCCGAGCGTGGGGGCTGGCACGGAAGTGTTCAAGGGTCACGCCCATGGGGGTGGGGTGGCTGCGCAGGTGATCGATGAGCTGCGCCAAGAGCGGGAGGCCCGGGACGGGGGACTGCGCCCAGGCCGGATCGGGCGCCCGACGGGAGGCCAGGTCGGGATAATGCAGCAGCAGGACGATGGCCTTGCGCAGGGCCGTGGCCCGGCCGGGTTCGTCGGGCCTGACGGGGCGTTCGTGTGCCTTGGGGGCCGGTGCGCCCCGGTCCTTTTGGGGCAGGAGCCGGTCGGCGCTCACCCCGACGCGCGCGGCCAGTTCGTCCAGCACGAGGTCCTTGAGCACCCCCGCGGGCATCCCCTGGATCAGCGGCAAGGCTAGGGTCTTGAGCCGGGCCCGGGCGGCCGGCGTGCCATCGTCCTCGGCCTGGCGGGCCAGTTCGTCCAGCAGGAAGGCATCGAAGCCGAGTGCGTCGCGCTGGAGGCGAGCGCGGAAGGCTTCGGCCCCCTCCTGGCGCACCAGGCTGTCCGGGTCCTCGCCCTCCGGCAGGAACAGGAAGCGGGCGTCGAGGCCGTCGCGCAGCACGGGCAGGGTGGACTCCAGCGCGCGCCAGGCGGCGCGTCGGCCGGCCTCGTCGCCGTCGAAGCAGAACACGACCTGGGCGGTGTGGCGGAACATCAGGTCGACCTGCTCGCGGGTGACGGCGGTGCCGAGGGTGGCGACCGCCTCGCGCAGGCCGTGCTGGGCGAGCATGACGACATCCATGTAGCCCTCGACCACGAGCAGGCGCTCGGGGCGACCGAGGGCCTTGCGTGCCTCGAACAGGCCGTACAGTTCGTGCCCCTTGTGGAACAGGGGGGTCTCGGGGGAGTTGAGATACTTGGGCTTCTCGTCGCCCAGCACCCGCCCGCCAAAGGCAATGACGCGGCCGCGCCGGTCGCGGATGGGGAACATGATCCGTTCGCGGAAGCGGTCGTACAGGCGGCCGTGCTCGCCTTCGCTCAGCATGCCGGCGCGTTTGAGCTGGTCGATGCCCTGCCTGTCCAGCCGCAATGCGCGCTCCAGGGTATCGAAGCCCGGGGGGGCGTAGCCGAGTCCGAAGGCGGCGGCGGTCTCGCCGCTCACCCCGCGCCGCTTGAGGTAGTCGATGGCGCGCGGGGTGTGCTTGAGCTCGGCCTGGTAGAAGCGGGCGCAGTCCTCCAGCACGGCGAGCAGCGGGGCATGGGGATGGGCCTGCGGCGCCTCGCCCCCCTCCCGGGGGACCGTGAGGCCCATCTGCCCGGCCAGGGTCTCGACCGCCTCGACGAAGTCGAGCCGCTCGAAGGCCATCAGGAAACCGAGCACGGTGCCGTGCGCTCCGCAGCCGAAGCAGTGGTAGAACTGCTTGTCCGGGCTGACGAAGAACGAGGGCGATTTCTCATGATGGAACGGGCAGCAGGCAGCGTATTCCTTCCCCTTCTTCTTCAGCGGCACACGGCTGCCGATGACCTCGACGATGTCGGCGCGGGCGACCAGGTCGTCGATGAAGCTTTGCGGGATGCGGGACATGCTGCGTGGAGAGGGGGCGAGAAGAAATCAGTGTAGTCCACAGGTGGAAAAAACAAGGCCCCGCATTGCAGGGCCTTGTCGGGTTTCAGCGCGTGGGCCGGGTCAGGCGGCCGAGGCCAGGGTGTCGAGCAGCTGGCTCAGTTCGGCGGCCTTGGGTTTGATCAGCCAGAACTTGCCGATCCATTCCTCGAAATGGGCGAGGATCTCGCGCGCCCGCGGGCTGCCGGTTTCCGCCAGATGCTGCTCGAGGATGCCGCGCAGGTGCTGGCGGTGGGCCTCCATCTGCGCCGGGACGAGGCGGTGGATGTCGATCAGTTCGTGGTTGTAGCGGTCGACGAAGTTGTTGTCCTCGTCCAGCACGTAGGCGAAGCCGCCGGTCATGCCCGCGCCGAAGTTCACCCCGGTGCGGCCGAGGATGGTGACGATGCCGCCGGTCATGTATTCGCAGCCGTGGTCGCCGCAGCCCTCGATCACCGCGAAGGCGCCGGAGTTGCGCACCGCGAAACGCTCGCCCGCGGTGCCGGCCGCGAACAGTTTGCCGCCGGTGGCGCCGTACAGGCAGGTGTTGCCGATGATCGGGGTCTCATGGGTCGGCAGGCTGGTGCCTTTGGGCTGGAACAAGACCAGTTTGCCCCCGGCCATGCCCTTGCCAACGTAGTCGTTGGCGTCGCCCTCGAGGATCATGTTCAGGCCACCCGCGTTCCACACGCCGAAGCTCTGACCGACGGTGCCGGTGAGCTTGATCGTGATGGGGGCGTCCTCCATGCCGAGGTTGCCGTGGCGCTTGGCGATCTCGCCGGAGATGCGCGCGCCGAGCGAACGGTCGGTGTTGCGCACCTCGAAGCTGAACTCGCCGCCGGACTTGGTCTCGATGGCGGGCAGCACGGCCTGCACCATGCGCTCGGCCAGCAGGCCCTTGTCGTACGGGTCGTTGTGCTGCACGGCGCAGCACAGCGGCTTGGTGTCGCGCAGGCCCATGTCGGACAGGATCGGCGACAGGTCGAGCTTCTGCTGCTTGGCTGTCGTGCCGGGCAGGATCTCGAGCAGGTCGGTCCGGCCGATCAGGTCCTCCATGCGGCGCAGGCCGAGGTGGGCCAGGTACTCGCGCACCTCCATGGCGATGAACTTGAAGTAGTTCATCACCTTCTCGACATCGCCCTTGTAGTGCTGCATGCGCAGCACCTTGTTCTGGGTGGCGACGCCGGTGGCGCAGTTGTTCAGGTGGCAAATGCGCAGGAACTTGCAGCCCATGGCGATCATCGGACCGGTGCCGAAGCCGAAGCTCTCGGCGCCGAGGATGGCCGCCTTGATGACGTCGAGGCCGGTCTTCATGCCGCCGTCGGCCTGCAGGCGCACCTTGTCGCGCAGATCGTTGGCGCGCAGGGTCTGGTGCGCCTCGGACAGGCCGAGCTCGAACGGGCTGCCGGCGTACTTGACGGAGGTCAGCGGCGAGGCGCCGGTGCCACCGTCATAGCCGGAGATGGTGATCAGGTCGGCATAGGCCTTGGCCACGCCGGCGGCGATGGTGCCCACCCCGGGCTCGGCCACGAGCTTCACGGAGACCTGCGCCTGCGGGTTGACCTGCTTGAGGTCGAAGATCAGCTGGGCGAGGTCCTCGATCGAGTAGATGTCATGGTGCGGCGGCGGGGAGATCAGGGCGACGCCAGGACGCGCGTAGCGCAGCTTGGCGATCATCTCGTTGACCTTGTCGCCCGGCAGCTGACCGCCCTCGCCGGGCTTGGCGCCCTGGGCGATCTTGATCTGCAGCACCTCGGCATTGACCAGGTAGTGCGGGGTCACGCCGAAGCGGCCGGAGGCAATCTGCTTGATCTTCGACATCTTGAGGGTGCCGTAGCGCGCAGGATCCTCGCCGCCCTCGCCGGAGTTGGAGCGCGCGCCCAGGCGGTTCATCGCCTCGGCCAGGGTCTCGTGCGCCTCGGGGGAGAGGGCACCTAGCGACATGCCGGCGGAGTCGAAGCGCTTGACGATCTGCTCGATCGGCTCGACCTCGTCCAGCGCGATCGGCGTGGTGCCGGAACGCAGCTTGAACATGTCGCGCAGGGTGGCGATCGGGCGCTCGTCGACGTGTTTGGCGTATTGCTTCCAGACCGAGAAGTCGCCGCTGTTGACGGCCTGCTGCAGGGTCTGCACCACGTCCGGGTTGTAGGCGTGGTACTCGCCGCCGTAGATGAACTTGAGCAGGCCGCCCTGGCGCGGCAGCTTGCGCTTGTTCCAGGCTTCGCGGGCCAGCACGGCCTGTTCGGCCTGCAGTTCCTCGAAACCGGCGCCCTTCAGGCGGCTGGTGGTGTCCTTGAAGCACAGCTCGACCACGTTGTCGGCCAGGCCGATGATCTCGAACAGCTGCGAGCCCCGGTAGCTGGCGATGGTGGAGATGCCCATCTTGGACAGGATCTTCATCAGGCCCTTGTCGATGCCCTTGACGAAGTTCGCGGCCATCTTGGCGGAGGTCATGCCCTCCTTCATCTCGCCGACGCGCTGCATGCCCGCGATGCTTTCGAAGGCCAGGTACGGATAGACGGCGGTGGCGCCGTAGCCGATCAGGCAGGCGAAGTGGTGCGGGTCGCGCGCGGTGCCGGTTTCGATGACGAGGTTGGCGTCGCAGCGCAGGCCCTCGGCGATCAGGCGGTGGTGGACCGCGCCGGTGGCGAGCAGGGCGTGGACCGGCAGCTTGCCGCGCGCAATGCTGCGGTCGGACAGCACGATCACGACCTTGCCGGCCCTCACTGCGGCGACGGCCTCGTCGCAGATGGTGCGGATGGCCTGCTCGAGCGGCAGGTTCTCATCGCGGTTGAGGTCGATCACGCTGTTCGCGTAGGCCGCGTCGTCCACCGCCAGCAGGGCCTTGAACTTGCCTTCGGTCAGGACGGGGGACTCCAGCAGCAGGCGGTGGGCGTGCTCGGGGGTCTCCTCGAACAGGTTGCGCTCGGCGCCGATGCAGGTTTCGAGCGACATGACGATCGTCTCGCGCAGCGGGTCGATCGGCGGGTTGGTGACCTGGGCGAACTGCTGGCGGAAGTAGTCGTAGGGTGAGCGCTCCATCTGCGAGAGGACTGCCATCGGCGTGTCGTCGCCCATGGAGCCGACCGCCTCCTGGCCAGCCTCGGCCAGCACGCGCAGGATCTGGTCCCGCTCCTCGTAGGTGACCTGGAACATCTTCTCGAACACGGCGAGCTGCTCGTCGTCCAGCGGGGCGGCAGCCAGCAGGTCGGCCTCGAGCCCGGACTCCAGGCGACGGGCATGCTGCTTGAGCCACTGGCCGTACGGCTGGCGGCCCTTGAGCATGGCATCCACGTCTTCCGGCATCAGCAGGGTGCCGGTGGCGGTGTCCACGGCCACGATCTGGCCCGGTTTGACGCGGCCCTTGCGCACGACGTCCTCGGGCTTGTAGTCCCACACGCCGATCTCGGAGGCGAGGGTGATGTGGCGGTCCTTGGTGATCACCCAGCGCGCCGGGCGCAGGCCGTTGCGGTCCATGCCGCAGGCGACGAAGCGGCCGTCGGTCATCACCATGCCGGCCGGGCCGTCCCACGGCTCCATGTGCATGGAGTGGTATTCGTAGAAGGCGCGCAGGTCCGGGTCCATGTGCTCGATGTTCTGCCAGGCCGGCGGCACGATCAGGCGCATGGCGCGCAGCATCTCGATGCCGCCGGCGATCATCGCCTCGAGCATGTTGTCCATGCTCATCGAGTCCGAGCCGGTCTCGGTGACGAGCGGGCGCACGTCCTCCATGTTCGGGATCAGCGGTGTGTCGAACTTGAAGGCGCGCGCGCGGGCCCAGTTGCGGTTGCCGCGGATGGTATTGATCTCGCCGTTGTGCGCCAGATGGCGGAACGGCTGGGCCAGGCGCCACTCGGGGAAGGTGTTGGTGGAGAAGCGCTGGTGGAACACGCACTGGGAGGTGGCCAGGCGCGGATCCTGCAGGTCGAGGTAGAAGCGCGGCAGGTCCTCCGGCATCATCAGGCCCTTGTACGACAGCACCTGGCTGGACAGGGTCGGGATGTAGAAGGTGGCGTCATCGGCCAGCTGCTTCTCGGTGCGGCGGCGGGCGATGTAGAGCTTGGTGTCGAAGTGGCGCGCGTCCATGCCGGCCGGGGCGTTGACGTAGGCGTGCTCGATGACCGGCAGCTTCTCCAGGGCCTGGCGGCCAAGCTGGCTGGGATCGGTCGGGAGTACGCGCCAGCCGAGGAAGTCGAGCCCCTCGGCACGGATCTCACGCTCCAGGGTCTCGCGCGCCCGGGCGGCGAGGGCCTTGTCCTGGCTGAGAAAAACCACGCCGACGGCGTACAGCTCACCGAGCTTGAAGCCCAGCCTGGCCGCTTCCTCGCGCATGAAGGCATCCGGCTTCTTCAGCAGCAGGCCGCAGCCGTCGCCCGACTTGCCGTCGGCGGAAATGCCCCCGCGGTGCGTCATGCGCGCCAGCGATTCGATCGCGGTCTGTACCAGCCAGTGGCTGGGTTTGTCGTCCATCTGGGCGATCAGGCCGAAACCGCAGTTATCGCGCTCAAATTCGGGGGAGTAGAGGCCGGAGGCAGGCAGGGTGTTCATTGCTGGGTGTGTCCAACTCTCGCTTGGCATTGGAATATCGGCGCCCGCAGGGGGCAGCCGATGTCCTTGCCCGGGTTGTCAAGGGCAAAATGGTCGGACATTTTAGACGTGAGAGGCGCCCGGGACAAGGCGGGGCGCGACCGGGGCGGTCGCGCGGTTGGGTCCGTTACGGCTGCATGATCTTGCGGATATCGTCGATCCTGCGGGGGAAGGGCTTGCCCGCCTGCGCCTTCTCCGGCAGCTTCGCGGATGCCTGGCTGGCCGCGTCGCGGCTGGAGTAGAGGCCGCAGGTGAGGGTGTGCAGGGTCTGCCCGTCGCGCAGTTGGCGGAAGCTATGGCAGTCCTTCAGTCCGTTCTGCTTGATGAACCGATCCACTTCCGCTTCCGACTTGAGGCTGACCACCTGCAGGACGTACTGCTCACCCTTCTGCTGGGCGTACCAGTTGGCGGCCTTCTTCGCCGGCTGGGCGGCCGGTTTGGGCGCAGCTAAGCTCGGCTTCGGCTCCGCCGTGGGCACGGCTGCCGGAGCGCTGGGTTTTGGCTCCACCGTGGGCGCGGGCGCGCTGGGCTTCGCCTCTGCCGGGGTGGGGGCGGCAGGCTGGGGTGTGCTCATGGGGGGCGCTGGCAGGGGGGGCACCATGGGGGCGGTTGCCCCCCCCGTGTCCGTAACGGATTCGGCCAGTTGGTGGCCGATCGGCGTGGGGGCGGGGGGGGGCAGCGGTTGGCCGCTGACGGCCCCGGGTGTCGGTGCCGGAAGGGGCGCAACGGGAAGGCTCGCGACCGTTTCACTCTTGAGCGGTACGCTGACCTGCTGGTCTTTTTCCACTTCGGGCTCGCCAGGCCGCAGCAGCAGGGCGATGGCCACGGCAAGGGCGAGGGAGGCGGCGACACCGCCGATGAGCAAGGCGCGCCCAGGGAGGGCGGAAGCCTCGCTGCTGCGCGGCGCGGGGCGCTCGAAGACGGGGGGCGCATCGCCCGGGACGCTGGTCGCCATGTCGGCAAAGGCCTCGGCGGGAGGCGGGGCGAGATGGAGTGCATAGACCTGGCCGCCAGCCTCCAGACTCTGCATTTGCTGGAGCTGGCCAGCCAGATTGGATCCGCCGAGCAATGCCAGCCGTACCCGGCCGCCCGTCTGGCCATCGAGGCGCTGCATGAAGCCGATGAGCTCATCGAGGGCATGCGGGGGCAGGCGCTCGACATCCTCGATGATGGCAACGGCCCGGCGAGGCTCGGGCAGCAGCTCGGGGAGCCGCTGTTCGATGGCCTGCATGGCCGACTCGCCGAGATTGAGTTCGATCCCCCATGCCCTGGCGAGGTCGGTGGCCACGTCTTCTGCATTCAGGGCGAGGTCGGGTTGGACCCGCGCGAACAGCAGGCCGGCCCCGCCTTCCTTGATGAGCAGATCGCTGAACGTGTGGAGCTCGTCCGTGGCCGGGCTCATGATGGCGAACAGGCGGTCACTGAACTTGAGCAGGTGGACGATCAGTTCGACCCGCTCATGCAGCGGATGGGGGGTGTCCATGGGGGCATCGGTCGCGTTCATCAGCGGGGCTCCGCGGAGGATGTGAATTCATCGAGGCAGGTGATCAGGTTGGCGGGCGAGAAGTCGCCGGTCACCCGCGCCTCGCCGATGCGTTGCAGCAGGACCAGGCGCAGCCTGCCATCCAACACCTTCTTGTCGATGCCCATCAGGTGCTGGAACTGCTCGCGGGTCATGCCGGCCGGGGCGTGGGTGGGCAGCCCGGCGCGTTCGATGATGGCGCGGATACGGGCTACGTCCTGCGCGCTAAGCCAGCCCTCCAGCTCGGACAGGCGCGCGGCCATGCACATGCCGGCGCCCACGGCCTCGCCGTGCAGCCAGTTGCCATAGCCGGTGGCGGTCTCGATGGCGTGGCCGAAGGTATGGCCGAGGTTGAGGATGGCGCGCAGGCCACTTTCGCGCTCGTCCTGGCCGACCACCTCGGCCTTGATCTCGCATGAGCGGCGGATGGCGTAGGCGAGGGCTTCGGGCTCGCGCGCCCGCAGGCGTTCGATGTTGGCCTCGAGCCAGGCAAGGAAAGGCTCGTCATAGATCAGGCCGTACTTGATGACCTCGGCAAGACCTGCCGAGAGCTCGCGGTCCGGCAGGGTGTTGAGCGTGTCGGTGTCGGCGATCACCGCGCGCGGCTGCCAGAAGGCGCCGATCATGTTCTTGCCGCCGGGATGGTTGATGCCGGTCTTGCCACCGACCGAGGAGTCCACCTGGGCGAGCAGGGTGGTGGGGATCTGGATGAAGTGAACCCCGCGCTGGTAGCTTGCGGCGGCAAAACCGGTGATGTCACCGATCACCCCGCCGCCCAAGGCAATCAGGGTTGTGTTGCGGTCGAAGCGCCCAAGCACCAGCGCATCCCAGATCGTCGTAAGGCTCTCAATCGACTTGTAGGCCTCGCCATCGGGCAGCACCACCGTCTCGACCCGCAGCCCTTCCAGTGCCGGGTCCAGCCGGGAGCGGTAGAGGGGGGCGACGGTGGTGTTGGTCACCACCAGCGCACTCTTGCCGGGAATGTGCCGACACAGCAGCTCGGGTTGGTCGAGCAGCGCCTGGCCGATGTAGATGGGGTAACTGCGCTCGTCGAGGTCAACGTTCAGGGTGTGCATCATGAATGGGGTCAGTGAAGCCAGAATGGCCGCATTGTAGCAAGGATGCCGCCTCACCTCGGCAAGGGGTCAGCGCCGCTCCAGCCCCAAACCCCGGATGATGCGCTGCACCACGGTCTTTGGCGCGAGGCCGTCGGTTTCCACCACGAGATGCGCGGTCTCGCGGTAGAGCGGCTCGCGGACTTTCATCAACTCCTCCAACTTTCCCCTCCGGTCGGGGGTCTGCAGCAGTGGCCGGTTGCGGTCGTGGGCCGTGCGCTCCATCTGGTGGTCGACGGATGCGTGGAGGTAGACCACCTTGCCGCGCGCGCGCAGCACCTCGCGGTTTTCGGGGGCCAGGATGGCCCCGCCGCCGGTAGCCAGCACGATGCCGGCCTCCCGGGTCAGATCATCGATCACGGCGCGCTCGCGGGCACGGAAGCCGGCCTCGCCCTCCAGCTCGAAGATCAGCGGGATGCTCGCCCCGGTGCGCTCCTCGATCACCTTGTCGCTGTCGATAAACGTCAGCCCCAAGGTGCGCGCCAGGAGACGCCCGGAGGTGGACTTGCCGGCCCCCATGGGGCCGACGAGGAAGATGCTCTGTTTCATGGGCGCTTTATGCCAACGGCGGGGCCATAAAGCAAGAAAGCCCGGCGGGTGCCGGGCTCAATCCCTTTTTCACTCTGGTGAAGCTTTATTTATGTCACCGTTTCGGTGACATCAATGGTGTGAGTTGAGATCACGCCACTGGGGGTTGTGACCTTGATCGTGATGACGCCACTCCCCGCTGCCCCCTTGCCTTCGATGGTGAAGCTGTGCTGTGAAGCATTTGGGTCGATGGTATTGGGAACGGTAAAGCTGGAGTCGCCCTTCAGGGTGCCATAGTCTGTGGAAACCTCGATCGTGGTTCCCATGGGCATGACTTGCCCTGTCTGGATGCCTTGGGCCGTGATGGTGAAGGTGGCTGTGTCCTTGCTGGTTGCGGTGCTGTTGAGCGTGATGGCTCCCCCGACATTGTCGGTGATGTTTGCATGGCTCTCGGCCATGACAATCCTCGCCCCGCCATTGAAGACATTGAGCGAGCGATTGGATGAGCAGCGAGTCGTGTCGTCGCACAGCCAGCCATTGAACAGGCCATCGCCCGTGTCCCAAGAGCCATTCCGGTTGAAGTCGACGAAGTGCTCTCCGGGGTTCCAGATGCCATCCTCGTTGTCGTCGCGGAAGGCCTCGCCCAAATCCTGGGTGGACGCAAACCCATCCGATGGCCCAAAGCGGCCGTCTCCATTGATCTCGGTGTAACTTTCTTCGCCCATGGCATAGGCGAGCAAGGTCACCCGGCCATCGGCGGGACGAGGATTCTGCGATGTCCATTTGACCGAGCATGCCCCCACTGTCGTGGTGCAGCTTCCAACGATGCTGCCCCCTTCGGTGGTGAAGACCACCTGGGTACCATCGGGCGCGGGGTTGTTATAGCGGTCCGCAAGGCGGGCAGTGATGTCCACCTGGGTGCCATCGATGTTGTAGGCCTCGGGGTTGAAGGTGCTGATAGACAAACTGAAACTGTCCTGATCAGGCACCCCGGTGGTTACAACCAGTTGCACGGATTGGGCAGAAAAATTTGTGCCTGCAACAGTGGCAATCACGCGCACGGGGGTACTGACCGAACCGGAGATCACGGAGGCGGAAACGGTTCCATCTTCACCCGTCGTATCCGAGCTGGAGCCAAGATGGGTGCCTCCCACCTCGGTGCTTAGGGCGAAATTGACACGCTGGTTGGGGGCGGGAACGCCTTGGGCATCCACGACCCTGAAGGTGACTTTGCCGGTCTGCGTCAGGCCGGCCTGTCCCACCCCCTCCATGGTCAGGGTCGCGGGATCGGCGCTGACGAACTCAATCGCTGCTGGTGCGCCCGCTATAACGGTTCCCGGCGCCGGCGCCGTTGACGGCGGCGCCTCGAAAAGTCCTCCTCCACCGCCCCCGCCACAGGCTGAGAGCATGGCCAGTGGGGCTGCGAGGCTCAGGGGCAGGAGGGCTTTGCGTGTCCACGTCCGCATGGCTTGAATATCCTTGGCTTAGTTGTTCGAAGTGACCATCACGCCGTTCTCGACGATGCGCGGGGTCACGAAAATGATCAGCTCGAATTTGTTGTTCTTGGTGCCGTTGGTCTTGAATAGATGGCCCAGAATCGGGAGATCGCCCAGGAAGGGGATCTTGTTGATCTGGTCGGCGCTGCTGATCTCATAAATGCCCCCCAGCACGACGGTCTCGCCGTTCTGGACCTGGACCTTGGTATTGACCTCGCGCTTGTCGATCGGCGGGACACCATTGATCGAACGGGTGAAGTCTGGCTCGTCCTTCTGCACCTTGATGTCCATGATCACGTCGTTGTTGGGCGTGATCTGCGGGGTGACTTCGGTCGCGAGCACGGCCTCCTTGAATTCGATGTTGGTGGCACCGCTCGAGGTCTGTTCCAGGTAGGGGATTTCCTTGCCCTGCTTGATGGTGGCCTTCTGGCCATTGGCGGTGATCACGCGCGGGCTGGAGACGATCTCGCCCTTGCCTTCGACCTGCAAAGCCTGCAATTCGAGGTCCACGAGCACGTTGGAACCAAGTACGGCCAGGCCCAGACTGCCGCTGACCGGCTTGCCGGTGAAGCCGCCGGCGGGCATGTTGATGTTGAAGCGGTCCCCGAGGCTCGGCACGCCGGGGGCGCTGCCCGAGCCGATATTGGTGGCCATGCCCCCTGTGCCGGTCGCATTGCCGCTCAACAGGATCGGGTCGCCGCTGGTGTTGAAGGCTCCAGTGACCCCCCACTTGAGCCCCAGTTCGCGCGAGAAGTCATCCGTGGCGATGACGATGCGCGACTCGATCAGCACCTGCTTGATCGGGGTGTCGAGCTTCTTCACCAGGTCGCGGATCTTGTCGAGGCTCTCCGGCGTGTCGTTGACCAACAGGGTGTTGGTGCGCTCATCCACGGTGAGCGTGCCGCGCGGGCTGAGGAAGCCCATGGTGCGGGCTGCGGCTGTGCCGCCGGTGGGCGCGGCGGGGGTAGGGGCAGCCCCGCCTGCACCAGCCGGGCGGTAGTAGGGGTTGAGCAGGCGGGCGATGTCGGAAGCCTTGGCGTAATTGACCTGCATGAACTCCGACATGAGCGGGGCGAGGTCTTCGGTCTGCTTGCGCGCCTCCATCTCCGCCTTTTCGCGCGCGGCGATCTCGGCGGTGGGGGCGACGAAGATGACGTTGCCGTTCTTGCGCTGGGAGAGGCCCTTGGTGGTCAGGATCAGGTCCATGGCCTGATCCCAGGGGACGTTCTCCAGCCGCAGGCTCATGCGGCCCTGGACGCTGTCGCTGACGACGATGTTGTTGCCGGTGAAGTCGGCCAGCAATTGCAACAGCGGGCGGATTTCGATGTCCTGGAACTTGAGGGTGAGGCGCTCGCCACTGTAGGTCTTGGGGCCCAGGCCGGCCGTGGTGGGCTGCTCCTTCGGCAGGGGGCGGACCTCCACGGTGAGCTGGTTGTCGGCCTGGTAGGCCAGTTTGTCGAACGGCGCGTTGGTCTCGACGATCAGGCGCGAACCCATGCCGCGCTGCTGCACACTGACCTTGCTTACCGGGGTGGCAAAATCGGCCACGTCGTATTGCTGTGCAGTCAGACGGGTTTGCGGCAGGTCGATGATCAGGCGACGCCCTTCGGCGTTCATGGTCATCGGCACGTTGGGGCGCGTCAGCTTGACGATCAGGCGGCCTTCGCCCTGGCTGCCCCGGCGGAAATCCACGTCGGCGGCATCGGCCGTGTCCGTCAGGGGCTGCCGGGTGCTGGCGGCCTCCATGCTCGCCTGTCGGCTCTCGGGCTGGATGGCCAGGATCACGTCGTTGCCTTCGGTTTTGACCTCATACGGGGCGGCGCCCTTGAGGCCGATGACCGCCCGGGTGCGTCCGCCCGATTCGGCGAAGCGGACGTCATTCACCGCGCCGCTTTCGATGCTCTGGAAGCGCTTGTCCAGGCCGAGTCTGGTGTCCTGGAAGTCCAGGGCGATGCGCGCCGGCTGTTCGATGCTGAAGTGGGTTGGCGGGGTTTGCAGGGGGGCCGCCAAGGTAAAGCGGAGCTGCATGCCACCGTCGGGGGAGGGGGTGACATTCATGCCCTGAATGATGTTCTCCGCCCAGGCTGCATGGAGACCTAGCCCCAGGGTGAGGGCGATGGCTTGCGCCAGACGATACTTGTGAATGGTGGTCTGTTTCATGGCTGGTTACCCTGGGTTCCTTCTCTCATGGCGATGGATGCGGGGCGTTCGATCCACCCCCCTGCGCCATCGGGAATGATTTCGGTCAGATCGACCCGGTCTTCTTGAATGCTGGTGATGCGGCCATAGTTCTGGCCGGCGTAGTTGCCGACCGCGACCTGATGGATCGTGCCATCGCTGGAGCGGATGAGCGCGAGGGTGCGCTTGTTCTTCTCGATGACACCCATCATGGAGAGTCCGTCCAGCGGGTAGAGCTCCAGCGGCTCCTTGCGGCGCTCGGTGTCCGGACGCAGGCCGTTGCCCTTTTCGTCCTGGGCCGCCTGCGGGGCGGTGAACGGATCGCGCAGGTCGAAGGCGGTATAGGTGAACGGCTCGTAGGTCTTGATCTCCGGCATCGGCTCGATGGGCCGGGCCGGGCGCTGCTTGACTTCGGCAACGAACTGCTGCAGATCGTCCGTGCCCTGCGTGCAGCCGGTGTTCAGCAAAACGATGGCGAGGCCAAGAGCCAGGGGGGAAAGGGAGGAACGCCGCGTCATGACTTGCCCTTCGCTTTGGGTTTCTTGGGATCCGGCTTGGGCATCTCGCTCTCCTCAAGGTAGCGGTATGTCTTGGCGGTGATCTCCATGTTCAGCTCGTTGCCACCCTTGGGGTCCCCCAGCGAGGCGGTGAAGTTGTGCAGGGTGACGATGCGCGGCAGGGCTGCGGTGTCGCTGGCGAACTTGGCCAGTTGGTGGAAGCCGCCCTGCAGGCGCAGCGTGTAGGGCAGCTCGGCGTAGAAGTCGTGGATGATCTCCTGGCCGGGCTGGATCTGCTGGTTCTTCAGTCCATTGGCGAGCGAGGTCTGGGCCACGTCGACGATGAGGTTCTCCGCCTCCTTCTTGTTCGGCAGCTGGCGCAACAGGTTGCCGAAGGTCTTCTCCATTTCGGCCAGTTGGGCCTTGTAGGCGTTGAGGTTGGCCGCCTGCTGCTGCTTGAGTTCGACTTGCTGCTTAAGCTCGGGCTCCTTGGCGCGGATCATGTCGCGCTGCTCGATCAGGTCGCGGATGTCGAGCTGGTAGCCGGCACCAAGGGTGGCGGCCACGATCAGACCGATCAGCGTCAGGCGGACAGCCAGCGGTGCGCGGCCGATGTTCTGCAGGTCGATGTCACGAAGGTCCTGAAGGTTCATGGCTTCCTGGCCTCCTCGCCGTTGGCACCGCCCGCGGCGGCGGGCGGGCTGAACTGGGCGGTGATGTTGAAGGCGTACTCGCCCTTGACGCCCGGAGCGGGCGGCTGGCTGCCCGGCTTGGACAGATCCTGGGCGAGGATGCCGGTGCCGACGATGGAGGCGTTGCTCAGCCACTCGGTACGGTTGAGGTTGCGCAGGTAGTCGGCCACCCGTGCGGCGGTATCGCTGATGCCGTTGATCTCGAGCTGCTGGTCGTTCTTTAGTGCGACCTTGGTCAGGATGATGCCCTCCGGGACGGTGCGCGCAATCTCGTCGAAGGCGTGTACCACGTAGGAGCGGGTCTGCTGCAGGCGCTCGATCACTTCCATGCGTGCCACCAGGTTGGCGCGGGTTTCCTTGAGCGCCTTGATCTCTGCAATCTGTCGGTCGAGGTCGGCGATGGTCTCGGTAAGGAAGGCGTTGCGTTGCTCCTGGTCGTCGATCTGGCTCTGGACGACGACGTGGCCGAGCACAACGAAGCCGAGGGCCAGGGCGAAGGCCAGCCCGGCGTGTTTGACGAAGGCGCGCTGACGCTGCTTGCGCAGGTTCTCGCGCCACGGGAGTAGGTTGATGCGCGGCATTAGTCGAAACCCCTCAGGGCCAGGCCACAGGCGATCAGCATGGCTGTGGCGTCCTCGTTGACGACGCGGTTGGAGACCCGCGGTGCGCGGCTCATGCCGATGAACGGGTTGGCGGTCGTGGTTTCGATCCCCGTGCTGTGGGCGACGCGCTCGTTCAGCTCCTGCATCGCGGCGACCCCCCCACCCAGCAGAATCCGCATGACATGAACGTTCGGGTGGGCGGCATAGAAGAATTGCAGGAAGCGATTGAGCTGCTGGGTGGCAAGTTCGATGAACGGCTCAAGGACCTCGCCCACATAGCTCTCCGGCAATCCGCCCTGGCGCTTGGCGCGGCTGGCTTCGGCGTGGGTCATCTGGTAGCGGCGCATGATTTCGTCCGAGTGCTGGCGGCCGCCGAAGGGGTGTTCCCGCGTGTAGATCATCTTGCCCTGATGGAACACGGAAAGGCTCGTGACCGTGGAGCCGATGTCGAACAGGGCGACCGCCATCTCGGGGGTGATGTCCGGAAGCCTGGGGGCCAGCAGCTCAAGATAGGCGTTTTCCAGCGCGAATGGCTCGATGTCGACGATCTCCACCTGCAGTCCGCCCAGTTCCGCGGCCGCAACCCGGGATTCGAGGTTTTCGGAACGGGTGGCGGCGAGCAGGACATCGATGGTGCCAGGATTGCCGGGGGTGGGGCCGAGCGCCTCGAAGTCGAGGTTGATCTCCTCAAGCGGGAAGGGGACGTGCTGGTCCGCCTCCATGCGGATCTGCGCTTCCAGCTCCATTTCGCTCAGGCCGGCGGGCAGGGTGACCACCTTGGATACGGCGATGGATCCGGGAACCGCGATCGCGGCGCGCTTGGATCGGGTGCCAGAGTCCTTCACCGCCTTGCGGATCGCTGCGCCAACGGCTTCCGGGTCCATGATGGATTTGTCCTGGATGGCGCGTTCGGGCAGGGGCTCGATGGCCAGGGCCTCGATGCGGTAGGTATCGCGGGTTCGGCTGAGCTCGATCAGCTTGACCGCGGTCGAGCTGATATCCAGCCCGAGCAATGGTTGTTTTTGGCTTCGGCGAAACACAGCGGCTTTCCTCTATCGCACCCTTTTGCGTTATTGTGGCCTGCGGTTTGATCAAGGTCGCAAGGATGTTCCGGCCTTGATTCAAACGGTCTATCCATCTGCCCCGAAGTCATGCGCGCCGGATGGCCCGGATACTTATGAACCTTCTAAAGCTTCTTTTCAAGTCCGTTTTCTATCTCGTTGTTCTTGTTGCATTCCTTGCGCTTGGTGCGTGGGGTGTCGCGTACCATGTTTATAGTGAGGAATTGCCTGATGTCAACGCCCTGCGGGACACCCAGTACCAGGTCCCGTTACGGGTTTATGACCGCCATGGGGGGTTGATCGCGGAGTTCGGCGAGAAACGACGCATCCCCATATCGATGGACCAAGTGCCTGAATTGGTTGAAAAAGCCTTCCTTGCCGCGGAGGACGACCGCTTCTATCAGCATCCCGGCGTGGACCTGCAGGGGCTGTTCCGCGCGGGGTGGGAACTGTTGCGCACGGGCCACAAAGGGCAGGGCGGTAGCACGATCACCATGCAGGTGGCGCGCAATTTCTTCCTCAGCAGCGAGAAGACCTACAGCCGCAAGTTCAGGGAGATCCTTCTTGCGATCAAGATCGAGCGCGAGCTGAGCAAGCGCCAGATCCTCGAACTCTATTTGAACAAGATCTATCTCGGCAATCGGGCCTACGGTGTCGCGGCAGCGGCGTCGATCTATTACAACAAGCCGCTCGACGCGCTCACCCCCGCCGAGGCGGCGATGCTGGCCGGGCTGCCCAAGGCCCCCTCCAAGTTCAATCCGGTGGTCAATCCCGAACGGGCCAAGATCCGCCGGGATTACATCCTTGATCGGATGAGCGAACTTGGCTGGTTGGCCGATGCGCAGGCGAAGGCGGCCCAGCTGGAACCGGTGCAGACCACGCTGTTCCTCGGCGCTGCGGCCGAGGTCAGTGCCCCGTATGTGGCCGAGATGGTCCGTTCGCGCATGGTGGAGCAATTCGGCGAGGCGGCTTACGAGATGGGCTTGCGTGTTTACACCACCCTGGATCCCGAGCTTCAGCGCACGGCGAGCCTTGCCCTGCGCAACGCCTTGCTCGATTACGATCGTCGGCATGGCTGGCGCGGGGCGGAAGGCCGCGCCGAATTCCCTGCGGGGGATGCCGAGGCGGCGGCCAGTCATGCGCGTGCCCAGCGAGCGGTGGCGGGGCTCGTTGCGGCGGTCGTGCTCGAGGCGGGGCCGAGGCAGGCCACCGTGGTGGATGGCCAGGGGCTGCGGCATGTGCTGGACCTTGACTCCCTGCAGTGGGCGCGTCCCTATCTTGGCGAGGATGCGCTGGGGCCCCGTCCGAAATCGGTGACCGAAGTCCTCTCGCCTGGCGACATCGTGCGTCTGCGCCAGGGGGAGAAAGGCTACACGCTTGCGCAACTGCCTCAGGCGGCCGGGGCCTTCGTCGCCTTCGACAGTGCGAGCGGTGCCCTGCTGGCCCTCGAGGGGGGCTACGACTTCGCCCTCAGCAAATTCAACCGCGTCATTCAGGCCCAGCGCCAGCCGGGTTCGTCCTTCAAGCCCTTCCTCTATTCGGCGGCGCTGGAGAACGGCTTCACCCTGGCCAGTGTGATCAGTGACGATCCACGGGTATACGAGAAGGCCGCGGCCAACGAGGAGGACTGGCGGCCGCAGAACTACGAGGGGAAATCCTACGGGCCGACCCGCCTGCACGAGGCCTTGGTGCGTTCGCAGAACCTGGTCTCGGTGCGGCTCATGGAGGCGATCACCCCGGAGGTGGTGCTGCGTCACGCCAAGCCCTTCGGGCTGCCGGTGGGACAGTGGCAGCCCACACTCTCGCTGGCCCTTGGCAGCTATGCCCTCACCCCCTGGGAGCTAGCCTCGGCCTACATGGTGTTCGCCAACGGCGGCTACCGGGTCGAGCCCTATTTCATCCAGCGTGTCGAAGACGTGGGGGGGCATGTCCTGTTCGAGGCCCTGCCGCAGCAATTATGCGACAACGAACTCGCGGTATTGCCCAAGGGCGTGGGGGCGGAGCGGCCACGGACGAGCGTGGTCGGGGCGCCGTCCCTTGCCCGTTGCCAGCCGGGCGTGGCAGGCCAGGCGCCGCGCGTGATCTCGCCGGAGAATGCATGGCTCATGCAGGTCATGCTGCGTGATGTGGTGAAGCGCGGTACCGCTGCTTCTGCCGGTCGAGCGCTCAAGCGACCGGATGTCGGCGGCAAGACCGGCACGACCAATGACCAGCGCGATGCCTGGTTCAGCGGTTACGGTCCTGGCATCGTGGCCACGGCGTGGGTGGGGTTCGACGATTATCGTCCACTCGGCAAGAAGGAGACCGGCGGCAAGGCGGCCGTGCCGATGTGGGTCGATTTCATGCAGGTGGCCTTGAAGGATCGGCCAGTGCAGGAGTCACTGCCGCCGGAGGGGATCATCACCGCCAGCATCGACCCTGAGACCGGTTATCAGGTGGCTCCGGGTACCCCCGGCGCCATCAGCGAGTATTTCGACGTCCGCTATCCGCAGGTGACCACCGCTGTCATGCCGGAATACCTTCCGCCTGAGGCGGTTTCCGAGGCGATCGGGGATCGTCAGGTTGTAGAAGAGCTGTTCTGATGGACCTGCGCGCTCAGTGGGCCGAGCGGGCCGCGAGGCTGATGGCCGAGGGGCAGGGGCTGGACTGTGAGGCGGCCAAGCGCAAGGTCGCTGCCGAAATCGGCTGTGTTCCCGGGCGGGATGAGCCATCGTGCGATGAGGTGGAGGAACAGCTGCGCGGCTACCAGCGCTTGTTCCGTCCCGGACAGCCCGAGGTGCTGCGGCGGCTGCGCCAGGAGGCGGTCAAGGCCATGCGCTTTCTGAAGGATTTCGAGCCGCGCCTGGTCGGCTCCGTGCTATCCGGTACGGCGGACAGCAACAGCCCCATTACCCTGCACCTGTTCGCGGATACCCCGGAGCAGGTCATGGTGCATCTTCTAAATGCCGACATGCCTTTTCGCGAGGGTCAGCGCAACCTGCGTTACCGGGATGGCTCGGTCCGGTCGTATCCCCTGTTCTCGCTCTTGGCTGGCGACCATGTCGTCGATCTGGTGGTCATGCCGCCCAAGGCCCTGCGCGAGCCGCCTGCCGGTTACGGCGAGGGCGGGGCGATGGAGCGGGCGCCCCTGCGCAAGGTGGAGCGCCTGCTTGCGGTGATGGAGGAGGGAGCGACGCCTGCGGGGAATCAGCCCGCCGCGTGATACTCCGGGCTCAGTTCCCGCACCGCCTGCACGAAGGCGGCGACGTGCTCCGGATTGATGCCGGGGTGGATGCCATGTCCGAGGTTGAAGACATGGCCGCTGCCAGCGCCAAAGGCCGCCAGGATCTCCGCCACCTCGGCACGGATGCGCCCCGGCGAGGCATACAGCACGTTCGGGTCCATATTGCCCTGCAGCGCCACCTTGTCACCCACGCGACGGCGCGCCTCGCCAATATCCGTGGTCCAGTCCAGCCCCAGCGCATCGGCGCCGCTGTCGGCCATGGCCTCCAGCCACTGGCCGCCGCCCTTGGTGAACAGCACCACCGGCACCTTCCGGCCCTCGCTCTCGCGGGTGAGCTGGGCAATGACTTTCTGCATCGGCGCCAGCGAGAAGCGCAGGTAGTCGCGCGGGGTGAGCATGCCGCCCCAGGTGTCGAACAGCATGACGGCCTGCGCGCCGGCGGCGATCTGGCCATTGAGGTAGCTGGCGACGGACTGGGTGATCTTGTCCAGCAGGCGCTCCATCAGGTCCGGGCGGTCGAACATCATGGCCTTGGCGCGGGAGAAGTCGCGGCTGCCTTCGCCTTCGACCATGTAGGCCGCGAGGGTCCACGGGCTGCCGGAAAAGCCGATCAGCGGCACGCGGCCGTTCAGCTCGCGGCGGATGGTGCGCACGGCGTCCATCACATACTTCAGCTCCCCCTCCGGATCCGGAATGGGCAGGCGGTCGATGTCAGAGGCCGAGCGCACGGGATGGGCGAAGCGCGGGCCCTCACCCTCAAAGAAGCCGAGGCCGAGGCCCATCGCATCCGGTACGGTGAGGATGTCGGAGAACAGGATGGCGGCATCCAGCTCGAAGCGATCGAGCGGCTGCAGGGTGACCTCGCAGGCGAGCTCCGGGCTCTTGCACAGGTTCATGAAGCTGCCGGCGCGGGCCCGCGTGGCGCGGTATTCGGGCAGGTAGCGGCCGGCCTGGCGCATGATCCACAGCGGGGTGCGGTCCACGGGCTGGCGCAGCAGGGCGCGCAGGAAGCGGTCGTTCTTGAGTGCGTTCATGTCAGTCCGTCTATGAAAAAGGCGCCCGGGCAGGCTGTTTCAAAACCCTTTTGAAACAGCCTGGATTGTCGAGCCAAGGACGGCTCGCCCGAGAGTCAATCACGACAAGTGATTGATTCTCGGAGCCCGTCGCGGGCGTGTACCGCGACGAGGCGAGTTTCAAAAGGACAGGACAGTCCTTTTGAAACAATCTGCGGGGGCGACTTTGGGGGCTCAGACGCCCAGGTAGTCGAGGATGCCCTTGGCGGCTTCGCGGCCTTCGAACACGGCGGTCACGACGAGGTCGGAACCGCGCACCATGTCGCCGCCGGCAAAGACCTTCGGATTGCTGGTCTGATGGGCCAAGGGGCCATTGGCGGGGGCGATCACGCGGCCGTCCTGCTGGGTCTGGATGCCGAAGTCGGCCAGCCACGGGGCGGGGGATGGGCGGAAGCCGAAGGCAACCAGTACGGCATCGGCCGGCACGATCTCCTCGGAACCCGGCACGACTTCGGGGCTGCGGCGGCCGCGTGCATCGGGGGCGCCGAGGCGGGTCTGCACAAACTTGACCCCTTCCACGCGGCCGTTACCGACGATCTCGACCGGCTGGCGGTTGAACAGGAACTGCACGCCCTCTTCCTTCGCGTTGGCGACCTCGCGCTTGGAGCCCGGCATGTTGTCCTCATCGCGCCGGTAGGCGCAGGTGACCGCGACCGCGCCCTGGCGGATCGAGGTCCGGGTGCAGTCCATCGCGGTGTCGCCACCGCCCAGCACGATGACACGCTTGCCCTTCATGTCGATGAAGTCCGCGGGGCTCTTCTCGACGTTCATCAGGCGGTTGATGTTGGAGATCAGGAAGGGCAGGGCATCGTACACGCCCGGCAGATCCTCGCCCGGGAAGCCGCCCTTCATGTAGGTGTAGGTGCCCATGCCGAGGAACACGGCATCGTACTCGTCCAGCAGCGCCTGGAACGGGATGTCGCGGCCGATCTCGGTGTTCAGGCGGAACTCGACGCCCATCTCTTCCATGATCCGGCGACGGGTCTCGAGGACCTCCTTCTCCAGCTTGAAGGGCGGAATGCCGAAGGTCAGCAGGCCGCCGATCTGCGGATAGCGGTCGAACACGACCGGCTTGACGCCATTGCGCACCAGAATGTCCGCGCAGCCGAGGCCCGCCGGGCCAGCGCCGATGATGGCGACGCGCTTACCCGTTGGAGTGACGCCGCTCATGTCCGGGCGCCAGCCCTGTTTGAAGGCCTCGTCGGTGATGTATTTCTCGATTGAGCCGATGGTGACGGCGCCGAAGCCGTGACCGAATTCGGAGTAACTGTCGGTGTTGAGGGTGCAGGCGCCCTCGCACAGGCGATCCTGCGGACAGACGCGGCCGCAGACCTCGGGCAGGGAGTTGGTCTTGTGCGACATCTCCGCGGCCTCGAACAGGTTGCCCTCGGCGACCAGCTTCAGCCAGTTGGGGATGTAGTTGTGGACCGGACACTTCCACTCGCAGTACGGGTTGCCGCAGGACAGGCAGCGGTCGGCCTGCTGGGCGGCGGTCTGCGGATCGAACTGGCCGTAGATTTCCCCGTAGAAGTGCACGCGCGCCTCGGCCTTGGCCTTGGGCGGATCCTGGCGGGGGACATCGAGGAATTGAAAGACGTTACCCATGACGGCGTCTCGCGTAGGTCGATTAGATGGAAAAGCCTCGCGCCCATGGCCTGTCCGATGGGGCGAGGCTTTGAATCCGCGCGGCTGGAGGGCGTTCGCGGTCAGCCGCCGAGGGCGGCCTTGATGCGGGCACTCACCTGGGTCATGTCCGCGCGCCCCTGAACCTGCGGTCTGAGCTTACCCATGACCGCGCCCATCTCCCGGACACTGGTGGCACCGGTGGCTGCAACGGCCTCGGCGATGAGCGCATCGATCTCCGCGTCGCTCAGCGGGGCAGGCAGGTAGGACTGGATGACTTCCAGTTCAAAGCTCTCCTGCTCCGCCAGATCCGCACGGCCCGCGGCTTTGTACTGCTCGAGGGACTCGCGGCGCTGCTTGCTCATCTTGTCAAGCACGGCGATGACGTCTGCATCGCTGAGGGTGATGCGCTCATCCACCTCTTTCTGCTTGAGCGCGGCCTGAATGAGGCGGATCACGGCGAGGCGGGGCTTGTCGCCCGCCTTCATCGTCGCCTTCATGTCATCAAGGATCCGCGCCTTGAGGGCGGAGGTCGCCTCGGTCATGCCCGACATCCGATCGGTCAGTAGAGGCGGGTGCGGCGAGCGGCTTCCTTCGCCAGGCGCTTCTGGTTGCGCTTGACGGCGGCAGCCAGCTTGCGCTTGCGCTCGGTGGTCGGCTTCTCGTAGAACTCGCGGGCGCGCAGTTCGGAGATGATGCCGGCCTTTTCACAGGTGCGCTTGAAGCGGCGCACGGCGACTTCGAAGGGCTCGTTCTCTTTGACGCGGACGGAAGGCATTGGGACTCCAAATAATAAAAAGGTCTGAACCGGTTCATGCCTGTCCGGCCGACCAGTGGCACGGGCAGGACTTGCAGAAAGGCCGGAATTATACGACCTGGGGCAAGCAATGCAACAATAGCCCCCTTTTGAAGGCAATGAAGTCTGGCATGATCGTTGTTGGAATCGAAACCTCGTGTGACGAGACGGCCTGCGCGCTGTATGCCAGCGAGGGCGGCCTGCTCGGGCATCGTGTGCGCACGCAGGATGTGCACGTCGAGTATGGCGGCGTCGTGCCCGAGCTCGCCTCGCGTGACCATGTGCGCTGGCTCCTGCCGATGGTCGATGACCTGCTGGAGGGGGCGGGGGTCACGCGCCAGTCGATCGGCGGGGTGGCCTACACCGAAGGGCCGGGGCTGCTTGGTGCCCTGCTGGTAGGCACCGCCTTCGGCGCGGGGGTGGCCTGTGCCCTCGGCGTGCCGGCCATCGGTGTGCATCACATGGAAGGGCACCTGCTGGCGCCGATGCTCGACAACCCCGGGCTGCGCCCGCCCTTCGTCGCCCTGCTGGTCTCCGGTGGGCACACCATGTTGGTGGCGGTGCCCGAGGTGGGGCATTACGAGGTGCTTGGCGAGACCCTGGATGACGCAGTCGGCGAGGCGTTCGACAAGATCGCCAAGCTGATGGGCCTGGGCTACCCCGGCGGGGCAGCGCTGGCCCGGCTGGCCGAGCGTGGGCGGTCGGGTGTGCATCGCTTCCCGCGGCCGATGACCGACCGGCCGGGGCTCGAGTTCAGCTTCAGTGGTCTGAAGACCCGCGCGCTGCTGGCCCTGGAAGGGGTGGAGGACGAACAGGGCAGGGCGGACATTGCCTATGCCTTCGAGGAGGCCATCGTCGAGACCCTCGTGATCAAGTGCGAGCGGGCGCTCGGGCAGACCGGCATGCGCCAGCTGGTGGTCGCGGGGGGGGTGGGGGCGAACCAGCGCCTGCGTGAATCCCTCTCGGCCATGCTGAAGGCGCGTGGTGGCGAGGCTTTCTTCCCGCGCCAGGAGTTCTGTACCGACAACGCCGCCATGATCGCCTACACGGGGTGGCTGCGGTTGCAGGCCGGTCAGGGCGGTCCGGCGGCTGCCTTCGCCGCGCGGGCGCGCTGGCCGCTTGGCGAACTGAAGGGGCTGGCTTAAACGCCTTTCTTCGCGCCGATGCGGCTCTCGGTGCCGTTCAGCAGGCGCTGGATGTTGCCCCGGTGGCGCGCAATCAGCAGGGCGCTCATGAAGGCGACGCCGATGATGGCGGCGGCGCCGAGACCCAGGCCCCAGGCGATCACCGGGGCGGTTGCGGCGGCGATCAGCGCTGCGAGCGAGGAGTAACGCAGGGTGGCGGCCACGAGCAGCCAGACGCCGAGCACGGCGAGGCCGAGCCAGGGGGCGAGGCCAAGCAGCACGCCAAGGGCGGTGGCCACCCCCTTGCCGCCGCGGAACTGGAAGAAGACCGGGTAGATGTGACCGAGGAAGGCGGCCAGAGCGGTGGCGATCAGGGTAACCTCCCCAACCTCCAGCAGGCGAGCAAGCGCGACTGGCAGCAACCCCTTGAGCAGGTCCCCCAGCAAGGTGGCGAGCGCGGCACCTTTGCGCCCGGTGCGCAGGACGTTGGTGGCGCCGGGATTGCCGGAACCCATGGTGCGCGGGTCAGGCAGGCCGAGCAACCGGCTGACGACGATAGCGGTGGCAACGGAGCCGAGCAGGTAGGCGCCGATCGGCAGGGCAAGGTCAAGCCAGGTCATGGGATTCAATCAATAAGATGTATTCGGGAACGCGATGATACGTGGGCAAGGTGGTGGCGCCAAACCGGTGTTGCCGGTGGTATGGGTGCATGGATGGGGCATGAGTTCGGCGATCTGGCGCGCGGTGCCGGCCTTCGCGGCGGGGCCTGCGCTGGCGCTCGACCTGCCGGGGCATGGCGGCCGGTCGTGGGATGCGGTCCTTGGGGCGGATGCCGGTCTCTGGGCGGAGGATCTCCTGGCCCGTGCTCCGGAGCGGGCCGTGTGGGTGGGGTGGTCGCTGGGCGGCCTGCTGGCCCTGGAGGCGGCTCGGCGCGCACCTGAGCGCGTGGCTCGCCTGGTCCTGCTCGGGGCCACCCCTCGTTTCGTCGCCACGGGCCATCACTCCTGCGGCATGGCGGCCGAGACCCTTGGTCAGTTCATGGCGGGGCTGGCCCAGGATCAGGTCCTTACCCTGCAGCGCTTCCTGGCCTTGCAGGCGGTGGGGGCGGAAGGCGCGCGTGAGGTGCGCGCCCGGCTTGGGCAGGCCGTTGCGGAGTCGCCTCCGGTTGTCGAGGCGGCCCTGCGGGCGGGGTTGGCGATCCTGCGTGACACGGACCTGAGCGCGTCCCTGCTCGGGCTCACGCACCCGGTGCAGGTGCTGCTGGGGGAACGGGATCGCATCGTCCCTCTCTGTGTGGCGGAGATCTACCGTCAGGCCCTGCCGCAAGCGGAGATCCACATCCAGGCAGGAGCCGGGCATGCCCCGTTCCTGCATGCCCCCGGTCTTCTTGGCCAATGGCTCGATCAACGGTGAGTAAGGTCCGCTATGCGTGAGTACGAACTGGAAAAGGCGCGTGTCAGGCGTTCATTCGACCTTGCCGCATCAAGCTACGATGCGCACGCCCGGCTGCAGCGCATCGTGCGCGAGGAGATGCTCTCCCGCCTCGAGTGGCTGAGGCTGTCTCCTGAGGTCGTTGTCGATCTTGGCTGTGGTACGGGGGGGGCGCTGCGCGCCTTGCGCAAGCGCTTCGCGCGCGCCCGGCTGCTCGGTCTCGACATCTCGCGTGGCATGCTGGAGGAGGCGCGAAGGCATCAGCCCTGGCTGCGCAAGCCGGATCTCATCTGCGCCGACATGGAACGGCTGCCCCTGCGCGACGCGAGCGTCGATCTGCTGTTCTCCAGTCTGACCCTGCAGTGGAGCAACGAGCCCGAACAGGTGTTCCGGGAGGCGCGCCGTGTGCTCCGGCCTGGCGGGGTGTTCCTGTTCGCAACCCTTGGGCCCGATACCCTGCACGAACTGCGCGACGCCTGGCGGGTGGCCGATCCCGGGCACACCCATGTCAACCTTTTCTATGACATGCATGACCTGGGCGATGCGCTCGTGCGCGCGGGCCTGCGCGACCCGGTGATGGATGTCGAACGCATCCGGCTCGACTACCCGGACGTGCGGTCCGTCATGCGCAGCCTCAAGGGCATCGGCGCGCACAATGGCACCCTTGGGCGGGCGCGTGGCCTGACCGGCAAGGGAAGGCTGGAGCGTGTGCGGGCCGCGTACGAGGTGCACCGCAATGCGGAGGGGATGTTGCCGGTGAGCTACGAGGTCATCCATGGCCAGGCTTGGGGAGGGGAGGCTGGGCGCTATGTGGCCGATGCACATGGGGAGGTGCGTATCCCTCTGGGTTCCCTTAAGCGGTAATCAAATATTTTGATCCATGCATTCCATGTGCTTTTGGTTGTTTGAAAACACGTTGAAATACTGCGTGTTTTTTGAATGCCCAAGGGAAAAGCCCGGAAAAATAGGGAACTTTAGAGGGGCCTAACGTTGCAGTAACATGCACCGGCCAGCAAAGGGTATGGGGAAGGTCCGCCTTCCGGGGCCCCGAGCAACAAGCATTAACCTTGGGAGGAGACTCGAGATGTCAACGAGCACGGCCGTTGCCACAGAGCAGTACAACTACGACATTGTGAAGAAGTTCGCCATCATGGCGCTCGTCTGGGGCGTCCTTGGCATGACTGCGGGAACGTACATCGCCAGTGAGCTGGCGTGGCCGTTCCTGAACTTCGATATCGCCGAAATCACCTTCGGGCGCCTGCGTCCGGTGCACACCACGCTGGTGATCTTCGGTTTCGGCGGCAGCGCCCTGTTCGCGACCTCTTATTACATCGTGCAGCGCACCTGCCAGGCCCGCCTGTGGGGCGGTCGCTGGTTGCCCGAGTTCACCTTCTGGGGCTGGCAGATCGGCGTCGGTGGCGGCGTCGTGCTCTACATGCTGGGCTTCACCCAGGGGCGCGAGTACGCTGAGTTCATCTGGCAACTTGACCTGGCCATCGCCGTGGTCTGGGTCGCCTACATCATCATCTTCGTGATGACCCTGGTGAACCGCAGCCAGCCGCACATCTACGTGGCCAACTGGTTCTTCATCGCCTTCCTGTTCGTGATTGCCCTGCTGCACATCTTCAACAACCTGGCGGTGCCGGTGGCCTGGAACAGCCTCGAGTCCTACAGTCTGTTCTCCGGTGTGCAGGATGCGATGACCCAGTGGTGGTACGGCCATAACGCGGTGGGCTTCTTCCTGACCGCGGCCTTCCTCGGCATGATGTACTACTTCGTTCCGAAGCAGGCTGGCCGTCCGGTCTACTCCTACCGCCTGTCCATCGTCCACTTCTGGGCGCTGTCCTTCCTGTACATGTGGGCCGGTACCCACCACCTGCACTGGACCGCGATCCCGGACTGGACCTCCACCCTGGCGGCCACCTTCTCCATCCTGCTGCTGCTGCCGTCCTGGGGTGGCATGATCAATGGCATCATGACCCTGTCCGGCGCATGGGATAAGCTGCGCACCGACCCGATCATGCTGTTCATGATCACCGCGCTGTCCTTCTACGGTATGTCGACCTTCGAAGGCCCGCTGATGTCGCTCAAGAGCGTCAACGCGCTGTCTCACTACACCGACTGGACCGTGGGGCACGTGCACTCCGGCGCCCTCGGCTGGGTAGCCATGATCACCTTCGGCTCGTTCTACCACCTCATCCCGCGTCTGTGGGGTGCGACCAGCATGTACAGCAGCAAGATGATCTACACCCATTTCTGGCTGGCGACCATCGGCATCGTGCTCTACATCGCCTCGCTGTGGGTGGCCGGCATCGGCCAGGGTCTGATGCTGCGTGCCTTCGATGAGTACGGCAACCTCGCCTACACCTTCATCGAGACCGTGACCTTCATGCACCTGCCGTACGTCGTACGCGCCATCGGTGGCATGTTCTTCGTCGCCGGCATCCTGCTGATGGTTTACAACGTCTACATGACCATTGCCCAGGCCAAGCGCGGCGTTGCCGTCGAAGTGTCCGGCGCAGCGGCTGTGGCGCGCTGATAAGGAGATTGATCGATGAAGCACGAAAGCATCGAAATCAATGCCGGCCTGCTGATCGTCCTCACTCTGGTGGCGGTCAGCATCGGTGGCCTGGTCGAAATCGTCCCGCTGTTCCATATCAAGGACACGGTCGAAGAGGTCAAGGGTGTGCGTCCGTACACCCCGCTGGAACTGCGTGGCCGTGACCTGTACATCCGCGAGGGCTGCTACGCCTGCCATTCGCAGATGATCCGTCCGTTCCGCGATGAGATGCTGCGCTACGGCCACTACTCCCTGGCGGCCGAGTCGAAGTACGACCACCCGTTCCAGTGGGCCTCCAAGCGCACCGGTCCGGACATCGCCCGTCTCGGCGGCAAATACTCCGACGAGTGGCACACCCAGCACCTGATCCGCCCGCAGAACGTCGTGCCTGAATCCATCATGCCGGCCTATCCCTGGCTGATGGAGAGGGAGCTCAGCTACGGTGACATCGAGAACCGCATGAAGGCGCTCAAGATGACCGGTGTGCCGTACTCCCTCACCGAGGAGGAGTACCAGGCCAACGTGGCCGAGCATGGCAAGGAGATGGCGGACAAGCTGCACATCCCGAACGCCAAGGCCACCCTCGAGGCGGAAGCCCATGGCCGCAACTGGGATGGCGACAAGTCGCGCATCACCGAGATGGACGCCATGGTCGCCTACCTGCAGATGCTGGGCACCCTGGTGGACTTCAAGCAGTACGAGCAGGGCTACTTCGCCAACTTCCGCTGATACGGCCGCATCGAGACGTCAGGAGCACGACATGTCTGAAATCTGGGCTTGGTTGGGTGATCTCGGCAACAGCAAGGTGCTGGCCCTGCTCATCTTCTTCACCACTTTCGTCGGCATCGTGCTCTACGTCTATACCGGCAAGCAGCGCAAGGATCGGCTCGAGTCCTACAAGAACATTCCGTTTATCGACGACGAGGAAAAGAAGCCTGCGTCGAAACAAGGGGATAAATAGTCATGGCGAATCCCGCTAACAAGTCCAAGCAGGTCGAAACCACCGGTCACGTCTGGGATGGTGACCTGCGCGAGTACAACAACCCGTTGCCCAACTGGTGGCTGTGGGCCTTCTACGCCACCATCATTTTCGCGGTCGTCTACTGGATCATCTATCCCGCGTGGCCGGTCGGCAAAAGCTTCACCCGCGGTATCGCAACCGTCACGGTGGAAGAGAACGGCCAGACCAAGGAGATGCCGTGGAACTCCCGCAGCCAGCTGATCGAGGAGATGCAGAGCAGCCCGGCAGCGGTGAAGCAGCGTGAGTACATCGAGAAGGTCGGCGCCGCCTCCTACGAGGAAATCCTCGCCAACCCCGACATGATGGCCTTCGCGCGCTCCATGGCCAAAGGCTACTTTGGCGACTATTGCGCCGCGTGCCACGGTCAGGGCGGTCAGGGCAACCTGCCATTCTTCCCCAACCTGGCGGACGACGACTGGCTGTGGGGTGGCCAGGTCGATCACATCCAGGCCAGCATCGCCTCGGGACGCAAGGGCAACATGCCTGCCTTCGCCAATATCCAGGGCCAGGCCCTCGATGACGTGGCCAGCTATGTGCTGAGCCTGTCCGGCGAGACCGTGGATGCCGCGGCCGCCGAGCGCGGCAAGCAGGGCTATGCCATGTGCATGGGCTGCCATGGTGCCGAGGGCAAGGGCAATCCGATGATGGGCGCGGCCAACCTGACCGACAAGGCCTGGTCTGTGATCAATATCCCGGCAGCAGGCTCCATCGAAGAAAAGAAGAAGCTGGTCGCTGGCGTGATCAACAAGGGCATTCAGCGCGAGATGCCGGCCTTTGGCAGTCGCCTCAAGCCTGAGGAAATCAAGATGCTGACCGTGTACGTGCACGAACTGGGCGGCGGCAAGTAACCGCTTCCTACGTGCTTCGTACTTGAAAATGCCGGCTTTGCCGGCATTTTTTTTGCGCAGGCCAAGACCCTGTCTGTTGTATGATTATCAGCATTCGATAATGAATGCACAGGAGCCCGAGGTATGTCCGTCGAGACGGAAGAAAAGCTCTACCAGGAACGCGTCGCCATTCATCCGAAGTCGGTGAAGGGCACCTTCCGTACTTTCAAGACGGGGATGCTGGTGCTGGCCTACGCCGTCTTCTTCCTCCTGCCCTGGTTGCGCTGGGATCGTGGTGACGGGCCTTCGCAGGCGGTGCTTTTCGATATCCCTGGCCGCCGCTTCTACATCTTCGACCTGATCGTTCATCCGCAGGACATCTACTGGCTGGCCGGCGCGCTGATCATCTTCGCCTGGCTGTTGTTCTTCGTCACTGGCGTGGTCGGCCGTGCCTTCTGCGGCTATTTCTGCTTCCAGACCCTGTGGACTGACGCGTTCATGTTCATTGAACGCTGGGTTCAGGGTGACCGTCAGAAACGCATCAACATCGACAAGATGCCCTGGAATGCCGAGAAGATCAGCAAAAAGGGTCTGACCTGGGCCGCATGGTTGGTCTTTGCCTGGATCACCGGTTTCACCTTCACGGCCTACTGGACGGATGCCCCGGGCCTGCTCGGTGACTTTTTCACCGGCCATGCGGCATCGGCGGCCTACATCACCATCGGCCTGCTGACCGCCATTACCTTTGTCGTGGCCGGCTTCGTGCGCGAGCAGGTGTGCATCTACATGTGCCCCTATTCCCGCTTCCAGACGGTGATGTTCGACAAGGAGACCCTTATCCCCTCCTACGACTACAAGCGTGGCGAGGGCGAGAAGGGGCGCGCCCACCTCGGGCGTGGCCTGAAGACCCGGGAGGAGCGCCAGGCGGCCGGGCACGGGGACTGCGTCGATTGCGGCCTGTGCGTGCAGGTCTGCCCGACCGGCATCGACATCCGCAACGGTCTGCAGATCGCCTGCATCAACTGTGGCCTGTGCATTGATGCCTGCAACGAAATCATGGACAAGCAGGGCTGGGACCGCGGCCTGATTCGCTATGCCTCCGAGCAGGAAATTGAAACCGGGGTAAAACCGCGGGTTTTCAAGCCGAAGACGATCGGTTACGGTCTGGCGATCCTGGTGGTCATCGGGCTCTTGGCCTACGGCGTCCTGCATCAGGCGCCGATGGACTTCGCGGTGAACCAGGTGCGCAATCCCCTGGCGGTGACCCTGGCCGATGGCCGGGTGCAGAACAGCTACGAGATCAAGATCAACAACAAGGTCCCCCGCCCGCTCCGTCTCGATCTCGGCGTTGAGGGCCTGAAGGACGCGGAGATCGAGATCGCCGGGGGTAAGAAGGATATCGAGGTGCCGTCCGACAAGCTGCTGCGTCTGCTGGTGAGGGTAAAGCTGCCCGCGGGGGCCAAGGGCACGCAGCAGAACTTCCGCTTCGTGCTGACCGACAAGGATGGCCAGATCGAACCCGTGGCGATGAATGCCACCTTCAACATGCCGCGTTGATCACGACCCATGTCCATCCTGATTTCGCTCGGTGTAGGCATCCTGCTGATCGTGCTTGCCTTCCTGGGGTTGAACCGCCTGGTTCGCCTCGGAGGGCGTCAGTCGGCGGTTATCCTTGCCATCCTCACGCCTGGTTTCTACCTGCCGTTCGCCTTGCTGAACTGGCCCGGTGCCGATGTGCTGGCCATTCATCTTGCGGTCTACCTGGTGGTGGTCTTCATCCTTGGCGTGCTGGCTCATCAAGGAGAGCAGCAGCGGCGGGATGAAGGGCGCAGTTTCCGCTGGGGGCCGGGACTGATCATCGGCTTCTTCGCCGTGATCATCGCCCTGGACGCCGTGTTCGTCACGGTCGCCACCGGCGGGCTGGACAGCCGCGTCAGCGCTTGGCTGCTGCCCAAACCCAAGCAGGGGGAGGCGGTGAGCTCGTACTTTCCTGGCGTGACCTCGCACGACTACCAGAAGAAGGAAGCGCTCTACAACGACTATCTACGCCGGGTCGAGCTGCAGAAGGAGCGCGGCTGGCAGGTGGACTACGGCTGGCTAGGGGATCCAGTCAAGGACCGGGAGGCGCCGTTCCAGGTGCGGGCACGCGATCGTCACGGCTCACCCATCAGCGGCGCCGAGGTCAGCGCGCGCTTCCTGCGCCCCTCCAACCAGCGTGAGGACTTCAGCCTGGCCCTGCCCGAGGTCGAGCCTGGTTTCTACCGTGCCAATGCCACCCCACCCCTCGCTGGCCTTTGGCAGGTGGTTATCGTCGTCCAGCGTGGCGAGGATATCCATGAGGTGAGGGCCGCGACGGATGTCGCGGCCCCCTGACCGGCGTCTCTTGAGCCATGTCTGACCCCCGTCCTCTGCCCGGGGAGGGCGAGTGCTTCCATTGCGGCCTGCCGATCCCGCCGGGGGCGCACTATTCCGTACGCGTCAAGGATCGGCCGCGCGCCATGTGTTGCCCGGGGTGCCAGGCCGTGGCCCAGGCGATCGTCGATGGTGGGATGGAGGAGTACTACAGCTATCGCACCCAGCCGGCCGACCGTGCGCATGACCTGATCCCGCAGGAACTCGAGGGGCTGCGCCTGTATGACAGCGAAGCTCTCCAGCGCAGCTTCGTCAGCGGCCAGGGGGATATGCGCGAAGCGGCCCTGATCCTCGAGGGCATCACCTGCGCCGCCTGCGTATGGCTGAACGAGAAACATGTGCGCGCCTTGCCGGGCGTTTTGGCCTTCAACATCAACTACGCCACCAAGCGCGCCCGGGTGCAATGGGATGCGCGCCAGATCCAGTTGAGCGAGATCCTGCGGGCGATCACCTCGATCGGCTACCAGGCCCACCCCTTCGATGCCGGGCGCCAAGAGGCCGCCTTCAAGCGCGAGCGTGCCCAGGCACTCCGGCGCGTGGGGGTGGCGGGGCTCGGCATGATGCAGGCGATGATGACGGCCATTGCCCTGTATTCGGGCGATTTTCACGGCATGGATGAGGGGCTGCGGCAATTCCTGCGCTGGGCGAGCCTGGTCATCACCCTGCCGGTGATCTTCTACAGCTCGCTCGGCTTCTTTACCTCCGCCTGGCGCGATCTGCGGCAGAAGCGGCTGGGCATGGACCTGCCGGTGAGTATCACTCTCGCGCTGACTTTCCTGGCCAGCGCCTGGGCCACGGTGACCAACACCGGCGAGGTGTACTTCGACACCGTCACCATGTTCGCCTTCCTGCTGCTGGCCGGGCGCTATCTGGAGATGCTCGCCCGGCACAAGGCGGGTGAGGCGGCCGAGGCCCTGGTGAAGCTGTTGCCGAACATCGCCGCCCGGATCGACGAGGACGGTGTCGAGCACATGGTCGCGGTGGCCGAGCTGCGCCCGGGGGACCGGGTGCGGGTGCGCCCCGGCGAAAGCATCCCGGCCGACGGCGTGGTGCTGGAGGGGCACAGCAGCGTGGATGAGTCGCTCCTGACCGGGGAGAGCGTGCCGCGCGGGCGCGGCCCCGGGGATGCGGTGATCGGCGGTGCGGTGAACGTCGAGAGCCCGCTGCTCGTACGGGTGGAGAAGGTTGGCGAGGAAACTGTCCTGTCCTCCATCCTCCGCCTGCTGGACCGCGCCCAGGCCGAGAAGCCGCGCATCGGGCAGCTGGCGGACCGTGCGGCGCAGTGGTTCATCCTCGGCCTGCTCGTGGTCAGCGTGCTGGTGGCAGTGTGGTGGTGGCTGCACGAGCCATCCCGCGCGTTCTGGATCACCGTGTCCCTGCTCGCGGTCACCTGCCCCTGTGCCCTCGGCCTTGCCACGCCCGCCGCCCTGACCGCGGCTACCGGCCGGCTGACCCGTCTTGGCTTGCTGGTGACCCGTGGCCATGCCCTCGAGACTCTGGCCCGGGCCACGCATGTGGTGTTCGACAAGACCGGTACCCTGACCGATGGTCGCCTCTCGCTCGAGCGCGTGATCCCCTTGGGCCAGGCATGCGAGGCCGAGGCGCTCGCCTGGGCGGCGGCACTTGAGCGGGCCTCCGAACACCCCGTGGCGCGCGCCATCGTAAGCAAGGCGGGGCATGGGGTGGCCGCGGACGAGGTCTGCGCCGTACCGGGGCAGGGCATGGAGGGGTGTGTCGGCGGCCGCCGCTTGCGCATCGGTGTGGCGGACTTCGCCATGGCCCTGTCCGGCCGGCCCGTGCCGATCATCCCGGAATCGGCCGGGACGGTTGTCCTGCTGGCCGACACGGGCGGAGCGCTGGCCTGGTTCGTGTTGCGCGATGCGCCGCGCGAGGAGGCTGTCGGTGCAATCCGCGAGTTGCGCGAGCTGGGGCTTGCGGTCAGCCTGCTGAGCGGGGACCGGCCGCAGGAAGCCGAACGGGTGGCGCGCGAACTCGGCATCCCCCATGCGCGCGGTGGCCTGCTGCCCCAGGACAAGCTGAGCCACCTGCACCAGCTGCAGGAGCGGGGCGAGGTGGTGGTGATGGTGGGGGATGGCGTGAACGATGCGCCGGTCCTCGCCGGCGCCCAGGTCTCGCTGGCCATGGGGGGCGGCACCCAACTGGCCCAGGCCTCGGCGGATATGATCCTGCTGTCCGAAAACCTGAGCCACATCCCGGCCGGGGTGCGCGTCGCACGCCGGACCATGGCCATCATCCGCCAGAACCTCGCCTGGGCGCTGGGTTACAACCTGGTCGCCGTGCCCGCCGCCGCCGCGGGCTTCGTCCCCCCCTGGCTCGCGGCGATCGGCATGTCATTAAGCTCGATTATTGTGGTATTAAACGCCTTGCGCTTGCGCCGTTAGAGGGGAACGGGTAGCTTGCGCAAATAAACCGGGTTGGTCTGTGGATATTCTTTATTTCCTGGTCCCCCTCAGCATCGTTGTGATGGGGATCATGATCTGGGCCGTGGTGTGGACCGTGCGCAGCGGCCAGTACGACGACCTCGAGGGGCCGGCGCATCGCATCCTCATGGATGACGACGACCCGCGCATTCCCAGGCCGCAGGGGCCGTCCGCGGAGCCGCGGGAAACGCCACCGGACATACAGCCAAAACATTAACGACAGGAGCACATCACATGGCCCACATGTTCAACTTCCAGAATGCAGCCTTCACTTTCGTCATCGGTCTGATCATCTTCTCCTGGCTGAGCTTCCTGAGCGTGATCTTCAGCTGATCGCCTTGCCGGTCGGCAGGGAGAGACCTCCCCGCCGGCCCAAAACGGAAAGGCCCGCACGTGTGCGGGCCTTTTGCTATGCAGGGGGCGGTAAACGAACCTTCCGTTCCGGCTTATTCCACGCTGATGGCCTGGCGCATCTTGCGCATGGCGGCCTGCTCGATCTGGCGGATGCGCTCGGCGGAGACCTGGTACTCGGCGGCCAGCTCGTGCAACGTCGCCTTCTCGCCCTCGACCAGCCAGCGGCGGCGGACGATGTCGCGGCTGCGGGCATCGAGGGCCTCGAGGGCGGATTCGAGCTGCTCCAGGCGGAATCCCATGCTGTCGATCTGCTCCAGCGCCTCGGCCGGATCGCTGTCCGGGGCCTCAAGCCAGGCGAGCGGGGCCAGGTGCGCCTCCTCGTCCTGCTCCGGCTCGATGGCGACGTCGCGCCCCAACAGGCGGGACTCCATCTCGAACACCTCTTTGACCGGGACGTTCAACTCCCCGGCGATGGCTTGGGCCTCGTCCTGGCTCAGCCAGCGCTCGCCGTCGCGCATGCCGCGCAGACGGAAGAACAGCTTGCGCTGGGCCTTGGTGGTGGCCACCCGCACCATGCGCCAGTTGCGCAGGATGAACTCGTGGATCTCCGCCCGGATCCAATGCACGGCGAAGGTGATCAGGCGCACCTTGCGGTCCGGCTCGTAGCGGCGCACCGCCTTCATCAGACCGATGTTGCCTTCCTGCACCAGTTCGCTCAGTGGCAGGCCGTAGCCCGTGTAGCTGCGCGCGATGTGTACGACGAAACGCAGGTGCCCCATCACCAGCTGCCGCGCGGCATCCAAGTCCTTGTCATCGCGCAGGCGAACCGCCAAACGGTATTCGTCCTCGGCAGCGAGCAGCGGGATCTGGCGAACCTCGGCCAGATAGGCGGCGAAGGCCTCACGCTGGGCCGGCAGGGCGGAAAGGTGGGCAAGTTCTTGCATTGGTCGAACCCCTGGGGATTACCCGGATGAATTTAGCACTCGTTGGGTTCGAGTGCTAATCCGCAAAAAGGTTCCCAAGGCGCAGGCGCGGTTCAGGCCGGACGGATGCGACGGATTTGCAGCGCGCTGGCCAGCCAGGCGGCCAGTATCCCGAGCGCCATGCCAACGGGGATGAGGATCAGCAGAAGGTAGGACGGCACGGTCGGCAGGGCGATCTGCCAGCCGCTGTCTGCTGCGGCCTGAAGCAGCAGGCGCATGGCCAGGCCTGCGAACAGCAGGCCAAGCAGCGTCCCGCCCAGGCCGAGGATGGCCCCGGCATAGAGCAGCGGGCGGCGGATGAAGGCATGGGTGGCGCCGATCAGCTGCAGCAGGCGCACCTCCTCGGCGCGCCGCTCGAGTTCCAGGCGGATGGTGTTGCCGACGGTGATCGCCAGCGCGGGGGCGAGGATGACGAGGAAGATCAGCGTCAGTCGCTCGCCGGCATCGATCAGTCCACGCAGGCGCTGGACCGCCTCCGAATCCATCCGCACCGTGTCGACCTCGGGGCGGCCGGCCAGGCGCGTGCGCAGGCCCTCCAGGTCCGCGGCCGAGTGCGGCCGGAGTTCGATCACGGCCGGCAGGGGATTGTCCTTCAGTTCATCCAGCAGGCCGTCGAGCGCATGGGCGCGGGCAAGTTGGGCCAGCCCTTCCTCCGGGGTGATCAGGCGTGCCTCCGCGATCGCCTGATCCTGGCGGAGCGAGCGCAGCAGGGCTTCGGCCTCGCTGCTGCTCGCCGCCGGCTTGAGGAAAAGTTGCAGCTGGGCGGCCTCGTTCGACCAGCCCGCGAGGCCGGTGCGGGCGCCGTGCAGGGTGGCGAGAAGGGTGATGGGAATGGTCAGGCTGGCGGCGATGACCAGCATGCTGAGCAGGTGGCCGAAGGGGCGGCGTTTGAGGCGGCGGAGGGCGTCGCGCAGGCTTTCACCGTGATGGGACAGCCAGGCATGGAGGCGGACTTGGGCGGTGTGTCCGCGCTGGGCGTGGTTGCGGCTCATGCCTCCTCCATGTGCAGGCGTCCATCGCGCAGCATCAGGCGCGGGGCATCGAACTGGTTGATCAGCCCCAGGGCATGGGTGGCGATCAGCATGGTCACGCCGGCGGCATTGAACTGGGTGAACAGGCGCATGATCTCGAGCGCGAGCTCGGGGTCGAGGTTGCCGGTCGGCTCATCCGCCAGGATGATCGAGGGCTTGGCGACCAGGGCGCGGGCGATGTTGACGCGCTGCTGCTCGCCGCCGGAGAGCTCCTGCGGGCGTGCCCTCTCGCGATCCAGCAGGCCGACCTTGTCCAGCGCGGCCCGCACCCGGCGGGCGGTCTCCTCGCGCGGGTAGTGTTGCACGCGCAGGGGCAGGGCGATGTTGTCGAACACGCTCAATTCGGACAACAGGTGCGGATCCTGGAAGATCAGGCCGATGCGGCGGCGCAGGTGCGGGATGCGCCAGCCCGCCAGCCGGCCGATGTCGGTGCCATGGATCAGCACCTTGCCTGAGCTTGGGCGCTCGATCTGCGGGATCAGCTTGAGCAAGGTGCTTTTCCCGGCGCCGGAGGGGCCGGTGAGGAAGGCCATGCGGCCGGCCGGCAGGCGGAAGCTGACCTCCTGCAGTGCCGCCTGCCCGTTCGGATAGGTCTTGCTGACCCGGCTGAACTCGATCATGGCCTCCCTCCGGGCATCAGGACTCGTGGTCGAGCAGGGCGTCGACGAATTCGCGCGCATTGAACGGGCGGAGGTCCTCGGCCTTCTCCCCCACGCCGATGAAGCGGATCGGCAGGCCGAGCCTGCGGGTGATGGCGAACACGATGCCGCCCTTGGCCGTGCCGTCGAGCTTGGTGATGACGAGTCCGGTCACGCCCAGTGCCTCGTTGAACTGTACGGCCTGGTTCAGCGCGTTCTGGCCGATGCTCGCATCCAGTACCAAAAGCACCTCGTGCGGGGCGCTCGGGTCAAGCTTGGCGAGCACGCGCTTGACCTTCTTGACCTCCTCCATCAAGCCGCCCTGGGTATGCAGGCGGCCGGCCGTGTCCGCGATCAGCACGTCCGCGCCGCGCGCTCTGGCCGCCTGCAGGGCATCGAACACCACCCCGGCGGAATCTGCGCCCTGGCCCTGGGCGATGACCGGTACGCCGGTGCGCGCCCCCCAAGCCTGCAGTTGCTCGACGGCGGCGGCGCGGAAGGTATCCCCTGCCGCCAGCATCACCTTGTGCCCGGCCTGCGCGTAACGCTGGCCGAGCTTGCCGATGGTGGTGGTCTTGCCCGCGCCGTTGATGCCGACGACCAGGATCACATGCGGTTTCCTGCCCGGGTCGATCACCAGGGGTTGGGCCACCGGTTCCAGCAGGCGCACCATGTGCTCGTACAGGGCCTCGAGCAGGGCCTCGGGGTCCTTGAGTTCCTTGCGCGAGACGCGCCGGGTCAGCTCGGCGATGATCTCCTGCGTGGTCTCCATGCCGACATCGGCAAGCAGCAGGCGGGTCTCGATGTCCTCCAGCAGCTCGTCATCGATCTGCTTCTTGCCCAGCACGAGGCTCGCGAGCCCTTCGGTCAGGCCGGCACGGGTGCGGGCGAGCTTGCTGCGCAGGCTGGACCACAGTCCGCCGGCCGGCGGCTCGGTGGGCTCCCCCTGCTGGGGCAGTGAGGGAGGCACCGGCTCGATGCTGGGCTGGGGGGGCTCCTGCGCGAGGGCAGGGGGCTCGACAGGCTCGGCTTGGGGCTCGGCGAGGGCCCCGGGCGCGCTGAGTTCGGCCTGGGGCAGGGCGGTTTCTTCGGCTTTGTCTTCACGCCGGAAACGGCGCAGGAAACCAAACATGGAATGCTCTTGTCGCACGCTAGGGATATCCCTGTATCGTATCATCCACGAACTTTTTGGCCCGAACTTTCACGGAGACCCGTCATGCCGCGATGGATCTTGTTGTGCGTCGGCTTGTGGTGCGCAAGCCTCGCGCAGGCCGCTCCCCAAGTCTTCGAGGATCACCTGCCCAATGGTCTGCGCATCCTCGTCCAGCCGGATCATCGCGCCCCGGTGGTGACCTCGCAGGTCTGGTACAAGGTTGGCTCGAGCGACGAACCCGGCGGGCTGACGGGCATCTCGCACGTGCTCGAGCACATGATGTTCAAGGGCACGGCCAAGGTGCCCGCCGGCAAGTTCTCCGAGATCATCGCCGCGCATGGCGGGCAGGAGAACGCCTTCACCAGCCGCGACTACACCGCCTATTTCCAGACCTTGGCCAAGGAGCATTTGGAGGTCGCCCTTGAGCTCGAGGCCGACCGCATGCGCAACCTGCTTTTGCGTGAGGAGGACTTCGTCAAGGAGGTCGAGGTGGTCAAGGAGGAGCGCCGCATGCGCACGGAGGACGACCCCAACGCCCGCCTGTACGAGCAATTCCAGGCCATGGCCTGGCTCAATGGCGGCTACCACCACCCGATCATCGGCTGGATGGACGATCTCGACCGGCTCCGGGCTGAGGACCTGCGCAGCTGGTATCGCGCCCACTATGCGCCGAACAATGCCACCCTCGTGGTGGTCGGCGACGTGACGCCTGCCGAGGTGAAGCGGCTCGCGCTCAAGTATTTCGGTCCGCTGCAGCCCTTCGAGCTGGCCGGGCGCGAGCGCCGCCAGGCGATCGAGCAGGCCGGCGAGCGGCGCATGGTGCTGCGCGCCCCGGCCAGGTTGCCGGCCCTGCTCATGGGCTACCGGGTGCCGGTGCTCCTGGACGACGTGCCCGCCTGGGAGGCCTACGCGCTGGAAGTTCTTGCAGGGGTGTTGGATGGCGGCCAGAGCGCGCGCCTGCAGCAGAGCCTGGTACGCGAGTCGCGCCTGGCCGGCGAGGTGAGTGCGGGCTACGGCGCGGACAGCCGCCTGCAGGACCTGTTCCAAATCTCCGCGGTGCCCTCCGAAGGAGTATCGGTGGGCCAGCTCGAACAGGCCCTGCGCCGGGAGATCGCCCGCCTGCACGACGAGCCGGTCAGTGCGGCGGAGCTGGCGCGCGTCAAGGCGCAGGTCATCGCGGCTGAGGTCTACGGGCGCGATTCGGTGTTCTACCAGGCCATGCGCCTTGGGGCCTATGAGACGGTCGGCCTGGGGCACCGGCGCCTGAACGAGTTGGTGCCAGGCATCGAGGCGGTGACCGCCGAGCAGGTGCAGGCCGTGGCGCGCAAGTACCTGATCGACGACCGGCTGACGGTCGGGGTGCTTGACCCGCTGCCGCTCGAACCCGGGGCGACGCCGCCACGTCCGGAAGGCATGGGAGGTGCCCGTCATGTTCGCTGATCTGTTGCGCGGCCTGCTACTCCTGTTCGTGGCCGTCCCCGCCTGGGCCGGCTTGCCCATCCAGCACTGGGAGACGTCCGGCGGCGTCCGGGTGCTGTTCGTTGAGGCGCGCGCCCTGCCGATGGTCGACATCCGCGTCAGCTTCGATGCCGGAAGTGCGCGCGATGGCGCGGCGCACGGCCTGGCCAGTCTGACTGCCGCGCTGCTGGACCAGGGGGCGGGCGAGAGGGATGCGCAGGCCGTGGCCGAGGCCTTCGAGAACGTCGGCGCGCGCTTCGGCGCCTCGGCCAGTCAGGACGCCGCCACCCTCAGCCTGCGCAGCCTGAGCGACCCCGCCCGGCTCGAGTCGGCCCTGGAAACCTTCGTCGCCGTCATGGGGCGGCCGCGCTTGGCCGAGGAGGACTTCCGTCGCGAGCGCGAGCGCGCCCTGCTGGGCCTGAAGGCCGGCGAGCAGCAGCCGGGGGAGGTGGCCCGCCGCGCCTTCTACAAGGCCCTCTACGGCAACCATCCGTATGCCTTCCAGCCGGAGGGCGAGGCGGACAGCCTGCAGGCGCTCAAGGTCGGGGACGTGCGCGACTTCCACCGCCGCCACTACGTCGCCGCCGGCATGGTGATCGCCCTGGTCGGCGATTTGAGCCGCGCACAGGCCGAGCAGCTGGCCGAACGCCTGGCCGCCGCTGTCCCCCAGGGCGAGCCCCTTCCGCCTCTGCCCAACCCCGCGGAACCGGTCGAAGGCAAGACCGTGCGTATCCCCTTCCCCTCCACCCAGGTGACCATCCTGGCCGGGCAGGTGGGCATGGCGCGCAGTGATGCGGACTACTTCCCGCTCTATGTCGGCAACCACGTGCTCGGCGGCAGCGGTTTCTCCTCCCGCCTGATGGAGGAGATCCGCGAGAAGCGTGGTCTGGCCTACAGCGTGTACAGCTACCTTTTGCCGATGGCCGTTCCCGGCCCGTTCCAGATGGGGCTCCAGACCCGGCTCGATCAGGCGGGGCAGGCGGAGGCCCTGCTGCGCGACAACCTGGCCCGCTTCGTCAAGGAGGGGCCGACCGCGGCGGAGCTCGATCATGCCAAGAAGAACATCGTCGGCGGCTTCCCGCTCAGGCTCGACAGCAACCGCGAGATCGCCGACTGGCTGTCGATCATCGGCCTCTACCGCCTGCCGCTCGACTTCCTCGACCAGTATCCGAAACGGGTCGAGGCAACCAGCGTGGACGACATCCGCGCCGCCTGGCAGCGCCGCATCCATCCCGACCGGCTCATCATGGTGATCGTGGGTGGCCCGCAGCAGTAACATCGTCCGGATCATCGGCGGCGAACACAAGCGCCGCCAGCTCAAGGTGCTCGACCGGCCCGGCCTGCGTCCGACCCCGGATCGGGTGCGCGAGACCCTGTTCAACTGGCTCGCCCCCCTCCTGCCGGGCGCGCGGGTGCTCGACCTGTTCGCCGGCAGCGGGGTGCTCGGCCTTGAGGCGCTCTCGCGCGGGGCGGCCTGGTGCGACCTGGTCGAAAAGGACGGCGGGGCGGCGCGCCTGCTCGAGTCCAACCTCGACGTGCTGCGCCTGCTTGACCGGGCGCGGGTGCATCACCAGGATGCGCAGGCCTTCCTGCGCCACGCCCCGTCCCGGCCGTACGACGTGGTCTTCCTCGATCCGCCCTATGCCAGCGACCTGCTGGAGAAGGCGCTGGCAGCCATCGACGGGGCGGGCTGGCTCGCGCCGGAGGCGCGCATCTACGTGGAGCGCCCCGCGAAACTCGGTCCCCCGCAGGTGCTGTCGGGCTGGGCCCTGCTGCGCCAGGGCGCGGCGGGCGAGGTGGGGTACTATCTCTACCACCTCAGCCCTTGAACCGAGCCATGACCACCACCATCTATCCCGGCACCTTCGACCCGATCACCCTCGGCCACATCGACGTGATCCGGCGCGCGGCCTCGCTGTTCGGCGAGGTGGTGGTGGGGGTCGCGGCACACAGCACCAAGACCCCGGTGTTCGATCTCGCGGAGCGCACGGCGATGGCGCGCGAGGCCCTGGCGGGCATTCCCGGGGTGAGGGTGGAACCGTTCCATGGCCTGCTGGTCGATTTCGCCCGCGCGATGGGGGCGCGGGCGGTGATCCGCGGCCTGCGCGCGGTGTCGGACTTCGAGTACGAGATGCAGCTTGCGGCGATCAACCGCCGCCTGGATCCCGCGCTCGAGACGGTCTTCCTCACCCCGGCGGAGAGCTACAGCTTCCTTGCCTCCACCCTGGTGCGCGAGATCGCGAGGCTCGGCGGGGACGTCTCGCCCTTCGTGCCGCCGAACGTGCAGGCTGCGTTGAAGGTCAAGTTTGGCTAATATTCGCGCCGATTTTTCTGATCCAACCGGGAGGCATCATGGCCCTGCTGATTACCGACGAATGCATCAACTGCGACGTGTGCGAGCCGGAGTGCCCGAACGGCGCCATCTCCCAGGGGGATGAGATTTACGTCATCGACCCGAGTCTGTGCACCGAGTGCGTGGGGCACTACGACACCGCCCAATGCGTCGAGGTCTGCCCGGTGGACTGCATCATCCCGGACCCGGAGCACAAAGAGACGCGCGAGGAGCTGGAGGCCAAATACCATCGGATCAATGGTTGAGCATGTCGTCCAAATCCGACTAGACTCATCGGGCTTCTGACCCACCCAGGCAACAAGGAGAACCTCCATGGGCGTACTCGTCGGCCGTCAGGCCCCCAACTTCACCGCCGCCGCCGTGCTCGGCAATGGCCAGATCGTCGAGGATTTCCGTCTCGATTCCGCCATCCGCGGCAAATACGCGGTCATCTTCTTCTACCCGCTCGACTTCACCTTCGTCTGTCCCTCCGAGCTGATCGCCTTCGATCACCGCATCGAGGAATTCAGGAAGCGCAACGTCGAGGTGATCGGTGTCTCCATCGACTCCCACTTCACCCACAACGCCTGGCGCAACACCCCGGTCGAGAAGGGCGGCATCGGTCCGGTCCGTTACACCCTGGTGGCCGACATGAACCACGCCATCTGCAAGGCCTACGATGTGGAAACCCCGGACGGCAACGTGGCCTTCCGCGGCACCTTCCTGATCGACAAGAGCGGCATTGTGCGTCATCAGGTGGTCAACGACCTGCCGCTGGGGCGCAACATCGATGAAACCCTGCGCATGGTCGACGCGCTGCAGTTCACCGAGCAGCACGGCGAGGTCTGTCCGGCCGGCTGGAAGGAGGGCGACAAGGGCATGAAGGCCGATCCGCAGGGTGTGGCCGAATACCTGGCCAGCGAGGCCAGCAAGCTCTGATTGCGGTCCGCATAAGGCCACTGAAAAAGCGCGGCAAGTCCGCGCTTTTTTGTTGCGTGCGGCCCGGCGGGGCATGAAGCCGAGCCACGCCTGGCATACCATTGGGTCCATTTTTCCTTCCCGAACGACTGTCCGCATGCCAGCCTTTGCCTGTTCCCAGCCCATCGCCCATCCGAGCCTCCTGGGCCTTGCCGGCCTGCTGCTCACCCTCCTGACGGCCTGCCAGAGCGTGGCCTCAAGCCAGTTCGGCGGAGCTGAGACCCGGCTCGATCCGCGTATTGAGGAGGTGAGCGGGCTGGCCGCATCCACCCGACAGACGGGGATCTACTGGGCCCACAATGACAGCCGCGCCTTCTTCGACAGCCAGTCGACCGAGCCGCTGCTTTACGCTATCGACGTGGCGGGGCGCGTGCGCGGCGAGCTGTGGGTCGATGGACTCAAGCCCTACGATTGGGAAGCGATCAGCGCCTTCCGCTGGAAGGGGAAGGGTTACCTGCTGATCGGCGACTTGGGCGACAACCGTGCCCGGCGCGGTCGCGGCATTCGCCTGGATGCCGTCGAGGAGCCTGGGAAGGCCGAGGGGCGGCTGCACGTCGGTCCGGCCTGGACCCTGCGCCTGACCTATCCCGACGGTCCGCGCGATGCCGAGGCCATGGCCGTGGATGGCGCGGAGGGGGCCGTCTATATCCTCAGCAAGCGCGACGTCCCCGCGCGCCTGTACCGCGCCCCGCTGCTGGCAGGCAAGGGCGGATCGCGCAAGCTCGATTACCTGGGCGAGATCGCGGAGCTTGCCGCCCCCCTGACCACGGGCATGCCGAGCGAGCTGAAGGTGCTGCCCTTCACCCACCAGCCCACCGACATGGCCTTTGCCCCGGATGGGGGCGAGGTGGCCGTGCTGACCTATGCGCATCTGTATGCCTTCCCAAGGCAGGCCGGGCAATCCTGGCTCGAGGCCCTGCGCGGCACGCCGAAGGTGTACGATCTGCCTGGGGCCAGGCAGTACGAGGGGTTGAGTTACAGCCACGACGGCAAGGCCTGGGTGATCGTGCAGGAGGGGGAGGGGAGCCCGGTGCTGACCCTGCCTAGAAGCACGCCCATCAACTGATGGCGCGGTGTCCGGTGGGGATGGCCTCGGGACGCCAGCGGGGGATGGCCCAGGCCACGATCTCCTCGGGCCGCGCCCCCGCAAGCCCCGGCTCGGGCGACTGGCCGAGGAAGTGCAGGGCGCGCACCAGCTCCTGTGCTGAGGTCTCCAGCGCGAGCGCCGGGGCAAGGTTCTGCTTGGAGAGCTTCTGACCATTTGGCGCCAGCGCAAGCGGCAGGTGCAGGTAGCGCGGCTCCGCCAGGCCGAGCAGACGCTGCAGGAGAATCTGGCGAGGGGTGGAGTCGAGCAGGTCGGCGCCGCGAACCACGTCGGTCACCCCCTGCCAGGCATCGTCGACCACCACCGCGAGGTGGTAGCTGGCGATGTCCTCCACCCGCCAGATGATGAAATCACCCAGTTCGTTCCCGATGTCCTGCCGTATCGGTCCGTACAGGCGGTCGGTGAAGTCGATCACCGCGCCACGGGTGTCGAGCCGCATGGCATGCTGCCGGCCGGGAATGGGGGGGCGCATGCGGCAGGTGCCGGGATAGATCGGGCCCTCGCGCCCCATGCGCGAGGCCTGGGCGCGGATTTCGGTGCGCGAGCAGGTGCAGGGATAGGCCAGGCCAAGCCGGCGCAGGGCCTCCAGCGCCTCGCGATAGGCCTCGGTGCGGGTGGACTGGTGGACGACTTCACCATCCCACTCCAGCCCGTGGGCCTCCAGCTGGCGCAGGATGGTGTCTGCCGCGCCGGGCATGCAGCGCGGCGGGTCCAGGTCCTCGATGCGCACCAGCCAGCGCCCCCCGTGGGCGCGGGCATCGAGAAAGCTCGCCAGGGCGGCGATCAGGGAACCGAAATGGAGCGGACCGCTCGGGGTCGGGGCGAATCGGCCGGTGTACATGGGCTAAAATTGTGATGCAATCGGCGCGAAAGTCCATCCGGACGGATGGCAACGCTATGCCGACCGAACCCCATCCCTCCACAGGAGCGCCCTCGGGCGCGGATGCTTTATGCGTTTGTCTGCCGGCCCACTGGTTGTTGCCCTGCTTCTCGGCGGTGCCATGCCCTCCCCCACATGGGCGGGGGTGGAGGATGATCGCCCCCTCTTCCGCGAGGCCCTCGCGGCCCTCCAGGCGGGCCAGCGTGATACGGCGCTGGCCCGTCTGGACGATCTGCGGGACTACCCGTTGAAGGATTACCTGCGCTACCTCGATCTGCGCGCGCGCCTCGAGGCGGCGCCCGCCGGGGAGGTCGCCGCCTTCCTGCGCGAGGTGCCGGACAGCTTCATGGCCGAGGACCTGCGCAAGCGCATGTTGCGCCTGTTCGCCGACACGGGCGACTGGGCGTCCTATCTCGCCTTCGATGATGCCGCGCTGGAGGGCTTCGAATTCCGCTGCCAGCGCATGGTGGCCCGCGCTGTGGCGCTGGGGGCGCGCCCCCAGCCGGGGGAGGTGCTCGCGCTGTGGAACGAAGGCAAGGCGATGCCGGAGGCCTGCCAGCAGATCGAGGATTGGCTGGCGGAGGCGGGGTATCTGACCTCGGAGCGGCTCTGGAAGCGCATCGAGCAGGCCATGGAGGATGGCCGGACCAGCGAGGCGCGCCGCCTGGCCACGCGGGTTGGAGCGCAGGACCGCATCCCCGTCTGGGTGGAGGCGCGCAAGTCGCCCGAGCGCTTCCTTGAGCGGCAGAAGGGCGCACGGGGCGATGCGGTGCTGCACCTCATGCTGGCCGACGCCATCAAGCGCGTGGCGCGCAAGGATGCAGGCGAGGCGCGCGCGCTCTGGCTTGGCCTGGCGGCGCGCGGGGCCATGCCGGCCGCGGTGCGCCACGAGGCGGAGGGCGGGATCGCCATGGCAGCGGCCCGCCAGCATCGGCCTGAGGCCTCCGACTGGTTCGAGGGCGTGCCCTCCGGAGCCCTCGACAAGGAGGGCCGTGCCTGGAAGGTGCGCGCGGCCCTCCGCACCCAGCGCTGGGATCGGGTGCTCGCCGCCATCGAGGCCATGCCGGCGGAGGAGCAGGCCGAGGAGGAGTGGCGCTACTGGCGCGCCCGGGCCATGGAGGCGCTGGGGCAGGATGATGCCGCGCGGCAGATCTGGCGGGATGTCGCCCGGGGCGTCAGCTACTACGGCCTGTTGGCGGCGGACCGTGCCGGCGTCCGCTACGGGCTCGCCTATGTCGATCTGCCTCCCGACGAGATGGTCGAGCAGGTTGCCGCCCGCCCGGCCGTCCGCCGTGCGCGCGAGTTCCATGCCATGGGCCTGGTGAGCGAGGCACGCAAGGAATGGCAGGTGGCCCTGCGTGACCTGGACCCGTCGAGCCTGCGCGCCGCCGCGCACCTGGCCGCCCGCTGGGGCTGGATGGACCGTGCCGCCATCACCATGGGCAAGGCGCGCCATGCCGGCCTCGAGGATCTCGAGGTCCGCTTTCCCCTGCCGTGGCGGGACGACGTCGAACGCTTCGCCCGCCAGACCGCCATCGACAGCGGCTGGATGTTCGGCGTCATGCGGCGCGAGAGCGCCTTCATGCCGGACATCGGCTCCAGTGCCGGGGCCCAGGGCCTGATGCAGCTCATGCCTGAGACGGCCAAGTACGTGGCGAAGAAGTTCGACCTGCCGGCTCCAGGAAGCAGCGATCTGCACGATCCGGCCTCCAACATGCGCCTTGGCAGCGCCTACCTGCGCTACGTGCTGGACAAGTTCGACGAGAACCAGGTGCTCGCCACCGCCGCCTACAACGCAGGGCCGGGGAGGGTGAAGCAGTGGCTGCCGAAGGCCGAGACCCTGCCGGCCGATATCTGGGTCGACACCGTGCCCTTCACCGAGACCCGCGAGTACTGTCGTGCCGTGCTGCACTACGCCACAGTGTTCGAGTGGCGCCTCTACGGCGAGGCGCGGCCGCTGTCGGCGAGGATGCCGAACATTTCCGGGGGCTGACGGGCCGAACCCAAAGAATCCATGACTGGGTTCGTTCAGTATTGACTCAGAACTCCAGCGGATCCGCGCCCCGCTTGACCCGCAGGGCGTTGACGGCGCTCAGCAGCAGGGGCCTGCGGATGATCCAGCGTTCCAGCCGGTACTTGCCCGGGTAGTTCATCAGGATCAGCCCGGTGAGGATGGTAATCAGCCCCTGACCCGGGATGAACAGCATCAGGATGCCTGCGAACAGGATCACCAGTCCGATCACGTTGCGCAGGATCAGGAGGTCCCAGCGCAGGACGGGGTGCTTTTCGGCGAAGCGCGAGCGCTTGCGGTGCGGCGGGGCGAAGTAGTCGGGCGGGATGCGCGTGACCAGCCAGGGCAGGCTGACCAGCGCGCCAAGGAAACTGAGGAGGCTGAAGATGCTCAGCCCGACGACCAGCCAGGGGTGAGCCTCGAACCAGGCGAGCAGATCGGTGATGATGTCCATGTCGCCATTCTAGGACGCAACGTCATTTCGTGCGGGAAACAGCCCTTGAACTCCATCCTCTGGTACGACTACGAAACCTTCAGCGCCGATCCTGCCAGCGGCCGCATCGCCCAGTTCGCCGCCATCCGCACCGACGAGCGGCTGGAGCCGGTCGGCGAGCCGATCGAACTGTTCTGCAAGCCATGCCACGACTGCCTGCCGGACCCGGTGGCCTGCCTGATCACCGGCATCACCCCGCAACAGGCGGAGGAGCGCGGCCTGCCCGAGCCCGAATTCGCCGACCGGGTGCGGGCGGCGATGGGCGAGCCGGGCACCTGCATCGCAGGCTTCAACAGCATCCGCTTCGATGACAGCTACACCCGCTTCCTGTTCTGGCGCAACTTCATCGACCCCTACGCGCACGAGTGGCAGAACGGCAACAGCCGCTGGGACCTGCTGGACGTCGCGCGCTACACCTACGCCCTGCGCCCGGATGGTATCGAGTGGCCCCGGCGGGAGGACGGCGCGCCGAGTTTCCGGCTGGAGCACCTGACCCTCGCCAATGATCTGCCGCATATCGACGCCCACGATGCCCTGTCCGACGTGCGCGCCACCATCGCCCTCGCGCGCCTGATCCGCGCGCGCCAGCCCAGGCTGTTCGACTATGCCTATGCCCTGCGCGGCAAGAATGCGGTGCGCGACCTGCTGGTGAGGGAGCAGGGCAAGCCGCTGCTGCACACCTCGGGCATGTTCCCCGCCATCCACGGCCATACCACCGCGATCGCAGTGCTTGGCGCGCACCCGCGCATCCAGAACCGGCTGATCGTGGCCGACCTGCGCCAGGATCCCGAACGGCTGCTGGATACCCCGCCGGAACAACTGCTCGAACTGCTGTTCGCGCGCGGCGAGGACTTGCCCGAGGGCGTCGAGCGTCCGGCGATCAAGGAGCTGCATCTCAACCGCGCCCCGTTGCTGGCGCCCTTCCGCGTGCTGGACGAGGCCGGCGCACAGCGTCTTGGACTTGACCTCTCTGCCTGCCAGCGCCACTTCGACTTCATCCATACCCACCGCGAGGCCTTCGAGGCCCTGGCACGCGGCCTGTATGCCGCCGAGCCACCAGCCCGCGCGGTGGACGCCGAGGCGGCGCTGTACCAGGGCTTCATGCCGGATGGCGATCGCCAGCGCCTGGCGCAGGTACGCACCCTGGCGCCGGAGCGGTTGGCCGAGTTGCAGCAGGCCCTGCAGGATGCTCGTCTGCGCGAGCTGATGTTCCGCTACCGCGCGCGCCACTTCCCGGCGACTCTTGGGGCGGAGGAGCGCGAACACTGGCATGACCTGCTCGCTTCGCGCCTGCTGCACGAGGAGGGCGGGGCGGGGATGTGGGCGGAGAAGTTCTTCACCAGCATCGAGGCCTTGCGCGCCGATCCCTCATCGACCGGCCGTGAATGGCTTATTCTCGATCAGGTGGAGGCGTGGGGGCGCGGCCTTTTGCACGAGGCCGGTTTGGGTTATCCCGCTTAAGGCCTGGCCGGACGTGGCGCACGGCAGGCATCCAGCCGAGCGAGGCAATGCATGGCCATCATCGTTCACGGACCCGGTGTACACGATCCCTACCCCCTCGAGCGACTGCCGTTGGAGGGCGGTCCGGCCGCAACGCAGCCCGCGGCGGCGGTCAGGCCTGTGCAGGATGAGGCAGGTCCCGCCGCGCAGGCCGCCGCACGGCTGCGGGCGGCGATCAGCGCGACGCGGGAGCGGACAGGGGCGGCCGCACGGGCCGTGCGTGCGGGCGAGCTCATGCAGGATGGCGCGTATACCCTGAAGGCCTCCATGCCCCTGGGCGAGGCCCGCGAGGCCTTGCACCGCCGGGGCATCGAGCAGGCCATGGTGGTGGACGATGCGGGCGAGCTGATCGGCCTGCTGGAAACCCGGGGGCTGTTGCGGACCGTCTGGCCGCCTGGCGAGTCGCCGCGCGCCCCGGTGGAGCCGCTGACCGTGGGGGATGTGTGCCGCAGGCCGGTGGACGCGGTGCGCGAGGATGCGCCGCTCGAGCTCGTCGCGCGCCTGATGCTGGATCAGGACTATCCGGCCTTGCCCGTGGTGGATGACGAAAATCGGCCGGTGGGCCTCATCCGCGTGGCCGACCTGCTGCGCGTCGTGCTTGGCGCGGCCCGCCTCGAGGCCTGGGCCTGAGGCGATAGTGGACTGCCCGTGGCCGGATGGTCTCCGAAGCCGGTCAGCTGGCAGCTTGAGCCTTGAGCTGCTGGCGGGCGATCTCCAGGCAGTGATCCTCCATCACCTTGCGGAACAGGCCGTGCAGGCTGCTGAAGAACATGCTCTGCATTTCCTCGATCTCGGCGTAGGCATCCTCGCCGATGGGGGCGCCTTCACGCCTCTCCAGCAGGGCATCGCGCATCAGCGCATGCATCTGCTCGTGCAGCTCGTCGATCTGTTCGACCATCCCGGCGCAACCCGGCGGGGTGGGAAAGCGACTGAGGAATCCGCCCAGGCGGCAGTGCAGGTGCGCATCCTTGCCGACGAGGTCGTCGCCCGCGCCGTTGCTGAACATCAGGTGGCGAATGCCGCGCGAATACCAGGCAATGTGCCAGTAGATTGCCTCCTCGAACTGGTCGAGGAAATCGGCATAGGGGAATGGAGCGTCAAGGCTGCTCATCGGTCGTCCGTCGGTGGGGGCGAGGCGGCTCCTCGCCGTTGATCAGACCAAGGATAATGGCAGATGCCCACCCTGATCATTCAGGGATTTGATGCCCTGAATGGCCGTTCTTATCTCGCGGCCAGCTCGCGCAGGAACGGGATGTCCACGACCCGCGCGCCCTCGCCGCCGAACAGGATGTTCGCGGGTTCGCCCGGCTCGCCCAGGTGTTCCAGGATCAGCTCGGCGCCGGTCAGTTCGTCATCGCGGGTGTAGTCGTTGATGGTGACCAGGGTGCGCAGGCCGGCGCCCGTGGAGGAGAGCACGCCGTTGCGCGAATCCTCGAACGCCAGGCAGGCCTCGGGGGCGAGCCCCATGCTCTCCAGCGCCCAGGTGTAGATGGCCGGGTCCGGCTTCTTCTTCGGCACGATGTCGCCGGCGGCGATCACCTCGAACCAGCCGATGCTGTCCGGGCCGAGGGTGGCGGCGAGCAGCGCGGTGACGTTCTCGGGCGTGGTGGTGGTGGCGATGGCCAGACGCAGGCCCTCGGCGCGCGCCTCCGCGATCAGGCGCTTCACGCCCGGGCGCAGCGGGATCAGCCCCTCGCCCAGCATGCGCACGTAGTGGCGGGTTTTGGCCTTGTGCAGGTCGGCGATCCATTCGTCGGCGTTGTCCGGCAGGATGAAGTCCGGGTTGAATCGCTCCAGGTAGTAGCGGATACGTTCCTTGCCGCCGGTCACCGCCAGCAGTTCGCCGTACATCGCCACGTCCCAGTCCCAGTCCAGACCGGCCTCGCGGAAGGCGGCGTTGAAGGCGGGGCGATGGCCGTCGCGCTCGGTGTCGGCCAGGGTGCCGTCGACGTCGAAGATCAGGGCTTGCAGGCTCATGGGGGCTCCGTGGGCGGTTTTGAATTCTGGGAATGGATACGTGCAATGGCGGCAAAGTTCAACCCGCCGTGCCATGCGGGCATCCTCGGTGGGCACGAAAAAGGGGGCCGCAGCCCCCTTGGTTACCGAGCGCCTTCGCTCAGTGGTGATGGCCGTGCTCGCCGTGCACATGGCCGTGGGCGAGCTCCTCAGCATCGGCCGCGCGGACCTCGCGCACCGTGACGTCGAAGTGCAGGGTCTGGCCCGCCAGCGGATGGTTGCCGTCGATGGTGACCTGGTCGCCTTCGACCGCGGTTACGGTGACCACCTCGATGCCGTGGTCGGTCTGGGCATGGAACTGCATGCCGACCTGGATCTGGTCGACGCCGCCGAACATGCTGCTCGGCAGGGTCTGGGTGAGGGCAGGGTTGCGCTCCCCGTAGCCCAGGGCCGGCTCGACGCTGACCTTGAAGGAGTCACCCGCGCCGCGCCCCTCGAGGGCCTGCTCGAGGCCCGGGATGATGTTGCCGTGACCGTGCAGGTAGGCCAACGGCCCGTGATGCTCGGAGGAGTCGATCACCTCACCTGCGTCATTGGTCAGGCGGTAGTCGATGGTGACGACGGAGTCTTGGGAGATGTGCATGCGGTATTACCTGCGGCCCATGTGGTAGAAGTAGTTGGTGGCGGCGACGAAGCCACCCACGGAACCGCAGTCGAAACGACGGCCCTTGAATTTGTAGGCCATGACGCGGCCCTGCCTGGCCTGCTGCATCAGCGCGTCGGTCAGTTGGATCTCGCCCCCTGCGCCGGGCTGGGTCTCGCGCAGGATGTCGAAGATGTCCGGGGTGATGATGTAGCGGCCGATCACGGCGAGGTTGCTGGGGGCCACCTCGGCGGCGGGCTTCTCGACCATGTGGTCGACACGGTAGACGCCGGGTTCGATCTCCTCGCCCGCGATCACGCCGTACTTGTGGATCTCATTCTGCGGCACTTCCTCCACCGCGACCACGGTGCAGCCGTGCTTCTTGTGCACCTCGACCATCTGCGCCAGCACGCCCTGCGAATCGCTCACGCACAGGTCGTCGGCCAGGATCACGGCGAACGGTTCCTCGTGGCCGATCAGGGTCTCGCCGGTCAGCACCGCGTGGCCGAGGCCGCGCATCTCGGTCTGGCGGGTGTAGGAGAAGCTGCAGCTGTCGATGATGTGGCGGATGCCAGCCAGCAGGCTTTCCTTGCTGGTGCCGCGCAGCTGGGACTCGAGCTCGTAGTTGATGTCGAAGTGGTCCTCGAGCGCGCGCTTGCCGCGGCCGGTCACCATGGCCATCTCGCGGATGCCTGCCTCCATGGCCTCCTCGACACCGTACTGGATCAGCGGCTTATCCACGATCGGTAGCATCTCCTTGGGGATGACCTTGGTCGCGGGGAGGAAGCGGGTGCCGTAACCGGCCGCGGGAAACAGGCATTTTTTGATCATGGCGTCTTACATGTTTATGGAAGATTTCACTATATACCGCGGCTTGCACCGGGTGAAAGCGGCTCAGCCTGCCGGGGGCGTTGCGCCCAGGCGACGGGCGGTGTCGGCGACGCGGCGGCCGAGGGCCTGGCACAGGGCCTTCTCCTCCTCGGTCAGCGGCTGGCGGCCGTCGCCTGAGGTGTGGCTGGCGCCATAGGGCGTGCCGCCGCTTTTCGTGCGCAGCAGGGCCGGCTCGCTGTAGGGCAGACCGACCAGCAGCATGCCATGGTGCAGCAGGGGGATCATCATCGACAGCAGGGTGCTCTCCTGGCCGCCGTGCAGGCTGGCGGTGGAGGTAAACACCCCCGCCGGCTTGCCAATCAGCGCGCCGGTCAGCCACAGGCTGCTGGTCTGGTCGATGAACTGCTTGACCGGGCCGGCCATGTTGCCGAAGTAGGTGGGGCTGCCGAGCACCAGGCCCGCGCACTCGGCCAGGTCGTCCACCCGCGCGGCGGGCGGCGCATCGGCCACCGCGGCGGATTCGCCCGCATCGATGCGCCGCAGCCGAGCCTGCATGCCGGGGACGGATTCGACGCCGCGCGCCACGTGCCGCGCCATCGCGGCGGTGCCGCCATCGCGGCTGTAGTAGAGGACCAGGATCTCGGCCATGCCAGGGATATCATTGAGCAAAGTGTGCAGGAATTATGCCACGCATCGGTCCGCCGGGCATTGAGGCGCGGGCCGGACAGCCCTTAGACTTATGCGCCAAACACTTCCCCATCCCCAGGACCTGCCGATGAACAAGAAGATCGAAGTGCTGTTCGAGAAGATGCTTTGGGACATGCGCCTGGTGGTCATCGTCGCCGTCATTGTGAGCGCCCTGCTCAGTCTGGTCATGTTCTTCGTCGCCACGGTGGATGCCTGGGTGATGGTCTCGCACCTGCTGCACTACGCCGACCCCGCGCTGGATCAGGCAACCCGCCTCGAGTTGCGCAACCAGACCGTGACCCACGTGGTTGAGGTCATCGACGGCTTCCTGCTCGCCACCATCCTGCTGATCTTCGCCCTCGGCCTGTACGAGTTGTTCATCAGCAAGATCGACCTCGCTCGCTGCCAGGGGGTGGAGGAGAGTTGCGAGACCGCCTCCAACATCCTCGTCATCACCAGCATCGACGACCTGAAGAATCGTCTGGCCAAGGTCATCATGCTGATCCTGGTGATCAAGTTTTTCGAGTACGGCATCAACATGGGGTTCAAGGAGCCGCTGGACTTGCTGATTTTCGCCGGCGGCATCGCCCTGATCGGTCTCGCGTTGTTCCTCTCGCACAAGGCCGAGGAACACTGATGCGCCGCCTGGTCACGCTTTTCCTGCTGCTGGCCGTCCAGGGGGCGGCCTGGGCGGCGGAGGACCTTGTCCTGAGGGACACGACGGGCAAGGAGCATGCCCTCGCCAGCCTCAAGGGGAAGTTCGTGGTGGTGAACTTCTGGGCGACCTGGTGCCCGCCCTGCCTGGAGGAGATCCCCGAGCTGATCCGCTTCCACGATACCCACCAGGACAAGGACGCGGTGGTGTGGGGCATCAACTTCGAGAAGGTCGATCCGGCCAAGCTGGCCGGCTTCGTCGACGACCAGATGATCAGTTACCCCGTGCTGCCCATGGCCCCCGCGCGGCGCGGCCCGTTCGGGCCGGTCAGCGGCCTGCCCACCACGGTGCTGGTCGCGCCGGATGGCACGGTCGCCCGCACCCACCTTGGCGCCATCACCCACGACACCCTCGAACGCTACATGCGCGAGTGGTGTGCCACCCCCGCTGGAAAGGAGAGCAAGGCATGTCGCTGAACACCGCAAGGCGCCTGATGGGCGCCTTTTTCATGGCCCTTATGCTGGCATCAACCTCGTTGATGGCTGCGGAGGGTGGCTTCTTCGATGAGAACTTCGGCAACCTCAAGGAGGAGCTGGCAGCCGCGAAGACCGAGGGTAAGGCCGGCGTGTTCCTGTTCTTCGAGATGGAGGAGTGTCCCTTCTGCCACAAGATGAAGACCACCGTCTTCAGCCAGCCGGAGGTGCGCGACTACTTCAGGCAGCATTTCCGCATCCTCAGCATCGACATCAACGGCGATGTTGAGCTGGTCAATTTCAAGGGCCAGAACACCACCCAGAAGAAGTTCGCCTTTGAGGAGTACCGCGTGCGCGCCACTCCGGTGATGGGCTTCTTCGACCTGGAGGGCAATCTCGTCGCCAAGTACACCGGGCCGACCAAGGATGCCAAGGAGTTCATGTTGCTCGGTGAATATGTCGTCAGCGGGGCCTACAAGCAGCCGAACATGAACTTCACCGTCTACAAGAAGAGCAAGGGACAGTGAGGGTCATGAAGTTTCGGCATGCATTGTTGCTGGCCGGTGTGCTCGCCAGTCCCTGCCTGGCGGCGGCCCCGCTGCCGCAACCGCTCACGCTCGCGGATGCCCTGCGGCTGGCCCAGGATGAAGGGCATTACGACCTCCAGCTGCGCACGGCGGAGCTCGAGGTGGCCCGCGCCGGCCTGCGCACGGCGCAGGGCGAGCGCAATTTCACCCTCGGATTCGAGGGACGCCTGCGCTACGTCGACCCGCCTGCCCAGAACGTCAACCAGGAGCACAACGACAGCGCGGCCCTGCTGGTGGCGCGCAAGCGCCTGTACGACTTCGGCCGTGGTGCTGCGCTCGAGCAGGCCGCGCAGGCCGTGATCGAGGGTGAAGAGCAGCGCCTGGGCCTCGCGCGCGAGCAGCGCAAGATCGACGTGCTGCGCGCCTTCTTTGATGTGCTGCTGGCCGACATGGGCTACACCGTGGCCAACGAGCGCATGGCGATCTACTACGTCGATTACGACAAGCAGCGGGACCGCTTCGAACTCGGCCAGGTTTCGCAGGTGGAATTCCTGCGTGTGCAGACCGGTTACGAGGAGATCCTGCGCGCGCGCAACGAGGCCGAGGCGCGCCAGCGGACGACCCGGCTCAGGCTGGCCGCGGCCCTCGGCGATCCCGCCCAGCTGCCGGCCAAGCTGGTGGAGCCGGAACTCCAGTCCCTGCCAGAGAGGCAGGCCCCTGCGATCGACACGGTCCTGGCCGAGGGGCTGGCACGGAATCCGACCCTGGTGGCCCTGCGCCGCCAGCTCGAGGGGGCCACGGGCCGGGTCGAGGCCGCGCGTGCCCGGCGCCTGCCGGTGCTCGATGCGGTGGTGGAGGGCGGGGTCTACAACCGCGAGTTCGGTTCCAACGACCCCTTGCGCGCCGGGGTGGTGCTCACCGCGCCGCTCGTCACCGGCGGGGCCGTGGAGGGCGAGATCGCCCGCGCCGAGGCCGAGCGCCTGCGCGCCCAGGCCACGCTCGCCCGCGCCGAGGCCGAGCTGCGCCAGCGTCTGTCCGAGCTTGCGCTCGACATCGACGTGCTGCGCAAGGCCGCCGCCGGCGACAAGGTGCGCGAGGGCTACCGCGAACTGTACCTGGACCGCAGCCGCGCCCTGTATGAGATGGAGGTCAGCACCGACCTGGGCGACAGCATGGTGCAGATGTCCGATGCCCGCCTGCGCAGCATGCGCACCCTCTTTGCCCTGAGCCTCGCCTGGGCCGAACTGGACGCGCTGCTCGGTCGTCCTGTCGCGCCCTTGGCTGTCGCCACGCCCCCGGAAGGAAATTCATGATGCGTCAACTCATTGCCCCGGTCGCGCTGCTGGCGGCCGCCCTGTCCCAGCCGCTTGGCGCGGCGGAATTCCCGGCCACCCTTGGCTGGGCGGATCGCACCGCGCTTTCCCTGCCGGTCTCCGGCCTGGTCAAGGAAGTGCACGTGCGTGCCGGGCAGATGGTTCCGGCCGGCGCGCCGCTGGTCTCCCTCGACCCGCGCCCGTTCGACGCACGCCTGCTTGAGGCCCGCGCAGGGGTCCAGGCGCTGGAGCGCAAGCGCGCCGAGGCCGGGCGCGAGGTCGAGCGCGCCAAGGAGCTTTACGCCCGTACCGTGCTGTCCAACGTCGAACTGGAAAAGGCCCACATCGACCAGCAGCAGGTTGACGGGCAGTACCAGCAGGCCCGCGCCCAGCTGCAGGTGGCCGAGATCGAGCGCGGCTACAGCCCGCTCAAGGCGCCCTTCGCGGCGCGCGTGCTGAGTGTGAACACCGCCGCCGGCGAGGCGATCAGCGCCGCCCTGCAGGCCCCCGCCCTGGTCGAGGTGGCACGTGCCGAGGTCATGGACGCCATCGCCACCCTGCGGCCGGACGAAGCGCAGGGGCTCCGTCCCGGCGGCAAGGCGGAGGTCGAGGTGAATGGCCGCCGGATGGCCGGCGAGATCCTCGCCCTGGAGAGTCCGCGGGAGGGCGGCTACCGGCTGGTGGTGAGGGTGACGGCGGGCGAGGGCTGGCTGGCAGGTCTGCCGGCCAGGATCTTCACACCCTGAGCCCCTCCTCAGGTTCGCAGGGTGGCGCGGCCGGCCCTGCGGATCCCTGCGTTCTTGCCTAGACTCGGTGAACCCCCGGCATGGGGGTGTCAGGTTTCCCCTGGGAGGACCGAGTCATGAAAATCACCGTCGAAATCCCCGTCGTCGCCGAGTGCGCCGTCACGGAGTGCAGCTACAACGCCGGGCGTGCCTGCCATGCCAAGGCCATCACCATCGGGGATGGCGTCCATCCTGGCTGCGACACCTTCCTGCACATGAGCACCCATGCGCGCGAAAGGCAGCGGCGCGCCGGGGTTGGCGCCTGCAAGGTCACCGCCTGCCGCTTCAACGACGATCTCGAATGCGGGGCCGATGCAATCAGCGTGGGGCGCGCCGCGCAGGAGGTCTCCTGCCTGACCTTCGTGCCGCGCTTGTAGGCGACTGGAGCGGCATGGAGGCCGGGTGTCCTGGCCTCCGGCCCATGTCCTTCTGGCTCAGGCCAGGCCGAGTCGCTGCTTGAGGAAGGCGAGCACGTCGTCCGCGGGGACCATCTCGTTCTCCGCCGCGTTGCGCGCGCGGTACTCGAGCTGGCCTGCGGCGATGCCCTTGTCGCTGATCACCAGGCGGTGCGGGATGCCGATCAGCTCCATGTCGGCGAACATCACGCCCGGGCGCACGTCGCGATCATCCAGCAGCACGTCCACGCCCAGCGCGCGCAGCTCGGCGTAGAGCTGTGACGCGAGTTCCATCGCCTGCGGGGACTTGGCGGCGTTGAGCGGCAGCAGGGCGATCTGGAACGGGGCGATGGGCATCGGCCAGATGATCCCGCGCTCGTCGAAGTTCTGCTCGATGGCCGCGGCCACCACGCGCGAGACGCCGATGCCGTAGCAGCCCATGGTCATGACGTGGGCCTGGCCCTGCTCGTTGAGCACGGTCGCGTTCATGGCGCGGCTGTACTTGTCGCCGAGCTGGAAGATGTGGCCAACCTCGATGCCCCGGCGGATGACCAGGGTACCCTTGCCGTCCGGGCTCGGATCGCCTTCGACCACGTTGCGGATGTCGACGGCGATGGCCTCCGGCAGATCGCGCCCCCAGTTGACCCCGGCCAGGTGCTCGCCATCACGGTTGGCGCCGCAAACGAAGTCGGCGACATGCAGGGCGGAGCGGTCGGCCAGCACCTGGATGCCGATCGCATCGAGGCCCACCGGGCCAATGGAACCCACGTCCGCACCGATGGCTGCGCGCACCTCCTCGGGGCTGGCGAACTGCAGGGGGCTTGCCACCTGGGCCAGCTTCTCGGCCTTGATCTCGTTCAGCTCATGATCGCCGCGCAGGACAAGGGCGACCAGGGTGCCTTCCTCCGCGCCGCGCATGATCAGGGTCTTGAGGATCTGCCGCGCCGGATGGCCGGTCGCCGCGCTCACCTCATCGATGGTGTGCGCCTTGGGGGTGGGGATGACGCGCATCGCCTCGCTCGGGGCGGGACGTGGGCCTGCCGGGGCGATGGCCTCCGCCAGCTCGACGTTGGCGGCGTAGTCGGACTCGGTCGAGAAGGCGATGGCGTCCTCGCCGGAGGAGGCGAGCACGTGGAACTCGTGCGACCCGGTGCCGCCGATGCTGCCGGTGTCGGCGCGCACGGCGCGGAAGTCCAGTCCCAGGCGGGTGAAGATGCGGGTGTAGGTTGCATGCATCACGTCGTAGGTGGCCTGCAGCGAGTCCTGGTCCATGTGGAAGGAATAGGCATCCTTCATCAGGAATTCGCGCGCACGCATCACACCGAAGCGCGGGCGCACCTCGTCGCGGAACTTGGTCTGGACCTGGTACCAGCACACCGGCAGCTGCTTGTAGCTCTTCAGCTCGCGGCGGGCGAAGTCGGTGATGATCTCCTCGTGCGTCGGGCCGAAGCAGAACTCGCGCGCATGGCGGTCCTTCAGGCGCAGCAGCTCGGGGCCGTACTGCTCCCAGCGGCCGGATTCCTGCCACAGCTCGGCCGGCTGCACCGCCGGCATCAGCACCTCCAGCGCCCCGGCGCGGTCCATCTCCTCGCGCACGATGGTCTCGACCTTGCGCAGCACCTTGAGCCCCAACGGGGTCCAGGTGTAAAGACCGGCGGCCAGGCGGCGGATGAGCCCGGCGCGCAGCATGAGCTGATGGCTGATGACTTCGGCGTCGGCCGGGGTTTCCTTGAGGGTGGCGAGGGGGAACTGGGAGAGACGCATGGCGTGCGGGACCTGAAAGGGCAAAAAGGCGTGGCGGGATTGTGGGTCAGAACGTGGCGCCGTTCCAGCCCCAGCGTTGCGCTTCGGCCGAGGCGAACTCGATGTAGATGCGGGCGGGATCGAGACCCAGCTGCGCCTGCAACAGGTCGCACAGTCCGGCAGAAATGCCTGGCATGTCGGCATCCGCAAGGTCAATGCTCTTGAACTCGACAAAGGCGCAGGGGGTGTCATGCCCCGCGAAGGTCATCGTCTTGCCGTCGTTGAGCAGGGTCATGACCCACTGCTCGGGCTTGCGGGTGGCCTCGGCGGTGAAGCGGGAGAGGCGCGCGGAGAGGTCCGCGCGCCGGGCGTCATCGAGACGGAGGTTGGTGTTCAGGATCAGGGTGGGCATGGTTGGTCATTCGCAATAGAGTTCGATGCGCTTGCGTTCCTCGTCGATCATGCGCTGGCGTTCCTCTTCCGGGGCGCGGATCATCTCGCCGTCCGCGCCGCGGTAGAGGATGCGCGGGCTGGATTCGAGCTGCTGCAGGCGCTGGCGGGCCTTCTGGCATTGCTCGGCCATCTGCTCCGCGGGCATGGTCATCACCTCGCGCGGGGTGGGCGCCCCCCCCGTGGTGGCGGGCTTCTCGACGGGCTGTCCGGCAGGCGGCACGGCGGGCGTGGCCGGGGTGGTCAGGCGCGGCTGGATCTCCTGGCCCTTGCCGCCCGCGGGTGGCTGCTCCGTGTAGTGCGTCACGCCCTTCTCATCCACCCACTTGTAGATGGCGGCTTGGCACGGGGTGGAAAGCACGGCGAGAAGCAGGGGCAGGGCGATGGCGTGGCGCATGTATGGATCCCTCGGCGCGTTTTGAACGGTCGATTATATCGCCACAATCGCAGGTCGGCGCTTGCCGGGGGGAACCGAGGCCGGCATGAGTGGTCCCAAATCCATCCGATGGGCGTTAAAATGCCCCGGACCTTCCGGGACCTTCAACATCGTTGCCGGAAGCAACGATGGAACGCGAGGCGTTCCCCGCCGCATGGAAGACGGACGATGACCGGACGGCCTTCTCAATACCGACATACCTGACACCTTCTAATGCCCATGCTTCGATTTGCTTCCCTCGTCCTCGCCGCCACCCTGAGTACCGTCTCCGTCCACGCCGCTCCAGCCACCGCTCCGGCCGTCCAGCCCACTCCGGTGCCGCTGGCCCCCATGGCGGCCATGCCGCTGCCGAGTCCCCCGACCATCGCCGCCAAGTCGCATCTCCTGATGGACTACCACAGTGGCCGGGTCCTGGCTGAGTCCAACATCGACATGCGCGTGGAGCCGGCCAGTATCACCAAGCTGATGACCGCCTACATCATCTACGGCGCGATGAAGCGCGGCGACCTCTCGCCCGAGACCATGGTCAACATCAGCGAGAAGGCCTGGCGCATGCAGGGCTCCAAGATGTTCGTGCGGGTTGGCACCCAGGTGAAGGTCGACGACCTCCTCAAGGGCATGATCATCCAGTCCGGCAACGACGCGACCATTGCCCTGGCTGAGCACATCGCGGGCAGCGAGGAGGCGTTCGCCAACATGATGAACCACGAGGCGCAACGCCTGGGCATGACCGGGACGCATTTCGTCAACTCCACCGGCTGGCCGGACCCCAATCACTACAGCACCGCGCGCGACATCGCCACCCTGATGAAGGCGGTGATCCGCGACTTCCCGGAACACTACGTGCGCGAGCGCGAGAAGGAATTCACCTGGAACAACATCAAGCAGATCAACCGCAACCGCCTGCTTTGGCGTGATCCGTCGGTGGATGGCGGCAAGACGGGGCACACCGAGTCCGCCGGTTTCTGCCTGGTGGCCTCCGCCCAGCGTGACGGCATGCGCCTGATCTCCGTCGTGCTTGGCGCGCCCAGCGACGAGGCCCGGGCCGAGCAGTCGCAGGCCCTGCTCAACTATGGCTTCAACTTCTTCGAGACCCGCCTGCTGCGCCGTGGAGGCGAGGCACTGGCCGAGCCGCGGGTGTGGAAGGGGGCCAGCAAGACCGTGCAGCTCGGCCTGGCCGGCGACTTCTATGTCACCGCCCCGCGCGGTCAGTTCGACAAGCTGAGTCTGGCGGTGGACATGCCGCCGCGCATCGACGCGCCGCTGGCCCAGGGGCAGCCGGTGGGCATGTTGCGCGCGAAGCTCGGCAATGACCTCGTGGCCGAGGTGCCGGCGGTGGCCCTAAGCGAGGTGCCGCAAGGTGGCATCTTCCGCCGCATGGTGGATGGTGTGATCTTGATGTTCAACTGACCCGCCCTCATCTCATCGACAGAACTGGCGGCTCACCGGGCCGCCAGTTCTTTTTTCCGAATCCCGCACACCGGATCGCCCATGGCCACCACCGTCTACCTCAATGGTCAGTTCATGCCCCTCGAAGAGGCCTGTGTTTCCGTACTCGATCGCGGTTTCCTGTTCGGTGATGGGGTGTACGAGGTCATCCCCGTCTATGGCGGCCACATGCTGCGCGGTGTGGAGCATATCGAGCGCCTGGAGCGCAGCATGGATGGCATCCGCATCGACCATCCGATGAGCCGGGCGGAGTGGTTGGCCATGCTTGCCAAGCTGGTCGAGCTGAATGGCGGCGGCGACCAGGCCATCTACCTGCAGGTGACCCGTGGGGCACCGCCCAAGCGCGATCACGCCTTCCCGCCGGTTGGCACCCCGCCCACCGTGTTTGCCATGAGCAACCCGCTGGCCCCGATCGCCGAGTCCTGGCTCCGTCTTGGGGTGGATGCGGTGACCGTGCCCGACCTGCGCTGGCTGCGCTGTGACCTCAAGACCATCCAGCTGCTCGGCAACGTGCTGGCGCGCCAGCAGGCCGTCGAGCAGGGCGCGGTCGAGGCGATCCTGCTGCGCGACGGTCAGGCGATCGAGGGCTCGGCCAGCAACCTGTTCATCATCAAGGACGGGGCGATCCACACCACGCCGAAATCGGCCGCGATCCTCGGCGGCATCACCCGCGACCTGATCCTCGAGCTGGCGCGCGCGGAAGGCATCCCCGTGCGGGAGGAGGGCATGCCCGAGGCGCTGCTGCGCAACGCGGACGAGGTGTGGGTCACCAGTTCCACCCGCGAGATCGTGCCCATCACCCGCGTCGATGGCAAGTTAGTGGGCGAGGGCAGGCCCGGGCCGGTCTGGCAGCGCATGCACGCGGCCTATCAGGCATTCAAACAGAAGGTAAGAGAGGGCAAGGCATGAGCTTCTGCGCATTCGACAATCCGCCGCCGCTGGAATTTCCCTGCGACTACCCGATCAAGATCATGGGCGAGGCCTGCGAGACCTTCGAGGCCGAGATGGTCGCCCTGATCCGCGAGCACGCGCCGAACCTCGGCGAGGGCGCGGTAAGCAGTCGACCGAGCAAGGGCGGCAAGTACGTGGCCATCACCATCAGGCTGCGCGCCGAGTCGCGCGAGCAGGTGGATGCCATCACCCTCGCCCTGCGCGCGCATCCCAAGGTGCTGATGAGCATCTGACGGCCCCTCGCCCCTGACCATGCCCGCCGCCCTGCATGTCCGCGACCTCGGCCTGACCCCCTACGCGGACAGCTTCGAGGCCATGCGTGCGTTCACCGCCGCGCGCACGCGTGATACGGCGGACGAGCTGTGGCTGGTCGAACATCCCCCGGTCTTCACCCAGGGGCTGAACGGCCAGCCCGGACACCTGCTCGCGCCGGGGGACATCCCGGTGGTGCAGACCGACCGCGGTGGGCAGGTCACCTACCATGGCCCCGGCCAGCTGGTCGCCTACCTGCTGTTCGACCTCGCGCGTGCCCGTCTCGGCGTGCGCGAGACGGTGGAGCACCTGGAGGGCGCGGTCATCGGGCTGCTGGACGGGCTTGGCATCCATGCCTGCGCGCGCCGCGATGCCCCCGGCGTGTACGTCGATGGACGCAAGATCGCCTCGCTCGGCCTCAAGGTTCGCGCCGGGCGCTGCTATCATGGCCTCGCCCTGAACGTGGCGATGGACCTCGCCCCGTTCGAGCGCATCAACCCCTGCGGCCATGCGGGCCTTGCGATGTGCCAGGTCAGCGACTTCGTGCCGGGGATCGCGGTCGATGCGCTCAAGCGCCCGCTCGCCGAACGGCTGGCTGACCGCCTGGGGCGTGAAGCAAACTTCCTGGACAGCGCATGACCGAATCCGCCCGCCCGACCCCCCGCCCGATCACCCGTGAGATGCGCGGGGAAGACAAGGTTGCCCGCATCCCCGTCAAGGTGGTGCCGCTCGATGCCCCCTTGCCCAAGCCCAAGTGGATCCGTTCGCAGGTGCATGGCAGCGCCGAGGTGCAGCGCCTGAAGGGCATCCTGCGCGAGGCCAGGCTGCATACCGTGTGCGAGGAGGCCAACTGCCCGAACCTGGGCGAGTGCTTCGGCGGTGGCACGGCCACCTTCATGATCATGGGCGGCATCTGCACCCGCCGCTGTCCGTTCTGCGACGTGGCCCATGGTCGCCCTGATCCGCTCGATACCGACGAACCGCTCAACCTCGCGCGCACCATCGCCGCCATGGGCCTCAAGTACGTGGTCATCACCTCGGTCGACCGCGACGACCTGCGCGATGGCGGGGCGGGGCACTTCGCTGCCTGCATCCGCGCCGCACGCGGGCACAGCCCCGAGCTGACCGTCGAGGTGCTCACGCCCGATTTCCGCGGCCGCGAGGCGGTGGCCATCGCCTTGCTCGCCCAGGATCCGCCGGATGTCTTCAACCACAACCTCGAGACCGTGCCGCGCCTCTACCGCGAGGCGCGGCCGGGAGCGGACTATGCCGGCTCGCTGCGTCTGCTCGAGGAATTCAAGGCGCGCGTGCCGCAGGTGCCGACCAAGTCCGGCCTGATGCTGGGCCTGGGTGAGAGCGACGAGGAGGTCATCGAGGTTCTGCGCGACCTGCGCGCCCACGACGTCGACATGCTCACGCTCGGCCAGTACCTGCAGCCGAGCGTCCACCACCTGCCGGTGAGGCGCTACGTCTCGCCGGAGGAGTTCGACCGGCTGGCGGACATCGCCCGCAGCCTCGGCTTCCGTCACGTGGCCAGCGGGCCGCTGGTGCGCTCGTCCTACCATGCCGAGCATGGCGGGCTCGCGGTGCTCGACGGCGTCCCGTGATGCAGCCTGCGGCCGGTGCTCCCGGGCACCTCGGTCGGAACTGAGATACAGTTCTTCCATTCTTCTTGGCCTGGGAAGCCTTCACATGACGTCTGCACGGGAGATGGGGCAGCAACAGCAAGGCGAATCGCTGACCTCCCGGATCACCAGCATCAACATGATGGCCACCGGCGTGGCCGTCCTGCTGGCCTGCGTGATCCTGGTCGGCATCGAGTCCCTCTTCCTGCGCGGCAGCATGCTCGACGATCTCCGGGTGCAGGCGAGCATCATCGGTGACAACGAGGCGGCCCCGCTGGTGTTTGGCGACGGGGAGGCTGCCCGGAAAATCCTGCATACCCTGGGGGCCTCGCCCGCCATCCTGGAGGCGGATCTGCTGGCTGCCAACGGTATCCCCCTGGCAACTTACCGCCAGCCGGGATGGGAAAGCGGGGGCAACGGCGGCGAGGAGGCCCTGTCTGCGTTCCTCCTGCCGCCGTTCGTGGACATCGAGCAGCCGATCGATCTCGACGGCCAGCAGATCGGCACCCTGCGCCTGCGCGCAAGCATGCGGCCCCTCTACCGGCGCCTGCTGGTTTACGCCGGCAGCACCCTGGCCATCGCCCTCGGGGTGATGCTCGGCGCGTTCCTGCTCGTCAGCCGGATGCGCCGCAACGTCGTGCATGCCGAGCAGCGATTGCGGTTCCTTGCCCACACTGACCCGGTCACCCGCCTCCCCAACCGCCACGCCTTCAACGAACGGCTGGCGCTCGCGGTGCAGGAGGCCGAGCTGAGCGGGGAGAGCTTGGCCCTGCTCATGCTCGACCTCGACGACTTCAAGCTGGTCAACGACTCCTTCGGTCATCCGAGCGGCGACGTCCTGCTCGCGGAGGTCGCGCGCCGTCTCGAGAAGGGGCTGCGTCACACCGATTTCGTCTGCCGCCTGGGGGGGGACGAGTTCGCGGTGCTCGTGGCGGATCCCGAGGTCCCCGGCGCGGCGGTGCACGTGGCGCGGAAGATCCTGGACATCCTCACGACGGCGCCGTTCCTCGTGGGCAGCGAGGAGGTTTTCGCGTCGACCAGCGTCGGGGTCAGCTTTTTCCCCCAGGATGCGGAGGATGCGCACGAACTCATCCGCAATGCGGATGCCGCCCTCTACGCAGCCAAGGCCAGGGGCAAGCGCACGTTCGAGCTGTTCTCGCCCGGCATGAACCTGTGCGCCAGGGAGCGCCTGAACCTGGAGGCGCACCTGCGCCGTGCCCTCGAGCACGAGGAGTTCGTGCTGCACTACCAGCCCCAGATCGAGATCGACACGGGGCGGGTGGTCGGTGTCGAGGCCCTAGTGCGCTGGAACAGCGCGGAACGGGGGATGGTGCCGCCGAACGAGTTCATCCCGCTGGCCGAGGAGAGCGGCCTGATCGTGCCGCTGGGCGAGTGGGTGCTGCGCACGGCCTGCGCCCAGGCGGCCGCCTGGCGGGCGATGGGCCTTCCGCCTCTGTGCATGGCGGTCAACCTTTCGGCGCGCCAGCTCGACGGCGACGGTCTGGAGAAGCTGGTCGCCGATGTCCTCGCGCAGACCGGGATGTCGCCGGAGTGGCTGGAGCTAGAGATCACCGAAAGCGCGTTGATGCGGGACGCCCAGGCGAACGCCGAGTTGCTTGAGCGGATCAGCTCGCTGGCGGTCAGGCTCTCGGTCGACGATTTCGGCACCGGCTACTCGTCCATGGCCTACCTGAAGCGCTTTCCCCTCAGCAAGCTGAAGATCGATCGAAGCTTCGTGACCGACCTCACCACCCATGCCGACGACAGGGCCATCGTCTCCGCCATCATCGCCATGGCGCATACCCTGGGCATGCAGGTGATCGCAGAGGGTGTGGAGACGGAGGGGCAGCGGGATGCGCTGCTGGCCATGGACTGCGACCTGCTCCAGGGGTATCTCTGCAGCAGGCCCCTGCCCGCGGAGGCGATTCCCAGGCTGCTGGCTGCCGGATGCGTGCCGGCCTGGGCGGTCAGCGGATCACCCGCCGCGCCAGCTTGAGGAGCTGGGAGCTCAGCTGCAGCCCGGCCTGCTGCGCGCTCTGCAGGTTGACCTCGAACTGGATCCGGTCGATATCCCGTACCAGGCCGATCATCCCCCCGGCCTCGGCGAACCCGTCGATCTCGCTGACGGTCAGGGTAGCGCTTGCCGCCGCGCTGGCGAGTGCTACATGCATCTTTCTCTTCTCGCTCTCCCCGACGACCAGCACCTGGCAGGTCCCGGCGTCCTTGAGTTTTGACAAGCTCTGCACGCGGACAGGGCGCCCCCGGGCGCTCTTGCCATCGATGTTGGCCAGCGCATCGAGCAGGGGGTCGGTGCTGCCCAGCAGGCACAGCTGGATCGGCGCGCCTGGCGAGGGGAAGGCGGATGCCGGCCATTCCGCGAACCGGATGAAGTTGTAGACGAAGGCCGCCTTGACCTCGGGCTCCGGTGCGGGGAGTTGGGCCTCGCTCCAGCGCGGGTAGGCGAGGCCAGTCCAGGCGAGGGCGACGAGGAACAGGCCGGCAAGGGGGCGGTGCATCGACATGGTGTTCAGAACGGCAGCACGGCCTTGAGCCGCCAGGTCCGGCCGTCCTGCGCCATCACCTCGCGCTCTGGAACGCCCGGGTCGATCACCGGGTCGTCGTAACGCTTGTCGAAAAGGTTGTACAGGCCGAGGCTCAGCTGCAGTCCCCCGGGGCGCGGACGGTAGCTGAGGACGAGGTCCGCCAGGCCGAAGCCGCCGACATGCCCGGTCGTGGTGGCCCGGGCGCTGGTGTACGCATACCTCGCCCCGAGGCCCCAGCGGGTGTCGAGCGGGAGGTACAGGTTGGCGTTGAGGAGGTGGCGCGGGACGAGGTTGAGGGCGGTTTCCGTTCGGTCGGGGGCATGCTGGGCCGAGTAGTTAGCGCGCAGGTGTACGCCGTTGGCCCAATGGCGCTCGAGTCCGAGCTCCAGCCCTTCGGCGCTGACCGGCCCCTGGTTGCGGTACTGGTAGAGGCCGCTGTCCGGATCGGCTTGCTGCACGATCCAGTCGTCGATGCGGTAGTGGTAGACCGATCCCGTCAGGCGCAGGCCCGGGGCCGGGCGGTGCTCGACCACGGCCTCGATGGAGCGGATGCGCTCCGGCTCGAGGCCGGGGTTGACCGTCTGCTGGTCGGGGAAGGCATAGAAGCGCTCGTACACGTTCGGGGTGCGGAAGGCGCTGCCGTAGAGCAGCTTCAGGGTCGTGTCGTCGGCAAGGCGATGGATCAGCGCGAGGCGGGGATTGATCTCGCCATGCTCGGCATCGAAATGGTCGTAGCGGAGGCCGGCGCTGAGGAGCCAGCGCTCGGTCAGGGCGAATTCGTCCTGCAGGTAGGCCCCCCAACGTTGGCTGCCGCGCCGGTCGTCGAGGAACAGGGCAGAGGGCTCCTCGTCGGAATTGCTCTGATCCTGGCGCAGGTTGTCCTGGTATTCGAGCCCGTAGGCCAGCTTGTGCCGGTCCAGGCTGGAGAGCAGCCGGAGCTCCGCGCCCCACCACCGGCCACGGCCGACGTCCTTGTTGAGCGTGGTGGAGAGGTCGTCGTTGGCGTACAGGTAGTCGCCCTTGTAGCGGTAGTCGCCGTAGTACAGCCTGGCGCTGGCCTGCGTCACTCTGCCCAGCTCGAACTCGCGCGAGAGGCTGGCGAGGGTCATCTCGTCGAGGATGCGCGAACGCGGGTCGTCGAACACGGTGTCCCATGCCCCGCCGGTGAGCCCCTTGTCGCGCGAGGAGTGCATGAGGCTGAGGCCCCACTCGCCGTAGTTCGCCCTGGCGAAGAATTTGCGCCATTGCTCGCCATCGGTCCCGGTGGTGCGGCCATGGTTGGTCTCGGGGGCGTCGAACTCCGGGAAATAAAGGTTGGGGCCCTCGCGGTGCAGGCCGCTTGCGGACAGAAGGATGTCGATGCCGGAGGCGGAATGGTGGCCCCAGCTCAGCCTGCCCTCCCTCCCGCCATGGCTGGAGATGGCGGCCGCGCCCTCGCCGCCGCCCACCTGGGCACCGCGGCGGGTGATGACGTTGACCACGCTGAACAGCGCGTTGCTGCCGTAGAGCGAGGAGGCCGGGCCGCGGACGATCTCCACCCGGTCGATCAGGTCCACATCGAGCGGGAACTCTCCGCCGATGGCCCCGGTGTCGTAGATGTTGTCGTTCACCCGGTGACCGTCCACCAGCACCAGCAGGCGGGTGTTGTAGTCTCCGGCGGGGGAGAATCCGCGCACCCCGACGTACTCGTACTGGCGGTCACGGGTGATGTGGAAGCCGCGCACGCTGCCCAGGATGTCGGCCAGGGTGCGATAGCCGAAGCGCTGGATCTCGGCGGAGGTGACGACGGATACCGCGGCGGGGGCGTCCGAGAGCAGCTGGCTGTAGCGGGAGGCGCTCACCACCTCGACCCCCATCAGCTGCTCGAGGGAGTACTGGGTGAGGTCGTCCCGGGGCTGCTCCGCCTGCACCGCAAGGGGGAGGGCGACGAGCAGGCAGGACAGGATGCGGCGGGAACGAAGTCGCTGGTCGTGGTCCATGTTTCACCTCCTGCTTCCTGTGCGCCGGGTTGTCGGGGCCGCTGACGGTCGTCCCGGGGTGCGGGCATCGGCATATAATGCGTTCCCCTATCGACCCCGGCAACGTCGCCCTTGTACTGGTCCGTCTCACCATCATGCTCGACAACCTGCTGCATGCTTCGCTGACTCCGCTTGTTCTCGCCGGGGCGCTGGCCCTTGCGCTCCTGCTCGCGGGGCTGGGCGCGGTCATGATCTTCCGCCACCGGCGCGACCCG
>JBFLVZ010000033.1:0-13233 GCA_040758295.1 Pseudomonadota bacterium
TGGCGCGCCCGGAAGGATTCGAACCTCCGACCCTCTGGTTCGTAGCCAGATACTCTATCCAACTGAGCTACGGGCGCTAAACTTTGCTGGCTCCCCCGGTTGGATTCGAACCAACGACCAACGGATTAACAGTCCGCTGCGCTACCGCTGCGCCACAGGGGAGTGGCTGTGTTGTGGGTGCGCATTATAGAGGGTTTGCGCACCCTGTCAACGGCTTTTTATGCCAGCGCCCTGGCCATGCGGCGCATGGCCTCCTCAAGCTGCTCCATGGAGGTGGCGTAGGACAGACGCACATGCCCCGGCGCGCCAAAGGCGGAGCCCGGAACAACCGCGACGCCCGCGTCGTACAGCAGCTTGTTGGACAGTTCGACGTCATCCTTGAGGCCCATGCGGGCGATGATGGCCTTCACGTCCGGGAAGCCGTAGAAGGCACCCTGGCTCGGCAGACAGGACACGCCCGGCATGGCGTTGAGCGCGGCGACGACAAAGTCGTGGCGGGCCTTGAACGCCTCGATCATGGGCTTGATGCACTCATCCCCGCCATTGAGCGCCGCCTCGGCCGCCACCTGGGAGATGGAGGTGGGATTGGAGGTGCTCTGCGACTGCACATTGGCCATCGCGTTGATGAGCTTGACCGGGCCTGCGGCATAGCCGATGCGCCAGCCGGTCATGGCGAAGGCCTTGGACACGCCGTTGAGCACGATGGTGCGGTCGTACAGGTCCGGACAGGCCATGACGATGTTGCAGAACGGCTCGTCCGCCCACAGGATCTTCTCGTACATGTCGTCCGTGGCGATCAGCACCTGCGGGTGACGGCGCAGCACCTCGCCCAGCGCCTCCAGCTCCTTGCGGGTGTAGGCCACGCCGGTCGGGTTGGATGGGCTGTTGATCACGAACAGCTTGGTGCGCGGGGTGATCGCGGCCTCAAGCTGTTCGGGAGAGAGCTTGAAGCCCTGGGACTGCTCGGCCTCGACGATGACCGGATGACCGTCGGCCAACAGCACCATGTCCGGGTAGGACACCCAGTACGGCGCGGGGATGATGACCTCGTCGCCTTCGTCCAGCAGGGCCATGGCCAGGTTGTAGAAGCTCTGCTTGCCGCCCACCGAGACGAGGATCTGGTTAGGTGCGTACTTAAGGCCGTTGTCGCGCTCGAGCTTGTCGATGATCGCCTTCTTCAGCGAGGGGATGCCGTCCACCTGGGTGTAGCGGGTGAAGCCCTTGTTGATCGCCTCGATGGCGGCGTCACGGATATGGCGCGGGGTGTCGAAATCCGGCTCGCCGGTGCCCAGGCTGATGATGTCGCGGCCTTCGGCCTTGAGCTTGGCCGCCAGGGCGGAGACGGCGAGGGTGGGAGAGGGTCGGACCCGTTGAACGCGATGCGACAGTTGGATGTCCAAGGAGCAGGCCTCAAGTTTTCGCAAAATCTTCACAGGATGGGCATGATGCCCGACAAAATTGCCCGCATTTTACCGTAGCCAGCCCCGCATGTCCGAAGCCAATTTATCGAAAGTGTTCCAGCTCGAATCCGACTACGCCCCGGCGGGCGACCAGCCGGGGGCGATCCGCCAGCTGGTGGAGGGCATCAACGCGGGACTCGCCGGCCAGACCCTGCTCGGGGTGACCGGCTCGGGCAAGACCTTCACCATCGCCAACGTGATCCAGCAGGTGCAGCGCCCCACCCTGATCCTGGCGCACAACAAGACCCTCGCCGCGCAGCTGTACGGCGAGATGAAGGGCTTCTTCCCGCACAACGCGGTGGAATACTTCGTCTCCTACTTCGACTACTACCAGCCGGAGGCCTACGTCCCTGCCTCGGACACCTACATCGAGAAGGACTCCTCGGTGAACGAGCACATCGAGCAGATGCGCCTGTCCGCCACCAAGGCCCTGTTCGAGAGGCGGGACGTCATCATCGTCGCCACCGTGTCGTCCATCTACGGCCTGGGTGACCCCGAGGCCTACCTGAAGATGATCCTGCACCTCTCGAAGGGCGACCGCATCGATCAGCGCGCGATCCTGCGCCGCCTCTCCGACATGCAGTACACGCGCAACGATATCGACTTCCGCCGCGGCACCTTCCGCGTGCGCGGCGACGTGATCGACATCCATCCGGCGGAGAGCGACCGCGAGGCGGTGCGGGTGGAGCTGTTCGACGACGAGATCGAGCAGATCACCCTGTTCGACCCGCTGACCGGCGAGGTGCTGCGCCGCCTGCCGCGCTACACGGTCTACCCCGGCACCCACTTCGTCACCCCCAAGGAGCGGATCGTCAAGGCGATGGAGCTGATCAAGGAGGAGCTGAAGGAGCGGCTGACCGAGCTGCGCGCGTCCGACCGGTTGGTGGAGGCGCAACGGCTGGAGCAGCGCACCCAGTACGACCTGGAGATGATGGCGGAGCTCGGTTACTGCAACGGCATCGAGAACTACTCGCGCTACCTCTCCGGGCGGGCCGCCGGCGAGCCGCCGCCCTGCCTGTACGACTACCTGCCGCCGGACGCCCTGCTGGTGATCGACGAGTCGCACGTGACCGTGCCGCAGCTCGGCGCCATGTACAAGGGCGACCGCTCGCGCAAGGAAAACCTGGTCAACTACGGCTTCCGCCTGCCCTCCGCGCTGGACAACCGCCCGCTGCGCTTCGACGAGTTCGAGCGCATGATGCCGCAGACCATCTACATCTCCGCCACCCCCGCCGACTACGAGCTCGAACACAGCGGCCAGGTGGTCGAGCAGGTGGTGCGCCCGACCGGCCTGGTCGACCCGGTGCTGGAGGTGCGTCCCATCGCCACCCAGGTCGACGACGTGCTGTCCGAGATCAACCTGCGCGCCGAGAAGGGCGAGCGGGTGCTGGTCACCACCCTCACCAAGCGCATGGCGGAGGACCTGACCGAGTACCTGCACGACCACGGGGTGAAGGTGCGTTACCTGCACTCGGACATCGACACGGTGGAACGGGTGGAGATCATCCGCGACCTGCGCCTCGGCACCTTCGACGTGCTGGTCGGGATCAACCTGCTGCGCGAGGGCCTGGACATCCCCGAGGTGTCGCTGGTCGCCATCCTCGACGCCGACAAGGAGGGCTTCCTGCGCTCCGAGCGCTCGCTGATCCAGACCATCGGCCGCGCCGCGCGCAACGTCAACGGCAAGGCCATCCTCTACGCCGATACCATCACCGGCTCCATGCAGCGGGCGATGGACGAGACCGAGCGCCGCCGCGCCAAGCAGATCGCCTTCAACCAGGCGCACGGCATCACCCCGCAGGGCATCCGCAAGAGCGTGGCGGACATCCTGGAGGCGGGCTACGACCGCATCCCCGGCGCACGACCGGGGGCCGGCAAGCGCAAGGTGGCCGAGCCCAAGGCGGCCTACCTGTCGCCCGAGATGGCGGCGAAGAAGATCAAGCAGCTGGAAAAGGACATGTACGCCGCCGCGCGCAACCTCGAGTTCGAGGAGGCCGCGCGCCTGCGCGACGAGATCGCCGCGCTGCGCGAGGCGGCCTTCGGTTTCCCAGAACAGGAGGCCGTGTGAGAACCACGATTGCGCACATCACCTTGCGGGCGTATAAACGCCCGATCGTCTGAGCCGCCCTTTACATGCCAAAGAAATATTTCCGCCGCATCGCGCCGCATCCGGACACCCTGCGGGAGCACCAATTCCTCAGCCGCTTCGCCCATCTGCTGCATGATCCGAACCTGTGGCACTTCAACCGCACCTCGGTTGCACGCGCCTTCGGACTGGGGCTCTTCGCCGCCTTCCTGCCCATCCCATTCCAGAGCCCGATCGCCGCTGCCTTGGCGATCTGGCTGCGCGGCAACCTGCCGCTTGCGGTGCTGATGGTCTTCCTCACCAACCCCCTGACCATGGTACCGATCGAGCTGTCAGCCTATTGGCTGGGCCAGTTGGTGGTGCCAGGGGAATTCAAGGCGCTGCCCACCCCCTTCGAATGGAGCTGGGTGTGGGACAACCTGTCCTCCATCGGCCTGCCGCTCGTGGTCGGCCACTTCATGCTCTCGGTGACCGGCGCCATCCTCGGCTATTACGGCATCCAGGGCTTCTGGCGCCTCTACCTGTCCCTCCACCTGAAGAAACGCAGGCAGCGGGTCTACCAGCCCGGCCTGCCACAAGCCGGCCTGAACAGCGCTGTCGGGAGCGGCGCTGGGACGCGAAGCGTCACCCGAAGGGTGGAATCCAGGAATGGATTCCGCCGCACCGCGACGATCCGACCGGAAGACCCCCAGGACTGAGCCGGGCCACCTCCCGCGATCAAGAAATTAATTCCATGCCTCCATCATGGATTTCCATGACAGGACGAGGACAAGGCGGGCGTAAGATCGCACTGTCCCGCCGCGCTTCCGGATGAAGCGTGCCGGGGCCGGCATCACCACGCCGTATGGAACAGCAGCCGATGCCAACGAGAGAGTTCGGTCCCTCCAAAGAACTCCGCCCGGAACCCCAAGGAGTCGTCCATGCTCAAGCGCGCCACCCTGATCCTGCTCACCCTCCTCCTGGGTTCGTCCCAGCCCCTCCTGGCCGATGACGCCAATCCCTTCCCCTTCCGCAAGAACCACCCCCAGGTGCAAGTAATCGAAACGGGGGACCTGACGGCGAAATTCGACCAGTACACCATCGTCGATGTCCGCTCGCCCTTCGAATTCGACATCATGCGCATCAAGGGCGCCCACAACATCCCGGTGGCCCAGCCCGACTTCGCCGACAAGGTCAAGGCGCTGCACCAGAAGAGCGGCAAACCTATGGTCTTCTACTGCAACGGCCATACCTGCGAGAAGGCCTACCAGGCGGCCACCAAGGCCCGCCAGATGGCGAAGGTGGAACAGGCGATCGCCTATGACGGCGGCATCTTCGACTGGGCCAAGGCCAACCCGAAGCTGACCAGCCTGCTGGACAAGCCCGAGCTGAACCCGAGCGCCCTGATCGGCGATGACAAGTTCGAGGCCCACCTGCTCGAGCCGCAGGACTTCATCGACCGCGCCCGCGCCGGCAACACCATAGTCATCGACCTGCGCGACACCCTCCAGAGCGATGGCATCTCTCTGTTCGCGACCCGTGACATCCGCACGGGCTTCGACATGCCGCGCCTGAAGGGTCTCATCGGCGAGGCGCGCCAGAAGGGGCAAACGATCTTCTTCTACGACGCTGCCGGCCACCAGATCAAGCACCTGCAGTACTTCGTCGAGGACGCGGGCCTGAAGGACTACTTCTTCATGAAGGGCGGCATGGTGGGCTACTACGCCATGATCCGGCAGAAGTGACCATCCCCGGCGACTGGATCTGTCCGGAGTGAAGCAGCCATGCCGCAGGGCATGGCTGCTTCACTCTCAGGGGCCAGAGGCCGGGACGGGACGCCCCCCTGCCTCCAGCCTTGTTGCGGAATCCATCCTGGACTCCGCCCTCCGGGTGTCGCCTTACGGCGACCCAACGCTGCTCCCGGCGGCATTGTTCATGCACCGGCCTCCAGCGCCCCGTCGCGCATGCGCAACACCCGGTCCATGCGGCCAGCAAGGCCAAGGTCGTGGGTCACCACCACCAGGGCGGTGCCCTGTTCGGCGTTCAGCTCCATGAGCAGGTCGAACATAGCACCCGCGTTGCGGGAATCGAGGTTGCCGGTCGGCTCGTCCGCCAGCACGGCCCGTGGACGGGTGACCAGCGCGCGGGCCAGCGCGGTGCGCTGGCGCTCGCCGCCGGACAGCTCGCCCGGCTTGTGCTGCAGGCGGTGACCAAGGCCGACGCGCTCGAGCATGGCCGCCGCCTGCTCGCGTGCCAGCTCGACGCGCTCGCCGCGGATCAGCAGCGGCATGGCGACGTTCTCCAGCGCGGAGAACTCCGGCAGCAGGTGGTGGAACTGGTAGACGAAGCCGAGCATGGCGTTGCGCACGCGTCCGCGCTCCTTCTCCGACATGCGCGCGAGGTCGCGCCCCTGCAGCAGGATCTCCCCGCTGCTCGGCACGTCCAGCCCGCCCATCAGCTGCAGCAGGCTGCTCTTGCCTGCGCCGGAGGGGCCGACGATGGCCACGCGCTCGCCGGCCGCAATGGCGAGATCGACGCCGCGCAGCACCTCGACCTTGAGCTTGCCCTCGGCGTAGGTCTTGCCCACGCCGACACACTGGATCACGGTTTCGTGAATCATGGCCGCCTCACTCATAGCGCAGGGCCTCCACGGGCTGGGTCCGCGCGGCGCGCCAGGCCGGGTACAGGGTCGCGAGGACGGATAGGCCGAAGGACAGGGCCGCGATGCGCACCACGTCGCTCAACTGCACATCTGAGGGCAGTTCGCTGATGTAGTAGACATCAGCAGGCAGGAACTGGATGCCGAGGGTGTGTTCCAGCCAGGGCACCAAGGTGTCGATGTTGAGCGCCAGGCTCAGCCCGCCGATCAGGCCCAGCAGGGTGCCAACCACACCGATCAGGGTGCCCTGCACCATGAAGATCGTCATCACCGAACCGGGCGAGGCGCCGAGGGTACGCAGGATGGCGATGTCGGCCTGCTTGTCGGTGACCACCATCACCAGGGTGGAGACGATGTTGAACGCCGCCACGGCGACGATCAGGGCAAGAATGATGAACATCGCCGTACGCTCGGTCTTCACCGCGCGGAAGAAGTTGGCGTGACGGCGGGTCCAGTCGCTGACCCAGTATTCCGCGCCCAGTTCGGCGGACAGCTCACGGGTCAGGCGCGGCGCGGCGAACATGTCGTCCAGCTTGAGACGCACGCCGTTGACCGCCGTCCCCAGGCGATAGAGCTTCTGCGCATCCTCCAGGTGGATGAAGGCCGTGCCGCGGTCGAATTCGTACATGCCCACCTCGAACAGGCCGACCACGGTGAAGCGGCGCTCGCGCAGAAGCGCCCCCACCGGGGTGACCGCGATGTTGGAGGTAATCAGCATGAGCGAGTCGCCCACGCCGACGCCGAGCGCATCCGCCAGCTCCCGGCCGAGCACGATGCCGTATTCGCCCGGCCTGAGATTCTCCAGCCGGCCGGCCTTCATGTGCTCGCCCACGTCGGTGACCGTGGCCTCAAGCAGAGGATCGATCCCGCGCACGATGGCTCCGCTCACCGCCGAGGGCTGGGACAGCATCGCCTCCGCCTGGGTATAGGGCGCGGCCGCCACCACGCCCCCGCGCGTCTGCACGCGCCCGATCACCGCCTGCCAATCCTCCAGCCGCTCTCCGGGGCCGGTGATGGTCAGGTGCGAAGCCATGCCGAGGATGCGTTCGCGCAGCTCTTTCTCGAACCCGTTCATGACCGACAGCACGGTGATCAGCGCGGTCACGCCCACCGCGATGCCAAGGATCGAGGTCAGCGAGATGAAGGAAATGAAGTGGTTGCGGCGCTTGGCGCGCGTGTAGCGCAGGCCGATGAAAAGTTCGAACGGGCGAAACATGGTGATGCCGTCTAGAATAAGACCCGAATGATAGCCTGAAAGCCGCGTTTCATGGCTGAGTGGCTTTGAAGCCTGAAGGGGCCGCTGGATCATTCGGCGGTTTCCGATTGCGGCAGGATGCCGCGACGAGGCGAGCTGCATTAAAGCCATCCTTGGCTTTAATGCAGCATTTCCTGAAAACTCATGGACTCAACGACGCGTCGGAGGATCGCCCATGCGACTGATCGCCCCCCTGCTGACCCTTGCCCTGTGCGCAATGGGCCTGGATACCCACGCGGCCTCCCCCGCACCCGAGCGCGGGCAGTCGATGAACTCGGTCCTCAAGCATTACGGCGAGCCGCAGCAGCGCATCGCCCCGGTCGGCAGACCACCGATCACACGCTGGGTCTACCCTGAGTTCACCGTCTACTTCGAGCACCGCCACACGATCCACAGCGTCCGTCATCCGAAGCAGACCGCGTCTCCGGCGTCCCGCTAACCCGCCCATCACCCAAGGGAGTTACCACCATGAACAAGAATGTCGGTTTCGTTGACCGGTTCATCCGCGCCTTTGCGGGCATCGTCCTCATCGGACTCGCCGCAGCCGGCGTCATCGGCTGGTGGGGCTACATCGGCATCATTCCGCTGTTCACCGCCGTGGTGAGCTGGTGCCCGGCCTACACCGTCCTCGGCATGAGCACCAAGGGCAAGGAAGAATCCGGCGAGTCGCACTGAACGATCGGCCTGATACAAAAACACCCCGCGCTGCGGGGTGTTTCGTTTCTTGGGCCAAGGCGACTGGCCCGGGACTCATATCTCCCGATCGGGCTCCTGACCCAGGAACTCCTCGGCCAGGGCATTCTCGCCGTGGATGGCGATCAACTCGTCGATCTCCGCGAGCAGGGAGTCGTCCTCGTCCGGGTCGATCATGCCCCGGCCGACCAGGGTGGAGGTCAGCCCGGACAGCATGGCCTTGCGTACCGCGCCGAGGGTCGGCACGCGCAAGGTCTGCATCGCCTCCTCAATCACCCGGCCGAGGTTGTCGCTCACCGGGGCCTGGATGAAATTGGCAGCGAGGGCATCGCTGCCGAACTCCTCCATCGCAGCCTCCAGCTCGCCATAGAGGGCCTCACGGTTTTCCAGGTCGAGCCGTCCCTCCGCCTCGAGCTCATCGACCAGCCCCTCATGCATGGCCTGCATGACGCTTCCCAGGGTCACCGGCTGCTCCATCTCCGGATCGTTCGCCACGTGCACGAGGATCTCGCGCAGCAGTGGCCCGATCCGACCCGGCACATCGATGTTGATGCCCATGGCACTCTCCTCGCTTGTGTGGCTCTTTCAGGTCGAGCATAGACCACATTTCGCCGGCATTCAGGGCCGTCTCCGTTCGTGGGACAATACGCGCATGAACGCATCCGCCCACGCCCTCATCACCGCTCCCCTGCCCCTGCGCCCGCGCGACCCGCTCTACTGGCGGCGCCCGCCTGGCGCCGCGCTCGCCCTCCTGCTGGCGGAAACGGCCAGGCGGCATGAGGACCCGCTGCTGGTGATCGCCCCTGGCATGCAGGACGCCTACCGGCTGGAGGCGGAACTGGGTTTCTTCCTCGATCAGGCGGAGGTGCCGGTCTTGGTGTTCCCGGACACCGAGACCCTGCCCTACGACCTGTTCTCACCGCACCAGGATCTGGTCGCGCAAAGGCTGGCGACGCTAGACCGCCTGCCGGAGCTCAAGCGCGGCGTGGTGATCGTCTCCGCACCCAGCCTGCTGATGCGCCTGCCGCCGACGAACTACGTGCGCGGCCGCACCCTCCAGCTCGCCCGCGGCCAGCGGCTGGACGTCGATGCCTTCCGCCAGCGGCTGAGCGATGCCGGCTACCGATCGGTGACCCAGGTGATGGAACATGGGGAGTTTGCCGTGCGCGGGGCCATCCTCGACCTGTTCCCCAGCGGCCAGACCCTGCCGGTGCGGGTGGACCTGTTCGACGATGAGATCGAATCCCTGCGCCTGTTCGACCCGGAGACCCAGCGCAGCCTGGAGACCATCGAGGCGCTCAACCTGCTGCCCGCGCGCGAGTACCCGCTGGACGAGGAGGGCATCAGGCACGCGCGCAAGGCTTGGGGGAATTACTTCGACACCGCCGGGCGCGACCTCGTGCGTCAACTGCAGCAGGGCCTGCCCTTCCCCGGCATCGAGTACTACCTGCCACTGTTCTTCGATGGCCTGGCCACCCTGTTCGACTACCTGCCCGCCAAGACGATCTGCCTGAGCCTGCCCGGCCTCGATGCGGCCACGGACGACTTCCTGCGCGAGGCGCATGAACGTTATGAACAACGCCGCCACGACCGCGAACGCCCGCTGCTGCCGCCGGAGATGCTGTTCATCGCCAAAGACCAGCTTGGCACCCTGCTGCACGAGCGCCTGCAGGTGCGCGTGCTCGCCGAGGACGACCCGGCCTTCCCGCAGGCCACCACCTTCCAGACCAAACCCCTGCCGGAACTCGGCTGGCAGGCACGCGCCGACGATCCGGCCCGGGCCCTGCGTGCATTCATTTCCCAATTCGACGGCAAGCTTTTGATCGCCGCCGAATCCCCCGGTCGCCGCGAGGCGCTGGGCGACTTGCTGCGCCGTCACGACCTATCCTTCGACACGGTCGAAGGATGGCTGGACTTCCTCACCAGTGACAAACGCCAGACCATCGCCAGCGCACCGCTGGAGGAAGGATTGTGGCTTGTGGATGCCGGCCTCGCCATCGTCACCGAAGCCCAGCTCTTCGCCGAACGCGTCACCCAGCGCGACAAGCGGGTCAAACGCACGCGCGATGCCGAGAGCGTCATCCACAACCTGACCGAACTGGCCGAGGGCGCGCCCGTCGTCCACGAGGATCACGGCGTGGGACGCTACCGTGGCTTGACCGTGCTGGAGGTCGGCGGGCTCAAACAGGAATTCCTCACCCTCGAATACGCCGGGGGGGATCGCATCTACGTCCCCGTCACCAGCCTGCACCTGATCAGTCGCTACACCGGCGCCAGTCCCGAGCACGCGCCGCTGCACAAGCTGGGATCGGACGCCTGGGAGAAGGCCAAGAAAAAGGCGATGGAGCAGACCCGCGACGTCGCCGCCGAGCTGTTGGACCTGCACGCCCGCCGCGCCGCGCGCAAGGGCCATGCCTTCCAGCTCGACCCCGAGGCTTATGCCCGCTTCGCCGAGGGCTTCCCGTTCGAGGAGACTGCCGACCAGCTTTCTGCCATCAGCGCAGTCATCCACGACATGACCAGCGGACAACCGATGGACCGCGTGGTGTGCGGCGATGTCGGCTTTGGCAAGACCGAGGTCGCCATGCGCGCCGCCTTTGTCGCGGTGCAGGACGGCCGCCAGGTGGCGGTGCTCGCCCCCACCACCCTGCTTGCCCAGCAGCACCTGCGCAACTTCCGCGACCGCTTCGCGGACTGGCCCGTGCGGATCGAGGGCCTCTCCCGTTTCACCGCCGGCAAGGAGACCAAGCAGGTGCTGGACGACTTGGCCGAGGGCAAGATCGACATCGTCATCGGCACCCACAAGCTCATCTCGCCGGAGGTACGCTTCAAGAACCTCGGCCTCGTCATCATCGACGAGGAGCAGCGCTTCGGTGTGCGCCACAAGGAGCAGCTCAAGAACCTGCGCGCCGAGGTGGACCTGCTGACCATGACCGCCACCCCCATCCCGCGCACGCTCAACATGGCCCTCTCCGGCCTGCGCGAGCTGTCCATCATCGCCACTCCGCCCAAGGAGCGCTTGGCGGTGAAGACACTTGTGACGCAATGGGATCACGCGCTGATCCGCGAGGCCATCCTGCGCGAACTCAAGCGCGGCGGGCAGGTGTACTTCCTGCACAACGATGTCGACTCCATCGAGCGCATGACCCGTGAGCTGTCCGAACTGATCCCGGAGGCGCGCATCCGCTTCGCCCATGGACAGATGCCGGAAAAGGAACTGGAGCAGGTCACGGCAGATTTTTATCACCAGCGCTTCAACGTGCTGGTGAGCACCACCATCATCGAATCCGGCATCGACATCCCGAGCGCCAACACCATCCTCATCAACCGCGCCGACAAACTGGGCCTGGCGCAGTTGCACCAGCTGCGCGGACGGGTTGGACGCTCCCACCACCGCGCCTACTGCTACCTCATCACCCCACCCAAGGGGGCGATGACACCGGACGCGGTCAAGCGGCTGGAGGCGATCGAGAAGCTGGAGGACCTCGGCGTCGGCTTCACCCTCGCCACCCATGACCTCGAGATCCGCGGCGCGGGCGAGCTGCTGGGCGAATCACAGAGCGGCCAGATGAACGAAGTCGGCTTCAGCCTCTACATGGAGCTGCTGGACCGCGCGGTGAAGGCCATCAAGTCCGGCAAGCAACCCGAGCTCATGCAGCCCCTTCGCCACGGCGCCGAGGTGGATCTGCGCCTGCCCGCCCTGCTGCCGGAGGACTACGTCGCCGATGTGCACACCCGCCTGATCCTCTACAAGCGCATCGCCAGCCTCGCCACCGAGCGGGAGTTGGACGAGATGCGCGTCGAGCTGATCGACCGCTTCGGCCTGCTGCCGCAGCCCGCGCAGAACCTCCTGCGCCAGGCCGCCATCCGCGTCCGCGCGCAAAAGCTCGGCATCCGCAAGCTCGAGGCCGGACCGCAGGGCGGGCGCATCCTGTTCGAGCCGCAGCCGCCCATCGACCCGCTGCGCATCGTCCAACTGATGCAGCGCGAGCCCAAGACCTACCAGCTTGGCGGGCAGGACGCCCTGCGGTTCAGCGCGCCGATGGATGAGGCGGACAAGCGATTCGGATTCATCGAGCGTCTGCTCTCCGAGCTCGAGCAGGGGCTTGAGCGATGACCGGCCAGCCCGCCGGCCTGCTCCGCCGCCTCGGCGCCCTGTTCTACGACTGGCTGCTGATTGCCGCCCTCTGGTTCGTGCTGACCGCGTTGCTGCTGCCTTTCACCGGTGGCGAGGCCCTGCCGGAGCGCGGCCCATGGCACTGGGCGTACCAGACCGCGCTGTTGCTTGTCGCGCTCGGCTTCTACCTGTGGTTCTGGCGCAAGGGGGGACAGACGCTGGGCATGCGCGCCTGGCGCGTGAGATTGGTCGACGAGGAGGGAGAGACGCCAACCCTGCGCGCCATGCTGCGCCGCGCGCTGTGGGCGGTGCCGAGCTGGGGCCTGTTCGGGCTGGGGGTGCTGTCCATGGTCCTCGACCCCGAGCGTCGCGCCCTGCAGGATCGAATGAGCGGCACGCGACTGATCGTGGACAGGATCCGATGAGCGAAAGCAAAGAAAAGATCTATCGCCATGGCCGTGGCGGCAGCGACCCGGAGCACCAGGCCCATCAGGCCGACATCCAGGCCCTGTTCGCCGGGCACAAGTCACTGCGTCGAGTCACGGAACAGCTGCCGAACGGCATCCGGGCGTGCACCACCAGCGACGACAGGAATCTGGCGCTGATCCTGCGTCGCCATGCGGCGGACATGAAGGCGCGTTTCGCCAAGGGCCGGGCGATCCGCTCCTGGGACCCGCTGTTCGCCGAGCTGTTTGAGCAGCGCGACAACATCCGGGTGGAACTCATGGAGCGGGAAGACGGCGTGTGCGCGGAACTGACCAGCGATGATCCGGCGCTCGTGCCGCTGATCCTTGCCCACGATGCCACGCTGCACCGTTTCATCCAGGAAGGCAGCGCCCGTGCGGAGGACGCCTCCCCCGTGCCGGAGGCCCAGCGGGTGTAGGAATGGCCCCCGGTGCGGGATCATCGGCCCGAGGGCGGGCCTCCTACACGGGAGAAGACATGTTGCCCCTGATCCATCCTCGCCCCTGCCGGTGTAGGAGC
>JBFLVZ010000034.1:0-18221 GCA_040758295.1 Pseudomonadota bacterium
GCCAGCGTCCGGTCCTGAGCGGACTTGCGGTTGGCGAGCGGGTGATCGTGGACGGCCTGCAGAAGGCCCGCCCCGGCAGCAAGGTCGCGCCGCAGCCGCTGGAGGAAGCCCCGTCCGCCGCCGAGTGCGCCCCGTCCAAGGAGGGGGCCACGACACACGGCATCGCAACCAGGACCATGGATGACTGCCTGTCCTCGGGCAGGCGCTGAGACCGGCCCGAAGGAATACCCCGATGCGCTTTCCCAGCTTCTTTGTCGACCGTCCGATCTTCGCCATCGTCCTCTCGGCCCTGGTTCTGATCGGCGGATGGGTTTCGCTCAAGGGCCTGCCGGTGGAGCAGTACCCGGAGGTGGTGCCGCCGACCATTCAGGTCTCCGCACGCTATCCCGGCGCGAGCCCGCAGACCCTGTCCGAGACGGTCGCCGCGCCGATCGAGCAGGAGCTGGTCGGCATCGAGCATCTGCTCTACATGTCCTCGCAGTCCACCGCCGACGGGGCGATGACCCTGACCCTCACCTTCGAGATCGGCACCGACCTCGACATCGCCCAGATGCAGGTCCAGGCCAAGGTGTCCAATGCCGAGCCGCGCCTGCCCGAGGAGGTGCGCCGCCTCGGCGTCATCACCCGCAAGCAGTCGCCGGACCTCTTGCTTGCCATCCACCTGATCTCGCCGGATCGCAGCTTGGACTCGCTCTACCTCGGCAACTACGCGGTGCTCAACATCCGCGATGCGCTCAAACGCATCAACGGCGTGGGCGATGCCCGCGTGTTCGGGGCGGATGAATACGCCATGCGCGTGTGGCTGGATCCCGACCGGCTGGTGGCACGAGGCCTGACCGCCTCGGACGTGATCAATGCCATCCGCGAGCAGAACGTCCAGGTCGCCGCGGGCGCGGTCGGCCAGCAGCCCGGCACGACCAGCGCCTTCCAGCTCACCGTCACCTCGCAGGGACGGCTGCGTTCGGAGGACGACTTCCGCCAGATCGTGGTCAAGGCCGGCGGGGACGGCCAGATCGTGCGCCTCGGCGACGTGGCGCGGCTCGAGCTCGGCGCGGCCAGCTACGCCCTGCGCGCCATGCTCAATGGCGAACCCGCCGTCGCCATGCCCATCTTCCTGCGTCCCGGGGCCAACGCGCTGGACACGGCGGCCGAGGTCAAGCGGACCATGGCCCGCCTCAAGGAACGCTTCCCGCAGGGGGTGGACTACCGCATCGTCTACGACACCACCGTGTTCGTGCAGCAGTCCATCGACGCGGTGATCATGACCTTCTTCGAGGCCCTGGTCCTGGTCGTCGTCGTGGTGATGCTGTTCCTCCAGACCTGGCGCGCGGCCATCATCCCGCTGGTGGCGGTGCCGGTGTCCATCGTCGGCACCTTTGCCCTGCTCAACGCCCTCGGCTTCTCGATCAACACCCTGACCCTGCTTGGCCTGGTGCTCGCGATCGGCATCGTGGTGGACGACGCGATCGTGGTGGTCGAAAACGTCGAGCGCCATATCAGCGAGGGCATGAAACCCAAGGCGGCGGCGCACATGGCGATGCAGGAGGTGACCGGGCCGATCATCGCCATCTCGCTGGTGCTGGCGGCGGTGTTCATTCCGGCGGCCTTCATCTCCGGCATCAACGGCCAGTTCTACCGCCAGTTCGGCCTGACCATCGCCGCGGCGACGCTGATCTCGGCGTTCAACTCGCTCACCCTGAGCCCGGCGCTGGCGGCCATGCTGCTCAAGCCGCACGACGCCAGGCCGGACGCCCCCACCCGCCTGGTCAACCTGCTGTTCGGCGGTTTCTTCCGCCTGTTCAACCGCATCTTCGAGGCCAGCAGTCACGGCTACCAGGCCCTGGTCAAGCGCCTGCTACGCATCAGCGCCATCGTCCTGCTGGTGTTCGGCGGCCTTTTGGTGTTCTCCGGCTACACCCTCTACAGCGTGCCGCCAGGCTTCATTCCCCCGGGCGACCGTGGCTACCTGATCACCGTGGTGCAACTGCCGCCTGCCGCCTCGCTGGAGCGCACCACCGAGGTGGTGAAGGAGGTTTCGGCGCGGATCAAGTCGACCCCCGGCGTCGGCCATGCGGTCGCCTTCCCCGGGCTGTCCATCGTCAGCTTCGGCCCCTCGTCCAACGCCGCGACCATCTTCGTGCCGCTGCGCCCATTCAGCGAGCGCGTGCCGCAGGGGCTGTCCGCAAATGCCATCGCCGGCGAGCTGCGCAAGAAATTGGGCGGCATCGAGGAGGCCTTCGTTGCGGTGTTCCCGCCGCCGCCGATCCGCGGCCTCGGCTCGCTCGGCGGCTTCAAGCTGCAGATCCAGGACCGCGGCGGCGCGGGGCTGGACGAGCTGGACGCGCTGGCAAAGCAGGTCATCATGCAGGGCAACCAGACCCCCGGCGTGACCGGCCTGTTCACCAGTTTCCAGAACAACGTGCCGCAGCTGCACGCCGAGATCGACACCGAGCGCGCCCTGACCGGCGGCGTGCCGCTGCGCAACCTGTACGACACCCTGCAGATCAACCTCGGCTCGCTGTACGTCAACGACTTCAACCTGTTCGGCCGCACCTACCAGGTGGTCGCGCAGGCGGACGCCCCCTTCCGAGCAGGCCCGTCCGACATCGAGCAACTGCAGACCCGCACTGCGGATGGCCGCATGGTGCCGCTCGCCGGCCTCGTGCGGGTGACCGAGATCACCGGGCCGGACCGCGTGGTCCGCTACAACACCTATCCGGCGATCGAGATCAATGGCGCGGCGGCACCAGGCACGAGCTCGGGCGAGGCCATCGCCATCATGGAGAACCTGTTGGGGCAGACCCTGCCGCCGACCATGGGTTTCGAGTGGACCGAACTGACCTACCTGCAGATCATCGCCGGCAACACCACCCTGCAGGTGTTCGCCATCTCGGTGCTGGTGGTGTTCCTGGTACTGGCGGCCCTGTATGAGAGTTGGACGCTGCCGCTCGCCATCATCCTGATCATGCCGATGGTGCTGCTGTTCGCCATGCTCGGGGTGAAGTTCATGGGCGGTGACAACAACATCCTCACCCAGGTCGCCCTGCTGGTACTGATCGGCCTGGCGAGCAAGAATGCAATCCTGCTGGTGGAGTTCGCCAAGGTGCGCGAGGACATGGGCCTCACCAGGCTGGAGGCGGCACTGGAGGCCTGCCGCCTGCGCCTGCGCCCGATCGTCATGACCTCGATCGCCTTCATCGCCGGGGTCGTCCCGCTGATGCTCGCAAGCGGTGCCGGCGCGGAGATGCGCCAGGCGATCGGCACGCCGGTATTCTTCGGCATGCTGGGCGTGACCTTCTTCGGCCTGCTGCTGACCCCGGTGTTCTACCTGGTGATCCGTGGCCTGGCGAGCCGTGGGGAGAAACCGGCCGCAGCCTGATCCCCCGCCGGGCCTAACAGCAACTGTTGAAAAAGGGCATCGTGCCCTTTTTCAACTCGCTCCGTCGCGGCACATGTCCGCGACGGGCTCCGAAGATCAATCACTTACTTATCGTGATTGATCTTCGTGCAAGCCGTCCATGGACTGCCTTAACAGGCCGTTGAAAGCGTTTTTCAACGGCCTGTTAGGCGCCCATCCCGGATTCGGCCCATGGCCCTGATCCGGATACAGGCGGTTTCAGGGACTTTTGAAGCGGCCTGTCACGCTGCCACCACGCAGTTGCGGCCGGACTGCTTGGCCCGGTAGAGGCGCTCGTCCGCCATCTGGACGAACTGCTCCTGGTTGTCGGCATTGGTCTCCGGATACGAGGCCGCCCCAATGCTGACCGTGATGCGGAAGGTCTGGTCGCCGTGGCTGATGAGGATGTCCTCCACCGCGTGGCGAAGGCGCTGGGCCAGGGTCTTGGCATCGTGGCAGGAGGCGCCCGGAAGGATGATCATGAACTCCTCGCCACCGTAGCGCAGCAGGACATCGCCCTCGCGCAGCAGCGAGCGCACCAGGCGTGCCACCTTGACCAGCACCCGGTCGCCCACCAGATGGCCATAGGTGTCGTTGATGCGCTTGAAGTGGTCGATGTCCAGCATCAGTACGGCCAGCGGCAGGTCGGCGCGGACCGCGCGGCTGAACTCCTCGTTCAGGCGCTGCATGCCGAAGCGGCGGTTGTACACCCCGGTCAAGGGGTCGAGCGCGGCCAGGCGCTGCAGGTTGTCGTGCGCGATGGCGTTGCGCAGGGCGAGCGAAAGGGCGCGACGGAAGATCTCCAGGCGGGTGCGGGTACCCTCCGGAAAGGGCGTGGCGCTGGCCAGCACCACGACCCCCAGCGTGACCTCCTTGTACAGGATGGGCACGACGAACACCTCGAGCGGGCGGAATTCCATCACCACCCCGTCGACCTTCAGCCCCTCGGGGATCTGGAGCAGTCGGATGTCGCCCCCCTTCATCGCCAGGCGCAGCTGGTCGCCGCAGGCGAACCCCTGGTCCTCCCGCATGCCCTGGCGGGCGCACACGCGCAGCTCGCCCTCTTCCTCCAGCAGCAGGGCCCCGCCCGCCGCGCTCGTGTCGCGCATCAGGTGCTGGAGGGCCTCCTCGGCCAGAGGACCGAGCTCGATGCGGCTGACCATCAGGTCGGAGAAGCTCTGCACCGCCTGCTCCGTGCGGTAGGACTCGGCCAGGGCATGCACCAGGCCATTGAAGGCGCGCGCGCTGGTGCCGATCACGTCGTCCGAGTCCTCCGGGATGCGGCACTGGTCCGGGCCACAGCTGTTGTGGTCGAAGGATTCGCTGTCGCGCAGGTTGGCGGCGACGAACTCCATGCGTTCCGCCAAGAGCCGCAGGCGGGAGCCGACCACCAGCCGCGCGAGGGCCTGGTTGACGGTCCCGGCGATGGCTCCGGCCGTCAGGCAGGCGGCGAAGAAACCGGGGTTGAGGACATGGGCGGCGGGCACGCCCAGCACGACCAGGAACAGGGGGAAGAGCAGCCCCACCCCGAGGCCGAAGGTCACCATCCAGATGGCGAGATCCGTGAAAACCTTGCGTGTGAGACGCATCGCTCGTCCTCCTTGACCGCCCGGCCGAGCCACGACGGGCGGCGTTCATCAGAAATTAACGATTTTTGAGCGTAGTGCTCTTCTGATGGGAGCGGTAATCAAGGCTTTTCATGCCGAGCCGATTCCTTTCTATCTTTGGGGGAAAGACCGATCCGTCTAACGCTATGGACTCAGCCCCTGCCGGACACGGACCACTCGCGCCAGCCGCCCAGGAGGGGAAAATACAGACCAAGACGCACGGGGCGGTCGGGGTCGAGTGCTGCCAGCAGGCCGGCATAGCCCTCCAGCTGGGGGCGGTAATGCTCCTGCTGGCGATCGAGGAAGTCCGGCAGCGTCTCCCCGTCCGCGGGCTCGGCGGTCTTGTAGTCGATGATCCAGCGCGTACTCCCGTCGATGAAGCTGCGGTCGATCACTGCGCTGACAGGAATGCCGCCGATCACACCGGCGAGCGCCCATTCACAGCGCGCGTCCTCGTGCGCGGCCAGGATCCAGCGGCCGCGGGGATCAGCCAGCGAGCCTTCCACGGCGCGCACAACGCGCGCTATGGCCTCATCCAGCATCCGCTCCGCCACACCGAGTTCACGTAAGCTACGGCGCAGGGCAGGTTCCGCCCGATGCAGGCGCTCCGCCGGCCATCCTTCCAGCCCTTCCCGGGCGATGCGCTCGAGCAGGCGATGCACCAGCGTACCCACGTGACGCGGGGTTTCGTCCCCCTCATGCCAGCCGTTCCCCTTCTCCTCCTGCCAGGCGGCGCGCCGGCTGAGCGGCTGGGCCGTGGCCTGGCCGACCGGGATGCCCGGCGGCGGGGCTGGCGGGCGCCAGTCGAGCGGCAGACGCCGAAGGGCCGGACGCGGAGGCAGGAGGTCGGATGGTTCCGGCGCGGGGCCGGCCGCGGCAGGTGCAGGCGGTTCCACCCGATCCTCGATCCCCGGCCAGAGACGCGCGAGCAGGGACCGCGCGGGGGGCCGCCAGCCCCCGTCCTTATCGAGCGGCACCTCAGCCAAGAGATGCAGGCGCCGTATCGCGCGGGTCGCAGCCACGTATAACAGGCGGCCATCCTCGTAGCTGCCGCGGGCGTCCTGGATGCGTCGCAGCCAGGTGTACAGCGGGCTATCCTGTTCGCCCACGCCCTTGATGGGGGCCAGCAACAGGTCGGCCTCGCTACGACCGAGGTGATTGACCTCCCGCTCGAGCCACAGCAGGAGCTGGCTGTCGCTGCCACGCGGCACCCGCGCCAGCCCTGGCACGATCACGGTGTGGAATTGCAGGCCCTTGGACTTGTGGATGGTCATGACCTGGACGCGGGCCCCGCTCTCCGGTGGGGCGAACAGCTCCTTCAGTGCCTGCTCCAGCGTCGCCACATCCAGCTCATCCCCCAGGGCATCGAGCAGGTCGAAGAGGATGCGCGCCTCCTCCAGCTCCCGCCCGCCTCGTACACAGGCGGGCCCGCCCAGCGCCAGCCAGGCGCCTTCAACCTGGCGGCGCAGCGGCACGCGCCCGCCCTCAGCCAGGCTGGCGCGCAAAACCTCGCGCAGGCGCAGCAGACGGGCCCGACCCTCATCACCGAGCGCAACGAGGCGGGCCGGATCGTTCATGCACTGCCAAAGGGTGGTCTCCGCGCCATCCCCGGCCAGCGCGTGCAGGTCGCCAAGCGTCAGGCCGCACCACGGCGCGCGCAGCACGGCCAGCCAGGCAATGCGGTCCGCCGGGTGCAGCAGGGCGCGGGTCAGGGCCAGCAGGTCCTGCACCATCGGCTGGTCGGCCAGCTGCTCGATCTCGACCGCCTGGAAGGGAATGCCGGCCGCGCGCAGGCCGGGCAGGATGCGGGCGAGATGCCCGCGCGAGCGGACCAGGATGGCGACGCCGCGGTCAGCGAGCTTCACCTCGCTGTCCGTCTCAAGCTGTGCCAGGGCCTCGCGGGTCAGGCGAACGACCTCGGCGGCCTCGATCCCGCCTGCTTCCAGCCCCTCGTTCTCCTTGCCGGGCTTGGTGAACAGGTGGAGGCACGCCGCCTCCCCCTCGGCCGGCGGATGGTGGGCGGTGGAGGGGGTATAGGGCACCGCCCCCTCGGCAATGTTCTCGCGCTCGGCCAGCACGCGGGGGAACACGGCGTTCACCCATTCGACCACGCCCGCCTGGGAGCGGAAGTTGGTGGAAAGGGTCAAGGGCGCCAGGCGGAGCACGCCCCCCCCGCAGCGGATCCCCTCACGCTGGGCGCGCAGGAACAGGCCGACCTCGGCCTCGCGGAAGCGGTAGATCGACTGCATCGGGTCGCCGACCAGGAACAGGCTGCGCCCCTCCCTTTCGGTAAATGGCGCCACCCCCGGCTGCCAGCCGCCAAGCAGGCGTTCGAGCAGGGCGAACTGGCTGTGCGAGGTGTCCTGGAACTCATCCAGCAGGATGTGGCGCAAGCGGTAGTCAAAGGCCAGCAGCAGGTCACTCGGCGCGTCCTCTTCACCCAGGGCGCGCAGCGCCCCTTGGGCGGTCTCGACGAAATCGACCTCGCCGCGCGCGGTGAAGATCAGCCAGAGTTCGCTCCAGGCCAGCTTGAGCAGGTGCAGCAGGGCCTCGAGCACCGCCCAGTCGGCGTCGTCATAGGCGGGCCTCGGCATGGCGCGGGTGGCATGCAGGGCAGCTGCCAGGTCGGGGTGTTCGCGGAGGGCGTCGAGCAGGGCCACCACGCGATCCTTGAAGGCCGTTCGTTCGGCCTTGGTGTCCTTGTCGATGCCCTTCTCGCTCGGCGCGGGCACGCCGTCATTGGCCCTGAGGGTCTTGCGCCACTCGCCCTCCTTGGTCAACAGCAGATCGGCCAGCCCCTGCCAACGCGCCAGCCCCGCGGCTCCCGCCTGCGGCCAGCCGGGCACTTCCCACTGCATCCGCCGATCGGCCTCTTCCACGCCTGCCGCGGCGAGATGGGCGCACAGCATGGCCGCCACACAGGCGGTTTCCTCACGCAGGGCCGCCGGAAACAGCGCATGCAGGCTGTCCAGCTCGTCCTCCACCATGCGCCGGATGGCTGCCTCCAGCGCCGCGCGGCGCGCCTGGGCCGTGGCCTCGACGCCAAAGATATGCCGCCCCCACTGGTCGCGTTTGCCGAGCATGGCGGCCAAGAGGTCGCGAACCCTTGCCAGGTCATTGCCGAGGTGGCGCAGCAGGGTCTCCAGCGCGGCGACCTCCGTATCCTCCTGACCGTCCGCGTCCATGCGCGATTCGATGCGCGCGACGACCTGGCTCGCGGCCTCGCGATAGAGATCGCCCGGCTGGTCCGAGATCACCGCCGCCGCACCGAAGCGGGCAGTCAGTGGCAGACGGGCTGCCAGGCCGTGACTGAAGGCGTCGATGGTCTGAATGCGCAGGCGCGCGGGCTGCTGGAGCAGGTTCCAGCCCATGGCGCGGTCGCGCTCCAGTACCGCCCGGGCACGTTCGCGCTGGCGCACGAGGTGTTCGGGGGCGTTCTCGGGGAGAGGTGCATCGGCCTCGCGCAGGGCATGCAGGATGCGGCTGCGCATCTCCCCCGCCGCCTTGCGGGTGAAGGTGATGGCGAGGATCTCCTCCGGCCGCTCCACCTCGGCCAGCAGCACCAGCATGCGCTGGATCAAAAGCTCGGTCTTGCCCGAACCGGCCGGGGCCTGGACGATGCAGCACAGGTGTGGGTCAAGGGCCCGCTCGCGGATGGCGGCATCGAGGGGCACGGCCTTAGTCATCATTGTCCTCCTGCAGCGCATGACCCGGCCCCGCCAGCTCGTGGATGCGGCAGATCATGCCGAGCGGGCAGGTCGTACAGACCTTGGGTGCACGCGGATCGACCGCGGCCTGCCCGGCGCGGAAGTCCTCTGCAAGTTTCGTCAACACCCCCCGCCAGCCGGCAATTTGTCCGGCCCAGTCCGGCTCGGCCGGCTTCAGCCCCTCGACACCGTCGCCCTGCCCGATCAGCCGCATCTCCCCCGGACGCACCTGGGCGAAGGCCAAGGCGCGAATGTCTGCCTCGCTCACCGCATAGAGCGGCAGCTGGGGTGCAGCCGGACGCTCACCGGCCCAGTCGCCCAGCGCGGCGCGGCCGGTCTTGTAGTCGATGACCATCCGCCCGCCGTCCGCCAGGCGATCCACCCGGTCGAGCTTGACGTTGAGCTGGAGGCCGGCGATCTCGATGGTGCGGGCCTGCTCGCGCTCCTCGACGGTAAAGGACGGACGTTCCCGCTCGATGGCCAGCCACTCGAGCGCAAGGCCCGTCAGGCGCTCGATCTCCAGGCGCTGCAGCCGCTCCGGCCACAGGTTGCGCCGCCTCCGGGCCTCCTCAGCCACCACCTCGCCGGCGTGGTCCCGCACCCGCGCGGCCAGGCTCGCCTCATCCAGCGCCCGCAGCGTGGCCTGATCCTTCAGTTCGCCCCATACCCGCTCCAGCAGGGCGTGCAGCAGCACGCCGCGCACGCGGGCATCGGGGCCGAGGTCGGGCTCCTCCAGCGGCCGGGCTGCGAGGCGCAGTTCGGCGAAGGCGCGGAACGGACAGGCGGATTGCAGTTCCAGCAGGCGCGCCCCGCCGGGCGCCGCCTGCCCCTCCGCCAAGGGGGGCGCCTGGGGATCCGCGACGCTTGCCAGTGCCACGCCATCCCCCCACTGCTCGGGCATGGGCGGGCCCGGGGAATCGGACAGGCCGTCCACCTCCGGCAGGTGCTCGAACAGCGGACTCGGCTCCAGTTCGCGCCCGTCCTCCTGCCGCGGATGACTGACGATCACCTCAGGCGCGAGCATCAACAGGCGCGCGCTGATGCGCCGCAGGTAGTCGAGCTCGCGCTTGGGGGAGGCGTGCGGCAGTCCGAGGCGGGCCTGCAGGCGCATGGGCAGGAAGGGGTTGGGCCGCGCCTCCGGCGGCCATTGTTCGTGGTGCATGCCAAGCAGCCAGACGGCATCGAAACGCAGGCCGACCGCCTCCAGCGGGCCGAGCACCTGCACCCGTGCATCCTGTGTCGCCTCCGGCTGGAATAGGGTGTCGGCGGCCAGCTCGCGCAGGCGGGCGAGGGCCTCGCCGCGCGTCATGAGCGGCCGCACGATCTCCAGCCGCGCAAGCGCGCCCATGGCATCCAGCCAGGCCTGGCGCAGCTGGAAGGACGGGCTGTCGAGCGCCCCTTCGCCGGGCCAGCCGGCGAGACGCAGTTCCTCGCGCAGGGTCTGCACCCAGGCCGCGGGGGACTGCTGCCGCGGCTGCTCCTGCTGCTGGGCATGCAGGCGAGCGAGCATCTGCCCGAACAGGGGGCAGCCGCCCTCCGCGGCCTGCCGACGTGCATGCTCGCGCGAGACCAGCCGCTCTCCCCCCCGACGCAGGCGGGCGTCGAGCAGGGCGCGGGCGTCGCGCTCGGTCTCGAAGCCGCCCAGGAACGGGCTGCGCAGGGCCTGGCCGAGGGTGTCGAGGTCGAGGCGGGCCTCGCCGAGGGCGAAGACCAGGAAGGCGGCACGGACCATGCCGTGCTCGCGCAGCGGCGTGCCGAGCGAGATGTTCCATGGCCGGGGCGTGTCGCTCATGCCCGGCAGCAGGGCATGGGGGGCAAGCTGGGCGTCGAGCAGGCGGGCCAGGCGCGCCCGGCGCGCGGCAAGGTCGGGGGCGACGATGGCGAGGCGGGAGCCAGCTGCGCGATCCAGCCACGCCCGCGCCCAGCGGGCGGCGGCCTCGTCCTCGCTGGCGGCATCGGGGAAGCAAAGACGAAACGCGCGCGCTGCATCTTCATTCAGCAGGGAAAGCTGGAGGGGCGTCCCGACGCCAGATGCACGGGCCGGGCGAACCTCCGGGAGGGGCGCGCCGAGCAGCTCGACCTGCGTGCCACGCCGTTGCAGGCTTTCCAGCACGGCCTGTTGCACCGGCGTCCAGTCCTCGAAACCCAGCAGCAGGACCCGGGCAGGGGGCGTGACGCGGCCATCATCGAGCGCCTCGACGACGCAGGCGGGCAAGCGGGCCTCGTCCAGCCAGCCGCGCCGCGCGCATTCACGCGAGAACCGCTCCGCCCAGCGCTGGAAGTGGAGCACGTCGTCGTTGCATTCAAGCGGATCGAAGGGCGGCGACAAACGCCACGCCTGCATCAGCCCCCAGGCCTCCTGCGCGAGCCGGGCGGAGCCCGCGACCTGCAGCAGGGCGGGCGCATCGTCCTGGATGATGCCCTGCCAGACCAGCGCGGCCTGGCGCGCATCGAGCAGCAGGTGGGCATCCGCGTCCAGCCAGCTCGCCTCACTCCACAGGCGACGCAGCCAGCTTCCCCAGGGAAGGATGTCCGGCGCGGGCCAGACGGTCTGCACGCCGCCCTCCGCCGCGGCAAAGGCCGTGCGCCAGTGACGCGCCAGACGGTTGTTGACGGTGACGAGGGTGGCGCCCTCGCGCAGGGCGCGCAGGATGGTCTGCGAAGGATCGTCCGTGGATTGCATGTTCATGCCCGTCTCAAGACGTCCGGGCATGATCCCATACTCCCCTTTAGACCGCGAGATCGAGCTGCTGGATCAGCCCCGCGCGCCCATCCTCAGCCAGCCAAACCCCGCTCTGACGCAGCTTGGCGAGCAGGGTCTGGTCGGCGTCCCGCCTCTCGAAAGGCGTGGCCAGCGCAGTCAGCGACAACGCCCCGATGCCCAATTCCCGCAGGCTGGCGAGCCGGCCGCCGCCCGACCCCGCATCCAGCCAGACGCGTAGGCGGTCGAAGGCCGCATCGCCCGCATCGATCCAGCCATTGCCGTCCCCGTCCAGGCTTGAGAGCTCGGCGAAGCCATCGCCACTTGTGGCGCCGAACAGCTCGCGCCCGTCGTTGATACGCCCGTCGCCGTTGCGGTCGAGGGCAAGGAACCCCTGGCCGGCTGCCAAGCCGGGTAGGTTTTCGGCCTGACCGTCGGCATCCAGATCGAAGCCAAACCGCCCGGCACCGAGTGCAGCCGGACCGTTCAGGCTGATCACCAGGGGGTCCTTCAGCCGCTCACGCACCTCGCTGCTGCTCACGGCGGTCAGCTCGAAGAAGCTGCGTTCAAGGGTGAAGCCAAGCTCGAAGCTGATCGAGTGCCCGTCCGCCGTCTGCACCATGCCTTGTGCCTGGAAGGTGACCGCCTCGTACTCCATGCGCAGGCTCAGCGCCGAGCGGTCGATCCGCACCGGGCCATCCTGGACGGCCTCACCCGGGCGGGTGGGCGGCGTGGAGGCTGCGGGCGGCGCCTCACCCCCCACGCCCTCCTCGGGGCTGACCGGCGCTTTTGCGAGGCGCAGCACCTGGCCGGTGATGCGCTCGATGAGGGCAGCGAGCACCCGCAGACGTCCCTCGACATGGGCCAGTGGATCATCGGGCTCGGCTTTGGGCGGGTCGGACGGTGCGGGTGCCTGCATCGTCGCCATGACCCTGGGCTGGGCGGTCGGCGCGGTTGGGACGGGGGCCACGGTGGACCGCGGCAGAGGGGTGACCCTCTCCCGCACCTCGTCGTGACGCGCGCTGGCGAACTGGTGGTGGGCCCTCATGTCGAGGGCGGCGGACTGGATGCGCATGGGGCAGCTCCGTGGAGGTGGAGTGACCCCAGGCTATCGGCTGGAGGAGAAAAACCTTTAGCCTACAGCCACTTGCCTGCCATCAGCCCCGCCGCCACCAGCCGGTCAGGCTCAGCCGCTCACGGTGCGCGGGGAGGACCTCGTGCGGAAATCTCTCCGAGAGGAAGGCGACGAAAGTGCCCGCCTCGGGTTGCACCTCGCACAGCAGGCGGCTCTCGTCCTGCGGGTCGAAGATGTGCAGCTGGCCGCCATGCTCGGGACGCCAGCCGGGGTTCAGGTAGAGCAGCACGGTGACAGTGCGCGCGGAGCGCCCCTGTGGGTTGTCGTAGTGGCGCTGGTAACCCCCGCCGGGCGGATAGAGGGCGAAGTGGCACTCCAGCTCGCGCAGGCCGAGATAAAGCTCGCGATTGAGCGCTTCGCGCATCGCCTCCATCGCCTGCCAGAAGGGCTGCATCGCCGCGCCGCCTTCGCCCCACTCCAGCCAGTCGATGGCATCGCCGCGCACCGCCGAAACACGCATGGCCTGGTTGCCGATGCCCGCCGGGCGGAAGCGCTCGCGCCGCGCCAGGGCCTCGGCGCGCACCGCCTCGACCACGTCGGGAGGGAAGGCCTTGGGCACCACGGCGTAGCCTGGCCCGGCCAAGCCCTCGATCACGGTATTCCAGAGTGCCTTACTGTCCATCCATCACCTCCTCTTGCAGCACGATCATTGTGCAACGCGCACGCCCAAGCGGGTATATTGACGCGATCTTTCGGAACCGCCATGCCATGCACGCCGACACCGTCCTCCATCCCCGCTGGATCATCCCCGTCCGGCCCCATGCCCAGGTGCTCGAGGGCCACAGCCTGGTCATCCGCGACGGCCTGATCCAGGCCATCCTGCCCACCGCGCAGGCCCGCACCCTGGATGCCCGCGGCATCGAGCTGCCCAGCCACGCCCTGCTGCCCGGCCTCATCAACGCCCACACCCACGTGGCCATGAACCTGTTGCGCGGCGTGGCAGACGACCTGCCGCTGATGACCTGGCTGTCCGAACATATCTGGCCGCTCGAAGGCCGCTTCCTGGCCGATGCCTTCGTGCATGACGGCTCGCGTCTTGCGATGGCCGAGCTGATCCGCGGCGGGGTCACCTGCTTCAACGACATGTACTTCTTCCCGGAGGCGACGATCCGCGCCGCCCAGGACGCCGGACTGCGCGCCTCCATCGGCCTGCCGGTGATCGATTTCCCCACCCCCTGGGGCGCCGGCCCGGACGAATACCTGAGCAAGGGCATCCGCCTGCGCGACGAGTGGCGCGACACGCCCACGGTCAGCTTCATGCTCGCCCCGCATGCCCCCTACACCGTGGGCGACGAGCCGCTTGGCCGCATCCGCGTGCTGGCCGACCAGCTCGGCCTTCCCGTGCACATGCACGTGCACGAGACCGCGTTCGAGGTCAGCGAGGCCGAGCGGCTCACCGGCGAGCGCCCACTGGCACGCCTCGACCGCCTCGGCCTGCTCAATGAGCAGTTCCTCGCCGTGCACATGACCCAGCTCACCGAGAGCGAGATGGTGCTCGTGGCCGAGCGTGGCGTGCACATCGCCCACTGCCCGGAGTCCAACCTCAAGCTCGCCTCCGGCATCGCCCCCGTCGCCCGCCTCAAACAGTTCGGCGTGAACGTCGCCCTCGGCACCGACGGCGCCGCCAGCAACAACGACCTCGACCTTCTGGGTGAGACCCGCACTGCCGCCCTGCTGGCCAAGGGGATCTCCGGCGACGCCGCCGCCGTGCCCGCGGCCGAGGCGCTGTACATGGCCACCCTCGGCGGGGCGCGTGCCCTGGGGCTGGACGAGCGCATCGGCTCGCTGGAGCCGGGCAAGGCCGCCGACCTGATCGCCATCGACCTCGGCCAGCTCGAGACCCAGCCGCTGTACGACCCCATCGCCCAGATCATTTATGCCGCCGGCCGCCACCAGGTCACCCACAGCTGGGTCGCCGGCCGCATGCTGATGAACGAGCGCCGCCTGCTCACGCTGGACGAGGACGCGTTGCGCGCCAATGCCGACGCCTGGCGCGCCCGAATCATGGAGCGGAACAACGCATGAACAACCAGGACGCCGCCGAGATCGCCCAGTTCGACGCCCTCGCCGGGCAATGGTGGGACCCGAACGGACCGCTGTGGACCCTGCACGCCATCAATCCGCTGCGGATGGACTTCATCCGTACCCATACCCCACTCACGGGCCTGAGGGTGCTGGACGTCGGCTGCGGCGGCGGCATCCTGACCGAGGCACTGGCGCGCGAGGGGGCGGAGGTCACCGGCATCGACCTCGCCGCCGCAAGCCTCGCCACCGCGCGTCTGCATGCGCAAAGCGAGGGCCTGGCGATCCAGTACCGCCTGATGCCGGTCGAGGAACTGGCCGCTCTTGAACCCGAGGGCTTTGACGTCGTCACCTGCATGGAGATGCTGGAGCACGTGCCCGATCCGGCCGCCATCGTGCGGGCCTGCGCCGCGCTGGTGAAGCCGGGCGGCTGGCTCATCCTCTCCACCCTCAACCGCACGCCCAAGGCCTTCGCCCTCGCCATCGTCGGCGCGGAATACATCTTGGGCATGATCCCGCGCGGCACGCACTCCTTCCGCAAGTTCATCCGCCCGGCGGAGCTCGCCGGCTGGCTGCGCGCGGCCGGCATGGACATCGCCGACCAGCAGGGTCTGCACTACGACCCGCTGGCGCGCCAGTTCAGCCTGGGTCCCGGGGTGGATGTGAACTACCTGGTGGCGGCCCGCAAGCCGTCCTGACCTACGCCTTCCTTGATGCCCATGAACCTCCAGGCCTTCCTCTTCGACCTCGACGGCACGCTGGTCGACACCGCCCCCGACATGGCCGGGGCACTGAACCTCATGCGTGCCGAGCACGACCTGCCGGCCCTGCCCTATGCCACCGTCCGCCCCTGGGTTTCGCATGGCGCGGGGGCGCTGGTGAAACTCGGCTTCGGCCAGGATCTTCCGGCCGAGCACATGGAGGCGTTGCGCCTGCGCTACCTGGACATCTACGCCGCCCGGCTGTGCGTGGAGAGCACGCTCTTCCCCGGCATGGCGGAAGTGCTCGCCGCGCTGGAAGCCAAGGGACGTGCCTGGGGCGTGGTGACCAACAAGCCCGCGTTCCTGACCGAACCCCTGCTTGAGGGGCTGGGACTGCGCCAACGCGCCGGCTGCATCGTCAGTGGCGACACCCTCCCCCAACGCAAGCCCGACCCTGCCCCGGTGCGCCATGCCTGCGCCCTGCTCGGCCTGCCGGAAGCGACCTGTGTCATGGTGGGCGACGCCGAGCGCGACATCGCCGCCGCCCGCGCCGCCGGCAGCCCCTCCATCGCTGCCGCCTTCGGCTACGTGCTGGATGACGACGACCCGCACGCCTGGGGGGCGGATGCGGTGGTGGAGCATGCCGGGGAGTTGCTCGCCTGGATATGAAATCTGTGCCCGCCAACCATCGTCATCGCGAGGAGCGTAGCGATGTGACGATCCAGAGCGCCGCCGCATGGATTGCTTCGCTCCGCTCGCAATGACGACCAAGGATCAAGCACTGTGCTGAATGCCCCCCTTCTCCCCGAACAACTCCTGATCCTGGTCGCCGTCGGCAGCCTCCTGATCGGCATCCTGCTGACCTGGCTCGTCATGCGCGCCAGTCGCAACGCCCTCGCGGCCACGCTGACGGAACGCCTGAGCGCCGCCGAGACTGCGGTGGCGGAACAGCTCGCCGGACAGCAGAAGGCCGAAGGAGAAAACCAGCAGCTGCGCGAGGCCCTGCAGCGTGCGGGCGAGGAGCGCGCCGCGCTGCACGAGCGCGCCAGCCGCGTCCCCGTGCTCGAACGCGAGACCGCCGATCTGCGCGCCCAGCTGGAACGGCTGGAGGACGAGCGCCGCCGCCAGGGCGAGCGTGCGGCCAGCCTTGCGGCGGAGCTTGAGCCGCTGCGCGCCCGCTTCGCGGCCGTCGAGAAGACCCTGCACGAAACCACCGGCGAGCGGGAGCGCCTGCGCGAATCGCTCGCGCATACGCAGACCCAGCTTGCGGCCGAGCGCCAGCAGGCGCAGGAGAAGCTCGCCCTGCTGCTCGAGGCCAAGGAGCAGCTCGCGGAGCAGTTCAAAGTCCTGGCCTCCGAGATCCTCGAGGAGAAGACCCGCCGCTTCACCGAGCAGAACCAGTCCCAGCTTGGCCAGCTGCTCGAACCCCTGCGCGAGCGTCTGGGCGAGTTCCAGAAGAAGGTCGAGGACAGCTACGGCCAGGAGGCGCGCGAGCGCCACGCCCTGCGCGAGGAGCTCAAGCGCCTGGCGGAGATGAACACCCGCCTGGGCGAGGAGGCGCACAACCTGACCCGCGCGCTCAAGGGCGAGCGCAAGACCCAGGGCCTGTGGGGCGAGATGATCCTCGAGACCGTGCTGGAGAGCTCCGGCCTGCGCAAGGGGCACGAGTACGAAACCCAGGTCAGCCTGGCCGGCAGCGGCGGCCGCGTCCTGCCCGATGCGCTGATCCACCTGCCGGAAAACCGGGTGGTGATCGTCGACGCCAAGGTATCCCTCTCCGCCTACGAGCGCCACGTCAACAGCATGGATCCGGCCGAGCGCGCCCGCCACCTCAAGGAGCACATCGCCGCCCTACGCAACCACGTGGCCGGGCTGTCGGCCAAGGCCTACGAAAACCTGCCCGAGCTGCGCACGCTGGACTTCGTCCTGTTGTTCGTGCCGATCGAGCCGGCCCTGATGCTGGCGATGGAGCACGAACCGGCGCTGTTCCAGGACGCCCTCAAGCGCAATATCGTGCTGGTCTCGCCCACCACCCTGCTCGCCGTGCTGCGCACCATCGCCCACCTCTGGCGGCAGGAACAGCAGAACCGCAACGCGCAGGAGATCGCCCGCCAGGCCGGCGACCTGTACGATAAGCTGGTCGGCTTCGTGGACGACATGCAGAAGCTTGGCGAACGCCTGGATCAGGCCCACAAGAGTTACGATGCCGCGTTCAACAAGCTGCAGAGCGGACGCGGCAACATCATCGGCCGCGCCCAGCGCCTGCACAAACTCGGCGTGCAGCCGACCAAAACGCTGCCGGACCCCCTGGTGCAAGTCGCGCTCGAGAGCGACGAAGAGGAATCGACCGCGTGAACCTCATGCCCGCCTTCCGCAAGCGCCACCCCCTGTTGACCCTCGCCCTGCCGGTGCAGTCCGGCTCGCCCATCGAGCGCGCGGCGCGTGGTCTGGATCCTGCCTGGAACGCGGCCGAAGCCGCGCTGCATGCCGGCCATGAGGACATCGCCGCGCTGATGCACTCGGCCCGCAGCCTGGGCGGGGAGCTGGCACAGCAGCAGCTTCAGCACCTGTGGCCGGAGGCCGGGGCGCATGACCTCGCGCTGGCGAAGGGCCTCGGGGTGGCGCTGTGGCTTGCGGAAATGCTGCTGTTCCTGAGTGAGGATGCAGCCGGCGGGCTCATCCTCCCGCCCCGCGACGCCATGCGGCGCTTCATGGTCGAGGAAGTCCAGCTCCATGAGGGGCGCCACGATTTCGCCCTGCGCCGCCTGGCCGGCCACCTGGCAGAGCAGGCGATCAAGATCCTGCAGGGAAGCGCGCCACTCGGGCTGTCCGCCCCCCTCCTGCTGCGCCTGCGCCTGCGCTGGGCCATGCTCTACACGGGCTTCCTGCTCGAGGCCATGCGCCGCGATCCGGACGCGCCTTTCATCCGCCCGAGGCTGCCGCCGCGCGAG
>JBFLVZ010000035.1:0-30986 GCA_040758295.1 Pseudomonadota bacterium
GGCGCCGTTCCGTTACGGCGACAAGCCGCTGAGGATTACGCTATCTTGTGGGCTGAGCCAGCTGCGCGCCATTGACACCGTGGACCAGCTGTTCGAGCGTGCCGACCAGGCCCTGTATGCCGCCAAGAGCGGCGGGCGCAATCGGTGTGTCGTGGGGTGATTCCATCCATGCCCGGGAGGTGTGGCCTTGGTCGATCATCAGCAGGATTGGCGCACACGCTACTACGAGCTGTTCCAGTCGCTGGAAGAGAGGGATCTGCGTCTCGGCCAGTTTGAGGGCCTGCTTCGCCTGTCCCTGCGCTGGCTCGCCCCTCTGGCCTCGCGCCTCTATCCCGAGATCGATGCTGTCGAGGCACGGCTGAGAAGGCATACCCGCCTCCCGGCCGGCCGTCTGATGCCGGAGGAGGTGCAACCGGACCTCGAGGCGCTCATCAAGGCGCTGCGCGACATGGAGGTCAAGCATCCACGCCCTTTGCGGGGGGCGGCAGCGGCCAGCCACCTCGATGACGCCGCAGCCCTGGCAAGGGAGGTCGTCCTGGCCGTCGTCGGCGCGATGCAGGTGCCGGCGGACCTGGCGGAGCAGAAGACGCGTCTGCTTGCCCGCCTTCAGTCGGCCGACCTCGAAGCGTCCGACGTACGCGGCCCGCTGCTGGAGGCCATCGTCGAGCTCGTCAATACCGCGATCTGCGAACTGGAAGGTGAAAGAAAGGATCTCGAGCATTTTCTCTCCCTGACCGAAAAAACGCTCGGGGCCCTGGAGCAGGAGATGCGCGAGGGATTCGAGGCCATGAGCCAGCTGCAGACGGAGCGGCGGCAGCTCCAGGCCGACTTCTCCCTCGGCGTGGATGAGCTGAAGCGGCAGATGCAGTCCGGCGCCGTTGCCGGGGATCTGAAGCGCACCATCACCGCGCACCTGGCCTTCATGTGCGATGCGCTGCAGGCGATGGACGCGAGCGAGCAGCGGCAGGTCCAGCAGATGCAGGCGTTCGCCCAGGGCGTGCAGTCGCGCGTGCGGGGCCTGGAGAAGGAGGCTGCCGTGATGCGGCGGGCCTTCGAGGAAACCTGCGCCCGCCTGCTGGTGGATGGCGTGACGGGGCTGCCCAATCACGCCGCGTTGCAGAAAAGGCTTGTCTCCCTCGCGGAGCAGGACGGACGCTCGAAACGGCAGAAGTACCTGCTTGCCCTCTGGAACATCGACGGCATGCGGGAGATCAACATCCGCTTCGGCTACCAGGCGGGAGATCGTGCCTTGCGGATCATCGGCCTGGAGCTTAACGGGAGGCTCACGCCAGAGGGCTATGTTGCCCGCTACGAGGGCGATGAGTTCATTATCCTGATGCCCGTGCCCTCCCTGGAGGAAGGCTTCGTCAGGCTGGATAAGGTGCGCGAGGCGATCCAGGTTGCGCCCTTCCATTATCGCGAGGAGCCGCTGCGAATCACCCTCTCGTGCGGCATCACCCTGCTTCAGTCCCTCGGTGAGCCGTTGGATGGGGCCCTGCAGCGCGCCGGCAAGGCCCTGCAACTGGCCAAGCAGGCTGGAGGCAATCGCTGCTTGCCCGGCTGAACCGTGGCCACTGCGCCGCCCCTCCCGGCTTGCAATGTACGGAGGCTGGTCGCAAAATCCCAGCCATCCGGCCACAAGGCCGGCTCCCTGAATGCCACGAAGGAGACGACCGCGTGAGCGACAACATTGTTTACCTGTCTGACGCCAGCTTCGAGCAGGAAGTCATCAAGAGCGACATGCCGGTCCTGGTGGACTACTGGGCCGAGTGGTGCGGTCCCTGCCGCATGATCGCCCCCATCCTCGACGAGATCGCCAGCGAATACGCCGGCCGCGTCAAGGTTGCCAAGCTCAATATCGACGAGAACCCGGGGACCCCGCCGAAGTACGGTATCCGCGGCATCCCGACCCTGATGCTGTTCAAGGACGGCAACGTGGCGGCGACCAAGGTCGGCGCGCTGTCCAAGTCCCAGCTCGCGGCCTTCCTCGACGGCCAGCTCTGAGGCGTTGCCCCCGGGCGTGTCCATCTTTCTCTGGACGCGTCCCGCGGGGCGTGTTAGTTTTCTTCCGCGGTCGGCATTCGCCTGCCGTTCAAAGCACATTCTGCACCATCCCGATCCTTCCCTGCCGTGACCCTTGCGGGTCGTGTGCATCCCTGCATTCAATCCTTCCCTCGCATGAATCTGACCGAAATCAAGAAAAAACCGGCTGCCGAGCTGTTGGCCCTCGCCGAGTCCATGGGCATCGAGAACGTGGCCCGCGCGCGCAAGCAGGACCTGATCTTCGCCATCCTCAAGGCCCACGCCAAGACGGGCGAGGCGATCTACAGCGAGGGGGTGCTGGAGATCCTCTCGGACGGCTTCGGCTTCCTGCGCTCGCCGGACGGCTCCTACCTCGCAGGGCCCGATGACATCTACGTCTCCCCGAGCCAGATCCGCCGCTTCAGCCTGCAGACCGGCGACACGGTGGCCGGCACCATCCGACCGCCGAAGGATGGCGAGCGTTACTTCGCCCTGCTCAAGGTCGACTCGATCAACTTCGAGCCGCCGGAGAACACCAAGAGCAAGGTCCTGTTCGAGAACCTCACCCCGCTGCACCCGGAGAAGCGCCTGCGCATGGAGCGCGGCAACGGCAGCACCGAGGACCTGACCGCGCGCGTGATCGACATCGTCGCGCCGATGGGCAAGGGCCAGCGCGGCCTGATCATCGCGCCGCCCAAGGCGGGCAAGACGATGATGCTGCAGAACATCGCCCAGAGCATCACCGCCAACTATCCCGAGTGCTACCTGATCGTGCTGTTGATCGATGAGCGCCCGGAAGAGGTGACCGAGATGCAGCGCACGGTGCGCGGCGAGGTGATCGCCTCCACCTTCGACGAACCGGCGACCCGTCACGTGCAGGTGGCCGAGATGGTGATCGAGAAGGCCAAGCGCCTGGTCGAGCACAAGCGCGACGTGGTGATCCTGCTCGACTCCATCACCCGCTTGGCGCGCGCCTACAACATCGTCCAGCCGTCCTCCGGCAAGGTGCTGACCGGTGGCGTGGATGCCAACGCCCTGCAGAAGCCCAAGCGCTTCTTCGGCGCGGCGCGCAACATCGAGGAGGGCGGCAGCCTGACCATCCTCGCCACCGCCCTGATCGACACTGGCTCGAAGATGGACGAGGTGATCTACGAGGAATTCAAGGGCACCGGCAACAGCGAGGTGCACCTCAACCGCAAGATCGCCGAGAAGCGCGTCTATCCTGCCATCGACATCAACCGCTCCGGCACCCGCCGCGAGGAGCTGCTCACCGACGTGGAAGAGCTGCAGAAGATGTGGATCCTGCGCAAGTTCCTGCACAACATGGGCGAGCTGGAGGCGATGGAATTCCTCCTCGACCGCCTGACCAAGACCAAGACCAACAACGAGTTCTGGGACGCGATGAAGCGCTGATCCAGCCTCGTATAGCCGAAACGAGAACGCCGGCTTTCACGCCGGCGTTTTCTTTGCCTGGGCGGGCCCGTGGGGCCTTTTGCCCGGTGCTCAGCCGCGCTGGATGGCGCGCCAGCCGATGTCGCGACGGCAGAAGCCGCCGGCAAAGTGGATCGTGTCCACGGCGGCGTAGGCGCGCTGCTGGGCCTCGTGCACGGTCTCGCCGAGGGCGGTGACGCACAGCACGCGGCCGCCGGAGGTGACGACGCGCCCGGCCTCGTCCAGGCGGGTGCCAGCGTGGAACACCTTCACGTATTCAGGTTGCGGGGTGTCGAGGCCCTCGATCACGTCCGCGGTGCGGATCTCGCCGGGGTAGCCGCCGGCGGCCATGACCACGCCGAGGGCGACGCGCGGATCCCAGGCGGCACCGACCGCATCCAGCCGCCCGTCGATGCCGGCCTCGAGAAGGCCGATCAGGTCAGACTGCAGGCGCATCATGATGGGCTGGGTCTCGGGGTCGCCGAATCGGCAGTTGAACTCCAGCACCTTGGGGGCGCCGGACTGGTCGATCATGATCCCGGCGTACAGGAAGCCGGTGTAGGGCAGGCCGTCGAGGGCCATGCCGCGCACGGTGGGCTCCATCACCTCGCGCATGATGCGTGCCTCGATCTCGGGGGTGACCACCGGCGCGGGGGAGTAGGCGCCCATGCCACCGGTATTGGGGCCCTTGTCGCCGTCGTCCCGTCGCTTGTGGTCCTGGCTGGTGGCCATCGGCAGGATGTTCTGGCCGTCCACCATGCAGATGAAGCTCGCCTCCTCGCCGTCGAGGAACTCCTCGATCACCACGCGCGCGCCGGCCTGGCCGAACTGGCCGCCGAGCATGTCACGCACGGCATCGATAGCCTCCGCCTGGGTCATGGCCACGACGACGCCCTTGCCGGCGGCGAGGCCGTCGGCCTTGATCACGATCGGTGCGCCGCGGTCGTGGATGTAGTCCAGCGCCGGATTCAGTTCGGTGAACACGCGGTATTCGGCGGTCGGGATGCGGTGGCGGGCGAGGAAGTCCTTGGCGAAGGCCTTGGAGCTCTCCAGCTGAGCGGCCTTCCTGGTCGGGCCGAAGATGCGCAGGCCGCCGTCGCGGAAGGTGTCGACCACGCCGGCAGCGAGCGGCGCCTCGGGGCCGACCACGGTCAGGTCGATCGCGCGGTCGCGGGCGAAGGCGAACAGGGCCGGGACATCGGTGGCCTGGATGCCGACGTTCTCGCACTTGGCTTCGCGCGCCGTGCCGGCATTGCCCGGGGCGACATAGACCTTCGCAACCCGCGGTGATTGGGCCAGTTTCCAGGCCAGGGCGTGCTCGCGGCCGCCGGAGCCGATGACCAGAATCTTCATCATGCGTTCCTCTCTGCTACTTTTGAATGCATTGTAAACGTGAAGCGGTGGGAGGTCTGCCGCATGAAGGGAGAGTCAGCATGAGTTTGCTTACGGAGTTCCGGGAGTTTGCCATCAAGGGCAATGCCTTCGATCTCGCGGTGGGGGTCATCATCGGCGCGGCGTTCGGCAAGATCGTCGATTCGCTGGTGAAGGACGTGATCATGCCGCCGCTCGGGCTGCTGCTCGGCGGGATCAACTTCAACAACCTTTTCCTCACCCTGGGCGAGGGGGATTTCCCCACGGTCGCGGCGGCCAAGGAGGCCGGGGTGGCCACCCTCAACTACGGCGTGTTCATCCAGACGATGGTGGATTTCACCATCATCGCCTTCGCCATCTTCATGGTGATCAAGCTGATGAACCGCCTGCGCCGCCACCACGAAGAGGCCAAGGCCGCCGAGCCGGCCCCTGCACCGACGCCGTCCGAAGAGATCCTGCTGCTGCGCGAGATCCGCGATAGCCTCAAGAAGTAAGCCCGCTTGGGCTGCTAGAATGCGCTCTGTCCCATCTGTATTGGCAAGGCGCATTCCTTCATGTCCAGTCTGTCCCAGGATTTTCTTCGCTACGCCCTCGAGCGCGAAGTGCTCCGCTTCGGCGAGTTCACCCTCAAGTCCGGGCGCGTGAGCCCCTACTTCTTCAACGCCGGTCTGTTCAACACGGGCGACGCCCTCAGTCGCCTCGGCCGTTACTATGCCGAGCTGATCGTGCGCTCGGGGGTGGAGTTCGACATGCTGTTCGGCCCGGCCTACAAGGGCATCCCGCTCGCGGCAGCCACCGCCATCGCGCTGGCGGAGCGGCACGGTCGCGACGTGCCCTGGGCCTTCAACCGCAAGGAGGCCAAGGATCACGGCGAGGGGGGGAGCATCGTCGGTGCGCCGCTCGCGGGTCGGGTGCTGATCATCGATGATGTGATCACCGCCGGTACGGCGATCCGCGAATCGCTCGGCATCATCCGCGCGGCCGGGGCACAGGCGGTGGGGGTGGCGGTGCTGCTGGACCGCCAGGAGCGCGGCCAGGGCGAGCTGTCGGCCATCCAGGAGGTGGAGCGGGAGCATGGCCTCAAGGCGCTGGCGATCGCGGGTCTCGCGGACCTGGTCGAGCTGATGCGTGGGGATGCGGAGTTCGCCGGCCAGCTTCCGGCCGTGGAGGCCTACCGGGCGGCCTACGGCGTGTAAGCCATGCCAGGCCGATGGGGAGGGGCTATAGCCTGGATGGAGCGAAGCGCAATCCGGGGGGGGGCGATCTGTCCCGGATCCGGCCTGCGGCCTTCATCCGGGTACGTTGCAGGGCCACCGCCTGAAGGTCTGGAGCGTTCGCACAAGGCGAAAATCCAGCATGCAAAGGGGAGGCATCTTCGCTCTGTTGGGTTGTAGGAGGCCCGCCCTCGGGCCGATTGCTCACGCACGATATGCCTGTCGCGGCGGGGGCGCCGCTCCTACTCGGCGTTCAGAGCGATGAGACAGGTTCATGCGATTGCCCTAGGCTACGTTGCTAGAGGGGCCACCGCAGGCCAATGGGCGGGTCAGGGGACGGAGGGCTGTTTCCAGGCTGCCCATCCCGCGGCCAGCCAGCCGAGGATGAACAGCGTTCCGCCGATGGGGGTGATGAAGGCGAGCCAGTGCACGCCGCTTGCGACGTACAGGTAGAGGCTGCCGCTGAACAGCGCCACCCCAGCGAGCCAGGAGGCGCCGGCGAGGCGAAGCAGGCCCGCTGCGCCTCCCTGGCGCAGCCACAGCCCGGCGATCAGCAGGGCGAAGGCATGCAGGAACTGGTACAGCACGGCCGTCTCGTAGACCTCGAACAGGCGCGCATCCAGCACCTTCTTCAGGCCGTGCGCGCCAAAGGCGCCAAGCGCCACGCCGAGCCCGCCGAGCACGGTGCCAGCGAGCAGGAAGAGGCGCGCGCTCCCGCCGGAGGTCCTGTCCATCAGTCGAGGTAATCGTCCTCGATCGCCTTCTTCAGGCGACGTTCTTCCATCAGGTCGTCCAGACGGCGGCGCGCGTCCTTGTTCAGGGCGGCCTTGGCCTTGAGGGCCTCTTCGTTGATGTCGACGGTCTCCGGCGGGGACCAGAGATCCTCGGCGATGTCTTCGATGGATTTGCGGTTGGTCATGTCAGCCTCGCAAGTTGATGCAAGCGAACCTTGGATGGGGATGGGGCGGAAAAAATTCAAGATCCGGTTTCGGCTTCCAGGCCATGCTCGCGCAGTTTCTTGCGCAGGGTCCCGCGGTTGATGCCGAGGCAGGCGGCCGCCCTCGTCTGGTTGCTCTCGCAATAGCGCATGGCGCACTCCAGCAGCGGCCGCTCGACCTCTCGCAGCACCAGCGCGTAAAGGTCGCGCGGCTCGTCCCCTTCCAGCGTGCGCCAGTAGTGCTCCAGGGCAGCGCGTACGGCCTCATGCAGCGGGGTGGTGGGCGGGTTCATGCGGCCTCCTTCGGACGGGTCAAGCAGCCGGCGAAATGCTGGATGAGCACGGCGCGTTGCGCCTCGGCGTCATCGATGGTCATGAATCGGGCGCGAAGAGTATCGCCACCCGGCAAGTCTGTGCAATACCAGCCGATGTGCTTGCGTGCAACACGCGCCCCCTGGTGAACACCGTATAGCTCATGCAGGCCGTCCAGGTGGCGGAGCATGAGGTTGAGCCGCTCATCCATGTCCGGCTCGGCGGGGATGGGGCGGCCCTCGAGGGCCGCCCTCAGCTGGGCAAACAGCCAGGGTCGGCCGAGGGCAGCGCGGCCGATCATCACCCCGTCCGCCCCGGTGTGGCGCAGCACCTCGAGGGCCTTGGCCGGCGAGTCGATATCGCCGTTGGCCCACAGCGGCAGGGAAACAGCCTCGCGCACCGCGCGGATCGTGTCATATTCCGCCTCGCCGCGGAACAGGTCGGCACGGGTGCGGCCGTGGATGGCCAGCGCCTGGATGCCCGCGGCCTCGGCGATGCGCGCCACCGCCACCGCGTTGCGCCGCTCGGCATCGAGGCCGGTGCGGATTTTGAGCGTGACCGGCGCGTCAACCGCGCGCACCACGGCATCGAGGATGCGGCCGACCAGCGGAAGATCGCCGAGGAGGGCGGAGCCCGCCGCCTTCTGGCAGACCTTCTTGGCCGGGCAGCCCATGTTGATGTCGACGATCTGCGCCCCCTGGTCCACACCCAGGCGGGCGGCATCGGCCATCAGGGCCGGATCGTTGCCGACGATCTGGATCGCGCGCGGTTCGGGCTCATCGGCGTGCGGGCGGCGCAGCAGGCTCTTGCGCGTGTCGCGCAGGCGCGGGTTGCTGGCCGACATTTCGCCCACCACCAGCCCGGCGCCGAAGGTCTTGCACAGCTGGCGGAACGGACGGTCGGTGACTCCGGCCATCGGCGCAAGGGCGAGCGGGGCGTCGAGGACGTAGGGGCCGATGTGCATGGCCGGGGGAAGGATGAGTGGAGGGGGCGGGATGATAGCGGCAAGCCCGGCTGGCTTCAATCGTGCTGACTGGCAGGGGCGGGGCGGCCGAAGTGATAGCCTTGGGCCGCATGACAGCCGAGTTCGCGCAGGCGGCTTGCATGTTCCGCCGTTTCCACGCCTTCTGCCAGTACATCGAGCTCCAGACTGTGGCCGAGGGCGATCACCGCGCGCACGATGGCCTCGTCCTGCGGATCGGTCAGCATGTCGCGCACGAAGCCCTGATCGATCTTGATCCGGTCCAGCGGCAGGCGCTTGAGGTAGAGCAGGGACGAATAGCCGGTGCCGAAGTCGTCGATGGCCAGCCGCACGCCGAGATCGCGCAGGGCCTTGAGGATGCGGGTCGCGGCCTCCGGATCATGCAGGATGAAGCTTTCCGTGATTTCCAGTTCGAGCTGCCCGGCGGCGATGCCGGAGGACTCGATGGCCTGGCGGACATCCTCGATCAAGGTGCCGTGCCTGAACTGCACGGTGGAGACGTTGACCGCGACATAGCCGACGGCCAGGCCTGCCGCCTGCCAGCGCTTCAGTTGCAGGCAGGCCTCGCGCAGGGCCCACTGGCCGAGGCGCACGATCAGGCCGCTCTCCTCGGCGATCGGGATGAAGCGGGCGGGCGGGATCCAGCCGCGCTCGGGGTGGTGCCAGCGGGCCAGGGCCTCCATGCCGATCACTTCGCCGCGTATAAGGTCCATCTGGGGCTGATAGTGCAGCTCGAGCTCCCCGTGCTCGAGCGCGCGGCGCAGGCCGGACTCGATGTGGAGGCGCTCCGCGGCGGCCTCGGCCATTTCGGCGGAGAAGAAGTGGAATGCATTGCGCCCCTCGGCCTTGCTCCGGTACAGGGCGGCATCCGCGCGCTGCATCAGCAGGCTGAGGTCCTCGCCATCCTGCGGATAGAGGGCGATGCCGATGCTGGTGGAAACGAACAGCGTATTGCCTTCGAACTCGAAGGGGGGGGTGAAGGCCTGCAACAGGCGCTGTGCCGTGTGGGCAACGTCATGCGGCTGGCCCGCGTTCTCGAGCAGGATGGTGAACTCGTCGCCGCCCATGCGCGCCAGAGTGTCCTCGTCACGCAGCCGCTCCCGCAGCCGCCGGGCCACTGCCTGCAGCAGGCGATCCCCCAGGGCGTGGCCCAGGCTGTCGTTGATGTTCTTGAAGTGGTCCAGATCGAGGAACAGCAGGGCCAGGTGCTGATGGTCGCGCGCTGCCCGGCGGATGGCGTGCTCGGTCCGCTCGGCGAACAGTACGCGGTTGGGCAGGCCGGTGAGGGCGTCGTGGTGGGCAAGATAGGCCAGCTGCTCTTCCGCGCGCTTCTTCTCGGTGATGTCCTGGTGTGTGCCCGCGGCGCGCAGGGGGCGCCCTTCGGCGTCGCGCAGCATGACCTTGCCGCGGTCGAGGATCCAGCGCCATTCGCCATCCTTGGTGCGCATCCGGTGTTCGGTCTCGTACAGCGCCCGGTGTCCCTCCAGATGCTCGTTGAGGACCTGCAGGACCCTCGGCAGGTCGTCCGGGTGCACGAGCCGTTCCCAGGTGCGCACGTTGGGCTCGAGCTCGTCCAGCCGGTAGCCGAGCATCTTTGCCCAGCCCTCGTTGAAGATGACCTCGCCGGTCTGCACGTTCCAGTCCCACAACCCCATCTCCGTGGCCTGCAGCACCATGTCCAGGCGCTCCTTGTTCTCGCGCAGCGCGGCGAGGGCCTCGCCGGCCTGCTGCTCCTGGTATTCGAGCGAGGCCGCCATGGCGTCCACCGCCGAGGCCAGCTCGCCCAGCTCATCCCGGGAGGGAGGCAGCCCGGTGCGGACGGACAGGTCGCCGTGCATGATCCGGCGCACGGCGGCGATGACGGGCTGGACGCGCCGCATCAGGAAGCCGCCGGTGCTGGCCCAGCCCACGCCCAGCACCAGCAGGATGGCCAGCAGCAGGCTGGCGAGGGCTTGCATGAGCAGCTGGCGGTCGTGGGCGGTGGCGACGTCTTCAGGCAGGCCGAGTGCGAGCCGGGCGTGGGGGGCGTGTTCCGGCCCAAGCGGCGCGTAGGCGAAGAACCGTTGGCCGCCTTCCAGGTCCTCGGCCACGAAGTGGCTTCCGGCGTCCTGCTCGAGCAGGGTGCTCACGAGCGGGTGCCCGGCCATCTCCTTGCCCAGCCAGGCATCGCCGTGGGGGTGGCGCAGCAGCACCGTGCCCTGGCGGTCGATCACCGTCAGGGTGGCGTGCTTCGGCAGGGTGGCGATCTGGGGATGGTTGTTGAGCCAGGACAGGTCCAGCGCGGCGAAGGTGAGGAAGTCGATCCGTCCATCGCTCAGGTGGGGATAGATCAGGCCCAGCACCGGTTTGTTGTTGGTCCGGCTGATGATGTAGTGGCCGACCGCGAATCGGCCGGTCCGCATGGCGAGCTGGAAATAGTCCCGGTCCCCCACCTGCAGACGTTTGCCCGGGGCGGCCCCGTTGCACAGGACGTCGCCGTTGGGCCGGATGGAGAGGAGGTTGGAGAGGGGGAAGGAGCCGTGGTGCAGGATGTCGGCCAGCACCGATTCGCAGGCTTCGCCCTCGCCGCGCTGGATGGCCGGGATCTGCGCCAGTGCGATCAGCAGCTGGTGGGTCTGGTCGATGTGGCCCTGGTGCTGTTCGGCAAGCTGCCGGGTGCGGTCCAGCAGCTGGGTCTCCATCTGTTCATGGATGGTGTGCCGGAAGTGGTCGGCCAGGATGAAGATGATGAGGAACGCCGGCACCGCGCCAAGCAGGACAAGCAGCAGGAGCTGTGCGCGCAGGCTGGCGATCAGGCGGGGCATGGTCAGCTCACGGCTCGCATGGGGGCAGGGGGGCGCCGCTAGCCATAGATCAGCCCCGGCAGCCAGGTGGCGAGGTCGGGCCAGAAGGCCAGGATCAGCAGCATCAGGATTTGCAGGCCGATGAAGGGCACCACGCCGCGGTAGATGTCCGTCGTGGGGATATGGGCCGGGGCCGCGCCGCGCAGGTAGAACAGGGCGAAGCCGAAGGGCGGGGTGAGGAAGGAGGTCTGCAGGTTGATGGCGATCATGATGCCCAGCCATACCGGATCGAGGCCCATCATCAGCAGGATGGGCGCGACGATGGGCACGACCACGAAGATGATCTCGATGAAGTCGAGCATGAAGCCGAGCAGGAACATGACCAGCATCACCACCAGCATGGCACCGATGGCGCCCCCCGGCAGGCTCGCGAGCCACTCATGCACGACGTCGTCGCCGCCGAAGCCGCGGAACACCAGCGAGAAGAGGGATGCGCCGATCAGGATCAGGAACACCATGCTGGTCATGCGTGTGCTGGCGCGCGCCGCATCGGCCAGCATGGCGCGGTTCAACTGCCCGCGCAGGGCCGCCAGCAGCAGGGCGCCGGCCGCGCCGACAGCGGCGGCCTCGGAGGGCGTGGCGATGCCGCCGAGGATGGAGCCGAGCACGGCCAGGATCAGCAGCATGGGGGGCCACAGGGACTTGAGCAGTGGGCCGATCGATGCGCGGGGCTCGCTGGCCGGGGCGGCCGGCATGCGCGCCGGGCTGCGCCAGGCGAGCCAGGCCAGGTAGAGCGCGTAGAGCATGACCAGCAGCAGGCCGGGGATCAGGGCGCCGGCGAACAGGTCACCCACGGATACGGTCTTGGGCGCATAGATGCCCTGCGCGAGCTGCGCCTGGCTATAGGCCGACGAGAGCTGGTCGCCGAGCAGGACGAGGATGATGGACGGGGGAATGATCTGGCCGAGCGTACCCGCGGCGCAGATGGTGCCGCAGGCCAGGCGCGGGTCGTAGCCGCGCTGCAGCATGGCGGGCAGGGCGAGCAGGCCCATGGTGACCACGGTGGCGCCGACGATCCCGGTGCTGGCGGCGAGCAGCGCGCCGACCAGCAGCACGGCGAAGGCGAGCGCGCCCGGGCGCTGGCCGGCGAGGCCCGCGAGGCTGCCGAGCAGGTCTTCGGCAATGCGCGCCTTCTCGAGGATGGCCCCCATGAGGATGAACAGGGGCACGGCGACCAGGGTGTCGCTGTTCATGGCCCCGAACACGCGGTTGGGCAGGGCCTCGAGCAGGCTCATGTCGAAGGCGCCGAAGGCGCTGCCAAGCAGGGCCAGAGCCAGCGAGACGCCCGCCAGGGTGAAGGCGACGGGATAGCCGACCATCAGCCCGGCAAAGACGGCGAGGAACAGGAGCAACGGCCAGAAGGCGTCCATCGGTCAGACTTCCGTGCGCAGGTGGTCGGCGGGAACCGGGGTGGCGCCGCGGAGGACGGCGATCGAGCGCAGCACGTCCGCCAGGCCCTGCAGGATCATCAGCGCGGGCATCACCCAGAGCAGGCTCTTGAGCAGGTAGACGAAGGGCAGTCCTCCTGGCTCGCGGGAGCCCTCCAGCAGCGACCAGGAAGCCAGCACGTAATCGGTGCTCAGCCACAGGATCAGCCCCATCACCGGCCACAGGAAGAACAGCGTGCCGAGGAGGTTGACCCAGGCCTGCCCGCGCGGGCCCAGGTTGCGGTAGAGCACGTCCACCCGCACATGGTCGTCGTGCTTGAGGGTGTAGGCGGCACCGAGCATGAACACCATCGCGAACAGGTAGCTCGTGCCTTCGCCCAGAGCGGTGAAGCTGAGGCTGAAACCGTAGCGCAGGACCACGATCAGCACGGTCAGGACGAGCATGCCGTAGGTCAGCCAGGCCACCAGGCGGCCGCTGTGTTCGGCGAGGGCGTCGAGCAGGGCGATGAGGCGGTTCATGCGGGCAGGGAGGGCGTGCCGCGCACGTGGGCGGCCAGCAGCCGGCCGAAGGCGTCCGGGTCCTTGGTGTGGGTCAGTTCGCCCTCGCGCGGGAAGTGCAGGTCAACCAGGCGCGAGAGCCAGAAGCGCAGCGCGGCGGCGCGCAGCATGGCTGGCCAGGATGCGTGCTCGGCGGGGGTGAACGGGCGCACGCCGGCATAGGCCTCGAGCAGGGCGCGGGTGCGTCCCGGGTCCAGCTCGCGCGCGTCATTGACGCACCAGTCGTTGACCGTGACCGCCACGTCGTACAGCAGGGCGTCGGTGCAGGCGTAGTACAGGTCGATGATGCCGGTCAGGCGCTCGCCCTCGAACAGGGCGTTATCGCGGAACAGGTCGGCGTGGATCACCCCGCGCGGCAGCGCGTCGTGGCGATGGGCGAACTGGAAGGCGATCTCGTCGTCCAGCCGTTCGGCCTCGTCCGGGCCCAGGCGATCATGCACGCGGGCGACGGCCTCGCGCCACCAGTGCGGGCCTCGCGGGTTGGCGCGCTCGAGCGGGAAGGACTGCCCGGCGAGGTGCAGGTGCGCCAGGGCCGCGCCGATCGCCGCGCACTGGGCCGTGTCGGGGTGCTCGACCGAGCCGCCGGTCAGGCGCTGCACCAGGGCGGCGGGCTTGCCGCACAGCTCGCCCAGGTAGCGGCCGTGGCGGTCCGCCTGCGGATGGGCGGTCGGCACGCCGTGCTCGGCGAGATGGGCCATCAGGCCGAGGAAGAAGGGCAGTTCGTCGCGCGAGAGCTGCTCGAACAGGGTCAGGACAAAGCGACCGTTCGTCGTGGTGACGAAATAGTTGGTGTTCTCGATGCCCGCGCTGATGCCGCTGTATTCGACCAGCGTGCCGGCATCGAAGTCATCGAGGAAGGTTTCGAGCGCGGGGCGATCGACCCGGGTGTAGACCGACATGGGCGAGACTTACCAGCGGAACAGGATCCACTGCGGGATCAGGCGGGATTCCATCGGGCCGTTGTGACGGGTTTCCAGTTCGCCATCACCGTCGTTGTCGATCAGGTAGTAGGGGGGGGCGTTCTTCGGGCTGATCTTGACCATGTAGAGGCGGCCCTTGATGCGGTACTCCTCGATCATCCCGTCCGCGGATGGGCGGATGGTGATTTCCGGCTCCGGCACGGCCTCGGTCTGGGCGCTGGGCTCGGGCGGCGGCGGGGCGTCCTGGCCGATGGCGGGAAGGGCCGCGGCCAGCAGCAGGGCGGCGGGAAGGAGGAGGATCTTGTTCATGGTCATAGCTCCAGCAACATGCGCTGCTCCTCGGGCGAGGGCGTGACACTGCGGTTCTGATAAAAGTCGAAGATAGCGTCCAGCACGGCCTGCGGCTCGTCGTGGATCTGGAACAGGCCCATGTCGGAGGCGTCGATCGTGCCCTCGGTGATGAGGGTGTCGCGGAACCAGTCCACCAGCCCGGCCCAGAAGGTGCTGCCGACCAGGATGATGGGGATGCGCCGGCTCTTGCCGGTCTGCACCAGGGTGAGGATCTCCGCCAGCTCGTCCAGGGTGCCGAAGCCGCCCGGCAGGACGACGTAGGCCGATGCGTACTTCACGAACATCACCTTGCGCGCGAAGAAGTGCTGGAAGTGCAGCGAGATGTCCTGGTAGGGATTGCTGCGCTGTTCGTGGGGCAGCTGGATGTTCAGGCCGATGCTCGGCGCGGCGCCGCCCTTCGCCCCCTTGTTCGCCGCCTCCATGATGCCCGGTCCGCCGCCGCTGATCACGGCGAAGCCGGCGTCGGCCAGTTTCTTGGCGATCTCGATCGCCTGCGCGTAGTAAGGGTTGTCGGGCGAGAAGCGGGCCGAACCGAAGATGCTGACCGAAGGCTCGATGCTGGAGAGCGTCTCGAAGCCGGTGACGAACTCGGACATGATCTGGAACACCTTCCACGACTCGCGGGCGAGGTGGGCGGAGTCCTTCGGCGGACGGCGCACATCCCTGTGCGTCGCCCCGGGGGGCAGCCCTTCGGGCTGTCCCGATTCACTCCCGGTGAATCGGTGACGCGCGGGGCGGTGGGGGGGCTGGGCGCTGTCGCTCATGCGCGTATCAACGGCTCGGAAAAAGTCTGAAAAAGGTACCATGGAGCCCCGCGTTGCCGGAAGTTAGTCAGGATTACCCAAGCATGTCCAAGCGCCCCCTCGTCCTCGTCGACGGTTCCTCCTACCTGTTCCGCGCCTTCCACGCCCTGCCGCCGTTGACCACGCGCGACGGCGTGCCGACCGGTGCCCTGCACGGGGTGCTGGCGATGATCCAGAAGCTGGTGCTGGAGGAGCAGCCGGGGCTGGTCGGCGTGGTGTTCGATGCGCCGGGCAAGACCTTCCGCGACGACCTCTATCCCGAGTACAAGGCCCATCGCCCGCCCATGCCGGACGAACTGCGGGTGCAGATCGAGCCCTTGCACGAGGCGATCCGCGCCCTGGGGCTGCCGCTGCTGATCGTCGATGGGGTGGAGGCGGACGACGTGATCGCCACCCTGACCCGCCAGGCGCAGGGGCAGGGGCTGCCGGTGCTGATCTCGACCGGCGACAAGGACATGGCCCAGCTGTCCGGGCCAGGGGTCACCCTGATCGACACGATGAAGAACACCCGCCTCGACCCTGCCGGGGTGGAGGAGAAGTTCGGCGTGCCGCCCGGGCGGATCGTCGACTATCTCGCGCTGGTCGGCGACACCAGCGACAACGTGCCCGGCGTGAAGGGCTGCGGGCCGAAGACGGCGGTGAAGTGGCTGCAGGAATACGGTTCGCTCGAGGGCGTGATGGCCGCCGCAAAGGGGATGAAGGGCAAGGCGGGGGAGAACCTGCGCGCGGCGCTGGGCCACCTGCCCCTGTCGCGCACGCTGGTCACCGTGCGAGATGACGTGGAGCTGCCGGTCGGTCTCGAGGATCTGAAACCGGCCGAGCCCGACCTGCCGGCGCTGATCAAGCTTGCGGAACGCTACGAGCTGCAGCGCCACCTCAAGGCCTGGCAGGCAAGGCTTGAACCCGGAAAGGAGGGGGATGTGGGCCTCGCCCCCGCTCTCGTGGCATCGTCAGAAGAGCCTCGTTACACCACCATCCTCAATGAACAAGCCTTCGATGACCTGCTCAGGCGTCTCGAAACTGCCGATCTGATCGCCTTCGATGCCGAAACCACCAGCCTTGACCCGATGCAGGCCGAGATCGTCGGTCTCTCCTTCGCGGTGCAGGCGGGCGAGGCGGTCTACATCCCGCTCGCCCACAGCTATCCCGGCGCGCCGGACCAGCTCGACCGCGGGGCCGTGCTCGAGCGCCTGCGCCCGCTGCTCGAGAGCGATCGGCACGCCAAGGTCGGCCAGAACCTGAAGTACGACGCCCACGTGCTGGCCAACCACGGCATCGCGCTTGCGGGCATCGCGCACGACACCCTGCTCGAGTCCTACGTGCTGGATGCCGGGCAGCTCCGGCACGATCTTGATGCGCTGGCGCGCCGCCACCTCGACCACGAGACCATCACCTACGAGCAGGTGGCCGGCAAGGGGGCGAAGCAGATTCCCTTCGCGGCGGTCGATGTCGAGACCGCCACCCGCTACGCCGCCGAGGACGCCGACATCGCCCTGCGCCTGCACCAGGCGCTGTGGCCGCGCCTCGCGAGCGAGCCCGGCCTGCGCGCAGTGTACGAGGACATCGAGATCCCGCTGCTGCCGGTGCTGATGCGCATCGAGCGCAACGGGGTGCGGATCGACGCCGCCCTGCTGCACCGGGTCAGCCACGAGCTGGCCACCCGCATGCATGCCCTGGAACGACAGGCGCACGAGATCGCCGGCGGGGCCTTCAACCTGGCCTCGCCCAAGCAGCTGCAGGAGATCCTGTTCGACCGCCTCGGCCTGCCGGTGGTCAGCAAGACGCCCACCGGCCAGCCCTCCACCAACGAGGAGGTGCTGGAGCAGCTGGCCGAGCAGCACGAGCTGCCGCGCGTGATTCTCGAGCACCGCATGCTCGCCAAGCTCAAGAGCACCTACGCCGACAAGCTGCCGCAGGCCATCGACCCGCGCACCGGCCGGGTGCACACCATGTACCAGCAGGCGGTCGCCTCCACCGGGCGGCTTTCCTCCACCGATCCGAACCTGCAAAACATCCCGGTGCGCAGCCCGGAGGGGCAGCGTATCCGCCAGGCCTTCATCGCGCCCGAGGGGCAGGTGGTGCTGTCGGCCGACTACTCACAGATCGAACTGCGCATCATGGCCCACCTCTCGGGCGATGCCGGCCTGCTCAAGGCCTTCGCGGAAGGGCGGGACATCCACCGCGCCACCGCCGCCGAGGTGTTCGGCCTGCCGCTCGACGAGGTCACCGACCTGCAGCGCCGCGCGGCCAAGGCGATCAACTTCGGCCTGATCTACGGCATGTCGGCCTTCGGGCTTGCGCGCCAGCTCGGCATCCCGCGCGCCGAGGCCCAGGCCTACGTCGACCTCTACTTCGCCCGCTACCCCGGGGTGCGTCGCTACATGGAGGAGGCGCGCGAGAAGGCCCGCGACAAGGGCTATGCCGAAACCCTGTTCGGCCGCCGCCTGCAGCTGCCCGACATCCGTTCGCGCGATGCCCGCCGTCGCCAGCAGGCCGAGCGGGTGGCCATCAATGCGCCGATGCAGGGCACTGCGGCGGACATCATCAAGCGCGCGATGATCGATATCGATGCCTGGCTAAGCGAGAGCGGCTTCCCGGCGCGGATGATCATGCAGGTGCACGACGAACTGGTGTTCGAGGTGGGGGCGGAGCGGGCCGAGGAACTGGCAGGGATCGTGAAGACCCGCATGGCGGCCGCCGCCAGCCTGGCCGTGCCGCTGGTGGTCGACGTGGGCTGGGGCAGGAACTGGGGCGAGGCGCACTGAGTCGAGCGCCGTACCCCGCGAAGCGGAGCTTCGGGCATGGGTGCCACGAAGGACGTGGAGACGGGGGGCCTGCGGATGCAGTGGGCGGATGCCGACCATCCCTGGTCGGCCCCCTGGGGGTTGACCCCGCACCGAAGTCCCTTCCGGCATTCATGCCGGAAGCCCCTGCGGGGTACGGCCCTCGAGATCGGCTGTCGAGAGCGGCCATCGGGAGCCCGACGGATCGGTGGGGAACTTTTTTCTGCCGCGGGACTCTCATTCACCAAGTCCGCCGCAACGGCGGGCGATGACGCCACCTCGCTGGAACGCGGGGCCCGTCCTTCGATGTTTATCGCCTTAACGGGTGTCCAACGGACGCCCGTTCTTTATTTCCACCACTCGTAACCCGGCAGCCGTCCACTGAGCAGCTGGCCGTCCCATGCGTGTACGGATGAGGGCTTGCCGAACAGGTAACCCTGCAGCAGGGCGGAAGGCAGGTTCTGGCGGATGAACTGGGCCTGCGCCTCCGTCTCGATCCCCTCGACCACGACCGCCAGTTGCAGCCCCCGGGCCAGGGCAAGCATCGTCTCGACCACCTGCACGGCCTCGGGGAGATGCGGGATCTTGTTCCGGATGAAGCTCTGGTCGATCTTGAGCTTGTCGATGGGCAGCTCGTTGAGCAGGCTCAGGGTGGATTGTCCGGTGCCGAAATCGTCGACCGCGATCAGGAAGCCACGCATGGCCAGCTGCAGGATGCGCTCGCGTACCAGCGCGATGCTTCCGACCAGGCCGGATTCGGTGATTTCCAGCATCAGGGCGGTGGGATCCAGGCGATGCTTGTGCAGGGTCCGGATCAGCAGGTCGGGCAGCTTGGGATCAAGCAGCTGCCTCGGGCTGATATTGAGTGAAAGGAACAGGGGCTTGCCGGTCTGGTTGCGCCAGCTTGCAAGGTGCAGGCAGGCCTGGTCGAGCAGCCAGGTGGTCAGCGGAATGATGAGCCCGGTCTCCTCGGCCACGGGGATGAACTCTTCCGGCGGGACATAGGCCCCGTCCTGGTGTCGCCAGCGCATGAGGCACTCGAAGCCCTCCAGCTGACCCGTCTGCGCGGAGATCAGGGGATGCAGGAAGCACTCGATCTCCCGTCGCTCGAGGGCGTGGCGCAGCCCCTGTTCGAGGTGGAAGCGGCGGGTGACCAGCTGGGACATGGAAGCGTCGTGCAGCGCGGCCTGGTCCCCGCCGCTCGACTTGGCCTGGAGGAGGGCGAGATGCCCGGCCTGCACCAGCTCGTCGGCCCGCCGGCCATCGCGCGGGAAGACGGCCATCCCCAGGCTGCCGGTGAGCTTCAGGGTGTAGCGCGGCTCCTGGAGTTCGATCGGGCGACGCAGGGATTCCAGGAAGGTGCCGGCCCGCTCGAGGGCGCGTGCGTGACTGGACTCCGGCGAAACAAGGGGTATGAGCAGGGCGAACTCGTCGCCGCCGAGGTGGGCGAGCCGCTCGCTGGGCTGGAGGGCGTGGCGCAGTCGGGCAGCGACCTGGACGAGGATCCGGTTGCCCAGATGGGGACCGAGGGTATCGTTGACGATCGTGAAACGGTCGATGCCGATGATCGCCAGCAGCCAGGGGCGTTCGGGGTCGGCCTGGAGGATGGCGTCCACCTCGTCGAGGAAGCTGGCCCGGTTCTGTAGCCCCGTGAGGGGGTCGTGGTGGGTCAGCTGGTGGAGCTGGGCGCGGGTTTCCTCCACCGGGCTGAGATCCTGAAGCACGCCAAGCAGATACTGGGGGCGCCCCGCATCGTCCAGCAGGCTGAGGAGGCGCAGGAAGGCGGGAAAGGCCGAGCGATCGGCACGCCGCAGGACCAGGCGTCCTTCCCAGTGGCCGCGCTGGAGCATGTTGCCGCAAAGGTTATGGAAGAACGACTCGTCCTCGGGCGCCAGCACTTCCCCAAGCCGCCGCTCGCGCATCAGGCGAGCCGGACGCTGGAGCATGTCCTCCAGCGCGGGATTCACCTCGAACACCTCCCCTTCGTGGCTGGCCATGAAGACCCCCTCGTCGAGGCGGGCGAACAGTTGCTGGGCAGCCCACTGTTGCCGTCTGAGGCGTTCCGCGCTGCGGGCGGCGTCGCGTAGCTGATCGCGGGTCCGGGTGGTTTGGGCGAGCAGGTTGTGCTGGGCGGCTACGATGGCCTGCAGATGGGTCATCGCCTCGCGGATCGAGCGCCGTGGGGGCGGGGAGACGCCGCCGCCGGCGAGGTCGAGCAGCCGGCGACGCAGGGACCACAGTCGCCAGATGAGGCCAGCCAGGGCGAGGCTGGCGATCGCGGACCAGGCCAGGCCGATGACCAGCAGCAGGTCGTGCGGGGAAGAGGTGGAATTCATGGTCGAGACTTCCTGTCCGGGCCGCCCAACCGGGGGGGCGGCCGATGCGCTGTTCCTTGGTCACTCACCTCCCGGGCTGCCCTGTGAGTGCTCCCCGCGGGGGCTTCCGGATGAGCCGGTGACACGCCCTTGCCTTATCGCTCCGGCGTCACGCCCAGGTGCTCGAGGCTCTCGTAAGTGAGGGCGCCGTGCGCCAGGCCGTTCTGCCGCTGGTAATCCAGCAGTGCGTGGTGGGTGCGCCTGCCGAACTTGCCGTCGACGGGGCCTGGGTCGAAGCCGGCGTGCTTCAAGGCGCCCTGGAGCGTTTGCACGAGGTCTGGCGTGAGCTCGTGGTCGCATACGGCGCGGCGGAACACGACGCTGGGCTCGCCTTCATAACGGGTGGCGATCAGGCGCTTGATCTCCGGGGGGAGCTGCTGTTCGTCGACGTGCTCGGGGCTGGTGATTTCCTGCACGCGGAGATTCGCGGTCCGCGGGGCAATGTCGACGGGCACCGCGCGGGCCGGGGTCTCGATCACCCAGCGCGAGACTTCCTTGTAGACGGCTGGCTCGACCACCTCGCGGGTGGTTTCGGGCTGCACCAGAATATTGCGCTTGATGGTCTGGGTCTTCGCCGGGATGAGTCGCGAGCAGAGGGTCTGCACGGGCATGTCGGGCGAGCGACGGGCGGTGGAAACCTTGCAGCGCTCAAGGACGGTGCGTTCCGCCTCGATCTCGATGTCCACGTCGCGCTCTTCGAACACGGCCGGAACGACGACTGAACGGCGAATCTCCGGACGCACCATGACTTTCTCGCTGATGCGCTTGTATACCGGCGGCTCGATGCGATAGGTGACGCCACCTTCCCGCACGATGATCTCCTTCCGGGCGGCCTCCACCATCGCCGGGGTGATCTCGATGTCGTTGACGGCATCGCGCACGACGATCTCCAGGTGCTTCTGCACCGGCTTGGGATTGATCACCGCCTGCACCCAGCACTCGCCCGGGCGGATGGTGGGCTGGCCTGCAGGAATCAGGGGCTGGGGGGCGGCCGTCGATTCTGCAGCCGCGGATGCCGCGGTCTGGGGCTGCTGCTGCGCAGGCGGCTTGATGGCTTCGGTCTGGGGCGAGGGGAGGGGCGCCGCGGTCGGCGTGCTGCTGGCCGAGGGCGTTCCATCGGGGATGTTCGCGCATCCGGCCAGGCTCATGCCCAGAATCATCGACATCAGAAGAGGGGACGGTCTCATCACTTCAGGCCTAGGCATCAAGGTTTCAAGGGCTGCGCTAAAAAAATCCCTCCTTGGATTTTTTCAGCTCGGCTGGTCCCTCCTCTCAAGCCCTTGCGACAGCCCTGCCGCAAGGTCCTTCGGACGACGGCTTTCGGGAGCGTCGCGGCACATGCCCGCGACGGGCTCGGCAAATCAATCGCTTACGCGATTGTTTGCGCCGGGGCATCCCTGCCCCGGACGGGAAGCGCTGATTAAATCAGCGCTTCCCGAAGGCGCTGGACATGGTCGCACCGTGCGTCGATCCGCGTCACGGAGACTCTGGTGGCCGAGGACGGTCAGGCGCTTGTGCATGTTACCCGGTTCGTTCGAACTAGTAATGCCTGAACCGGGACGAGCCAGGTGCTGACAGGCCTCGCCCGAAATGCGAAACGCCGACTTGATCGGCGTTTCGTGTGGACTCGGGCATGGGGCACGAGACGTCAGGCGTGCCCCGGTTCCCGGTCAGGGGGCCTTCTTCGGCGGATTGGCGAGGATCGCCTCGGTGATGCCCTGGGCCCAGGCCCGGTAGTACTTGCCGGTGTAGTGCTGGCCGTCGACGGTCTTCCAGTCGCCCGGCTGGGAGAACTTGGTGGAGTCGATATAGGTGCAGGGCGCCACGTTCTCGGCAAGGAACTCGTTCACCCGCGTGACCAGTTCGGGCGCCTTGTTGAAACGTTTGCCCCCCTGGCCCCAGCCCGGGCCGGCCCAGTAGCACTGCGCGCCGGTTTCCTTGATCAGGCTGGTGAGCGCGTTGACCTCCTGGTAGGCCCAGCTTTTCGGGAAATCGGCGTTGGCATAGGAGCCGATGGTGTCGCCGATGACGACCAGAATGACATCGGTCTTGTCCTTGGCCATGACATCCCTGACGGCGACGCCCTCGGCATTGCCCAGGATTTCGGTGGCCTCGCCCTGGCCGATGCGCTCCGCTCGACCACAGTCGGTCGTCGTCGGCTTGATCCACTTCATCGGCGAAGCCCCGCACACCCCGACGGAGTGCACGTTTGCGCCCTGTTCCACGAGGTTCTCATGCAGCGGATTCATCAGGTAGTGCGGTGTCGCCATGTGGCTCTCGCCAATGACGAGGAAGGTGAGTCCAGCAAGTGCTGCGGTTGCCGACATGAGAAGTCTCCATTCAGGGGTGGGATTGATACGGTCCTTGCCCACTCCGCTCCCTGCTGGATTTGATCGGCGGCAGCGGGGCGAGTCGACACGGTGTGACGCTTGCCGCCCGAAGGTCGCAAGCCACTTCGCGTTTGGGGAAAGCTACATGGCGCCTTGGCACGGGGTCAATCATAGAAGCCCTTGGCGTACAGTCCCATGCGCCAGTCGGAATAACTGGCACTCTCCTGGGCACCGAACGTGACACCGATTCGCCATTGAGGAGTCAGCGGCCAGGCGCCGTCAGCAAGGGCACTGTACACAACACCCTTGCCGCTCGAGGCCGGGTATTTGCCGGGCTCCGCGCCTGTCAGCGGGTTGCCTGGCGCGGTATCCTGCCAGTTCCAGTTGTGGCCGATTCCCGCCTGTACATTCAACTCCAGCTTGTCCAGTCGGGTTTCATACTGGGCCACGGCGCCGAGCTGAGCGTAGCGATCCGGGCTGAAATAGCCGCCGTGGCCGAACTCGAAGGCGCTCAGGTTGCGCTGGTAATGGCTCAGGATCAGTTCCGGCCCGAGCGACAGGCCCGGGATGGAGGTGATCGGGCGAAGTGCCCGGCTATAGAGTTCGTATTTCTTGTTGTCGGCCACGTTATCGCCGGTCAAGGAGGCGGCCGTGAGGGAGGCGATGGCGCTCCAGTCCCCCAGGCGCCGGTTGCCGCTGAGGGTCAGGCCCGTTTGCAGCACCCGCCCCCAGCCCGCCGAATAGCCGACGGTCCGTTTGCCGCTGAACGCCAGGAGGCTCTCATCGCTGGGGCGCCTGAAGATGAGGGCGCTGAGCCCCCAGCCCGAGGTGTAGTAGCTGATGCCGGCCTCGCCGATCCACGCGGGGTCGGCTGCTGCACCCTTGTAGATGGTGCGGGGGGCGAGATAGGGGTGCTCGCTCTCGAGCTCTCCCGTGGCGGAGCGGCCGATGCCGAGCCGATAGACCAGGCCACTCTCCCCCGTGTGTTGCCAGAGGGCGTAGAAGCCCTTGCCCGAAACCTCATCGACACGATCATCCACGCGCTGTCCTTCCAGTTTGAGGCTGACGTTGTCGCTTTCTCCCTGCCAGCTGGCGGTGAGGGCGGAGGTGGTTTGGGTGAGACGGCCTTCGCCAGGGGTGCCGGCCTTCTCGCGGATCATGGTCTCGAGTTTGACCGTCACGCCCGGGGTGGGCTCGTTGGAGGTGGCGCTGGCAACGGCAAGTTTTCCATCCGGGCCGACAGAGAAGCGCTTCCCGCCCGCCTTGATGGCCTCCTTCACCTCGGGGGAGAGCAGCTCGGCCAGCGGACCTGGCTTGGCGCTGGCCTTCTCCAGCAGCTCTTCGTACCGCTTCAGGCGATGCAGGCTGAAGGCCAGGCCCTGGGCATTCGAGCTGGCCGGCTTCTTGGCATAGGCGGCCGAGAACTGCTGCGCGGCATCCTCGAGCTTGCCGAGCCGATACTGCGTCCAGCCCAGGAGCTCCAGCCCCCCCTCGTTGAGGGCGGCGTGCTGCTCCAGCAAGGCTTGCTCGGCCTCGGAATAGTTGCCCTGGTCAAAGGCGACCTTGGCCTTGTTGACGGCGAAATTCGCCAGGACCCGCTTCCGCTCGGGAGACTTTGGCTCCATTTTCTTGAGGACGTCCTGCATCTCTTCAAGGCGGTTGAAGCGAATCAGCACGTTGGCCAGGATCTCGTAGAACTCGTCGTCGTCGACCAGCTCGGCAGCCTTGCGTGCGGCCATGACGGCCGTTGCCTCATCATTGAGGGCCATGGCGGTGTAGGCCATGGCGCCCATCGTGCCGAAGTCCTCGAGGCGCACGGCGTCGTCCCAGATTTCCTTCATCATGCGCAAGGCATCCTCCTGGCGCCCGGCGTTGGAGGCCTCCGCGATGGCGATCATGGCCTGGTCGTATTTCTTCAGGCTTTCGTCCCCGCGCGCCTGCTTCGCAGCAAGGCTTGCGTCATCGGCCAGGCCCGAGGGCGCCGCCCCCTCGGCCGGCTGGTTGGCGGCCGGGGCGGGCTGCGAAGGAGGGTGCTCGTGAGCCGCGGCCTCTTGCTGGGGCCTCGACGGCGCCGGGCTGCTCCCAGTCGCGGCGGGCTTGTCCTTGGCGGGCCTGGCCTGGGGGGCTTTCTTCACCACCTCCGGCGCGGCGGGCTGTTTGGTCTCCCCGCGCGGCTGGATCGACTCGATGGCGCTGGCGGACGGGGCGCTTCTCGCTGGTGCAGGGGGAGCGGGGCGCTGCCGTTCCACGCCAACGGCGGGGGGCTTCTGCATCTCCCGGAGGGGCTGGATCGACTCGATGCTTCCGGAGCGGTGAATCGGGGCCGTTTCCTCGATGTTGGAGGGCGCCGGAACAAGCTCGACTTCCGCCCCGGCTGGCAGGACATGAAGGAGGATCAGCGGCGATAGATAGACCGGATATTTCATGGCAACGCTTCGGAGCGGGTCAGGACGAGTTGGGCGAAGAGGGTCAGGGTGCTGCCGTAGTAGTCCTTCGCGTCGATCTGGGGCAGAGAGCCGCCTGCCTTGTCCAGGCAGCCGGACACGACGTGACGGACGGCGCGCTGGGCCAGGGTCAGGGGATAGGCGGCCCGGTCACCGTTCGCCAGATCCACCCAGGCGGGGGCATCGTCGTTCGGCCATGCCTGGAGGAAACCCTGCATCAGGATGGGGTCCTTCATTCCGGACCAGCAGAGATAGAGGGGCAGCCTCACCGCCTCGAAGCCCACGCGGCGCCTGGCGGGATCGGACGGCAGCCCGAGATGGCCATCGGCATGCAGGATCACCCAGTCCGGCGGCAGCTGGTGAGGGCCGTAGCGGGTCAGGGCCAGCAGGGACAGCCCGGACTTCGGCAGTGCTTGCCAGACCGGGTCGGGGTCGATCCGCGCAAGCGTCTTGAAGGCCGGGAAGACCCAGTAGGAAGGGTTGAGCGTGAGGTTTTCGGCCTCCTTGAAACCTTGCTGCGCGGGAAGGAGCACGGGGCCGAACGAGGTGGACGCGATGAGGGTGGCTCGCACACGTTCGGCAATGCCGCGCGCCTCGGTCACCCACTCGGGCCGTTTCCATCGCTCGCCGGCGCGCGCGAGGGCCCAGGCGATCAGCAGGTCCCCATCGGTGGCATTGTTCCAGTCCTGCACGGGCGGGTTGCTGTTCGGGTTCCATTGCCAGCCGAAGAGCCTGTCCTCGCGCTGCAGGTTCTTCTGCGTCCAGCCCCAGATGGACTCGAACGTGGCGCGGTCCTCCGCGGCGAGGGCCAGCAGCATGCCGTAGCCCTGGCCCTCGGAATGACTGATCTGGCGGTTGCCGGTATCGATCACCCGCCCGTCAGGGCTGATGAAGCTGGTCTTGTAGGCCCGCCAGTCGGCGTCGGGCAGCAGCGATGCCGCCTGGGCCGCACCCAAAACCGCCCAGAGAAATCCGCTCATCAGCATCAGTGTCCAAGGCTTCATGGTTGACCTCGACGAGGGGCGGCCGGATCAGGCCGCCTGATCCAGTCGGCGTGCGCGCTGGCGAAGCAGCCACCAGCTCAGCGTTGCCGCCAGCAGGATGACGGCCAGCGTGATCAGGATCGCCAGCCAGGGGTGGCTGGAGAACATCTGGCTGCCAGGGCTCATGGCGGACTTTTCACCGATGAACACCTTGTCCGCGGGGTAGGCCTTGGCTGCGGCCTCGCCGTCCATCGTCCACAACATGGCGGAGCCGTCCATGGCCCCCCAGGTGGAATGCTCCACCAGACGTTGCGTGCCCTCCTGGAGGTACTGGGCCTGGGCGGCGGTCAGTACCGTGACCGGGACGCCCGCCGAGGGCGAGACGTACTGGACCAGCGCTGCGCTGGCGCCGAGACCGTCGCTCAAGGCGAGTTCCGCGCTCGCGTGCTTCTCGAAGGACGTCAATTGGATGAGGGGGGTCTGGGGCTGGTCGACCCAGCGCTTGATGCCCTGGCCAACGTCGGTGGTCAGGTGCGACCCCACGTTGAATGCCTGCCAGCGCTGATTGGGCATGAAGGCGGTCATTTCCTTGCGGATCGCTTCCGGTAGCGCGCGCTCGGGACCGACCACGATCAATCCGTCCAGGTCTTCGAGCTTGTCTCCGCTCGACAGGAAGCGCAGGGAGGTTAGCGGCGCCTTGTTGACCTGCCGCAGCTTGGCGATCAGGCTGAGCGCGCTGCCGAGGGTGGCGGGCTCCATGTCCGCGGCCATCACGCCGACGCCCAGGCCGTCGGCGGCACGGGTGTAGGGCAGGCCGGTCCGTGCGAGTAGCCCGAGGTCGGGCATGCTCATGTAGTCGGCCACCGGCGGCAGCTCGAGGCGGGAATCCTCGAAGATGGAGACCAGCAGGTTTTCGGTGAAGATCGGCTCGCAGGTTCCGCCCAGGTCCTCGCCGATCATGGTGGGCACGAATTTCAGCTCGTTGCTGCCGGGCCGGAGGCTGATGGCGGGAATCTTGATCTTGTACTTGAAGAACTGCTCCCCGTGCGGGTCCTGCATGGGCAGGGCCTTGATGAACTGGCCATTGAGCATGATGTTGAGGCCGGACTTCTTGTCGAACCCGGCCCCATAGGCAAAGTTGAGCTCAAGGTCGATGAACGGCTTGGCGGGATCCAGCATCTCGCGACTGGCCCAGAACTCGAGCCGAGCCGGGGTGGGGTACATGCCCTTCAGCGTGGCCGTCTTGAAGCCGAGGTTGGCGAAATTCGTCCAGCCCTTCTCATCCTCCAGCGGCTTGGTGCGCTGATATCCCTGATCCATCTGAAGCCTGGAGACGGAGACGTCCGCACGGTCAGGCAGGGCGACGCCGGGCAGGTTCAGCATGGTGGCGGCCTGGCGCACCTGGGCGGGCGTGATGCCGCTGATCACCAGGATCGATCGGGTGGGGTCCTGGTCGCTCTGGAACAGCCCGATGTAGCCCTCCTTGATGTTGGCGAGGATGTCGGGACTGACAAAGGGGGCCAGCTGGTCGCGGGTTCCCAGCAGCACCCCGTCCCAGGCCTTGTCCGGCAATTGCACGCCGGGGAAGCGCGGCCTGGCTTCGCCCGCCCTTTCCGGTTGCGGGTTCAGTTCGTTGATGCGGACGGAAACCGGCAGGTAGTCGAAGGTCGCGGCGATCGACTGGCTGACCTGCGCGGCGGCCTGTCGCATGTCCTCGTCCTGTCCGAGGGTGCCGCGCGGCACCATCAGTTCCAGGGTGTAGCGCTCCAGCCAAAGCCGGCGGTCGAAGATGTCCGTCAGCCGGGCCAGGGACGGGGTGATCGGGCGGCGCGAGGTCTTCAGGCGCAGGACGGAGTGGGCCGCATCCACCTGTGAGTAAAGCTCCGGTGCCGATGGATCCTCGCACTCGTCGGTGTAGTGCTGGGCGGCGCGGAATCCGATTTCACGAAACCCGGGCCTGAATCCGTCCAGCGGCAGCGCGATGCGCGCGGCGTTGTCGGGCTGATGGGCCTTGACCGGCAATTGGGCGATGACGCGGTTGTCCAGCGTGACCGCGAGTTGCGAGCGGGGGATCATGGAGATCGAGTTGGTGTACACCATCTCCAGCTTCACGTCCTCGATCTTGAGGCGCTGGGGCACGGGGAGGCTGACGGCCTTGCGTGCCTCGGCGCCACGCAGTTCGATCGGCGCGCGGTTGCCGCCATTGAGCCAGCCGAGCGGGATGCTGTACTCGCCCTCATTGTGACTGAACTGCAGTGCCTCCGAAGGGCTGGCCAGGGCCGCGGGCAGCCCCAGCATGAAGAGGGCGATGGCCCGCCAGGGCCGATGGATGGGCAGTCTCATGAGGGGCTCCTCAGGTCCTTTTGCTTGGATGTGAACAGGGCTTGCAGGCGCTCGAGCAGGCGGCCGGAGAACAGCCGCGTGAGGAAGACGAAATTCCCGAATCCGTGCTCGAAGGCCGTCTTGATCAGGAACAGCAGGCCCTCCATCAGGCCGATACGGTGCTGCCGGCGGCGCTGATTGGTCTGGTGCAGGTCGCTGTCGCCGTAGACCAGGGCGGTGATCGCGCGTTTTTCCTCGAGTGTCTGCGGTTCGAACAGGAGGCCGAGCTCCCAGCGCTGGGCGCGTACGTACTGGTGCCTGACCAGGCGGGCGGGGATTTCGACCGTCTTCTTGTCCCAGGCCCGGATGTTCACCCTGAGCCTGACCTTCTGCTGCCTTGGAAGCCCCTGCCTCGACAGGATGCCGGCTCCGGCATGGCTGAGGTCGATCATCCGGACGGGGAGTTCTTCCGTGTTGAGCATGAGCGTCGCCGGGATGTCGCTCAGCTGGGCCGGGATGCGGTAGGCCGAGCGCTTTTGCGCCTTCTCCAGCATGACGCCGACGGCGGCCAGCGAATATACCATGTTGACGACGGTGATGGTCATCGTCAGGACGATGACGCCGAGGTCCTCGGGGACGACATAGAGCCGGATCACGCCGGCAATGATGCAGACGATGTCGATCACCAGCATCACGTAGAAGGGCAGGGCCAGCTGCGAGATGAAGTTCTCTTCCAGCCTCTCTCCCTTCGGGGTCACGGCAAAGGACGGGGAGAGCGGATTGCGCAGGACGTTGATGATGGCCGGCAGCGCGTGCACCGACTGGATGGTCTCGTACAGTTCCGAGATCAGCGGCCAGCGGGTGCGCCCATAGAGGATGTTGGTCAGGATCATCGCGGCCAGGACGTGGGGAATCGCGTAGGCCACCAGGTCCAGGGGGATGAAGGCGTCGACGATCTGGAGCGAGAACAGCAGGTAGAGCGAGGGCGCGATGAAGAAGATGAGGCGCGCGAAGGGGAAGAACCAGAAGAACACCGACGAGGTGTAGGCCAGGCGCTGGGCGATGCTCATCCTGGGCTGGCGCCAGGGATTCTTGAGCAGGAAGATCTGCACCATGCCTTGCGCCCAGCGCGTGCGCTGCACGATGAAGCTGGAGAACGTCTCCGGCTGCAGGCCGGCGACCATGGGCTTGCCGAAATACACGCTGTTCAGGCCGTGCTGGCCGTGCAGGGCCATGGCGGTCTCGGCATCCTCGGTGATGGTCTCGCCGGCGATCCCGCCGATGCGGTCAAGGTGGCTGCGGCGCAGCACGGCCGCGGAGCCGCAGAAGAACGAGGCATTCCAGAAGTCCAGGCCGTGCTGGATCACGGTGTAGAACATTTCGTTCTCGCTGGGCATCTGCTCGTAGGTGCGCAGGTTGCGCTCCAGCGGGTCGGGGTTGATGAAGTAGTGTGGCGTCTGGACAAGGAACAGGTCGGGGTCCTTGAGGAAGAAGCCGACGGTGTTTTCCAGGATGTCCACGGTGGGAATGTGGTCTGCGTCAAGGATCAGCACCAGTTCGCCGCGGCAGTGGTCCCTGAGCGCGGTGTTGAGGTTTCCGGCCTTGGCATGCTCGTTCCGCTCCCGCGTCACGTAGATCGCGCCGACCCTTTCACACAGCGCCTGGAGGGTGTGGTGCCGCGCCCAGGATTGCGCGGCGATGTCGGGGCGGTTCCGGCGCTGAACGGTGCCGCCGTCATCACAGAGGTAGACCTTGAAGCGGTGGCGCGGGTAGCGAACCTGCGTGGCGGCCAGCAGGGTCAGCTCCAGCAGCTCCGGATCCTCGTTGTAGGTCGGGATGAGGATGTCGACGGTCGGCAGCTGGTCGGGATCGTCTGGGAGCCTGGGCGGGGTGCGGCTGGTCGGGTAGGCATTGACGAAGGCCCCGATCAGGTAGATGGCCAGGCCGTAGAGTTCCGCACCGAGCAGCAGCACGGCGCCGATCGTGCTCATGGGATCGTGGTAGCTGATCGTGTAGTTGATGCGCCAGGAGATGTAGCGGAGGCTGATGTAGGCTGCCAGCAGGATGGCGATCAGGCGCAGCCACATCAGCTCGCGGGCCTGATGGGTTTCGAGCCGGTCCACACCCCACATGATCAGGAACAGAATGCCGACGAACACCGAGGCCAGGAGTACCTGGGAGTCGCGCGGGAGAGGCTGGTAGGCCAGCCAGAGCAGGACGAAGACAGCCGCGACCCACAGCACCATGCCCTGGCGGGCGAGCAGGTTCTCGAGGCGGGGCAGGAGGCGCTTCATGTCCATCAGGGCTGGGGGCGATCGAGTTCGCTGCGCAGTTCGAGGGCGAGCTTGTTCAGTTCGGCGCGCAACTCGTCCACGGTGGGCCGCTGGGCAAGCGTGCTGGCGTTCGGCATGACCTCGCGCGGGGCCGCTGGAGCTTCCTTGTCGTCCGGAATCGCCTCACCCTGCGGGGCGAGCATGGCGGCCATCTTGCCGGCTATCCGATTTCCGTGATTGAAACGGGTTCATAGCTCTCCGCTCTCGATCATGCGGATGAGTGTTGAAATGTCCGCGCCGTAGTTCTTTCCCGGCTTTCCCGATTCTGTTGATTTCGGGACGTA
>JBFLVZ010000036.1:0-83161 GCA_040758295.1 Pseudomonadota bacterium
CTTAAACGGGAGCGGGTCAATCGGACGATCTATCGAACCATGGACGCCGCCCGATCCGATGTTTTTGATTACATCGAGCGATTCCACAACCCTCGGATGCGGCGTAGAGTCGCACAGCAGGATCAGACGTTCTTGAGCCTTTTACAACCGTCCGTGAAAACGGGGTAGAACCCGTGGGGCTTGAAAGAAGGTCATGCAGCACCTGAATGATGAGGCAGAGTAGAAATGCAGGCGGATTTTCTGGACGCATATGTACGCCATTGGGACGATGCCGAACGGCTCTTCCAGGCGGAACGCTGGGCAAATGCGGATCATCTCTACGGCATGGCCGCTGAGTGTGGGCTCAAGCGCTTGATGCTGGCCTTTGGGATGCCATTTGACTCGGCGAACGATCGCCCGGTAAAGAATAAAGACAGAACGCATGCCGACGGCATCTGGGCGCGCTTCGAGAGCTATCGCTGTGGCCATCACCAAGGCGCGGCCTACGCCCTGTCGCCCACAAATCCGTTCGGGGATTGGCACGTTTCGCAACGCTACGCGCACCAAGGCCATTTCGATCAACCGCTGGCGCAAGCACATCGGTCGGGAGCTGATCTTGTCCGTGCACTGCTCAAGAAGGCGCAGAAGGAAGGTCTGATATGACGGCGTTCGATCACATTCTGCCGGCAGCTGCAGAGATACTCAGAGTTCAAGGCGATATCGTGTCGCAACTGGACTGGCTGGTGATCAACCGCGACCTCAACGGCCGCGTGCGCTTCATCGTGCCGGAGAGAATCGCGTCGAACGTCGAGTTGAAAGCGCTGGTTGAGGCGCTCTATCAGGCGCTGGCTGAACGGATTGCCCCGCATTCCTACCCGGTCGCAACGGGCATTTTGTTCGAGACAAATGTCGATGAAGCCTGCGCTGGCGGAGCCCGGTTCCCGCTGGAAGGATTCGACAAGGTCTGGGTTGCCGACCGACTGGCGACGGAAGGTAACTGGGCGCAGATCGCCCCTGAGACCCAGGGCGCGCCGCGTGTCGTGTTTTTCTCGATCAAGGGCGGTGTCGGTCGCTCGACGGCGCTTGCGGCCTGCGCATGGAAAATGGCCCAGCTCGGCAAGCGTGTCCTGGTGCTCGATCTCGACCTGGAATCGCCGGGACTTTCGTCCAGTTTGCTGTCACCGGAGCGGCAGCCCCTGTACGGCATCACCGATTGGTTGGTGGAAGATTTGGTTGACCAAGGCGACGACCTCCTCGATGCCATGATTGCGACGAGCGATCTATCAGGAGATGGGCAGATCGATGTGGTTCCCGCGCATGGTGCCAATCCCGGGGAATACATCGCCAAACTCGGCCGGGTATGGATGCCAAAGGTCTGTAGCGATGGGACACGCGAGTCATGGTCGATGCGCCTGCAAAAGCTGCTGCAGAGGCTAGAGGCGCGCATCCAGCCCGATATCGTCCTGATTGATTCGCGCGCGGGCATCGACGAGGTGGCATCGAGCTGCGTGACCGACCTGGGAGCGAATCTGATCCTGCTCTTTGCGCTCGACGGTAGCCAGACCTGGAACGGCTACGAGATCCTGTTCAACCATTGGTTGCGCTCCGGCGTAGCCACGCAAATCCGGGAGCGTTTGCAAACCGTAGCCGCCTTGGTGCCGGAGCTCGATCCGGCTGCCTATCTGGCCGATTTGCGTGAGCATGCCTACGATCTTTTTCTGGAAACGCTTTACGACGAGGTCTATGCCACTGATGACGAGGGATGGAGTTTCGATCTGGCAGGTGAAATCGCGCCGCACCAGCCTTGGTCAGTACGCTGGCACCGCGGATTTGCCGCCTTGCGTACGTTGCACGGCAGGCTCGCGCAGGTCGATGATGAAGAGGTTCGCCATGTGTTCGGTGACTTGATTGGTCGAATCCTGCGTTCGCTGGGCTGGGCTGAGGGTTATCCGAAGGTGATCGACGGAGGTGCGTTTTGAGCAGCGAATCCACAATCCCCGATGCACGGGCGCTGCGCGAGGCGATCCTCGCTGCACCGCTGGAGACCAGCAATTTTGGTGAGACGCCAGACGCGGGAATGCTGTACCTGCCACCTTCTCACCTCAAGGCGCTGCGCTTGGATGCGCATGTCGTTGTGGGTGGACGGGGCGTCGGCAAATCTTTCTGGACGGCAGTCCTGCAATCCGATGACTTGCGTAGGCTATTGGGCGGTATTGCCGCCGATCTCGGCGGGGTATCCGTCCAGCTGGGTTTTGCTAATACCGAAGACGTCAACCGCTACCCCAATGCCGATGTGTTTTCCAACTTTCTGGATCAAGGTGGCGATCCGTACGACATGTGGCGAGCTGTCATCCTGCGCTGGGTGGCGGCTCAGTCGGGGCAGGCTGCTCCGGTTCAAGATTGGCCTGCAACCGTTCAATGGCTGAAGTCTCACTCCGAAGATGCGGCGCGCCTGATGCAGGGGCCGAGGGACTGGCGTGGGCTGATTCTTTTCGATGCGCTGGATCGCACGAGCAATATCTGGCAGCGCATGGACGATATCGTGCGTGGTTTGCTCCGCGCGGTGCTCTGGCTGAAGACCTTCCCAGGGTTGTACGCCAAGGTATTCCTGCGCGAAGACCAAGCCGAGCGCACGGTGTTCAACTTCCCCGATGCCTCGAAACTGACCGCCACGAAGGCCGAACTGACTTGGGCACGGCATGATCTGTATGGGCTGCTATGGCAGCGCCTGATCAATGCGCCAGAGCCGCATGGCGAGCTGATGCGCACAATTTGCCCGTGCACGCTTCAGGCCGGTACTTGGCGAGTGGCTGAAGACATGAAGGCCGAAACCGAAACGCAGCGCAAGGCCTTCGAAAGGCTGGCCGGACCCTGGATGGGGCGCGACAGGCGACGCGGCGTGCCCTACACCTGGTCTGTCAGTCACCTGGCCGATGGGCAGGGTCGCACCTCGCCGCGGTCGTTCCTCGCCGCAATCCGCCAGGCTACGGAAGATTCTGCGGAGCGCTACAGCCAGCATGAATTCGCTCTGCATTACGAGAGCATCAAGCGCGGCATCCAGAAGGCTTCTGAAATTCGTGTTCAGGAGATGGCTGAAGACTATCCCTGGGTGCCTGTCGTGCTCTCCGAGTTGAAAGGTTTGAATGTGCCCTGCGAGTTCGATGCCATCGTGTCACGCTGGCAAACAAGGTTTCCTGGTGGCCCGCAGGACATCCCCTCGGATCGCCTGCCAGCTCAGCATGCCGCGCGTGGATGGGATGGCCTGCGCGAAGACCTCGAGCGTCTGGGCCTGATCGAGACCAAGAAAGACGGCCGTATCGACATGCCCGATCTGTATCGGGTCGGGTTCGGTTTGGGGCGCAAGGGCGGCGTAAAACCCCGCAAGTAAGGCCGACTATGAACATCCGGCGCTGCTCCTCCCACACCCATCGGCTCGACGTGAGGGCACCTCGAAAAACCGTCACGAGCGGGTGGAGGGCAAGGAGCCCCGCAGCAAATCCACGAGACATATCCGAGACATATCAAGTAGATAGGCGAGGGGTGAGCGAGGAAGCGACGCAGCAATCCGCCCGCGCAGTAGGTTTTTCGAGGTGCCCGTGAGTCCAACATCTCGAGGGCGCGAAGAGCTACATGCGCATCGCTGATTACTTGATAAGTTCCCTCTCCAGATGCCCAGGCCAGCGCGCATGAGCTGGGTCTACCTGCTCATTGCCGCGGCCTTCGAGATCGGCTGGCCGGTCGGCTACAAGCTCTCCACCCTGCCGGGGCTGCGCTGGATCGGGCTGGGGCTCGCCCTCGTGTGCATTATCCTGAGCGGCATCTTTCTCTGGCTGGCGCAGCGCGAGATCCCGATCGGCACGGCCTACGCGGTGTGGACCGGCCTGGGTGCGGCGGGGACCTTCCTGGTCGGCATGGCGTTCTTTGGCGAGCCGGCCAGCCTCATGCGCTACTTCGGGGTGATCCTCATCCTCTCCGGGGTGATCGTGCTCAAGCTGGCGGGTTGAGGGCGGTCAGCGGTTCCTCGGCCCCTGATCTGAGCTATGCTTTAACATCTCACCTCTTGATGGAGAGAAGCCGTGGAGATCAACAACCTTACCGCCTACGCCACGGATGTCTCGACCGCCCGCATGCTGCAGTCCGTTGACATCGCCATGCAGAAAAAGGCCATGGAACTCCAGGAGCAGACCGCAGCCCAGCTGATCCAGGTGATCCCGCCGCAGCCTAGTCCTGCGGCCAATCCGCCGAATCTGGGCCAGAACATCGACTATTTCGCCTGAGGATGGCCTCCGGCCGGAGAATACAAGGTAGGAGGCCCGCCCCGGGCTGATGCGCATGACCTCGGCGCGGGCGTCGTTCCTTCAGTGCCAGCTGCCCAACTTTTGTACCCGGCCTTCAGCGCACGCATCCTTTCCAGAGCCAGGGCCTGGCCCAGCGCCTCCCCGCGCAACCCCTTCTCCAGCAGCGGTCGGACCGCTACTCCCTTGACCACCGTGAGGGCCTGGCGCAGGAATGCCGCCTGCGGGTAGGGGCGATCCTCAAAGCCCGTGCGCCCTCGGGCATCCGCCTCGCAGGCGAGCAGGAAGGCCTCGAAGCGCTCCGGGCGGCGCAGGGCATCCAGCCCTTCGAGAAGCCTCAGCAGGGTGGAGGGGCGCAGCTCGAAGGACTTGTGCGCATGGGTGTGCCAGCGCGCGGCCATGATCGCCAGGTCGCGGTCATGCGCCGGCAGGCGCAGGCGCTCGGCCAGGCGCTCCACAAGCTGCGCGCCACGGCGCTCGTGGCCGTAATGATGGGGCCAAAGCTCGTGCGGCGTGCTGCCCTTGCCAAGGTCATGCAGCAGGGCGGCAAGGCGCGTGGGGCCATCCGCACCCAGGCGTACGGCCTGCTGCAGCACCATCAGGCTGTGCAGGCCGGTGTCGATCTCTGGGTGGTACTTTTCGGGCTGCGGCACGCCGAACAGGGCATCGAGTTCCGGCAGCAGGCGGGCCAGCGCGCCGGTCGCGCGCAGCACCTCGAAGAAGCGGGCGGGATGGTCGGTGGCCAGCGCCTTGACGAGCTCCTGCCACACCCGCTCCGGCACCAGGGCATCGACCTCGCCGTTCTCGACCATTTGGCGCAAGAGGGCGAGGGTCTCGTCCGCCACGCGAAAGCCTAAGGAGGCGAAGCGGGCGGCGAAGCGGGCCACGCGCAACAGGCGCACCGGGTCCTCGACGAAGGCGGGGGAGACATGGCGCAGCAGGCGGGCCTCGAGGTCTTGGCGTCCACCGAAGGGGTCGATCAGCGTCCCATCCTCGGTCTGGGCCATGGCGTTGATGGTCAGATCGCGGCGGGCGAGGTCCTCCTCCAGGGTCACGTCTGGCGCGGCATGCACGGTGAAGCCGTGGTAACCCCGCCCGGACTTCCGTTCGGTGCGGGCGAGGGCGTATTCTTCCTGGGTCTTGGGATGGAGAAACACGGGGAAGTCCTTGCCGACGGGGCGAAAGCCCTGCGCCAGCATGGCCTCCGGGGAGGCGCCCACCACAACAAAGTCGCGCTCCCGCACGGGTAGGCCGAGCAGGGCGTCACGTACCGCGCCGCCGACCAGATAGATCTCCATGTTCCCCAAACCCCTCTCGCTGACAAGCCATTGTTGTGTGATAAAGTTGCGTTATATCACTCGGCCCTAAGGCGCGCTGCTCGCACAGTGTGCTCAATGTGGAGGCTCGTATGAACTCCTTTGCACGCATTATCACCCAGTCCCCGCTGCTGGAAACCGTCATCCGTTCCGCGCAGATCGTCGCCCGCACGGATGTGACCGTGCTGTTGACCGGCGAGACCGGCACCGGTAAGGATCTGATGGCCCGCGCCCTGCATGAAGCCAGCCCGCGTGCGGACGGCCCCTTCGTCGCGCTCAACTGCGCCGCCCTGCCGGAGTCGCTGGTCGAGTCCGAGCTGTTCGGCCACAAGCGCGGTGCCTTCACCGGCGCGCTGGAGGATCGCCCCGGTCACGTGCGCAGTGCGCACGGCGGTACCCTGTTCCTCGACGAGGTGGGCGAACTGCCGCTGGCCGCGCAGGCCAAGCTGCTGCGTTTCCTCGAATCGGGCGAGTGCATGCCGGTGGGCGACAGCCGCGTGCTGCAGGCGGACGTGCGCGTGATCGCTGCCACCCACCAGGACCTTGCCGCGCTTGTGCGCGAGGGGCGCTTCCGCGAGGACCTCTACTACCGCCTGCAGGTGGTGCCGCTGGAGTTGCCCGCCCTGCGCGAGCGCAGCGGCGATATCGACATGCTGCTCAACCGTTTCCTGCTGCACTTCGCCGGTGAGCACGGTGTGCCGATGCCGCAGCTCAGCCAGGAGGCGCGCGCCGTCCTGCGTCGCCATCGCTGGCCGGGCAACGTGCGCGAGCTCCGCAACCTGGCCGAGCGCCTGGTGGTGCTGTTCCACGGCCGCGCGGTCGAGGTGGGCAATCTGCCGCGCGAGATTACCCAGGTCGCGGGCAAGGTGGCCATGGCAGGCAACGGCTTCCTCCTGCCGGAGGAGGGGGTCGACCTCGAATGGCTGGAGTCGGAGATGATCCGCCAGGCCCTGGAGCGCGCGCGCGGCAACAAAAGCCGCGCCGCCCGCCTGCTCGGCATCACCCGCGACACCCTGCTGTACCGCCTGAAAAAGTTCGCGCTGGCCTGACCGAGGCCGATCGCGACTCTTTCTGAACGGCCCGCGAGGGCCGTTTTTCATTGTTCCTGCGAATATGTGGGGTGTATCCCTCCCTCTTCCGTCTATGCTCAGCCCTGTGGGGGATAGTGAACGTCGGGTTGATCGGGATGTCTCTTGAGATATGCGCTTCATGCAGTCAAGCGGGGGAGTCGTCATGAGCCTGGTCAGGCGGATGTTTCTGGTGCTTGTGGGAGGGTTCAGCATGGTTATGCCCTTGACGTCCGCAGCCGATACCGAATCCATCGTGCTCGGCATGGGCTGCTTCTGGGGGGCGGAGAAGCGCATGGGAGAGATCCCCGGCGTGCTCGACGTCGAGTCCGGCTACGCCGGCGGCGATGCGGAAAAGGCGGGCTATCACGACGTGCTCGGTCTCGAGAAGGAACTCCGGCGTGGCGCTGCCCGGATGCGAAACCACGCCGAGGTGGTCAAGGTGACCTTCGATCCGGCCCGGGTGAGCCTTGAAACCATCCTCGCCCGCTTTTGGGAGAACCATGATCCGACCCAGGGCGATCGGCAGGGCAACGACGTCGGCAGCAACTATCGCAGCGCCATCTACTATACCTCCGAGCAGCAGAGGGCGGTGGCGCTGAAGACGCGCGATGTCTACCAAGCGGCGCTCACTCAGGCCGGATTCGGACGCATCACCACCGAGATCGCCCCGCTGCGAAACTACAACCGCGCCGAGGACGAGCATCAGGACTACCTGAAGAAGCATCCCCAGGGTTATTGTGGCCTGGGTGGGGCCGGCGTGGTCTACCCAGGCGGTTCGACCAGGGCTTCGCCGCCCCCATTGGATGCGGCCAAGCTGAATTTCGACCGCCAGCTGATCGTGTTCGAGGCGGAAGACTGCCCGTTCTGCAAGCAATTCCATGCCGAGGTGCTGGACGGCTGGCAGGCCGCAACGCCGGTGGTTGCGACCCTCGACCCGAACCCGCCCAAGGGGTGGACGCTGGAGAAGGCGCTGTTCGCCACGCCCACCATCGTGCTGTTCGAAAAGGGCAGGGAGGTCTCGCGCTATACCGGCTACAACGGCGACAAGGAGCGCTTCTGGAAGTGGCTCGGCTTTCAGCTGCTGACGCCGGAGCAGCAGAGGATCGCCTTCGAGCAGGGGACCGAGCGCCCCTTCACCGGCTCGCACCTGGACGAGAAGCGCCCGGGGACATTCGTCGACCCCATCACCGGCGCGCCGCTGTTCCGCTCGGATGCCAAGTTCGATAGTGGCACCGGCTGGCCGAGCTTCTTCAACCCGGTCGAGGGGGCGATCACGTTGCATGAGGATCTTTCGCACGGCATGCGCCGCGTCGAGGTGCGCAGCGCAAGCTCGGGCATCCACCTTGGCCATGTGTTCGACGATGGCCCGCCGCCGACCCATAAGCGCTACTGCATCAATGGCAATGTGCTGAAGTTCGTCCCGGACCAGGACTGACGCTGGCCCGGGTTTCCGGCTAACGCTAGGCGACCTTCGGGTCGCCTTTCTGCTTTTGCGCCCCTGCGAGTGCGTGAAATGACACACCCTTGTTTGTGTCATATGCCGCAGTTATAGAGGTCCTTGCGCGACCTATTGATCTAAAATCAGTGGCTTAGGTTTTGGCATAAAGGCTGCTTTTAGGTTTGTTGACCGGCTTATGGCCGGGTGCATCCCATACAACCTAGGAGTCACGCATGGACCTGATCGGTCTTTATCCCACCTGGTACGAGCCGGGGATCGGGAGCGGCTGGGTGGTCGGCCTCATCGCCACCGTCCACGTGCTGTTCTCGCACACCTCGGTCGGTGCTGCGCTGTTCTTCATGGCCCTCGCCACCATCGCCTACCGGCAGAACAGGCCGGAGCTTCTTGACTTCATCAAGAAATACGGCCTGTTCCTGCTGGTGTTCTCGTACGTCTTGGGCTCCATCACCGGCCCTGGCATCTGGTACTCCACCACGGTGGCCAGTCCGCGCGGCATTTCGGCCCTGATCCACAGTTTCGTGTGGAAGTGGGCGACCGAATGGGTGTTCTTCGTCATCGAGGTAGTCGGGGTGTACATGGTCACCTATCTGGTCGGTAAGGTGGACCAGAAGACCCATCTGCGCCTGACCATCATCCTGGGCCTGGCTTCCTACACCACGATGATGATCATCCTCGGGATCCTGAGCTTCATGATGTGGCCGGGCAAGGAGGCATGGTTCGCCGAGGGCGGCTACCTGAAGGGCTTCTATGGCAGCAACACCTTCGCCCAGCTGGCCATGCGCACCGCGTTCATGTTCGCCATCACCGCCGTGGTGGGCAGCATCATCACCGCAGGCTTCAAGGATCAGGCCTTCCGTGCCCAGATGAACCGCTGGCTGGCGATCATGGGGATCGTGGCGACCGTGATCGGTGGCTCGCTGTTTGGCTGGTACCTGGACACCCTGCCGGAGACCGCCCATCTGGTGATGGAAAACCGCCTGCCCGCATGGTTCACCACCAGCCTGTATGCCGTGCTCGGCGGCATGTTGGCCTACTTCGCCTTCATGCTGTTGACCCCGCGCATGATCACCACCGCCGTGGCCGGGGTGGCCACCGTGGCCATGCTGGTGTTCGGCCTGTGGCCGGAGGAAGTGGCGCGCGAGTCGATCCGCAAGCCCTATGTCGCCGGTCAGTATGTGTATTCCAACCAGGTGATCGCCCGCGATGTCCCGGGCATGGGCATCAAGAGCGAGATCCCGGTGCTGGAGGCGCATGGCTGGTTGAAGAGCGATGCGTTCATGCCGGTGGAATTGCGTGAGGTCACCCCGCACAACGCCGCGCGCGTGGGCGAGGCGCTGGCCATCACCATGTGCTCCAACTGCCACTCGCTCTCCGAGACCGGCATCCGTCCGCTCAAGAACTACCTGGGCGGCAATACCGACGTGGCGAGGATCAAGACCTATCTGCAGGCCGCTCTTACCACCGGCAACACCCTGTACATGCCGAAGATGCCGATGAAGGACGAGGAGGCCGAGGCCTTGGCCGTTTACCTCGCCACCCTCACCGACAAGACCGTGGCCCAACGCTACGCCGCTGAAAAGAGCGCCGTGGCCCAGGCCGGTTCCAGCAAGGAGTAACCCGTGGACGCACAAGCCCTGTATGCCCTGCGGGACGTCGCCGGCGTCCCCTCTCACCCGGTGATCTTCCTGATCCTCGGGGTGGTCACCTTTGCCCTGCACATTGCCGCCGTGCAGATCATGCTCGGGGCCTCTGGCCTCACCATCTGGGGGGCACTCAGCCAGGATGCGCACAAGCGCCGTCTGGCCCAGTCCATGGTCATGGTGGCCAAGTTCATGCTCTCGGTCGCCATCCTGGTCGGGGTCGCGCCGCTTTTGTTCGTGCAGGTGATCTACGACCCGTTCTGGTACACCTCCAATGTCCTCTCCGCCTGGTGGGTGATCGGCTTCATCATCATCCTCAGCGTGGCGGCCTTGTTGTGGTTCTTCTTCAACGCCAAGAACCACAAGCTGGGGGATGCCTCCCAAAAGGTCTTCTGCCCCGGCTCGGCTATCCTCGCTGTGGCGCTGCTGCTGGTGGTGGGCTTCATCATGCATGTGCTGACCAACCAGATGCTCTCGCCAGAGAAGTGGCTGGAGTGGTATGCCCCGGGTGGGGTGATCGACTCCTCCGGGCGCAGCCTGCATGACTACAATCTGGCCCGCTTCCTGTTCCACATCAGCCTGAGTGTGCCGGTCATCGGCGCGGTGCTGATCGGCTACCGCCGCTTCTATCTGCCGCGCCTCGGGGATGAGCGCCTCGCCATGAGCCGCGACTACCTCGACTGGGTTGGGGCCCTGGGACACAAGCTGATCCTGGCCGGTGGGGTAGTGAGCGTACTGCTCGGCGCCTGGTGGATGGCCACCTTGCCGGAAAAGGTTGCAGGCTTTGCCCTCTCTCCGTGGGTCATCGTCTCCCTGGTCATGCTGCTTGCCACCGTTGGCTTTGCCCAATGGGTGCGCATGGGGCGCATGGACACCCTCTGGGCCTATGCCGTGCTGCCGGTGGGTGCTGTGGCGCTGATCGTGGTGGCTGCTGCACGTGAGGCGTTGCGCTGGAGCATCCTGATGGGTGTGCATGGCTACAACGCCATGGATTACCCCATCAACATGGACTGGTACAGCACCATCCTGTTCTTTGGCACCTTCCTGATCGTCGGTGGTGGGGCCTTGGCCTACATGGTGACCGTAGCCTGGAAGGCCGGGCAGACCGCAGGGGTCTATACCCCCAGCCCCTTCATCACGCGGATGGGCAATATCGCCATCGGGCTGATCGTGCTGTGGATCGTCCAGTACTTCGTTGTGGGGTTCTACACCTGGCTTAGTTAAAAAACTTATCTGCACATAAATAAATAAACACCCACAAGACTTGATCCCCGTGGGCGCAGATAGAAAAATGCGCCCGCATTTATGCACTCATTAAAACCTAGATAAAACGGGGTATTGAATGTTCAAAAAAATAACCCTCGGCCTGGTTCTGGCCGGTTCAATGACGGGAAGCTTGGCTCTGGCCGAGCCGACGGGCGAGATGTTGGCGCAGACCTGTGCGGGCTGTCACGGCACCCAGGGCCGGCTGGCGAGCGACTCCGCCTTCATGCCGCTGGCCGGGATGAGCGAGGGGAGCTTTGTGAAGGCGATGCAGGACTTTTCGAGTGGAGCGCGGCCGAACACGCTGATGGGCCCGATTGCGAAGGGTTTCAGTGAAGCCGAGATTCGGTCGATGGCGGCGTACTTCGCCAAGCAGCCGAAGTAAGGAGGAGAGGAGATGAACGAACTGAAAGGCATGCAACGTCGCCACTTCCTCAAGTTGCTGGGCGCATCGGCGCTGGCGGGGGCCGGCGTGTCCGGCAAGAGCGCCTTCGCGGGCGCGCAGCCGCACGTTGTCGTGATCGGCGGCGGGGTGGGCGGGGCGACCTTCGCCAAGTACCTGAAGCTTGCGGACAAGAACATCAAGGTCACCATCGTCGAGAAGGAGCGTCAGTACCTTCGCCCGTACGGCTCCTCCGAGGTGATCAGCGGTCACATCACGATGCAGGACATCACCGTCAGCTACGACGCCCTGCAGAAGAACTACGGCATCGAGTTCGTGTTCGACACCGTGACCGGCATTGACTTCGAGGGCAAGAGCGTCAAGACGGCGGGGGGCAAGAACCTGGGCTACGACCGACTGGTCGTCTCCCCCGGCATCAGCTTCAACTTCGGTGCGATCGAAGGTCTCACCGAGGAAGTGTCCGACACCCTCATGCCGCACGCCTGGATCCCGGGCAAGCAGACCGAACTGCTGGCGAAACAGCTCAAGGAACTGCCCAAGGGCGGCACCGTGCTGATCAGCGTGCCGCAGAACCCGTACCGCTGCCCGCCGGGGCCGTACGAGCGTGCCGGGCTGATTGCCCAGTACCTCAAGGAGCACAACCCGACCGCCCGGGTCATCATCCTGGACGCCAAGGACGGCTTCACCACCGACCTGACCATGCTGCAGGCGTGGAACAGGCTGTATGGCTTCAACATCCCCGAGGAATTCAAGGGCTACAGCGTGGAGGGCTTGAAGGCGGCAGGCTTCACGGAAGACGAAGCCAAGCGCCAGCTGGCGGCATGGAAACCCATCAAGCACGACAAGCCGGGCATGATCGAATGGGTCATGGGCAGCCAGGGGGGGCGTGTGGTGAGGGTCGATCCCGCGAGCATGACCGTGCACACCGAGGGCGGCAGCTACAAGGGTGACATGATCAACATCATCCCGCCGCTGAAGGCCGGCAAGCTGGCGCTGGAGACGGGGCTGGCCGACGGCACCGGCTGGTGCCCGGTGGACCGCGTGACCTTCGAATCGAGCATCCACAAGGGCGTTCACGTCATCGGCGACGCATCCATTGCCGACGTCATGCCGAAATCCGGCTACTCGGCCAACAGCCAGGCCAAGGTCTGCGCGCTGCAGGTCAAGGCGTTGCTGGCAGGCCAGTCCCCTGCCGAGCCGGTGTGGCAGAACACCTGCTACGCGCTGGCGGGCAACCAGAACTACGGCCAGTTCGTGGCGGATGTGTTCCGCATCAAGGACGGCAAGATCGCGCGGATGAACAGCCCGCGCTACCTGCCGCTGGACGCCACCCCGGTTCAGAACAGCCTGGCCGCGCTGTACACCCACGCATGGATGAAGTCCTTCACTGACGATTGCTTTGCATGAGGCCCATGATGCGCAAGACCTTTCCGATCCTGGGCGGCATGCTGGCCGCCTCCCTCGGGCTCGCCGCCATGGCGTCCGAGCCTGCCGCCCCGGCGGCTCCTGCCTGGACCCCGGCAACCCTGATGCAGACCCTGCAGGCCATGCCCAAGGGGGATGCCGCGCGCGGCAAGCAGCTGCACAGCGAGCAGTTCTGTGCCTCCTGCCACGGCGTGGCGGGCGAGTCCACCACCATGAACTGGCCTTCGCTGGTCGGGCAGCGCGTCGAGTACACCTACAAGATGCTGCTCGACTACAAGACCAAGCGCCGGATGGAGGATCAGCGTGGCCACCTGATGGTGACCGCGGTACAGACCCTGAAGGAGCAGGACATGGCCGACCTGGCCGCTTTCTACGCCGCCCAGCCGCTGCCCGCCATGCAGGGCGGCAATGACGTGGCCGAGAAGCTGGTGCGCCAGGGCGACCCCACCCGCCTGGTCACCCCCTGCGCCGCCTGCCATGGCCTGCATGGCCAGGGCGGGGTGAACGAGACCCCGGCGCTGGCCGGCATGACGCCCGAGTACTTCGTGCGCACCATGAAGCGCTATCGTGACGGCAGCCGGGACAGCGATGCCATGCAGGCGATGCGCGCCTTCGCCAAGCCGCTGACCGACGCGGAGATCGAGGCGCTGGCCGCCTACTACGCCGCGGCTTCTCGATGAAATCGACTAGACATAAGTAAATCTTATGGAATGATAACAAGGCCCCGTCCGGGGCCTTGCTTGTTTCTGACGCCGCCTGGGCCGTCTACGTTCTTTCAGCAGGGCATCTCGCGCGTCATGCCCTGCTGCAAGGGCGGGGAATCTTCGTCCAGTCATGTTTCACGAGGAGGATGGGACCATGCTCAAGCATCTCGATGTCACCGTGCTGGTGGAGAACCAGCCTGCCGGGCGCGGCCTGCTGGGCGAGCACGGCATCGCCTTCCACCTGCGTGCCGACGGGCGTGACGTCCTGTTCGACACCGGCCAAGGGCTGACCCTGCTGCACAACGCCGACGCGTTGGGCATCGACCTGTCCGCGCTGTCGGCCATCGTCCTCAGTCATGGTCATTACGACCACACCGGCGGCCTGCCCGCCGTGCTGGAGCGCTGTGGCGCGGTGGATATCTTCCTGCATCCCGAGACACTGCGTCCCAAGTTCAACCGCGAGGGCAAGGACATCGGCGCCCCGGCGTCCTCGCTTGCCGCGCTGGGACGGGCGCGCTGCGTGCATGCCACCGAGCAGCCGACCGAGATCGTCCCCGGCCTGTTCGTGACCGGTCCCATTCCTCGCCGCAACGAGATCGAGGACACCGGTGGGCCGTTCTACCGCGATGCAGGACGACGGGCGGAAGACCCCCTGACTGACGACCAGGCACTCTACGCCCTGCTTCCGGAGGGCGTGGTCGTCATCCTCGGCTGCTGCCACGCCGGGGTCCTCAACACGCTCGAGTACATCAGCGAGCTGACCGGGGGCCGGCCCGTGCACGCGGTACTCGGCGGCACCCACCTGCTGCGCGCTGGCGAGGAGCGCCTTGCGCATACGGCCGGCCTGCTCGAGACCCTGGACGTCAAGGTCCTGGCCCCCAACCACTGCACAGGACTCAACGCCCAGTGCTACCTGCGCTCGCGCTTCCCCGACCGTTTCGTCGAGGCTCCCGCGGGCACGCGCTTCCGTTTCGGAGAGCCCTCATGAATGTGAACCACCAGCAACTGATCGCGGTCACCAGCCAGAACCGCCGCACCGTCACCGGCCATGCCGGGCGCTGCCGCAAGTTCTGGCTCTATCCCGTCACGGCCGGTGTCCCCGGCGAGCGTCGTCTCGTCGAGCTGGCCATGGAGGAGAGCTTCCACGCCACGCCGGGCGGACTGCCTCGGGCGCTGGAGGGCATCACCGCCCTGATCAGCCAGGGCATGGGGCAGGGCATGGTTGTTCGCCTGCAGCGCCTGGGGGTGGCCGGGTGGATCACTGCCGAGAGCGATCCTGATGCCGCCGTGCAGGCCTTCCTGCGCGGCGAGGCCGGCGGTGCCCCCGAGGACCATGCGCATGGACATGCCTACGACCATGAGCTCGAGGATGAAGGGGGCTGCGGCCACTGATCCGGCCCTTCCCGGCCGAAAAACAAAGGCCCCGCATGATGCGGGGCCTTGTCGTCTGCGTTGCCGCGTCCGTGCGGCAGGGGAATGCATCAGAACTTCGTGTCCAGGCGCGCCCAGAAGGTGCGGCCGGGCTCGTAGATGCGCTCGTTGGTGGCGAAGATACCGCCGTCGGTGTAGGAGAAGGCACGGTTGACATGCTCGGCGTACAGGCGGTCGAACACGTTGTCCACGCCAAGCTTCAGGCTGACGGTACGGCTGAAGTTGTAGCCGCCGTACAGGTCGAGCACGGCGTATTCCGGGGTCTCGATGGTGTCGAGGCCGCTGGCCGTATCGATCTCGTGTTGCTGGGCGGCGAAGCGCACACGCCCGCCCGCATGCCAGTTGGAGGCGGAGTAGTCCAGGCCGATGCGCCCATTGAGCGGCGGGATCTGGGCGATGTTGCGCCCGTCGCTGTCGTTCTGCGCGTTGACGTAGGCGAGGGCGCCGTGGGCATGCCAGCCTTGGGCGATCATCCACTGGGCGGACAGTTCGGCGCCGAACAGGGTGGCGTCGACATTGCGGTAGGTGGTCATGGTGCCCACCTTGTCGCGCAGGACATAGTCGCTCACGTCGTCGTAGAACACGACGGCTTCCCACTTCACGCCATGGCCCTTGCCGGAGAGGCCAACATCAATCTGGTGATGCACCTCCGGATCGAGCGCGGGGTTGCCCAGCCAGTTGATCATGCCGCCGCCAGCCTGCAGGACATAGCGTTCGGTTGCATCAGGCTGGCGCACGCTGCGGGACAGGCCAGCGAATGCCGTGAGTCCCTTGTTGAGGTCGTGCTCGTAACGCAGCAGGCCGCCGACGGCGGTGTTGTCCTGATCCTGGCGGGCCTCGTCGCGGATGGCGGCCGGCACCATCATGTGGGTGGCGATCGAGTTGTTCAGGCTGGTGTCGATGCTGGCAGAAACGCTATCCACGCGCAGGCCGGCCTTGATGCGCTGGTTCGCGGAGACCGCGTAGAGCCCTTCGACGAATCCGCCGATGCTGCGCAGCGAGGCGTCCGGCCACATGCGGGAGACCAGGGTGCGTGCGCCGTTCATCTTGTTGACACCCTGCAGCCAGCCTTCGCGGCTGACATCCTGCACATCCAGGCCATAGTCCAGCTTGAGGCTGCCGCCGGGCTTGGAGGTCAGTGTCAGGCGCGCACCCTGGGTGGTGACCTCCGACGGGGCCTCCATCCACATGCCGGTGTTGGTGCGCAGCGAGTAATTGTCCATCAGGTGCTCGACGTCGCTGCGCCAGGCCTCGACCTTCACGCCATCGATGGCGCCGCCCATGTTCTGGTTCCAGTATTTCAGCCGGTAGGCATTGAGATCGTCCTTGGGCGCGTCCATGCCCGCACCGGCATACAGGGCGTCGTCGCCGCGAGATGCCTCGATGGTACCCTCCACGCCGGCGTGCTCGCTGATGCGGTAGCCCACCACGACGCCGCCCGCGGTGCGCTCCATGGCCGAGCGGACCTCGCGGCCGTCACCGTCCTCGTAGTTGCCGGCCTCCTTGCGCTCGGCAAAGGCGCGCAGGTAGGCCTTGCCGTTGCTGTACAGCACGTCGCCGTGCACGCCGTAGTCGAGGCCGTTGCTGCTGGCAGCGATACCGGCGCTGCCCGAGACCCCGGGGGTGGCGGCCTTGGCGGCGGTGTCGCGCTCGAACAGGATGGTGCCGCCGCTGCCGCCCATGCCGTGCTGTACGCTCTGCACGCCCTTCTCCACCACCACGCGGTCGTAGGTGTCGAGGCTTGCGAAGCTGGTCGGCGGGTCCATGCGGTTCGGGCAGCCGCCGTGCACGTAGCCGCCGTCCAGCAGAACGTTTAGCTGGGTGGCGCTCTGGCCGCGGATGATCGGGTCCACGCCGTGCTGGCTCATGCGGCTGGCGGACACGCCGTTGACCTCGCGCAGGGCCTCGCCGGCATCGGCAGGGATGCGGGTGTCGATGTCGGCGGGGGTGATGACCTCGACATTCGGGGTGTCGCCGAGGGCGCCGGCCTGGATCTGGAGGGGGGCCAGTTCATCGGCCTGGGCTGCGCTCATGACGGCGGAGGCAAGGATGCCGAGGGCGATCGGGTGCGGACGGAAACGGGCGAGATGCACGGGCGTGACTCCTTGATGATCCATGTTATGCAGCGGGCATATTATCCATAGAAAAGATAAGTCTTATATTCATTGTTTTAATGGTCTGGCGGGCAGCCTCATGGGGTGTGTGAATTCACGCACAAGGCCCGGGGCAAAAGGCCGCGAAATCCCCCGGATCTTTCTTGCCAGCCGTGATGCCTTGAAACATTTGTGTGGCATGATTCCGCCCAACCTCAAACGCTGGAGAGACTGATGAGCGACCTGCCCGAGAACCTGCTCTACACCGAAGGTCATTCCTGGCTGCGCCAAGACGACGACGGCCTGCTGACCGTGGGGATCACCGAGCATGGCCAGTCGCTGCTGGGCGACCTGGTCTATGTCCAGTTGCCCGAGGTCGGTGCGCAGGTCGATGAGGGCGGGGTGCTGGCAACCGTCGAGTCGGTGAAGTCCGCCTGGGATGTGCAGGCACCGGTCGGACTGGAGGTGGTCGAGGTCAACGGCGAGCTTGCTACGAGCCCGGAGCGCATCAACGAGGAACCTTATGGCGAGGGCTGGATCGTGCGCTGTCGCGCCTTGGGTACCCTGCCTCCGCTGATGGATGCGGCCGCCTACCAAGGCTTCATCGGCGAATAAGCCGTGGCCTCTGAAAACACGGGGTTGAGGCGCGTCCTGCTTGCGGCGCGCTATTCCTGGCAAGGGCTGACGACCTGCTACCGCAAGGAGGCGGCCTTTCGCCAGGAGCTGTGGTTGGCGCTTTTGCTCGCCCCGCTCGCCCTGTGGCTGGGCAAGGATGGCGTGGAGCGCGCGCTGCTGATCGGCAGCCTGATGTTGGTGCTGGTGGTCGAACTGCTTAACACCGGGATCGAGAACGTCGTCGATCGTGTGGGTTCCGAGCCGCACAAACTCTCCGGCCGGGCCAAGGACATGGGGTCGGCGGCGGTGTTCGTGAGCCTGGTGACGACGGCCCTGGTGTGGGTACTGGTGTTGGCCGGCTAAGCCGCCGTCAGGCCAATCGCCGTTCCTGGCGGAACAGCAGCACCTTGATCAGCGGCCAGGCGAACAGGGTGCTGATCACCGGCAGGAAATCATCCGCACTGACTCGACCGGCGGTCAGCCGGTCGCCCAGCCACAACTCCCCCACCTCGTACAGGAACACCAGGCCGGCGATCCACAGCGCCTGCTGGGCGACCGGCAGGGTCCGGAGCAGGCGCTGCAGCGCCAGCACAGGTGTGACCGCCAGCGTGAACAAGGCCGCGTGGGTGCCGAGGGGGGAGGGCTGGATGGCGTCCAGCAAGAGTCCCATCAACCATGCCCCAGCCATGCCCAGGGTCGTGGGCTGCAGGATGCTCCAGTAAAGCACGACCAGCAGCAGCCATGGCGGCTGTAGCTGGGCGATGTACTGCGGAAAGGGAAGGAGTCCCACCACCAGCGCCAGAAGCAGGCTGAACAAGATCGCCAGCCAGGTCCAGGGATCAGGGCGCATGGGCGGGATCGGGGGCGGGGATGTCGGTGGAGGATGCGTCGCGCATCCAGATGAGGATGATCTCGCGGACATCGTCGACCGGTGCGAGTGGGCGGGCGCTGATGCTGGCGAAGGCGCCGCTCTGCGCCTGCGCGATCACGCTCACGCTCGCCACCGGATAGCCCGCTGGAAAGGTGCCGCCGAGGCCTGAGGTGACCAGCAGGTCCCCTTCCTGCACGTCGGCATTGTTGGGCAGGTGGAGGATATCCATGCGCTCACCCTGCCCGGTGCCGCGGGCGATGGCGCGCTGGCCGGTGCGGGCGATGCGTACGGGGATGGCATGCGTGTCGTCGGTCAGCAGCAGGACCTCGGCGGTACGCGGCCCGACATGCACAACCTGGCCGAGCAGGCCCTCGGCCGCGAGCACCGCCTGGCCGACAAAGACGCCGTCGCGGCTGCCGCGGTTGATGAGCATCATCTGCCGGCGTGCATCGCCCTTGACCGGGATGCTTTCGGCCAGCAACAGGTCCTGTTCCAGCGGTTGGACGGCGTGGAGGACGTCGCGCAGGCGACGGTTCTCCTCCTGCAGGGCCCAGAAGGTCTGCATCTGCGCCTTGAGCAGCAGGTTCTCCTGACCAAGCCGGGCGAGTTCGTCCTGCATCTCGGCGCGGCCGCGCGTGGCCTCGGCCGCGCCGCGCCAGAGCTGGGCGGGCAGGGCGGCCAAGCGCTGGACCGGTTCCGTGCCGGCCATCAGCCAGCCACGGACGTGGTCGAGCAGGTGCAGCCGGGCATCAGCGAGGTAGAGCCCGAGGGAGGCGAGCAGGAGCACCGCCAGCCAGACCGGGCCGGGGCGCCCCTTGCGGAACAGATGGGCCACGCGGCGGCCGTTGGATTATTCAGTCGAGAACAGGGTGCTGTGGCGTTCGTCGATCAGCTCCAGCACCTTGCCGCCCCCGCGTGCCACGCAGGTGAGCGGGTCGTCGGCCACCACGACCGGCAGGCCGGTCTCCTCCATCAGCAGGCGGTCGAGGTCACGCAGCAGGGCGCTGCCGCCGGTCAGCACGATGCCGCGCTCGGCGATGTCTGCACCGAGCTCGGGCGGGGTCTCCTCCAGCGCGGTGCGCACGGCCTGGACGATGCCGTACAGCGGCTCGTTGAGCGCCTCGAGGATCTCGTTGCTGTTGAGGGTGAAGCTGCGGGGCACGCCCTCGGCCAGGTTGCGCCCCTTGACCTCGATCTCGAGCAGTTCCTTGCCGGGGTAGGCGCAGCCGATATCCTTCTTGATCCGCTCGGCGGTGGCCTCGCCGATCAGCATGCCGTAGTTGCGGCGCACATAGCTGATGATGGCCTCGTCGAATTTGTCGCCGCCGATGCGCACCGAGGCGGAGTAGACGATGCCATCCAGCGAGATCACCGCCACCTCCGAGGTGCCGCCGCCGATGTCGACCACCATGCAGCCGCGCGGCTCGTCGACGTCGATGCCGGCACCGATGGCAGCGGCCATCGGCTCGTCGATCAGGTAGGCCTTGCGCGCCCCGGCGCCGAGTACCGATTCGCGGATGGCGCGGCGCTCGACCTGGGTGGCCCCCACCGGCACGCAGACCAGCACGCGCGGGCTCGGGCGCAGCATGCTGTTGCTGTGCACCTTGCGGATGAAGTGCTGCAGCATCTTTTCGGTGACGTGGAAGTCCGCGATCACGCCGTCGCGCAGCGGGCGGACGGCGGTGATGTTCTGCGGGGTGCGGCCGAGCATCTTCTTAGCCTCGATGCCGAAGGCCTGGATCGAGCGCTGGCCGCCGTCCTGGCGGATGGCCACCACCGAGGGTTCGTTGAGGACGATGTCCTTGCCCCGCACGTAGATCAGCGTGTTGGCGGTACCAAGGTCGATGGAGAGGTCGGTGGAGAAAAGACCGCGGAGATTACGGAACATGGCGAGATATTGACTTGACGGGTATTGATGGAGGGCATTGCGCGTGGGATTAACCCAAGCGTGGAACTCTATCAACCCCCTTCGCCTTGGGCAAGGCTCCGGGCCTGTGCTAAATTCACGCACCATTCCGCCCGTCCTTCGCGCCCGGAGCACGGATGTCCCGGTGCGTTCCAGCGGTGAGAACCGCTGGAACGCGGTGCCGAAGGCGGGCGTGCATCATCCCCGAACCCGTCCGGGAAGGATGGGGTCGGCGTTTTTCCCCAGAAGCAGAGCCGCCGATGATGATCGCCCCTTCAGAGGTGAAGAAGATCGCCCGTCTTGCCCGCCTGGCCATCGACGAGGCCGAGGTTGCGCGTTATGCCCAAGACCTGTCCGGTATCCTCGACCTGGTCGAGCGCATGAACCAGGCCGACACGCAGGGGGTGGAGCCCATGGCCCATCCCCTTGACATGGCCCAGCGCCTGCGCCCGGATGCGGTGACCGAAACCAACCAGCGCGAGCTGTTCCAGCTCAACGCCCCGGCCGTCGAGGATGGCCTGTTCCTGGTGCCGAAGGTGATCGAATAATGAGCCTGCATCAGCAATCCATCGCCGAGCTGCGCGGCATGCTCGACCGCAAGGAGGTCTCCTCGGTCGAGCTGGCGCAACATTTCCTCGCCCGCATCAAGGCACATGATCCCGCGCTCAACAGCTTCATCAGCGTGACCGAGGATGAGGCGCTCAAGGCTGCGCTGGCCGCGGACCACCGCATCGCCGCGGGCCACGCCGGGCCGCTCACTGGCATCCCCCTGGCGCACAAGGACATCTTCTGCACCCTTGGGGTCAAGACCTCCTGCGGCTCGCGCATGCTCGACAACTTCGTCGCGCCCTACAACGCCACCGTGGTCGAGCGCCTGAATCAGGCCGGCACGGTCATGCTCGGCAAGCTGAACATGGACGAGTTCGCCATGGGCTCGACCAGCGAATCCAGCTTCTATGGCCCGACCAAGAACCCTTGGGATCTTTCCGCCGTGCCCGGCGGCTCCTCCGGTGGCTCCGCCGCCGCGCTTGCCGCAGGGCTCACCCCACTGGCGACCGGCACCGACACCGGCGGCTCCATCCGCCAGCCCGCCGCCTACTGCGGGGTGACCGGCCTCAAGCCGACCTACGGCCGCGTGTCCCGCTATGGCATGATTGCCTATGCCTCCTCGCTTGACCAGGGCGGGCCGATGGCGCGTTCGGCAGAGGATTGCGCCTGGCTGCTCAACGCCATGGCCGGCTTCGATGCGCTCGACTCCACCTGCAGCGAGCAGCCGGTCGAGGACTACACCGCCAAGCTCGGCAATGACCTGAGTGGGCTGAAGATCGGCCTGCCGCGCGAGTACTTCGGCGAGGGCCTGGATGCCGGCGTGGCCCGTGCCATCGACGAGGCGGTGGCCGAGTTCCGCAGGCTGGGCGCCGAGGTCCGCGAGGTCAGCCTGCCGAACAGCGAGCTCGCCATCCCCGCCTACTACGTCATCGCCCCGGCGGAGGCGTCCTCCAACCTCTCCCGTTACGACGGCGTGCGCTTCGGCCACCGCTGCGAGGCGCCGAAGGACCTCGTCGACCTGTACGAGCGCTCGCGCGCCGAAGGCTTCGGCAGCGAGGTCAAGCGCCGGATCATGATCGGTGCCTATGCCCTCTCCTCCGGTTATTACGACGCCTACTACCTCAAGGCGCAGCGCATCCGCCGCCTGATCGCGGACGACTTCCGCCGCGTGCTCAGCGAGGTGGACGTGATCATGGGCCCGGTGGCGCCGCACGTGGCCCCGGACCTCGGTACCTCGCTCAAGGACCCGGTCGCCATGTACCTCTCCGACATCTACACCGTGCCGGTCAACCTCGCCGGCCTGCCGGCGATGTCCATCCCGGCAGGCTTCGCCCATGGCCGTCCGGTGGGTTTGCAGATGATCGGTCGCGCCTTCGACGAGGCCCGCCTGCTGAACATCGCCCACCGCTTCCAGCAGGCCACCGACTGGCACCGCCAGCTCCCTGCCGCCTTCGCGTAAGGACCAAGACCAATGCAATGGGAAACCGTCATCGGGCTTGAGATTCACGCCCAGCTCGCCACCAAGAGCAAGATCTTCTCCGGAGCCTCGACCGCCTTCGGCGCCGAGCCCAACACCCAGGCCTGCGCGGTCGATCTCGGCCTGCCCGGCGTGCTGCCGGTGCTGAACGCGGAGGCCGTGCGTTGTGCTGTGACTTTTGGCCTCGCCATCGGCGCCGAGGTCAACCGCCGTTCCATCTTTGCACGCAAGAACTACTTCTACCCGGACCTGCCGAAGGGCTACCAGATCAGCCAGTACGAGCAGCCCATCGTCATGCGTGGGCAGATGGAGATCGAGCTGGAGGACGGCAGCAGCAAGGTGGTCGGCATCACCCGCGCCCATCTTGAGGAGGATGCCGGCAAGTCGCTGCATGAGGACTTCCACGGCATGACCGGCATCGACCTGAACCGCGCCGGGACACCGCTGCTGGAGATCGTCTCCGAGCCGGACATGCGCTCGGCCAAGGAGGCGGTGGCCTATGCCAAGGCGATCCACAGCCTGGTGCGCCATCTGGGCATTTGCGATGGCAATATGCAGGAAGGCTCGTTCCGCGTGGACGCCAACGTCTCTGTGCGTCCCAAAGGGCAGCGCGAGTTCGGCACCCGCACCGAGATCAAAAACGTCAACTCCTTCCGTTTCCTGGAGCGGGCGATCAACTTCGAGATCGAACGCCAGATCGACGTGATCGAGGGCGGCGGCAGCGTGGTGCAGGAGACCCGCCTGTACGACCCGGACCGTGACGAGACCCGCTCCATGCGCGGCAAGGAGGAGGCGCACGATTACCGCTACTTCCCGGACCCCGACCTGTTGCCGGTGGTGCTGGACGAAGGCTTTGTCGACCAGGTGCGGGCGAGGTTGCCGGAGCTGCCCGCCGAGAAGAAGCAGCGTTTTATCACCCATTACGGCCTGCCTGCCTACGACGCGGCCTTCCTCACCGCCGACCGCGCCCTGGCCGACTACTTTGAAGAGGCACTCAAGGTCGCCGGTTGCGAGCCCAAGCTCGCCGCCAACTGGGTGATGGGCGACGTCTCTGCCGCGCTCAACAAGGCGGGGCTGGAGATTCAGGCCTGCCCGGTCAGCGCGGCCATGCTCGGCGGTCTGCTCAAGCGCATCGCCGACAACACCCTCTCCGGCAAGCTCGCCAAGGAGGTGTTCGAGGCCATGTGGGCCGGTGAGGGCGAGGCGGATGCCATCATCGAGAAAAAGGGCCTCAAGCAGATCACCGACGAGTCCGCCATCGAGGCGCTGGTGGACGGCGTGCTGGCGCAGTTCCCGGCCCAGGTCGAGGAATTCCGCTCCGGCAAGGACAAGGTGTTCGGCTTCCTCGTCGGCCAGGTGATGAAGGCCGCCAAGGGCAAGGCCAATCCGGCCCAGCTCAATGCGGTGCTGAAGAAGCGGCTGGAAGGCTGAAATGAGCGAGCGTGATCTGCTCCACCGTTTCATCTTCACCCATGCCGAGGACGAATATGTCCCCGGCACCCCGCAGGCCTCCTACGCCGGCGGAGCGCGTGGTGAGCTGGTGCAGCTGGAGGCGGCCTGGCAGTCCATCCTCTCGCGCAGCGACTACCCTCCTGCCGTGGCCCGCCTGCTGGGCGAGACGGCGGTGGCTGCCGTGCTGCTCGCCGCGACGCTCAAGATCGACGGAAAGTTGACCCTTCAGGTCCAAGGCGAAGGCACCGTACACCTGCTGGTCATGCAGGTCACCTCCGAGCGCGAGCTGCGCGGCCTGGCCCGCTGGCACGGCGAGGTGGAAGGGGAGGGGCTGGCCCTGATGGGTGACGGTCGTCTGGTGATGACCATCGAGACCGCGCGCGGGGAGCGCTACCAGGGCATCGTGCCGCTGGAGGGCGCCAGTCTCGCGCAGGCGCTGGAGGGTTACTTTGCGCGCTCCGAGCAGCTGCCAACCCGCCTGTGGCTGGAAGCCGGCCCCACCCGCGCCGCTGGCCTCCTGGTGCAGAAGATGCCAGGGCATGACAGCCCGCAGGACGACGAGGACTGGAACCGCATCGTCGCCCTGTCGGAGACCGTCAGCGCGGAGGAGTTGCTGGAGCTCCCGGCCGAGACCCTGTTGCACCGCCTCTACCACGAGGAGGACCGGCGTGTGTTCGAGCCCGAGTCGGTGCGCTTCGCCTGCTCCTGCTCGCGCGAGCGGGTGGCGGAGATGCTGCGCAGCCTGGGCCAGGACGAGGTGGAGGACATCCTCGCCGAGCAGGGCAGGATCGAGGTCCATTGCGAATTCTGCAACGCAGGGTATACCTTTGATGCTGTGGACGCGGCGGCGCTGTTCGTCGAAACACCGCATCCGGGGGCACGAGGTCTTCACTGAACAGGGGCGGCGACATGGCCAGCGACACCTCCTCTTCTGAGGCAAAGCCGGGCCAGGTCCCCTGGATGGGGCACTCGCATGATCCGGAGGATCGCCTGCGTCGCCTGCGCCAGTACGACGCGGAGATCGAACGGATCATTCTCGCCCGCCAGCACCCGGTGACCGGGCTGCTACCAGCCAGTACCGCCGTCACCGCCCATGGCGACTACACCGACGCCTGGGTGCGCGACAACGTCTACAGCATCCTCGCCGCCTGGGGGATGGCGCTCGCCTACCGCCGCGCCGACGTGGAGCCCGCCCGGACCTATGCGCTCGAGCAGAGCGTGGTGAAGCTGATGCGCGGCCTGCTGTTCGCCATGATGCGCCAGGCGCACAAGGTCGAGCGCTTCAAGCACAGCCAGGACCCGCTCGATGCCCTGCATGCCAAGTACGACACCCGCACCGGCGGGGAGGTGGTGGGCGATGAGGCCTGGGGGCATCTTCAGCTCGACGCCACCTCGATCTTCCTGCTGATGCTGGCGCAGATGACGGCCTCCGGCCTGCGCATTGTCTTCAACCAGGACGAGGTCGACTTCGTCCAGAACCTCGTCTACTACATCGGCCGCGCCTATAGCACGCCCGACTACGGCATCTGGGAGCGTGGCAACAAGATCAACTGCGGCATTCGCGAGCTGAACGCGAGTTCGATCGGCATGGCCCTGGCGGCGCTCGAGGCCATGAACGGCTTCGATCTGTACGGTGGCGAGGGGGACGAGCGCTCCACCATCCACGTCCTGCCGGACGAGATCGCGCGCACCGAGATCACCCTCAAGTCCCTGCTGCCGCGCGAGTCCAATTCCAAGGAGGTGGATGCCGCGCTGCTCTCGGTGGTCGGCTTTCCGGCCTTCGCGGTGCGCAACATGGCGCTTCTTGATGAGACCCAGCAGGCTGTCATCGACAAGCTGCAGGGACCCTACGGCTGCAAGCGCTTCCTGCTCGACGGCCACCAGACGGTGCTGGAGGATCCGAGCCGGCTGCACTACGAACCGCACGAACTCAAGCGCTTCGAGCACATCGAGTCGGAGTGGCCGCTGTTCTTCACCTACCTGCTGCTCAACCACCTGTTCCTCGGCCGCCAGGAGCAGGCCCGCTTCTATCGCGAGTCTCTCGACCGTCTTGCCATCGAGCAGGACGGCCTGCGCCTGCTGCCGGAACTGTATTTCGTGCCGGCCGAGCGCATCGAGGCTGAACGCCAGCATCCCGGCAGCCAGCCGCGCCAGGCGAACGAGAACCTGCCGCTGGTTTGGGCGCAGAGCCTGTTCATCCTCGGCAAACTGATCCAGGACGGCCTGCTGCATCCCGCGGACATCGACCCCCTCGGCCGCCGCCTGCGGCTCGGCCGCCGCTACCATCGTCCGGTCCAGGTGGCGGTGCTGGCTGAGAATGCCGAGGTCCAGGAGCGGCTCGGCTGGAGCGGCATCCGCGCCGAGATTCTCGAGCAGGTGACTCCCCTGCGGGTGGCCCACTCGAGCAAGCTGATTGATCTGTTCGGCATGCTTGGCTGCAATCCCAAGCTCGCCCTCACCGGGCGCCCCCCCCGGCGTATGCGCATCCTCACCACCTCGCGTCCCTATGCCCTGGATGGCCAGCAGGTGCTGTTTGTGCCCCAGCAGCTCGATCGCCAGGATTTCTATCTCGGTCGCGACAACGTCTATCTCGCCGGCAAGCTGCGCTCGGAGATCGGTTTCGTGCACCGCTATTGGCGCCAGCCCGGCATGCCCCTGGTGGTGCTGTGGATCACCCGCGACATGCTTGAGGCGGCCAACAGCGAGGTGCTGCTGGAGCTGTTGCGCGACGTGCATGCCGGCGAGGTCGATGGCTACCCGGTGCGCAGCGGTAGGCTTCTGCAGCTCATGCAGAACACCGGCCCCGAACGCATCTCCACCAGGCATGATTTCAGCCTGGCCGAGGATGGGCTGCCGCGGGTCGTCGAGCGTGTCCCCCTGCTGCCGACCGAGGGCCGTGAGCCCCACCCGCTCAGCGACGCCGAGTACCAGGCCCTCACCCTCGAGGCGCCCAGCGAGCGGCTGTTCGCGATACTGGCGAACTGCAGCAATCCTTATGCCCAGATCGAGCTGCTGGTCACCCTCCATGCCCGTCATGGCGGCGATTACGTCACCCCCTTGCGCCATCCGGAACTCGGCTACGAACTGACCCTGCGCGAGATCACCGAGTGCGTGTTCGAGCGGGCAGGGCGTCTGCCGCTGTGGGGCGTGCTGAGGCGTGCTGCCGACCTGCTGGACAAGGTCGATGCCCAGCTCGAGGTCGCAGTCATGGACATCCTGGTGCGGCAGAAGCAGCTCGCCGTCGGGCGCTCCTACAGCCGGCGCGCGATCATCCGCGAGCCGCTCGGCAACACCGAGACCCTCGCCATGATCCGCGCCTTCTGCGGCCAGGACGAGCGCGAGCGCATCCTGACCCAGGAACTCATCATCCATCTCGGCCACATCGCCAAGAACGAGTCGCAGCTGATCCGCGACATCCTCACCCTGCGCGTGGGTCACCTGCTGCAGCTCTTGATCGCGCGCCTGGCGCGCGAGCGGGGCCTTTCGCTCGACGCCGCCTTCGATGCATTGCTGGAAAAGCCGCCGCACCGGCTTCTTGCCCGCCTGCGTGACACTCTGCTGCATTTCGGCGACGAACAGCGCGGGCTCGGTCGCACCGAGTCGCTGCATATCGTCGGTGCGCCAAAGGAGGTGGTGCCCGTGCGCTTCGATGCCGGCCTGGATGTCACGCAGGCCGTCGAGGACCGGCTGCACTGGCGCCAGGTGCAGGGGGCGATCGGTCGCCTGCCGGACCGTTTCTACCCGCAGGTGTGGGGCCTTCTCCGGCATTGCCGGGGGCTAGTCATCGGTGATCGCTACAACCGCAAGAACCGGCTGGACAGTGAGCAGCTGCTGTCGGAGAGCACGGCGGGGGAGATGAACTTCGCCCTGCGCGTCGAGCACCTGCTCAACAAGATCGCCGCCCCTGAGTATCGTCAGCTGGTCATCGAGGGGCTTCAGGCCCTGATCGCCATCATGCAGGCCAACCCGGACCTGCGCTTCGAGGACGACCTCGTCATGGACGTGCTGATCGGCCACGCCGTGCGTCTGGCCTGGCTTGAGGAACATCCGGGCGATGGGGGGCGCTACGGGGAGGTGCGTGATTTGGCTTGGGAGGCGTTCTACCGCCGTCCACCCAGCGATGTCTCGGTCTTCGTGACCCATGCGCTTGAATTCCTGGTCGCCGAGGGGTCGGCGGCCAGCCTGGTCTTGACGGAATAAGGTGCGCGGGATGTTTCTTGCCGGCGACATTGGCGGCACCAAGACGGTGCTGGCCCTCTATACCCAGCGCGGCGGCGAACTGGTCATCGCGCGCGAGGCCAGTGTGCCCAGCCGTGACCATGCCGCCTTCGAGGACATCCTCGAGGCCTTCCTTGGTCTTGAACCACCGCGCCTTGAGGGGGCAGCCTTCGGCGTGGCTGGTCCTGTGGTGGAGGGCCGCTGCCAGACCACCAACCTGCCTTGGGTGCTGGATGAAGGGTTGCTCGCTGCGCGCCTCGGCTGTCCCGTGCGCCTGCTCAACGACCTCGAGGCCGCGGCGCTCGGCATGCTGCAGCTGCCGCCTGAACAACGCGTTCCCCTCTCCACTTCCCGACGCGCTCGGGATGGCATGACCGCCGTCATCGCTGCCGGCACGGGCCTCGGGCAGGCGCTGCTGTTCTGGGATGGTCTGCGCTATCACGTGCAGCCGACCGAAGGGGGGCACTGCGACTTCGCGCCCAACAGCGCCGAAGAGGATGCCTTGCTGGTCTGGCTGCGCGGGAAGTTCGGTGGCCATGTCAGCGTGGAGCGCGTCCTCTCCGGCCCCGGTCTGTTCAACATCTGGACTTTTCTCCGCGACACTCGCCGCGTGCCGATGGAGGAGGCGGCCGCCCAGGCCATCGTGGCTTCCCCTGACCCGAGCGCGGCCATCGCCCGCCTGGCCCTGGAGGGCAGGGATGGGGCCTGCCTGCACGCGCTGACCCTGTTCTGCCGCATCTACGGCGCGGAGGCCGGCAACCTCGCCCTCAAGTGTCTCTCAAGTGCCGGCGTGCTCGTGGGGGGGGGTATCGCACCCAAGATCCTGCCCCTCCTCAAGCAAGGGGCCTTCATGCAGGGCTTCCTCGACAAGGGGCGGTTCCGCAACCTGCTGGCGGCGATGCCGGTCGAGGTGGTGCTGGAGCCGCGCGCTCCCCTGATCGGCGCCGCGCACGCCGCGAGGTCGCTGGCATGATGCACAACAGGGAGGCGCTGCGAGGCCTCTACGTCATCACCGACACGGCCCTGATCCCCGACGATCGGTTCGCCGAACGGGTCGAGGCCGCCCTCCGCGGCGGCGCGCGTATCGTCCAGTACCGCGACAAGCGGGGCGATGTCCCTTTGCGCGAACGGCTCGCGGGCGAGGTGGTGCGCCTCTGCCGCACCTATGGTGCCGTCAGCATCATCAACGACGACGTCGAGCTGGCGGCCCGGGTCGGCGCGGACGGGGTGCATGTCGGCAAGGAGGACGCAGCCCTGGGGCATGCACGGAACAGGCTGGGGCAGGGCGCCGTCATCGGCGTTTCCTGCTACAACCGGCTGGAACTCGCGCTGGAGGCGGCGGCAGAGGGGGCCGACTACGTCGCCTTCGGCAGCTTCTTCCCCTCCCGCGTCAAGCCCGAGGCCGTGCCGGCGAGCATGGACCTGCTGCGCGAGGCGCGCAAAAAATTGAGCCTGCCCCTCTGTGCCATCGGTGGCATTACCGCCGATAATGCCGCTCCGCTGGTCGAGGCGGGGGCGGACATGCTGGCCGTGATCTCGGATGTCTTCGCGGCGGCCGACGTGGAGGCGGCGGCCCGGCGTTACGCCCCGCTGTTTAACTCATCATTGCGAGCGTAGAGAAGCAATCCATGTGCCGGCCGTGGAGCCAACGCTCCATGGATCGCCGCGTTGCTCCACTTCTCGTGATGATGCCCATAGACGCCCGTAAGGGCCTGCTTTTGAAAGTCATCGGCCTGTCCCGATGCCATGCGCCTTAAGGAGAGAACGAACCATGTCCCGCTCCCATGAGCTGTTCATCGAAGCCCAGAAGCACATCCCCGGCGGAGTGAACTCCCCCGTGCGCGCCTTCCGCGGCGTGGGCGGCGACCCCATCTTCTTCGAGCGCGCCCAAGGCGCCGCGCTGTTCGACGTGGACGGCAAGCGCTACATCGACTACGTCGGCTCCTGGGGCCCGATGATCGCCGGCCACACCCATCCCAAGGTGATTGAGGCGGTCAAGAACGCCGCCGAGCGCGGCCTGTCCTTCGGCGCCCCGACCGCGATCGAAACCCGCATGGCCGACCTCCTGTGCGAAATCGTCCCCTCGCTGGAGATGGTGCGCATGACCAGTTCAGGCACCGAGGCCACCATGAGCGCCATCCGCCTGGCACGGGGCTATACCGGGCGCGACACCATCATCAAGTTCGAGGGTTGTTACCACGGCCACGGCGACTCGCTGCTGGTGAAGGCCGGATCCGGTATGCTGACCCTCGGTGTGCCGAGCTCTCCGGGCGTGCCGGCCGCTCTGGCGCAGCACACCCTCACCCTCGAATACAACAACCTGGCCCAGGTTGAGCAGGTGTTTGCGGAAAAAGGTGGCGAAATCGCCTGCGTGATCGTCGAGCCGGTGGCGGGCAACATGAACTGCATCCCGCCGAAACCCGGCTTCCTCGAAGGCCTGCGGGCGGTGTGCACCAAGTATGGCGCGGTGCTGATCTTCGACGAGGTGATGACCGGCTTCCGCGTCGCCCTCGGCGGAGCGCAGGAGCACTATGGCGTGATGCCGGATCTCACCACCCTCGGCAAGGTGGTCGGCGGCGGCATGCCGGTCGGCGCCTTTGGCGGCCGGCGCGAGATCATGGAGTACATCGCCCCCCTCGGCCCCGTCTACCAGGCCGGCACCCTCTCTGGCAACCCGGTCGCCATGGCGGCGGGCCTCGCCACCATGGAACTGGTGATGGAGCCAGGCTTCTACGAGACCCTCGCCGCGCGCACTCAGAACCTGTGCGACGGCATGCGCGACGCAGCCAAGGATGCCGACATCCCGTTTACCACCAACAACGTCGGCGGGATGTTCGGCTTCTTCTTCACCACACAGGACAGGGTGGAGACCTTCGCCGACGTCGGCCAGTGCGACATCGAGCGCTTCAAGAAATTCTTCCACGCCATGCTGGACGAGGGGATCTACCTCGCGCCGAGCGCCTTTGAAGCCGGCTTCGTTTCCGGCGCGCATAGCTGCCAGGACATCGACAGCACGGTCGAGACTGCACGCCGTGTGTTCAAGACGCTCTGATCCTCGCCCGCTCGGAGACTTAACCCCGCCTTGGCGGGGTTTTTTATTTTTGCGAATGGGTCTATAAGAATTTCTTCTTGATCTGTCTGGAGACGACGATGCGATCCCTGCTTGCCGCCCTGATCCTGCTGCCCGCCCTGGCCGGTGCCGAAACCGCCGCGCTGCGGCCGGGTGATACCTTGCCGGCGCTCAAGCTCAACGACCAGCATGAGCAGCCGTACGCCATTCCTGCAAACACGCGCGTCCTGCTGGTGACCGCGGATAAGGCCTCCGGGGGGCTGGCGCACGGGGTGCTCAAGGACATCCCGCAGGCGGAACAGGAAAGGCGCGGCATCGTCTATGTGGCAGACGTCAGCGGCATGCCGTCCTTGGTCACCAGCATGTTTGCCCTGCCGAAGATGCGCGATTATGGCTATCGCATCATGATCGGCATGGAGTCCGGGCAGACGGCCATGCTGCCGCGCGCGGCCGATGCCGTGACCCTGGTCGAGCTGGAATCGGGGCGAATCAAGTCGGTGGAGGCGGTGCGCGACGTCCCTGGCCTCAAGGCGAGGCTCGATGTCATCGCGCCTTGATCCCGCCTTGACAAGGGGGCGGTCGTCTCCAATCTTCAGTGCATGAGCCATGAACATCCTGGAGATGCCGCGATGAAACCCATCATGCAAGTCTCGGTGGCCGTGACGGTGGCCATGCTGGTCCTGGCAGGATGCTCCAATATGACCCAGCGCCAGCAATCCACCCTCAGCGGTGGTGCCATCGGCGCGGCAGCGGGGGCGGGCGTGAGCGTCCTTTCCGGAGGCGATCCCGTCACCGGCGCGGTGGTCGGTGGAGCGGCTGGCGCCGTGATCGGCAATATCAAGGACCAGAAAAAGTAGGCCGCCTGAACAGGCGCCGCAAACAAAAAGCCCCGCATGAGCGGGGCTTCGTCTTTCGGATCGATCCGGAATCAGGCCTTGGCCACGCCCGGGTTGCCTTCCATGCCGATCAGCTTCGGATCGTTCACATCGACCTTGGTGATGTGCTTCTTGGCAACGAAGTACTCTTCCAGCACGTCCCAGATCATCTTGCCGGTGTCGCCCGGGATCTCGCCCGGCTTGGCGACGGAGGCCCAGCCCGCAACCTTGTAGGTCTTCTTCGGATCCAGCGGCTTGCCGTTCAGGGTCAGCTGGCTGATGCGCTTGCCGGAATCGCCATTCGGCGCCACGGCGTACTTCAGGCCGCCGACGCGAACCATGTCGCCGCCCTGCTGGTAGTACGGATCCGGGTTGAAGATGTTGTCGCACACATCTTCCAGGATTTCCTTGATGCGCTCGCCGGTGAACTCGTTCACGGTGACGTTCGGGTAGGTCAGGGCGCACTGGGTCATCATGTCTTCATAGGTGACGTCCGCGCCCGGGATCAGGGAGGTGCCCCAACGTACGCCCGGAGAGAAGGAGATTTCCGCGCCCTGGGTTTCGATCAGCGCATCGCAGATCAGCTGGTCCCAGGTGCCGGAGAAGTTGCCGCGACGGTACAGGGTCACGTCGTTCTTGGCGAGGACCTTGTTCAGGCGCTCTTCGGCAACAAACTCCTTGCCCTGGAACTTGATCGTCTGCTTGTGCATCTTGTCGATCAGTTCCTGCATCTCCTTGTCGGCCTCGATGAAGTTCGCGAAGACCGGCAGCAGACGGTACTGGAAGCCAGCGACCTTGTTGCCCTTGACGTCCAGGTCCAGCACGCCGAGGAACTTGCTGTTGGAACCGGCGTTGCAGACCAGGGTTTGGCCGCCGCCGTTCTTGACCAGGGTGGGGTACGGAACGGCGTCGTGGGTGTGACCGCCCATGATGGCGTCGATGCCGCGCACACGGCTGGCCATCTTCAGGTCCACGTCCATGCCGTTGTGGGACAGCACGATCACGGCCTGGGCGCCTTCGGCGCGGGCCTTGTCGACGGTCTCCTGCATCTCCGCGTCCTTGATGCCGAAGGACCAGCCCTCGGTCATCCAGGCCGGGTTGGCGATCGGGGTGTACGGGAAGGCCTGGCCGATGAAGGCGACCTTGACCCCGTTCATCTCACGGATGACATAGGGCTTGAACACGCGCTCGTTGAACTCAGTCTCGAATACGTTCTGGGCGACGAAGTCCATGCCGCTGGCTTCGAGCTGCTTGATGCCCTCGACCATGCGATCCTTGCCGTAGGTGGCTTCCCAGTGGGAGGTCATGATGTCGACGCCGAGCTTCTTGGAGGCGTCGATCATGCACTGGGCGTTGGTCCACAGGGCCAGGCCGGTGCCTTGCCAGTTGTCGCCGCCGTCCAGCAGCAGGGCACCCGGACGGGAGGCCTTCAGCTTCTTGACCAGGGTGGCCAGGTGGGCGAAGCCGCCGACCTTGCCGTACTTCTCGGCCGCTTCGGCGAAGTTCAGGTAGGTGAAGGCGTGTGCTTCCGGAGTGTTCGCCTTCAGGCCGAAGTGCTTGAGGAACTTCTCGCCCACGAGGTGCGGAACATTGCCCTTCATGTCGCGTACGCCGAGGTTCACGGACGGCTCGCGGAAGTAGACCGGGCGCAGCTGAGCGTGGCAGTCGGTCATGTGCAGGATGTGCACGTTGCCGAACTTGGGCACTTCATACATGTCGGCGGAAGCCATGTTGGACTTCACGCTGGAGGCGACTTTCTGGGTACCGGTCTCGGCCTGCGCGGTGCCGAGGTTGATGCCGGCGGCGCTAGCCACGGCGAGCATTTGCATGAACTCGCGGCGGGAAAGGTTCATCGTGGATGTCTCCGTATGTTCACTGCTCAAGTGAGCGGTTCAAAACTGGATGCCTGCCAGACCGGGGTCAGGGCGGACATTAACCGCCGATCATATAAGACCGGGCCTCTCCGCGCCTCTAAAAAAAATCCTGTGCGGATAAGAGGTCGTAATGGCAGGCGAAAAAAAACCGGCCGCGGAGGCCGGTTTTTGTCAGCAGGCGGGGCGCTTACTTGCGGACCGCCGGGCCGGTGATTTCCAGGCCGTTGTCGATGTAGGACAGGAAGTACTCCATGGTGCGGTACTCGTCGCCATGCAGCTTGTAGGGCTTGGCGCGGGTATCCTTCACGCAGCCGAACAGGCGGTCGTTCAGGGTCACCAGGCCGTCGGCCTTCAGGCGCCAGACCGGGAAGTGCGCGGTCTTGCCGATGCCCGGGCTGAGGGTCTCGGAGCGGGCGCGCTGGCCGGAGTGGTACTGGTGGCAGTCGGCGCAGGAGAGGTTGAGCTGACCGGTCTTCTGGAACCAGCGGCGCTTGCCTTCCTCGAAGGCGGCCAGAGCCTTCTCGTTCGGGATGGTGACGTTCACCTTCATGCCGCGGGATTCGCTGGCCAGGTAGGCGGAAACGGCCTTCAGATCCTTGCTCTTCTCGTCGAACTTGGTCTCGCCGTAGGCCTGGGCGCACTGGACCAGGTCGGCCTCGAGGATGCGCACCTTGTTGGTCTCGGTGTCGAAGAACGGATACTTGGCGCGCAGGCCCTTGGCGTCACCCAGGCAGTCCTTGAGGGACTTGCCGTTGGCCAGCGGCTTGCTGTAGAAGGCCTTGCCCTTGGCAATGGCCTCGTCGTACGGCGGGAACTCGTTCATGGCGTCGAACTGGGCACGCGCGTCCTCGTTCAGCGCATACACGCCGTAGATGTAGTCGGCGGGCTTGATGTCCGGGAAGCGCTTGAAGAAGAAGTCGCGGAACTCTTGGGCCTGGGCCTCGGCGGAGGCGGCCGCGTCGGCGGCGTGCAGCGCGGGTGCGGTCAGGCCGACGGCGAGGGCGGCGGCAGTGATCTTGAGCAGGGTTTTCATCGTCTTGGTCCTCCGCGTCTCTTACAGGCTGTGGATGAAGTCCACGACCTTCTCCAGCTCATCCTTGCTCAGGATGCCGTGGGCACCGATCGGCGGCATGATGGTGTGCGGGCCAAACTTGGTACGCGGGTCGTAGATGACGTCGTACAGAGCCTTGCGGTCCGGATAACGCTGCTTCATGGCGATCAGCGGGGGGCCGATGGTGCCGGGCTGGTCGCCGCCGGCAATCATGTGGCACGCCAGGCAGTTGCCTTTGGAGTTGTTGAACGCCAGCTCCTTGCCGGTCATTTCCTTCTTCTCGCCGTTTTCTTGGGCCATGGCCGGGGTGGCAACGGCAAGGGCGCCCATCAGCGCGGCTGCGGATACGCTGGCCGCCAGGATGCGGTCGATTTTCCGCATGGCTTCCTCCTTTGGGGGTGGTGGGTTGGCGCCTTCTCCCGTTCCACACATCGGTCGGGCCGTGGAGGGCGCTCTTTAAACTGCTTTCATCAAGCAGCTGCAGAATAAACCGACCCCATGGTGAGGCAAGGAAAAATATTTTATCCCCGTATGGTCAGGCGCGATGCGCCCCGGCGCGGTGTCACGAGAGCTGATCCTTGCGGCGGCGTGCCTCGATGATTTCGGTTTCCACCCGCTCGATCAGGGCATCCAGCCGCTGGCGCGAGATGGCATCCCCAAGGCTTAGGGCGCGTGCCGTTTCCAACTCCGCGCGGGCCTCGGGCAGGCGCCGCTCCTGGATGAAGAACAGGCCCATGGCCTCGTGGTGTTCGGAGCGACGGCCTGCGCGTAAGGCTGCGTCGGCGAAGGCCTGCAGCAGGCCGGCATGGCTTGGGTTGTCGCGCAGGGCCTGGCGCAGCAGGCTGTAGGCGCGTTCCGGATCCTTCGCCATCCACAGCTGGCCCATCTGCATGGTCAGCATGGGATGGCCGGGAAACAGCTCAAGCTGCGTACGGAGCACCTCGATGGCCTGATCATCCTGGTTCAGCTGGCGGCGGGTTTCTGCGAGCAGGGTGCCGATCCAGAGGTTATCCGCCGCCTTGCCATGCAGGTCGAGCAGGATCGGCAGGGCCTCTTGCTGGCGCCCGGCCCGGTTCAGGAGCAGGGCGCGCTGGTAGCGGGCAACGCCGTCTCCCGCCGCCTTGTCCAGCCGCCCGGCGGAGGCCAGCGGCCGGGGGTCGAGCAGGGCGGCCAGGGTGGCCTTGGCATAGGCATAATCCGGCTGGTTGAAAACCTTGCTCGGACGGGCGGCATGGGCGCGATTGGCGGCCTCGGCGATGCGGTTGGTGGTGACGGGGTGGGTGCGCAACAGCTCGTTATGCACGTAGAATCCGTCGCCCTCCTGGCGGGCGAGCTTCTCGAAGAAGCTGACCATGCCCTGTGGGTCGAAGCCCGCGCCCGAGAGGATCTGGATGCCGATGCGGTCAGCCTCGTACTCGTGATCGCGGGTGAAGTTGATCTGTTGCTGGATCGCGCCGGCCATGCCGAGGTTGACCGCCGCTGCGGCGGCATCCGGGTTTGAGCCGCCCACCAGGATGGCCGCCGCGAGTGCCGCGAGGGCGGTGAGGTTCACGCTGGCCCCACCTGCGATCATGCGCGCCACGTGGCGCTGGGTGACGTGGGCCATCTCGTGCGCCATGACTCCGGCCAGCTCGTTCTCGTTGTCGGTGCGCAGGATCAGGCCGGAAAACAGGCTGATGTGCCCTCCGGGAGCGGCGAAGGCATTGATCGTGTCATCCTGGATGACGGTGAAATGAAACGGGTAGGCATTCCAGCCGGAGGCAGAGGCCAGCCGCTCGCCGAGCGACTGGACGTAGTGGTTGAGCAGCGGGTGGGTGACGAAGGTCGCCTTGCGCTTGAGGGCTTGCATGAAGCCGTCGCCCATGGCTAGCTCTTCCGCCAGGCTGATATCGCGGTCGATGGCCTCGCCCATGTCGGGCAGGTTGTCGTACGGGCCAGCGAGGGCCGGCTGGGCGGTCATGATCAGCACCCCGGCCAGTGCACCGGCAAGGCTGCCCGCGAGCGGGCGAGGCAAAGAATTCTTCAATCGAGGCACTTTCAAGATGTTTTCCATCGAGCATGTGGATGCGCGTGAACTTTCGACCTGGCTGCAGGGCGAAAAATTCCTGCTGGTTGATGTTCGCACCCCGGGTGAGACCGCTTACGGCATCATCCCCGGCGCCAAGCTGCTTCCCCTCCACCTTCTGCCACTGAACGTCGACAAGCTCAAGGGGCAGGACAAGATCGTCGTCTATTGCCAGAGCGGCGCGCGCTCCGCCCAGGCCTGCGCCTTCCTCGCGCGGCAGGGCATCGAGAATACCTACAACCTGGCCGGCGGCATCATGGCCTGGGCGGGTGAGCGCCTGCCCATCGTCGCCCCCGAGGCCGATAGCGCGCTGCTGTGATGGACCGCCCCTTTGACGCCGAGCTGGATGCGCGCGGCCTGCCGTGCCCCATGCCCCTGCTCAAGGCCAAGCAGGCCCTCGCGGGGCTGGTTGGTGGACAGGTCCTGCTCGTGCTCGCCACGGACGAGGCGGCGCCGCGCGATTTCGCTGCCTATGCCGAGGCCACGGGGCACCGGCTCGATCAGGTGGAATATTTGGGCGACGTGATCCGTCTCTACCTGCGCAAGCGGGAGGGTTGAACGCAGCTCGTCCCCTTCGTTCTCTCCGGCCTGAAGGGCTGTGAACATCGATCTCCAAGGTCTGCCCATGTCCCGCAAACGTCTCGCCCTGCTCATCACCCGCGCCACGCCGGAATCCGCCTATGCGCCGCTGATGATGGCGGCAACCGCCGCGGCCATGGACTACGAGTGCAAGCTGTTCTTCGCCTTCGGCGGGCTGGAGTTGTTGCGCCCGGCGCCGCGCCTCGAGGTGCCGGGGCCCATGGCGGACGCCGTCCCTGATCTGGTCGAGCTGCGTGCCACCTGCCTTGGGCAGGGGGTGGAGATGATTGCCTGTTCCGCCTCGCTCTCCATGGGCTCGCTCACCCGCGAGCAACTCGTTCCCGAAGCTACCGTGGCCGGCATGGCCACCTGGCTTGTCTTCGCCTCGGGCGCCGAAATCCAGCTCAACTTCGGCTGAAATCCGGCCTGATACAGTCATTCAAAAATTTGAAAGGTGCGTGTCCGTGCGCGTCTTTCCCGAGTTTTTTGCTCAATCGCTCAGGATCGGTTCCGTTTTCTCTTTAATAACCTTTGATGATGTGGCATGTGATTGCCTGATGGCATGGTTGATCCATTGATAATCAACGGGTTATGTCTTTTTTTGCGTTGTGCCTGGTGGCGCTCCTTGTCTGGCTGAGTTCTTTTTGATGAATATCAATAAATTCTGATGTTCTTGGTGTTCGTTTTGCGATTTTGACAAGCCTCCATGTCACCTGCGAAGGTTCCGCGCAGCCTCGAACGGAGGCCGTCAACTGTGCATCTGCTACAAACCAAGCAAACAACAAGGAGCAAGGCATGACATCCGCGCTGAAGCGTTCCGTCCTCGCCACCGCAGTCGCCACCCTCGTGGCCGCCCCCGCCTACGCCACCAACGGCATGAATATGGAAGCCTATGGCGCCAAGGCTGGTGGTATGGGTGGTGCATCGTTCGCTTACGATTCAGGCAACTCGGCCATGATGAACAACCCGGCGACCCTAGGATTGCAAAAGGAGGGCAACAGCTTTGGTGTTGGTCTGACCTGGCTGCAGCCGAATGTGGATACCTACATGGGCGAGGGAACCAGCGGCATGAATGCCAGCTCTGGCGGTGATTCTTACCTGATGCCGACCCTCTCGTTCATTCGCAAGACCGGCAAGTTCACCTATGGCGCGGGCGTGCTCGCACAAGGCGGCATGGGCACTGAATATGGCACCAATACCTTCCTTTCTATGGGCACGGGTCTTCCGGTACGTTCAGAGGTAGGTTTTGGTCGTCTGATGTTCCCGCTGGCTTACAACGTCAACGACGCGCTTACCATCGCGGGCCAGGTCGATTTCGTCTGGGCCGGTATGGATCTCCAGATGGTGACCATGGACCCGAACGTGGGCCCCGTTCACATTGATTTCAGCAATGACAGTGACTTCACCGGCGAAGCTACCGGCACCGGTTGGGCGTTCAAGCTCGGCGCGCACTACAAGATCAACAAAGCGTGGTCCATTGGCGCGACCTACCATAGCAAGACCGATATCGATGACCTAGAGGGTAATGGCTCCTTCTCCATGCTGGATCCGAACAACCCGATGGCCGGCACGTATGCGGCCAAGTACAAGGTGGTCGACTTCCAATGGCCGGAAACCTATGGTATCGGTGTGGCCTGGAATGCGACCGACAAGCTGATGCTCGCGGCGGACATCAAGCATATCGGCTGGGCTGACAGCATGAAGGATTTCCGCCTGGCCGTGGATATGGGCATGGGGTGGAATGAAAGTGTCATGCCGCAGAACTGGGATGATCAGACCATCTACATGATCGGTGGCCAGTACATGATCACCCCGACGGTGGCCCTGCGCGCAGGCTACAACTATGCCGACAACCCGATCCCGGATAGCACCCTGAACCCGCTGTTCCCGGCGACCATCAAGTCGCACTACACCCTGGGCGTGGGCTGGAACATCGGCAACGGCCATACCCTGGCAGCATCCCTTGCCTATGCACCGGAGGTCGAGCAAACCAACCCGAACATGTTCGGTCCTGGTGCGGCCGGTACTGTCACCCACAGCCAGACCACCTGGCGCATCAACTACAACTACAACTTCTAATGCTTGAAGCAGTGGTTCTGATCGCGTGATCAATCAAAAGAAAGGGCGACGCAAGTCGCCCTTTTTGTTTGCTTGGAGAAAATCGATGAAATTGATGCCTGCATTGAAAGCCAGTTTTTCCGCCTGTGCTCTGGGAATGGCGCTGGCCACCAGTGTTCACGCCGAAGAATTGCTCAAGCCCTTCCTGGCCGCGCCGGACCAGCAGGGGGATCTCCGCGCGGTGGGCGACCAGCTCAAGAAAAAGCTCAAGGAGTCCGGCTTCACAGTGGTGGGGGACTACGCCCCCTATGACAAGACGCGTGTGCTCGCGGTCACCAGCGATGCCTTGAAAAAGACCGCGGCGAAAACCGACCGCGGGGCCTATGGCGCGGTCATGCGCGTGTCGCTGGCGGATGCGGGCGGGGTGGTGCAGGTGGCCTGCACCCATCCGGGCTACCTTGCGGCGGCCTATCATCTGCAGGATGCGCTCGACAAGGTGGGCGATGCCCTGAACAAGGCGGTGGGTTGCCGGGAGCCCTATGGCGCCGAGGGCATGAGTGCCAGCGACGTGGCCGGCTACAACTACGCCGTGGGCATGGAGTACTTCGAGGATGCCTACGATCTCGGCAAGTTCGGCAGCTTCGAGGAGGCGGTGAAGACCATCGAAGCCAATCTGGCTGACAAGAAGGGCGGGGTGGAGAAGGTGTACCGGGTGGATATCCCCGGCAAGCAGCAAGTGCTGTTCGGCGTGGCCATGCGCACGGAGGCGGCGGGGGGCGACAAGTACGGCGATGATGCCTTCCAGATGGGAGTGATCGACGTCGAGCCGCGCAAGCGGGCGGCCTACCTGCCCTACGAGATCCTGGTCAGCGGCAACAAGGCCGAGGCCCTGCACATGCGTTACCGCATGGCACTGTACTTTCCTGACCTGTCGATGATGGGTTCGGGGCCGAGCTTCTTCAAACTCAAGTCATCCCCGGACGCCGTGTTGCAGGCCCTGCGCAAGGCCTCGGGCGGCAAGGTGGAGGAGCCGACTCAGGCCGCGGGCTGGGGCACGCAGGGATCCTGATCGAGGGATGGGCGACAGCTCCCGGGCCCGTCCCTGAAAGACCATCCAGCCCCAAGGCTGGCGGATCAAGGCAGGATGCGTACAATACGGTCTCTTTCGCATCCGAATTGTGCGCGGCTTCTCCCGCGGTGGGGTCCGGCCATGGGCTCCGCCTCGTGGGGAACGCTGCGCATCCCAGCGCCGCTTTGGGCGGCGTTGTTCGAGTCCGCGTTTACTTGGGGAGTCACCATTCGTGGAGTTGTTGTCCGGCGCAGAGATCTTTGTCCGCTGCCTGCAGGAAGAGGGCGTCGATGTCGTCTTCGGTTATCCTGGCGGCGCGGTATTGCACATCTATGACGCCCTGTTCCAGCAGGAGCAGGTCAAGCATGTGCTGGTGCGCCACGAGCAGGGTGCCACTCACATGGCCGATGGCTACGCGCGTGCCACCGGCCGTCCGGGCGTGGTGCTGGTTACCTCGGGCCCTGGGGCAACCAATGCGGTCACTGGCATTGCGACCGCCAACATGGATTCCATTCCCATGGTCGTCTTCACCGGCCAGGTGCCGACCAGCCTGATCGGCAACGATGCCTTCCAGGAAGTCGACAACGTCGGCATCACCCGTCCGTGCGTGAAGCACAACTTCCTGGTGAAGGACGTGCGCGACTTGGCCGCGACCATCAAGAAGGCCTTCTACATCGCCACCACCGGCCGCCCCGGCGTGGTGCTGGTCGACATCCCCAAGGACATCACCGATCCCAAGGTCAAGGTGCCCTTCGAATATCCGAAGGAAGTCTCCCTGCGCTCCTACAGTCCGACGGTGAAGGGGCATGGCGGCCAGATCAAGAAGGCGGTGGACCTGATCCTGTCCGCCAAGCGGCCGATGATCTACACCGGCGGTGGCGTGGTGCTGGGCCATGCCTCCGAACAGCTCACCCGCTTCACCCGCAAGCTGAACTACCCCATCACCAACACCCTGATGGGGCTGGGTGCGTATCCAGCCAGCGATCGCCAGTTCGTCGGCATGCTCGGCATGCACGGCACTTACGAGGCGAACATGGGTATGCATCACTGCGACGTGCTGATCGCGATTGGTGCGCGCTTCGATGACCGCGTGACCGGCAATCTGGCCAAATTCTGCCCAACGGCGAAGATCGTCCACGTGGACGTCGATCCGGCGTCGATCTCCAAGAACGTCAAGGTGGACGTGCCCATCGTCGGCCAGGTCGGTGACGTGCTGAACGAGATGATCCGCCTGATGGAACACGAAGGCCGCACGCCGGATCAGGAGGCGCTGGCGGCCTGGTGGGCGCAGATCGAGGAATGGCGCGGCCTGCAGTGCATGAAGTACCAGTGGAGTGATGAGGTCATCAAGCCGCAGTACGTGGTCGAGAAACTGTGGGAGGTCACCGGCGGTGATGCTTACGTGACGTCGGACGTGGGCCAGCACCAGATGTGGGCTGCGCAGTACTACAAGTTCGACAAGCCGAACCGCTGGATCAACTCCGGCGGTCTCGGCACCATGGGCTTCGGCCTGCCCGCCGCGCTGGGCGTGAAGATGGCGTATCCCGAGGCCGAGGTCGCCTGCGTGACGGGCGAAGGCAGCATCCAGATGAATATCCAGGAGTTGTCCACTGCCCTGCAGTACCACCTGCCGGTCAAGGTCATCAGCCTCAACAACCGCTACCTCGGCATGGTCCGCCAGTGGCAGGAGTTCTTCTACTCCGGCCGCTACGCGATGAGCTACATGGAGGCCCTGCCGGACTTCGTCAAACTGGCGGAGTCCTACGGTCATGTCGGCATGCTGATCGACAAGCCGGCGGACGTGGAGGGCGCCCTGCGCGAGGCCTTCAAGCTGAAGGACCGCCTGGTGTTCATGGACTTCCGCACCGATCCGACCGAGAACGTCTACCCGATGGTTCCGGCCGGCGCCGGCCTCAACGAAATGATCCTGGTGTAAGCCATGCGTCACATCATCTCGCTTCTGATGGAAAACGAGGCCGGGGCGCTTTCGCGCGTGGCCGGCCTGTTCTCCGCGCGCGGTTACAACATCGAGTCGCTGACCGTTGCGCCGACCAACGATCCGACCCTCTCGCGCATGACCATCGTCACCCGCGGCGATGACCAGATCATCGAGCAGATCGTCAAGCAGCTGAACAAGCTCATCGACGTGGTCAAGGTGCAGGACATCCAGGAAACCCCGCATATCGAGCGCGAGCTGATGCTGATCAAGCTGCAGGCCGTGGGCGCTCAGCGCGACGAGGTGTTCCGCCTGACCGAGATCTTCCGCGGCCAGATCGTTGACGTCACCGATTCCACCTACGTGGTGCAGCTGACCGGGCCGGGGAGCCGCCTGGATGCCTTCATCGAGGCGGTGGGCAGTATCCCGGTGATCGAGATGGCCCGCTCGGGCGCGCTGGGGCTTTCCCGCGGCGCGCGCGGCATGCACGTTTGAATTTTGATGTAGGAGCGACGCCCGCGTCGCGATCATCGCGGCCACAGGGCCGCGCCCGCCAGACTTTTTGAATCATTTGACGGAGTTCCGCCATGCAGGTTTATTACGACAAAGACTGTGACCTCTCCATCATCCAGGGGATGAAGGTCGCCATCATCGGTTACGGCTCCCAGGGCCATGCGCATGCGCTGAACCTGCGCGATTCCGGCGTCAGCGTCACCATCGGCCTGCGCCCGGGCTCCGCCTCCGCCGTCAAGGCGCAGAACGAGGGGCTGACCGTGAAGAGCGTGCCGGAGGCCGTGGCCGCTGCCGACCTCGTCATGCTGCTGGCCCCGGACGAGCACCAGGCCGCCATCTACGCCAATGACATCGAGCCGAACCTGAAGCAGGGCGCCACCCTGGCTTTTGCCCACGGTTTCAACATCCTCTATAACCAGATCGTCCCGCGTAAGGATCTGGACGTCATCATGGTCGCGCCGAAGGCTCCGGGCCACACCGTGCGCTCCGAGTTCGTCAAGGGCGGCGGCATCCCCGACCTGATCGCCGTCCATCAGGACGCTTCCGGCCGCGCCAAGGCCACCGCGCTGTCCTACGCCTCCGGCGTGGGTGGCGGCCGTACCGGCATCATCGAGACCACCTTCAAGGACGAGACCGAGACCGACCTGTTCGGTGAGCAGGCCGTGCTCTGCGGCGGTGCGGTCGAACTGGTGAAGATGGGCTTCGAGACCCTGACCGAGGCCGGCTACCCGGCCGAGATGGCCTATTTCGAGTGCCTGCATGAGCTGAAGCTGATCGTCGACCTGATGTACGAGGGCGGCATCGCCAACATGAACTACTCCATCTCCAACAACGCGGAGTATGGCGAGTACGTGACCGGCCCCGAGGTCATCAACGAGCAGTCCCGCGCGGCCATGCGCAATGCCCTCAAGCGCATCCAGAACGGTGAATACGCCAAGATGTTCATCCAGGAAGGCCGCCTGAACTACCCGTCCATGACCGCCCGCCGCCGCCAGAACGCCGAACACGCCATCGAGCAGACCGGCGCCAAGCTGCGCGCGATGATGCCGTGGATCCAGAAGAACAAGATCGTCGACCAGTCCAAGAACTGATCGACCTCCTGTCCGGTAAAGAAGGCCGCCTCGCGCGGCCTTTTTTGTGGCCGCCCATCAAGCCAGGGCTTAAACTTCCATCCATCCGAATTCAGGATCGCATGCCCGCATGAACTCTCACCCCGACAAGCCTGCCGTTGACGAGACCGATCATTCGCGCGGCCGCGCCATCTACCTGCTGCCCAACCTGCTGACCACGGCGGGGCTGTTCTGCGGATTCTACGCCATGATCGCGGCGACCCAGGGCAAGTTCGAGCAGGCGGCGATGGCCGTCTTCCTTGCCATGGTGTTCGATGGGCTGGATGGCCGCGTGGCCCGCCTGACCCATACCCAGAGCGCCTTCGGCGTGCAGTACGACAGCCTGTCGGACGTGATCGCCTTCGGCGTGGCGCCTGCCGTGGTGGTCTACCTGTGGGCCTTGTCCGGCATTGAGGGGCGCTGGGGCTGGATCGGCGCCTTCGTCTATGTCGCCGGTGCGGCCCTGCGCCTGGCGCGCTTCAACGTGCAGGTCGATACGACCGACAAGAACTTCTTCGTCGGCCTGGCCAGCCCTGCGGCGGCGGCCCTGGTGATGGGCATGGTTTGGGTGGGCGTGGACAGTGGATGGGATGCCGCGGGGCTTGCTGGATGGGTCTGGCTGATCACCGTGGCTGGTGGCTTGCTGATGGTCAGCAGCCTGCCGTACTACAGCTTCAAGGGGTTTGACCTGCGCCGGCGTGTGTCCTACCTGAGCGTGCCGCTCGTCATCGTCGTGTTCGCCCTCGCCATGCGCGATTTCGCCCTGACCCTGTGGGGCATCTTCCTTGTCTATGCGCTGTCCGCGCCGGCCTATGTGCTGGCACGCCGCGCGATGCGCCTCTCCCGCTCTTGAAGTGGGTCTCGGATTGCCTTTATATTCGGAAACATGAACGGTTATCTCCGCCATGCCTCTACCCTTCGCTCCCGGGCCTCTCTGCTAGGCCTGCGACTGCTGCCGCGCCGCGGCAACTGAATCTCCATGCCTGGCGAGGCCCAATACGCACCCACCAAATTCAGAATCCCCCGCCCCGAGGCTCGGCGCACCCTTGGTTCGTTGCGTGAGCGAGCGAGCCTGGGGCCGTGAAATCGCAGGAATCCATTTCATGAGTAACAACAAGCTCATCATTTTCGATACCACCCTCCGCGACGGCGAGCAGAGCCCCGGCGCGTCCATGACCCGTGACGAGAAGATCCGCATTGCACGCGCGCTGGAGCGCATGCGGGTGGACGTGATCGAGGCCGGCTTTGCCGCAGCAAGCCCCGGGGATTTTGACGCCATCAAGGCGATCGCCGAGACGGTCCGCGAGTCCACGGTCTGCTCCCTGGCGCGCGCCAGCGAGAAAGACATCCGCGCGGCGGGCGAAGCCATCCGGCCGGCGGCGCGAGGTCGCATCCACACCTTCATCGCGACCAGCCCGATCCACATGGAGAAGAAGCTGCGCATGAGCCCGGACCAGGTGGTCGAGGCGGCGGTGCGCGCGGTGAAGCTGGCGCGCGAGTACACCGACGACGTCGAGTTCTCCGCCGAGGATGCCGTGCGTTCGGACATGGACTTCCTGGTCCGCATCTTCGATGCCGTGATCCAGGCCGGGGCCAAGACCATCAACGTGCCGGACACCGTCGGCTATGCCGTTCCGGACCAGTGGGCCGAGCGTTTCCGTACCCTGATCGAACGCGTGCCGAACAGCGACAAGGTGGTCTGGTCCACCCACTGCCACAACGATCTCGGTATGGCGGTCGCCAACTCCCTGGCCGCGGTCATGGCCGGCGCGCGCCAGGTGGAGTGCACCATCAATGGCCTCGGTGAGCGCGCGGGCAACGCATCGCTCGAGGAGGTGGTGATGGCGGTGCGTACCCGTCGCGACGCCTTCCCGGTGGAGACCGGCATCGACACCACCCAGCTCGTGCCGACCTCCAAGCTCGTGTCCAGCATCACCGGCTATCCGGTGCAGCCGAACAAGGCCATCGTCGGCGCCAACGCCTTCGCGCACGAGTCCGGCATCCACCAGGATGGCGTGCTCAAGCACCGCGAAACCTACGAGATCATGCGCGCCGAGGACGTGGGTTGGACCACCAACAAGCTCACCCTCGGCAAGCTCTCCGGCCGCAACGCCTTCCGCACCCGCCTGCAGGAGCTCGGCATCGAGCTCGAGAGCGAGGAGGCCCTCAACGCCGCCTTCGCCCGCTTCAAGGAACTGGCGGACAAGAAGCGCGAGATCTACGACGAGGACCTGCAGGCGCTGGTCACGGGCGTGGGCGAGGAGGCTGTCGAGACCCTGCGCCTGGTGTCGCTCAGGGTCTGCTCGGAGACCGGCGAGACCCCGCACGCGCAGGTGGTGCTCAGCGTCGATGGCGAGGAGCGCCATGCCGAGAGCGTCGGCGGCGGGCCGGTGGATGCCGTGTTCAAGGGTATCGAGTCCATCGTCCAGAGCGGCAGCGCCCTGACCCTCTACTCGGTCAACAACATCACCAGCGGCACCGATGCCCAGGGCGAGGTGACCGTGCGGGTGGAGAAGGACGGGCGCATCGTCAACGGCCAGGGCGCGGACACTGACATTGTCATCGCCTCTGCCAAGGCCTACCTCAACGCCCTGAATCGCCTGCGCCAGCCGGAGATGCGCCAGCACCCGCAGCTTGGCGATGTGTGAGGTGAAGCCCTGATGTCCCTTGCACGGGAGGCCGTGCTGGCCGAGCTAGGCATTCCCCGCTGGCGTGCGCGGCCCGGCATCGCCTTCCCCGGCGGCCCCGTGCAGGAGGGGGGCGAGGCACCGCCCTTGCAACCCCTTGATCCGCCTGTGGGAGCCGCCCGTGGCGGCGATGATGCCGCGCCTGAGCCGCAGTTCGTGGATATCCTGCTGCAAGCCGAGGCTGCATCGCCGGCAGAAGTTGAGCTGTTGGCGCGCATGGCTGAGGCGGTGCGCGGCCTGCGGCCCGGCCTGCGGGTGGCCACTGCGGCCTTTGCGGACTCCTCCCTGCAGGGCAGGGTGAGCGTGCGCCTGGACGGGGAGGGGCTGCCGGGCCTTGCGGCCATGGTCGCTGATCCCGCCCTCAAGCGCCCGGTCTGGCAGGCCCTCAAGGACGCAGTGGCCCGCCTGCCGTGAGTGCTGTGTTCGAGACCTTGCGCATCCGCCCCTGGCGCCTGCCGGACATCGGCCTGATCGCCGCCATCGAGCAGCGTGCCTACCCCTTTCCCTGGCCCGAAGGCGTCCTGCAGGACTGCTTCGAGGCCGGCCACCATGGCTGGGTGGCGGCAGGGCGGGGCGGTCGGGTGGCGGCGTATGCCATTGTCCAGCCCGTACTGGATGAGGCCCACCTGCTCAATATCTGCACCGCTCCGGACTGGCAGGGGCAGGGCGTAGGGCGGGGGATGCTGCGCTGGGTGATGTCGGCCTGTCGCGAACTGGGCATGCAGCGCATGCTGCTCGAGGTCCGCGCTTCCAACCTTCCTGCGCTCCACCTCTATCGCAGCGAGGGCTTCATGGAAGATGGTGTACGGAAGGGCTACTACCCGGCCAGTGGTGGCCGTGAGGACGCCATCCTCATGAGCCGTTTCCTGGACGACTGACCCCTGCAAACGAAAAACCCCGCCGAGGCGGGGTCGATCAGAGTCGCGTTGGAGCGAGATCAGATATCGCCGTTGGCTCCGGCCTGCATCATCTTCCAGATGGTGTCGCGCACCTTGATCGCCTCGGTGCGGAACGGCTCGGGCATGTTCTTGCCGCCGTGTACGAACATGTCCATGTTCAGGCTGTACAGATACAGCTCGCCTTTCTCGTCCTCGACCACGGAGATGCGGCAGGGCAGGTAGGCAGAGAAATAGGGGCTGAAGTCTGTGGCCTGACGTGCGGTGATCGGGTTGCAGAACTGGTAGATGTGCAGGTAGCGCTGCTTCTGGCCGGTGCGGGCCTCGATCTCCTTGGAGAGCGGCATCTCGCCCACGTTCAGCAGGCCGGTACCCAGGGCGGCAGACTTGAAGGATTCGCCAATGTCCTCGGGTTTGATTCCCGGCTTGACCTTCACGCGCCAAACGGTCGCGGCGCCGAGATCCCCCCCGCTCTCGACGAACTTGTCGTAAAGGTCCATGTAGGTGTCCATGGCCTGCGGATCGAGGTTGTCCTTGATGGACAGGAAACCGCAGCCGCTGAGGGAGAGGGCGGCGGTGGCTGCGATCAGCAGCTTTGCCAGTGATTTGGTTGTCGATTTCATAGGCGCGTTGTCCTCGCTGTAGTTTTGCATCGGGAGGCCCCAGGCATCCCTCGCAGGCAGTCTAGGAGCGCACTCTTAATTAGTACAAACTAATTTAACTTTCTTTTCATAAGCCGCTTTAATTCCAGAAAGATATTCTATATGCCCATGAAAACCATGGGTTGACTGTGCTTGGTCCATCAGAGCATTAGCAATTACTTCTGTGAATTCGGCATAAAAAAGCGTGGATTGGGTTTGCCTTACCCTTGCGCTAGGCTGTCGCACCGCAACAAGCCCATTCCTGTTTCTGGGAGAGAACCGTTCCATGATCCGTAACCTTCTTGCACTCATCGGCGTCATCGCCATCGCCGCAGGCGGCTTCTTCATGGTCAAGATGCCTGGCATGATGCAGCTGATGCCCGGCATGCTGAGCCCGGAGATGAAGCCCATCGTCGAGCTGATCAACAAGGATGCCGCCGGCATGGTGGCCGCAGCCAAGAACCTGGCCCCGGGCGCCGCCGAAGAGACCGCCACCATGCTCGGCCGCTGGGTGGAGAGCAAGGGCGAGATCGCCTACACCACCGTCTGGGAGCGCAAGGTCGCCGATGGCGTGACCCTTGAGGACATCCAGGATGCGCTGGCCTCCGTCGCCACCGAGCGCAACATCAAGGCGGTGGGCGAGCTGCCGCTGTCCGAGGAGTTGAAGGCGCGCGGCATCGAGTCCGGCGTGCTGAAAGTGTTCTCCTACTGCAACCCGGAAACGGCGCGCAAGATGACCAACTTCGCGCCGCACATGGCCGCCTACCTGCCGTGCCGCATCGTGGTGGTCGAAAAGGCCGACGGCCTGTGGTTGTACACCCTCAACATGGACATGATGCTCAAGATGGGTCAGTCTTTGGAGAGCAACCCGGAGCTGAAGGACGCCGCCATGGCGGTGCGCGACACCATCTGGGAAATGATGGAGCGCGGTTCCAAGGGCGAGATCTAACTCGGACCCGCGAACGGTGCGTTCTGAACCGTACGACGCCTCCGCGTAGCCCGGCCATGTGCCGGGCTTTTTGTTGCGCATCCGGGATGAGTGACCCTGGACTTATCGCTCCCATAAGGAAAAAAGATTTAAGCCTCCGCCGGGGGACCGGATAATGCGGGTGGGAGTCCGCACGGATGTGACCGTCTCCCGATAAGGTCAGGGCACTGGCTCCTGCTCTCCACCGAACCTCCTGCGGTGCACGCCCATGCCCCATTCCAAACTGGCCGAAGCCCTCTCCAACATGCGGCGCTCGTTCGTCGAGCAGCTGCCGGCGCGGTTTGCCGCGCTGCGCCATGCCCTGCGCGCCTACAAGGCTGCGCCCGCCAGTCCCGTGGCCAGCGAGTTGCTGCTGCGCCAGTTGCACAGCCTGATGGGCGCAGCCAGCGTGTTCGACATGCCCGAGTTCAGCAAGCTCTGCCATGACGTCAACAGTGAGCTTGAGCGGCTTGTCCTGCGCTCCGCTGCCGCCGATCCTGCCGAGTTGGAGATGGTGGAGATGGCGATCAACCTGTTGGAGTCCCTGGCCATCGCGGGTGGCCAGAGACCGGCGGTTGCCGAGGAGGCGGGCTACCGGGGACTGGGCGGGATGCGGCTGCGCGTTGCCATCGTGGAGGCCGACCCGGCCGAGGCCCGGCGACTCCGGCAGGTGCTCGTCGAGCAGGACCATGCTGTGCAGACCTTCGCCAGCCTGGAGGCGTTCTGCCGGGCCTGCGAGGGGGGGCCCATGCCCGACGTGGTTCTGGCCAGCATGGCGCGGCCGGGGGAGGCAACGCTCCTCGCGCCCCTGAAGGCGCAGGATCTGAAGGGCACGAGGCTTATCCTGACGGCTGACGACTCCTCCTTCGAGTCCAAGCTGGCAGCCTTCCGCGCGGGCGCTTCCCGTTTTCTGGCGAGGCCGGTCAATCCTGCCCGCCTGCTGGCGATCCTCGAGGAATTCAGCGAGCCCGCGCGGGCGCCTTATCGGGTGATGCTGTTGGAGGACGATCCGGCGCAGCTCGAGATCCTGGCCGGTGCCTTGCGCCAGGCCGGCATGGAGGTGCTCGCTGGGGGCGATCCTCTGCGGGTGCCGGAATGGCTGGGCGACTTTCTGCCGGATGTCCTGGTGGTCGGGGATAAGCTTGGCTGTTGTTCCGGTCCTGAATTTGCGGCCGTGCTGCGCGAGGACGAACGCTACAGCCACCTTCGGGTCGTCATTCTGGCCTCCGATCCGGACATCGGCCGCCGCCTCATGGCGCTTGACCGCGGTGGTGACTACGTCCTGTACAAGCCGGTCGATCCCTCCTACTTCGCAACCTTTGTGGCCTCGCGTGCCCGAGGGGGGCGCCGGCTGGCCCAGACGGCCAGCGCCCTGCGCGAGGCGACGCGCGAGCGCGAGCAGGAGCTCATGGCGCTCAACGCGCATGCCATCGTCAGCGTGGCGGATGCCGAGGGACGGATCACCTACGTCAACGACCGGTTCTGCGAAATCAGCGGCTACAGCCGTGAGGCCCTGCTCGGCCAGAACCACCGCCTGGTCAAGTCGGGGCTGCACTCGCCGGAGTTCTACCAGCAACTGTGGCGGACCATCGCCTCGGGGCGCGTCTGGCATGGCGAGATCTGCAACCGCAGGCAGGACGGCGAGCTGTACTGGGTGGAAGCGACCATCGTCCCCTTCCTCGATGAGCGCGGGCGTCCCTACCAGTATGTGTCGATCCGCACCGACATCACCGCACTCAAGCGCAGCCAGGCCGATCTCAAGGCCAGCGACGAGCGGCTGCGGGCCAGCCTGTCCTTCGCCAACATTGGCATCTGGGACTGGAACATCCAGAGCGGCGAACTGTACTGGTCCGAGCGCATTCCCGCGCTGTTCGGCCACCCGATGGGGGAGCTTGAGACCAGCTATGAGAATTTCATTGCGGCGGTGCATCCGGACGACCGCGACGCCGTGCAGGAGGCGGTCCAGGCCGCGGTGGAGGGAGGCGCGCCTTATGAGCTCGAGCATCGCTGCGTGTGGCCGGACGGCACCGTGCGCTGGCTGCTCGAGCGCGGGGCCGTGGTGCGCGACCCGGAGGGCTCGCCCCGGAGGATGCTGGGCACGGTGCAGGACATCACCGAGCGCAAGCAGGCCGAGGAGCGCCTGGTCCTGTTCCGTCGCATCTTCGACACCACCCAGCAGGGCATCTGCATTGCCGACGGCACGGGACGGATGCTCTACGCCAACCGGGCCTTCGAGGCGTTGCTGGGCTATTCACCCGAAGCGATGCAGGGGCAGGTGTGCGAAGCCCTGCTGCCTGCGGAGGCGCCGGAGCTTGTGGAGGAGATCCTGCAGGCCGTGCGGGCCGGGCGCGGCTGGTCCGGCCTGCTGCCCTTGCGCGACGTGGAGGGGCGCCCGGTCATCACGGCAAGCCACATCGGGGTCATCCAAGGGGCGGACGGCAAGCCTCAGCACCTGTTCAATGTCTTCTCCGACTATTCCGCCGAACAGGCGCGGCAGCAGGAGCTCGAGCGGGCGCGTGACGAGGCCGAGCGGGCCAGCCGCGCGAAGTCCGAGTTCCTCTCGAGCATGAGCCATGAACTGCGTACGCCGATGAATGCCATCCTGGGCTTCACCCAGTTGCTGCAGGCGGAGGACGGGATGTCGGGGGACCAGCAGGACAGCCTGCACGAGATCTTCAAGGCCGGCCAGCACCTGCTCGGCCTGATCAACGAGGTGCTGGACCTGTCCCGGATCGAGGCGGGTCGGATCGACCTGTCGCTGGAAGCGGTGGAGCTCCCGGAGCTGGTGAGGGAATGCCTGACGCTGGTGCGTCCCCTGGCCGAGGCGCGTCGGATCGAGCTTGACCAGGCGGGACTCGAGGCTTGCGTCGTGCGCGCGGACCGCACGCGCCTCAAGCAGGTCATCCTCAACCTGCTCTCCAACGCGATCAAGTACAACCAGGAGGGTGGGGCGGTGCGGGTCCTCATGCTCCCGACCGACCAGCCCGGCCGCTGCCGGTTCGGTGTGCAGGACACGGGGCGCGGCATCGCCCCGGAGGACATGGGTGAACTGTTCCGTCCGTTCACCCGCCTGGCGAATGCCGGGGGCGAGGTTGAGGGCACCGGCATCGGTCTGGTGATCAGCCAGCGCCTGGTGGGCATGATGGGGGGCGGGATCGGGGTCGAAAGCCGGCTCGGGGAAGGCAGCCTGTTCTGGGTCGAGTTGCCCCGGGACGAACTCGCCGGGGCTGCCGAGCCTCGTGTCGAGAACCTCGGCTCGGTCATGCCCCGGGCCGACGAGCGGCGCTACAGCGTGCTCTACATCGAGGACAATCCCGCCAACCTGAAGCTGATGGCGCAGATCCTTGGCCGGCGCGGGGACATCCAGTTCCTCAGCGCGCACACGGCGGAGCTCGGTTTGCAATTGGCACTGGCAAATCGGCCGGACCTCATCCTGCTCGACATCAACATGCCGGGCATGAACGGCTACGATGTATTGAGAAATTTAACGATGCGCGGCCCTGCCTCGCGTCCGCCGGTGATCGCGATCACCGCCAACGCCATGCCGCGCGACATCGAGCGCGGCCTCGCGGCGGGATTCGCGGACTACCTCACCAAGCCCATCGACGTGCCCGCATTCCTTGCCGTGCTCGACCGCCACCTGTCGGGCTCTGGGCGCGAGACGGGCGGCGGAATTCATCCATGAATTCCGCCCTTGGGGAGGCGGCCCTCGGGAGCCCGGCGGCGTTGTTATCGGTTGCTGGAAACGACGTCCTGAAGGAGCCATGGAGATGATGCACGAGATCCCCGCCGGCACGCCGCCCTGGCGCGCCGCGCCCGCGCAGGCCGATGCCCGCATCCTGATCGTCGATGACGAGCCGGCCAACCTCAAGCTGCTCGACAAGATGCTGCGGGCCGAGGGCTACCGCAACCTGGTCCTGATCCAGGATCCGCGGCAGGTGATGGAGGCCTATCGCACCGGGCCGGTCGACCTCGTCCTGCTCGACATCAACATGCCGCATCTGGACGGTTTCGCCGTCCTGGCCCAACTGCAGGCCCTCGACGACCCGCTGCTGCCCCCGGTGGTCATCCTGACCGCCCAGCACGGGCGAGACGTCCTGCTGCGCGCCCTGAACGGCGGCGCGCGCGATTTCATCGGCAAGCCCTTCGACCGGCTGGAGCTGTTGGCGCGGGTGCGCAACCTGCTCGACGTGCACCTGGCCCAGCGCCTGCTCCACGCCCGGAAGGACGTGCTGGAGGCCGAGGTGCGGGCGCGCACGCACGAACTGCACCGCACCCGCCTGCAGGTGGTCCAGCGGCTCGGCCGGGCGGCCGAATACCGCGACAACGAGACGGGCTACCACATCATGCGGGTCAGCCACGTGGCGGCGCTGCTCGCCGGCGCGGCGGGCTGGGATGCCGAGCAGTGCGACCTGATGCTGAACGCCAGCCCCATGCACGACATTGGCAAGATTGGCATCCCAGACCACATCCTGCTCAAACCGGGCCGGCTCGAGCCGGAGGAAATGGCGGTCATGCAGACGCACACCACCATCGGCGCCGAGATCCTCGGGGATGGTGATTCAGACCTGCTGCGCCTGGCCCGCGAGATCGCCCTCACCCACCATGAGAAATGGGACGGTTCCGGCTATCCGCACGGCCTTGCGGGCGGGGCCATTCCCTTGAGCGGCCGCATCGTGGCGGTGGCCGACGTGTTCGATGCACTCACTTCCGAACGACCCTACAAGCGGGCCTGGAGCGTGGAGGATGCGGTGGCCTTCATGCGCGAACAGGCCGGGACGCACTTTGATCCGGACCTTGTGCGGCACTTCCTCGAGCTGCTGCCGCAGGTGCTCGAAATCCGCACCCGCTTCGCCGAGCCGAGCGCCTCTCCCCGCCCTTAAGGGCGGGGCCGAGGCCATGGAAGGCCGAGGGGTGTGAGGCCAGGACGAGCCGAGCGCCTCTCCCTGCCCTTAAGGGCGGGGCCGAGGCCATGGAAGGCCGAGGGGTGGGAGGCCAGGACGAGCCGAGCGCCTGAGTCCCGGCCTGGATCCAGGCTTTTTGCTATCATCGCCGCCACTTTTCGCTGATCTCCGCCCCCCGCCATGACCGAACTGAATGTCGAGCGCAACAAGCGCCGCACCTTCGCCATCATCTCCCACCCCGACGCGGGCAAGACCACGCTGACCGAGAAGCTGCTGCTGTTCGGCGGCGCGATCCAGATGGCGGGCACGGTGAAGGGGCGCAAGGCCAGCCGCCACGCCACCTCGGACTGGATGGAGCTGGAAAAGCAGCGCGGCATCTCGGTGACCTCCTCGGTGATGCAGTTCCCGTTCAAGGAGCGCATCGTCAACCTGCTCGACACCCCGGGCCACGAGGACTTCTCCGAGGACACCTACCGCGTCTTGACCGCGGTGGACTCGGCGCTGATGGTGATCGACAGCGCCAAGGGTGTCGAGGACCGCACCATCAAGCTGATGGAGGTCTGCCGCCTGCGCGACACGCCGATCATGAGCTTCATCAACAAGCTCGACCGCGAAGGGCGCGAGCCGATGGAGCTGCTGGATGAAGTGGAGGACATCCTCAAGATCCGCTGCGCCCCCATCACCTGGCCGATCGGCATGGGCAAGGCCTTCAAGGGCGTCTACCACCTGTACGACAACCGCATCTACGTGTTCGAACCGCACGGCAAGGCCGAGGCGGAGGTCATCGAGGGGCTGGACAACACGAAACTTGACGAGCTTTTGGGGATGCGCGCAGCCGAGTTCCGCGAGGAAATCGAACTGGTGCAGGGCGCAAGCCACACCTTCGAGCTTGATGCCTACCTGCGCGGCGAGCTGACCCCGGTGTTCTTCGGCTCGGCGATGAACAACTTTGGCGTGCGCGAGCTTTTGGAGTTCTTCGTCGAGAACGCGCCTGGCCCTCTGCCGCGCGCCACCAGCACGCGCGTGGTGCAGCCGGATGAGGAGAAGTTCAGCGGCTTCGTGTTCAAGATCCAGGCCAACATGGACCCGGCCCACCGCGACAGGGTGGCCTTCCTGCGCGTCTGCTCGGGCAGGTTCAGCAAGGGCATGAAGGTGAAGCACGTGCGCCTGGGGCGCGAGATCAAGATCGCCGACGCGCTGACCTTCATGGCCAGCGAGCGCGAGCACGTCGAGGATGCCTTCCCCGGAGACATCATCGGCGTCCACAACCACGGCACGATCCGCATCGGTGATACCTTCACCGAGGGCGAGAACTTCGCCTTCACCGGCATCCCCAACTTCGCGCCGGAGCTGTTCCGCCGCGCCCAACTGCGCGACCCGCTGAAGATGAAGCAGCTGCAGAAGGGCTTGGTGCAATTGTGCGAGGAGGGCGCGACCCAGCTCTACCGCCCGTTGATCAACAACGATCTGATCCTCGGCGCGGTCGGTGTGCTGCAGTTCGATGTGGTGGCCCACCGCCTGAAGGCGGAATACAACGTCGATTGCACCTTCGAGCACGTGAATGTCACCACCGCCCGCTGGGTGGAGTGCGATGATCCGAAGAAGCTGGACGAGTTCAAGGCCAAGCATGAGGCCAACCTTGCCCTCGACCACGCAGGGGATCTGGTCTACATCGCCTCCACCCGCGTCAACCTGCAGATGACCATGGAGCGTTGGCCGGACATCCGCTTCCTTGCCACCCGTGAGCACGGGGATTATGTGAGCGAGTAGGTGGCCGCCCCCAAGGCGATCTTTCAGGGGGTGATCGCGGCGGGGGCGCCGCTCCTACAGGGCCGGGGGGCGTAGGAGGCCCGCCCCGGGCCGATGGGGGGATGGTCGGATCAATCAAAGATCGAGCGCGGTTTCTCGCGGCTGATCTGCTCCTTTAGGCGGCCAAAATCGGCGGGAGCGACGTACTGCAGGATCTCCCGTTCCTTGTCGGCCAGCATCACCACCAGCCCCTTGTCCGGGTAGAGCCAGTACTCGCGGCCCTCGTCGATCGGCCGCTTTTCGGCGGGCAGGCCGAAGTGCTTTTCCAGGAAGGCGGCGTCGAACTGCACCGCCGCCGGGATGTAGGTGAGCGAGCGGATCGGCCAGTCTTGCAGGGCACGGATGTCCTCCACCGCCAGGTCATAGCGCCAGGCCCCGCTCGGCTGGGCCTTCGGGTTGGAGGCGCGTTCGAGCATGGCTTGCAGCTGGAGCTCGTCCCCTCCGGCCTCGGCAATCAAATAGGCATCCAGGAAACCGAGTCGGGTCTTGCCGTAGAACAGTTCCACGCTCAGGGTCCCATCGCTTGATTTGAACAGGTTGACATCACCCTTCTTGTCGAGTGTGCGCTTGGCCTCCAGCAGGGTGGTGTGTCCGGGGACGATACCGAACACGCGGCTCTGCCTGCCGGGCAGAATTTCGACCTGCCAGGGCAGGTTGTGCGTCGCCTCGGCCGGCGGTTCGGCCGTGCCGCAGGCGGCGAGCAGGAGGGCGAGGGGCAGGGCGGCAAGGGCGGTTCGGAAGGTCATGGTCTGCAACGGCCTGATCGTGTTGCGGTATTGTACGGGGTTCCAGCCTGGAGCGTCGCATGTCTCGCCTTTCCCCTGCCACGGCCTGGGCCCTGTACGATTGGGCCAATTCCGCCTTCGCCACGGTGGTGATGGCCGGCTTCTTCCCGCTGTTCTTCAAGCAGTTCTGGGCAGGCTCGCTGCCCACGCCCGAGAGCACCTTCTGGCTCGGCCTGACGATGACGCTGGCCAGCCTCGTGCTGATCTTGATGGCGCCGATGCTGGGGGGGCTGGCGGATGCCCTCGGCTGGCGCAAGCGGATCCTGTTCCAGTTCACCCTGCTCGGTGCCGGGGCGACGGCGGCGCTGTGGCTCTTGCCTGCGGGGGCCTGGGTCTGGGCCCTGACCCTGTACGGGGTGGCGAGCCTCGCCTTCATGGCCTCCAACATCGCCTACGATGCCCTGCTGCCGGCGGTGGCCGAGCCCGATCAGTTCGGCCCGGTGTCCTCGCGCGGCTTCGCGCTCGGCTATCTCGGTGGCGGGGTGGTGTTCGCCCTGTGCGTCGGCATGACGCTGCAGCCGGGCTGGTTTGGCCTGACGGATGCGGCGCAGGCGGTCAGCCTGAGTTTCCTTATCACCGGTCTGTGGTGGCTGCTGTTCAGCCTGCCGCTGATGCGGCGGGTGGTGGAGCATGGTCCGGTGAGCAGGCCGCAGGTCGGCGATGCCATGCGCGCGAGCCTCGGCCAGTGGCGGGCAAGCTGGCACCATTTGCGCGCCGAGCCGCGCGCGCTGACCTTCCTCGTTGCCTACTGGCTGTACATCGACGGGGTCGATACCATCATCCGCATGGCCGTCGACTACGGCCTGTCCATCGGTCTGCCCGCCGACGGGCTGATCCTCGCCCTGCTCATCGTCCAGTTCGTCGGCTTTCCCGCGACCCTGCTCTACGGCAAACTGGCTGGCCGCATCGGCATGGCGCGCGCGATCTTCGCAGGGCTCGCGGTCTATGGCCTGATCGTGTTGTGGGCCACGCGCATGGACAGCGCGCTGGAGTTCTACCTGCTGGCGGTCGGGGTCGGTCTGGTGCAGGGGGGGGTGCAGGCGCTGAGCCGCGCCTACTTCGCCCGCCTGACGCCTCCCGGGCGCGAGGGGGAGTTCTTCGCCTTCTACAACATGCTCGGCAAGTTCGCTGCCCTGTTCGGGCCGATCCTGGTGGGCGCCCTGACCCTTTTCAGCGACGACCACCGCATCGGCATGCTGGCTGTCCTGCCACTGTTCGCCGGCGGGGCCTGGCTGCTGTGGCGAGCCGAGCGCCTGGGCAGGCGCACCGCGGCTGAATAAGAATCAAGAATGAAGTGATGAATACCCGAAAACTTGGCACCACCGACCTGTGGGTGTCCGAACTCTGCCTGGGAACCATGACCTTCGGCGAGCAGAACACCGAGGCGGAGGCGCACGCTCAGCTCGACCTCGCTGTCGCGCATGGGGTGAACTTCATCGACGTGGCCGAGATGTACCCCGTCCCGCCGCGCGCCGAGACCCAGGGACGCACCGAGTCCTATGTCGGCAGCTGGCTCGCGCGGCAGGCCCGCGATCGCGTCGTGCTCGCCACCAAGGTCACCGGCCCCGCGCGCGGCTACGACTGGATCCGCGGCGGCCCGCGCATCAGCCCGGAACACCTGCGCGAGGCGCTGGAGGGCAGCCTGCGCCGCCTGCGCACCGATTACGTTGACCTCTACCAGATCCACTGGCCTGACCGCTACGTGCCGATGTTCGGCGAGAGCAGCTACGACGCTTCGCGCGAGCGGGAGACGATTCCCATCCGTGCCCAGCTGGAGACCCTGGCCGGCTTCGTGCGCGAGGGCAAGGTGCGCCACATCGGCCTGAGCAACGAGACCCCCTGGGGGCTGTGCGAGTTCATGCGCCTTGCCTCGGAGCACGGCCTGCCGCGCATCGCCACGATCCAGAACGCCTACCACCTGCTCAACCGCACCTTCGAGACGGGGCTGGCGGAGGTCTGCCATCACCTCGAAGTGCCGCTGCTCGCCTACAGCCCGCTCGCCTTCGGTGCCCTGACCGGCAAGTACATCGCCGACCCGCAGGCGGCGGGACGCCTGAATCTCTTCCCGGGCTTCGGCAGGCGCTACGCCAAGCCGAACGTCATGCCCGCGGTGCGCGAGTACCTGCGCATCGCCCGCGAGGCGGGGCTGGAGCCGGCCCGGATGGCCATCGCCTTCGTCGCCACGCGCCGCTTCGTGGGCGCCACCATCATCGGCGCCACCTCGCTGGACCAGCTCAGGACCAACCTCGGCGCGGCGGGCATGACGCTGCCCGAGGACGTCCTGGCCGAGATCGAGCAGGTCCACTTGCGCTATCCGAATCCCGCGCCCTGACGGCAGGGAGCAGACAAGGTACGCGGCGCCTTCCCCGGTTTCAGTCGCCGGGGGAGGCCGCGGGCGGATGGTGCGTTTCGACGCGGTTGCGGCCGTGGGTCTTGGCGCGGTAGAGCGCCTGGTCGGCGGCGTGCACGAGGTCATCCAGCGTGTCGCCGAGGCCGAGGCTGGCGACACCCGCGCTGATGGTGACGGGGGTGTCTTCGAGGATGGGGCTCCCGGCAACCATGGCCCGCAGGTGCTCGGCCATGTCCGCGGCATGCTCAAGCGAGGTGTGCGGCGCGAGGATGAGGAATTCCTCGCCGCCCCAGCGGCAGAACGTGTCGGAATCGCGCAGCTTGTCCGCGATCCTCTGGCTGAGGGCGCGCAGGACGTGGTCCCCGGTGGCGTGTCCGTAACGATCGTTGATCTGCTTGAAGTGGTCGGCATCGATGAAGATCAGGGAGAGCGGATAGTGATAGCGCCTGGAGCGCGTGATCTCGCCCTCGGCGATGCTCTCGAAATACATGCGGTTCCACAGGCCGGTCAGCGGATCGGTGTTCGCCAGCCGCTGCGATGCCTCCAGGCTCTGCTGAAGCTTTTCCTCGGCGCCCTTCCTGCGGCGCATCTCCTCGCGCAGGGCGCGGTTGAGTCGGGCGAAGCGCAGGGTGATCGCGCCGATCGCGAGCAGCGCCAGGAAGGCCAGGCCGGCAAGCCGGTAGAACAGGCTGTAGTCCGGCGTCGCATGCGGGGTACGCAGGAATCCGGCCAGATTCACCGGGCCGGGCGACATGCCAAGTTCCACGTAATTGCTCGCGATGGTCTCCCAGCGCCCCGGGTTCATGTGGCCGAGCTGGATCAGCTCGGGCATGACCAGCCTGGCGATTTCGTGGGCCTCGAAGCGCAGGTGCTCCAGGCTCTTATGCGGGGCGTAGCGCTCATGGATCAGCTGGATGGATTCCTCGATATGGGAGAGCGCGTATTCCCAGCCGCGCAGGCTGGCCTGAGTGAAGGCGTCGACCGTCTCCGGCCGTTCCCGGATCAGCGCCTCCCGCGTGACGAGCACGTCGTTGTAGAAGTTAACGCCGTAGTCGCGGGGGTTGATGATGCGGTAGGCCACGCCCCTTTCGTTCAGCAGCCAGGGCTCGTTGGAAACATAACCGTTGAAGGCGTCGGTGTTCCCCTGGATCAGGTCGTCGGGGTTGAAGCTCGTGAGCTGGATGTTCAGCCTGCGGGGATCCATGCCCTCGCGCCGCATCATCATCAGCAGTTCGGCGCTCTCCGGCGCGGGCAGGACCATAAGCCGCTTGCCGGCGAGATCCGCGGGCGTGTAGATGCCGGAGTCGGCCCGGACGATCCAGACCAGGGGCGAGGTCTGCATGATGGCCGCCAGTGCGACCACGGGCTTGCCCGCCATGCGCTCGATGACCACGCCGCTGCCGGTCACGGCAAAATCGGTCTTGCCTTCCAGCAGGGCGTCGATGGGCTTGAGCCGTTCGGGGCCGCCCTCCAGGATCTCGACGTCCAGCCCTGCCTGCTGGTAGAAGTCCTTCTCCAAGGCCATGTAATAGCCGGCGAACTGGAACTGGTGCAGCCAGCGCAGTTGCAGGCGCAATGGCTCGGCGGCGCCGGAAAGCGGCCATGCCTGGAGGGTGGCCAGCAGGATCAGTGCGGCGATGGCCGGGGCGGATGTCCGGCGTGTGCGGCCGGGAGGAGGAGGCAAGCCGAAAAGCCGCATAGTGGGGGTGTCTTCGGAAATATCCACCGATTGTATCCCTGCAGGCGCGGTTGGACAGAAAGCAGTCTTCGGCCGGGCGCGCGATGCGCGGCGGGGTTGAATCGGGGGCGACGGCGCAGGCTGTGGCAATGAGGGGAGGGGTGGTGTCCCCGACAGGAGTCGAACCTGTGGCCTGTCCCTTAGGAGGGGACCGCTCTATCCAGCTGAGCTACGGGGACGCAGGCCGCATTCTAACATGGCCGGCCCCGGACGTGACGCCCGCGCGGGTGTCCTCACGGCCGTCCCCCTAGGCTGTTATGATGCGCGCCATCATGAAATACCAGGCCATCGCCACCGCCATGCCCGCTCCGCCCCTGCGCAGCTTCGCCGCGCTGATGGAGCTGTATGAGACGAACTTCATGCTCATGCGGCGCCTGATGCCGGACATGGCTGGGCTGTCCGGCACGCGGGCCTCGCAGGGCGGGGAGGGGCTGCCCTTGCATGTGGAGGTGCTCGAGCAGGGGCGCTTCACCACCGTGGTGCGGCTGTTCTACCGCCTCCCCTGTGAGGATGGCGGGGTGAGGGATGCACCGGACCTGCAGGTGCGCGTCTACCACGATGCGCGCGTGGCGGAGGCGGTGGCCGGGCGGTTGCGCGGAAGGGACTGCAGTGCCCAGGGGCAGGCGGGGGAGCGCTGCCTGGACGTGCGCTGGAGGCTGAACCGCTTCCTGTACAAATGGCTGCGTTACCTGTTGCATCGTCAGCAGCGTATTGAGGCTTCGTCGGGTTGAACCTTTCCAGGGAATTCTTGACTAATTTGCTCGGGAAGATTACTTTCCTGAGTGAAACAATCAAGAATTATGGAGGCGCGCCCATGAGAGTCTCGACCAAAGCCCGTCACGCCATCACCGCGATGATGCACCTTGCCGCCCATCATGGCCGCGGTCCCGTGACCCTGTCCGACATCGCCCAGACGCAGGGCATGTCCCTGTCCTATCTGGAGCAGCTGTTCTCGCGGCTGCGCAAGCACGGCCTGGTGAACGGCGTGCGCGGCCCGGGTGGCGGCTACTGTCTGGCCGCAAGTCCCGACGAGATCAGCATTGCGCAGGTGATGGATGCGGTGGAAGATCGCACCCCGGCCGAGCGCGAGCGTTTCTTTGCCGCCTACCGTCCGGGTTCGCGCAGCGAGGCACACGACATGTGGCACGACTTCAGCAAGCGCCTGTACGATTTCCTGGCCCACATGAGCCTGAGCGATTTCGTGCGCGCCCAGCAGGTGCCCGCCACTGCCCGTCGCGCGACCCGCACCGGCGTCGAGCTGCGCGCGGTGGGCTGACGAGATAAGTCCTTAAATTAGGGAATGTTGTGATGACCCTGAAACTGCCGATCTACCTGGATTACAGCGCCACCACGCCGGTGGATGAGCGCGTCGCCGAGAAGATGTGCGACTGCCTGACCCGCGAGGGGGTGTTCGGCAATCCGGCCTCGCGTTCCCACAGCTTTGGCTGGAAGGCCGAGAAGGCGGTGGAGGAGGCGCGCGAGCAGGTCGCCGCACTGGTCGGGGCCGATCCGAAGGAGATCGTGTGGACCTCCGGGGCCACCGAGTCCAACAACCTCGCGATCAAGGGCGCGGCCCAGTTCTACAAGAAGAAGGGCCGCCACATCGTCACCATCAGTACCGAGCACAAGGCGGTGATCGACACCTGTCGGGCACTGGAGCGCGAGGGCTATGAGGTGACTTACCTTGATCCGGAGTCGAATGGCCTGGTCGATGTGGACAAGTTCGCCGCCGCCCTGCGCGAGGACACCGTGCTGGCCTCGGTCATGTTCGTCAACAACGAGATCGGCGTGATCCAGGACATCGAAAAGCTGGGCGCCATCTGCCGCGCCAAGGGCGTGATCTTCCACGTTGATGCCGCGCAGGCGACCGGCAAGGTGGCGATTGACCTGGAAAACCTGCCGGTCGACTTGATGAGCTTCTCTGCCCACAAGACCTACGGCCCGAAGGGCATCGGTGCGCTGTACGTGCGGCGCAAGCCGCGCGTCCGCGTCGAGGCGCAGATGCACGGCGGCGGGCACGAGCGCGGCATGCGCTCCGGCACCCTGGCGGTGCACCAGATCGTCGGCATGGGCGAGGCCTTCCGCATCGCGGGGCAGGAGATGGCGGCCGAGAACGAGCGCATCCGCATGTTGCGTGACCGGCTGTGGAACGGCATCAAGGACATGGAAGAGGTTTACGTCAACGGCGACCTCACGCACCGCGTGCCGCACAACCTCAATGTCAGCTTCAACTTCGTCGAGGGCGAGTCGCTGATCATGGCGCTCAAGGACATCGCCGTCTCCTCCGGCTCCGCCTGCACCTCCGCGAGCCTGGAGCCGAGCTACGTGCTGCGCGCCCTGGGCCGCAGCGACGAGCTCGCGCACAGCTCCATCCGCTTCTCCATCGGCCGCTATACCACCGCCGAGGAGATCGACTACACCATCGACCTCATTCGCAAGGCGGTCGGCAAGCTGCGCGACCTCTCCCCGCTGTGGGAGATGTACAAGGACGGCATTGACCTCTCCAAGGTCGAATGGGTCCATCACTGATTACGGGAGATTCATGCCATGGCATACACCGACAAAGTCATCGACCACTACGAAAACCCGCGCAACGTCGGCAGCCTGGACAAGGATGATCCGAGCGTCGGCACCGGCATGGTCGGCGCGCCCGCCTGCGGCGATGTGATGCGTCTGCAGATCAAGGTCAACGAGCAGGGCATCATCGAGGACGCCAAGTTCAAGACCTACGGCTGCGGCTCGGCGATCGCCTCCAGCTCCCTGGTCACCGAGATGGTGAAGGGCAAGACCCTGGAGGAGGCGAAGCAGATCCGCAACAAGGACATCGCCGAGGAGCTGGAGCTGCCGCCGGTGAAGATCCATTGCTCGGTGCTGGCGGAGGATGCCATCGCCGCCGCGATCGCGGACTACCAGAGCAAGCACCAGCAGCAGGGCTGATCCGTCGCCGCGGCGATCCGGCAGCCCCCGACCAGGCCCCGGCATGACCGGGGCCTGGTCATTTCTGCACCCGGGCTGTGGCCCTGATCGCCCGTTCGGCGCTGCGCAGCGCCCGTTCCACTGCCGCCTGCGAGACGCCGGCCGGGGCATGGCGCCAGTGCAGGTAGGCCTCGATGAATCCGGCGCTGGCCTGCGCCAGCTCGGGGTGCTCGCGGGCGATGCGCCGGGCGAAGGCGCGCGGACCTTCGTCCGGATGACGCTCCACCCCCGCCGGTCGCAGGGCCTGTTCAAAGGCAGACCAGAGGCGGGGGGCCGGCTCCATGCGCGAGGGAAGCCAGCGGCGCAGGGCGAGGACGAGGGCCGCGAACAACAGCAGGCCAAGTCCGAGGGTTGCCCACAGACCGAGCCGCAGGTCACCCCGCCAGCCGAGCCGTTCGAGCAGGGCGCGCTGGTCGGCGCGGTCGAAGCCAAGCACCCAGCGGTTCCAGCGGTTCTCCATGCCGTCGAGCCGGAGCCTGGCACGGTGCAGGAAGCCGAAGTCGCGCCGCAGGGCAGCGGGCAGCTCCCCCGCCGTTTCCGGCACGGCGGCCGCGAGCCCGGACTCGATCCGCTCCGGGGCGATGGCCTCCGTGGGGTCCACGCGCAGCCAGCCCTCGCCCTTCATCCACACCTCGGCCCAGGCATGGGCGTCGCCCTGGCGCACGAGCCAGTAACCGTCCGGATGGCGCTCGCCGCCCTGGTAGCCGGTGACCACCCGCGCGGGCAGGCCCGCGGCACGCATGAGCAGGACGAAGGCGCTGGCGTAGTGCTCGCAGAAGCCGGCGCGGGTGTCGAACAGGAAGGCATCCATGGCGTCCTGCTCCGGCAGGGCCGGGGGGCGCAGGGTGTAGCGGAAGCCCTGGGCGCGGAACAGGCGCAGCGCGGCCTTGATGCGCTCACGCGGTTCGAGTCCCTGCCAGCTGGCACCCAGGTCGAGCAGCAGGGGATTCTCGCCGGCCGGTAATTGCAGGGCTTGCCGCCGCAGGCCCTCGGGCAGGTCGGGATCGAGCCTGGCATGGGGGGCGGCGCGCAGGGCCAGCAGGCGGCGGGTTTCCTGCGGGCGGTTGAAGCGCAGGTCGTGGTCAAGCAGCAGCCGGGTCCCCTCGGGCGCCTCCACGGGGAGGTCCAGCGCCGGCAGGATGGCGCTGCCCTGCGGCTCGAGCATCAGGTTGTACTCCAAAAGAGCCTCGCCTGGCTCCATGGTCAGCGCCTCTGGGCGGGGCAGGTCGGGCAGGCGGGCCCAGCGGCGGCCGTCGAAGTGCCAGAACACCGGGCCGCGCCAGTAGAGCTGCTCGCGTGCGGGTTCCGCGCCCGCGAAGGTGGCGCGGAAGGCGACTGCCTCTGAGCGGGACAGGTCGGTGATGGTGCCGGGGGCGAGGCTGTCCGACAGGCCGGTGACGGCCCGGTCGGTCTGCGGCAGGCCGAACAGCGGCGCCGCGGGGCGGGGCACGAACACGAACAGCAGCAGCGCGACGGGCAGGGCGAGCCCCATGGTCGGGACAAGGCCCCGCAGGCGGCGGCGCAGGGGGGGCGGTTCAAGCGGGGAGGCTAGATCCCCCAGCAGGCCGAGCAGGAGGGCGAAGGCGCCGAGCGCCCAGAGCGCGGTCAGCGGCCCTTGGTCGAACAGGAACAGGGTCAGGAGCAGGAACAACCCGAGCAGTCCGAGCAGCCCGCCGTCCCGGCGCGTGCGGGATTCGAGCAGCTTGAGCACGGTGAGCAGGACGAGGAAGCTCGCCCCGCCGTCACGGCCGAAGATCCCGCCGTGGGTGAGCCAGACCGCCGCCGTGCCCGCGAGCATCAGGACAGCCAGAAGGAGGCGGTTGGGGAGGGGGATGGCATGGCGGAGATGGAGGGCGTGCCAGAGCAATCCCAGGGCGGCGAGCAGGCTGATCCATGGTGCAAGGTGGAGGGCGTGGGGCAGCAGCACCACCCCGAGCACGCCGAGCAGGCGGGTCTTCAGCGCGGGGGAGAGCGGGGGGCTGGCGTGTGTCATGCAGGAGGGGCCTCGGCCAGGAGGCGCAGCGCCCGCGTGCAGTGCTCCGAACCCAGGCCGCGGGGGAGGGAAGTGCCGTGGCTCAGGCGCAGGGTGTAGGGCTCGCCGCCCGCCTCGCAGGCCATGATCCACGCGCTCAGCTGGCGCAGGCGGGCCTCGCGCGGAAGGTCGGAGAGCCGGTCCTCGTCCAGCTCCCTCGGGCCATGTGGTAGCTGCTCGCCACCGAACTGCTTGGTCTGCAGCTCCCCGCCGCGTGCCAGCGAGCGCCAGTGGATGCGCGCGGGGCTGTCCCCGGGCTGGTAGGGCCGCAGGCCGGCGAAGTCGTCCTGCCCGTGGCGGGGGCTTCCTCCGCGGATGGGCGGCAGGGGACGATTGCCGTGTGGGCGTGGATAGACCCAGTAGCGCCGCCCGAGCGGTAGGTCGCGCTCCAACCGCACGAGGCCGAGCGGGTCGCGCATGACCAGGCGCAGCGGTGGAGGGACATGCGTGCCGCGGCCACGGGCGGGCAGGTCGAGGACGAGTGTCACCCCCTCGGGCGTAGGGATCGCGGCCTTGCTGCCGGGGCCATCCCGGAAGGATGCCTCGACCGCCGTGCCGTCCTCGCCCCGAACTTCGAGGGTGAGCCGAAGAGCCTCCTCCTCGAAGCCCGAGTCGATGTGCACGGTTCGCGCCTCGAGCGGGAGCAGGCGCCGGCGGGTGGCGAGCAGGCCGAAGGCGGCGGTGGAGGTGAGCCAGAAGGTGAAGAAGTAGCCGAGGTTGCTGGCGTACTGCGCCGAGCCGATGACCAGTACGGCGAGCAGGCCGAGGAAGGGCCAGGCGAGCGGCTCAAGGCGTAGGCGGACGGGCATCAGTCGGGGGAAGGCACCCGCTCCAGCAGCCAGGCGGCGGCGGTGAGACCACCGTGCAGCAGAGCGGGGTCGGTGAAATGCAGGCGGTGGCTGGTCACATGCGGTGCAAGTTCGCGCAGGTCCTCCGGCTCGACGTGCATGCGGCCGTGCAGCAGGGCCCAGGCGCGCGCGGCATCCAGCCAGCCGAGGCCGGCGCGCGGGGAGAGGCCCTGGGCGAACATCCCCGGCATGCGCGATGCGGCGAGCAGGTCGAGCAGGTGGTCGAGCACCACCGGGCCGACGTGCACCGTGCGCACCACGGTACGCAGATGGCGCAGGCTGTCGCTGTCCAGGCAGGGGGCGAGGCCCTGCACGGTCGGGCGGGTGGTGCCTTTGGTGAGCATCAGCCGCTCAGCCGCGCGTTCCGGGTAGCCGAGCGAGAGGCGCAGCAGGAAGCGGTCGAGCTGCGATTCGGGCAGCGGATAGACGCCCTGCTGCTCGACCGGGTTCTGGGTGGCGATGACGAAGAACGGGTCGGGTAGGGGGTGGCTTGTTCCGTCCACGCTTACCTGGCGCTCCTCCATCGCCTCCAGCAGGGCGCTTTGCGCCTTGGGGCTGGCGCGGTTGATCTCGTCGGCGAGCAGCACCTCGGTGAAGATCGGCCCGGGCTGGAAGCGGAAGCTGCCCGAGGAGGGCTGGTAGATGGAGGCGCCGATGAGATCAGCGGGGAGGAGGTCGCTGGTGAACTGCACGCGCCGGGCGTGCAGGCCGAGGGCGCGCGCCAGGGCGTTGGCGAGGGTGGTCTTGCCCACCCCGGGGATGTCCTCCAGCAGCACATGGCCGCCGGCGAGCAGGGCGGTCAGGGCCAGGCGGATGCGGTCCTGCTTGCCGAGCAAGGCGCTGGACACGCGGGCGACGATGCAGTCCAGCTGGGCGCGCAGCTGCGGGGTCAGGCCGGACTCAGCCATCGTCCTGCTCCTTCGGGGCCGGTTCGCCGTGCATCTCGCGTGCGAGGCGCTTCTGCACGTCGACAAACTGTTCGAGTCCTGCCTGGATGCGGCCGTTGACGGTGTCCGGCGGGAAGCGGCCGGCGGCGTCGGCCTCGCCTGCCGGGAGGCCGGTCAGCAGGGTCATCACCTCGTCGACCGTGTCCGCGGCATGGATGGTAAAGCGTCCCTCCCGCACCGCAGCCACCACGTCGGCGCGCAGCATTAGGTGGTGGACGTTGCTGCGCGGGATGATCACGCCCTGCTCGGGGCGGGGGCCGAGGACTTGGCAGGCGTCGAAGAAGCCCTCGATCTTCTCGTTGATGCCGCCCACCGCCTGCACCTCGCCGTGCTGGTTGACCGAGCCGGTGACCGCCAGCGCCTGCGAAAGCGGCAGCCGGGCGAGCGCGGAGAGCAGGGCGCACAATTCCGCCACTGAGGCGGAGTCGCCCTCCACCGGTCCGTAGGACTGCTCGAAGGCGAGGCTCGCGCGGATCGACAGCGGGGTGGTGCGGGCATAGCGCTCGCCGAGGAAGGAGCCGAGGATCATCACTCCCTTGGAGTGGATGGCCCCGCCGAGTTCCACCTCGCGCTCGATGTCGATCACATCGCCTTCGCCGAGGCGCACCGTGGCGGTGATGCGCGAGGGGCGGCCGATGAGGATCTCGCCCAGCTCGACCACCGACAGGCCGTTGACCTGGCCGACGGCCCCGCCTTCAACCACCAGGCGCAGCTCATCCTCACGGATGGCGCGCAGTACCTCCTCGCGGTAGCGGTCGCCGCGGAAGATGCGGGCGGCGATGGCGCGTTCCACCTGGGCGCGGTCGATGGCTGCCGTGCCATCCTCTTCGGCGTAGAAGTGCGCCTCGCGCAACAGGTCGAGGATGCCGCGCATGTGCAGGCTCAGGCGGTGGGCGTCGCCCGCGTCGCGGCTGGCCTGCTCGATCAGCCGGCCGAGGGCGTCGCGGCTGACCGGCCGCAGGCCTTCGCGGCGGACCAGGGTTGCGATCAGGCGGGCATACAGCGCGGTGTTTTCCGGCGTGCGTTCGAAGTCGTCGGCAAAATCAGCGTTGAGCTTGAACAGGGCGGGAAATTCGGGGTCGTACTCGCTCAGCAGGTAGTAGAGCAGCGGTTCGCCGACCAGGATCACCTTCACGTCGAGCGGAATGGGCACGGGCTCAAGGCTGACCGTGCTGACCAGTCCCAGGGCCTGCTCGAGCGACTGGATGCGGATCTCGCGCGCCTGCAGGGCGGATTTGAGCCCCTCCCAGGCGTAGGGCGAGGTCAGCACCTTGTGTGCGTCGAGCAGCAGGTAGCCGCCGTTGGCGCGGTGCAGGGCGCCGGGGCGGATGAGGGTGAAGTTGGTCACCAGCGTGCCCATGTGCACGATGTGCTCGATGCGGCCGATCAGGTTGACGTGGCTGGGGTTGAGCTCCTCGATCAGCGGTGCTCCGCCGTGCGGGTCGTTGCTTACCAGCACGTTGACGCGGTAACGCTCCAGCGCATCCTCGTCCGGTCCGTCCTCGGCGCCGAGGATGTCGCCCATGTTGGCGATGGCGTCCTGCTGCAGGGCCTCGAGATGCGCCACGACGTCGGGCACCTCGCCGTAGTGGGCGCGGATGTCGGCGACCAGGCGCTCGATGGTCGCGCCGATGGTCTTTTCCTTCAGCTCCCGCAGCTGCTCGAGGGTCTCCTTGTACCAGATCGGCACGTCCTCCCGCAGCAGGCTCAGCAGGGCCTTGCGGTGCTTCTCGAGCAATTCGTCGAGGCGCTTCTTTTCATCCTCCGGCAGCTGGTTGAAGACCTCCTGCGGCATCGGCTTGCCGTCCGCCAGTGGGGCGAGGGTGTAGCCGGTGGGCGTGTCGAGGATGACGATGCCATCCTGCTCGGCCGCCTCGCCGAGGCTGACCAGCGCCAGCTTGCGCCGCTGCTCGAAGCTCTCCTCGATCCGCTGCTTCTCCTGCGGGTATTCGCCCGAGGCGAAGCTGCGCGGGACCACGGTGAGCAGGTCCTGGATCAGCTGGTCGAGGTCGGCGCGCAGGCGGATGGCCATGCCAGCCGGCAGGGACAGGGCGCGCGGACGCTGCGGATCGTCGAAGTCCTGCACATAGCACCAGTCGCGCGCTGGCGGGGCTTCGGCGGCCTTCTCAAGCATCGTGCCGCGCAGGGCGCTGTGCTTGCCCAGGCCCCCGCGCCCCATGGCATACAGGTTGAAGCCCGGCTGGCGCACACCAAAGGCCACCTCGATCGCCTGGACCGCGCGTGGTTGGCCGAGTAGCCCTTCGAAATCCTGCAGCTCGTCGGTGCTGGCGAAGGCGAGGTCGCCAAAATCTGCCGGCTGATAGAGGGCGTCGGCCGCGAGTCGCTCGGACATGCTTGCATCCTTGGACTGGAATCAGACCTTACCCTGTCATTTAGCCGAAGGCGGGTCAATGGTCTGCTGCTCTGGATGTCCATGGCCAAGCCATGTGGTACATTGATGCCCCCGCTGCACATGCGATGCCCACGCATGTCATCCAGCCGGGCGAAAGTGGCGGAATTGGTAGACGCACTGGATTTAGGTTCCAGCGCCGCAAGGCGTGAGGGTTCGAGTCCCTCCTTTCGCACCACCGAACCGCCGGCCTCCGCCGGTCCTCACCCGAATCCGCTTTTCCGGTCCTCGTTGCCGCGCGCGTGGCATGTTCGCGTGGATGGTCTATGTTCAGGGCTATCAGGGATGCTCCTTGGGGATGCTCCTTGGTCCGTTCACGGGGTCGTGCCCCAGGAGGACGAGCATGGGTAGTCTCACCGGGTTCGATTTCGATGACTGGGCGCGGCTCGCCAGGAGTGATCCCGAGGCCTTCGAGCGGCGTCGCGCGCAGGTCATTGAGCGGCTCATCCGCTCCAGCTCCCCCAGGGTCCAGCAGCGCTTGCGGGGTCTGCAATTCCAAGTGGATGCCCAGCGGCGCCTGTCCGGCAATCCGCTCGGGGCGTGCATCCGGATCTCGCAGATGATGCTGCGGATGTTCTACGACGAGTTCGTCCCTGTCCTCAACGGGCGTCTCCCTCCCCGCCGGACGGGCAAGCCCGGGCACGTGATTCCTTTCAGGCGGCGCGACTGACGCGAGCTCGGAGGGGGGCAAATACCTCTCTCCAACCGCTTCATGTATCATTCGCCCCTGCCACTTTTCCGCGTTGGCTCGGAAAAGCCGGCGTTTGTTGCGGAACTCATTGTAATTTCTGGCTTTCTTGTCAGTCTGGCCGGCCTTGGCGCCAGCGTCGCAAGGGGGCGGGTCCCCGGGCCCGGCCTTTCCGCAAAATGATTTTCACGCGCACGAAGGGCGGCTTGCCTTCCGGGCGCACTGCTCGAATGAACCCTGAAGAATTTGTCTGATTATCGAGGTGTACGACATGCAAGTGACGTTGGAAACCGCCGAGGGCCTGCTGCGCCGCCTGTCGGTCCAGGTGCCCGCCGCCCAGGTGGACGAGGCGGTCGAACAGCGCCTGAAGGATCTCGCCCGCCGTGTGCGCATGGATGGCTTCCGTCCGGGCAAGGCCCCGCTGCCGGTTGTGCGCCAGCGCTATGGCGAGCAGGCGCGTGACGAAGTGGTGGGTGACCTGATCCAGCGCACCTACGTGAATGCCGTGACCGAGCAGAAGCTGCGCCCGGCCGGCGGCCCGCGCATCACCGAGGTCGACATGATCGCGGGCGAGGGCCTGCGTTATGTGGCCGAGATCGAGGTCTATCCGGAGATCACCCTGGCCGACCTGTCCGCGATCGCCATTGAGCGCCCCAAGGCGGAGATCGGCGAGGCCGATGTCGACGCCATGATCGAGAACCTGCGCAAGCAACGCGTCACCTACAACACCGTCGAGCGCGCCGCCGCCGAGGGCGACCGCGTGATCGTGGACTTCAAGGGCAGCATCGACGGTGATCCGTTCGATGGCGGCTCCGCCCAGGACATGCCGGTCGAGCTGGGCAAGGGCATGCTGCTGAAGGACTTCGAGGCTCCGATCGTCGGCATGAAGGCCGGCGAGTCCAAGACCATCGAAGTGACTTTCCCTGAGGACTACCACGCCGAACATCTGGCCGGCAAGAAGGCCAGCTTCGACGTCACCGTCAAGAGCGTGGCCGAACCCGTGCTGCCGGAGATCGACGACGCCTTCTGCGCCGCCTTCGGTGTGAAGGAAGGTGGTGCCGAGGCGCTGCGCGGTGAGGTGCGCAAGAACATGGAGCGCGAGTTGGCCCAGTCCATCAAGCGCCGCGTCAAGCAGCAGGTGATGGACGGCCTGCTGGCGGCCAACGAGGTCCCGCTGCCCAAGGCGCTGGTCGAGGAAGAGGCCCAGCGTGTGCGTCAGCAGTTCAGCCAGCAGATGCGTGGCGCCAAGGCCGACCAGCTGCCGCTCGACATCTTCAAGCCCGAGGCCGAGCGCCGCGTCAAGCTGGGCCTGCTGGTGGCCGAGCTGGTGAAGAGCGAAGGCCTGAAGGTCGATGCAGCCCGCGTGGATGCCCTGCTGGATGACATCGCCGCGAGCTACGAAGACCCGGCCGAGGTCAAGGTGTACTACAAGAGCCATCCCGAGCTGATGCAGAACCTCGAAGCCCTGGCCGCCGAGGACCTGGTGGTCGAGCACGTGCTCGCCAAGGCCAAGGTGACCGACAAGCCGATGAGCTTCGACGAGGTCGTCAAGCCGGCGTCCTGATCGGCCCTGCGACTGGGTGCCGGCCAGTCATGGCCGGCAGCCTTCGGCAACGAGGCGGCTCCGGCCGCCTCGTTGCTTTCCGGGGTTTGTGTCACACTGCGTTGAAAAAGGGCCGTGCAGCCCCCATTCCGTCAACACGCACACAGAGAACCATCCGATGATCCTCCCCCCCTACGCCGCCCAGAACCCGGACCCGCAGATGCTTGGCCTTGTGCCGATGGTGGTCGAGCAGAGTGCCCGGGGCGAGCGCGCCTATGACATCTATTCGCGCCTGCTCAAGGAGCGGGTGATCTTCATCGTGGGCGAGATCGAAGACCACATGGCCAACCTGGTGGTGGCCCAGCTGCTGTTCCTCGAGTCGGAAAACCCGGACAAGGACATCCACCTGTACATCAACTCGCCGGGTGGCGTGATCACCTCCGGCATGGCGATCTACGACACCATGCAGTTCATCAAGCCGGACGTCAGCACCCTGTGCATCGGCCAGGCGGCCAGCATGGGCGCCTTCCTGCTCGCGGGCGGCGCGCCGGGCAAGCGTTTCTGCCTGCCCAACTCGCGCGTGATGATCCACCAGCCACTGGGCGGTTTCCGCGGTCAGGCCTCGGACATCAAGATCCACGCCGAGGAGATCATCAAGACCCGCCAGCGCATGAACGAACTGTTGGCCTTCCACACCGGTCAGCCGGTCGAGCGTGTCGAGCAGGACACCGACCGCGATAACTTCATGGACGCCCAGCAGGCCGCCGCCTACGGGCTGGTGGACAAGGTGCTGGAGAAGCGCTGAAAGGCATAACCTCCGGAAGGCTTGATCCGCCTTGGTGTGGCGAAAGGCCTCTCCCACCCGAGCGCAGCGAAGGTGGTGTAGGAGGCCCGCCCTCCAGGCTGTGTCAAAAGTCTTTGACACAGCCTGGGAATGCGAGCCAAGGACGGCTCGCGCGAGAATCAATCACAATAAGAGATTGATTCTCGCAGCCCGTCGCGGGCGTGTGCCGCGACGAGGCGAGTTTCAAAAGGGCAGGATAGCCCTTTTGAAACAGTCTGCCTCGGGCCGATGGGAATCATCGCGGCGAGGTCGCCGCTTCTGCGAAGGCCGGGGTGGGTTTTACCGCCTTTCCCTAGCCCTTGAAGGCTTGCATGCCTTGCCCAAACCGGGCAAGGTTGTTTCCGTATGACTGTCTGAGATTGGCTTGATGTCCAAGAAAACCGACGATCGCTCCCGCGATACCCTGTACTGCTCGTTCTGTGGCAAGAGCCAGGACGAAGTGCGCAAGCTGATTGCCGGGCCGTCCGTCTATATCTGCGACGAGTGCGTCGAACTGTGCAATGACATCCTGCGCGAGGAGCTGCAGGAGTCCAGCGAACCCTCGAGCCGCAAGCTGCCGACCCCGCACGAGATCCGCGCCACGCTCGACGAGTACGTCATTGGCCAGACCCAGGCCAAGAAGGCGCTGGCGGTGGCGGTGTACAACCACTACAAGCGCCTCGAGCTGCAGAGCAAGCGCGGCAAGGGCGACGAGGTCGAGATCGGCAAGAGCAACATCCTGCTGATCGGGCCGACCGGTTCCGGCAAGACCCTGCTCGCCGAGACCCTGGCGCGCATCCTCAACGTGCCGTTCGCCATCGCCGACGCCACCACGCTGACCGAGGCCGGCTACGTGGGCGAGGACGTCGAGAGCATCATCCACAAGCTGCTGCAGAAGTGCGACTACGATGTGGAGAAGGCGCAGACCGGCATCATCTACCTCGACGAGATCGACAAGATCACCCGCAAGGGCGACAACCCCTCGATCACCCGCGACGTGTCGGGCGAGGGCGTGCAGCAGGCGCTGCTGAAGATGATCGAGGGCACCGTGGCGGCCGTGCCGCCGTCCGGCGGGCGCAAGCATCCGCAGCAGGAATACCTGCACGTGGACACCTCCAACATCCTGTTCATCTGCGGCGGGGCGTTCGAGGGGCTGGACAAGATCATCCGCCGCCGCGCGGAGAAGGGGGGCATCGGCTTCGCCGCCGAGGTGAAGAGCAAGGACGACAAGCGCAACCTGTCCGAGCTGTTCCAGGACGTGGAGGCCGAGGACCTGGTCCGCTATGGCCTGATTCCGGAGCTGGTGGGCCGCCTGCCGGTGGTCGCGACCCTGGACGAGCTCGATGAGGCGGCGCTGGTGCGCATCCTGACCGAGCCGAAGAACGCGCTGACCAAGCAGTTCGCCAAGCTGTTCGAGATGGAGGACGTCCAGCTCGAGTTCCGCCCGGACGCCCTCACCGCCATCGCCCACAAGGCGATGCAGCGCAAGACCGGCGCGCGCGGCCTGCGCACCATCCTCGAGCACACCCTGCTCGAGACCATGTACGACCTGCCCTCGCTTCCGCATCTGCAGAAGGTGGTGGTCGACGAGGCCGTCATCCAGGGCGAGGCCCAGCCCTACCTGGTGTTCGAGAACAGCGAATTGCCGCGCGCCGCCTCCGAGTAAGTCCGCCCGCCCCGCAGCATGCAGGATCGTGTGGGGCGGGTCTTGCAAATGGGCCTGCCTGCCCTTAAGTCCTGAACCATGAAGCGGCCTTGAGCCGCGTTGAGGACACTATGCCGCACACTGAAATCCAATCCGAGATCATCGAAGGCCAGCCGCGCATCGTGCCGGTGCTGCCGCTGCGCGACGTGGTGGTCTACCCGCATATGGTCATCCCGCTGTTCGTCGGCCGGGAGAAGTCCATCGCCGCCCTCGAGGCCGCCGTGCAGGCCAACAAGCAGATTCTGCTGGTGGCGCAGAAGAGCGCCGACGTCGACGAGCCGGGGCGTGACGAGCTGCACGCCATCGGCACCCTTTCGCAGATCCTCCAGCTGCTGAAGCTTCCCGACGGCACCGTCAAGGTGCTGGTCGAGGGAGGGGAACGCGTGCGCGTGGAGCAGTTGTACGCGCTGGAGACCTACTTCACCGCGCAGATCATGCCCCTGCCTGAGCAGATGATCGAGGACGAGCGCGAGCTCGAGGTGCACATGCGCACCCTGCTCGGCCAGTTCGAGAACTACGTCAAGCTCAACAAGAAGATCCCGCCCGAGATCCTCACCTCGCTCGCCGGCATCGACGACCCTTCGCGCCTGGCCGACACCATCGCCGCGCACATGCCCCTGCGCCTCGACGAGAAGCAGCGCATCCTGGAGATGACCAGCATCGGCGAGCGCATGGAGCACCTCATGGCCCTGATCGAGGCCGAGGTCGACCTGCTGCAGGTGGAGAAGCGCATCCGTGGCCGCGTCAAGCAGCAGATGGAGAAGAGCCAGCGCGAGTACTACCTCAACGAGCAGATGAAGGCGATCCAGAAGGAACTGGGCGAGATGGAGGAGGGGCCGAGCGAGCTCGAGGACCTCGAGCGCCGGATCGAGAAGGCCGGCATGCCGAAGGAGGCGCGCGACAAGGCCCGCGCCGAGCTGAACAAGCTGAAGATGATGTCGCCCATGTCCGCCGAGGCGACCGTGGTGCGCAACTACCTCGACTGGCTGCTGCAGGTGCCGTGGAAGAAGCGCAACAAGGTGCGCAACGACATCAGCCTCGCCGAGCAGGTGCTGGAGGCCGATCACTACGGCCTGGAGAAGGTCAAGGAACGCATCCTCGAGTACCTCGCCGTGCAGCAGCGCGTGAAGGCGCTCAAGGGGCCCATCCTCTGCCTCGTCGGCCCGCCCGGCGTGGGCAAGACCTCGCTTGGTCAGTCGATCGCCAAGGCCACCAACCGCAAATTCGCCCGCATCGCCCTCGGCGGCGTGCGCGACGAGGCCGAGATCCGCGGGCACCGCCGCACCTACATCGGCTCCATGCCTGGCAAGATCGTGCAGACCCTGGCCAAAGTGGGCAGCAAGAACCCGCTGATCCTGCTGGACGAGATCGACAAGATGTCGAACGACTTCCGTGGCGATCCGGCCTCGGCCATGCTCGAGGTGCTCGACCCCGAGCAGAACAGCACCTTCGGCGACCACTACATGGAGGTCGACATCGATCTGTCCGAGGTCATGTTCATCGCCACGGCGAACAGCCTGAACATCCCAGGGCCCCTGCTCGACCGGATGGAGGTGATCCGCCTGGCCGGCTACACCGAGGACGAGAAGGTCAACATCGCCCAGCGCTACCTCGTGCCCAAGCAGATGAAGAACAACGGCCTGCAGGATGGCGAGTTGTCCATCGGCGAGGATGCCCTGCGTGACATCGTGCGCTACTACACCCGCGAGGCGGGTGTGCGCAACCTCGAGCGCGAGATCTCCAAGATCTGCCGCAAGGTGGTGAAGGAGATCCTCCTTGCCGGGCCCAAGGCCAAGGCGAAGGGTGCGATCAAGGTCACGCCGAAGAACCTCGACAAGTACCTCGGCGTGCGCCGCTTCAGCTTCGAGAAGGCGCAGGAGCAGAACCAGGTCGGCCAGGTCAACGGCCTGGCCTGGACCGAGGTGGGCGGCGATCTTTTGACCATCGAGACCGCCGTGGTGCCGGGCAAGGGCAAGCTGACCTACACCGGCCAGCTTGGGGAGGTGATGCAGGAGTCCATCCAGGCGGCGATGACCGTGGTGCGCGCGCGTGCCGAGCAACTTGGCATCGAACCCGACTTCCACGAGAAGAAGGACATCCACATCCACGTGCCGGAGGGCGCCACGCCCAAGGACGGCCCGAGTGCGGGCATCGCCATGTGCACCGCGCTGGTCTCCGCCCTGACCGGCATCCCGGTGCGTGCCGACGTGGCCATGACCGGCGAGATCACCCTGCGCGGTGAGGTCCTGCCGATCGGCGGGGTGAAGGAGAAGCTGCTCGCGGCCCACCGTGGCGGCATCCGCACGGTCATCATCCCGGAGGAGAACCGCAAGGATCTGGTCGAGATCCCGAAGAATATCCAGGCGAAACTGGACATTCGCCCGGTGAAATGGGTCGACCAGGTGCTGGATATCGCGCTCGCCGAGAAGCCGCGCCCGCGGGACGAAGGCATGGTGCCGCCGGCCGCCTCGGACGTCCCGGCAGGGCGCCGGGGGCGTGCGCGCAAGGCGGAGGCCCCCCTGCCTCACTGATTGAGGCATAAGCCCGGTGGGCGTTGACGTCCCCGGGGGGGCTTGTTATAAACCTCGCAGTTCCGGCAAAACCCGTCAGCATGCGGCCTAGGCCAGCTGCGGGGGGCCGGGGGCGACCCAGCCGGGCCGGGTACCTGGCATGGGGTTGGTCTACCACCCGCAAGCACAACGCCTCAAAGGATTCATACGACCATGAACAAATCCGAACTGATCGACGCCGTTGCCCAGTCCGCCGACATCTCCAAGGCCGCCGCTGCACGTGCCGTGGATGGCTTCGTCGCCGCCGTGACCGACGCCCTGAAGAAAGGCGAGCAGGTCACCCTGGTGGGCTTTGGCACCTTCCTGGTCCGCGAGCGCGAGGCCCGTACCGGCCGCAACCCGCAGACCGGCGCGGAGATCAAGATCGCTGCCTCCAAGCTGCCCTCCTTCAAGGCTGGCAAGGGTCTGAAGGACGCCGTCAACTAAGTTCCGGTCTGTCCATGGCCTCCCAGCGTCCCTCAAGAAGGGACCGGGAGGCTTTTTTATGTCCGCGATTTTGCTGTCTTCGAGTTCGAGTGTCCTGCCATGTTGATGAATCTCCGTGACCGCCTCTCCGGCTGGATTGCCTATGCCATTGTGGGCCTCATCAGTATCCCTTTCGTGCTGTGGGGGGTCGGTGAGTATTTCCGCGGCGGCAGCGATGCACCGATGGCCACCGTCAACGGGCAGGATATCTCCCCGCGCGCCTTCGACCAGGCCTACAACCAGGAGCGCCAGCGCCTGGCGCAGGCCTTCGGCGGCACCGTCCCGCCGGACATGCTCGAGGGGCTAGGCCTCAAGCGTCAGGTGCTGGACGGGCTGATCCTGCGGGAGGTCCTGCGTCAGTACGCGCACAAGCAGGGCCTGCGCGTGAGCGATGCGGAACTCGCCGCAGTGCTGCGCGGGGTGCCGGCCTTCCAGGAGAACGGCGTCTTCAGTCAGGCGCGCTACGAGCAGGTGCTGGGCCTGCAGGGGCAGAGTCCGCTCGATTTCGAGCACGAGGTACGCCAGGATCTCGTGCTCGACCAGCTGCAGCGCGGTATCGCCCTCAGTGCCTTCGACGTTGCGGCCAACGTGGATGCCTTCCTGCGCCTGCGCGGGCAGACGCGCGATGTCGAGGTCTACACCCTCCCGGCCGCGCCGCGCCGTGCCGCCATCCAGCCGGATGAGGCCCAGCTTCAGGCCTATTACAAGGACCATGTGCAGGATTTCCGCCTTCCGGAGCGGGTGCGCCTGGATTACATCGCCCTCTCGGTGGATGAGCTTGCGGCCAGCATGACGCCGAGCGAGGAGGACCTCCGCCAAGCCTACGAGGACTACCTGGCGCGCGAAGCGCAGCGCGAGCGCCGTGAGGCACGCCACATCCTCATCACCCCGCCCGAGGGCGGCGACATGGAGGCCGCGCGCAAGCAGGCCGAGGCGCTGCGCGAGCGGCTGGTCGGGGGCGAGGACTTCGCCGCCCTGGCGAAGCAGTACTCCCAGGACCCGGGCTCGGCCGGGCAGGGGGGCGAGCTCGGGCTGGTGGAGCGCGGGATGATGGTCGAACCGTTCGAGAAGGCCCTGTTCGCGCTCAAGGAGGGCGAGATCAGCGCGCCGGTGCAGACCGACTTCGGTTGGCACCTGATCAAGCTCGAACACATCGAAAAGGCCAAGCCGAAGCCGCTGGACGAAGTGCGTCAGGCCATGCTGGTCGACGCGGCCCAGCGCATGGCCGAGGAGCGCTTCCATGACCTGGCCGACCGTCTGGCGACGCTCGCCTACGAGCAGCCGGACAGCCTTGCCCCGGCGGCCGAGGCGCTGGGCCTCAAGGTCCAGACCAGCGGCTGGGTGACCCGCGACCAAGGCGAGGGCCTGGGCGCGAATCCCAAGCTGCGCGCCGCCGCGTTCACGCCCGAGGTGCTGGAGCAGGGGCGCAACAGCGACCTGATCGATCTTTCCGGCAACCAGGTGGCGGTCATCCGCGTGGCGGAGCACCAGGCTGCGGCGGACCAGCCGTTTGAGACGGTCCGCGCCGAGGTCCAGCGCCGCGTGGTCGAGCAGGAGCTCGTGCGCCTGGTCGAGGCGGATGCGGCCCGCCTGCGCAAGGCGCTCTCCATGGCCGGTGCCGTCGACGAGGCTCTGCGCCAGGTCGGCGCCGAGCCGGGCTTCAAGGGCGAGCTCAAGCGCCTGGGCGCGGACGAGGTCGATCCGGCCATCCGCCGTGCAGCATTCTCCGTCGGCCGCCCCACGGCCGATGCCCCGTTGGTCGGCAGCGTCCGTCTGGGCAATGGCGACATGGCCGTGGTGCGCGTGCTGTCGGTCAAGGATGGCGACCCCGCGGCACTTGATGAGGCGGAGCGCCTCGCCATCCGCGAGGAGCTGCGTCAGAACGTCGGCATGGGCGAGCTGTCTGCCTTCATCGCCCACCTGCGGGCACGGGCCGAGATCACCCAGCGCCAGGATCTCTGATGCGGGCCGACTGAAGACCCCGCATGTTCGGTCGCGGCGTCTCAAAGGCCTCCTCCTCGGTCCCGGTGCGCGCCATCCTGCTGGCGGTGGCGCTGGCCATCGCAGCCGGGGCGCTCGGCGGCATGGAAGCGCAGCTTTTCGGCCTGCGCCTGCACGCTGTCTATGCCTTCGTCGGCGACCTGTTCCTCAACGCCCTCAAGATGCTGATCGTGCCGCTGGTGATGTCCGCCATCATCAGCGGGGTCGGATCGCTCGGTGACGGGCCCGGGCTGGGGCGGATCGGTGCCAAGGCCCTGGTCTATTACCTGGCGACCAGCCTGCTGGCCATCCTCACCGGCTTGCTGTTCGTCAATCTCATCCAGCCCGGTGTGGAGTCAGGCATCGCGCTGCCGACCGGCGGGGCCGGGGCCGTCGCTGCCGCCGTCGAGGGGCGCGGCATGGGAGATCTCGCCGCCATCCTGCAGCGCTTCTTCCCGCCCAACATCATCGCCGCGGCCGCCGAAGGCCAGATGCTTGGGCTGATCACCTTCAGCCTGCTGTTCGGCCTGTTCATGACCCGCATCGAGAAGGGGCCGGGCGACGTGCTGCGTGCCTTCTGGCAGGGCGTGTTCGAGGTGATGATGCGCATCACCGATCTGGTGCTGCGCTTCGCCCCGATCGGCGTGTTCGCCCTCGTGGCGAAGGTGGTGGCCGAGGCCGGGCTTGACGCCTTCCGCCCCCTGGCCGGCTTCATGCTCACCGTGCTGCTGGCACTCGCCTTCCACATGCTGGTCACCCTGCCGCTAATCCTGCGCTTCATTGCCGGGGTGAGCCCGCTACGCCACTACCGCGCCATGCTCCCGGCCCTTCTGACCGCCTTCTCGACCGCCTCCAGTGCCGCGACCGTGCCGGTGACCATGGACTGCGTGGAGAAGGGGGCTGGCGTCTCCAACCGCACCGCGAGTTTCGTCCTGCCGCTGGGCGCGACGGTGAACATGGACGGCACCGCCCTGTTTGAAGGTGTGGTCGTACTGTTCATCGCCCAGCTCTACGGGGTCGAGCTGAGCCTGGTGCAGCAATTCACCATCCTATTGCTCGCCCTCTTGACCTCGGTCGGTGTGGCCGGCATCCCGGCCGCGAGCCTGGTGGCCATCACCCTCATCCTGAGCAGCCTCGGCCTGCCGCTCGAGGCGATGGGACTGATCATGGCGGTCGACCGCCTGCTCGATATGAGCCGCACGGCGGTTAACGTCTTCTCCGATTCGGTCGGCGCGGTGGTCATCGCCCGCTCGGAGGGCGAGCCCAACGTGCTGGGCGAACCTGCCCGTGGCGTGTCGTCATGACCAGTGGCGCTGGGATGCGGAGCATCAGCGCTATCCTAGAATCCTAGGCTCCGGACTCTCGGGACGGGTGCATGCTGGCCGACTTTCTCATCGTCCTCGGGCTGATTGTGCTCAATGGCTTCTTCGCCCTGTCGGAGCTGGCCGTCATTTCGGCGCGGCCGGCGCGGTTGCGGGTGCTGGCCAAGGCGGGACGGAGGGGGGCCGACACGGCCCTTCGGCTGGCGGCGGAACCCTCCCGCTTCCTGTCCAGCGTCCAGGTCGGCATCACCCTGGTGGGCATCTTCGCCGGGGCTTACGGGGGCGCCACCCTGTCCGGCCCGCTGGCTGGCTGGATGGCGGACGTCCCCTTGCTCGCACCCTACAGCGCGAGCCTGGCCTTCGGGATCGTCGTCATTGGCCTGACCTACCTTTCCCTCATCATCGGCGAACTCGTGCCGAAACAGCTCGCCCTCGCGCATGCCGAACCCCTGGCAGCCCTCGTCGCGCGCCCCATGAGCCTGCTTGCCTGGATCTCCGCCCCGCTCATCTGGCTGCTGGATACCTCCACCCGCCTGACATTGCGGCTGATGGGGCAGGATGCGGCGGTGCGGGACAAGGTCAGCGACGAGGAAATCCACGCCATCCTGGCCGAGGCCAGCGAGGCCGGGGTGGTCGAACGCGGTGAACACGCCATGCTGCAGCGGGTCATGCGCTTCGCCGATCGTTCCGTCGAGGCGATCATGACACCCCGTCCGGACATCGTGTGGCTGGATGCCGACAGCGACGAAATCGCCCTGCTCGGTGTTCTGCAGGCCAGCCCCCATGCTCGCCTGCCGGTCTGCCGCGGTGAGCTGGATGAGCTCGAGGGCGTGGTGCTGGTTCGGGATCTGCTCATCCAGCGACTGCAAGGGGAGCCCCTCGACCTGCGCAAGGTGATGCGACCGCCCCTGGTGGTGCAGGAGGGCATGCGTGCGCTCACCCTACTCGAACGCCTACGGCAGGCACCTGTTCCCATCGCCTTCGTGGCCGACGAATACGGCAGCCTGCAGGGGCTCGTCACCGCCATGGACATCCTTGCCGCGCTGGCGGGAGAAACCGCGGAAACGGCGGGGCCGGCCAACCCCATGGTCGTGCTCGCCGAGGACGGCAGCTACCTCCTGGATGGCGGTCTGCCGCTGGACGAAGTGGCCGAGTTGCTCGGCCTGGCCGATATCGGCAAATTGCGCGGCTTCCACACCCTGGCCGGCTATGTCCTGCACCACCTCGGCCACCTGCCGAAGATCGGCGAGCAGTTCGGGCTCGAGGGGTATGTGTTCGAGGTGGTTGATATGGACGGGCGGCGGATCGACCGGGTGAGGGTGCGCCAGAGCCCGCAGTGATGCGGGGTCTGCAAGCTGTTGAGCCCCCCGCCTGCGCAGCTTCTCGACGCGGGTGAGGGATGGATGGAGGGAGGTAGTCCTGAAGCAGGACCTTTGATGGATCCCCCTCAAGTCCAGAGCAGGTGGCCGATCTCGTCCCGATTGTAGTGCTCGCGCTCGTCGATGTTGTAGCTCCCTCTCTCACCCCGGATGGCTACAATTAAAGCCATTCAGACAGTGTGACCTCGACCGTTGTAGCTCCCTCGGGTTCTACCCCGATAGCACGGACACTTCAGAGAAGTCCCATAATGGGGGCGAGGAGTGTTTATGTCCCAGAGAAAGAAGTACAGCGCCGAGTTCAAGCGTGAAGCGGTTGAGCTGACCCGCCGCT
>JBFLVZ010000037.1:0-27851 GCA_040758295.1 Pseudomonadota bacterium
TCAAGGAGGAAGAGCTGGAAGCCCTGGTCCCGCCCGAGTGGTTGCAGCACCAGGATCGGCACCGCTGATCCCTCGCTTTTCCAGGACCTCAGGAAAGCCGGCCAGCGTGCCGGTTTTTTTGTGGAAACCACCTTGTGATGCGGAAAAAACAAAGCCGGCATGTGTGCCGGCTTTGATGTCCCGATGCGTTTGGCGCTTTACTTGGTCAGCGAGGCGAACAGCTGCGGCAGCTTCTCCGGCAGGCGTTGGACGTTGTCGATCACGGTGAAGTGCTTGTCGCCGAAGATGCGGGACACGTAGGCGTCCGCGTGCGGGTCGAGGGTGATGCAGTAGGTCATCACGCCATCGCGCTTCAGCTCCTCCACCGCGTTCTTGGTGTCGAAGCGCAGGTGTTGCGGATCGTCCACGTCCACGTCGGCCGGCTCGCCGTCGGTGATGACGAGCATCAGCTTCTTCTGTGCCTGCTGCTTGGCCAGGTGGCGCCCCGCGTGGCGCAGGGCGGCACCCATGCGGGTGGAGAGCTGACCGGTCATGCCTGCAAGCCGCGACTGGGCATTGTCGTCCCAGGGTTCAAAGAAGTCTTTGAAGCGGTAGTACTGCACGTCGTGGCGGCTGTCGGAGGCGAAGCCGTGCACCGCGAAGCGGTCGCCGATGCCGTCGATCGCCCAGGCGAGCAGGGTGGTCGCCTCCTTGGTCAGCTGCAGCACCGTCTTCTCGGTGCCGCGCACGTAGTCGTTGGTGGACTGCGACAGGTCCATCAGCACCATCACGGCCACGTCGCGTACCTTCTGGATGCGACGCAGGTGGACGCGCTCGTCGGGGGTGATGCCCATACGATAATCCACCATCGAGCGCACGGCCGCGTCGAGGTCCAGATCGTCCCCTTCCGCCTGCTTGCGCTCGATCACAAGGCCCCTCGGCTGGAGCATGTCGATGATGTGGCGCAGGCGGGCGGCCACACCCTTGTGCTCGCGCAGGATGCGGTCGATTTCGTCGCGGTCGCCACGCGGCAGGCGGCGCTCGTACACGGTGGTCCAGTCGGGACGGTGGACCTGCACCTGGTAGTCCCACTCGTGGTAGTGGAACGGGCCGAGCACGGGCTCCTTGCCCTCCATCTGGTTGTAGCTGACGCCGTTGTCCTCGTACGGGTACAGCTCGGTGGAGAGGACGAGGATCTCGCCGTCCTCGTCCATGTCGCCGGTCATCTCCGAGTCGATGGCATCGACGAACTCCATCACGTTGACGTGGCGGCGTTTGGCGCGTTGGCTGGCCGGGGTGTAGTCCTTGCCTTCGCCTTCCCAGTCGAGCTCGGCGAATTCCCAGATGAAGCGGTTGTCGTCGCGGTAGAGCACCGGCAGGCCCGCCATGGTGGCGGACGAGATGCGCGCCGGGATCCGCTGGCTGACCTGGCCGCAGTAGGTGACGCCAAGATCCCAGGCGAGCTGGTTGTCCTGCGGACGCTTGGCCATCTCCTCGTGGAAACGGGCGATCCACTGCCTTCTTAGCTCGTTGCCCGGATCGTAGTCCGGGTCGAGCAGGCCACGCGAGAGGCAGAGCAGGTCATGGATGAGTTCATCCATGTGTGGCGGGCAGCCGTTCGGGTCCAGCTTCGGGTGGAGGGACAGCCAGAGCTGGCGCAGGCCGGGGAACTGCCGGATGGCGAGTTCCTCGACGCGTGCATCCTCGAACACCGAGACCACCAGGCGCTGGATTTGGTTGAGGCCGTCGGCCTGGATGGCGGCGGTGGTGTAATAGACGTGCGCGGCGGCGTGCGCGGCGGCGGCACGGTAGACCTCCATGCCGGCGATGCCGTCATGATCGTCGTAGGCATCGGGCACGAAGATGGCGCCCTTCTCGATGTAGGGTTTGTAGCCTTCCTTCGATTCATAGTCGCCGGAGGTCGGGCGCAGGTAGAACTCGCGGTTCCAGAAGGCGCGCAGATACATCTGCAGTTTGCGCTGCGCGTCGATGAACAGGATGCCGCGCCGCTCGCGCTGCAGCACGCTCATGGCGTCCGAGGATTCGAGCGAGAAGTAGGCGATCTGGCCTTTAAAGTCGCGCTTGTAGGTCTCCGCGCCGTACATCACCCAGCGGCGCAGGCCACCGAGGGTGAGCTTGGTGAGCAGCTCATCGATGTGGTCGAGCATGGGACGCAGGCCGCGCGGGGCCAGCGCCACCATGCGCTCGATCAGGCTCAGGTAGCCCTTGTAGACGGCGATGTCGCCCAGGCGTCGGGCCGCGGTCGGCAGGCTGGCGAACAGCAGGGCGAGCACGGCGCCGGAGGTCTGCGAGGACAGCTTGAGTACGGTGTAGACCGATTCGCCGACGGCGTCCTCGCCGATCTCGCGCACCACCTCGGGCATCTCCTCGAGGAAGGAGATGATCACGTCGTCGCCCTTGCCCATGTTGCACAGGGCGGTCACGCCATCCAGGTAGGTCTTCAAACCTTGGGGCGACATCACGCGCTGCGCTTCCGCGTAGCTTCCTTCCAGCGCATCGCGCAGGACGTGCGATTTTTGCGCGCAGGGCAAGCCTGCGATGAATTCGTTGAGGTCGATGGACATGGTCACATCCTCCGGCAGTGGCTCCCTCCCCCTCGCAGGGGGAGGGCTGGGGAGAGGGTGATGCGGAGTTTGACCGTGACACCCATGTCACGGCTTGCCCCCTCACCCCAGCCCTCTCCCGCGAGGGGAGAGGGAGTGATGAACCTCAGTTGAAGAAGGTGTGGATGGTCGCGTCCAGCGTGTCGCGGATGTCGGCATCGTCGGTGATCGGGCTGACCATCGCCATGCGGCAGGCGGTGCGCGGCTCGACGCCCTTGGCGATCATCTTGCCGGCGTACACGCACAGGCGGGTGGAGATGCCTTCGTCCAGGCCGTGGCCCTTCAGGTTGCGCGCGCGCTGGGCGATCTGCACCAGCTTCTCGGCCGTAGCGGCATCCACGCCGGCCTCTTTGGCGATGACCTTCGCCTCCACCTCAGGCTGCGGGTAGTCGAAGTCCAGGCCGGCGAAGCGCTGCTTGGTGGACTGCTTCAGATCCTTCATCAGGTTCTGGTAGCCGGGGTTGTAGGAGATCACCAGCTGGAAGTCGGGATGCGCCTCGATCAGCTCGCCCTTCTTGTCCAGCGGCAGGGTGCGGCGGTGGTCGGTCAGCGGGTGGATGACCACGGTGGTGTCCTGGCGGGCCTCGACGATCTCGTCCAGGTAGCAGATGGCGCCCAGGCGCGCGGCGATGGTCAGGGGGCCGTCCTGCCAGCGGGTGCCGTCCTTGTCGAGCAGCCAGCGGCCGACCAGGTCGGCGGCGGTCATGTCCTCGTTACAGGCCACGGTGATCAGCGGCTTGCCCAGGCGGAAGGCCATGTGCTCGACGAAACGAGACTTGCCGCAGCCGGTCGGGCCCTTGAGCATGACCGGCAGACGGTTCTCGTAGGCGGCCTCGTAGAGCGCGATCTCGTCGGCCTGCGGCTCGTAGTACGGCTCTTTGGTCACGCGGTATTGGGCGAGCAGATCGGTCATGGTCGTTTCCTCCTGCAAGGGATGCTTAAAGTGTCATTCACATCATCGGCGTCGACGGTGGCCGGCTTTGAGATGCGATGTCGATTGCGGTCGTCCGCAGTCGGCATCACACCTGAAAAAAAGCCCCGGTCAGAGACTGCCCGGGGCTTCCCGCTCAGCCCTCCCGATGGAGGGCATCACACCAAGAGGCAGTCTTACTTGGTGTTGCCGCGGTAGATCACCATGGACGCGCCCTGGGACTGCTTGAAGTTGTCATAGCCGATCAGGCGGACATGGTTGCCCGGGTTGGCTTCATGGCAGGCCTTGGCCTCGGCCAGGATGCGGTCGACGTCGGTCTCGCCGAACATCGGCAGCTTCCACATGTACCAGTAGTTGGCCATGGCGTGCTCGGGCTCGGTGTGCTCGATCGCCGGGTTCCAACCCTTGGAGACGATGTACTCGACCTGCTTGCGGATGTCCGCATCGCTCATGGCCGGCAGGTAGGAGAAGGTCTCGAACTTGCGGCTGGCCGGATCAGACAGACGGCTCTTGTAATCTTGAACTTGGCTCATTTTGTCACCTCAGTGTTCAGGTTCATGAGGGCGGGCCACCGGCCCGCCCGGGCCATTACTTGTGGGCTACGTCCAGCTTGTCGACGGTATCGAACTCGAAGCGGATCTCTTTCCAGGTTTCGAGTGCGATGGCCAGCTCCGGAGAGTGCTTGGCTGCTTCGCGCAGGACGTTGCCGCCGTCTTTCTCCAGCTGCACGCCTTCGTTGCGTGCCTTGACGCAGGCCTCCAGAGCGACGCGGTTGGCGCATGCACCGGCCGCGTTGCCCCACGGGTGGCCCAGGGTGCCGCCGCCGAACTGCAGTACGGAGTCGTCACCGAAGATGGAGACCAGCGCCGGCATGTGCCAGACGTGGATGCCGCCGGAGGCGACCGGGATCATGCCCGCCATGTAGGCGAAGTCCTGATCGAAGAAGATGCCACGCGAGCGGTCTTCTTTCACGTACTCCTCGCGCATGATGTCGATCCAGCCCAGGGTCGCGGTGCGGTCGCCCTCGAGCTTGCCGACCACGGTGCCGGAGTGCAGGTGGTCACCACCCATCAGGCGCATGATCTTGGACAGCACACGGAAGTGGATGCCGTGGTGCGGGTTGCGGTCGATCACGCCGTGCATTGCGCGGTGAACGTGCAGCAGCAGGCCGTTCTGCTTACACCACTTGGACAGGGCGGTGGTCGCGCCGAAGCCCATGGTGATGTAGTCGATCATGATGATCGGGGTGCCGAGGGACTTGGCGTACTCGGCACGACGGAACATCTCGTCGGAGGTCGGTGCGGTGACGTTCAGGTAGTGACCCTTGCGCTCGCCGGTCTCGGCCTCGGCCTTCTCGATGGCTTCCTGGCAGAAGTCGAAACGCTGCTTCCAGTGCATGAACGGCTGGCTGTTGACGTTCTCGTCGTCCTTGGTGAAGTCCAGACCGCCACGCAGGGCCTCGTAGACGGCACGGCCGTAGTTCTTGCCGGACAGGCCCAGCTTCGGCTTGATGGTGCAGCCGAGCAGCGGACGGCCGTACTTGTTCATGATGTCGCGCTCGACCTGAATGCCGTGCGGGGGGCCGTCACAGGTGGTCAGGTAGGCGACCGGGAAGCGTACGTCTTCCAGGCGGATGGCGCGCAGGGCCTTGAAGCCGAACACGTTGCCCACCAGCGAGGTGAACACGTTCACGACGGAACCCGGCTCGAACAGGTCGATCGGATAGGCGATGAAGGCGTAGAACTCGGTGTCGGAACCCGGTACGTCCTCGATCTTGTAGGCGCGGCCCTTGTAGTAGTCGAGGTCGGTCAGCAGGTCGGTCCACACCGTGGTCCAGGTGCCGGTCGAGGACTCGGCGGCAACGGCTGCGGCCACCTCTTCGCGGTCGATACCCGGCTGCGGGGTGACCTTGAAGCACGCGAGCAGGTCGGTGTCTTTCGGGGTGTAGTTCGGTTCCCAGTAGGTGGCGCGGTATTCTTTTACGCCAGCCTGATACGTCTTCGCCATGAACAGTCCTCCTGTCGGATGGAAGGCATACGGATACTTGGTGGTGCCCGCCGCGGACTTCGATGCAACATCAAAGGCGCGGAGTACTTTGTTCTAGCACATGACCTTGAAGGTTGTGTGCTGGAACTGGGGTGCATCTTCCGCCATGATGATCGATCAGAGAACTCAATAATTTTGATCGGATCTATAAGACTGGGTTTATGGTGAACGCATGAAGAATCTCACCTTCCGTCAGCTCAAGGTTTTCGAGACCGTGGCCCGGCACCTCAACTACACCAAGGCCGCGCAGGAGCTGCACCTCACCCAGCCCGCCGTGTCCATGCAGGTCAAGCAGCTGGAGGACGTGGTCGGGCTGCCCCTGTTCGAGCAGATGGGGCGCAAGACCTTCCTGACCGACGCCGGGCACGAGCTGTACCGCTACAGCCGGGCCATCTCGGCCATGTTTGCCGAGATGGACGACGTGTTCGGGGCCCTGAAGGGGATGGAGCGCGGGGCGCTGTCGGTTTCGGTGGCGACCACGGCGGGCTACTTCGCCGCCCGCCTGCTGGCCGAGTTCGCGCGCACCTATCCCCAGATCCAGGTCAGCCTGGACGTGACCAACCGCGAGACCCTGCTGGGCCAGCTGGAGCGCAACGAGTGTGACCTGGTGATCATGGGCCGTCCGCCCGCGGAGATGGAGCTGGAGGCCGAGCCGTTCATGGACAACCCGCTGGTGGTGCTGGCGCCGGCCAACCACCCGCTGGCGGGACGGACGGCCATCCCCCTGGCGGAGGTGGCGAAGGAGAATTTCGTGGTGCGCGAGGAGGGCTCGGGCACGCGCAGCGCGATCGAGCGCTTCTTTGCCGCCCACCAGGTGCAGCCGACCACGGTGATGGAGCTGGGCAGCAACGAGGCGATCAAGCAGGCGGTGATCGCCGGGCTGGGGCTTGGGATCGCGTCGGTGCACACCCTGGAGCTGGAACTCGAGACCGGCCGCCTGGTGGTGCTGGATGTGGAGGGCTTCCCCATCGTGCGCCACTGGTACGTGGTGCACCGCAAGGGCAAGCGCCTCTCGCCCGCCGCGCAGGCGTTCCGCGCCTATGTGCTGCAGGAGGGGGCCAAGCTCGCCCCCGCCGGCCTCACTTCGTCAAAGCGATGAACAGCTCCGGCAGCCGCTCCGGCAGCCGTTCGACGTGGTCGATGACCGTGTAGTGGCGGCCGAAGATGTCGGAGACGTACTCATCCGCCTTCGGATCGAGACTGATGCAGTAGGTGAAGATGCCGTCGCGGTCGAGCTCGTTGACCGCCTGGCGGGCGTCCTCGATCAGGGCGCGCTCATCCAGCACGTCGATGTCGGCGGGCTGGCCGTCGGTCAAGACCAGCAGCAGCTTCTTGTCGGCGCGGCGCTTGCCGAGGTAGTGCCCGGCGTGGCGCAGGGCGGCGCCCATGCGGGTGGAGAAGCCCGCCTCCATGGCCGCCAGGCGGCCCTTCACCTCATCGTTCCACGGTTCCGAGAAGCCCTTGATGTGCTGGTAGCGCACGTCGTGGCGGGTGTTGGAGTGGAAGCCGGCGATGGCGAGCGGGTCGCCCAGGCGCTCGATCGCCCAGGCGAGCAGGGAGACCGCTTCCTGTGACAGTTCGAGGATGGTCTGTTCGGAGCCCTTCACCTTCTCGTTCAGCGACTCCGACAGGTCCAGCAGCAGGGTCACGGCGATGTCGCGCCCGGCGGTGCGGTGGCTCATGTTGATCCGTGGGTCGGGCTGGGCGCCGCCCTTGAAGTCGATCAACGAGCGGATGGCGACGTCCAGGTCGAGCTCGCTGCCTTCCTCCTGGAAGCGGATGCGCACCTTATCCTGCGGCTTGAGCAGGTCGAGGATGCGCGCAAGGCGCTTCGCCGTGCCGGCATGCTTGGCGAGCAGGGCGTCGATGGCGGACGCCTGACCTTGCGGGTGCAGGGCCTCGTACAGGCTGACCCAGTCGGGGCGGAAGCTCTGGCTGAGGTGGTCCCACTCCGGGTAGTGGCGCGGGGGCAGGCCCTTGAGCTCCTCGTCGGGCTCCAGCGTGCGCCTCTCGTCGAACGCCTCTTCCTCGTCGCCTTCCTCGATGAAGCGCCACAGATGGCGGTTGTCGTCGCGGTAGTCGACCTCGGTGTCGTCAAAATGGACGTTGGCGAACTGGTCGCTCGGGCGGCGGGTGCGGGCGACGTAGTCGATGGCCAGGCGCGCCATATCGGCTGTCGAGGCCTCGCCGTCCTGCATCAGGGCGTGGAAGCGCTGGACGAACTCGTTGAGCACGGCATTCCGGTAGCCGTGCTGCGGGTCGAGGATGGCGCGCGAGAGCATGGCCAGGCGATGGCGCAGGCAGGCGGTGGTCTCCTCGTCGCAGGCATCCTCGGCAGGCTTGGGATGCAGGGCGAGGATGAGGCGGCGCAGGCCGGGGTATTCGCGCATGACGAGGGTGTCGATGCGGCAGTCTTCGAGGAATTCGACCGCCATGCGCTGGAACAGGCTCCAGTTGTCGGCGATCTGCGGCGCGCTCCATCTGCGATGGCCGACCATGTGGGCGAGGATGGCGCGGTAGCGGTCCAGCCCGGAGATCACCCGCCCATCGGCAAACACCACATCATCCAGCACATCAGGCAGGCGGATGCCGAGCTTGTCGAAGTACGGCATCGGCTTGCGCAGTTCATGGAAGGCGGTGGAGTAGGGCACGAGCGGATCGCCGTCCTGCCACAGTCCGCGCAGGTAGAGGTCGAGCCTGCGTTCCACGTCCGCGAGCAGGGTGCCGTGGCGTTCGCGCTGCATCACCGCGCGGCTGTCGGCGGATTGCAGGCTGAAGTATTCCTTCTGGCGCTCGGGATGGTTGTGGTAGTTGCGCACCCCGTAATCCACCCAGTTGCGCAGGCCGCCGACGGAGAGCAGTTGCAGCAGGACGGGGGCCTTGTCCAGGAAATCCGGCAGGCCGGGGCTGGGGAAAGTGGTGTGGTGGCCGTGGATGGAGCCGGTGGTGCGCTCCGCCAGGTCGCGCACGATGTCGAGGTAGTGTTCGAGCTGTTCCGGCGAATGCAGGCGGCGGGCCACCGGGGCGAGGGTTTGCAGGAAGGGGGCGATGGCGCGGCCATTGGGCGAGCGTTGCAGCCGGTGCACCAGGGCCATGACGGCGGGCAGCATGCCCTCGCCCACGGCCCGGGCGGTGGCGGGCCATTCCTCCAGCAGGGCGAGCATCGGCTCCGCGCCGCGGCCGAGCTTGCCGAGCAGGCGGGCGGCCTCGACCCATGCGTCTAGGCCGTCGGGCGTCAGGGCAGCCCGGGCCTCGGCCAGACAGTCCTCGAACACGGCCTCGACCTGCTCGAAGCGGGTTTCGAGACGGACCCACAGGGCTTGGGCTTGTTCTGCTGTGATGGTGGTCATGCGGCGGTTTTCCCGCCTTCCCCTTTCACGGGGGAGGCGTCGAGTCTTCAGGCGAAGGTCGCGTCGATGGCGTGTTCGAGCGTGTCGCGGATGTCGGCGTCGTCGGTGATCGGCTGCACCAGGGCCATGCGGCAGGCATCATGCGGGTGCACGCCGTCCTTGATCAGGGTGGCCGCGTAGACCAGCAGGCGGGTGGAGATGCCCTCGTCCAGGCCGTGGCCCTTGAGGTTGCGCGCGGTGACGCCGATCTTCACCAGCTTCGCCGCGGTGGCCTCGTCCAGGCCGGTTTCCCTGGCGAGGATGGTCGTCTCCAGTTCCGGCTTCGGATAGTCGAACTCGAAGCCCGCGAAGCGCTGCTTGGTGGACTGCTTGAGGTCCTTCATCAGGCTCTGGTAGCCGGGGTTGTAGGAGATCACCAGCTGGAAGTCCGGATGGGCCTCGACCAGTTCGCCCTTCTTGTCCAGCGGCAGGGTGCGGCGGTGGTCGGTCAGCGGGTGGATGACCACGGTGGTGTCCTGGCGGGCCTCGACCACTTCATCCAGGTAGCAGATGGCGCCGATGCGGGCGGCGAGGGTCAGCGGGCCATCCTGCCAGCGGGTGCCGTTGGATTCGAGCAGGTAGCGGCCGACCAGGTCGGAGGCAGTCATGTCCTCGTTGCAGGCCACGGTGATGAGCGGCTTGCCGAGTTTCCACGCCATGTATTCGACGAAGCGCGACTTGCCGCAGCCGGTCGGGCCCTTGACCATCACCGGCAGGCGGTTGCGGTAGGCAGCCTCGTACAGCTCCACCTCGTTGCGCTGCGGCTGGTAGAACGGCTCTTGCTTAACGATGTACTGGTCTTTGTCGATCATGGTCGTGCTCTTGAGGGGCAGGCTTGGCGATGGGCACGGGAAGGTGCGCATGGCCAAGCGGGCCGAAAAAATACCCCCGGCGGAGCGGGGGTATATGACGAGGCAAGCTAGGCGTTTGGGGCAGGATGCCCCAACACAACGCGTGGCTCAGCCACGCTTTGTGGAGCCGGGGACGGACATGTGCCGGCCCCGGGCGAGCTGCGAGCTGGATGTTTCATGGATGAAACATTCCAGCATCAGCAACTCACTTGTGGACGCCCAGCTTCTCGCGCCAGCCCGGATAGATCTTGTCGGCGTCGTGCGGGAAGGATTCGAACGCGCGTGCGAATTCCTTGTGCTCCTTCGCGTACTCGATCGGGTCGGCACCGGCCTTCCAGCACTCGTAGGCCTGACGCAGGGACTTGGCGCCTGCGGCCGGGGAGTCGATGTGGCCGTAGGAGCCGCCGCCGGCGGTGTTGATCACGTTGCCGTGGCCGAGGTTCTCGAAGAACGCCGGCAGACGCAGGGCGTTCATGCCGCCGGAGATGATCGGGGTGGTCGGCTTCATGCCGTACCACTCCTGGTGGAAGTACGGACCGGTGTAGCTGTCACGCTCAATGATGTAGGCGATGTCGCGGTCGCTCTTGTCGCCTTCCATCTTGCCGAAGCCCATGGTGCCGACGTGGATACCGGAGGCACCCTGCAGGCGGGCCATCTTGGCCAGCACGTAGGCGGTGTAGCCGCGCTTGGAGGACGGGGAGGTCACGGCGCCGTGGCCGGCACGGTGATAGTGCAGGTACTGCTTCGGATACTGGCGACGGGCGGTGGTGATCATGCCCGGGCCGCCAACGTAGCCGTCGACCAGGAACGCGACCTTGTCCGCGTCCGGGCCGAAGGTTTCGAGGATGAAGTCCGCACGGGCACACATCTCGTAGTGGTCGTCGGCGGTGATGTTGGCGGAGAACAGCTTGGCCTCGCCGGTTTCGTCCATGGCGCGCTTCATCGCGTCGTAGACCAGCGGGATGGTCTTCTTCATCGGGGAGAAGACCTGGTTGCCCTGCGGCTCGTCGTTCTTGATGAAGTCACCGCCCAGCCAGAACTCGTAGGCGGCCTTGGCGAACGGCTCCGGACGCAGACCCAGCTTCGGCTTGATGATGGTGCCGGAGATGTAGCCGCCGTCCTTGACCGGGCGGCCGAGGATGCGCCACAGGTCGGAGATGTCGGTGGCCGGGCCGTCCATCAGCTCGATCACGCGGCGGGGAACCCAGAAGTCCACCATCTTCAGGGATTCGACGTCGCCCATGCCCTGGTTGTTGCCAATGGTCAGGGTCAGGAAGGAGACGATCATCATGCGGCCGTCGATCAGGTTGCGATCGAACAGGTCCAGCGGATAGGCGATCTTGACCAGACCGGTGGATTCGTTGATCTCGTACACCAGGGCGTCGACGCCGCGGGTGAAGTCGTCGGTGGTGGAGACTTCGACGTTGGTGCCGGTGGAGGACTCGGCGGCGACGTGCGCGGCACACTCCAGGAAGCCGTGGCCGGCGCCCGGAACCATGTGATAGGCGACGAGGATGTGCTTGCCGCCGGCGATCAGGTCTTCTTCGCGAAGGCTCAGATCGGCGTAGCGGTTGGACTGGTCAAGGGCCATGCTGCTCTCCAGATCAGGTGTGTTGATGCGGGAATAAAAACTGAAACCCCTCGAGGTTTTGCGGACTATACCGGGCTCAACACATAAGAGATATTCGGATATCCTGATAAAAACCATCAGGTGTCCTTATGCTTCACATCACCCTGCGCCAGCTCCAGGTCTTCGATGCGGTGGCGCGGCATCTCAGTTTCTCGCGTGCCTCGGGCGAGCTGCACCTGTCACAGCCGGCGGTCTCCATGCAGGTCAAGCAGCTGGAGGAGGCGCTCGGCCTGCCCGTGTTCGAGCAGATCGGCAAGAAGATCTTCCTCACCGATGCCGGGCGCGAAGTGCATCGGGTGAGCCAGGCGATCGAGCAGCAGCTGCTCGACCTCGAGAACACCCTGGCGGACCTGCGTGGGGTAAGGGGCGGCTCGCTCACGGTGGGGGTGGTCAGCACGGCGCACTATTTCGCGACCCGGCTGATGGCCCAGTTCCGCCAGCAGCGCCCGGACGTGCGCTTGACCCTCAACGTGGTCAATCGCGAGACCCTGCTCAACCAGCTGGCGGCGAACGAGACGGATCTCGCCATCATGGGGCAACCGCCCTCGGGGCGCGATCTGGAGGCCCAGGCCTTCATGCTCAATCCGCTGGTGGTCATCGCCCCGCCGCAGCATCCGCTGGCCAGGGAGAGGAGCATTCCATTCCGCCGCTTGGCGGAGGAGCCCATGCTGGCGCGCGAGGTCGGTTCGGGGACGCGGAATGCGATGGAGGGGCTGTTCCACGAGCATGGCCTGGAGTTGAAGCCGGCCATGGAGATGAACAAGAACGAGGCGATCAAGCAGGCGGTGGAGGTGGGGCTGGGACTCGGGGTGGTGTCCCTGCACACGGTGGAGCGCGAACTCGCGGCCGGGCGAGTCATCACCCTGGATGTGGAGGGCTTCCCCATCCTGCGCCACTGGTACCTGGTCCATCGGCAGGGCAAGCGCCTGTCGCCGGCGGCGCAGGCGTTCCGGGACTACGTGCTGGAGGAGGGGGCGCGCAAGGGCGCGCTCGACCTGTAGGAGCGACGCCCTCGTCGCGAATGGGGGGCCGAGTGTCGCGCCGAGGCGCCGCGTTTACGCGAGCGCGAGAAGCTTGGCCAGGCGGGCGTCGCGCTCCGCCTCGTCGCGCGCCACCAGGGTGGCGTGGCCGACCTTGCGGCCGGGGCGCGGTTCCTTGCCATAGGCGTGGAAATGCACATCGGCCAGGGTCAGCGCATGCCCGATCGGCGGCAGCTCGCCGATGAAGTTGAGCATGGCCGCGGCACCGCGCAGGGCGGTGCTGCCGAGCGGCAGGCCAAGGATGGCGCGCAGGTGGTTCTCGAACTGGCTGGTGGCCGCGCCCTCAATGGTCCAGTGGCCGGTGTTGTGCACGCGCGGGGCGATCTCGTTGGCGATCAGGCCACTGTCGGTGACGAAGAACTCGAAGCCCATCGTGCCGACGTAGTCCAGGGTCTCCAGCACCTTGCGTGCATGCGCCTCGGCCTCGGCCTGCATGGGGTCGCCCGCGCGGCTGAGCGAGAGCTTGAGAATACCGCGCTCGTGGGTGTTCTCGGACAGCGGGTAGAAGGCCAGTTCGCCGGTGCGCGAGCGCACCGCGATGATCGACACCTCGCGGCGGAAGGCGATGAAGCCCTCGAGAATCAGCGGGGCGGAGCCCAGCGCGGCCCAGGCGGTCTCGATGTCCGCAGGCTCACGCAGCACGGCCTGACCCTTGCCGTCGTAGCCAAGGCGGCGGGTCTTGAGCACAGCAGGCAGACCGATCTCGGCGACCGCCGCACGCAGCCCCTCGAGGCTGTCCACTGCGCGCCAGGGCGGGGTGGGGATGCCGAGTTCGCCGAACAGCGTCTTCTCGTTGACCCGGTCCTGCGCCACCTCAAGCGCCCGGGGACCAGGGAAGAGCAAGCCGCGCTCCTGCACGAAGCGGGCGGCGGCGACCGGGATGTTCTCGAACTCCAGGGTGATGACGTCGGTGTCGTTGACCAGCCGCTCCAGCGCCATCAACTCGTCGTAGTCCGCCACGATCTGCTCGCCGACCAGGCGGGCGCAGGCCTCGGGGGAGGGGTCGAGAAACACGAATTCCAGGCCAAGCGGAATGCCGGCCAGGGCGAGCATGCGCCCGAGCTGGCCGCCGCCGATGATGCCGATGCGGGGGGCGCTGGGATGGGACATGTCAGTCTCGCGGATCGGGGTGGTCCAGCACGCTCGTGGTCTGCTCGGCGCGGAAGGCTTCAAGGCGCTCGCGCAGGTCAGGACGGGTGTTGGCGAGGATGGCGGTAGCCAGCAGGGCGGCGTTCTTCGCCCCGGCCTGACCGATGGCGAGGGTACCGACCGGGATGCCGCCCGGCATCTGCACGATGGAAAGCAGCGAATCCATGCCGTTCAGCGCCTTGGACTGCACCGGCACCCCGAGCACCGGCACCACCGTCTTGGCCGCGACCATGCCCGGCAGATGGGCTGCCCCGCCGGCGCCGGCGATGATGACTTCCAGCCCGCGCCTGGCGGCGCTGGCGGCATACTCCATCAGCAGGTCGGGGGTGCGGTGCGCCGACACGACGCGCGTCTCGTGCGGCACCCCGAAGGCCTCCAGGGTCTCGACGGCGTGGCGCATGGTCTCCCAGTCGGACTTGGAGCCCATGATCACGCCCACCAGCGGCTGGACAGCAGACATCTCAGCTTCCCGAAAAAGAAAAACGCGCAGATTATCACCTGCGCGTTTCAGCTCAAGGTTTTCTTGCTCCCCTCAGCCCGCGAACGGAATGACCTGCATGGTCTTGCCCACCGCCATCAGATAGACGAACAGCGCGATGGCGGCGACAAAGGCCCCGGCGCGGATGGCCTTCGTCCTGCCGCGTTTGAGGGCGACGGTGCCGAGCACGATATAGGCGATGAGGCCGACGATCTTCACCGTCAGGAAGGCCGGGTGGGCGCCGTTGGACCAGAACATGACCCAGGCGGCCCACAGGGCGGTGATGAGCAGCAGGGTGTCGATGACGTGCGGGGTGATCTTCACCCAACGCGCGTGCAGCGCGGGGCAGTCGCGCAGCATCCAGTAGCCGCGGGTGACGAACCCGATCAGCGAGAGGATGACGAACAGGCCATGCAGGTGAATGATCGCCGTGATGCTCATGCCAACTCCATCAAGCAGGTGATGCCCGGGTCACTCCGGGACGCAGATCTCGCCGCGCATCATCGCACGAACGGTGTTGACGATCAGCACCACGATCAGCAGCACCAGCAGGGTGAGCAAGAGCGGGGCGAGCGAGGCGAAGAAGGCGCCGCCGAGTTTTTCCAGCATGATCATGGTCGCGATGGTGATGGCGGCCATCGGGAAGGAGTAGGCCCACCACGGCATGGCGAACTTCACCTTGGCGAACTGCCTGAACTGGAAGAACAGCAGCAGGGTGGTGAACAGGGCAATGTAATAAAGCACGCGCCCGGCATCATCCAGCACCCCATGATGCAGCTTGATCCAGGAGATGAAGCCAACCGCCGGCGGGGCGATCAAGATGAACAGCGTCGGCAGCAGCTTGGCCGGCAGCGGGTTGTGGAAGAAGAAGCGGTTCATCAGGATGGTCAGCAGCACGATCCAGAACACCAGGCCGATGCTGAAGAAGAACCAGGACACTTCCGGGAAGCCCAGCTGGACACCGGCCACCGGCACCAAGATGTTGCCGACGATGGGAATGAACCAGGCCGGGTTGCTATGCTGGATCTGGAATTTCTCGTGGTGGATCCAGGCGGACAGGATGATCAAGGTGAACAGCAGCTGCACCGCGCTGCCGATGCCCCACAACCAGAGTGCAACCCCGGAGGCATACTCGAGGCTGGCGATGGAGAGCAGGATCAGGCCGATCGACATGGCCGGGAAAAAGCTCAGGCGGATCGGGTGGTTGAACTCCTCGGCCACGTGGCCGCGATGGCGCAGGAACTTGGTCAGGTAGGTCAGGCCGATGCCGGCATAGGCCAGTGCGGTGAGCGCCAGCAGCGCGAGGCTGGGCTTGAATGACCAGCCCCACAGGTGCTCGGCCTTCTCCATCGCAATGGTCAGGCCGGCCAGGCCCATCACGATGGCGAAGAAGGAGATCGGGAAGTGTTCGAGTCGGCCGTGCGCGGCGGCGGGGGTATCCATGGAACATGCTCCAGTGTTGAACTCGGGTATTGATAATGTAGCAGGCCTTGGTCTGGCAATAAAACTAATCTATTCGCATATATGAATCTTCCTGACGGGCTGCTGCCGGCGAGTCTGCTCTGGCTCTTCAATCTCACCCTGTTGCTCCTGCTCGGCGTGGCAGCCTGGCGCGCCCCATGGCGTCTGTTCCTGGCCGTGGGCAGCCGCCAGCACCTGTTCCTCGCGGTGTGCCTCCTGCTCGTCCTGCTGTGGGGCATGCGGGCCGAGGTGGGGCCGGGGCTGTCCATCCACTTCCTCGGCATGGCGGCCTTCAGCCTGATGTTCGGCTGGCCGCTGGCCCTGCTTGGCGGGGCGATCGTCATGGCGGGCTACACCTTCCTCGGCCAGGCCGGCTGGACGGCGCTCGGGGTCAACACCCTGATCACCGCGGCCATCCCGGCGCTGGTCGCGCACGCGGCGCTGGTCTTCTCGCGCCGCCACATGGCGCCGAACTTCTTCGTCTACATCTTCATCCCGGGTTTCTTCGGCGCGGCGCTGGGGGTGCTGGCCAGCGTGGTGCTGGGGGCCGCGTTGCTGGTGTGGGCCGGCGTCTATGACGCGGTGCACCTCTGGCATGACTACCTGCCCTACCTGCCGCTGGTGATGCTGCCGGAGGCGGTGCTCAACGGGATGATCCTCACCGCGCTGGTGGTCATCAAACCGGACTGGGTGGCCACGTTTGATGACGAAATTTATATACGCAACAGATAAATTGATGGCGGTGTTGCGCCATTCCTACTATGGGGCGCGAGGGGTGTGCGGTAACATGCGCGTCAACTTGGCGCTGACCCGTCACTGAACTGTCGGGGGGTGCACGTGTCCAAGTCCATGCATTCACCCACAGGAGAATCTCGATGAAGACTGTTGTAGCCCTGACCGCTGCCGTAGCCCTGATGAGCGGCGCCGCTTTCGCCGCTGGCGATGCTGCCGCTGGCAAGTCCAAGTACGCTTCCAGCTGCGCCAGCTGCCACGGCATGAATGGCGAAGGCGCCGGCATTTTCCCGAAGCTGGCTGGCAAGGCTGCTGACGAAGTGACCACCAAGCTGACTGCCTACAAGGCCGGCAAGCAGGTGGGTCCGAACACCGCCATGATGGCTCCGATGGCTGCCGGCCTGTCCGACGCCGACATTGCCAACCTGGCGGCTCACATCGCTACCCTGAAGTAAGCCCTCGGCGTCGCAAGACGCTATCCGGTTTACCGAACCAAGCCGCGCCCCGTGCGCGGCTTTTTGTTTGCGCGTTTTCCGCGCAGACGCGCAGACGCGCAGACGCGCAGAAGCGAAAAAAAACCTCCCCGGAGGGAGGTCGCCTCGAGCCAGGCGGCGCTTAGCCGATCTTGCGCACGCCGTCGCGGGTGGCGAGGATCAGCACATCGGCAGGACGGAGGGCGAACAGCCCGACGGTGACGATGCCGGGGATGTTGTTCAGCTCATCCTCGAGCTTGGCCGGCTGCATGATCTCGAGGTTGTGCACGTCGAGGATCTGGTTGCCGTTGTCGGTGACGAAGCCGTCGCGGTAGACCGGGTTGCCGCCGCGCTTGACCAGCTCGCGGGCAACCATGCTGCGCGCCATCGGGATCACCTCGATCGGTAGCGGGAACTTGCCGAGGATCGGCACCAGCTTGCTCTCGTCGGCGATGCAGACGAAGGTCTTGGCCATGTGGGCGATGATCTTCTCGCGGGTCAGCGCGCCGCCGCCGCCCTTGATCAGTTGCAGGTGCTCATTGGCCTCGTCGGCGCCGTCGACGTAGACGGGGATGTCGTCCACCTCGTTGAGGTCGAACACCTGGATGCCGTGCTTGCGCAGGCGCTCGGTGGAGGCGTTGGAGCTGGAGACCGCGCCTTCGATCTTGTGCTTGATGGTGGCCAGGCCGTCGATGAAGTGATTGACGGTGGAGCCGGTGCCGACACCGACAATCGTGCCGGGCTTGACGTATTCGAGGGCGGCCAGTGCCGCCTGGCGCTTCAGTTCGTCTTGATTCATGGGGGGCTCCTCGGATGCAAACCTTTCAAGAGTACCCGAAAATAGGCTGATGGAGGAGCGACCCGCAGGGTTCACCAGGGCAATCGCATGAACCTGTCTCATCGCTCTGAATGCCGATGGAGGAGCGGCGCCCCCGCCGCGACATGCGTATCGTGCGCAAGCGTCGGCCCGAGGGCGGGCCTCCTACACCCCAACAGAGCGAAGATGCCTCCCCTTTGCATGCTGGATTTTCGCCTTGTGCGAACGCTCCAGACCTTTTCCTCACATTAGGCCAGGAATAGGCCGTAGGCTGGATTGTCGCTCTCGTCCCAGTAGGGATAGCCCAAGGCCTCAAGGAACTGCTCAAACGGGTGGCGCTCCTCGGCCGGAACCTGGATGCCCACCAGCACCCGGCCGTAATCAGCGCCATGGTTGCGGTAGTGGAACAGGCTGATGTTCCATCGGGCGCCCATGCGGGTGAGGAAGTGGAGCAGGGCCCCGGGGCGTTCGGGGAATTCGAAGCGGTATAGGATCTCGTGTTCCACGCGCGGGGCGCGGCCGCCGACCATGTGGCGCACGTGTAGCTTGGCCATTTCGTTGCCGGTCATGTCGAGCACCGGATAGCCACGCTCGCGCAGCAGGCCGACGAGGGCTTCCTTCTCCGCCGCGCCGCCGTCGAGTTGAACGCCGACGAAGATGTGGGCGTCGCGCTGGTCGTTGAAGCGGTAGTTGAACTCGGTGATCGCGCGCCGGCCGAGTGTCTCGCAGAAGGCACGGAAGCTGCCGGGGCGCTCGGGGATGGTGACCGCGAACAGGGCCTCGCGCTGCTCGCCCAGCTCCGCCCGCTCGGCGATGTGGCGCAGGCGGTCGAAGTTCATGTTGGCGCCGGAGTTGATGGCGATCAGGGGGCCGGTTTCGCGGCCAGAGGCTGCTCCCACATATCGCTTGAGGCCCGCGATGGCGAGCGCCCCGGCCGGCTCGGCGATGGCGCGGGTGTCGTCGAAAATGTCCTTGATCGCGGCGCTGATCTCGTCAGTGCTCACCAGGATCATCTCGTCCACGCACTCGCGCGCGATGCGGAAGGTCTCCTCGCCCGCCTGCCGGACCGCCACGCCGTCGGCGAACAGGCCGACCTGCGGCAGGACGACGCGCTCGCCGGCGGCGAGGGCGGCATGCATGCAGGCGGCGTCCTCGGGCTCCACGCCGACGATGCGAGTGGCCGGGCGCAGGTGCTTGAGGTAGGCGGCGATGCCGGCGATCAGCCCGCCTCCGCCGACCGGCACGAACACCGCCTCGATGGCGTCCGGATGCTGGCGCAGGATCTCCATGCCGATGGTGCCCTGGCCGGCGATTACCTCGGGGTCGTCGAACGGATGGATGAAGGTCAGTCCCTCGGAGTCGGCCAGCTTGCGGGCGTGGGCATAGGCCTCGTCGTAGGCGTCCCCGTGCAGCACCACCTCGCCGCCGCGCCGGCGCACGGCATTGATCTTGATGTCCGGGGTGGTGGCGGGCATGACGATGACGGCGCGCAGGCCCATGCGCTGGGCGGCGAGGGCGACGCCCTGGGCGTGGTTGCCCGCGCTGGCGGCGATCACGCCCGCGCCCAGCTCGCCGCGCGAGTGCAGGTGGTGGATCTTGTTGTAGGCGCCGCGCAGCTTGAACGAGAACACCGGCTGCAGGTCCTCGCGCTTGAGCAGCACGCGGTGGCCGAGGCGCGCGGACAGCAGCGGCATCGGGTCGAGCGGGCTCTCGACCGCCACGTCGTAGACGCGGGCGGTAAGGATGCGTTCGAGGTAGTCGCGGGTGAGGCTCATGTCGGGGCTGTCTTGTGGGAGCGGCCCTCGGGCCGCGATTGAGGCAGAAGATCGCGGTCCAGGGACCACTCCTACTCAAGGTCGAGGATGATCTGCCAGTGCTCGTCGCTCACCGGCATGACCGACAGGCGGTTGCCCTTGCGCACCAGCGGCATGCCGGCGAGGGCCTCGACTTCCTTCAGCTCCTGCAGCGGGATGACGCGCGCAAGGTGGCGCACGTAACCGACGTCGACCATGTCCCAGCGTGGCTTGTCCGGCGTGCTGGCCGGGTCGTAGTACTTGCCGTCCGGGTTCCAGGCGGTGTGGTCCGGGTAGGCCTCACGCACCACCTCGGCGATGCCGACGATGCCGGGCACGGCGGTGTTGGAGTGGTAGAAGAAGATCTGGTCGCCCTTCTTCATCGCGCGCATGAAGTTGCGTGCCTGGTAGTTGCGCACGCCGTCCCAGGGCTCGGTCTTGTCGGGGCGGGAGGCGAGATCGTCGATGCCGAACACGTCAGGCTCGGATTTCATCAGCCAGTGGGCCATGTCGGGTTCCGTTGGATGCGATTAAACAAGCGTACCCCGTCCTCCGTGACGATGCCATCCAGCGGTACGTCCCACGCCTCCGCGGGTAGGGCTGGGCAGCGCTGCAGGCCGAAGGCGACGCCGATCAGCAGGGGCTTGCGCCAGCGCCGGCGGGCGTGGCGGAAGGCGAGGGTGCGGTCGTAGAAGCCGCCGCCCATGCCGAGGCGGTTGCCGGCATCGTCGAAGCCGACCAGTGGCATGAGGATGAGATCGATCTCGCGCGCGTTCAGCAGGTCGGTGACGCGGTAGCGGGGCTCGGGGATGCGGAAGCGGTTCGGTCGCAGCGGATGGCCGATCTGCCAGGGGGCGAAGCGCAGGCGCGAGCCTCGGGAGAGAATGGGCAGGTAGAGGCCTTGGCGGGGGTGGGCGAGCGGCGCCAGCGGGCGCAGGTCGACCTCGCCGTCAGCGGGCCAGAAGAGGGCGATGCGGCGGGCATGCCGGAAAACGGGGTGCAGGCGCAGGGCTTCGAGGATGGCGGCTTCGCGCCAGGCGCGGTCCAGTCCCTGCAGCGCACGGCGGCTGCGGCGAAGGGTCTGGCGGAGTTCTTTGCGGGAGGCGGGAGGCATGGGAGGGAGGGTCTTCCAGGGCGCCGCTGTTGGCCGGGTACCTTGAACCGAGCGGTTCAAGTCGGGGAGGGCGGTGAGAGCGTCAGGCTTTCCGCGCGGGGCGGACATGCACACGGCTCTAGGGGCCATCCCCAGGGAGGTGCATTAAGGCTCAAGGGGATTGGGCTACTGGCGCACGCTCCAGAAGACTTGGATTCAGGTTAGATCAGTCCCTGCCGGTTTGCAACGTTCGAGCGTCTCGCGGATGCGGTGGCCCAGCGCCTGCACCTCCAGCGAGGCCGGCAGGGCGTCGTCCGGCATGGCCGGGGCATGGCCGGCGCGCAGCTGCAGCAGCTCGTGGGTGATGTTGAGGGCGGCCATGACCGCCACCCGGTCGTTGCCGATGACCTTGCCGGTGTGGCGGATCTCTCGCATCTTGCCGTCGAGGAAGCGGGCGGAGCGTTCCAGCGCCTCGCGCTCGCTCTCGGGGCAGGCGACGCGGTATTCCTTGTCGAGGATCGTGATGTCGACCGGGACAGCGGGTTCGGTGCTCATGCCTGGGCCTCCAGGGTGCGCAGCTGTTCGAGGACGGGGGCAAGGCGGGCCTCGGCCTCGCCGAGCAGGTCCTGCAGGCGTGTCTTCTCGTCGCGCAGGTGCCGGTTGTCATCCTCCAGCCGCTGGTTGGCGCGCTTGAGGGTTTCACACAGCTCGACAAGTTGCAGGACGCCTTCTTCGAGCCCCTGCCACTCTTCTTGTGTGATGATGCGCTGCATCGTGCTCTCCAACGGCAACGGGGCCGCCAAGATAAAGCAAAAATCTTAGGTCGCGGGTCGGCGTTGTGCAACCGGCCGGGGTGCGAGCCGGTCGACAGCCCCGGGGCAGGCGTGCGTGGTAGGATGCGGCATAGAGACTAACGGCACGCGAGGAGCGGCTCATGGTGGAATTCGAGCGGGTCGACGAGGCCCTGGACGACGCGGCGGTGCAGGCCGCCGAGGCGCATGGCGTGCTGAGCGGGATGCTGTGCGCGGCGGGGGCGGCCGAACTCGGGGACTGGTGGTCGAACATCCGCGAGGACGAGTCGCAGGTCGAGGTGCCTGAGCCCGTGCGCGAGCTTCATGCCGAGACGGTGGCGAGCCTGGCCGACGTGACCGGCACCTTTGATCTGATGCTCCCGGAGGATGAGGCGTCCCTGGAGGAGCGCGCCGAGGCCCTGCACGACTGGTGCCATGGTTTCCTCTATGGCTATGGCGTGGCCGGGGGGCGCGACCCGGGGAAGTTGCCGGAAGAGGCGGCCGAGATCCTGCGCGACATCAACCAGTTCGCCCAAGCGAGCTTCGACCTGGGTGAGGACGCAGAGGAGGACGAGCAGGCCTACAGCGACCTGGTCGAGTACCTGCGCGTGGGGGTGCTGCTGCTGCACGAGACCCTCCATCCACGCCCCGATGCCGCGCCGGCCGGGGGGGCGGCGGAACCCATCCCTGGATTCCACCCTTCGGGTGTCGCTGATCGCGCAGCTGGCGCAAGCCCGCGACCCAACGTCGTTCCCGACGACGTTGTTAAGGCCGATGTGCCCGCGCACTGGCCGCATGCCGGATCCCGAACCCTGCACTGACGCTCTGCGAGGGCTTGCCATGTCCATCCATCCCCTCCTCGACAAGAAGCACTTCGCCCGCCGCCGCAAGCGCCTGCTGGCGCAACTGGGGCCGGAGGGCATCGCCATCCTGCCGGCCGCCGTCGAGCGGGTGCGCAACCGCGACACCCACTATCCCTTCCGCCAGGACAGCGACTTCCGCTACCTGACCGGCTTCGACGAGCCCGACGCCGTGCTGGTGCTGGCGCCGGGGCACGAGGAGGGGCCCTTCATCCTGTTCGTGCGACCGCGCGACCCCGAGCGCGAGCAGTGGGACGGTCGCCGTGCCGGAGTGACGGGGGCGCGCAAGCTGTACGGGGCCGACGAGGCCTTCCCGATCGACGAACTGGACAGCCGCCTGCCGGGATTGCTGGCCGGCCGCGAGCGGCTTTACGCACCGCTCGATGACGGACGCTTCGCCGAGCGCCTGTTCGGCTGGCTGGCCGTGGTTCGCCGTCAGCAGCGTGCCGGAGTGAAGCCTCCGGCCGGCTGGCTCGACCTCGCCCCGCTGGTGCACGAGATGCGACTGTTCAAGGACGAGGACGAGGCCAACGTGCTGCGCGAGGCCTGCCGGGTGACCGCGCTCGCCCACCGGCGGGTGATGCAGGCCCTGCGCCCGGATATGACGGAGCACGCGCTGGAGGCCGAGCTGCTGCACACCTTCCGCGTGCACGGCGGCGAGCCGTCCTTTCCCTCCATCGTCGCCGGCGGGGCCAACGCCTGCATCCTGCACTACACCGAGAACCGCGACATGCTGAGGAAGGGCGAGCTGGTGCTGGTGGATGCGGGCTGCGAGTGGGGCGGCTACTGCGGCGACATCACCCGCACCCTCCCCGTCGGCGGGCGCTTCTCTCCCGCCGCGCGCGAGCTGTATGCCGTGGTGCTGGCGGCGCAGCAGGCGGCCATCGACGCGGTCCGTCCCGGCGCAAGCTGGGATGTCCCGCACCAGGCTGCGGTGCGCGTGCTGACCGAGGGGCTGGTCGAGCTGAGGCTGCTCAAGGGCAAGGTCGACCGGCTCATCGAGAAGGAGGCCTACAAGCGCTTCTACATGCACCGCACCGGGCACTGGCTGGGCATGGACGTGCACGACGTCGGCGCCTACAAGGTGGATGGCGCCTGGCGGCCGCTGGAGCCCGGCATGGCGCTGACCGTGGAGCCGGGGCTGTACATCGACGCCGGGCGCGACGTGCCGAAGGCCTTCCGCAACATTGGCATCCGCATCGAGGACGACGTGCTGGTCACCCGCGAGGGCTGCGAGGTGTTGACCGCGGATGCGCCTAAGTCGATCGAGGCGCTGGAGGAGATGGTGCCCCATGCTTGACGTCGCCATCGTCGGCGGCGGCCCGGTTGGCGCGGTGCTGGCCCATGCGCTGGCGCGCGAGGGCTTCGAGGTGGCCGTGCTGGAAAGGGAGGCCGCCCCGGCCTCGGCACCGATTTGTCGGGAACAAATCGGGGCTTGCCCCGAAGGGGCAAGCCCGAAGGGTGCCGTCCTGGGATGGACGGCATCCGCGGTGGGGAGCACGGGCTTCGACGGCCGTGTCATTGCCCTGGCCGAGGGCGGTCGACGCCTGCTGGCCGGCTGGGGACTGTGGGGCGGTCTGGCTCCGCATGCCGAGCCGATCGAGCGCATCCATGTCTCCCTGCGCGGCGCCTGGGGCAGCGCGCGTTTCGCCGCGCGCGAGGAAGGCGTCGCCGCGCTGGGCCATGTGCTGGATTCCGCGTGCATGGCGCCGGTGCTGTGCGATGCCGCGCGGTCAAGCGGCGTGCACTGGTATGCCCCGGCGCGCTATCTCGCGCACGCCCCGGAGGGGGAGGGCGTCGCTCTCCGCTTTACCACCCTTGACGGGGAGCAGGTCCTGCGGGCACGCCTGCTGGTCGGCGCCGATGGCGCCGGCTCTGCCGTGCGGACCGCGCTGGGCCTGCCGGTCAACGAGCGTGATTACGGTCAGACCGCGATCTTGGCACGGGTGGAGGTGGAGCGGGCCGAGACACGCGTGGCCTTCGAGCGCTTCACCGACGAGGGGCCGATCGCCCTGCTGCCCATGGGGGGCAGCCGTTATTCGCTGGTGTGGGTGACCCCGGCAGGGGACGCGGAGCGGCGCATGGGACTTGCGGACGGCGCCTTCCTCGACGAGCTCGGCGGGCGTTTCGGACCCCGCCTGGGGCGCTTCGTCGCAACCGGTCCTCGCCACGCCTATCCGCTGCGTGCCGTGACCGCGGGCGCCGTGACCGCGCCGCGCGCGGTGGTGCTCGGCAATGCCGCGCATGCCCTGCATCCCGTCGCCGGGCAGGGATTGAACCTGTGCCTGCGCGACATCCGCGTGCTGCTGGGCGAGGTGAGCCGGGCGCGGCAGGAGGGGCGCGACATCGGCTCGGCCTCCGTGCTGGCCGCCTATGCCGCCGCGCGCGGGGCGGATTACGCCCGCAGCTATCCGCTGATGGATCTGCTCGCGCGCGGCTTCACTCGCGCCGTGCCGGTGCCAGGGGCGCTCAAGGGACTGGCCCTGGCGGCGTTGGATGCCGTGCCGCCGCTGCGTGCCGGCTTCCTCAGGCAGATGATGGGCTTGAATGGGTGAGACGATGGAACATCACGCGGACGTCCTGATCATCGGCGGCGGCATGGTGGGCGCCGCCCTGGCCTGCGCGCTCGGGCGACAGGGGTTCGAGGTGCATGTGGTCGAGGCGCAGGCGCCCGAGCCCTTCGCGCCGGAGCAGCCGCTCGACCTTCGCGTGTCGGCCGTCAGCCTCGCCTCGCAGGCCCTTCTTGAGGCCGTCGACGCGTGGCGGCACGTGCTGGACATGCGGGCGGTTCCGTTCCGACGCATGCGCGTGTGGGACCGCGAGGGACCGGGCGAGACCACCTTCGACAGCCGCGACATCGGCGAGCCGGCCCTGGGTCACATCGTCGAGAACCGCCTCCTGCAGCTGGCCCTCTGGCGCGCGGCCGAGGGGCTGGAGACCGTGCACTGGCACTGCCCGGCGCGGCTGGATTCGATCGATATCCGCGACGATGCCGTGATCGCCCGCCTGACCGATTCGTCGGGCTCCGGACGGCCGTACCCAACATGGGCTTCCGGCATGGATGTCGGAAGGGTTTTCGGTACGGGAGCAGCGAATCGGGAATCGCCATGCGGCGAGTCCGAAGGGGACCGGCCAGGAAAGGCCGGCATCAGCGACGGCACCACGGTCCGTGCCAGCCTCGTGGTCGGCGCGGATGGCGCGCGCTCCCGCCTGCGCGAGCTTGCCAACATCGGCCTGACCAGCTGGGACTACGACGTCGAGGCGCTGGTGGCCACGGTCAGGACCGACGCGCCGCAGCAGGACATCACCTGGCAGCGTTTTACCCCGACGGGCCCGCAAGCCCTGCTGCCGCTGTCCGGCCCGCATGCCTCGCTGGTCTGGTACACCGCGCCGGACGAGGTGGCACGCCTGAAGGCACTGGATGACGAGGCCTTCGTGGAGGAACTGCTGCGCGCCTTCCCGTCCGAACTGGGCGGGATCGATGCCCTTCTGGAGCGCGGCAGCTTCCGACTCACTCGCCGCCACGCCCAGCAATACTGCAAGCCGCGCCTGGTGCTGGCTGGCGATGCCGCGCACACCATCCATCCGCTGGCCGGGCAGGGCGTCAACCTTGGCTTCATGGACGTGGCCGCACTGGCCGAGGTGCTGGCCGCGGCATGCTCGGGCAACGAGGACATCGGCGCCCTGCACGTGCTGCAGCGCTACGAGCGCCGGCGCCGGGGCGAGAACCTGCTGATGCAATCGGCCATGGATGTCTTCCACCACGCCTTCAAGCCCGCGCGCGGTCCCCTCCCGTGGCTGCGCGGCTTGGCCTTGCGCGTGGCGAACGACCTGCCGCCGCTGCGCCGCCTGCTGACCCGCCGTGCCACCGGGCGCGCCGGGGATCTTCCGTCGTCGGCGCGCAGCGGCCGGCTGGAATGAAGCGCTCCTTCCACGACCTGCCCGGCCGTTTCGGCGTGGCCGGGGTCGCCGCGCACGAGAGCGAGCGCGCGCGGCGCTGGGGGGGGCGGTTGGAGGTGCTGGTGTCGCTCGCGACCCTGTGGCTGCCTTTCGCCTGGTATGCCGAGGCCAAGGGCGTGCTGGATGTCCAGACCCTGCGCATCCTGGACCTGACGGTATGGGGCGTCTTCCTTCTCGAGGCGGTGGTGCTCAGCCTGCTGGTACGCGACCGTCGCCTTTACTGGCGGCAGAACTGGCTCAACCTGTGCATCGTGCTGGGCGGCGTGCCCCTGCTGCTCATCCAGCAAGCCTCGGCCTTGGCCTTCCTGCGCGTGCTGCGCCTGGTTCTGCTCGTGGTGCTGGTGCTGCGCTTCACGCGGCGTTCGCTGCGCATGCTCGCCCGTCATGCCCTGGTGGCCACCCTCGTCATCGCTCTCTTCCTCGTGGTTTCGATCGGCACGCTGGTTGCGAGCATCGATCCGAACATGAAGTCCCTGTGGGATGGAATGTGGTGGGCGTTGGCTACGGTCAGCACCGTGGGCTACGGCGATGTGGTGCCCGCCAGTCCCGAGGGGCGTTTGCTCGGGGTTGTCCTGATCTTGTTCGGCGTGGCGACCTTTTCGATGGTGACGGCGAATTTGGCTGCCTTCGTGCTCAGCCTGCGGTTCGAGGAGACCGTGGCCGATGTCGAGCGCGAGGAGGTGCGGCACGAACTCCTGATCCTGCAGCGCCTGGAGGCGCTGGAGGCGCGCTTCGACCGGCTCGAGGATCTGCTGGCGAACCGTCAGGGCAGGGGGAAGGAGGGGGCTTCGACCCCTTCCCTGCTTGGGACAGGAAGCCCCAACGCGAACGACAACGCAAGTCGTTGATTTCTTGGGGGGGGACGTCGCGGCTGAACACATCCATGTGTCCAGCCTTTCGGGGAACGCTAAACGCGGGCTTACGCCAGCTTCGCGTTAAGCTGGCGTAAGCCCGCGTTCCCTCGTTGCTCCCGACAACGAGGACGACATGTGCCGCGACGCTCTCGAAGGCTGAAGCCCAAAGGGCCTTCCGGCAGGGATGCCGGATGAGCTTGAGAGGAGGGATCAGCCGAGCTGAAAAAATCCAGGGATGGATTTTTTCAGTATTTCCTTAACGGCGAAGCGCCGTCAGGCGGGCCCAGCCTTCCTTGAGCGCGGGTGGGTCGAAGTCGAAATCCGCGGCGTAGGCCGCCATCACCTCCTCGGCCTGCTCGCCGAGCAGGCCGGACAGCACCAGCCGTCCGCCGGGCCTCACATGGCCGGTCAGGGTGGGAGCCAGCTCGATCAGCGGGCCCATCAGGATGTTGGCCAGCAGCACGTCGAACAGTGCGTCTTTGGGCAGCGCGCCCGGCAACCCTGTATGCAGGCGACTGGCCTCGATGCCGTTGCGCGCGGCGTTGTCGCGCGTGGCGGTCAGGGCCTGCGGGTCGATGTCGATGCCCCAGGCGTCGGTGGCGCCGAGCTTGAGCGCGGCGATGGCGAGGATGCCCGATCCGCAGCCATAGTCCAGCACGGTTTTGCCCGCCATGTCCGCGCCATCCAGCCATTCCAGGCACAGGGCGGTGGTCGGGTGGGTGCCGGTGCCGAAGGCCAGGCCCGGGTCGAGCAGGATGTTCACCGCCTCCGCATCCGGGGCCTCGATCCAGCTCGGCACGATCCACAGCTTCTCGCCGAAGCGCAGGGGCTGGAACTGGTCCATCCACGCGCGTTCCCAGTCCTGGTCCTCGACGTAGCCCCACGCGCCGCCCTGGATGC
>JBFLVZ010000038.1:0-62555 GCA_040758295.1 Pseudomonadota bacterium
CGCCCGATCCGATGTTTTTGATTACATCGAGCGATTCCACAACCCTCGGATGCGGCGTAGAGTCGCACAGCAGGATCAGAAATTCTTGAGTCTTTTACAACCGTCCGTGAAAACGGGGTAGAACCCTCATGATCTGCGGCGTTGGGAAAAGCAGGCTATTAGAGAGATGGGGATGCGTTGATAATCAAAACGAATGTCGAATGGATGTCGTGCCAAGTTTGGCTTGGACCAAGGAGCTGCAATGTCTGTTGCCGAAATCCCCGTTGACCAACGGGTCATCGATATCGACTCCCGTCGCTTCGCCTCGCTTGAGAAGGCGCTGGTCGAGCTGATCACCAACAGTGACGACAGTTACCTCCGCCTAGGCCAGGAAGGCGGGGTGATTCTGGTGCAGTACGAGCGCCACCTGGCCGGTGCGGTGTTGAAGGTGACCGATCAGGCGGAGGGGATGAGTCATGCCCAGGCGCGGCGCATCCTCAGTTACGGTGGGGCGCATAGCGTGCTGGCCAACGGCGGAGGCAGCGGGCGGGGCTACTTTGGCCGGGGGTTGAAGCAGGCCGTGTTCGGGCTTGGGTATGGCTGGATCGAGACCATCCGTGATGGGCGGTATGCCCGCATCGAGCTGTTCCGTGGTGAGAATGGCGGCTATCTGTTCGATGACGGCGCGGGGGATCGGGCGGTGGGGGCAGCCGACCGGGAGCGCTTAGGTCTTCCCGCCAATGGCACGCGGGTGACCATCGTGGTCGACAACCCGCATGTGAGCATTGCCCAGTTCCAGTCCCTCCGGCATGCGCTGGCCGACAACATCTACCTGCGCGAGGTGCTCGCCCGCCGTGAGGTGATGTTGCAGGAGATGCACGACGGTCGGGTGGACGGCCCGCCCCTCCCGGTGCGCCATGAGGAGCCGTCGGCCACGGTGCTGCTCGGGCCGGAGCTTGCCGCGCATTTCGATTTTGAGGGGCAGGCTTATCCCTTCACCCTCACCCTCAAGCGTGCCCTGGGCGCCGAGCTGACCCTGCGCGGGGATGAGCGGACCAACGGCCTGCTGGTGGTCTCGGGCGAGGCGGTGTTGGACTGCCAGCTGTTCGAGTTCGAGAACAAGGTGGGCACGGAGTACCTGTTCGGTACGGTGCGCTGCCCGGCGTTGCTGGAAAGGCTCGCCCAGGGTGAGGCCATCATCAGCGACGAGCGCGAGGGGCTGAACCTGCGCAACCCCTTCGTGGCGGCGTTTGCCCGGGCGGTGAGCGAGCTGATCGCGCCTTCTGTGCAGGCGGAGTTGGACAGGCTGCGGCACCTGGAGCATGCCACCACCTCCGGTCGCACCAGCCAGATGATCGAGCACCTGCTGCTGCACATGAGTGAGGTGGCCATTCACGACCTTGGCATCACCCTGGGGCCGGACGAGGGTCCTGTGCAGGCCGCGGGGGAGGTGGAAGCCGTGGATGCCCTGCGCTTTTCTACGCCGTTCTATTACCGCCCACCCCGGCATCCCTTCCATGTGAAGCTGATCGTCGACCCGGCAAGGTTGGGGCCCGATGCCGTGCTGCATATCAGCTATGCCCTGCCGGAGACGATGCGCATCGAGCCGACCGTGACGGAGCGGGCGGTAAGCGAGCTTGAGGGGGCGCACACCCTCACCTGGACGGTGGAGGGGGCGCAGGCAGGGATGCGGGGGACGATCAGCGTCACGGCCGGGCCGTATCTTGCCCTGTGCGAGATCGTGTTGGCTGAGCAGGCTTCAAGGCACCATCACCCGCGGGGCAGGGCAGCGCATGGGGTGCACAAGCGGCCGCAGCACGACCATGGGGTCATCCTGTTTGCAGGCTATGAGCTGCGGGCGCTGGACAACGATGTGGATCGGGCCGTCTACAGCCCGGTGGAGCGCAAGGTCATCATCAACACGCGCGCGCCGACGGTGCAGCTGTACCTCGACGGGCGCGGCCGCTTCCGTGATGCCGCGCGTCTGTTGCTGGCGGAGCTGTTTCTGGATGTGATCGCCGACGAATTGGCGCGGCGCGTGGTGGCACGAGGAGGCCAGCCGTGGAGCGAGGCGGCGCACCAGGCCGCCAAGCGGGAGATCATCCACCGCTATGGTGGGGATGTGCATCGGGCCTTTCTGGGGGGGTGAGTGGCGGAGAATTCCCCACTCTCCCCACCCCTCCCCCCGAGGGGTGAGGGGCAACATCACCCACCTACCATCAATCCGCATCCCACCCGACGGCCTTCGCCGGCGAGGATGTTGTAGATCCGGCAGGCGGCCGGGGTGCTGACGAATTCGAGGCCGATGCCATGGCGGGCAAAGAAGCGCATGACGGTGGGAGAGGGCACCAGCTGGCGCGGGCCGGTGCCGATGATGACCAGCTCGGGCTCGTCTTCGAGCAGCGGGGTGAGCTGGGCTTCGTCCAGGCTCGCCGCCGTCAGGGCGGGCCAGTCGAGCCGTTTCTCCGGGGTGAGGATCAGGCTGCGTTCGATGCGCTCGCCGTTGATGGTGACGTGGGCCTCCCCGTAGTTCTGGATGATGAAACGCTGGTCGGTGAAGTTGAGGTGCAGTTTCACGCTGAAGTCTCCAAGGATGGCCCGGGCAGGCCGCATTGACAGCCCTTGAGGGTGAACCTAATGTTGCCTGTTTTCCTGCCCTGCACCAACAAGCCTAGCGCCATGACCACCCCACTGCTCAACCCGATCCGCAAGTCCTCCAAGCTCGCGAATGTCTGCTACGACATCCGCGGCCCGGTCATGGAGCGCGCCAAGCAGATGGAGGAGGAGGGGCACCGGATCATCAAGCTGAATATCGGTAACCCGGCCACGTTCGGCTTCGAGGTGCCCGAGGAGATCATGCAGGACGTGATCCTCAACCTTGGCGGCGCCTCGGGCTATTCCGACTCGCGCGGGCTGTTTGCCGCGCGCAAGGCGGTGATGCACTACACCCAGACCAAGGGCATTCGCGGGGTGCAGATCGACGACATCTACATCGGCAACGGGGTGTCGGAGCTGATCGTGATGGCCATGCAGGCGCTCTTGGATGATGGCGACGAGGTGCTGGTGCCCTCGCCGGACTATCCGCTGTGGACCGCGGCGGTCGCCCTGGCCGGGGGCACGCCGCGTCATTATGTATGCGACGAGCAGGCCGGTTGGCTGCCGGACCTGGACGACATCCGCGCCAAGATCACTTCGCGCACCCGCGCCATCGTGCTCATCAACCCGAACAACCCCACCGGCGCGGTCTACCCGGTCGAGCTGCTGCAGGAGATCGTGGAGATCGCCCGCCAGCACCAGCTGATCGTCTATGCCGACGAGATCTACGACAAGGTGCTGTACGACGAGGCTGAGCACACCTCCATCGCCTCGCTGGCGGACGATGTGCTGTTCATCACCTTCAATGGCCTGTCGAAGAACTACCGCGCCGCTGGCTACCGTGCCGGTTGGCTGATTGTCTCGGGCGACAAGCGCCATGCGCGCGACTACATCGAGGGCCTGACCATGCTCGCCTCGATGCGCCTGTGCTCCAACGTCCCGGCGCAGTTCGCCATCCAGACTGCGCTTGGCGGCTACCAGAGTATCAATGACCTGGTCGCGCCCGGCGGTCGCCTGCGCCGCCAGCGCGATCTGGCGCATGAGATGCTGGAGGCGATCCCGGGGGTGAGCTGCGTCAGGCCGCAGGGGGCGATGTACCTGTTCCCGCGCCTTGATCCGAAGATGTACCCGATCCAGGACGATCGCCAGTTCATCCTCGAGCTGCTGGAGCAGGAGCGGGTGCTGGTGGTGCAGGGGACCGGCTTCAACTGGGCCAACACCGACCACTTCCGCGTCGTCTTCCTGCCCAACATGGACGATCTGGGCGAGGCGATGAGCCGCATCACGCGCTTCCTGGACCAGTACCGCAGGCGTTACACCCAGGTGCTGGGCTGAGGCCGGGTTCTTGGGGCAAACTGGGTTAAAATCTCGCGCATCGCTTTCGACAGAGAACAACCATGAAGCCAGTGAAGGTCGGCCTGCTTGGGCTGGGCACGGTGGGCGGCGGCACGGTCAACGTGCTGCGCCGCAACCAAGATGAGATCTCGCGCCGCGCCGGGCGGGGCATCGAGGTGGTCGCCGCCTCGGCCCGCCGGATCGACGCCCAGCGCATCTGCGACACCGCCGGCATCCGTCTGACCACCGCCCCATTCAGCGTGGTCAACGATCCCGAGGTGGAGGTCGTCTGCGAGCTGATGGGGGGGGTGGAACCTGCCCGCGAGCTGGTGCTGCGCGCCATCGAGCTCGGCAAGCATGTGGTCACCGCCAACAAGATGCTGATCGCCCTGCACGGCAACGAGATCTTCCGCGCCGCCCAGGATCGCGGCGTGATGGTGGCGTTCGAGGCCGCCGTCGCCGGCGGTATCCCGATCATCAAGGCCATCCGCGAGGGGCTGGCGGGCAACCGCATCGAATGGCTCGCCGGGATCATCAACGGCACCGGCAACTTCATCCTCACCGAGATGCGCGACAAGGGGCGCGAGTTCGACGACGTGCTCGCCGAGGCCCAGCGCCTGGGCTACGCCGAGGCCGACCCGACCTTCGACGTGGAAGGCATCGACGCCGCGCACAAGCTGACCATCCTCGCCTCCATCGCCTTCGGCATCCCGCTCCAGTTCGACAAGGCGGTGACTGAGGGCATCACCCGCATCACCCGCGAGGATGTCAGCTACGCCGAGGCTTTGGGTTACCGCATCAAGCACCTTGGCATCGCGCGCCGCACCGAGCAGGGCGTGGAGCTGCGCGTGCACCCGACCCTGATCCCCGAGCGCCGCCTGATCGCCAACGTCGACGGGGTGAAGAACGCCGTGCTGGTGATGAGCGACGCGGTAGGACCCACGCTCTACTACGGCGCAGGCGCGGGCGCCGATCCCACCGCCTCGGCGGTGGTGGCAGATCTCGTGGACGTGGTGCGCACCATGACCGCCGACCCGGAGAACCGCGTGCCGCACCTGGCCTTCCAGCCGGATGCCCTGCGCGATCTGCCGATCCTGCCGATGAGCGAGGTCGAGACCGCCTACTACCTGCGCCTGACCGCCGAGGACAAGCCCGGCGTGCTGGCGGACGTGACCCGCATCCTCGCCGACCAGGACATCAGCATCGAGGCCATCCTGCAGAAGGAGGCGCCGGAGGATGAAAAGGACATCCCGGTCATCATCCTCACCCACCGGGTGAAGGAGGGCCGCATGAACGAGGCCATTGCCCGCATCGAGGGGCTTCCCGCCATCAAGCGGCCGGTGGCGCGGATCCGGGTCGAGAGTCTCGGTTAAGGTCGCGCGTTTTTCCCCTCTCCCTTGAAGGGAGAGGGGTAGGGGGGAGGGTGATACTCCGTTGAAAATCCATCCCCCTCTCCCTGACCCTCCCCCCTTGGGGGGAGGGGATACCAAACCCTATCCGTCCCCCTTTGAGTGACTGCCATGCCATTCCGCAACCGCTACACCGGCCTGATCGACCGCTACCGCGACCGCCTGCCGGTGTCCGACGACACCCGCATCATCTCCCTGGGCGAAGGCAACACCCCGCTCATCCGCCTGCACAACATCCCCAAGCTGCTGGGCAAGCAGGTTGACATCTATGTCAAGTACGAAGGCCTGAACCCGACCGGTTCGTTCAAAGACCGTGGCATGACCATGGCGGTCACCAAGGCGGTGGAGGAGGGCTCCAAGGCCATCATCTGCGCCTCCACCGGCAATACCTCCGCTGCGGCCGCGGCCTATGCCGCACGGGCCGGCATCACCGCCTTCGTCCTGATTCCGGATGGCAAGATCGCGATGGGTAAGCTGGCCCAGGCGATGATGTACGGCGCCATCACCCTGCAGATCAAGGGCAACTTTGACGATGGCATGCGCCTGGTCAAGGAGGTGGCCGGCGAGGCGCCGGTGACCATCGTCAACTCGGTCAACCCCTACCGACTGCAGGGCCAGAAGACCGCGGCCTTCGAAATCATCGAGGAGCTGGGGCGCGCCCCCGATTACCACTGCCTGCCGGTCGGCAACGCGGGCAACATCACCGCGCACTGGATCGGCTACTGTGAGTATTCCTCCGCCTCCGGCGAGCACGTCACCGAGTCCTGCGCCTACTGCAACGGCAAGTGCGCCTATGCGGGCGGCGCCATCGTCGGCAACCGTCCCAAGATGGTCGGCTACCAGGCGGCTGGTTCCGCGCCCTTCCTGCGCGGTCACATGGTCGACCATCCGGAGACCGTCGCCACCGCCATTCGCATCGGCCATCCGCAGTCCTGGGACCGCGCCTGGAAGGTGATGGAAGAGTCCGGCGGCTGGTTCGCCGAGGTGACCGACGAGGAGATCCTCGCGGCGCAGAAGATGCTCACCCAGCACGAGGGCGTGTTCTGCGAGCCGGCCTCCGCCGCCTCGCTGGCCGGTGCGATCAAGGACATCCAGAGCGGCAAGATTCCCGAAGGCTCGAGCTTGGTGCTCACCCTGACCGGCAATGGCCTGAAGGACCCGGACACCGCGATTGCCCAGTGCCAGGGCAAGGCTACGTTGATGACCATCGACGCGACCCTGGACCAGGTCAAGCGCGCGATTCTCGACAACATGCGTTGACGAAAAAGGGGCAGGGATGCCCCTGAGAACAGCCTGAAACGCTTGAGGCCCGCATCTGCGGGCCTCAAGCGTTTAACAGGCCGTTGAAAAAACCTTTCAACGGCCTGTTAACGCAAGCCATGGAAGGCTTGCACGCAGATCAATCACGCTAAGTGATTGATCTGCGGAGCGCGTCGCGGACATGTGCCGCGACGCCGCGAGTTGAAAAAGGGCAGGAAGCTTTTTTTCAACATCCTGTTAGAGGCGTGTTTTGTGTTCAGCGCATGTTGCGCTTCATCTCGCTGATCAGGTCGACCTCGAGGTGCTCGAGCGCCCGCAGGCGGCTGTCCGCGGCATTGCCAAGCCACTGGATGATCTCGGCCCGCTTCTTGGCGAAGTAGTCGAGGATGAAGCGTTCGGACATGAGCATGTACTCGATGGCCTTCTTCGGGTCGACCTGGATGAAGGGGTTGCGGGCGACCTGCTTGGCGGCGGCCTCCTGCTGCTCGCAGAAGGCGTTGAGCAGGAAGAACAGGTTCAGGCGCGACTGGCGAAGGTTCTGCTGCGTGGCGGAGGAGTTGACGTACAGGCTGGCGTCGACCATGGCATCCAGCCAGCGGGTCAGCTGGCTCTCGGCCATGACCCATTCCTCGCTCATGATCCGCTGGTGCAGGTCGCTGATGCGGTGCTTGATGTTCTCCTCGTGCTTCTTCGCGCCCCAAGGCAGCAGGCGGGAGAACATTGAGGTGGGGCGCTTGAGCTGCTCCTCGAGGGCGTTCAGCTCCTCCAGCAGATCCTTCTTCTTGAGGTCCGAGTCATTGATCTGGCGGCGCTTGTCGTTCATGTCGGCGGCCGCCACCTCGAGCTGCAGGGCGTGATATTCACCGAGGGTGGCGTCAACCTTGCCAGAGAAGTGCTTGAGGCGCTCGAGGGCATCGCGCAGTCTCCCCTCGAAGCGTCCGGGGTTGTTGAGCAGGCATTCGCTGATCACGAGCTCGGCCTTGGCCATGCGGGCACGCTCGGCATGGACATCGGTGACGATCTCCCGCAGGCCGTGCATGGTCTGCGACATCGCATAGTTGGTCATCTTGCCGGCGCGCCACTTCTCCAGGGCAGGGGTGGTGTCGGCGATCTTCTGCCGCAGGCGGGCGATGGCGATGTCCGCCTCGTAGCCGCGCGCCTTGTCCAGCGCCTGGGCGGCCTGGTTGCCGAACTGCTGTTCCAGGGCCTGCTGCTCGCGCAGTTCGTGCACGTTCAGGTCGAAGGAGAGTTTCTCCAACACTCCGCGCAGGGGCTGGGGGGAGTTGCGGATCAGTTCGGCGGGGATGGTTTCGGGAAGGGTCTCGAGCGGCAGGCTTGCCACCTTGTCCAGCGGCATGCTGCGCACCATGGAGACGAACTGGTCGACGGTCAGGCGCTGGCTCATCCTTCCTTCCTTTGCTGGGTTTTCAGATTACCCCGCAAAAGTAGGACGAATGGAAGGACAATTCAAGTGACGCTTGAGAGGGAGGTGTGCGGCCCCGGCGGGGGCCGCATGGCAGGAGGAGATCAGGCCTGGAAGCGGCGGAAGACGAGGCTGGCGTTGGTGCCGCCGAAGCCGAAGCTGTTGGAGAGGATGGTATCCAGCTTGGCGTTGTCGATGCGCTGCTGGGCGATGTTGACACCGTGCGCCCCCGGATCAAGGGTCTCGATGTTGGCCGAGGCGGCGATGAAACCATGCTCCATCATCAGCAGTGAGTAGATGGCCTCGTGCACGCCGGCGGCACCCAGGGCATGCCCCGAGAGGGACTTGGTGGAGGTCACCACCGGCATGTAGTCGGTGAATACCGTCTTCATGGCCTCCAGCTCGCGAATATCGCCGACCGGGGTGCTGGTGCCGTGGGTGTTGATGTAGTCGATCGGCGTGTCGACGGTGGCCAGGGCCTGCTGCATACAGCGGATGGCGCCTTCGCCGGAGGGCTGCACCATGTCATAGCCGTCGGAGGTGGCGCCATAGCCGACCAGCTCGGCGTAGATCTTCGCGCCACGGGCCAGGGCGTGCTCCAGTTCCTCGAGCACCACCATGCCGCCGCCGCCGGAGATGACGAAGCCGTCGCGGAACTCGTCATACGGGCGGGAGGCGGTGTGCGGGGTGTCGTTGTACTTGGAGGAGGTCGCGCCCATGGCGTCGAACATGGCGGACTGCACCCAGTGCAGCTCCTCGCCGCCGCCGGCGAACACCACGTCCTGCTTGCCCAGCTGAATCAGCTCCATGGCGTTGCCGATGCAGTGCGCGGAGGTGGCGCAGGCCGAGCTGATGGTGTAGTTCACGCCCTTGATGCCGAACGGGGTGGCAAGGCACGCGGAGGTGGTGGAGCTCATGGTGCGGGTGACCATGTAGGGGCCCACGCGCTTGATGCCGCGGCTCTTGGCGATCTCGGCGGTCTCGACGATGTTGGCGGTGGAGGAACCGCCGGAGCCGACGATCAGGCCGGTGCGGACATTGGAAATCTGGTCATCGCTCAGGCCCGAATCCGCGGCGGCCTCGGCCATGGCGAGGTAGCTGTAGGCGGCAGCCTGGCCCATGAAGCGGAACAGCTTGCGGTCAATCAGCTCCTCGGGGTTCAGCTTGAGGGTGCCGGCGACCTGCGAGCGGAAGCCGAGATCGGCGTATTCCTGCATGAACTCAATGCCCGATCGACCCTCGTAGAGGCTGTGTCGAACTTCGTTCTTGTTGTTGCCCAGGCTGGAAACGATGCCCATTCCGGTGACGACGACGCGGCGCATGGTCATGACCCTCAGAATCCGGTGGTGGAAGTAAACAGTCCGACGCGCAGGTCGGTGGCGTGGTAGATCTCGCGCCCATCGACCAGCATGGTGGCATCGGCGATGCCCATCACCAGCTTGCGGTTGATGGTGCGCTTCATGTTCACCTTGTAGGTGATCAGCTTGGCCTCCGGCAGGACCTGGCCGGTGAACTTCACCTCGCCTACGCCCAAGGCGCGGCCATGGCCCTTGCCGCCGATCCAGCCGAGGTAGAAGCCGACCAGCTGCCACATGGCATCCAGGCCCAGGCAGCCGGGCATCACGGGATCCCCTTCGAAATGGCACTGGAAGAACCAGAGGTCCGGCTTGACGTCCAGCTCGGCGATGAGCTCACCCTTGCCGAAGGCTCCGCCGTCTTCGTTGATCTGCATGATGCGGTCGAACATCAGCATCGGCGGCAGGGGGAGTTGAGCGTTGCCGGGGCCGAACATCTCGCCGCGGCCGCACTGGATCAGCTCATCGTAGGAGTAGGAGGATTTCTTCATGTCCCTCTCGCAGGGGTGCGTGCATAAAAATGTGAATGGTATGACAAAACCGGCCCGAAGGGCAGGGAAGCAGGCTGTTTCAAAAATCTTTGCAACAGCCTGGAAGAGCAAGCCGTGGATGGCTTGCGCGAAGATCAAACAATCTAAGTGTTTGATCTTCGCAGTCCGTCGCGGGCATGTGCCGCGACGAGACGAGTTGCAAAAGGGCAGGAAAGCCCTATTGGCAACAATCTGGAAGGGGAGGCTATTCGGCCTCGCCGAAGCGTCCGCTGACCAGTGCGACCAGGGCCTCGAGGGCCTGCTCGGCGTCCGGGCCTTCGGCCCGGATGGCGATTTCGGTGCCCTGTGGGGCGGCCAGCATCATCAGTCCCATGATGCTCTTGCCGTTGGCCATGCGCTCGCCGCGCCGCACGCTGATCTGGCTGGTGAAGGTGGCGGCTGTGCTTGCGAAGCGGGCGGCGGCGCGGGCATGCATCCCGCGCTTGTTGACGATCCCGACGGTGCGGTTTCTTTCCATCAGGCCACGCCGCGCGCGTCGAAGATCCCCTCGCGCCCGCCGCTCAGGGCCTTCTGCACCAGCTCCTCGAGCGGCAGATCGGCGTAGTTCAGTGCGCGGATCAGCATCGGCAGGTTGATGCCGGAGATCACCCGCACCGCATGCTCGTTGTCGCCCAGGCGGTGGGCGATGTTGCTCGGGGTGGAGCCATACATGTCGGTCAGCACCAGCGCACCGGCACCCTGGTCGATTTCCGCCAGCAGGCGGCGGGCTCGCGCCAGCAGGTCGACGGGGTCGTCGTCCTGCAGGACGTCCAGGCTGCGGACCTGCGGCGGGCGCCGGTTCAGCATGTCGGTGGCGGTCTCGAGCAGCTGCTGGCCGAGATGGTTGTGGGCGATGATCAGCACTCCGGCGCGCATGGGGGCATCAACTCAGTTCGCGGTGGCGGATAGCGAGGGAAGGATAGTGTTTGCGCAGGCGTTCGGCCAGACGTTCCACCATGAACACCGAACGGTGCTGGCCGCCGGTGCAGCCGAGCGAGACGCACAGGAACTGCCGCTGCTCGCGCTCGAACATGGGCAGCCAGGCCAGCAGGGCCTGCTCCAGCTGGTCGAGCATGGCGCGTACTTCGGGCAGGTCACCAAGAAAGGCGGCCACCTCGGCATCGCGCCCGGTCAGCGGGCGCAGGCGGGGCTCCCAGTGGGGGTTGGGCAGGCAGCGCATGTCGAAGATGAAGTCGCTGTCGGTGGGGGCGCCGTGCTTGAAGCCGAAGGATTGCAGCAGCAGCGAAAGCCCGCGGCTGTCGTCCTCGAGCAGGCGCGCGCGCAGCAGGGCGCGCAACTGGTGGATGTTGCTGCGCGAGGTGTCGATGATCAGGTCGGCCGCCTCGCGCAGCGGGGCGAGCAGTTCCGCTTCCGCCAGCAGGGCTTCGTCCAGTGGCAGGCCCTCGCGGCCCAGGGGGTGCAGGCGCCGCGTCTCGCTGAAGCGGCGCAGCAGCACCTCGTGCTCGGCGTGCAGGAACAGCAGCTGGATCTGCAACTCCGGGTGCCCCTCGCGCAGCTGCGCCAACTGCTGGTGCAGGTGGCGCAGTTCGCTGACCCCGCCGCGGACGTCGATGCCGATGGCGGCGCGCTCCTGGGGCGCCATCGCCTGCTCCGGGCCCAGGCAGAGGGGCTGCAGCAGGGCGGTGTCGACGAAGGCCGGCAGCAGGGCGAGGGGGAGGTTGTCGACACAGTAGTAGCCGGCATCCTCAAGGGTGTGCAGGGCGATGGTCTTGCCCGAGCCGGACAGGCCGCTGACGATGACCAGCTTCACAAAGATTCCTTGCCGAGGTGTTCTTCGAGGCGGCGGGAGAGCTCAAAGGCGGCATTATATCCGATGCCTTCCCCGGCGCCGCATGCCCGTAAACGGGCCGCCGTCTCCACCAGGAGGGCGAGGTTGCGACCGACGCGTACCGTCAGGGGAAGCTCGGGGACGGCGTGCCCTCCCAGGCGATAGTCGCGCCAGGCCCCCTCGAGGCGCTCCTCAAGGCAGGATGGGCCGGAGGGTGTCTCCTCCAGCCGGATGACGAGATCGAGCGGATGCTCCGCGCAGATGGCACGGTCGCCGAACAGGCGCCGGACGTTGAGGATGCCGAGCCCGCGTACCTCGAGGAAGTCCTGCAGGGGGAAGGGGCAGCGGCCCAGCCAGCGGCCGTCGGCCTGCTGGGTGAACACGGGGCTGTCGTCGGCGACCAGGGCATGGCCGCGGCTGACCAGGTCGAGGGCGAGCTCGCTCTTGCCGATGCCCGCTGAGCCTAAGATCAGCACGCCCAGAGATGGACGGCAGGTCTCCTGTGCCCCCTCCTCCTGCGGTGGGCGGGGGAGCCGCAGGGCGAGAAAAACGCCGTGCAGGCTGATGATGCCTGGGGCTGAGGTCGACTCCGGGGGAGGGTCAGGGGGATCCGTGCTCATGTTCTTGCTGCGTGCCACTGCCGGATGCGTCCTCCACGCTGGCTACTTTGCGGGTCAGCAGGCTGAAGGCGATCTCGCTGCTCTGGGCCTGGCGGATGGCGGTGCAGAATTCGGGGTCGCTGAAGCGGCGCGCGAGCTGGCCGAGGATGGCCAGGTGGGCTTCTTCTCCGCCTTCGGGGACGAGGATGGCGAAGATCAGGCTCACCGGCAGGCCGTCCGGGCTGTCGAAGTCGATCCCTTGGCCTAAGCGCACGAAGGCGCCCACCGGGGCCTTCAGGGCGGGCAGTTTGCCGTGCGGGATGGCGATGCCGCGGCCGACGCCGGTACTGCCGAGCCGCTCGCGGGCCAGCAGGGTATCGAAGATGGCCCACGCTTCGAGCCCTTCCTGGGCGCCGGCGATGATCTGGCTGACGAGCTCGAGTGCGCGCTTCTTGCTCGAGCATTCCTGGTCGAGCTTGACACGCTCGGGGGTGAGGATGTCGGCAATGGTCAGGGTGTTCATCAGCAGAGACGCTTGCGCTCGTTGGAAGGGGGAATGCCGAGGGACTCGCGGTACTTGGCGACGGTCCGACGGGCGACGTTGATGCCTTCGGCCTCCAGCAGCTGGGTGAGGCGGCTGTCGCTCAGCGGCTTGCTGGCCGGCTCGTCCGCCACCAGCTGCTTGATCCGGGCGCGGATGGCGGTGGAGGAGGCTTCCCCGCCATCCGCGGTCCCCACGTGGCTGGAGAAGAAGTGCTTGAACTCCACCACGCCGCGCGGGGTGTGCATGTACTTGTTGGTGGTGACGCGCGAGACGGTCGACTCGTGCAGCCCCAGCTCCTCGGCGATCTCGCGCAGCACCAGCGGGCGCATGGCGGCTTCGCCGTGCTCGAGGAAGTCCTGCTGGCGGCGCACGATGGCCTCGGCGACCGCGAGCAGGGTCTCGTTGCGGCTCTGCACGCTCTTGATGAACCAGCGCGCCTCCTGCAGGGCGTTGCGCATGTAGTTCATGTCCTCGCCGCGGCGGCCGCGCTGGATGAAGCTGGCGTACAGGTTGTTGATGCGCAGTTTGGGGGTGATGTCGGGATTGAGTTCGACGCGCCACTGCCCGCCGACCCGGCGCACGATCACGTCCGGGATCACGTATTCGACGTCCTGGCTGCGTAGTTCGGCGCCGGGGCGGGGGTTGAGTCCCTGCAGGACCTGCAGGGCGGCCTTGAGGGCCTCGGCGTCGATCTTCAGCAGGCGCTGCAGGCGAGTGTAGTCACGGCTGGCCAAGAGGTCGAGGTGTTCGAGCAGGCGCGCGGCATCGGCATGAGCGGGGGAGGGATGTTCGACCTGGCGCAACTGGAGCGCGAGACATTCGCCGAGGTCGCGCGCCGCGACGCCGGGCGGGTCGAATTGCTGCACCAAGTGCAGCATGGCCTCTGCCTCATCGAGCTCAATGTCAGGCAGATCGTGGCGCAACCCCTCGACGATGCTCTCCAGCGGCTGCTCGAGGAAGCCGTCCTCGTCCACGGATTCGATGATGGCGGTGGCGATCTGCTGGTCGCGCGGAGAGAGCGGGGTGAGCAGCATCTGCGAGAGCAGGTGGTCGTGCAGGCTTTCCTGCCCGCTGCTGGTGTAGCTGAGGAAGTCGCGCTCCTCGTCCTCCGCGCTGCCCTTGCTGTAGCTGGTGCTGCCGTCGGCTTCGAAGATGTCATCCCAGCGGCTGTCGACGGGCAGCTCCTCGGGCATTTCCTGGCGCGGGGCCTCGAGGTCGAGGGTGGTGTCCGCCTCGTCCAGACGGGTGGTGGGCAGGGCCTCGAGGGTCTCGATCGCGGCTGGCTCGGTCTCCTCGCCGCTCTCGTCCTCGATCTCCAGCATGGGGTTGGCCTCGATGGCCTGCTGGATCTCGGTCTGCAGTTCGAGGCTGGAGAGCTGAAGCAGCCGGATGGACTGCTGCAGCTGGGGGGTCATCGCAAGCGACAGCCCCTGCCTGAGCTCGAGTCCGGCCTTCATGCCTGCATCAATCGGATGGTCATCATGGCGTCATTCTAGCGCGAAGCGCTGGCGGGGTATGCAGTCTGAGCGTCATGCTCACAGGCTGAACTGTTCACCAAGGTAGACCTCGCGCACGCGCGGGTCGGCGAGGATGATTTCCGGCGTGCCTTCGGCCAGCACCCCCCCGGCATGCATGATGGTGGCGTGGCTGCAGATGCGCAGGGTTTCGCGTACGTTGTGGTCGGTGATCAGCACGCCGATGCCGCGTTCGGCGAGGTGGCGGATCAGGCGCTGGATGTCCAGCACGCTGATCGGGTCGACGCCGGCGAAGGGCTCGTCGAGCAGCAGGAAGCGCGGTTCGGCGGCCAGGGCACGGGCGATCTCCACCCGCCGTCGCTCGCCGCCGGACAGACTGAGGCCGAGGCTGTGGCGTACGTGACTGATGTGCAGCTCCTCGAGCAGGCCGTCGCAGATCTTCTGCCGGTCGCTGGCGCGGCGCAGGTCAGGTCGCAGTTCGAGCACGGCGAGGATGTTGTCCTCCACGCTCAGTTTGCGGAAGACGGAGGGTTCCTGCGGCAGGTAGCCGACGCCGAGGCGGGCACGGGTGTGCATCGGCAGGGACGAGATGTCTTGGCCGTCGAGCAGGATCTGCCCGCCGTCCGGCTGCACCAGGCCGGTGATCATGTAGAAGCTGGTGGTCTTGCCCGCACCGTTGGGTCCGAGCAGGCCGACGATCTCGCCGGTGCGTACCTCGAGCGTCATGTCGTGCACCACGGCACGCGAGCCGTAGCGCTTGTTCAGCCCCTCGGCACGGAGGGTGTGAACGGCGGGGTTCACGGTTTCTTACCTTCACTGGTGTTGCGCGGCTGCAGGGTCATGCGCACGCGGTCGCCGCCGCCGGCGCCGGCATCCACCACCTCGCTCTTGAGGCGGTAGACGATGCGCTCGCTGGCGAGCGCATCGCCGGCCCGTTCGACCCGCGCCTGGCCGCTGAGGGTGATGATCTCGTCGAGGGCCTGGTAGTCCATCCGGTGGGCCTCGCCGCGGATGGGTTGGCCCGCATCGTCGCGGTCCTGGTAGGTCGCGGGGCGCCCCTCGAGAATGGCGCGGTCGAACTGGCCGTCGCGCAGGTGGATGGTGGCCTTGTCGGCCGTCAGCTGCAGTTGGCCCTGGCGGATGATGACACGCCCCTCGTAGGTGGCCTCGCCCCCCTTGTAGTCGGTGTGCTTGCGGTCAGCCTCGATCTCCAGCGGCAGCTTGCGGTCGGCGGAGGCCGCCTGCGCCTGTGGCGCTAGCCAAAGGGGGGACAAGAGCAGGGTGGCGAGGAGGGTCTTAACGACGGGGCGGTTCATGGCGATCATGCACGCGGCCTTCCTGCAGGAGCAGTTGTTGAGTGAAATCGGCGCTGAAGGCGGCAGCCTGGCTTTGCCAGTGCAAACCTTCGGCCGTCATGGGTTCCTGGCTTTGGGCGGTGCGCGCGGCGAGGTCGAGGGCGACGTCGCGCGCTTGCAGCCGCAGGGCATCGGCGGGCGGGACCTGCTCGCGCTCGATGGTGACCGCGCCCGCGAGCCACGCGTGCCTGCGATCGTCGTCGAGGCGGGCCTGCTCGGCGCGGAGGCGCCATATCCCCTGCTCGCCCTCCCTGGGGTGAGCGACCAGCTCGGCCCCGCTCAGCAGGTAATCGCCGCTTTCCGCCCGGTGTTCGAGGCGGGTTCCGAGGGCCTCATAGGCGGGGCGTCCCTCACGGTCGAACAGCCAGGCGTGCGGCCGGGTGAAGCTGTGGTCGGCGCCGTGCAGGCGCGGTGTGGCGGCGGGCAGGGGGCGCTGCAGGGACCAGTTGGCCAGGCCGCTCAGCAGGGCAGCCCCGCCGAGCAGGCCCCAGAACATCGCGCTGCGGCCGGGCTTCAACCTCATGCCAGGTAGCGCTCGAGCAGGGCATCCAGCCTGCCCTGGGCTTCGAGGATCAGGTCGCACAGGTCGCGTACCGCCCCCTGGCCGCCGCCATGCTCGGCAATCCAGTGGCAGTGGCGCTTCACGATGCCGGGCGCATCCTGCACGGTGGTGGCGAGGCCGACCCGGCTCAGCACGGGCAGGTCGATCACGTCGTCGCCCATGTAGGCGACCTGCTCGTGCGTAAGCCCCAGGCGCTCGATCAGCTCGAGATAGGTGGCGCGTTTGTCGTGCTGGCCCTGGAAGACGTGCGGGATGCCGAGGTTGCGCATCCGGTGAGCGACCGCGGGCGAGCTGCGCGCGGTGATGACGCCGACCTCGATGCCGGCCTCCATCAGCAGCTTGAGGCCGTGTCCGTCGCGGGAATGGAAGGCCTTGATCTCCTCGCCGTCGGCATTGAAGATCAGGCGGCCGTCGGTGAGCACGCCGTCGACGTCGAACAGTGCCAGGCGGACCTGGCGGGCGCGGGCGAGGATGTCCTGCATCAGGCCACCCCGGCGCGCAGCAGGTCATGGGTGTTGAGGGCGCCGACCGGGCGGCGGTCCTCGTCGACCACGATCAGGGCGTTGATCTGGTGCCGCTCCATCAGGCCGAGGGCCTCGGCCGCCAGCATCTCCGCCGGGCAGGTCTTGCCGCCCGGGGTGTAAAGTTCGTCGACGCGCGCGCCGCGCAGGTCGATGTCGGCGTGGTCGAGGGCGCGGCGCAGGTCGCCGTCGGTGAACACCCCAGCGAGCCGCCCCTCGGCATCCACCACGGCGGTGATGCCCAGTCCCTTGCGGGTGATCTCCATCAGTGCGTCGCGCAAGGAAGCGCCCAGTTCAACCTTGGGCAGGCGCTCGCCGCCATGCATGACGTCGCGCACGTGCAGCAGCAGGCGGCGCCCCAGTGCGCCGCCCGGATGGGAGAGGGCGAAGTCCTCCGCGGTGAAACCGCGCGTCTCCAGCAGGGCCACCGCCAGGGCATCGCCCATGGCGAGGGCGGCGGTGGTGCTGGCGGTGGGGGCGAGGCCGAGCGGGCAGGCCTCCTTGTCGACCCCGACATCGATGTGCACCTCGGCCTCGCGCGCCAGGGTGGAGTGCGGGCGGCCGGTCAGGGCGATCATGGGCACCCCCAGGCGCTTGATGATCGGCAGGATGGCGAGGATCTCCGGCGTCTCGCCGGAGTTGGACAGCGCCAGCACCACGTCCTGGCGGGTGATCATGCCCAGGTCGCCGTGGCTGGCCTCGCCCGGGTGGACGAAGAACGCGGGGGTGCCGGTGCTGGCCAGGGTAGCGGCGATCTTGCCGCCGATGTGGCCGGACTTGCCCATGCCGGTGACAACCACCCTTCCGGCGCAGGCCAGCATCAGCTCGCAGGCACGCACGAAGGCCTGATCCAGCCGCGCGTTCAGGCGGACGATGGCGGCGGCCTCGGTGTCGAGCACGGCGCGGGCCAGGCCGAGCAGGCGGTCGGAATGCATGGGGTGGGCGTCTTGGGTTGAGGAAATCAAGGACAAAAGTATACCGAAGCCGGGGGCATGACCTGAAGGCAGGTGTTGATACAATGTTTCCCATGGAAGGAATGGAAGTACAAGCGTTCGAACCCGAGGCCGCCCGCGCCAGCGAGCTCGGCTGGGATGTGGCGCGTGCCCGGCAGCGCGAGGCTGCCGCGCGCCTTGGGCTCGAGGTCAGCTTTCGCGACCGGGGCGAGGGGTTCGAGGGGCCGCTGCTCGCTCTCGTACCGTCCGGTTACTTCTTCATGGGGGCGCCCCCGGAGGAGTACGCCCGCCAGTCGTGGGAGGGGCCGCAGCACAAGGTTACCGTGCTGCACGACTTCGCCCTCATGCGCCATGCCGTGACGATCGGTGAGTACGCGCGTTTCTACCAGGAAACCGGCCACCCTCGTCCGCGCCGCTACAGCTGGACCGATCCAGAACTGCCGGCCTTCAATGTCAGTTTCCAGGACGCCCAGGCCTATGCCGAATGGTTGTCGCAGCGGACCGGCCAGCGCTATCGCCTGCCGACCGAGGCCGAATGGGAGTACGCCGCGCGGGCGGACACCACCACGGCGTTTGCCTTCGGCGACAAGATCCACCGCAGCGAGGTGAACTGCGCCGGCGGCCTGCACTGCACCCGTGGCCTTTACCTCTGTGGCCCCAGGCGGCCGGTGCCGGTCGGCAGCCTGCCGGCGAACGCCTGGGGCCTGCATGAGATGCACGGCAATATGCAGGAGTTCGTGCTCGATCACTGGCGCGAGGCCTACAGCGGCGTGCCGCGCCTGGCACATGAGGCCTGGACTGGCAGCAACACCCGTCTGCGCGTGGTGCGCGGCGGCTCGTGGTTCGACGCGCCCGGCATGTGCCGCAGTGCCGCGCGCTGGTTCCGCGAACTGGGTGAGTTCGACCTCAATCTTGGTTTCCGCCTGCTGCGCGAACTGGATGCCCGGGCATGATCGCGCTGGGGTGCTTTGACTGGCGACACGCCGCCTGGGAGGGCGGGTTCTACCCCGATGACCTGCCGGCCGAGTGGCGGCTGACCTTCTATGCCAACGAATTCGATGCGCTCGGCCTTGCGGCGGAGGCGTGGCTTGCGCCCTCCCTGGAGGAGCTCGCCGGCTGGGTGAAGGATACGCGTGAGGGCTTTCGCCTCTATCCCGAGCTGCCCGCCCGGCGGGTTCCGGATCTCGAGGCTCGCCTGCAGGCCTTGGGGCCAAGGCTGGGCGCCACCCTGGCCGGGGAGGGATGCCCGCCCGAGATCATCGCGCTTGCCGGGCGATTCGCCCCGGTATGGGCACAAGCCACGCTTGAGGGCCTGCTGCCGGTGGCGCACGACCTGGTCGAGGCGTTGGAGCCCGGCCGTGCCCCGCTGGTTGTGCTCGACTCCCCGCGCGTCGATCTGCGCGCGGCGCGCAGGGCCATGGAGGTGCTGGGGCCGCGCGATGGCATTATTCTGCTGCGCGATGCCGGCACGGCGCTCGAATCGCTGCAGGGCCTGCGCACCCTGCGCGACCTCCTGGGGTGGCAATGAGCATGGGCGGCGACAATCTGATCGAGGTCCGCAACCTCACCTTCCGGCGTGGCGCCAAGGTGATCTTCGATGACCTGAGCCTGACGATCCCGCGCGGCAGCGTGGCGGCCATCATGGGGCCGAGCGGCACCGGCAAGACCACCCTGCTCAAGCTGATCGGCGGCCAGCTGCGCCCGGATGCCGGCGAGGTCTGGGTGGACGGGGTCAACGTGCACACACTGCCCCATGCCGAGCTGTTCGAGCTGCGCAAGCGCATGGGCATGCTGTTCCAGCACGGTGCGCTGCTGACCGACCTGTCGGTATTCGAGAATGTCGCCTTCCCGCTGCGCGAGCATACCCGCCTGCCGGAGTCGATGATCCGCGATCTGGTGCTGATGAAGCTCAATGCGGTCGGCCTGCGCGGCGCGCGCGACCTGATGCCCGCTGAGTTGTCCGGCGGGATGGCGCGCCGGGTGGCCCTGGCACGGGCCATCGCGATGGACCCCATGCTGGTGATGTACGACGAGCCCTTCACCGGCCAGGATCCGATCACCCTCGGCGTGCTGGTGCGCCTGATCCGCAGCCTGAACGATGCCCTCGGCCTGACCAGCATCCTGGTCTCGCACGACGTGGCCGAGGCCACGTCGATCGCCGACCGGGTGTATGTCCTCGCCGGCGGCAAGGTCGTGGCGCAGGGCAGCGCGGAGGAGGTGAACGCGAGCGACTCGCCGTGGGTGCGCCAGTTCATGCAGGGCTTGCCGGACGGCCCGGTGCCGTTCCAGTACCCGGCCCCCCCACTGGAGGATGATTTCCTGGTTCGGAGGAGGGGCGCATGATTCGTGGATTGGCCCTGCTGGGTCGGCGCGCCCAGGAAGCCCTGGCGCGGCTTGGCCGCCTGCATCTGTTCCTGCTCGCGCTGCTGCCGGCCCTGCCGGCGGGGCTGCTGCGCCCGCGCCTGGTGGTCGACCAGCTGTTCACCATCGGCGTGCTTTCGATGCAGATCATCCTCGTCTCCGGCCTGTTCGTCGGCCTGGTGCTGGGGCTGCAGGGCTACAACATCCTCACCACCTTCGGTTCGGCGGAGTCGCTCGGCGTGGTGGTGGCGTTGAGCCTCGTGCGCGAGCTCGGGCCGGTCATCACCGCCCTGCTGTTCGCGGGCCGCGCCGGCTCGGCCATCACTGCTGAGATCGGCCTGATGAAATCCACCGAGCAGCTCGCCGGGATGGAGATGATGGCGGTCGACCCGCTCAAGAGGGTCGTCGCGCCGCGTTTTCTGGCTGGTTTCCTAGCCATGCCCCTGCTCGCCGCGCTGTTCTCGGCCATCGGCGTGCTGGGTGGGTATTTCATCGGCGTCGGCCTGCTCGGGGTGGATGCCGGGGCCTACTGGTCGCAGATCGAGTCGCGCGTCGATTTCCACGAGGACATTGTCAACGGCGTGATCAAGAGCCTGGTGTTCGGCATCGTGGCGATCTGGATCGCGGTGTTCGAAGGCTTCGACTGCGTGCCGACACCCGATGGTGTCAGCCGCGCCACCACCCGCACCGTGGTCAACACCTCGCTCGCGGTGCTGGGGCTCGATTTCATCATGACCGCGTTGATGTTCAACGTGTGAGGGACAGCATGAAGTACGACACAACCATGCGTGACGTTTGGGTAGGCGTGTTCGTGGCCCTGGGGCTGGCCGCGCTGGTCATGCTGGCACTGCGGGTCAGCAACCTCGCCAGCCTGTCCAACGATGCGGGCTACCGGGTGGTCGCCCAGTTCGACAACATCGGCGGGCTCAAGGTGCGCGCGCCGATCAAGCTGGCCGGCGTGGTGGTCGGGCGGGTCGAGTCCATCAGCATCGATCCTGCGACCTTCCGCGCCGAGGTTGGACTGCGCATCGAGAACCGCTACGGCATCCTGCCGAAGGATACCTCGGCCGCCATTTATACCTCGGGTCTGCTGGGCGAGCAGTACATCGGCCTGGCGCCCGGGGCGGAGGAGGCCGTGCTCAAGGATGGGGACCGCATTACGATCACCCAGTCCTCGATCGTGCTGGAGAACCTGATCGGCCAGTTCCTGTACAACAAGGCCGCCGAAGGAGAAAAACAATGAAAGGGATGCGTGCGATCCTGCTGGCCTTCGCCAGCGTGCCGGGCCTGGTCGTGGCCGAACCCCTGAACCTGGACAAGGCCGTGGAGATGGCCTTGCAGGCCGACCCGCGCATCCGCGAGCGCGAGGCGGTGGTCGAGCAGGCCCGCGCCCTGCTCGACGAGGTCAAGGGGCATGGCGGGCTGAGCCTGCAGAGCAACCTCTATCTCTCCGCCGCGGAGGCGGTGAAGGGAGGCTTCTTCAAGGAGGGCACCACAGAATTGCGCAATGACGCGGGCGAGTTCAAGGACGGTCTGTCCCCGCTGGTCGGGCTGCAGCTGGCCCTGATCAAGCCGCTCTACACCTTCGGCAAGCTCGAGCATTACGGCGCGGCTGCCACCGGCAACATCAGCGTCAAGCAGGGCGAGGTGAAGGTTGCCCGCGCGCAGACCCAGATGGACGTGCGCCGCGCCTGGTATGGCCTGCTTACCGCGCGCGAGAGCCGCGCCTTCCTCGAAGACCTGGACAAGCGGGTCGACGGCGCCATCGAGTCCTTCGACCGTCGCGCCGCCAATGGGACCCCGCCGCGCCAGGCCGACCGTTTCGCGCTCGAGGCGGTGAAGGGACTGGTCGGGCGCTACCTGGCCCAGGCCCGGGCGATCGAGAACGTGTCGCTGGACGGGCTCAAGACCCTGGTCGGCCTGCCGCTGTCCGCTAGCCTCGAGGTGGCCGATGCTCGCATCGAGCCGGTCGAGCTGCCGGAGGGCTCGCTCGACGAGATGGTCAGGAAGGCCCTCGCGCAGCGCGCCGAGATGGAGCAGGTCGAGGCCGGCATGGCCGCCCTGCGCGAGATGGTCGAGGCCCGCCGGGCCGAGACGCGGCCCGACCTGTACGCCGCCGTGGTGGGGGATGTGGCCTGGGCCCCGCGCCGCGACACGCTCGACAACCCCTACCTGTCCGACCCGTTCAACCACGCCTATGCCGCGCCGGTGGTGGGCATGCGCTGGAACTGGCAGCCCGGGGTGCAGGATGCGCGCACGCGCCAGGCCGAGGCTGAGCTGCGTGCGGTGACCGAGAAGGCCAACCTTGCGCGCATGGGCATCCCGTTCCAGGTGGCGGAGGCTTATCACCGGGCGCGCGGCATGCAGGCCGGGCTGGATCAGCTCAAGAGCGGGTATCAGTCCGCGCGGCGCTGGATGGTGGCCAACTTCATCGACATGGAGGCCGGCTCGGCGACCATGGATCAGGTGGTCGAGGCCTTCAAGACCTACGCCACCATGTACGGGGACTATCTGCTCGGCGTGAATGATTACAATATGCAGGTTGCCGCCCTGCGGCAGGCCCTTGGAGAATGGCATCAATGAAATTCCTGTCCGCCCTTTTTGCCGGGCTGCTTTACCTGCTCGCGCCTGCGGCTCAGGCTGAGATTGCGCCGGACGAACTGGTGCGTGCCACCTCGGACAAGGTGCTCGAGGCGATCAAGCAGAACCGCGAGCAGCTCAAGAGCGACCCCAAACTGGTCTACAAGATCGTCGACGAGCTGGTGCTGCCGCATTTCGATTTCGAGGCGATGAGCAAGCTGGTGCTGGGGGCCAACTGGCGCCGCGCCACCCCTGCCCAGCAGGCCGAGTTCACCCGCGAGTTCCGCACCCTGCTGGTGCGTACCTACGCCAAGTCCCTGGCCGAGTATGACGAGCAGGGCATCCGCTACCTGCCGATGCGCCCGGAAGCCGACCCGAACGAGGCCACCGTGCGCACCGAGATCCAGCCCAAGGCCGGCCCCTCGATCCCGGTGGATTACCGCCTGCGCAAGAGCGGGACGAGCTGGAAGGTGTTCGATGTCAGCATCGACGCGGTGAGTCTGGTGACCAATTACCGCACCACCTTCGCGCAGGACGTCCAGCGCATCGGCATGGACGGTTTGATCAAACAGCTGCAGCGCCGCAACGCGGGTGACGGGGCTTGAATGCGTTCCGCGTCACCCGCATGGGTGAGACATTGAGGGTCGAGGGGGAGCTGCGCATCGGCGGCATCGTGCAGGCGCTGGAACTGCTCCGGCGCGAGCTGGCCCACGGGCCGGCAGCCATGCTTGACCTCGCGGGCGTGACCGCCTGCGACAGTTCGGCTGTGGCGCTGATGCTGGAGATGCGGCGCCTGGGGGTGGCCGGGATCAGGCATGCCCCCTCCGACATGGATGCCATCGTGCGCGCCTGCCAGCTCGAGGAGCTGCTGCCGGCCGATCCATCCTCTGCCTCGGCAGGGGCATCGAAGAACAACGAGAATTCATGAACAAGCTGCTGATTCAGGGAGGCGTGCCGCTGACGGGCGAAGTGCGCATTTCCGGGGCGAAGAACGCCGTGCTGCCGATCATGGCCGCCGCGCTGGTGGCCGACGAGCCGGTGGTGATCGAGAACGTCCCGCATCTGATGGACGTCACCACCATGATGGAGCTGATCGGCGGCATGGGCGCCCAGCTCACGCTCGGCGACCGCATGAGCATCCACATCGACCCGCGCACGGTGCACCGGTACTCCGCGCCCTATGAGCTGGTGCGCACCATGCGCGCCTCCATCCTCGTGCTCGGCCCGCTGCTCGCGCGCCACGGCCAGGCCGAGGTGTCGCTCCCCGGCGGCTGCGCGATTGGCTCGCGTCCGGTGGATGTGCATCTCAAGGGCCTGGAAGCGATGGGCGCCGACATCCGCGTCGAGGGCGGTTACATCCGCGCCACCGCCAAACGCCTCAAGGGCGCGCGCATCGTCATGGACCTGGTGACGGTGACCGGCACCGAGAACCTGCTGGTGGCCGCCTGCCTTGCCGAGGGCACCTCGGTGCTGGAGAACGCCGCGCGCGAGCCCGAGATCGTCGATCTGGCCCGCTTTCTCACCGCCATGGGGGCGCGCATCGAGGGCGCCGGCACTGACACCATCACCGTGCACGGCGTCGAGCGACTCGGCGGCGCGACCCATCGGGTGCTGCCGGACCGCATCGAGGCCGGAACCTTCCTGGTCGCCGCGGCCATGACTGGCGGGCGGGTGAAGCTGAAGGATGCCGACCCGGGTTCCCTGGACGCGGTGTTGGCCAAGCTGCGTGAGGCGGGGGCTTCGGTCGAGACCGGGAGTGACTGGATCAAGCTCGACATGCAGGGCCGCCGGCCGCGCGCGGTGGATATCCGCACCGCTCCACACCCGGGCTTCCCGACCGACATGCAGGCCCAGTTCGTCGCCATGAACGCGATCGCCGACGGTACCGCGACGGTGGTCGAAACCATCTTCGAGAACCGCTTCATGCACGTGCACGAGCTTGCCCGCATGGGGGCCAGCATCAGCGTGCAGGGCAACACCGCCATCGTGCGCGGGGTGGACAAACTGTCCGCCGCGCCGATCATGGCGACCGACCTGCGCGCCTCCGCCAGCCTCATCCTCGCGGGCCTCGTGGCGGAGGGCGAGACCGAGGTCAACCGCATTTACCACATCGACCGCGGCTACGACGCGATCGAGGAAAAACTGGCCAAGCTCGGCGCCAACATCCGCCGCGTGCCGGGCTAAAGGACATCCCATGAGCGAAACCCTGACCATCGGCCTCTCCAAGGGGCGCATCTACAAGGAAACCCTGCCGCTGCTCGAGGCGGCCGGGATCGTCCCCGCCGAGGACCCGGAGAAGAGCCGCAAGCTGATCCTTGAGACCAACGTGCCGGGCGTGCGCGTGGTGCTGCTGCGCGCCTCCGATGTGCCGACCTATGTCGAGTACGGTGCGGCCGACGTCGGCGTGGCCGGCAAGGACGTGCTGATGGAGCATGGCGGGGAGGGGCTGTATGAACCGCTTGACCTCAACATCGCCCGCTGCCGGCTGATGGTGGCGGGCAAGCCGGGGGCGCTGGACGGCCACCACCGCCTGCGCATCGCCACCAAGTACGTCGAGAGCGCGCGCGCCCACTTCGCCCGCCAGGGCCGTCAGGTCGAGGTGATCAAGCTGTACGGCTCGATGGAGCTGGCGCCGCTGGTCGGCCTGGGTGACTGCATTGTGGACGTGGTCGACACCGGCAACACCCTGCGCGCCAACGGCCTGGAGCCTTTGGAGCACATCGCCGACATCAGCTCGCGGCTGATCGTCAACCGCGCGTCGATGAAGATGAAATCGGCGCGCCTGCGTGAATTCATCGAGAAAATTCGTGCCGCCGTCGAGGCGCGCAAGGGCTCAAACCCATGAACATCCAACGCCTCTCCACCCTTGATGCCAACTTCCAGACCCGCCTGAATGCGCTGCTGGAGTGGGAGTCCGTCTCCGATGATGCGGTCTTCGCCACCGTCCAGGGGATCCTGCGCGACGTGCGCGCCCGCGGCGATGCCGCCGTGCTGGAGTACACCGCGCGCTTCGACCATTTCCAGGCCGCCTCCATGCTGGATCTCGAGATCCCACACCCACGCATGGACGAGGCGCTGGACCGCATCCCCGTGGCCCAGCGTCAGGCGCTTGAGCAGGCCGCCGAGCGCATCCGCCGCTATGCCGAGCACCAGAAGCTGGAATCCTGGAGCTACCGTGAGGCGGACGGCACCCTGCTCGGCCAGCAGGTCACCCCGCTGGACCGCGTCGGCCTGTACGTGCCGGGCGGCAAGGCCGCCTATCCCTCCTCGGTGTTGATGAACGCCATCCCGGCCAAGGTCGCGGGCGTGCCCGAGCTGATCGTGGTTGCCCCCGCGCCGCGCGGCGAGCTGAACGACCTGGTGCTGGCCGCCTGCCGCATCGCCGGGGTGGATCGTGTGTTCGCCATCGGCGGCGCGCAGGCCGTGGCCGCGCTGGCCTACGGCACCGACACCATCCCGCAGGTGGACAAGATCACCGGCCCCGGCAACATCTTCGTCGCCACCGCCAAGCGCATGGTGTATGGCACCGTCGGCATCGACATGATCGCCGGCCCCTCCGAGATCGTCGTCGTGTGCGACGGCAAGACCGATCCAGACTGGATCGCCATGGACCTGTTCTCGCAGGCCGAGCACGACGAGCAGGCGCAGGCCATCCTGATCTCCCCGGATGCCGCCTTCCTCGACGCCGTGGCTGCGGCCGCAAGCCGTCTGGTCGAGGCGATGCCGCGGGGCGAGATCATCCGCGCCTCCATGGAAGGCCGGGGTGCGCTGATCCATGTACGTGACCTGGACGAGGCCGCCCGGGTGATCAACTTCATCGCCCCCGAGCACCTGGAATTGTCGGTGGAGGATGCGGAAGGCTACGCCGCCAAGATCCGCCACGCCGGTGCCATCTTCATGGGCCGCTACACCGCCGAGGCCCTGGGCGACTACTGCGCCGGCCCCAACCACGTGCTGCCCACCTCGCGCACCGCGCGCTTCTCCTCGCCGCTCGGCGTGTACGACTTCCAGAAGCGCTCCAGCCTGATCGGCTGCTCCGCACAGGGTGCCTCCGAACTCGGCAAGATCGCCCGCGTGCTGGCGGAAGGGGAGGGGCTGTTCGCCCATGCGGCCTCGGCCGCCTATCGCATCAAGACGTGAGGCTGACATGAGCCGTTTCTGGAGTCCGCTGGTATCCCGGCTCTCGCCCTATGTCCCGGGTGAGCAGCCCAAGATCGCCAACCTGGTCAAGCTGAACACCAATGAGAACCCCTACGGTCCTTCGCCGAAGGTGCTGGAGGCGATCCGCGCGGCGGTGGGGGATGGCCTGCGTCTCTATCCGGACCCGGAGGCCACCGCGCTCAAGGAGGCAATCGCCACCTACCACGACCTGAAGCCGAACCAGGTGTTCGTCGGCAACGGTTCGGACGAGGTGCTGGCCTTCATCTTCCAGGCCCTGTTCAAGCATGACGAGCCGATCCTGTTCCCGGACGTGACCTACAGCTTCTATCCGGTCTATTGCGGGCTGTACGAGATTGCCTACCGCACGGTGCCGCTGGCGGATGACTTCTCCATCCGCATCGACGACTACCGCAAGCCGAACGGCGGCATCATCTTCCCCAACCCGAACGCACCGACCGGCCGCCTGCTGCCGCTCGAGCAGATCGAGGCCCTGCTCGATGCGAACCCCGACTCCGTGCTGGTGGTGGACGAGGCCTACATCGACTTCGGCGGCGAGACGGCCATCCCGCTGGTGCATCGCTACCCCAATCTGCTGGTCGTGCAGACCCTGTCCAAGTCGCGCTCGCTGGCCGGGTTGCGGGTGGGTTTCGCGGTCGGCCACCCGGAGCTGATCGAGGCCTTGGTGCGGGTCAAGGACAGTTTCAACTCCTATCCCCTCGATCGCCTTGCCATTGCCGGTGCGGTCGCGGCGTTCCATGACGAGGCCTGGTTCCTGCAGACCCGTCGCGCGGTGATGGAGAGCCGCGAGACGCTGGTCGAGGCCATGGCAAAGCTCGGTTTTGACATCGTGCCCTCGGCGGCCAACTTCATCTTTGCCCGCCATCCGGGGCACAAGGCCGAGCGCATTGCGGCGGGTCTGCGCGAGCACGGCGTGATCGTGCGTCACTTCAACAAGCCGCGCATCGACCAGCACCTGCGCATCACGATCGGCACGCCGGAGCAAAACGCGGCGCTTCTGGCAGCCCTGGCTGCGGAACTGGGGACCTGAGTCCGGGGTGCAGGCTCAAGGCCAGCCTCATGCAAGCATGACATGAGCGGTGCACGTCGCTTTCACAGCATCGTCGTGGGCGTCCTTGTGGTGCTGATGCTGCTCGAGTTCTTTGTGGCCGTGTGGGAAGGGCAGTGGATGACCAGCTTCCTGATCGCCGCCATCCTGGCCATTGCCCTGGCCCCGCTGCTTGTGCCGCGTCGCATGCCGGTGGCCATACCCGCTGAGTTCCATCTCCTCGCGGTGATCTTCATCTTCGCGTCGCTGTTCCTTGGTGAGGTGCATCTTTTCTACGAGCGCGTGTGGTGGTGGGACATGGTCCTGCACGCGAGTTCGGGCCTGCTTCTCGGTATGTTCGGCTTCCTGCTGGTCTACGTGCTCAACGAGAACGAGCGCGTCGATCTGCATCTGCGCCCGGGCTTCGTTGCCCTGTTCGCCTTTATGTTTGCGTTGGGCGTGGGCGTCCTTTGGGAGATCTTCGAGTTCGGGATGGATCGTCTGTTCGGCATGAGCATGCAGAAGCCGATGTTCGGCGACCCTTCCGGTTTGACCGACACCATGTGGGATCTGATCCTGGATGCCCTCGGGGCCCTGGTCATCAGCCTGCTCGGCTGGTGGTACATGAAGCACCGCCAGATCTCCTTCATCGAGGCCTGGATCCGCAAGTTCATCGCTAGCAACCCGCGCCTGTTCCGTTCTTGAGAGGTGTTTCATGACGATCTCCCGTGATGACCTTCTGGCCTACTGTGACGGCCTGCTCAATGTCGGAGCCTTCGCCGATTATGCGCCCAACGGTCTGCAGGTCGAGGGACGCACCGGCATCGGACGGATTGTCAGTGGCGTGACCGCAAGCCAGGCCCTGCTGGATGTGGCGGTCGAATTCAAGGCGGATGCCGTGCTGGTGCACCACGGCTATTTCTGGAAGGGCGAGGACGCCCGGATCACCGGCATGAAGCGCAGGCGCCTCGCGACCCTGCTTGCGCATGAGATCAACCTCATCGCCTACCACTTGCCCTTGGACGGTCATCCTGAACTCGGCAACAACGCCCAGTGGGCGAGGGCGCTCGGCCTCATCGAAACGCAAGGCTTCCTCGGCAAGCCCGGCGCGGAGATCGGCGTGCGGGGACGGTTGCCCAGGGAGGTGTCGGGTGGCGAGCTCGCGCGCATGCTTGAGCTTCTCCTTGGCCGGTCGGTGCTGCACGTCGCTGGCCATGCGCGGCCGATCCGTACCTTGGGCCTGTGCAGTGGCGGGGCGCAGGGCTACATTGCCGAGGCGGCGTCGCTCGGTCTCGATGCCTACCTGACCGGCGAGGTCTCGGAACACACCGTGCACGTGGCGCGCGAGATGGGCATCCACTTCTACGCCTGCGGTCATCACGCCACCGAGCGCTTCGGCGCGCGCGCCCTGGGCGAGCATCTCGCCGAACGCTTCGGCCTCGAGCACCGCTTCGTCGACATCGACAATCCCGCCTGACCGTCGCAGGCACCTGGCGGCGGATTTACCCAAGAGCCTCACTTGGGATTATCTGTGCATAAGAAATCCTTAACATGCTGATGGCATGAATGCCTTGTCAGGCGGGGCCTGTTCAGGGATCCTTGGCGGGATTTTGCCCCGAGCGGGCACCGGGTCCGTGCCCGGTTTATTTTGACCGACAGGAGAGATGCATGTCCGAGCAGGACGTTGATCTGCGCCGCCGCCGCTTCCTGACCGGCGCCGCCACCGTGGTGGGCGGTGCCGGCGTGGTTGCGGCCATGGTGCCCTTCATTTCCTCCTTCCAGCCCAGCGCCAAGGCCCAGGCCGCCGGCGCGCCGGTGGAAGTCGATATCGGCAAGCTGGCCCCGGGCCAGATGATCACCGTCGAATGGCGTGGCAAGCCGGTGTACATCCTGCGCCGCACCGAGGCCAACCTGGCCTCGCTCAAGGGGCTGGAAGGCAACCTGCGCGACCCGGCTTCCGAGGTCCCGCAGCAGCCCGACTACGCACGCAACGAGCACCGCTCGCTCAAGCCCGAAATCTTCGTCGCCATTGGCATCTGCACCCACCTCGGCTGCGCGCCGACCTACCGGCCGGAGATCGCGCCGGCGGATCTGGGGGCGGAATGGAAGGGCGGTTTCTTCTGCCCGTGTCACGGTTCGCGCTTCGACCTGGCCGGCCGCGTCTACAAGAGCGTGCCCGCGCCGACCAACCTGGAGGTGCCGCCGTATGCCTTCCTCAGCGATACCACCCTGCTGATCGGCAGTGACGGGGAGGGCAAGGCATGAACGCACTTCGCAGGCTGTTCCACTGGTTCGACGATCGCCTGCCGATCTCGCACTTCTGGAATGCGCACCTCTCCGGCTATTACGTGCCGAAGAACTTCAACCTCTGGTATTTCTTCGGCTCGCTGGCGCTGGCCGTGTTCGTCATCCAGATCGTCTCCGGCATCTGGCTGACCATGAACTACAAGCCCTCGGCTACGGAGGCCTTCGCCTCGGTCGAGTACATCATGCGCGACGTCGAGTGGGGCTGGTTGATCCGCTACCTGCACTCCACCGGTGCCTCGGCCTTCTTCATCGTCGTCTACCTGCACATGCTGCGCGGGATGATGTATGGCTCCTACAAGAAGCCCCGCGAGCTGGTGTGGATCTTCGGTATGCTGATCTACCTCACGCTGATGGCGGAGGCCTTCATGGGCTATCTCCTGCCCTGGGGCCAGATGTCCTACTGGGGCGCGCAGGTGATCATCTCCCTGTTCGGCGCCATCCCGTTCATCGGGGAGGATCTCGCGCTGTGGATCCGCGGCGACTACGTGGTGGGGGATGCCACCCTCAACCGCTTCTTCGCCCTGCACGTGATCGCCCTGCCGCTGGTGCTCTTGTTCCTCATCGGCGGCCACATCATGGCCCTGCACGAGGTCGGCTCGAACAATCCCGACGGGGTCGAGATCAAGGAGCATAAGGACGCCCAGGGTCGCCCGCTGGACGGCATTCCCTTCCATCCGTACTACACGGTGAAGGACATCGTCGGCGTGACCGTGTTCCTGTTCTTCTTCGCCATCGTGGTGTTCTATCTGCCCGAGATGGGCGGTTACTTCCTCGAGAAGCCGAACTTCGTCCCGGCCAACCCGATGCAGACCCCGGAACACATCGCCCCGGTGTGGTACTTCACCCCGTTCTACGCCATCCTGCGCGCGGTGCCGGACAAGTTCCTCGGCGTGGTGGCGATGGGTGCGGCGATCTTCGTGCTGTTCCTGCTGCCCTGGCTGGACCGCAACCCGGTGAAGTCCATCCGCTACCGCTCGACCACCTTCAAGGCGCTGCTCGGCATGTTCGTGGTCAGCTTCATCGTGCTCGGCTGGCTGGGCATGAAGCCGGCCACCCCGACCCTGACCCTGCTGGCGCAGTTCTTCACCATCCTCTACTTCGGCTACTTCGCCGCCCTGTGGTGGATCAGCAAGAACGAGAAGACCAAGCCCGTGCCGGAGAGGATCACCCGATGAAGCGATTTGGATGGATTGCAGGCCTTCTGCTGATGCCGGCTGCCGCCATGGCTGCGGGCGGGCACGGCATGGCGCTGGACAAGGCTGGCATCGACATTTCCGACACGGCCTCCCTGCAACGCGGCGCCCAGCTGTTCGTCGACAACTGCCTGAGCTGCCACTCCGCGAAGTACATGCGCTACAACCGCATCGGCCAGGACTTGGGCTGGACCGATGAGGAGGTCAAGCAGCGCCTGATCAAGGGCGAGGCCAAGGTGGGCGAGACCATGGTCAGTGCCATGCCCGCAGACTATGCCAAGACGGCCTTCAACGGCGCGGTGCCGCCTGACCTGTCGCTGGTGGCCCGCTCACGCGGCGCGGACTGGCTGTACACCTACCTGCGCAGCTTCTATACCGACCCGGCGCGGCCGATGGGCGTCAACAACCTGCTGTTCAAAGACGTCAGCATGCCCAATGTCTTCTGGCGCGAGCAGGGTGTGGTCATGCCCGTCACCCACGAGGTCGTGCACGAGGGGGGCTCGAAGGAGGTTGTGGTGGACGGCCTCAGGCTGGAGCAGCCCGGCAGCATGAGTACCGAGGAGTTCGACGCCATGATCCGCGACCTGGTCGGTTTCATGGTCTACATGGGCGAGCCCGCCCAGCTCAAGCGCCTGGCGCTTGGGCCCTGGGTGCTTGGTTTCCTGGTGCTGTTCTTCGTCATCGCCTACCTGCTCAAGAAGGAGTACTGGCGCGACGTGAAGTGAGGATACCCTCGCCACGCTCATTCAAACGCCCGGTTCGCCGGGCGTTTTTTCTTTGTCCCCGCGAGCCTTGTGCGGGTGTGCTAGAATCCGGCCGTTTTCAACCCCTTTGGAGAGGTCCCGCATGGGCAGCAGCGCAAGTCGCCGCGGCGTCATGACGCTTTTTTCGCACCCCGAAAACCCGGAGAGCCATCGCACGCGCATCGTGCTGGCCGAAAAAGAGCTCACTGCCGACATGGTGGAGGTCAACCCGGCCAATCCGCCCGAGGACTTCCTCGACCTGAGCCCGACGGGCACCCTGCCGACCCTGGTCGACCGTGATCTGGTGCTGACCAACGCGCGGGTGATCATGGAGTACCTGGACGAACGCTTCCCGCATCCGCCCCTGATGCCGATCGACCCGGTCAGCCGCGCCAAGGTGCGCACCGCCCTGTACCGCATCGAGCACGACTGGTACCCGTTGCTGCCGGAACTGGCCGAGGGCGGCAAGGGCGCGGCCAAGGCGCGCAAGGCCCTGCGCGAGGGGCTGCTGTCCATCATGCCGGTGTTCGCCGCAAGCCCCTACATCATGAGCGATGAGTTCAGCCTGGCCGATGCCACCCTCGCGCCGATCCTCTGGCGCCTGCCAGTGTATGGCATCGAGATCCCGGCTCAGGCCAAGGCCCTCAACGACTACATGGAGCGCATCTTCAGTCGCCCGACCTTCCGCGAGAGCCTGTCCGATCTCGAGCTGGAGATGCGGGCGTGACCTCGAGCCGCCCGTACCTGCTGCGCGCCCTGTACGAGTGGATCGTGGACAACGACCACATCCCCTACATCGTGGTGGATGCACGGCAGCCGGGGGTAGTCGTGCCGCCCGAGCACGTGAAGGACGGCCAGATCACGCTCAACATCGCCCCCCACGCGGTGCAGGGACTGAGTCTCGGCAACGCCGAGGTGCGCTTTTCCGCGCGCTTCAGCGGCCGTGCCTTCACCGTCAGCGCCCCGGTGCAGGCGGTGCTGGCGATCTACGACCGGGAGACGGGGCAGGGGATGGGTTTCCCGCCCGAGACTATGCCCGGCGAGGTGGCGGGCGCGTTGGAGGGAGAGGTTTCCGCGGCCGGCGAGCCGGGCCCGGAAGAAACTCCACCCACTCCACCGCGCCGCGGCGGCCACCTGCGTCGCGTCAAGTAATGCCCTGCCCGCGAGACCGGAGCCGCTTTCAGGTGGGATTCAGTCGCGGGAGGCTGTCAGCTTGAGATGGATCAGGCCGGCGGTCAGGGCGTCGTGGTAGGCGTCATGGCGGCCGCCGGCGGGCAGGTCCAGGGCATGCAGGATGGTCTCCAGGCGCAGGTCCGCCGGTCGGTGCGCCAGGCGGCCGAAGCGCCAGTGGTAGTATTCGGTGGCCACCTCGATCCGTCGGTTGGGCAGCCGGATGCCCAGCCAGTCATGCACGTAGCGGTCGATCAGGTCCATGTCGAAATCGACGTAGTAGCCGACCACCGGGCGCGGCCCGATGAAGTCGAGCAGCCGGCCGAGGGCCTCCTCCACCGGCAGGCCGCCGGCCACGTCGACATTGCGCAGGCCGTGCACCCGGATGCTTTCCCCTCCGACGACCCCGCGCGGACGCACCGTCAGGCGCAGGGCCGAGCTCGTCTCCAGCCGGCCGGCGACGATGCGGATCGCGCCGATCGACAGCAGTTCCCCGGTCTTCGCGGACAGGCGGCTGGCCTCGCAGTCGAGGCACACCGACTCGTCCGGCGGCGGCGCATCGAACAGGTGGGCGAAACGCGCATCGCGTAGCCTGCGCCGGTACCACCAGCGTGCGACAGGATTCATGGGGGATGTCCTCCTGACTTGCATCCTGGGGTCGTAATCCGTGCAATAGTACCAAGCTCACCATCGAAGAGGCCGCATGCAGTCAGCCTACGCCATTCCCCCGTCCCCGGACCGGCTCGAACAGCTGGCCGCCTGGTGGGCGACACCCGACGCCGCTGCCTTGTGGCGCAGGGAGGGCGCGGCCGTGGAGGATTGGCTGTCCCGCTGCTTCGGCTACCATGCGGCGCTGCTCGGGCTGCAGCCGGCCCTGCTGGGCGAGGTGCGGGGCCTGCGCATCCCCCACCAGTTCACCCTCGGACCGCGCTCGGGGGACGTGAGGGGGTTGTTCGAGGCCCTGCCAATCGCGGCGGAATCGGTCGACCTCGTGCTGCTGCATCACGTGCTGGAATATGCCCTCGACCCACACCAGGTGCTGCGCGAGGCCGATCGCGTGCTGTTGCCCGAGGGGCACCTGCTGCTGATGAGCTTCAACCCTGTCGGCCTCTGGGGGCTGCGCGGTCTGATCCATGCGGGACGCCGTGCACCGTGGTACGGCCATCGCCTCGGGCGCAGGCGCCTGCATGACTGGCTGGGCCTGCTCGGCTACGACGTGCAGGCGGAGACCTGGGTCGGGCATGGCTGCTTCCGTCATTTCAGCGGTGACGGTGAAGGCCGGATGGAGCAGTGGGGCGCACGTTTCCTGCCGCGTCTTGGCATGAGCCACCTGCTGCTGGCGCGCAAGCGGGTCAGCATGCCGGCGCCCATCCGCCATCGCTGGAGCCTCGTGCCCGTTTTTGCCGGGATGAAGGGGCAACAAGCCTCGACTCGGAATACATGTGGGAAGCAAGCATGAAGCATACGCAGCCGTCCCCAGGGGCGGAACAAGCCGCCTCGCCATCCCTGGTCGAGGCCTGGACCGATGGTGCCTGCCGGGGCAACCCGGGCGCGGGCGGTTGGGGGGTGGTGCTGCGCGCGCAGGGTCACGAAAAGCGGCTTTGGGGCGGCGAGCCGCACACGACCAATAACCGCATGGAGCTGACGGCCGCTATCCGGGCGCTCGAGGCCCTCAAGCGTCCCTGCAGGATCCGCATCACCACTGATTCGCAGTACGTGATGAAGGGCATCACCGAATGGATGCCGAACTGGAAGCGGCGTGGCTGGCGAACGGCGGACAATAAGCCGGTCAAGAACGACGACCTGTGGAAGGCGTTGGACGCCCTGTGCGCCAGGCACCAGGTCGAATGGGCCTGGGTGCGCGGCCATGTCGGCCACCCGGAGAACGAGCTGGCGGATCAGCTCGCCAATCTCGGCATCGATGAACTGAAGAAGGGCGCGGCATGAGACAGATCATCCTCGATACCGAAACGACCGGCCTCGAGCCGCGCGAGGGGCACCGCATCATCGAGATCGGCGCGGTCGAGCTGCTCAACCGTGGCATCACCGGGCAGGACTTCCACCAATACCTCAACCCCGAGCGCGAGATCGACGCGGATGCGGTGCGCGTACACGGGCTGACCAATGAGTTCCTCGCCGACAAGCCGACCTTCGCCGAAGTTGCGGATGCCTTCCTCGACTACGTGCGCGGCGCCGAGTTGATCATCCACAACGCGGCCTTCGACGTCGGCTTCATCAACCACGAGCTGGCGAAGCTCGGCCCGGGCTACGGCCGCCTGGAGGACCATGTCAGCGGTGTGCTCGACACCCTGCTGCTGGCCCGCCGGATGCACCCTGGACAGCGCAACAGTCTGGACGCGCTGTGCAAGCGCTATGCAGTGGACAACAGCAACCGCGAACTGCACGGCGCGCTGCTCGACTCGCGCATCCTCGCGGAGGTCTACCTCGCGATGACCGGTGGCCAGTCCAGCCTCGGGCTGGACAGCCAGGAGAGCGGGATACTCGACGAGGCTACCCTCGCGCCCAGGAGGCTTGCGGACGACCGCCCGCGGCTCACGGTGCTGCGGGCGAACGAGGCGGAGCTTGCGGCGCACCAGCGGCGCATGGAGGCCATCGCCAAGGCGGCGGGCGGGGAGACGGTGTGGGGGCGGCTGGGCCTTGGCTGATAGCGGGATGGATGCCTGAAATCGCCGCGACACGCGGCTCCCACGGACATCTCAAGCGCCTGTGGGAGCGGCGTGCCGCCGCGATGAATGTTGTGAAGCCCCTTGCTAGCTTCTTGCATCGTGCCGCATCAGGCGGCCCTTCTCGCGCTGCCAGTCGCGCTCCTTCTCGGCCGCGCGCTTGTCGAATTCCTTCTTGCCCTTGGCAAGCCCGACCTCGACCTTGACCCGGCCGCCCTTCCAGTACATCGCCAGCGGGATCAGGGCATAGCCCTTGCGTTCCACCGCGCCGATCATCTTGCTGATCTCCTCGCGGTGCAGCAGCAGCTTGCGCGTGGCCGTAGGGTCGGGCTTGACGTGGGTGGAGGCGGAGAGCAGCGGGGAGATCTGCGCACCGAACAGGAAGGCCTCGCCATTCTTCAGCAGCACGTAGCTGTCGGTGATCTGGACCTTGCCCGCGCGGATCGCCTTGACCTCCCAACCCTGCAGCACGATGCCCGCCTCGAAGCGCTCCTCGATGAAGTACTCGTGCTTTGCCTTCTTGTTGAGGGCGATGGTCGAGCCGCCGTGGGTGTCTTTCTTGTCTTTGGCCATGGTGCCGGGCGGTGTCGCCAGGATGTTCAAGCGGAGGGCAGCATCTTACCATTAAGGTCCCGTGAAACCGCCCGTTCAGGAGAATGAGCGATGACCATCGCCAAGCGCGAATCCATCCATGGCCAGTGGTCCTCCCGCCTGGCGTTCGTCCTTGCCGCAACCGGGGCCGCCGTCGGCCTCGGCAACATCTGGAAGTTCCCCTACATCCTTGGGCAGAACGGCGGCGGCGCCTTCGTGATGGTCTACCTCGCCTGCATCCTGCTGGTCGCCACGCCGATCCTCATCACCGAGATCATGCTTGGCCGACGCGGGCGGCGCAGCCCGGTCAATGCCATGGCCGAGCTGGTGCGGGAGGAGCGCGCCCCTCCCGCCTGGCGCTATCTTGGCTGGATGAGCGTGGTCACGGGCTTCCTCATCCTCAGCTACTACAGCGTGATCATGGGGTGGGCCATCGCCTACGTGAAGCAGGCAGCCACCGGCAGCTTCACCGGCCTGGATGGCGCCTCGATCAAGGGCATGTTCGAGTCCTTCGTGGCCAGCCCCATGGAGCTGCTGTTCTGGCACACGGTGTCGATCGTGATCACCATGCTGGTCGTGGCGCGCGGCGTGCGCGCGGGACTCGAGTCCTTCACCACCCTGTTCATGCCCCTGCTGTTTGTCATCCTGCTTCTGCTGGTCGGTTACGGCATGAGCACGGGGGCCTTCGGTCAGGCGCTAGGGTTCCTGTTCGCGCCCGACTTCAGCAAGCTTACGGCCACCTCCATCGTGGTCGCCCTGGGGCATGCCTTCTTCACCCTCAGCATCGGCTTCGGCACCATCATGGCCTATGGCTCGTACATGCCGGAGCGCGCCTCCATCGCCAGCACCGCCTTGTTCATCGTCGCGGCGGATACGGCGGTATCCCTGCTGGCGGCCATGGCCATCTATCCGGTGGTGTTCGCCCATGGGTTGGAGCCCGGGGCCGGTCCGGGGCTGGTGTTCCAGACCCTGCCCATCGCCTTCGGCCAGATGCCGCTCGGGCTGATGTTCGGCACCTTGTTCTTCGTCGCGCTGGTGCTGGCTGCCTGGACCTCGTCCATCTCCATGATCGAGCCGGTGGTGGCCTATTTCGTTGAGAGCCGGGGCTGGACGCGGGGGCGTGCGGTGGTTGTGCTGGGTTTCGCGGCATGGGCGCTCGGCATTCTCACCGTGCTCTCGTTCAACCACTGGGCGGAGATCCGCCTGTTCGGCAAGAACTTCTTCGAACTGCTCGATTTCGTCACTTCCAACATCATGCTGCCATTCGGCGGGCTGATGATGGCGGTGTTCGCGACCTGGTTCATGCGGCGCTCTTCGACCGTCGAGGAGCTTGGGTTGTCGAACGCAGCCTATACTCTCTGGCGTGTGCTGACCCGCTATGTCGCGCCGCTGGGCATCCTCGTCGTCCTCCTCAACGGCCTCGGCCTGCTCGGATAAAAGACCATGACCATGCTTCATCGCGAGGCCATCGTGCCTTACACCCCGAACGAGATGTTTACCCTGGTCAATGCCGTCGAGGACTACCACGCCTTCCTGCCGTGGTGCAGCGAGTCGCGCCTGATCTCACGCGGGGAGGATGAGCTGCGTGCCAGCGTCACCATCAGCAAGGGTGCCCTGCGCAAGAGCTTCACCACCCACAACCTTTTGCAGCAGGACAAGATGATCGAGATGCGCCTGGTGGATGGCCCGTTCAGGCACCTGCACGGTTTCTGGCGCTTCGAGCCGATCGGGGAGGGGGGGTGCAAGGTCAGCCTGGACCTGGAGTTCCAGTTCTCGAACAAGTTGATCGAACTGGCGGTGGGGCCGGTGTTCACCACCATCGCCGGCGAGATGGTGCAGTCCTTCCACCGCCGTGCGGAGCAGGTCTATGGCCGGCGCGTCTGAGCACGGTGGCGCGGGTGCAATGATCCCGGTCGAGGTCGCCTATGCTCTGCCCGAGCGGCAGACCCTGCTGCGACTGGAGGTGCCGGAGGGCACCACCGCCGAGGAGGCGATCCGGAGGTCCGGCATCCTGGACCGCTATCCCGAGATCGACCTCGCCGCGAGCAAGATCGGCGTCTTCGCCAAGCCGGTGCCGGCCAGCCGCGTGCTGCGCGAGGGGGACCGGGTGGAGATCTACCGTCCGCTGATTGCCGACCCGAAGGCCGTGCGCAAGCAGCGCGCGGAGGAGGGCAAGAAGATGAAGAAGGGGGGCGGCGAGATCGAGGGCGACTGATCCCGCGCAGGAGGCTTACTTCGCCGCCTCCAGCGGCGGCTCGATGCGTGCCAGCCGGCCGGCCTCGAAGAACAGGCTGATCCGGCGCTGCTCGGGCTCGTCCTTGCCCGGCTTGTTGTAGTAGACGTAATCCCAGCGGTTCTGGTGGAAGACATCCACCAGCATCGGGCTGCCGAGCAGGAAGCGGACCTCGTTCTCGGACATGCCAAGACGCAGCCTTTTCACCTTGTCCTCGTCCAGGATGTTGCCCTGGTGGATGTCCATCTTGTAGACCTGCAAGAAGTCCGGCATCGAGCTCGAGGCGCAGGCACTCAGGACGAGCGGAAGGGCGAGGGCGAGCAGAGGGCGTGCATGGCGCATGGTTATTCGCAAGCTGGCAGTCAATCCGCGCTAAAATACACTCCCAAGCCATTCGCATCCACTCCGGGAGCCCTGTTACGTGGAAACCCATGATCTGAAGAAGGCGGGCCTGAAGGTCACCCTGCCGCGCATCAAGATCCTCGAGGTGCTCGAGCAGAATGCCCACCAGCATCTTTCCGCCGAGGACATCTACCGCATCCTGCTCGAGCAGGGCGAGGAGATCGGCCTGGCCACCGTCTACCGGGTGCTCACCCAGTTCGAGGATGCCGAGATCGTCACCCGCCACCAGTTCGAGAGCGGCAAGGCCGTGTTCGAGCTGGTCGCCAAGGGCAACCACGACCATATCGTGTGCGTGAAGACCGGCGTGGTGGAGGAGTTCCACGATCCCATCATCCAGGAGCGCATCAACAAGATCGCCGAGGAGCATGGCTTCGAGATCACCGACCACGCCCTCGTGATCTACGGCATCAAGCGCAACAACGCCTGATCCTTCCCCCTTGAGCAGGGCGGCCCCTCCCGCCCGCTCAGCTGACCTGAAACTGGCCCACCAGGTGTCCCAGCCGGGCGGCGGTCTGGTGTACCTCATCCGAACTCATGCGCAGCGCGCGGATGGCGTTGCCGAGCCCCTCCACCGCATCGGCAACCTCGGCAATGCCGTCGCTCTGGCGTGCCGTTCCGTCGTTGATCTGCCCCAGGGTGGTGAACAGCCGCCGCATGCTTTCCTGCAGTTCGGTCTTGTCGTTTGATGCGGCCTCCGCCATGCGCAGGCCGGTTTCCACATCGCGCAGGCTGTTTTCCATCGCGGTCACCGCCTTCTGGGCATCGACCTGGATGTCGCCGATCATGCTGGAGATGTCCTGCGCGGCGCTGGCGGTGCGGGCTGCCAGGTTGCGCACCTCCTCGGCCACCACGGAGAAACCACGGCCGTGCTCGCCCGCCCGGGCGGCCTCGATGGCGGCATTGAGCGCGAGCAGGTTGGTCTGTTCGGTGATGCCGGTGATGACCTTGACGAACTCGGCGATCCTGCTGACCCGATCGTTGAGATTGCGGATCGTGGTGGTCGTGTTTTCCACCGTGCCCTGCAGCGACTGGATCTCGCCCCGGGCGGTATCGAACTGGGAGCGGGCCTCAAGGACCACATGCTCGATGGCTTCCCGCATGGTGGAGGCCGTCTCGCTGGCACGGCGTGTCTCTTCGCCCTGGGTGGCGAGCATGACGAGCAGGTTCCCGACGATGCGGTTCACGGCATCGGCGGTTTCCTGCGCGGCCTGCTGGCGGTCGAGCATGCGGGCGTTGGTGTCAGCGACCTCCCCGCTGGCGCGGATCACCTCGCGCACGGTGCCTTCCAGGTTGTCGATGAAGCTGTTGATCCAGCGCCCCATGTCCCCGCTTTCGTCGGCGGTGAGGAACTGGGGCGTCAGCCGTTGCCGCAGGTTGCCACCGCCCTCGGCGATGGCGCGGATGACCTCGGTCATGGCCATCAGTCGGCGGGTGAGCGTGCGTTTGACCAGACGGTGGAAGAGGAGGGTGGCGAGGACGACCAGCAGCATGGTGATCGCCTCGGTGGCGAGCACGGGCAGGTGCAGGAGCTTGCCCATCAGGGTATGCGCGCCCCACAGGCCGAGCACGATGAGAAGGAATCCACGCATGAGCTGGAAGCCGTGCGAGCGCCGCCGGTAGACCTCTTCGAGGTCCGCCTCGCACATCATGCCCCAGCGGTCGGGCGAGCCGGGCAGCTGGAAGGTGACGCCCTTGCCAATGACCGGGATGTGCCGGTAGTCGGAATAGCCGGGGTAGGTGACGAACAGGTTCTCCCCCTTACGGATGGTTTCCCGTACCCCGGGGTGGAGCTCACGGGTGGCCGGATCCGTGAAGCGGAGCTCGAATTCCGTGTGCTGGCGGACCTGCACGGTGCCCCAGGGGGTGTGGACCCCGGACTTGAGGTTCTCGCCATGGGTGAAGGTGCTGTCCTCGAAGCGCGAGCGGGAGAGGGCCGTGCCCGGCTTGATGGCGGGGTCGAAGCGCGATTCCACCATGAAGATGTAGTTGTCGCCCGACTCGGGGTAGATGTGGCCGGCCTCGCGCTGGATCAGATCGCTCATGACGTCGTTGGGTACGCGCCCGCACAGGCAGCCCACCACCTGCCCGTCCACCTCGATCGGCCGGTAAAACATCAGGGTGACGGCATCATGGAAGGCGGAGGTCGATGGGCCGATGACCTGCGTCAGTGGGTCGACGTAGGGGCCATGCAGGAAGGGGGCTGTCATCCCCCGCTCGACGGCCTTGGGCGAGAGGTCGCGCCCACCGACATGGGGGGCGTGCGTGCTGCACAGGACCTTGCCTTCGGCATCGATGACGAAGAGTTCGGAGAAATCCCGCGCCGAGCGTCTGCGGCTCTCAAGGAAGGCAGGCTCCTGCGCCGGCCAGCTGTTGGCAAGATGGGCCGCGGTCGTCTCCAGCTGCTGCCACTGCTGCGTCGCCCACAGCGTGAGCAGCCTGACCCGGGTGGCGGCGATACCCTCGAAGGTCTGCTCCACGACGGGGTAGTACGACCGGTTGATGAGACAGCTCCATCCCAAGGCGATTTTTCCCGTCTTCCCCCACCATGGGAGCCAGTGTCTTTCTGCCGGCGATCGGTTCATTTCAAGGCTTTTCAGTACGTGCCGCGGCATGAGTCCTTGCTCTTCACTTCATAAGAATGCGGGTGGAGCAAGCAATAGTCGCGCCAGCGGGCAAGTCCTTGTTCCTTCTTGGCGAGGCGGCTCGCTGTGCACCAGATGAGGGCGCTCAGGCCCCATCGTGGTGCATGCGCCTGGGGGGGCAGATGGGCAGGACGGTCCGCCATGGCCTCGGGATCGGGCTATATTCGTGGCTCGAATGCTCGTTTCCGGAGGACACCATGCGCATGATGATGATGGGAATGCTGGCCTGGCTGGCGATTGGAAGTGGCCAGGCCGCTATCGTGACCCAGGAAACCAGTTACGAGGTGGAGGGCCAGAAGTATGTGGCCTACATCGCCTATGACGACGCCATCAAGGACAAGCGTCCCGGCGTGCTGGTGGTCCACGAGTGGTGGGGGCACACCCCCTATGTGCGCAAGCGTGCGGAAATGCTGGCCAAAATGGGCTATGTCGGCATGGCGCTGGACATGTATGGCGACGGCAAGACCGCCAGCCATCCCAAGGACGCGGGCGGCTTCGCCCAGGCTGCCATGGCGGACTTCCCCAAGGCGAAGCGGCGCTTCGAGGCGGCGCGTGCGCTGCTGGCCAGGCAGCCGCAGACGGATGGCCGGCACATCGCCGCGATCGGTTACTGCTTCGGCGGAAGCGTGGTGCTGAACATGGCCCGCGCGGGCGCGGACCTAGACGCGGTGGCGAGCTTCCACGGCGCGCTCGCGACCGCCCAGCCGGCCGAGCCGGGCGGGGTGAAGGCCAAGGTGTTCGTCGCCAATGGCGCGGCCGACCCGATGATCAAGCCGGAGGACGTGCTGAACTTCCACGAGGAGATGCGTGCGGCGGGGGTGGAGTTCACCTACCTCGAATACCCGGGCGTGAAGCATGGCTTCACCAACCCGGACGCAGACCGCTTCGGCAAGGAATTCAACATGCCGCTCGCCTATGACGCCCACGCGGACGCGCATGCCTGGGCGATGATGAAGACCTTCCTGGAGCAGGCGTTCAGATGAATCCGGGGCGGCTCATTCCCTCCGCTGTTCGCGAGGGGATGGGCTACAGTCCCAGCGCGGCCTGCGCGCCCCCGCCTGCGGCGCGTTCCAGCATCTCCTGCGCCAGGCCGCGCGTCTGGGCGGTGATCTCCACCCCGCCCATCATGCGGGCCAGCTCCTCGATGCGTGCCTCGCGGTCGAGCGGGATCAGCTGCGTGCGGGTGCTGTCCGCGCTCTGCTCCTTGCGCACGTGCAGGTGGTGGCTGCCCTGCGCCGCGACCTGCGGCAGGTGGGTGACGCACAACACCTGGCGCTGGCGGCCAAGGCTCGCGAGCAGGCGCCCGACCACCTCGGCGACGCTGCCGCCGATGCCGGTGTCGACCTCGTCAAACACCAGCGTGGCGACCTGGCCGTGCACGGCGGTGGCCACGCGCAAAGCGAGGCTGATGCGCGACAGCTCGCCGCCGGAGGCGACCTTGCCGAGCACCTGGAGCGGCTGGCCGGGGTTGGTGCTGACCAGCATCTCCACCGTGTCCAGTCCGTGCGCGGTGAAGCCCTTGTCCTCGCGCGGGGTGACCTGGATGGCGAAGCGGGCGTGCGGCATGCCGAGCCCGCGGATGGACTCCGTCACCTGGGCGGCAAGCCGGGCGGCTGTCCCGGTGCGTGCGTGGGAGAGGGCGAGGGCGGCCTCGCGGTAGACGGCTTCTTGGGTCAGGAGGCGGTCCTCGAGTGCCTCCAGCGATTCCCCCTCGCCTTCGAGTCCGGCCAATTCTTCGGCCAGCTGGCGGGCGAGTTGCGGCAGCTCCTCCGGGCGCACGCGGTATTTGCGCGCGGCATCGTGCAGGGCGGTCAGGCGGGACTCGACCTCGGCCAGGCGCTCGGGGTCGAGTTCGAGGCTGCGGGCGTAGTCACGCAGCTGGTCGACCCCCTCGTGCAGCAGGATCTCGGCCTGGCGCAGCAGCTCCAGGGCCGGTTCCAGCCCTGCGTCGGTGCGCCGTCCCTGTTCCAGTAGGGCGTTGATGTGGGTCAGGCCGCCGTGGAGGGTCTCGCCCTCGCCCTCGTACAGCGCCTGCAGGGCGTTCTGGCACAGTTCGATCAGGCGCCCGGCGTGGGTCAGCCGGCGGTGCTCGGCCTCGATCCGCTCCCATTCGTCCGGCTCCAGGCGCAGGGCCGTAAGCTCCTCGACCTGGTAGCGCAACAGCTCGATGCGCTGGCTGCGGCTATCGTCGGCCTGGCGCAGGGCCTCGAGTCTCTCGGCGGTGGCGCGCCACTCGGCAAAGGCCTGGCCGACCCGGGCGAGCAGGGCCTCGTGCCCGCCGAAACCGTCCAGCAGCTCGCGCTGGGCACCGGGTTTGAGCAGGTTCTGGTGTTCGTGCTGGCCGTGGATGTCGACCAGAAGCCCGCCCAGTTCGCGCAGGGTGGAGAGGTTGACCCCGCGGCCGTTGACGTAGGCGCGGCTGGCGCCCTCGCGCGCGATCACGCGGCGCAGGAGGCACTCGCCTGATTCATCGTCGAGCGCCTGCTCGCCCAGCCAGCGGCGGGCCTCGGGGCTGTCGTCGAGTGAAAACAGGGCCTCGAGTTCGGCGCGCTCGGCTCCCGGGCGGATGGCCTCGCTGCCCGCGCGCTCGCCCAGCAAAAGGCCCAGGGCGTCGACCAGGATGGATTTGCCGGCGCCGGTCTCGCCGGTCATCACGGTCAGGCCGGCCGTAAGTTCGAGTTGCACCTCGTCGATGATGGCGAAATTGCGGACGTGGATGTGTCTGAGCATGGCGTCGTCTTACGGATGTCCGCCCCAGTGCAGCTTGGCACGCAGGATGTGGAAATAGTCGTAGTCCGCCGGGTGGATCAGGCGTGCGGTGTGGACCGCGCGGCTGATGTTGAGTCGGTCCTCCGGCTCCATGTCGATCATGGTCTGGCCGTCGAAGCTCACCAGGCTGTTGGCGCGCGAGTGGCGCGTGGCCCTGATCTCAATGCTTGCGCTCGCGGGAACGACGATCGGCCGGTTGCTCAGGGTGTGCGGGCAGATGGGCGCCAGCACGATGGCCTCCAGGCCCGGCGTCAGGATCGGCCCGCCGGCGGAGAGGGCATAGGCGGTCGAGCCGCTCGGCGTGCTGACGACCATGCCGTCCGAGCGCTGGGTGAACAGGTAGCGGCCGTCGATATGGGTCTCGAACTCGATCATGCGCACTGCGTCGCGCACCTTGTAGACCAGGTCGTTGAACACGATGCCCTCATGCACCACCGTTTCGCCGCGCAGCACACGGCCGCACAGCAGGAAGCGCTCCTCGGCGATGTACTCCCCCGCCAGGATGCGGTCGAGGCGGCTGCCAAGCTCGTCCGGGGAGATGTCGACGAGGAAGCCGAGCCGGCCGAGGTTGATGCCGAGCACCGGCTTGCCATGCGGGGCGAGGCAGTGGGCCGCATTGATGAGGGTGCCGTCGCCGCCGACCGCGATCACCAGCTCGCTGTGCTGGCCGATTTCGTCGCGGGTGGCGCGCGAGTAGTCGCGCAGACCCGGAAGGTCAGGCAAGGTGGCCTGGTCGAGCAGGATGCCGAGGCCGCGTGCATGCAGGTGACCGACCAGCGTTTCCAGGGTGCCGGACAGGCGCTCATCCGAGGGTTTGGCGAGGATGCCGACGGTGCGGAAGGCGAGACTCATGCGGGCCCTGGTATTGCGTGTGTCGGATAACGATAGCAAACCCGGGGCGAGGGTAGAAACGCCGAGGTCAAGCGACGAGGAAACGGCACCGGAATATGCGTTCGCTTTGTCGCTGGAAAATAAAAAACCCGCCGAAGCGGGTTTTTCAATATGGTGGCTATGGGTGGGCTCGAACCACCGACCCCGGCATTATGAGTGCCGTGCTCTAACCGGCTGAGCTACATAGCCTCAAAATCGAGACGATTGTAGCGCCTTGCTCGCTTTGCGAGTTTCTGACATGGAGTCAGAAAGGTGCTGCAACAGGACGCGCATTATGTCCATGCGCGTTTTGCTCGTCAATACCCGAATTGAAAAAATCAGACGTTGAACAGGAAGTTCATCACGTCGCCGTCGCGGACCACATAGTCCTTGCCCTCGGCGCGCATCTTGCCGGCTTCCTTGGCGCCCTGCTCGCCCTTGTACTGGATGAAGTCCTCGTACGAGATGGTCTGGGCACGGATGAAGCCGCGCTCGAAGTCGGTGTGGATCACGCCGGCGGCCTGCGGGGCGGTGTCGCCCTTGTGGATGGTCCAGGCGCGAACTTCCTTCACCCCGGCGGTGAAGTAGGTCTGCAGGCCGAGCAGGTCGTAGCCGGCGCGGATCACACGGTTCAGACCGGGCTCGGTCAGACCCATGCTCTCGAGAAACTCGCCCTTGTCGGCGTCGTCCAGCTCGGAGATCTCGGCCTCGATCACGGCGCAGACCGGCACCACCACCGCGCCCTCGGCCTTGGCGTGCTCGCGTACCTTGTCGAGGAGGGGGTTGTTCTCGAACCCGTCCTCGTTGACGTTGGCGATGTACATGATCGGCTTGATGGTCAGCAGGTGCAGGTCGCGGATCGCCTTTTTCTCGTCCTCGGTAAGGCTCAGGCTGCGCGCGCTGTGGCCGGCGTCGAGGTGGGCGTACAGGCGTTCGAGGATCTCCTTCTTCGCCAGTGCCTCCTTGTTGCCGGACTTGGCGGCCTTGGTGGCGCGGTCGAGGTTGCGCGCCACGGTGTCGAGATCGGCGAGGATCAGTTCGGTATTGATGACGTCGATATCGTCCAGCGGGTCCACGCGCCCGGCGACGTGGATCACGTCATCGTTCTCGAAGCAGCGCACGACCTGGGCGATGGCGTCGGTTTCACGGATGTTGGCAAGGAACTGGTTGCCGAGGCCCTCACCCTTGGAGGCGCCCTTCACCAGCCCTGCAATGTCCACAAACTCCATGGTGGTCGGCACCACGCGCTCCGGCTTGACGACCTCGGCCAGCTTGTCCAGCCGGGGGTCCGGCATGGGCACAACGCCCACGTTCGGCTCGATGGTGCAGAACGGATAGTTGGCCGCCTGGATGTTGGCGCGGGTGAGTGCATTGAACAGGGTGGACTTGCCGACATTGGGCAGTCCGACGATGCCGCATTTGAAACCCATGGTGGTGCCTTAACGTAGAGCGTGCAGGTGGTTCATGACCGCGGTCGCATCGCCGCGGAGCAGGGTGGGGATGTGGCGGCGCGCCTCGTCGATGACGAAGTCGATCTTCTCGCGCTCAACCTTGGACGGGGCGTGCAGCACGTAGTCCGCCACCTGGTCCTTGCTGCCGGGGTGACCGACGCCGATGCGCAGGCGCCAGTAGTTCGGCGTGCCGAGGTGGGCGTGGATGTCACGCAGGCCGTTGTGACCGCCATGCCCACCGGCGTACTTCAGCTTGATCTGGCCGGCGGGCAGGTCGATCTCGTCGTGTGCGACCAGGATCTGCTCGGGGGCGATCTTGTAGAAGCGGGCGAGGGCGGCGACGGACTGGCCGCTGCGGTTCATGAAGGTGGTGGGCTCAAGCAGCCAGAGCTCACGCCCTTCGAGCGTGGTGCGGGCTGCCTGCCCGAGAAAACGGGGTTCGGGACGGAGGGTGGCGCCCGCCAGGCGGGCGATCTCGTCCACGAACCAGAAGCCCGCGTTGTGGCGGGTGTCCGCATAGCGCGACCCGGGGTTGCCGAGACCGACGATCAGCCGGATGTCGGGTTGGGGCGCGGCTGCTGCGGACATGGGGGGCTGATCAGGCCTCGCCTTCGGCGGCGCTGCCCTTCGGCATGTGGATGGCCACGATGCCCGGGTTGTTGCCGTGGGCGGCCAGTTCGAACGCGGTCACGCCAGCCGGCAGGGCGATGTCGGCCAGGTGCACGATCTGCTCGACGTCCACGCCGGCCAGGTCGACCTCGATGAACTCCGGCAGGTTGCCCGGCAGGCAGGTGATCTCGATCTCGGAGGCCAGGTGGCTGACCACGCCGCCCTTCTTCACGCCCACCGAGGTGGCTTCGTTGACGAAGTGCAGCGGCACCTTGACGTGCAGCAGGTCATTCGCGCCCACGCGCTGGAAGTCGGCGTGCATGACGACCGGCTTGTAGGGGTGGCGCTGCAGGTCACGCAGGATGGCCTTCTCGGTCTTGCCGTCGATCTCGATGTCGAGGATGTGCGAGTAGAAGGCCTCGTTCTCCAGGCTGTGCCAGAGGTCCTTGTGGGCGATGGTCAGGGAGACCGGCTCGGCGTCGCCGCCGTACAGTACGGCCGGGACGTTGCCTTCGCGACGCAGGCGGCGGCTCGCACCTTTCCCCAGATCGTCACGACGGGTGGCCTTCACAGTGAAGGATACGCTCATGGTGTTACTCCAAATCTTACAAGCAAAAACCCGCCTTGCGGCGGGAGGGTCCGCCGGGCCGCGACCAGCCCGGGGTTTGCCGCCCCTCAAACGGGGCGGCGAAAGCGTCAGTCGAGGTAGAGCGAGCTGACCGACTCGTCGGTGTGGATGCGGCGGATGGTCTCCGCCAGCATGCCGGCCACGGACAGCACGCGGATGCGCTCGCAGGCCTGGGCCTCGGCACTCAGCGGGATGGTGTCGGTGACGACCAGCTCGTCCAGCTGCGAGCCGTTGATGTTCTCGATCGCCTTGCCGGACAGCACCGCGTGGGTGGCGTAGGCGATCACCTTGCGCGCACCGTGTTCCTTGAGGGCCTCGGCGGCCTTGCACAGGGTGCCGGCGGTGTCGACGATGTCGTCGATGATCACGCAGGTGCGGTCCCGTACCTCGCCGATGATGTGCATCACCTGGGCGACGTTCGCCTTCGGGCGGCGCTTGTCGATGATGGCGAGGTCCACGTCGTTCAGGCGCTTGGCCAGGGCGCGGGCACGCACCACGCCGCCGACGTCCGGGGAGACCACGGTCAGGTTCTCGTGCTGCTGGCGCCAGATGTCCCCCAGCAGGATGGGGGAGGCGTAGACGTTGTCCACCGGGATGTCGAAGAAGCCCTGCACCTGCTCGGCGTGCAGGTCGATGGTCAACAGGCGGTCGAAGCCCACGCTCTGCAGCATGTTGGCGACCACCTTGGCGGTGATGGGCACGCGGGCGGAGCGGACGCGGCGATCCTGGCGGGAGTAGCCGTAGTACGGCACGACGGCGGTGATGCGACCGGCGGAGGCACGACGCAGTGCGTCGGCCATCACCATCAGTTCCATCAGGTTGTCGTTGGTCGGCGCGGAGGTCGGCTGAATGACGAACACGTCGCGGCCGCGCACGTTCTCGAGAATCTCGACAAAAGTCTCACCATCGCTGAAGCGGGTGACGGTGGCCTGGCCGAGCTGGAGGTCAAGGTTCTCAACCACACGCTGGGCAAGCGCGGGGTTAGCATTCCCCGTGAAGACCATCAGCATAGGATGCACCACGTTCGAGAGGATTCTTGAGAAGGAAATTGGCTGGGCCGCTAGGGATCGAACCTAGGAATGCCGGAATCAAAATCCGGTGCCTTACCGCTTGGCGACGGCCCAGGAGAGGTTGTGCATTATATGGATCGGCGCGCGTTGCGCAAGCCCTTTGGTCGAAATCGAGGTGGCGCGGCCTGCCTCGGCTCCGGCACTCGCGCGCAAGGGCGCGGGGCACGATCTCAGTCCCGTCGGGAAGCTGTCGTTCACCATCCAGAACGCGCTGAATCATAAAAGAAATTCGCCGCGGATCAAGCCCGACTCGTCAGGGCGACGTGCAGGGGGGATCGATTCACGCCCCGGGCCGTGAAGCACGTCCATGCGGCGGGAAGGGTGCTCCGGGCCTGTTCCGCGGCTTCTTCGCTCGTGCAGGCGCAGAACACGCAGGCGCCGGTGCCGGTCAGGTGCGGCTCGCCGAAGGGGCGCAGCATGTTCAGGGCCGTGGCGATGATGGGATGGCGCTGCACCACGAGGGGTTCGAAGGCGTTGCGGTGTTCGCCGCTCCAGAAGTCGTCCGGGGTGATGCGCGGCATGTCGCGCGGAAGTTTCGGGTCGGCGAACAGTTCGGCGGTGCTGACGTGCACCGGCGGGCAGGCCACGATGTACCAGCGCTCGGGCAGGTCGAGCGGGGTGAGCTGCTCGCCCACGCCTTCGGCCCAGGCGCTGCGGCCGCGTACGAAGACGGGCACGTCGGCGCCGAGCTGGCGGCCGAGTTCGGCCAGTCGGTCCTCGGTCAGGCCCGTGCCCCACAGGTGGTTGAGAACCACGAGGGTGGTGGCGGCATCCGAGCTGCCGCCGCCCACGCCGCCACCGAGCGGCAGGCGCTTGTCCAGGCGGATGTCGACCCCGAGCGCGGTGCCGCTGGTCTGCTGCAGGAGGCGCGCGGCGCGCACGGCCAGGCCGTTGTCCTCGGGGACTCCAGGCGGCGGGTCAAGCTTGCGGATCAGGCCGTCGGGGCGGATGTCGAAGGCCAGCCGGTCGCCGTGGTCCAGCAGCTGGAACACGGTCTGCAGCTCGTGGTAACCGTCCGCTCGGCGCCCCACGATGCGCAGCATCAGGTTGAGTTTGGCCGGGGCGGGCCACCACTGGGAGGTCACAGGTGCCACCGGTCCACGACCAGGCGCAGGGTCAGGTCGGCATGGGTCAGTTCCATCCGGCTGGGCAGTGGGATGCCGTTGACCAATGTGTAGCGCTGGTAGTCGATGCGCCAGCCGTTGCTGTGCATGCGCTTGAGGCGGCCCAGTTCGTCCAGGCTGTAGGCATCGCTTTGGGCGGCCGGCAGGCCGAGCAGCCAGGCGTGCATGGCGTCAAACGGCACGCTCCAGCCGAGGGTCTCGCGCAGCATGACTTCGCCGTCGCTGCCCTGGTAGACCGTGCCCTCGTGATCGATCAGCACCACGCCCTGGGCGTTCTGGGTCAGCTGCATGGCATTCTGGCCCAGCGGGGTGCGGATGCTCAGCAGCTGCTGGCCGGGCTCGCGCTGCCAGTCGAAGGCAACCTGCCCGCCCGTGCCTTGGGCGAGGATGGCGGCGCGCCCCTCGGCCCGCCAGCGTTCGACCTGCTTGAGCAGGGCCTGGTGGGCCTGCCACAGGCTGATGCGCTGCGGATCGGTCGTTGGCTCGAGCAGAGGGGCGGTGGCGCAGCCCGCGAGCAAGAGTAGCCCGCCGAGCAGGAGAAGGCGCAAGGTCATGGCTGCTGCAGGCGGTGTTGCAGGTTCAGCAGTTCGCGCCGGCCCGGGTCGCGGGCCAGGGCGTCTTGAATCAGCTGGAGGGCCTCGTCCCGGCGGCCCTGGGCCGCCAGAACCTCGGCCAGGTGCGCGGCGATCTCGCCGTCGGGGTCGCGGGCGTAGGCCCGGCGCAGGTAACCCTCGGCCTCGGCGAGCTTGCCCTGACGGAACAGCACCCAGCCCATGCTGTCGAGGATGGCGGGGCTGTCGGGGTTGAGCTTGAGGGCCTTGTCGATCAGCGTGAAGGCCTCGTCCAGGCGGATATTGCGTTGCGCGAGGGTGTAGCCGAGGGCGTTGAGGGCCTCCGCATGGTCGGGATCCTGGGCGAGGATGGCGCGCAGGTTGGCCTCGGCCTCCTCAAAGCGGTCGAGCTGGTCCGCGAGCAGGGCGCGGGTGTAGAGCAGGTCGGGTTCGCCGGGGTGGATGCGCAGGGCCTCGTCGAGCACGCCCAGGGCGGCCGCCGGCTGGCCAGACTGTTTCACCAGGTCTGCTTCCGCGAGGAACAGGCGCACCTGTTCCTCCGTGGCGTCGGTCTGGGCGCGCGCCTTGGCAAGATGGGCGCGCGCCTGATCCAGGCGGCCCTGGCGGGCATCAATCGTGGCGATGCGGATGAGTGCGTCCATGCGCACCTCGCCCTGCCGCGCGCGGCCGTACCAGTCGCGCGCGGCCTTCTCGTCACCGCGCTGTTCGAACAGGCGGCCAAGGTAATAGGCGGCCACGTCGGCCCGCTCGGGCACCTTGTGCAGGGCGCGCAGCTCGCGTTCCGCTGTGCTCAGGTCGTTGGCATCCAGCGCCAGCAGGGCGACGGTGAACCGCAGGTCGGCATCGTCGGGATTCTTGCGCAGCAACTCCTGGAACAGCGGGCGGGCCTCGTTGTAACGGCGGGCCTCGATCAGGGCACGGGCGTAGTTCAGGCGCAGGGACTGATCTTCCGGGAAGCGCTCGACCGCGGCGTGGACCTCGCTCAGTCCTTCGTCGATCTGGCCGGCGCTGAAATGGGTGCCGGCCAGCAGGAGGTAGGCGTCCTTGCGCTCCGGCTGCAGGCGGATGACCTTGCGTAGCGCGGCCTGGGCAGTGTCGAACTGCTTGAAGTGCATGGCGAGCTGGGCCAGCGCGATCCAGCTTTCCGCATCTTCGGCATGGCGCTGGGCCACGCCGTGCATCAGGGTCAGGCCCGGCAGGCCTTCGACGGTCAGGATGGAGGCGATGCGGCGATAGGCCTCGACCCGGTCTGCGCCTGCCGATAGGTGCCGGTCAATCACGTCCAGGGCCTGGTCGTCGTGCTTGGCGCGGATGTGCACCAGGGCCTCTGCTTCCCAGCGCTCCGGATGCGTCGGCTCCAGCGTGGTCCAGAGCGCGAGTGCCTGCTCGGCGGTCACGCTGTCGCGGGCGAACAGGGCGATGCGGGTGGCACGCTCGGCCACGCGTGGGTCGCGGCTGAGCTTGGCGGATTCCAGGTAGAGTCGGCCGGCATCGGCCACCCGGCCGCGGCGGCCGGCCAGTTCGCCCAGCATCAGGAAGTAGAGGGATTCCCCGCGCACATCTTCTGCTGTCGCTGCGCGTTGCACGACCGCCGCCTCGCCATTCGCGCGCGGCTCGGGTGCGGGCGTAACCGACGCACAGGCGGCGGTCAGCAGCGGCAGCAGGAATACAAGACGTCTGGTCATGCGTGATCCTCGTGAATGAGGTCATTCTATCAGGCGGATCGGGGGCTGGCAGGCCGGGGCGCCGTGATGAGGGGAATCCCCACAATTTGATGGGGGCGGCCCAGCAAGGTTCGCGGACTGTGTCGAAGCCCTGCTGGGTGCGCCCCTTGAGATCAGCCGTCGGCAGCCCGGCGAATCGGGGAGGCTGGCTTGTCATTGCCGGGGGGATGGCCGAAAATCCCCATCCCCTACCAGGCTTCGACCCCCGCGGTTCGCAATCCCCTTCATGTCCATCATCGCCCTCGGCCTCAACCATCGCACCGCGCCCATCGAAGTGCGCGAGCGGGTGGCCTTCGCGCCGGAGCGGCTGAAGGATGCCCTGCGCGAGATGCTGAGCCTGCCGCAGGTGCGCGAGGGGGCGATCGTCTCCACCTGCAACCGCACCGAGGTCTACGCCGCAGTGGCCGGGGAGGGCGAAGGCGAACTGCTGCGCTGGTTCCCGAGTGCGCACGGCCTGAGCGTGGAGGAGGTGCGTCCTTATCTCTACCTGCACGAGGAAGCCGAGGCTATCCGCCACCTGCTGCGTGTTTCCTGCGGGCTGGACTCGCTGGTGCTCGGCGAGCCCCAGATCCTTGGTCAGATCAAGGCTGCCTATGCCCAGGCGGGCGAGGCGCAGGCCGTGGGGCCGGTGCTCAACCGCATGTTTCAGCACGCCTTCGCGGTGGCCAAGCAGGTGCGCACCGACACCGCCATCGGTGCGAGTCCCATCTCGGTGGCCTTCGCCGCCGTCAGCCTTGCGCGCCAGATCTTCGGTGACTTCGGCAGCAAGACCGCGTTGCTGATCGGCGCGGGGGAGACCATTGAGCTCGCCGCCCGTCACCTGCACGGCAACGGCATCGGCCGCATGATCGTCGCCAACCGCACCTTCGAGCGCGCCCACGCCCTGGCTGAGCCGTTCGGGGGATTCGCCATCGCCCTGCACGAGCTGGGCGATCACCTGCACGAGGCCGACATGGTCATCACCGCCACTGCCAGCCAGCTGCCCATCCTGGGCAAGGGCGCGGTGGAAAGTGCCTTGAAGCGGCGCAAGCGTCGCCCCATGTTCATGGTCGACATCGCCGTGCCGCGCGATATCGAGCCGGAGGTGGGCGACCTGGAGGATGTCTACCTCTACACCGTCGACGACCTGGAGCAGGTCATTGATGAGAACCGTCGCTCCCGCCAGGAGGCCGCGCAGCAAGCCGAGGAAATCATCGACGCGCAGGTCGGGCATTTCCTCGACTGGCTGCGCATGCAGGGCAGCGCGGACATCATCCGCGACCTGCGCGCCGGCGCCGAGCAGGCGCGCGACGAGGCCCTCGAGCGCGCCCTCGGCCAGCTCGCCCAAGGGCAGCCGGCGGAAGAGGTCCTGCGCCACCTGGCGCACGCACTGACCAACAAGCTCATGCACGCCCCCACCGTGGCCCTGCGCGAGGCCTGCCAGACGGGCCAGATCGACACCGTCGAAGCCGCGCGCCTGCTGTTCGACCTGTCGCGGGATTAGCGCCCCCATCCCTCCGGCAGGAGCCGCTCCCGCCGCGATGCAGCTCCACACCAGGGCTGGTCGCGGCGGGGCAGGCTGTGTCAAAAGCCTTTGACACAGCCTTGGAATGCGAGCCATGGATGGCTCGCGCGAGAATCAATCACAATAATTGATTCTCGGAGCCCGTCGCGGGCGTGTACCGCGACGGGGCGAGTTTCAAAAGGGAAGGACAGCCCTTTTGAAACAATCTGCGAGGCGCCGCTCCTACGGCGACCTATTCCGTCTTGACTGAACCCATGCACCCTTCCATTTACGAACGCCTCGAACAACTCGCCTCCCGCTTCGACGAGGTCACGGCGCTGCTCGCCGATCCCGAGGTGATTGGCGACAACCAACGCTTTCGCGACCTGTCGCGCGAGTACGCCCAGCTCGAGCCCATGGTCCGCACCCTGCGTGATTACCGTGCCGTCGAGGCGGGCATGGCTTCCGCCCGCGAGATGGCCGCCGAGGACGATGTCGAGCTGCGCGCCATGGCCGAGGACGAACTGACTGCGCTCGCCGCGCGTCACGAGGCGCTGGAGCTGGAGCTGCAAAAGCACCTGCTGCCGAAGGACCCCTACGACGACCACAACATCTTCCTCGAGGTGCGCGCCGGTACCGGCGGCGATGAGGCCGCCATCTTCGCCGGTGACCTGATGCGCATGTACGCCCGCTATGCCGAGCGCCGGGGCTGGCCGGTCGAGATTTTGAGCGAGAGTCCGGGCGAGCACGGGGGGTACAAGGAGGTGATCGCCCGCATCCAGGGGCAGGGCGCCTATTCGCGCCTCAAGTTCGAGTCCGGTGCCCACCGCGTGCAGCGCGTGCCGGAGACCGAGGCGCAGGGGCGCATCCACACTTCCGCCGCCACCGTCGCCATCCTGCCGGAACTGGACGAATCGGAAGAGATCGACATCAACCCCGCCGATCTCAAGATCGATACCTTCCGCGCCTCCGGGGCGGGCGGCCAGCATGTCAACAAGACCGAGTCCGCCATCCGCATCACCCACCTGCCCAGTGGCATCGTGGTCGAATGCCAGGACGAACGCTCCCAGCATAAGAACCGCGCCCGTGCGATGGGGTTGCTCAAGGCCAAGTTGGACGACATCGAGCGCAGCAAGCGCCAGAGTGTGCAGGCTGCCGAGCGCAAGAAGCTGGTCGGCTCGGGCGACCGCTCGGAGCGCATTCGCACCTACAACTTCCCGCAGGGTCGGGTGACCGACCACCGCATCAATCTCACTCTCTACCGCATCGACGACATCATGCAGGGCGACCTCGATCCGCTCATCGAGCCGCTGATGCAGGCGCACCAGGCCGAGCTTTTGGCCGAGTTGGCGCAGTCGGGCGGGCTTTGACGATGCTCATCGGGCAAGCCCTCCGCTGGGCGGTGGAGCAGCTCAAGGATGGCGACAGCCCGCGCGCGGATGCCGACATCCTGCTTGCCCACGTCCTCGGCCGTCCGCGCAGTTATTTGTTGGCTTGGCCCGAGCGGGAGCTGTCGCCCGGCCAGTGGACGGCCTTCCAGGCGCTGGTGGAGCGCCGCGCGCGTGGCGAACCGGTGGCCTACCTGACCGGTTCGCGTGAGTTTTTCGGGCTGGATCTTGCGGTCTCGAACGCCGTGCTGATCCCCCGGCCGGAGACCGAACTGCTGGTGGAGGCCGCGCTCGAGCGGTTGCCTGGCGGGCCCTGCATGGTGGCTGATCTTGGCAGCGGCAGCGGGGCCATCGCCTTGGCCATCGCCAAGATGCGGCCGGATGCGCGCGTGGTGGCAGTGGATGCCTCGCGGCAGGCACTCGAGGTGGCGCGCACCAATGCCGAACGGTTGGGCCTGCGGAATGTTGAGCTGCGCGAAGGGGACTGGTGCAAAGGGTTGGCAGACGAGCGTTTCGATATGATCGTCAGCAATCCCCCCTACATCTGCGAGGATGACCCGCACCTTGCCCGGGGCGATGTGCGCTTCGAGCCGGCCATGGCGCTGGCCTCCGGGGCGGACGGCCTGGATGCGATCCGGGCCATCGTCGCCTGCGCGCCTTTGCATCTGAGTCCGGGTGGCTGGCTTCTGTTCGAGCATGGCTTTGATCAGGCGGAAGCGGTGGCCGGGCTGATGCGCAAGGCGGGGTTTATCGACGTCGAATCGCTCAGGGACCTGCTCGGCCACGGGCGGGTTACATTGGGCAGAACCCCCGTTGGGCAGCCCCATTTTTCTATGGAATAATGCCGCTCTGACAAAGCTTTACTAGGTGTGACCCGCCAATGGACGAGAACCGCAAGAAGGCGCTAGCCGCCGCCCTGACCCAGATCGAGCGCCAGTTCGGCAAGGGTTCTGTGATGCGCATGGGCGACTCCACCGCCGCGCGCGAGGTGGACGTCATCTCCACCGGCTCGCTGGGCCTGGATCTTGCCCTCGGCATTGGCGGTCTGCCGCGTGGCCGGGTGATCGAAATCTACGGTCCGGAATCCTCGGGTAAGACCACCCTGACCCTGCAGGTCATTGCCGAGGCGCAGAAGAAGGGGGGCGTGTGCGCCTTCGTTGACGCCGAGCACGCGCTTGACCCGACCTATGCCGCCAAGCTGGGCGTGAACGTTGACGACCTGCTCGTCTCCCAGCCGGACACCGGCGAGCAGGCGCTCGAGATCGCCGACATGCTGGTGCGCTCCAACGCCATCGACGTGGTGGTGATCGACTCCGTCGCCGCGCTGGTGCCGAAGGCCGAGATCGAGGGCGAGATGGGCGACTCCCACGTCGGCCTGCAGGCCCGCCTGATGAGCCAGGCGTTGCGCAAGTTGACCGCCAACATCAAGCGCTCCAACTGCCTGGTCATCTTCATCAACCAGATCCGCATGAAGATCGGGGTGATGTTCGGCAGCCCGGAGACCACCACCGGCGGCAACGCGCTGAAGTTCTATGCCTCGGTGCGCATGGACATCCGCCGCATCGGTTCGGTCAAGAAGGGCGATGAGATCATCGGCAACGAGACCCGCGTCAAGGTGGTCAAGAACAAGCTGGCGCCCCCGTTCAAGCAGGTCGAGTTCGAGATCCTCTACGGCGAGGGCATCTCGCGCGAGGGCGAGATCATTGAGCTGGGCGTGGCCAACGGCCTGATCGACAAGTCCGGGGCTTGGTACAGCTACAACGGCGAGAAGATCGGCCAGGGCAAGGACAATGTGCGCCAGTGGCTGAAGGAGCATCCCGAGAAGGCGCAGGAGATCGAGCAACAGATCCGCGCCAAGGCGATGCCGGCGGGTGCTGGCGGCCGCGCGGCGGTGAGCGACGAGGCCCTTGTCGAAGAGTTCTGATTCAAACGACGGCGGGCCGGATGCCCGCGAGGCCGCGCTGCGTCTGCTGACCCGGCGCGAGCACGCGGCGGCCGAACTGGTGCGCAAGCTCGAGCAGCGAGGCATCGCGCGCGACGAGGCGCGCGAGGCGGTGGCCGAGCTGCGCGAGGCCGGCTGGCAGAGCGATGCGCGCTATGCCTCCGAGTTCGCCTCCGCGCATGCCGCGCGCGGCGACGGCCCGCTGAAGATCCGTGCGGCCCTGCAGGCGCGGGGGGTGAGGGAGGGCGAGCTCGAAGAAGCGCTCGCGGGCCTCGAGGTCGACTGGCTCGCTCGGGCCCGCCAGGCGCGGGCCAAACGCTTCGGCGCGACTCTGCCTTCCGCTCCGGCCGACCAGGCCCGCCAGATACGTTTTTTGCAAACGAGGGGGTTCCCCTCCTCCGTCGCACGCCAAGCCGTGCGTTCCGCCGATTCCTACGAAGACTGAACTGGCATGAAAACCGCCGAAATCCGCACAAGCTTCCTTGAATTCTTCCGCTCCAAGGGGCACACCATCGTCCCCTCCAGCAGTCTGGTGCCGGTGGGCGACCCGACCCTGCTGTTCACCAACGCGGGCATGAACCAGTTCAAGGACGTGTTCCTCGGCTTCGACCAGCGCCCCTACACCCGAGCCGCCAGCAGCCAGAAGTGCGTGCGCGCCGGTGGCAAGCACAACGACCTCGAGAACGTGGGTTACACCGCCCGCCACCACACCTTCTTCGAGATGCTGGGCAACTTCAGCTTCGGCGACTACTTCAAGCGCGAGGCCATCGCCTACGCCTGGGAGTACCTCACTGAAGTACTGAAGCTGCCCAAGGACAAGCTCTGGGTCACGGTGTATGCCGAGGATGACGAGGCGTATGCCATCTGGACCAAGGAGATCGGCGTCCCGGCGGAGCGCTGCATCCGCATCGGCGACAACAAGGGTGCGCGCTACGCCTCCGACAACTTCTGGGCGATGGGCGATACCGGCCCCTGCGGCCCCTGCACCGAGATCTTCTACGACCACGGCGAGGGCATCTACGGTGGCCCGCCGGGCTCGCCCGAGGAGGATGGCGACCGCTACATCGAGATCTGGAACAACGTGTTCATGCAGTTCAACCGCGATGAACACGGGGTGATGCACCCGTTGCCCAAGCCCTCGGTGGACACCGGCATGGGGATCGAGCGTATCGCCGCCGTCATGCAGGGCGTACATTCGAACTACGAGATCGACCTGTTCCAGGCGCTGATCAAGGGGGCAGCGCGCGAAACCGCACAGACCGATCTGGACACCCCTTCGCTCAAGGTGCTGGCCGACCATATCCGCGCCTGCGCCTTCCTGATCGCTGACGGCGTGATCCCCAGCAACGAGGGGCGGGGCTATGTGCTGCGTCGCATCATCCGCCGTGCCATCCGCCATGGCTGGAAGCTGGGCGCACGCGCTGCCTTCTTCCACCGCCTGGTGCCGGACCTCGTGGCCGAGATGGGCGAGGCCTATCCGGAGCTGGTGCGCGAGCAGACCCGCGTGATGGCGACCCTCAAGCAGGAAGAGGACCGCTTCTTCGAGACCATCGAGCACGGCATGGCCATCCTTGAGGGCGAACTGAAGACTCTGAGGGAGGGCGGCGTATTCAACGGCGAGACGGCGTTCAAGCTGCACGACACCTATGGCTTCCCGCTCGACCTGACCCAGGACATCTGCCGCGAGCACGGCATCAGCGTCGATGCCGCCGCCTTCGATGCCGCCATGGCGCGGCAGAAGGAGCAGGCGCGCGCTGCCGGCAAGTTCAAGATGGCCGCCAACCTCGAATACGACGGCCCGGCCACCACCTTCCACGGCTACGAACAGCTTGAGACCCAGGGCAACATCCTCGCCCTGTACAAGGACGGCGTGGCAGTCAACCGGCTCGACGAGGGCGAGATGGGAGTGGTCGTGCTCAATGACACCCCGTTCTACGCCGAATCCGGCGGCCAGGTGGGTGATCGGGGCGAGCTGCGCTCAAGCCACGGCATCTTCGCCGTCGAGGACACGCAGAAGATCCAGGCGACCGTGTTCGGCCACCACGGCGTGGTCAAGACCGGCAGCCTGAGCGTGGGCAACGGCGTGACCGCGAAGGTCGACGTGCAGGCCCGCCAGCGCACCATGCGCAACCACTCCGCCACCCACCTGCTGCACAAGGCCCTGCGCGAGGTGCTGGGCGAGCACGTACAGCAGAAGGGTTCGCAGGTCGATCCGGACAAGACCCGCTTCGATTTCGTCCACCACCAGCCGATGACCGACGAAGAAATCCGTCGTGTGGAAAACATCGTCAATGCGGAAATTCTGGCCAATGTGCCGACGCAGACCCGCGTGGTGCCGATCGACGAGGCGCGCAAACTCGGGGCGATGATGCTGTTCGGCGAGAAATACGGCGACGAGGTGCGCGTGCTGGACATCGGCAGCTCGCGCGAGCTGTGCGGCGGCACCCACGTTGAACGCACCGGCGACATCGGCCTGTTCAAGATCGTGGCCGAATCCGGGGTGGCGGCCGGGGTCCGGCGTGTCGAGGCTGTCACCGGCGACAACGCGCTGGCCCATGTGCAGCGTCAGCAGGCCGTGCTGGACGACGTCGCGGCGGCGCTCAAGTCCTCTGCCAGTGAGGCCCCGGGCAAGATCGCCCAGCTGCTGGAGGGCATGCGTCAACTCGAGAAGGAACTGGCGAGGCTCAAGTCCAAGCTGGCGACCGCGCAGGGCGATGAACTGGTGAACCAGGCGGTCGAAATCCACGGCGCCAAGGTGCTCGCCGCTACCCTGGAGGGTGCGGACGTGACCGCGCTGCGCGAGACCATGGACAAGCTCAAGGACAAGCTCAGGTCCGCCGCTATCGTGCTTTCCGCCGTCAACGATGGCAAGGTCAGCCTGATCGCGGGGGTCACGCAGGATCTGACCAGCAGGCTCAAAGCGGGCGAACTGGTCAACTTCGTCGCCCAGCAGGTGGGTGGCAAGGGCGGCGGGCGTCCGGACATGGCGCAGGCCGGGGGCACCCAGCCCGAAGCCCTGCCGCAGGCCCTTGCCGGCGTCGCCGATTGGGTCCGTGCCCGGCTCGGTGAGGCAACTGGCTGATTTTTATCCAGTCATTGATTAAAATGTGAAGAGCCCGCTTTATGGCGGGTTCTTTTTTGATTTGCGTCCGTTCGTGACGTTTTTATGGCAGGCCAATCATGGCATTGATTGTTCAGAAATACGGCGGCACCTCGGTGGGGACCGTCGAACGCATCCAGAAGGTCGCCGAGCGCGTCATCCGTTGGCGTCAGGCCGGCCACGACATCGTGGTCGTGGTCTCCGCCATGAGCGGGGAGACCAACCGCCTGCTGGGCCTGGCCAGGGAGATCGATCCCAAGGCCGATCCCCGCGAGCTGGATATGCTGGCGGCCACCGGCGAGCAGGTCACCATCGCCCTGCTCGCCATCGCCCTGCAGAAGCTCGGCCAGCCGGCCCGCTCTTACACCGGCGCGCAGGTGCGCATCCTGACCGATACCGCCTTCACCAAGGCGCGCATTCGCGAGATCGACACCCAGCGCATCCGTGATGACCTGCGCGAGGGGCGGGTGGTGGTGGTCGCCGGTTTTCAGGGCGTGGACGAAGAGGGCAACATTACCACCCTCGGTCGCGGCGGCTCCGACACCAGCGGCGTGGCCCTGGCAGCGGCGCTGAAGGCGGACGAATGCCAGATCTATACCGACGTGGACGGGGTCTACACCACCGACCCGCGTGTCGAACCGAATGCCCGCCGCCTCGACCGGATCACCTTCGAAGAAATGCTGGAAATGGCCAGCCTCGGCTCCAAGGTGCTGCAGATTCGTTCGGTCGAGTTTGCCGGCAAGTACAACGTCCCGCTGCGTGTTCTGTCGAGCTTCGACGAAGGTCCGTTTGAGGAACACCCTGGCACACTGATCACTTACGAGGAAAACGGTATGGAAGAGCCCCTCATCTCCGGGATCGCCTTCAACCGCGACGAAGCACAACTGACCATCAAGGGCGTGCCTGATGCGCCGGGCGTGGCCTACCGCATCCTTGGCCCGGTGGCGGATGCCAACGTCGAGGTCGACATGATCGTGCAGAACGTCGGCGCCGACGGTACCACCGACGTGACTTTCACCGTGCATCGCAACGACTACGACAAGGCCATGGGCATCCTGCGCAAGGTGGCCGACGAGGTCGGGGCGCGCGAGGTTTCGGGTAACGCGAAGATCGTCAAGGTCTCGGTCGTCGGGGTGGGCATGCGCTCGCATGCCGGCATCGCCAGCACCATGTTCGCCGCGCTGGCTCGCGAGGGCATCAACATTCACATGATTTCAACCTCCGAGATCAAGATTTCCGTGGTGGTGGACGAGAAGTACCTGGAACTGGCCGTGCGCACCCTGCACGACGCCTTCGGCCTGGACAAGGCTGCCTGAGCAGCCCCTTTTCCGATCACTGAACAAAAATAACCGTCGACTTTTTTGCGCTCTGCTATCTTCGGATGGGTGCAAGACGGTTCAAGGAGAGCCAACATGTTGATTCTGACCCGCCGCATCGGCGAAGTACTGCGCATCGGTGACGACGTATCGATCACCATCCTGGGCGTCAAGGGCAATCAGGTACGCATCGGCATCGATGCCCCCAAGGATGTCGCCGTCCATCGTGAAGAGATCTACCAGCGCATCAAGCGCGAGGAAGGTCAGGCCGCCGCTCCGAGCGACGAGGAGTAAGGCTTTTCGTCGCGCAACCCTTGCCTGAGGGGCGCCACAGCGGATAGAATGGCCTCCCTCATTGGAGAGATGGCCGAGAGGCCGAAGGCGCTCCCCTGCTAAGGGAGTATGCGGTCAAAAGCTGCATCGAGGGTTCGAATCCCTCTCTCTCCGCCAAACACCGAAAACCCCGCCGAATCCATGATTCGGCGGGGTTTTTTCTTTTTTCTGGGTGGAATTTCCGCCTGATGGGGTATGCCGAAGGGGGCGCTCCTGCCAGGCCGGATCGGGCTGGACCGATACTTGCTTGAGCCTTGGGAAAAATCGGCTTTTCCCAACATGCTCAATCAAGACATCGCTGACTTTCTGGTGCGCTCCCGACAGTGCGAGATCGAGGGCCTGGAGCACCTGCTGACCACGAGCATCATGGTCGGTCGTAT
>JBFLVZ010000039.1:0-3232 GCA_040758295.1 Pseudomonadota bacterium
GCCTGTCCCAGAGGTTTGGCAGGGTGTTCGGGCCGGCGACCCCACATGTGGGCCCGGCGGAGCAGGCGGTGTCCGCGTTCGGCGGTTTCCTCGGCATCTATCTCGTCTTTCTGCTCAGCCATGCCATCATCGGCCCCGAGGGGGCGGTGTGGATGGTGGTGTCGATGGGAGCGACGGCGGTGCTGCTGTTCGGTGTGCCGCACGGCCTGCTGTCCCAGCCCTGGCCGCTGTTCGGCGGGCATCTGGTCTCCGCCCTGATCGGCGTGACCTGCGCGCAGTGGATTCCCGATACGGCCCTGGCGGCGGCTTGTGCCGTGGGGCTGGCGGTCGGCGCGATGCACCTCCTGCGCTGCATCCATCCGCCCGGCGGCGCGACCGCGCTGGCGGCGGTGCTGGGCGGGCCGGCCGTCACGGCACTCGGCTATCAGTACGTGCTGGCGCCGGTGCTGCTGAACGTGGCGATCGTCTTCGTCGTGGCGGTGGCGGCGAACTATCCCTTCGCCTGGCGGCGCTATCCCATCCAGTTGATGCGTTTCGGGGCGGTGCGTACAAAGGCATCACGCTTGCACGAGGAGGATATCGATCAGGCACTGCGCGAGATGCATGTCATTGTCGACGTGACGCCCGATGAGCTGATGCAGATTGCCGAGCGCGCCCTTCGGCACGCGGAGGAGGGCGGGGAGATGATCCACCTGGAAGGCCGGCCGGTCACGCTCCTGCCGGGAGATGAGGGAGCCGACGGGCCATTCTGCGGGGTGGCGATCCGGGTGAGAGGAACATAGGCGCATTCCAGGCTGTGTCAAAAGCCTTTGACACAGCCTGGAATGCGAGCCATGGATGGCTCGCGCGAGAATCAATCACAATAAGTGATTGATTCTCGGAGCCCGTCGCGGGCGTGTACCGCGACGAGGCGAGTTTCAAAAGGGCAGGACAGCCCTTTTGAAACAGTCTGATTCGGCGCCATGCGTTTTAGCCATGGCGCCCGCTGTGGCAGTGGGTAGGGTCAGCCCGTCCATTCCTCGGTGAAGGTCCAGGGATCGGGCCGCGACTTGGTGAGGGGCTCGGCGGTGGGCGTGCCCATGGCGAGGTAGCCCGCCAGCCGCTCGTGCGGCAGCAGACCCAACGCCTGCCGTACCCATGCGTCGCCGCAGCTCTCGCCGGAGAGCCAAACGCTGCCGTAGCCCAGCGCCTGCGCCATCAGCTGCATGTGCTCGGCGGCGGCGCCCACGGCCATCATCTGTTCCCATTCCGGTACCTTGGCGCATTCCTGGAGGTGGGCAATCAGCAGGATCAGCAGCGGAGAGCGCAGGGGTTTCCCGCGCTGGCGCTCGATCAGCTCCGCCTCGGCTTCCGGATGGCGGCAGCGATACCCTTCCGCGAAGATGTCGCCCAGCCGCGCGCGGGCCTCGCCCTGTACCAGCAGGAAGCGCCATGGTCGCAGGGCACGGTGGTCGGGAGCGCTCATGGCCGCGCGCAGGATCAGGTCGAGGTGCTCGCCCTCCGGGGCTGGGGCGCCGAGGTGCTTTGCAGGGGTGGAGTGGCGGTTCAGCAGGAGTTCGATGGCGGCGTTCATGCGTGGTGGGACAACCTTGGTGGAGGGCGGGGGAACCCGGGTGTTTCCCTCTGTTACACTCGCAACATGGTAAAGCGGAGAGCGGATTGATGGAAAAGCATTACGAGGCCATTCTCGGCGCCGTGGGGGAGGACCTGAGCCGCGACGGCCTGCTCGACACGCCGAGGCGCGCCGCCAAGGCGATGCAGTTCCTGACCAAGGGCTACCACGAGACGCTCGAGCAGGTGGTGGGCGGCGCGCTGTTTGACTCCGACAACGACGAGATGGTGATCGTCAAGGATATCGAGCTCTATTCGCTCTGCGAACACCACCTGCTGCCGATGGTCGGCAAGGTGCACGTCGGCTACCTGCCGAGCGGCAAGGTGCTCGGCCTGTCCAAGGTGGCGCGCATCGTCGAGATGTTCGCCCGCCGCCTGCAGATCCAGGAGAACATGACCCGCCAGATCGCCGAGGCGATCCTCCAGGTGACCGGCGCCAAGGGCGTGGCCGTGGTCGTGGAGGCGCAGCACTTCTGCATGATGATGCGCGGGGTGGAGAAGCAGAATTCCTGGACCACCACCTCCATGATGCTCGGCCGTTTCCGTGAGGACCGTGGCACGCGGATGGAATTCCTCAGCCTGATCGGCAAGTGAGGGCGGTCATGCCCAGACTCGAAGCCGCCCTGCAAGCCTTGGGCACCCCTGATTTCAAGGACGTCCTGCGCAACGAACTGCTGCGGCAGGATGCCCTGTCCCGCCCGCTGCAACTCGGCCTGACCTATGGCACCGTGGCGCTGCTGGACGACGTGAAAATCGGCGTCCTCGCGCTGGAAGAAGGCATGACCGGCCCGCGCATCCGCGCGGCGGTGCACTATTCCAGCATCACCACCGGCTGCAACTGCAGCGATGACCCCAACCCCTTGAGCATGATGTCGGAATACGTCGAGCTGCTGATCGACATCGACCGGGCGACGGCCGAGGCGACGGTCGGCCTGGCACCGGATTGAGACCCTCCGCAAGGGTCAGCGCATCGCCGAGGGCAGGACGATCTCCCTGCCCGCCACCATGAACCGGCCGTAGCCACGGTGATGCAGGGTCTCCGGCCGGATGACGGCCGGGTCGTGCCAGGCCTTGACCACCTCCAGCACGAAGAAGTTGTAGTGGGCGACCATCTGGCGGTCCCTCACCTGGCATTCGAGGTTCGCGTAGCATTCCCCGACCAGCGGCGCGGCCACCTTGGCGGCCGGTTTCGCGGTCAGGCCGAAGGCCTTGAACTTGTTCACCGTGCGGCCGGAGGCATTGCCGCAGGACACCACCTTGTCGGCCAGCTCCACCGTTGGCACGTTCAGCACGCATTCACCGGTCTCCTCGAGCGCGACAAAGGAGTGGTTGGTCTCGCTGACGACGCAGCCCACCAGTGGCGGTTCGAACTCCATCATCACGTGCCAGGACATGGTCATCACGTTCGCCACGCCCCCGCGCGAGGTGCTGAGCAGCACGACCGGGCCGGGCTCGAGTACGGTGTAGACGTCGGCCAGGGGTAGTTCCCGCTTCATGGCTTCATCCGAGGAGGGATTCACCCTCATGTCTTAGCGGATGCCCCCTGAATGGGCAAGCCGCAGGGCAATCGCATGAAGGCGTGGAGCGATCGCACAAGTTGAAAATCCAGCGTGCGAGGGGG
>JBFLVZ010000040.1:0-50135 GCA_040758295.1 Pseudomonadota bacterium
CCCGATCCGATGTTTTTGATTACATCGAGCGATTCCACAACCCTCGGATGCGGCGTAGAGTCGCACAGCAGGATCAGAAATTCTTGAGTCTTTTACAACCGTCCGTGAAAACGGGGTAGAACCCGCGGGCGCTTGCCTCCCGCTTTTTCCGCCTTAGCAGTTCTTCCTCGGATTCCACCATCTCCGGCCCCTCAATCACAGTTCATACCTACATGCTGCTGCGCCGATCGATCGGCGGGAGCCACCGTTTCGGGTGACGACGCTAGACGTGGCGGCCAGGTGCCGGGCGTCCACTCCAGTCCGATCTTGTTGAGGATGTAGCGGGATGCCAGCTCCTGATACTTGCGCAGATGCTCGGGCCCGACGTGGATGTAGCCCATCGTGACGTTGCTCGCCGCGTGGTTGAGGAGGTACTTCAGTTCAAGCAGCGGGACGCCGGCCTCGACCGCCAGCGTTGAATAGCAGTGCCGGAGCGCGTGCCCTGTGAGGCCGCCGAGTTCGTGCTGCGCCACCTCGGCGACGTGGCCCGACTTCGAGTCGGCGGGGAATAACCATTGCCCTTTGCGCTGGAGGCGGGGTGATTCGCGCAGCCGGTGGTCGAGCAGGTCGCAAAGGGCATCGGAGAGAGCCAAATCGAACGCCCGGGCCGATCCACCCTTGGGCTTCGGGACGTGAAGGATCTTCCTGTCTAGGTGCAGGTCCGACGCCCGCGCCTCGCACGTCGCGCTACGCCTCATGCCGGTAAGCAGGGAGAACAGGTGCAGGTCGCGCCGCACGGGGTGGAGGTCGAGCACCGCCTTGCCCCACGCCCTCAGCTTGTCGGCGTTCGAGTCCACCTTGCGCCGCCGCAGCCCGTGGTAGTCCACGTTCGCGGTCGGGTTCGCGGGCAGGTCCGGGTGCTCCCGCAGACCGCGGTTGTAGACGGCGCGGAAGATGCGGAAGACGTTGTCTGCCGAGGGCGCGCCGTGCTTCTCGGTGATCTTGCGGTGGCGCTCGCGCACTCCCGCGCGGTCCGCGCCGAGCTCGGCCAGCGGCTTGTCCATCCACTCCCCGAGGTACTGCTCGCAGTTGTAGCGGTAGTCCTCCTTGGTGCGCGGGGACAGCGGCTTTGCGCCGAGGTGCAGGTCGAGCGCGTCGCGCAGGGTGATGCCGCGCGCCTTGGCCTTGCGACGCTCCTCGTTCGGGTTCGCGCCCGCCCGCATGTCCACGAGCGTCCTGCGGGCCGCGTCGCGCGCCTGCTTGGCGTCCATCGACGGGTGGTCGCCCAGCTTCGTGCGGACCTGCTTGCCGTTGACGAGGGACTGCACGTAGAAGCTGCGCTTCGTTGGCGTGACGATCAGGTAGAAGCCGCGCATCTCGCTGTCGGCGTAGAGGACGGACTTGCCCCTGTCGGGTGCTGGCGCCCTCTCGACGAGGGCCTGTGTTATCTTGGATTGCATGCGTTGGCTCCGAGTGAAGCGGGCCACGGCGCGAACACGGTTTAGCACCACAAGGTGCCGTGTGTTCGCACGACGTATTGCCCGCCGACAGAGCCATTAAGTCGCGGTTTTGCTTGCTTGTAAGCGCCCTATGCCATCTGATTCCAAATCATGGCACTATGCGCGCGTGCCGATTCGTAATCAGTAGGTCGACGGTTCGATTCCGCCTTGCGGCACCATCCATGCGAACGGCCTGCAGAAATGCAGGCCTTTTTACTTTCGCGCATGCCCTTCGGCATCCCTGCCCGTGGCGCCCAGGATGGCGGCGATGAAGGCCGGCAGGTCGGCGGGCTGGCGCGAGGTGATCAACGGACCGTCGACCACCACGTGCTGGTCGAGGTAGCGCGCCCCCGCCTCGCGCAGTTCATCGGCGATGGCACGGTAGCCGGTCACGGCGCGCCCCCGCAATAAACCGGCAGCCGCCAGGATCTGCGGGCCGTGGCAGATGGCGGCGATGGGCTTGCCCGCCGCGAAGAAGTGCCGCACGAGGTCCAGCACCCCGGCATCCGTCCGCAGCCTGGCGGGCGCCCGGCCACCGGGCAGGATGAGCAGAGCGTAGCTGGATGGATCCAGATCCTGCACGGTCAGGGTGGCCTCGATCCGTGCGCCGTGCTTGCCTGTCAGGGGGCCGCGCGCCACGGAGGCGACGTCGATGGCCATGCCCGCGGCCGTCAGCGTGCGCAGGGGGACGAGCAGTTCGCTGTCCTCGAAGCCGTCGGCACTGATGATGAGGGCACGCCTCGGCCCCGTCGCGCTGGTCGTCATGCCCACTCCCCCGATGATCCCGACCGAGGATAGACCACGCGCGGATGCTCATGCGTCGCCCCTGCCTATACTCGGATCGTGGTGGCGACAGCCCATCGGCACGGGAGGATCAGGTGCAGCTGCATATCGGCACGTCTGGCTGGGCCTACCCGCATTGGCAGGGGCCTTTCTATCCGCTCGACCTGCGGGAGCCCGAATGGCTCGCCTTCTACGCCAGACATTTCGGCAGCGTGGAGATCAACCGCAGCTTCTACCGCCTGCCCACGCGGGAGAACTTCACCGCCTGGCGGGACGCCACGCCCGAGGGCTTCGTCTTCGCCGTGAAGGCCAGCCGTTTCATCACCCACTTCAAGAAGCTGAAGGCCCCGGAGCAGACCCTGCCACCCCTGCTGGCGGCCATCGAAGGGCTGGGGGAGAAGCTCGGGCCGCTGCTGTTCCAGCTGCCTCCCCGTTGGCGTGCCGATCCCGGGCGTCTGCGGGCCTTCCTCATGGCTTTGCCAGCAGGGCTGCGTGCGGCCTTCGAGCTGCGTGACCCGAGCTGGGACACGCGGGAGGTCCTCGATCTGCTGGCCGAGTTCAACGCCGCTTTCTGCGTCTTCGACATCGGCGGCTTTCAGAGTCCGCGCGTGACCACCGCCGACTTCGTCTACCTGCGCCTGCATGGCCCCGGCGCGCCCTACTGTGGACGTTACGCTCGGCGGACGCTGGCCGATTGGGCCGAGTGGCTCGGGCGCCAGGAGGCCAGCGCGGCCTATGTCTATTTCGACAATGACGAGGCGGCCTTTGCGGTGCGCAATGCCTTGGAGCTGAAGGAGATGCTCGCATGAGTCCGCTCGAGATCGACGGCAGTTTCGGCGAGGGAGGCGGTCAGCTGAGCCGTTATGCCATGGCCCTGGCGGCGATCACCGGGCGGCCGATCATCCTCAGGAACATCCGCGCCCGCCGCCCCAGGCCCGGTCTCATGGCCCAGCACCTCACCGCCATGCGGGCCGTGGCCGAGGTGTGCGGTGGGGCGCTGGAGGGGGCGGAGCTCGGGGCGGCGGAGGTCCGCTTCCGGCCGGGACCGATCCGTGGCGGCGCCTACCGTTTCGAGGTCGGCACCGCAGGCAGCATCGTGTTGGTCCTGCAGGCCCTGCTGCCCGTCGTCTTGCACGCCGACGGCCCCTGCCGGCTCGTCATCAGCGGTGGCACCGACGTGAGGATGGCCCCGCCGGTGGACTACCTGCGCCTGGTGTTCCTGCCCTGGCTTGCACGCATGGGGGCCAGGGTGAGCATCGAGGCGGTCCGGCACGGTTACTACCCCAGGGGCGGGGGCGAGGTCAGCCTGACCATCATGCCCTGTGGACCGTTGAGTCCACTGGTCGCGGAATCGCCCGGCGCGCTGCGTTCCATCCGGGGCGTGGCCCACGTGTCCCGCCTGCCGCTGCACATCCCCGAGCGCATGGCGGGGGCGGCCCGCGCCTGCCTGGCCGGCTTCGGGCCGGTCGAGATCGAGACGAAGGTGCTGGCCGGGGCGGAGGCCTGCGGCACCGGCGGCGCGATGGTGCTCGTGGCCGAGACCGAGAGCAGCCTGCTCGGGGCGGCGGTGGTGGCCGAGCGTGGTGTGACGGCCGAACGGCTGGGGGAGGAGGCGGGCCGCGCCCTGCGGGCGGAGCTTGCGGCCGGCGCCGCGCTGGACATCCATGCCGCCGACCAGCTCCTCATCTACGCAGCGCAGGCGCGGGGAACGTCCCGCTTCACGGTGCGGGAGCTCAGCCTGCACGCGCGCACGGTCATGTGGCTCATCGAGCAGTTCCTGCCGGTGGAGTTCAGGGTGGATGCGCAGGGCCGCCTGCAGCGGGTCGAGGTCGTGCAGGGTTGATGCGATCGTCTGCCGCTGCGGGCGGGATGGGCTACAACAAGGGTTGACCCTCCAGGCAGGGAGAATCCTCCATGAACGCTTCCGTCATCCTGCGGCCCCTCGTGTGCTTCATGGCCTGCGCGGCCATGGTGGCCTGTAGCGCGGACCCGGAGGAGTGGACGAAGGGGCTCTCAGGCCAGGTGCCTGCCGGCTGTGCGAACGGTGGAGCCGCGTCGTCTGTCAGGCTCGAAAGGGTATTCGCGGCCATCCCCTTCGACGAACCCCTGGCCATGCTGCAGGCGCCAGGCGATGCCGGCCACGGGTACGTGGTGGAGAAGGCAGGCCGGGTACTGCGGGTCGACAACCGTCCCGATGCGGCGGCAAGCACCGTGTTCGCGGACATCCGCCCGCGCGTGCAGGCCCGCTACAGCGAGTCGGGCCTGCTCGGCTTGGCCTTCCACCCAGACTTCGCCCGCAACGGCCAGGTCTTCCTCTCCTACACCACCCATGGCGCGCCACTCGTCTCCCGCGTCTCGCGCTTTCTCAGCCGCGATGGCGGACGGACGCTGGACGCAGGCACCGAGACCGTCCTGCTCGAAGTCCAGCAGCCCTACGCCAACCACAATGGCGGGCAGATCGCCTTCGGTCCGGACGGTCTCCTCTACATCGGCCTCGGCGACGGCGGCGCGGCGGGCGACCCGCGCGGCCACGGCCAGAACGTCGACACCCTGCTCGGTGCCATGCTGCGCATCGACGTGGACAAGGGGGCGCCCTACGCCATCCCGCCCGACAACCCTTTCGCCCGAGGAGGGGGAAGGCCGGAGGTCTACGCTTGGGGCCTGCGCAACCCCTGGCGCTGGAGTTTCGACCGCGCCAGCGGCGAGCTGTGGGCGGGCGACGTGGGACAGAACGCGTGGGAGGAGATCGACAAGATCGTCCGCGGCGGCAACTACGGCTGGGCCATCCGCGAGGGGGCACACTGTTACGGCGCCGAGCGCTGCCGCACCAAGGGGCTGATCGATCCGGTTGCAGAGTACGGCCACGGTGAGGGCTGCTCGGTCACCGGCGGCTATGTCTACCGCGGCAAGGCCATCCCCGCCCTGCAGGGGGCCTACCTCTACGGCGACTTCTGCAGCGGCCGCATCTGGGCCCTCTGCCAGGGCAAGGGGCCTCCCCGGTTGCTGATGCACACCGGCTTGAATATCTCATCCTTTGCCGAGGGGCTGGATGGCGAACTGTACGTGCTGCATTTCAGCAGCCAGGGGGAAATCTACCGGCTGGTCGCGGGGCACACGGACCTCAAACCCAGCCCCGCTTCTTCAGCCCATCCTTGATGTAGGCATACAGGATCGGGCTCACCACCAGGCCCGGGATGCCGGCGATGCGTTCCATGGCCAGCATGGCGATCAGGATCTCCCAGGCCCGGGCGCGGATGTGGCCGCCGACGATGCGGGCGTTGAGGAAGTATTCGACCTTGTGCACGATCACCAGAAAGGCCAGCGAGCTCGCGGCCACCATCACCGAGTGGGAGAGGCTGATGATGGTGATGACGGTATTGCTGACCAGGTTGCCGACGATGGGGATGAAGCCCATGACGAAGGTGACCAGCACCATGGTCTTGACCAGCGGCAGATGAACTCCGGCCAGGGGCAGGGCGACCAGCAGGTAGAGCCCGGTGAGAATGGTATTGACCGTGGTGATCCAGGCCTGGGCGGTGATGATGCGGCGAAAGGCATGGCTGAAGGCGCTGATTTCCTGCAACAGCGCCCGCGCCAGTGGACGCATGGCTTCGGGGTCCGCTGCTTCGGTGTGGAGGGAGATCATCGCGCCGATGATGAGCCCGATGAGGATGTGCACCAGGCCGTAACCCAGCGCGCCGCCGGCGGTCCCCACCTCGGCGGCATGGCTGCGCAGCCAGTCCACGGCGTGCTGTTTGAGCGTTTCCGTATCCGGCGGCAGCCACTGCTCGGCCCATGTAGGGAGGGCCGCCTTGGTGTCATCGAGGATGCGGGCCATTTGCTTCATCAGCCCTTCCACGCCCTCCTGACCGGTGCCGTGCAGGAGCTTGAGCAGGGCGAGCGCGCCCAGGGTCAGCAGGGTCAGGACGATGGCGGAGACGAGCAGGATGGCCACCACCCGGGCAAGATGGGATGAGAAGGTGGGGCTGATCAGCCGTTTGGCAATGGCGTGCACCAGCTGGTGCATGAGCAGGCCCGCGAGCAGGGCGGGCAGCAGGTGTTGTCCGACCGTGAAGAAGACGGCGGCGATCACCACGCCGAAGGCCAGCCAATGCATCCAGGGCAGTCTTTCCTGTGCGGGTGCGGCGGTTGAAGACATCTCGCTCATGCCGTGTTTCCCTGGCGTTGGGTAAGGAACATCAGTGGCCGATCAGTGCGGCCGCGGTGAGCATCCAGCCCGCCGAGCCGGTGTACCAGGTCCAGCCGCCGCGGCCGTTGTGCGGCTCCACACCGTACACGTCGGCAGCGATCACATACGGTTCGGCCATGTAACGCTCGGCCCCGGCAGGGGTGGCGGTATGACGGATGGGGCTGAGCATTGCCAGCAGCTCCAGCGCCTTGTCCTTGTGGCCGGCCTGGGCGAAGGCCATCACCGCCCACAGGGCGGCGTGGGTGTACTGGCCGCCGTTCTCACGCACGCCCGCGACGTAGCCCTTGATGTAGCCGGGGTCGTGCGGGGTCTGGTCGAACGCGGGGGTGAGCAGGCGGATGATGCCGACGTTCTTGTCGATCAGGCGTTCTTCCATGGCCTTCAGGACCTGCTCGATCCGCTCCCCGCGGGCGGTGCCGCTGAGCACGGCCCAGGCCTGGGCAAGGGTGTCGATCTGGCATTCGTCGGAGTCCTTCGAGCCGAGCACGGCGCCGTTGTCGTACCAGGCGCGGCGGTACCACTCGCCATCCCAGCCCTCGGTGTTCAAGGCCTCGAGCAGTTTGGCGCGGTGGGCGCGGTACTTTTCGGCGCGGGCGAGGTCGCGGCGCGCCTCGCACAGGGGGATGAAGTCGCCGAGGATGGCGTACAGGAACATGCCCACCCACACGCTCTCGCCGACGCCCAACCGGCCGACGCGGTTCATGCCGTCGTTCCAGTCGCCGGTGCCCATCAGCGGCAGGCCGTGCCGGCCGACCTTGAGCGAGCGGTCGAGCGCACGGCAGCAGTGCTCGTACACATCGCCCTGCGTGCCCGAGTCCTCCGGCACCATGAAGCGCTCATCCTCGCCTTCCTCCAGCAGTGGGCCGCGGAGGTAGCGCACCGGCTCGTCGAGGATGGTCCTCTCCCCGGTGTGCTGGATGTACTTGGCGGTGGCATAGGGCAGCCACAGCAGGTCGTCGGAGAAACGGGTGCGGATGCCCCGGCTGGTGCCGTCGGGGAACGGGTGCCACCAGTGCAGCACGTCGCCTTCGACGAACTGGTTGGCGGCGTTGAGGAGGATTTGCTGGCGGGTGAGCGCGGGGTTGTGGCGGATCAGGTTGAGCGCATCCTGCAGCTGGTCACGGAAGCCGAACGCGCCGCCGGACTGGTAGTAGGCGGTGCGCGCCCAGATCCTGCACACCAGGGTTTGATACGGCAGCCAGTGGTTGACCAGGATGTCCACGTCCGGCTTGCCGGTGTGGATACGGGCCTTGCCGGTGAAGTCCTTCCAGAAGGTCTGGACCTGTGCGAGCAGGGCGTCCACGGTTCCAGGCTGGCGCAGCTTGCGCAGCAGGTCGGCCAGGCCGGCGGCATCCCGGGTCTCGCCGAGGACGAAGGTCAGGGTGCGCTCATCGCCCGGCTCCAGAGTGATGCAGGCCTGCAGGGCGGCGCAGTCCAGTCCCTTGCCGGTGCGTCCGTCAAGGGTCTCGGTCTGCTCGAGGGCGAGCGGGCGGGCAGGGCTGCGACCCTGGCCGATGAAGGCCGCGCGGTCGGCGCTGTGGTGCACGGCGGCGACGGGGGAGAGCAGCGCGGCATAGGCCGTGCCTTCGGCGAAGGCCCCGGCGCTCAGGTTGCGGGCGATCAGGGCATGCGCGTCCATGTCCCAGGCGGTTTCAAGGTGCGGGGCGGTACCCTTCGGGTCGACGCCGAGCACCAGCCGGTTGTAGTTGAAGACCGACAGGTGGCGCGTGCGGTCGGAGAGGTTGCGCAGCTCGATGCGCACGATGCGGCAGCTTTGCTCCTGCGGCACGAACACGGTGGTGTGCTGCTCAAGATCCTGGCTGATGTGCGTAAAGCGGGTGTAGCCCAGGCCGTGGCGCACTTCATAGTCCCCCGCGCCCGCCACCGGGCCTGGGGTGGGGGACCAGTACAGGCCGTGGTCCTCGTCGCGCAGATAGAAGGCCTCCCCGTGCGGGTCGATGACCGGGTCGTTGAACCAGGGGGTCAGGCGGTGTTCGCGGCTGTTCTGGGCGAAGCTGTGGATGGCTCCGCTCTCGCTGACGATGCAGCCCGCGTTGTGGGCATTGGCGAGCACGTTGGACCAAGGGAGCGGCGGGCGCTTGAGCGTGCCATCGGCCTCGCGCGGCAGGCGGATGACATATTCGGAACCATCCGCATTGAAGCCGCCGTAACCGTTCTCGAACTGCAGCAGTTCGGCGCTGTGGTGCGGAGGCAGGGTGCAGGCGCCCTCCTGGGTGGCCGGGCGGGCCAGAGCGGCAGGGGTATGGATGCGGGCCAGCGCCACATCAGGGAGCAGGCTGGCGCCCACGGGCTCGGCCAAAAGGGCGAGTGCGGCCTCACGGTCCTCGGCCACGCCGAGGACGAACAGGGCATCTGCCTCCTGCCCCGGGGCGAGCTCGATCTGGGTGCGCAGGGCCAGGCAGGGGTCGAGCACGTTGCCTGCCGTACCCGAGAGCCCCGCATCCAGCATGGCCCGCGGGGCGGCCAGCGAACGGCCGCGGCCGATAAAGCGCATGCGATCGGTCTCGAATCCGCTGACCTGCGCGCCGAGCAGGCCGTGCACGAGCCAGGGGAAGCGCTCGTCCGCGCCGCGCGGGCGGCGGCGGGCCAGCAGTGCCGCGTGCTCCATGACCGCCTCGGTCTGCACGAACAGCTTGGCGAAGGCCGGGTGGCCGGCATCGGCGGCGGGATGGTGGAGCACCGGTTCGAGGTAGGAGGTCAGTTCGATCCGGCGTGATTTTTCCCCGAGGTTCTTCAGGCGGATCCGGCGCAGTTCCCGGTCGCCGTCCACCCACACGGTCATGCGCGCCTCGATCCCGTGGCCGCGCTTGACGAAGCAGGCGAAGCCCTCGCCGAAGGCATGGCCGCATTCCGTGCCGTCCGCATCCGGCACCGGCTGGCGGCCGATCGACCAGAAGACCCCGCTCTCCGCATCGCGCAGGTAGACGAAAAGGCCGAGGTCGTCCTCGAGCGTGTCGCCATGCCAGCGGTTGAGCTGCAGCTCGCCGCGCCTGGCCTCGCCCGCGCCCGAGGGCGTCAGCATCAGGCGGTAGGTGTCGCTGGCTAGGGTGTGAGGGGCAGACATCATGGGGACCTCGGGGCGGACTGGGATGATGGGAGCGCGTGCCGGATGAGCACGACGGCCGGAACGGAGGTTAGCTTAATCGCTTGGCCCGCAGCCCGGAATGGCAGGCCGTCCACGCTGACGGTGCATCCGGCCAGCGCGGGCAGTTCCAGCACCACGCCGCCGGGGGGCGCGCGCAGCGTGCCGCCAAGGCGGATGCGCAAGGTGTCGGCGGACGGATGGTCGAGATCGAGGTCGAGTCGGCCGAAGGGTGTCGACAGGCCATGCACACGCAGGCCCTCGGGGGCCGCGAGCCATGCGGCGGGCAGGCCGGCACCGATGACGAGGGACTGGTCGGCCTCGCGGTCATGCGCGATCAGACTCAGTGCGGCGCGGATGAACTCGCCCGCCACCCAGCCGTGGGGCATGTCACCGATGTAGTCGGGCCGGCGCGGCTCGGCCCAGACCATCTCCGGCCAGGCGTTCCAGCCGCGGGGGCGGCGGTCGGCAATCAGCCGCCGCAGCAGCGCCCAGGCCTCCTCGCGCCGGTCCATGCGGACCAGGGCCTCGACGTTGCGCCACTCATAGGGTGTGTAGCCAGGCCAACGGGGGGAGCCCGCGGCGCGCTCGCGCACCATGGCGAGATACTCGTCGAACGTCAGGCGCAGGGCCTCCTGCGGCAGCAGGCCGTCCTCCTGCGTGGGGCTGAGGGCGATGGCGGTGGAGGTCGGGTCGAAGTCGCCGAGGTCGGCCGAGGCGGGGAGGGTCGCCAGGCCCTTGTCCTGCATGGTCTGGCGGACGGAGTCGGCCACGTCCTGGCGCATGGCCGCGTGCTCGCGCCGGAAGCGTTCGGCCGCTTCGTCATCGCCCAGGCGCTCCGCCAGCCAGGCGGCATCCTTCAGGCCGCGCAGGGCGAAGAAGTCGTCCCAATAGGAGTGCACCGGGTTCTGCAGGTAGCCCTCGTGGCTGGCGGATTCGGGCAGCAGGCCGCGGAAGCGCCGGAGCGGGAGGGCGTCATACCCGGGGCCGAGACGCTCGGCGCGCAAGGCCAGGATGTGGTCGGCAGCGCGTCGTGCGGCGGGCCACAGCGCGCGCGCGAGGGCGAGGTCCTCGGTGTGGCGCACGGTCTCGGCCAGCAGAAAGATGAACTCGCCATGGCTGTCGTGTTCGAGCGTGGGGTCGGGACCGAGGGCGTCGATGCAGCAGGGGATGCCGCCGTCCTCCTGCTGGAATCCCGCGTACCAGCGCACGAAGTCGCGGGCCCGCTCCGCATGGCCGAGTTGCAGCAGGGCATGGGCCATCAGCGCGCCGTCGCGGATCCAGGCACGGGCATAGCCGCGCGAGCCGGGGCGGATCAGGGGGCGGGGCGAGTGGATCAGCAGGTAGGCGAGACTGCTGCGCAGGGCGTCGGCGAGATCCTTGCCCTCCGGGGTCGGCAGGCGCAGCGTCACGCGGTCGAGCTGCTCGCGCCAGCGCCCGTGCTGCTCAAGGAGCAGGCGCTCGAACAGGGCGGAGGGATGGATGCGCAGGGTGCCGGGATCCGGCTCCCCCTCGAAGGGGAGGGCGAGGATGATCTCGCCCATCTCGCCCGGGGCGAGGGTGAGGGGGAGGGGCCAGGCGCCGGCGACGCCCGGCCCCGTTTGTGTGGCGAACACCCCCGGTGGGGTGAGGGCGATGATGCGCTGCTCGTCGTTGACGAGGAGGGCGCCATCCGCGTGGACGAGGCGCCGGATGGGGGCGGCCCCGCCGTCCACGGCCAGCCGCAGCCAAGGGGGATAGACCTGCAGCGGGCGCAGGGCGAGCTCCAGGGCGACTTCGCGGGGTTCCTTACCCAGGTTGCGCAGACGGTAGCGCGCAAGCAGCAGGGGGCTGCCCCCGACCTCACCCGCCACGGCATCGATGTCGAGCCGCAGGCCGTCGATCCGCCAGGTGACGGTCGGGATAGGCAGGTCGCCGTCGAGGAGTTGCTGCGCGGCATGGCTGTCCGCCCAGCCGATCCGCCGGCCCTCGAGGTGGAGGAAGGGCTCGATCGAGGGGCCGCCCGGCCAGGGCTCCAGCAGGCCGTCCTCGCTCAGCAGGGCGGCGTGGGGGGAATCTGGCTCGCCGATGGCCGTCCAGTAGGCCTGTTCACCGTGAAAGGCACGGGGGAAGGTGCCGCGCGGCGTGCTCGCGGCCTGCTCCAGCAGGATCTGGGTCAGGGCGGGCTGGTCGGGCGATTGCGCGAGGACAGGGTGCATGGAAACCCCCTGGAGGCCAAGGGCGAGAAGGGCGGCGGCCAGCATCCGCGATGCCGTGTGCGGGGATCGGTCCATGTCCCGAGTATGGCCCTCCATGGACGGCCTGTCAGGGCGTCAGCCCTTCAGGCTGCCCTGGGTGAGCCCGGCGATGTAGTGCCGCTGCAGGAGCAGGAACACGGCCAACACCGGCAGCACGGTGAGGGTAGAGGCGGCCATCATCAGCTCGGTGTCCTGCACATGCTCGCCGGCGAGGTTGGCCAGCGCCACCGGGAGGGTGTGCAGGCTTGCATCGGAGAGCACGATCAGCGGCCACATGAAGTCGTTCCAGCTGCCCATGAAGGTGAACAGGGCGAGGGTGGCGAGGATGGGCCTAAGCTGCGGCAGCACCACTGACCAGAACAGGCGGAATTCGGTGGCGCCGTCCAGCCGGGCGGCGTCCAGCATCGCGTCGGGGATGTTCTGCGCGTACTGGCGCACGAGGAAGATGCCGAAGATGCTGGCGAGCATCGGCACCAGCACCCCGGCGTAGGTGTTGATCAGGCCCATCTGCTTGAGCATCAGGAACAGCGGCAGCATGGCCACCTGGGCCGGGATGACCATGGCCGCGAGCAGGCCGCGGAACAGCCTCTCGCGCCCGGCGAAGCGCAGCTTGGCGAAGGCATACCCTGCCATGGCGTTGAGCAGGGTGGCGATACTGGTGGCCAGCAGCGCGATCAGGGCGCTGTTGAGTGCGTAGCGGCCCAGTGCCTGGCGGGTGAACAGGTCGCGGTAGTGGGCTAATGTCGGCGCGCTCGGCCACAGGCGCGGTGGGATGGCGCCCGCCTCGCCGGTTGGCATGAACGAGGCCGCCAGCATCCACAGGAAGGGGGCGAGGGTGAGCAGGGCGAGGGCCATAAGCAGCAGATGGAGCAGCAGGCGCTTCACATCGCCCTCCTCTGCAGCCAAAGCTGCATCAGCGTGCCCAAGAGGATGATGGCGAACAGCACGAAGGCGATGGCGGCGGCAAAGCCCATGTTCCACCAGCGGAAACCCTCCTGGTACATCAGCAGGACCACCGAGAGCGTCGCGTTGGCCGGGCCGCCCTGGGTCATCACGTACGGTTCGGCGAACAGCTGCAGGTAGCCGATCATGGTCATCAGGGCGACGAACAGGAAGGTGGGGGCCAGCATCGGCAGGGTGATGTGGCGGAACTGGGCCCAGCCGCCCGCTCCATCGAGCCGCGCGGCCTCGTACAGCCGTTCCGGGATGGCCTGCAGCCCGGCGATGAAGATGATCATGTTGAAGCCGAAGTTCTTCCACGCCGCCATCAGGATGATGGCGGGCATGGCCCAGTCCGGGTCGCCCAGCCAGTCGATCGGGTGGATGCCAAAGAGCCCGAGGAGCTGGTTCAACAGCCCGGCCTCCGGGTGGTAGAGCGCCCGCCAGACCACGGCCACCGCCACCAGGGTGCTCACCACCGGCAGGAAATAGACCGTGCGGAAGAAGGTCTTGCAGCAGGTCAGGCGACTGTTGACCAGCAGCGCCGCACCGAGGCTGAGGGCGACCGACAGCGGTCCGCCGAGCAGGACGAAGTAGAGCGTGTTGGACAGCGCGGTCCAGAACAGCGGGTGGTCGAGCAAGTGGCGGTAGTTGGCAAGCCCGACCCAGCGCAGGGCACCCGCATCGCCGATGACGTAGATGTCGAAGTCGGTGAAGGAGAGCAGCAGCGCGGCGAGGATGGGCAGGGCGAAGAAGATCGCGATCAGGCCGAGCGCGGGGGCGAGGAACCAGAAGGCGGGCGCCAAAACGCTTCTCCTCTCGCCCCGGGGAAGATGGGCCGGAACCTGTGACGTGGAAGCGTTGGGCCGGTGCATGTTCATCCTCTCCCTCTCCCCAGCCCTCTTCCCTCAAGGGCTATCGTATGCACACATCTTCCATCCCATGTCCGCGAGCAAGTCGCCACCCTACGAGCACCTCGAAAAACCGTCACGAGCGGGCGGAGTGCAGGGAACCCCGCAGCGAATCCCCAGTGCATATCAAATATCAAATAGATAGGCGAGGGGTGAGCGGGCTTCGCCAGCTTCGCGTTAAGAAGCGACGCTGCAATCTGCCCGCGCAATATGTTTTTCGAGGTGCCATTCGCCTGCTTTTCCAGAAAGACCCGCCGCGTGATGGTGTAGCAGGTGACCATCATGGTCATCGCAAAGCGGGCGCGCTCGAGGCCGAGCGTGCGCATCATCTTACCTCCCATCTGCGTGAGACGGGCCAAGACATGCTCGACCAGGGCGCGATCTTGGATATCCGGCGGTTGCGCCGCGTCCCACGGGCAGACAAGGGCTTGTTGCGCTGGCCCTTGTGCTGAATCTGGGGACGGAAGCCCTCGGTCTTGAGGGCCTTTTCCCGAGGCTGACTGGCATAGGCGCTGTCGGTGTAGATGTCCTTGCTCGTATTTGTTGGGTCCACCACGGCGTCGAAGTGCTGGCTGACATGGGTCGAGGCCGTGCTGGTCGTGTGCTTGCGGACGAAGCGGCCGCCTTTCACATCCACATCGATGGAGAGCTTTTAGCCAAAGGTGCTCTTGCCGTGGTTCTTGGTCCAGGTAGCATCCAAGTCTTTCTGGCGCCGCTTGGCCTCGCTCCAATCCTCTGGCACCGTGCCTTGCTTGAGGGCCTCCTTCTCCAGCGAGCTCTGGCGCTACTTGGGCAGCGGAATCAGGGTAGCATCCACGATCTGCCCGCCCCGAGCGATGTAGCCGGTCTTCAGAAGCTGCTTCTCTACACCCTCGAAGATGGCCTGCGCCCCAGCCTCCCCAATCCGGTTCTCAAACGTCTAGATCGTGGTCCGAACCGGGATGCAGGCCGAGTCCGTGAGCTTGCAGAAGCGCTGATGGTTCATCCGGCCAAGAAGCTGATACTCCATCTGCTCGTCCGAGAGGTTGTCCAGCCGCGTGAGCACGCACCAGTATGCGCACCATGACCTCGGTTGGAAACGGCGGTCGGTCGCCTTGCGCACTCACAGGGCGCGGTGCGACGCGATCCTCCTCAGCCCCTCAAGGCCGCGAAGTCGATGTACTTCTCCATGTCTATCAAGTGATCACCCAGGCAGTCGAGCTTCTCCTTGCGAACTTTGGTGGTAAACAGGTCGATCTTGATGGCGCTGAGACAGTTTATAGGGTGCGTGAATCAAGGGCTGGGCGGCGTCATTGCCCTCCTCCGAGTAAGAGCGAGATCGGGGGCGTTCGCGAATCGTTGCTCAATAACCTGTCCCATGAATAACCATGTCTCTGTCAAAAATTAAAAAATCGTCGTCTTTGACTTTTTCTGAAATCCATTGAAAGACGGCTGTCGATCCGCCTGTAAGCATTGCTCTCGGATGAAGAAGAAATCTCATCTCGCGAATATATTCACTTTGAATAAGGCGTTCATGATGATGGCCAATATCCGTATTAATCTCGCCGTATGTGTCGATGAGTATGCTTTTGATGTCATCAGTTGTTGGGATGGACTCAAAAAGTACTGACAGTCCCCACAATCCCACTGACCAGTATTCCTCTACGTTGCCAACGCAAGCACATGAAACCCATTGATCCTCTAGGTAGTGAGGGTCAAACATACATTCATCATAATATGACAAATACTCTTCGCTCTCGGAAAGGGATTCTCTTCTTTCTTTCTCTGCTTGCCAGTTGAAGTCTTCTTTTCTTACATCCCGAACAACTGTTAGCTCGGAAAGCATGCGTCCAAAAAGCAAGACCCCAACGTATTTGTGATCAGAATAATAGCGATTTGGGTTTAGGTTTACTTTTCCGTTAAACTCCATTATGGACTCTTTTAGTCCCTCTATGGCCGGTGCGTCGTTCAAGCACCTCGTTAGCTTTGCAAGGACTTCGTTCTGGTTGTATCGTTTTCCCATCGACTTGTAAATCGACCCATAGAAATCCGAAAGGGTAAACTTGTTTCTTCCGAGGGTGTTGGCGGTACTTTCTAATACTGCAAGGGCTGCGGGGCTTTTCTGGAAGCCCTCCATAATGTCGACTAGTTTTGGGCAAATTCCCGAAAAGAACTTCTCGCATAAGGCATGAATTTTTTTTTCAGTCGCGTCAAGATCGATCTTGTATTTTGTGATCTCGCTATCGTTCTGATCTATCTCAGCGTCTCCGATGGACTGCAGGATCTGCCCTCTAGTTTCCATTAATAAAGATACTTCTCTGCCAATGGAGTAGCCGGTGTGCGCAATTTTATTTAGTGTTACGGCCAGATCAATAAAAGGCTGGGTTAGTTGCTTCGATTTTTCTTCTAAAAACAAGTGTGCATCACGTCGCTCTTCTCTTTTGCTTATATCTAGGGCAACCTTGGCAAGCACGATGGCAACAAAGGATGCTGCTATCGATACTGGAACGCCCACCAACAAACCAAGGTAGTCTGATATGCCTGAAAAGTGATTAACTGAAAAATCGGCGCCATTCGAACCAAGAAGGCTTTTAATTCCCCCGATAATTCCTGTAGAGCTCAAAAGAAATAATGCGCTGACGAGTAGCAGGAGAAAAAAGCTGGTCGCCAGCAGTAGCCAGAAATCTCTGATTATATTTTTATTCATGCTTGCACCAGTATTGTTTGCCTGGACACAGAATATTTTTCATTAAACGAACCGCTTGAGCGAGGCTTCCCGATGGGGCTTCCAAGGTGGCCAGAAGCCCGGTTTTTCGAGAGGCCAATTGTAATGCTCGACGATGTACTGGGCCAGGATATGTGCTGGTCCAGTACCTTTTGCGCTCAGGGTGGTCTTGGAGGAGCACGAGGGGCGCTCATCGGCTGCTGGGGCTCCGAGAGGCGCCGCCAGGGCCTGGGCAGTCGCATGGGTGGTCTTGCTGGGCAGGACCACCGCAAAGCCAGTGCGGGAGACTGGATCAAAGAGCGAGAGGATGTAACGCCGCACACCATCAAGCACTCGCAGTGTCCACTGCCCAGAGAGTCATCGGTATGGCATGCAGGCCTCTGGGTTTGCGCACCTTCTTGAGCGGTGAATCCGCGAAGAAATTGAGGTGCCGATAGCGCTTGGTGAGCGTGTCGTGGACCGGATGCTCCCCAGAGAGGCCCGCCACGGTGAAGCGGTGCCCGGGGGTGAAGTCGATACGGATTGTCAGCACCTTCTTGTGGACGTCGAAATCAACGCCCACCACGTGCCAGGGCTCGGTGACTCTCAAGGCGACTTCGAACGACTTGGTATGCATGGCGTACAACCTACTCGACCGGACCTCTCGTAGCCCGTAAACCTGTGACAGGGAGCTATGCTACCTGTCATGTCTTGTCTCATGGTTGGCGATGCTCCAGCAACCAGCGGCGTTTTTCCAGCAGGGCATCGGTTTCAGCATCGAGGGTGCGCAACGCTTCCTCCTCGCTCACCAGTCCCCGCGCGGCGCGCTCCGCATGGCGCATGACCAGGGTGGCAATGCGCTCCCACTCGGGGATGGCGGGCACGCCGCGCACGTCCTGCAGCTGCTGCCAGAAAGCGGCGACGCGCGGGGCCTCGTGCAGTCCTGCCATCGTCCAGGCGCTCATGCGCACCGGCAGGTCGCCGGTCTCGCGGTAGAAGGCGAGTTGCTGCCCCCGCTCGAGCAGGAAGGCGATGAGGGCGCGTGCCGCCTCCGGGTGCTTGCTGTCCGCACGGAGGGCCAGGCTCGCTCCGCCGGCGATGGAGACCCCGGGGTAGGGCGTGCCATCCGGCACCGGCAGCGGCGCGGTGGCCCAGGCGCCCTGCAGCTCGTTGGGCAGGCGGCGCTCGAACTCGCCGAGGTTCCACGGCCCGCTGACCAGGAAGGCGATGCGGCCGCGGGCGAAGGCCTGGTAGACATTGCCGGCCGCGGCCTCCCCCGCCACCTCGGCCAGCCCCTCGCGGAACAGGCGCAGGTAGAAGGCGAAGGCCGCGCGGAAGGCGGGGGCGCGGAAGTCGCCGAAGCGCCCCGCCTCGCGCAGCAGGGCGGCCTGCTGCTGGAGGCCCAGGGCGATGAGCGTCTGCCACTCGGTGAACGGCAGCAGCAAGGGCGGGCGGCCGGTCAGGTCCCTCACCCTGTGCAGGGCGGTCAGCCACTCGCCCCAGGTGTGTGGCGGCCGGTCGATACCGGCCTGGGCCAGCAGGTCGGCGCGGTAGAACAGCAGGCGGGTGTCCACATACCAAGGCAGGCTCCAGAGTCGGCCGTCGATCCGGTTGGCCGCGAGCACCCCTGGAAAAAGATCGGCCTGCTCGGCAGCGGGCAGCACCCCGTCGAGCGGGGCGAGGGCCTTGAGGGCATGAAACTCAGGCAGCCACGTGTTGCCGAGCTGGAATACGTCCGGCAGGGTGCCGCCGACGTGGGCGGTCAAGAGCTTCTCGTGCGCCGCGCTCCAGGGGATCTGCTGCACCCGCACGCGGATGCCGGGGTGGCGGCGCTCGAACTCGGGCAGCAGGGCCTGAACCCGCTCGCCCTCGCTGCCCATGGCCCAGAAGTCGAGGGTGGTGGGCTCGCTCTCGCGTGTGCCGCAGCCGGGCAGCAGCATGGGCAGAAGGCAGGCGAGCAGAAAGGCGGGAAGGAGTCGGTGGGACACTAGGTGAGGCGGCCGGAAAGAGATGCCGACAGCATTCACCCGCGCCATGAATGCCGTCAAGCCGGGGCCCTCGGTTCCTTGGCAAGTCGGGGCGCGAGGTGCCATGCTTCCAAGATACTTATCTCACCCTGCCGGCCCGCCGTGTCCACCATCGTCCTCGCCCTGCGTTCCGCCCTTTTCGCCGTCGGTTTCTGGATCAGCCTGCTGATCTACCTACCCATCCTGCCGGTGGTGCAGTTCCTGCCCATGCGCCAGCGCTTCCTCATCCTGCGCGGCTGGAACTGGATGGCGGTGCACTGGCTGCGTCTCACCTGCGGTGTGCGCTGGAAGGTCGAGGGCACGGTGCCGGAAGGGGGCGGAGTGATCATCGCCAACCATCAGTCCACCTGGGAGACCCTGTTCCTGCCGCTGGTGGTGCGCGGACCGGTCTTCGTGCTCAAGCGCGAACTGCTGCGCGTACCGGTCTTCGGCTGGGGGCTGGCGCTGGCCCGCCCGATTGCCATCGACCGCGCGGCCGGCCGCGATGCGCTCAAGCAGATCCTGTCGCAAGGTCGCCAGCGCATCGCTGAGGGACGTTGGGTCGTCATTTTTCCGGAGGGGACGCGCACCGCGCCGGGCCGCATCGAGAAGTTCAAGCCGGGCGGAGCCATGCTTGCCACCCAGAACGGGGCGCGGGTGGTGCCGATTGCGCACAACGCCGGCTGCGCCTGGCCGCGCAAGGGCTTTCTGAAGCGCCCGATGACCATCACCTTCCGCATCGGCCCGCTGATCGAAACCGAGGGGCGGGGGGCGGGCGAGGTCAACGCCGAGGTCGAGGCGTGGGTGCGGGCCCAGTTGGCGACCATGCCCTGCCCGGATCAGGGCGCCTGAGGCTCCTGCGCAAGGGCATTTGTCGGAGGGGAATCATGACCGATTTGTCGGGAACACATCGGGGGGCGCCGTCAGGCGAACCCGCAGGGGGCCGACCAGGGATGGTCGGCATCCACCTGTACGAGCAGATCGGCGAGCGGATCGGCGAGGCGACCGGCCAGCCGTTCCGACCGCGCCATTCGTTCAGCCGGGGCGGCGGCTGCATCAGCGAGGGGGTCGTGCTGGAAGAAGGCGCGCGACGTTACTTCGTCAAGCTCAATGCCGCCGGCCGCCTGCCGATGTTCGCGGCCGAGGCGGACGGCCTGCGCGAACTGGCCTCCGCCCGCGCCCTGCGCGTGCCCGAGCCCATCGTTCACGGCGAGGTCGGCGGGCAGTCTTTCCTGGTGCTTGAGTACCTGAACCTGGAGGGCCCCGATCAGCCGGAGCGACTGGGCGAGGGGCTGGCGGCCCTGCACAGCCATGCCGCCGGGCAGTACGGCTTGGCGTGCGACAACTTCATTGGCACCAATATCCAGCACAATGCCCCCTCAGGCGACTGGCCGGGCTTCTGGACCCGCTGTCGGCTCGAACCGCAGCTGGAGATGGCTGCACGCAACGGGGCGGGCTGCGACCTGCTGGAGCTTGGCGAGGCGCTGATGACCTGGCTGCCGGCCTTCTTCACCGACTACCGCCCCGTGCCCAGCCTGCTGCACGGCGACCTGTGGGGAGGCAATTACGGCTACGTGCCGGGCGGTGACGCCGGCACGGGCGAGCCGGTGGTTTTTGACCCGGCCGTGTACTACGGCGACCGCGAGGCGGACATCGCCATGACCGAGCTGTTCGGCGGCTTCCCGCTGCGCTTCCGCCATGCCTACGAGGCGATCTGGCCGCTCGACCCGGGCTATGGGGTGCGTCGCCAGCTCTACAACCTCTACCACGTGCTCAACCACTTCAACCTGTTCGGCGGCGGCTACGCCGAGCAGGCGAGCCGCATGATGCGGCGGCTGTTGAGCGAGGTGCGCGGATGACCCTCCCCCTCGTCCTCCCCGACTGGACCGTGCCGCCCGGGGTGCGTGCGGTGGTCACCACCCGCGTCGGCGGGGTCAGCCGGGCGCCTTTCGATACCTTCAACCTCGCCACCCACGTCGGCGACGACCCCCGCGCGGTGGTAGAGAACCGCCGCCGGCTGCGCGAGGCGCTGCGTCTTCCAGCGGAACCCCTCTGGTTGGATCAGGTCCATGGCACGGCGGTGTGCGATGCCACGATGACCGGGGGCTGCTTCGACGCCGCCTTCGCCGACCGGCCCGGTGTGGTGTTGGCCGTGCTCACCGCCGATTGCCTGCCGGTATTTTTCGCCAGCGCGGACGGGCGCGAGATCGGCGTGGCCCATGCGGGCTGGCGGGGGCTGGCGGCGGGCGTGCTGGAGGCCCTGCTGGACCGCTTCGCTGCCCCGCCTGGCACGATCCGGGCCTGGCTCGGTCCCGCCATCGGACCTTCGGCCTTCGAGGTGGGGGCGGAGGTGCGTGAGGCCTTCCTCGCCCATGCACCCGAGGCGGCGCGGGCCTTCGTCCCGGCCCGGCCTGGCCACTGGCATGCCGACCTCTTCCTGCTCGCACGCCAGCGGCTGGCGGCGCGCGGCGTGCATGCCGTCACCGGTGGCGGGCTGTGTACGGTGAGCGACCCCGCGCGTTTCTATTCCTACCGGCGCGACGGGGTCACCGGGCGCATGGCCAGCCTGATCTGGCGTGATTCATGAACATGCAACCCGTTTGTGTATGATCGGGTGGTTTGAAGGTTTCTGATGGGAAAGATGGACGATGACTGAGAACACGCAGAACGGCTGGAAACTGCTGACCCTGGTCGGCCCCGACCGTGCCGGCATCGTCGCCGAGGTGTCCCGCGTGCTGTATGGCGCCGGGGCGGAGCTGGGCGAGGCCTCGATGATGCGCCTTGGGGGGGTGTTCACCATCATGCTGATGGTGCGCCTGCCGGAGAATGTCGCGGACCTCAAGGGCCTGCTGGAATCCGTGCGCAACGAGTTCAAGCTGCGCGTGCACGTGGATGAGGTCGGCGCCGGGCTGCACCGGCATGTCGAGCCCGATGTGCGGATCACCGTGCACGGCGCCGACCGTGCCGGCATCGTCGCCGAGGTGACTGGCGCGCTGGCGCGGGCCGGGCTCAACATCCTCGATTTGCGCTCGGATGTCGCCGGCAGCCGCGAGCATCCCATCTACATCATGACCATCGAGGGGGTGGCCCAGCAGGGCTATGAGGCGCTGGAGAGCGCCCTGGCGGGCCTGCCCAAGGACATCCGCGTCACCTTGAGCCCGGTCGACATCGTCAGGGGCTGAGATGACCGTCCGCGATATCGTTCTCTACCCCGACGAGCGCCTCAAGACCCCCTGCGAGCCGGTCGAGTCCTTCAATGCCGAGCTGCGCGACTTCGTCGAGGACCTGCTCGACACCTGCGCGGTGGGCCCCGGCGCGGTCGGCATCGCCGCCCCGCAGGTGGGATGGCTCAAGCGCGTCTGCATCGTCGATGCCACCCGCGCCCGCCGGCCGGTGCCCAACCATGGCCGGCTGGTGCTGGTGAACCCCGAGATCACCGCCTGGGACGGTTTTGCCGTGGGCCGTGAGGGCTGCCTGTCGGTGCCGGACTACACCGGCAACGTCATCCGCGCCGAGAAGATCCGCCTCAAGGCCTTCGACCTCGAGGGCAAGCCGTGCGAGTTCGAGATGGAGGGCTATGAGGCGCGCATCGCCCAGCACGAGCTCGACCACCTCGATGGCGTGCTGTTCCTCGACCGCCTGGTCAGCCGCAGCGCCGACCTGTTCCGCCGCAAGGGCAGCTGAGTCCGGGGCTGGCGGAGGGGCTGGCCGGATGGCATGCTTGCCGGACCATTAGGCCGATGAAGCAGGCATGACCTCCACCATCCGTCACGGCATCTGGGTTGTTCTGATCCTCCTGATCGGATTCTTTTTTGCCCACGAGGCCGGCCACCTGCAGGCCGAGCGGGAGGTGGCCCAGCAGCGCGCCGAGGCCCTCAATGTCCTGGCGATCCATCGTGCAGGGCTGGAGGGGGCGCTCAATTCCACGCTCTACCTGACCGGAGGGCTGGCCAGCCAGATCGCGGTGGACGGCGGCATCAGCGAACATCGGTTCGCCCTCTTGGCCGAGGATCTCATCGGCATCAATCCCTACATCCGCAATATTGGCCTGGCGCCGGGCAACACGATCCGCATGGTCTATCCGCTGGCGGGGAACGAGCGTGCCCTGGGCCTGCACTATCCCGATCATCCCGATCAGTGGCCGGCCGTGCAGCGTGCGATCGAGGCGCGGCAGCCGGTGATTGCGGGGCCGATCCCATTGGTCCAGGGCGGGATCGGCATCATCAACCGGATCCCCGTTTTTCTCCGCAGCGGTTCGCAGGAAGGAACCTACTGGGGCATGGTGAGCAGCGTCATCGACTTCGATGCCCTGCTCGGGGCCGCGGGAGTCGCAGGCGAAGGCAGCCCCTATCAGTTCGCCCTGATTGCGTGGAATGCACGCGGGGAGGATGAACCGTTCCAGTGGGGCGAGACAGCGCTCTTCCATGGGGCGCATGTTGCGTTGGATGTACGCCTGCCCGGTGCCACCTGGTCCCTGGGGCTGCGGCCCAAGGCGGGCTGGAACAGCCGCTCCGGCGAACAGACCGAGGCCTTCTGGATCGGCATCCTGCTGACGCTCCTGATCGCCACGCTGGTCCATCTGCTGCTGCGCAAGCAGCGCGCCATCAGCCACCTGGCCATGCATGACCCGCTCACCGAGCTGCTCAACCGGCGCGCCTTCGACAGCCGACTGGAGGAGGCCGTGGCGCGCCAGCGACGCCATGGTGGCAGCTTCGCCGTGCTGCATTTCGACCTCGATGGCTTCAAGCCGATCAACGACCAACTGGGCCATGCCGCCGGTGACGAAGCCCTGCGCATCATCGCCCTGCGCCTGCTTGATGTACTCCGTCTTGATGATGTGGTCGCAAGGCTGGGGGGCGACGAGTTCGCCATCCTGGTACAGGGCACCGAGCCGAGCGCCATCCCCATGGCCGAGAGCGTGGCGGAAAAGGTGCTGGTCGCCATCGGGCAGCCGATGTGGCTGGACGGGCAGGAGGCTCGCCTGAGCGCATCGATTGGCATCGCCGCCTGTCCGGAGCATGTCTGCGAGGAAGGCGGCCTGATGCGCCTGGCCGACCAGGCCATGTATCAGGCCAAGGCCGGCGGCAAGGGGCGCTGGGTGGTCTGTGCCGTCCGTGGCGTGGTGGCGCCCGTCGGCCTCGGCTGAGCCCTGCCTCAGAAGGTGGCCGTTGCGGGCGGTTGTTGTTCCGGGGCTGCCTGCACGCCGCCGAAGATGTCCCGGTAGCTGGCATAGATCGCGATCATGATGATCGGCATGAGGAACAGCCAGCCGAGCATCAGCGGCAGGGAGGCGAGGATCGCCAGCGGGATGAGGATCAGGCCGAAGATCAGGAGCGGCAGCCAGTTGCCCAGGCAGGCCTTCAGGCTCAGCTTGAGCGACTGCATCGGCGGCACGCCCGCGAACAGCACCAAGGGCGCGGCGTACAGCATCGCCATCAGGAACACCAGCGACAGCAGCAGCACGGTGAGCAGGCCGGCGAGGCCCGCGCCCATCATCTGCGCGTGCATGGTCTCCGGATCGTGGCCGAGCAGGGCCGAGGTGCCCGCCGAGCCGCCCATGACCGCCGCCAGGGTCAGCATCAGCACCAGACTGAAGGCGATGCTGATCGCCCCGAGGGTCAGCATCGGTCCGCGCGAACGCTCGTCGGTGAGCGGCTGAAAGAGCAGCTTCACATCCAGCGGCCGGCCGGCCTCCGCCTCGCGGGCGGCCAGGTACAGGCCGCCCGCGAGCGCCGGTGAGATCAGCGCGAAGGCCAGTTGGCCGATGAAGGGGATGAGGCCGAGCACGATGGCCAGCCCAAGGTAGATGAGTACCAGCAGCAGCCACATGCCGATCTGGCCCTTGAAGATGTTCCACGCGTCGGCATACCAGCCAGCACCACGTCCTGCCTCGACCGTTCTGAATTCCATCGTCGTCTCCCTATGGTTTGCGCTAGGCTGACTATAGCCGATCAGGCGGTGCGCCACTCTTGAAAGCGCCCTGATCGTCCCATAATGAATCCGGACTGGTTTTCATTGCCCCAGGAGTTCCGCACCGATGCGCATGGATAAACTCACCGCCAAATTCCAGCAGGCCCTGGCCGAGGCCCAGTCGCTCGCCATCGGCCGCGACCATCAGATGATCGAGCCGATCCACCTGCTCGCCGCCCTGCTCGATCAGGACGGCGGCTCGGTGCGCGCCTTGCTCCAGTTCGCCGAGGTCAACGTCAACCAGTTGCGCTCGCAGATCAACGAGGCGCTGGATCGCCTGCCGACCGTCAGCGGCGCGGCGGGTGAGGTGCACGTCTCCAACGACCTCGGCCGCCTGCTGAACGTGACCGACAAGCTGGCCCAGCAGCGCAAGGACGCCTACATCTCCAGCGAGCTGTTCCTGCTCGCCGCGGTGGACGACAAGGGCGCGACCGGCGAGTTGCTGCGCAAGGCCGGCGCCACCCGTGGCATGATCGAGCAGGCCATCGACAAGCTGCGCGGCGGCCAGAAGGTGGACGACCCGAACGCCGAGGAGTCCCGTCAGGCGCTGGAGAAGTACACCCTCGACCTGACCGCGCGGGCGGAGAGTGGCAAGCTCGACCCGGTCATCGGCCGCGACGAGGAGATCCGCCGCTGCATCCAGATCCTCCAGCGCCGCACCAAGAACAACCCGGTGCTGATCGGCGAGCCCGGGGTCGGCAAGACCGCCATCGTCGAGGGTCTGGCCCAGCGCGTGGTCAACGGCGAAGTGCCGGAGGGCCTGAAGAACAAGCGTGTGCTCTCGCTCGACATGGGCGCGCTGCTGGCCGGGGCCAAGTTCCGTGGCGAGTTCGAGGAGCGCCTCAAGGCCGTACTCAATGACGTGGCCAAGGCTGAGGGGAGAATCATCCTGTTCATCGACGAGATCCACACCATGGTCGGTGCCGGCAAGGCCGAGGGCGCGATGGACGCGGGCAACATGCTCAAGCCGGCCCTGGCGCGCGGCGAGCTGCACTGCATCGGCGCCACCACGCTGGACGAGTACCGCCAGTACATCGAGAAGGACGCCGCGCTCGAGCGCCGCTTCCAGCAGGTGCTGGTGGATGAGCCCTCGGTGGAGGACACCATCGCCATCCTGCGCGGCCTGAAGGAGCGCTACGAGGTGCACCACGGGGTGGAGATCACCGACCCGGCCATCGTCGCCGCCGCCACCCTCTCGCACCGCTACATCACCAGCCGCCAACTGCCGGACAAGGCCATCGACCTGGTCGACGAGGCCGCCAGCCGCATCCGCATGGAGATCGACTCCAAGCCGGAGGAGATGGACCGCCTGGAGCGCCGCCTGATCCAGCTGCGCATGGAGCAGGAGGCGCTCAAGAAGGAAACCGATGAGGCGAGCAAGAAGCGCCTGGCCGCGTTGGAGGAAGAGATTGCTCGTCTGCAGGCCGAGTACGGTGCGCTGGAAGAGGAATGGAAGCGCGAGAAGCTCTCGCTTGAGGGGGCCTCCAAGATCAAGGAGGAGCTCGATCGCCTGCGCGTCGAGTTCGAGGCCGCGCGCCGCGCCAACGACCTCGCCCGCATGTCCGAGCTGCAATACGGCCGCATCCCGGAGCTGGAGAAGAAGCTGGCCGAGGCCCAGGCGGTCGAGCAGGTCGAATTCAAGCTGCTGCGCAACAAGGTGACCGACGAGGAGATCGCCGAGATCGTCAGCCGCTGGACCGGTATCCCGGTCAGCAAGATGCTCGAGGGCGAGCGCGAGAAGCTGCTGCGCATGGAGGAGGAGCTCGGCAAGCGCGTGGTCGGCCAGCGCGAGGCGGTCAAGGCCGTGTCCGATGCCATCCGCCGTGCCCGCGCGGGGCTGGCCGACCCCAACCGGCCGAACGGCTCCTTCCTGTTCCTCGGCCCCACGGGCGTGGGCAAGACCGAGCTGACCAAGGCTCTGGCCGCCTTCCTGTTCGACACCGAGGAGGCGATGGTGCGCATCGACATGTCCGAATTCATGGAGAAGCACTCCGTGGCCCGCCTGATCGGTGCGCCTCCGGGCTATGTCGGCTACGAGGAGGGCGGCTACCTGACCGAGGCGGTACGGCGCAAGCCGTATTCCGTGGTGCTGATGGACGAGGTGGAGAAGGCCCATCCGGACGTGTTCAACGTGCTGCTGCAGGTGTTGGATGATGGCCGCCTGACCGACGGCCAAGGCCGCACGGTGGATTTCCGCAACACCGTCATCGTGATGACCTCGAACCTCGGCAGCCACCGCATCCAGGAGCTCGCCGGACAAGCGTTGTCAGGAACAACGCTGGAAGCCGAAGGCTTCCCCGAAGGGCAGAAGCCAGGGATGGCTTCTGCCGAGGCGAACTACGAGCAGATGAAGGCCGAGGTGATGGAGATCGTCGGCCACCACTTCCGCCCCGAGTTCATCAACCGCATCGACGAGGCGGTGGTGTTCCATCCGCTCGGCCGGGAGCAGATCCGCAGCATCGTCGAGATCCAGACCGCCAACCTGCGCAAGCGTCTGGAGAGCCGCGACATGCAGCTTGTGCTGTCTGATGCCGCGCTCGACTTGCTCGGCGAGGCCGGCTTCGACCCGGTCTACGGCGCCCGCCCGCTCAAGCGCGCCATCCAGCAGAAGCTGGAGAACGCCCTGGCCCAGGCCATCCTCAAGGGCGAGTTCGGCCCGGGGGACACCATCCGGGTGGATGCGGCGGGCGACCAGCTGGTGCTGAGCAAGGGGTAAGTGCCCGTTACAGGCCGTTTGAACGGTGTTTTGAATCCAAGGCCTCGTGGGGCGACCTGCGAGGCCTTGCTTTTGCAGGCTCAGGACGCAGCTGTGGGCAGACGGAGAGTGATCCTCAAGCCGCCAAGATTCTCGGCGCGCCCCAGATGCAAAGAGCCGCCATGCAGCAAGGCAATCTCCCGCGCCAGGGCCAAACCCAGTCCCAGGCCGGCTTTGACCGAGTCGCCCCGGCCAAAGCGTTGCAGGAGCGGGGGGATGCGCTCCTCGGGGATGCCCGGGCCATTGTCTTCGATGATCAGGGTCATGTGCTGTGGGGTATGGTGCATGCGCAGGGCGATGTGGAGCTCGTTCGGGCCGTGTTTGCAAGCGTTGTCGAGCAGGTTGTACAGCATGACCTGGAGGAGCAGGCGGTCGCCCTCGATCCACCAGTCATCATCGCCTTCCTGGGGCATGTCCCAAAGAATCTCGCGTTCGGGCCAGCGGTCCTGAATTTGTGCCGCAATCTCTAAAAGCAAGGCATGCAGGTCAAGGCGGATCTTCTGCAGGACGATTTGTTGGCGCTCAAGGCGAGCCAGGAGGAGTAGGCGTTCAATCAGGCGGTGGAGTTGCTGCGTCGACTGATGGGCCTTGTCCAAATCCTCGGCAGCGGCCGGGTGATTTTCTTTAAGCAACTGCAGCTGGGCGCTCAACCCGGCGAGGGGGGTGCGTAACTCGTGGGCGGCAATCGCACTGAAGTGTCTTTCTCGCTCCACCAGGCTGCGGAAACGGGTCAGCAGACGCTCGAAGGCATCCACCACTACCGCCAGTTCCGCCGGTAAGTTCGTGGACGGGGGGAGGTTGACGCGCAAGGGGTCGGGGTGGTTGAGCGCCCGGATCAGCTGGCGCAACGGGCGCAGGGATAGGGTGGTCAGGATGAAAATGAACAGCGCCAGCAAGGGGAGCAGGATGAGGGATTGCAGGCTCACCCGCAGGGCGATGTCGGAGGCCAGCTCTTCACGGATGGCATGATCCTGGAGGAGCAAGACGTAGTGCTGGTGGGCGGTATCCCAAAGTCCCACGTAGCGCCAGCTGTCGCCCTCGTCATGCAGCGTGCCGAACCCCACCGGCTGATCGGTGATCCGGGCCAAGGGTTGTGGGTCGCTATCCCACACTTGGGGACCTGCGGGGTTCAGCCAGAGGTGCCGGACGACCACCTTGCGGGTGTAGGGATGGAGCGGGGTGGGGGGCTGCTGGCTGATGGGATGATCCATCGCCAGATGGATGCGCGCCTGCTGCTCAAGTTGCGCATCGAACAGCTCGTCCAGCTCGTGGTGGGCATCCTGATAGACGCCGACCATGGTGATGGGCGCCACCACGAGCATGGCACCCAAGAGGCCGACCATCAGGCGGGTCCGGAGCGAGGCGCGGTGGATCATCGAGCTTCAGGGCAGCGCAGGCGATAGCCGATGCCGCGCAAGGTCTGGATGCGTTCACTCCCCAACCGCTTGCGCAAATGGGAGATGAAGACCTCCAGCGTATTGCTGGCAATGTCACCGTCCAGATCATAGAGCAGCGCGTGCAGGCGCTCGCGCGTCACCGTCTTGCCGCAATGGCGCATGAGCACTTCAAGAACGGCGCGTTCCTTGTTGGGCAGGTCAATGGGATGGCCTGCCACCTGGAGGGTACGGTGGGTCAGATCCAAGGTTAAATCGCCGCATTGCATGATGGACGAGCAGCTGGGGGTCTTGCGGCGTCCCAGGGCCAGGATGCGCGCGTGCAGTTCGTGCAGGTCGAAGGGCTTGATCAGGTAGTCGTCCGCCCCGGCTTCCAGCCCTTCCACACGCATGGTCACGGCGTCCATGGCGGTGAGCATCAGGACGGCGACCCCCTGCAGCGGCGGAGGCTGACGGCGCAGCCAGCGCAGGAGCGAAAGACCGTCGCCCTCGGCCAGGCGCCAGTCGAGCACGATCAGATCGAAAACCATCTCGCGCAGAAGCTGGCGCGCCAGGCGCTCACCCTTGGCAACATCCAGCACATGCCCCTTCTGGGTCAGAAAGCGCGCGACTGCCTCGGCGATCAAGGGGTCGTCTTCCACCAGGAGGATGCGCATGCCGATCAGGGGTTCGCTGCAAAGTAGCCAATAATCATGTCGATCTGCTGCGGAGTATAGCCGTGGGCATGGGCGGCCATGATGTTCCGATTGGCGGCCTTGGCGCGGAACTCCACGATCTCTTTGGCCTCGTGGCCGCGCAGATCCTCGAAGCCGCCCGTGCCATGGGTTCCGTGGCACTGGAAGCAATTGGAGGCCAGCAAGCGGGCCGGGCTCGCATCCAGCAACGCCGACGAGGTTGTCGTCGGCGTGTCGAAGCGGGGTTTGGCATGTTTTGCCTGATGGTTGCCGTCCCAGTCATCGTCGGCACTGACGGTGAGGGGGATGGCAGAAAGCATAAGGAGCAGGAAGGGAATCCGGATGTTCATGGGCGAATCCTCGGCAGGGCATGGCGGGTGCGCCAGCGGCACCCGCTGCTTTGGTCAGGCAAAGCTGTCGCTCATCAGCGTGGTGAACCAGGTGTTCATCTGGTTGAAGTTTTTGCTGCTGATGCTGGCTGCCTCGACCACGCCTGCCCCCCCGGGGACCATGGTCTTGCTGCTTCGGTCGTATTGATACACCGCGGTCAGCCAGCTCGCCGTCGTGGCCGTGATCGGGGAATAGCAGGCCGAATTGGTGACGGGGGCGGGATCAGGCTGCTGCCCCTGGAGTAAGCGCACGATCGCATCGGCACACACCTTGGCTTCCTGGTTGGCGATATGGCCCGCCTTGGGCTGGGTCGTGGCCGAGGCGTCGCCGATCACATGGATGAACGGCACCGCAGTCGATTCATAGCTCAATACATCCACGGCGGCCCAACGGCCCCCGGCGCTGTTGGCCACCCCGGCCATTTCGGCCACCACCCCCGCCCGGTGGGGTGGTATGACATTGATGACCTTGGCGTTGATCACCTGTGCCACACCCCCTTGGGTAAAGCTGGCCGTGCGATTGCCCTTGTCGACCTGAATGTTGGTGGTGCCCGGGCGGTAGTCGATGATGTCGGCGTGGGTCTGGGTGAAGGCCAGGTTGAAATTGTGCGGTTCCGCCTGGATGGAAGGGTTCTCATCCAGGACGACGACCTTGCAGTTTCCGCGCCCGGATGACTTCAGATAGTCGGCGACAAGACAGGCCCGCTCGTAGGGGCCTGGCGGGCAGCGGTAGGGTTTGGCCGGGATGGTCATCAGGAAGGTGTCGCCATTTTGCATGGCAGCGATCTGATCACGCAGCTTCTGCGTTTGCGGTCCGGCCTGCCAGGCGTGGGGAAACTCGCCGTCATAATCGGCTTGGGTAAGGCCGTAGGCGTTGTCAAAGCGGATCCCCGGGGCGAGGACCAGGCGGTCATAGCTCAAGCGGCTGCCATCGGAGAGCGCTACGGTCCTGGTGCCGGCATCGACGGCGGTGACCTCGGCCTGTTTGATCACCACCCCATACTTGCTGCTCAAGGTGGCGTAACCGTAGTTCAGACTGCTCAGGGCTCGTGCCCCGGAGAGCACCAGGTTACTCATGATGTTGGAAACGTAGGTCGGGCTTTTTTCCACCAGGACCACCTCAAGCCCCGCGCCGCCCCAGAGGCGGAGATATTTGGCCGCCGTGGCCCCCGCCATGCCTCCGCCGACCACCACGACGCGGCGCTGGGTGATGCCCGTCTGGGCCAGGGCGGCGGTCCTGCCCACCCCAGGCCAGAGCAGAAGTCCGGCCCCGCCTGCACAACAACGCAGAAAATCTCTTCTGTTCATGATGCTTACCCCCTCAGTGCTTAACGGATCTGGTTGAGATAGCCGACCAGGGCCTGGAGCTGGGCCTCGGTGTAGCCTTGGGCATGGGCGGCCATGATGTCGGCGCTGGCCGTTTCGGTACGGAATTCCCAGATCTCACCGGCCTCGCCACCAGCAATGCGCTCAAATCCGCCCGTGCCGTTCGTGCCATGGCATTGGAAACAATTGGAGGCGAGCAGCCTTCCTTCCGTGCTGGCCGGCAGGGTGACTTCGCCTGTCGTGCCCTCGGTCTCTCCGGAGGAAACATCGCTTTCCGCAGTTCCACTGCCTCCACCACACCCCACAAGGAGCAAAGGGGTGATCAACAGGATGGTTCTGTAGCGTTTCATGTTGTCTTCGGCCTCCCTTGTCTTGGGGCTTTGAATGCCCCTTGTCGCGCAGGTTAGGCAGGGAGTCTGAAAAAAGCCTTAACAAGGGTATGGGGATGCAGAAACACGAAGGCCCGCACACGGGGTGCGGGCCTTCGCACGTGCACCAAGGCACGGGGCAGAAGCTAGCCTCCTGCTCAGGGCAGGGTGAAGGGCAACGGCGTTGCGCCCGTGCCCACGCTCACCGTGGCCGAATGGGTTTCCAGGAAGGTGATGTTGTCGTCCGCGGCCGGGTTATCCGATGCGGCATCGCAGGTCAGGGCCAGGGTATAGCTGCCTGCCACCAGCGGGGCGGTGACATAGCGGCAGGTGGTGGTGGTGGTGGAGTCGCACACCACGGGTGCGGTGGTGATCGGGTTCACCCCATGGGGTGCGGGGCAGTCGACGAGCACGCCGCCCTGGTCGGTGTAGCAGAGGTCGTCCGGCGTGATGGTGCTGCCTGCATAGACGTACACCGCGCAGTCGTCCCCAGCCGCGGCGCTGTCCACCGTGCCGGCGAAGTGACCGGCTTGTAGGTTGTCGACCAGGCGCAGGGTGGGGCGCAGCTTGTAGCCGTTGGCATCCTGGTGGACCGACTTGCGCAGGTCGAACTCCACGGTGAAGTCGCTGGCCCCGCCTGCGGCGACGGTGAAACCCGAGTGCAGCTTGAGACCGCTGTTTTCGTTGCTGGGGATGTCGAGCGGAGCGACGATCTCGCTCGTTGTCCCTTCGTTGAAGACGATCCTGGCATGATCGACATACAGTCGGATCCACTGGTAGCTGCCGGCGGGGACGGTCACACCGTCCAGCAGCTGCAGCCGGTCAGTGCCCTGGTAGTCCATCAGGTCGACGGTGTAGGGCTGGTTGCCGGCCGTTGCCGGGTCGCTGTCGAGGATAAAGCTCTGGGTGCCGTCCGGGCCGTGCAGGTCGATGCGGGAGAAGGTGATGTAGACCGCGTCGGCGCCATCGACCGGGGCGTCCTGCACGGCGAGGCTGAGCGTGCCGGTGCTGGAGCCGCCGCCACCTCCGCCGCAGGCCGCGAGCAGGAGGGTGGAGAGGGCGAGGGCGGATGGGGGGATGAGCTTGTGCATGGCGGGCCTCCTAGAGTGAGGGCGTTACCCTTGCAAGGGTAGTCCAGAAAAGGCCATGCCGCTGATCAGGTCATGTCCCGGACATGGTCGGCAATGGTCAGCCTGCGCCGCATCGCCATGCGCTTGCTGTAATGCCCCTCCATGCGGGAGAGCACGCCCGAGAGGAAGCGCACGGCCTCGATGATGTGCGGCCCCTTGTTGAGCATGGCGCATTCGGCGCGGATGCTCATGGCCGCGTCGGTCACCTCGGGGCGGGAGGGGGCGCCGTTCTTGGCCAGGCTCTCGAGGATCTGCGTGGCCCAGATGACCGGGACGTGGGCGGCCTCGCACAGCCAGAGGATCTCCTCCTGCACCTCGGAGAGACGCTCGAAGCCCATCTCCACCGCGAGGTCGCCACGCGCGACCATCACGCCGAGCCGGGGACTACGCAGGCCGGCCAGCAGGATGCTCGGCAGGTTTTCGAAGGCCTGACGGTTTTCAATCTTCAGCACGATGCCAAGCTGGGAGGCGCCCAGGCGTTCAAGCTGTTTCTGCAAGTCGATGACATCCCCAGGGGTGCGCAGGAAGGACAGCGCGACCATGTCCACATGCGGGGCGAGGGTTTCGAGGTCGGCTTGGTCCTTGGCGGTGAGGGCTGTGGTGTGGAACTCGGTGTCAGGAAAGTTGATGCCCTTTTCCTCCCTCAGCCGGCTGCCCTCGGGGGCGGCGTGGGTTATGGCGAGGCGCATGATCTGGCCGTCGTTGGCGACGATGACGCCACCGATGCGCCCATCGTCCAGCCACACGCGTTGTTCCGGGCGGGCCTGCTCGAAGGCCGCCTCGAGGGTGCAGTGGATGCGGGCGGGCTCAACCATCTCCCCGCTTGCACTGCGCACACCGGCCCGGCCGGGTTCATCCGCGCGGGTGAGGAGCAGGGGGTCGCCCACCTTGAGGCGGATCTCCTCCAGGATGGCGGGGGCACCGCCGAGCTGGCCGCGCAGCAGATGGCGGCGGCCGCGCGTGGCGTTGATGATCGTGCCGTCCTCGATGTAGGCGGTGTGGTCGAAGGCGAGCAGGGCGCCGTCCGGCCCGGCCTGGATGACGCGGGCGACGCGCAGCCGGCCACGCGCGTCGGTCAGCTGCAGCCGGTCGCCTGCCTTGAGGCGCTCCAGGCCCTTGCCCTGGAACAGCAGGGCGGGCACGCCTGGGATAGGGACGGGACGGCTATCCGCGCTGATCCACAACAGGGCCTCGCGGGTGACGCGACCGCGGAAGTCGCGTTCCGGACGGATCTTCAGCACGCGGCCAAGCATGCGGATGAAACCGGTGCGGGACTTGGGTCCGGCGAGGTCGGCCTGGATTCGGCACTCGCGTCCTTGGGCCAGGGCCGCATCGCGCACCCGCTGGATCATGGCAAGCCAGGTCTCGGCATCGTCATGGGCGCAGTTGATGCGCGCGATCTCCATGCCGGCCTCGAGCAGGGCGGGAATCAGGTCAGGGGCGGTCGCCGCTTCGCTCGGGAGGGTGACCATGATCCTGACCTCGCGGCCGTCGCGGGCCTCGCCCAGCAGGTTGCGCGCGTTCTCACGCAGGTGGCGGGGGCCGCTGATGAAGTCGACGGGCGGTTCGGGGGGCGGGCTCGCAGGGCGGCCGTCCATCTCTTCCAGCCGGGCCGCGACGGCGTTCAGACTGGCGAGGGCGTGCGATTCAAGCAAGCCGAACGAGGACAGGCCGAGCATGGCGAGCTCGCGCTGCAGCGGGCGGATGTCGTGCCGGCGCAGGGCAAGGTAGTGCAACAGGTTGCGGGCGCTCGGGCGGAGGGCGGGATGGATGCCTTCCAGCGTCGTGGCGAGCTCCTGTTCGAGTTGCAGGCCCTCGTCGCGCAGGGCGCAGACCTGCTCGAGCAGTCCGGCGGCATGGGGCAGGGTCGTCATGGTGGCGGGGGTCTAGGGGGATGCCCCTCATGCTCGCCGCCGGAAGTGACAGCCTTGTGTCGCCCTGTTGATGTTGGCCGAGCGGGTGCGCATAGTGAAGCAGTCACTGATGAGGAGGTTGCCCATGCCAAGCTACGACTATCGTTGTCCGGCCAATGAGCGCGTGTTGGAGGTGCGCCACGGCATGAATGAGTCCATCGCCAACTGGGGTGAGTTGTGTGCCCGTGCGGGGATCGAGCCGGGGGATACACCGCTGGATGCCCCGGTCGAGCGCCTGATTAGCGGTGGGGCGCTGGTGGGCAGCGCGGCGCTGAAGAATCCATCGCTCCCGCCCTGCATGTCCGGCGGCGGTTGTGGAGGGGGTGTTTGCGGTCTGAGCTGAAATCGTCACACGTCCTACACCGTGGGCCGCCAATATCGGTCCGGCTCGACAACCAGAGGAGAATGCCATGAGCGACATGGGCCAGACGATGCACGACTTCAAGGAGGGCTTTGCCATGATGACGAGCGAGGCCGCGGAGGTCATGCAGGCCTTCAACGGCTTCATGAACCAGGTGCTGTGCGACGGTGCGCTGGATACGCGCACCAAGGAGTTGATCGCCCTTGGCATGGCGATCACCGCGCGCTGCAGCTACTGCATCGGCATCCACGTCAACAAGGCGCTGCACGCCGGAGTGACCCATGCCGAGATCATCGACGTGTGCAAGGTGGCGATCCTGATGGGCGGTGGCCCGGCCATGACCTACATCGCCGAGGTCAAGAAGGCGCTGGACCTGTTCGAGAAGCAGCAGGCCTGCGGTTGATCCCTTATCCCGACCCCGCTGTGTTCTGATCCGGCCCGCCTCGCGCGGGCCTTGTCATTGGAGGTGCGGCAGCCAGCCCGGCAGGCGGGCGCTGGCCTTGCGCAGGCGTTGATCCCACTGCCGCGCCCCCAGGCAGCGCGCTTCCAGGGCCTGCCAGAAGGCAGGGCTGTGGTCGAAGTGCTCGAGGTGGGTCAGCTCGTGCAAAAGCACGTAATCCACCTCCTGCGGGCTGAGCCAGAGCAGCCGCGCGTTGAGGCTGATGCGGCCTTGGTGCGAGCAGCTTCCCCAGCGGCTTCTGGCCCAGCGCACGCTCACCCCGGAGGGGTGCAGCCCCTGCTGGCGGGCATGCTCGAGCAGTCTTGGTGGCAGATGGAGCTTGGCCTGATGCAGCAGCCAGCGTCCGAGCAGGGGCCAGAGCAGGGGCGGGGGACCGTGCAGGGTCAGATGCTGGCGCTGGGCGTCGGCATGCAGGCGGCTGGCTGGTGCGTCGGGAACATGGGTCAGGCCCCAGCGCTGCCCCACGGCGAGCAGGTCGATGGATTCGGGCAGGCTATCCTCGGGCCAGGCGCGCAGGCTCGGGAGGTGGCGCTCGATCCAGGCGCGATGGTGTTCGAGCAAATCGCCCACCTGGCGTGCGCTCAGCCGGGTGGGGCTGACGATCTCCAGCCCCTTCTCGGGGTGAAAGCGCAGCAGCAGTCGCTTGGCGCGGGAGGAGATCCGCACCGTGTGCGGCGGCGGCCAGGCGCGCATCAGCGTTTGCCCCCGCCGGAGGCGGCGATGAGCAGGCGATCCATGGTGCGGATGGGCAGCACGCGCTTGAGCCAGTAGAAGGCCACCGCGGGGACGGTGACCGGGTAGCGCGGTCGGGGGCGGGGGCTCTCCAGGGCGTGGATGAGCCTTTTCACCACCGCCTCGGGGGGCAGGGTGAAGGGGGCAGCAGGCCCTTCCTTGGTCAGTCGTTCGAGCTGGCGGCGGTACTGGGTCTCGTGCGCGCTGCCCTCAATGCGGATCCAGCGCTGGAAGGCGGTGAGGGCGTTGGCGCGAAAGCGGGTGGAGATCGGGCCCGGCTCGATCAGGCTCATGTGGATGCCCGTGCCGGAGAGTTCCATGCGCAGGGTGTCGGTGATCCCTTCAAGGGCGAACTTGGCGGCGTTGTACGCGCCGCGGTAGGGAAAGGCGGCGTAGCCGAGCACCGAGCTGCACTGCACGATGCGCCCCGCACCCTGGCGGCGCATGACGGGGATGATCAGGTTGGTCAGCTCCACCCAGCCGAACAGGGCGGTCTCGAACTGGGCGCGCAGGGCGTTGCGGGAGAGGTCCTCCACCGCCCCGGGAAGGCCCCAGGCGCCGTTATTGAACAGCGCATCCAGGGTGCCGCCAGTGCGCCCCAGCAACTCATCCACCGCGGCCTGGATCGAGGCGGAGTCGTCCAGGTCCAGCCGGACCGCCTCGAACCCCTCGCGCTCCAGGCGTGCCACGTCCTCGGGCTTGCGTGCGCTGGCAAACACCCGCCAGCCGCGGGCGCGCAAGGCTCGGGCGGCGCTTTCGCCGATGCCGGACGAGCAGCCGGTGATCAGAAGGGTACGGGAGGGGGGCATGGAGGAGCGTTCCTGGTGGGATAAGGTGGGATAAGGGGGGCTTTGAACCATTCAGATGTCCAAGGCGGCATTCTGCCAACTTGGGCGGGCAAGGCGAAACCGGGGGAGGGAAACGCCCGATGGGTTAAGATGATGAACAGCCTGCCAAGCAACGGTGTATGCCATGAGCGATCACATCCCCTCAGCCGTTGAAACCGAACAGCCGACGGGCCATGCGCGTGGCCCGCTGGCCACCCTGCGCCGCTATCTCGTCGCCGGTCTCCTGGTCTGGGTGCCGCTGGTCATTACCTGGTGGGTGGTGATCAGCCTGGTGCAGTTCATGGACCGCACGCTGGTGCTCCTGCCGCCGGCCTATCGGCCGGAGGCCTTGCTTGGCATCCACATCCCGGGCCTCGGGGTGATCCTCGCCCTGGCGGTGCTGCTGGTCACCGGCCTGATCGCGGCCAACTTCCTCGGCCGGCGCCTGGTCGGGGTGTGGGAGGGCATGCTCGACCGCATCCCGCTGGTGCGTTCGGTCTATTCGGCAGTCAAGCAGCTGATGCACACCTTCCTCTCCAGTGATTCACGGGCCTTCCGCAAGGTGCTCTTGGTGGAGTATCCGAGCAAGGGCCTGTGGACACTGGCCTTCCTTGCGGGGGACCCGGTCGGCGAGGTGCAGGAGAAGACGGCCAACGAGATGTTGACGGTCTATGTGCCCACTGCGCCGAATCCGACCTCCGGCTACGTCATCTTCGTCGCCCGCGACGAGGTGGTCGAGCTCGACATGGGCGTTGAGGATGCCATGCGCATGATCATCTCGCTTGGCATGGTCGTGCCCGGCGCGCGCGGCAATGGCCGGGCAGCCGGGATGGCGGCGGTTGCCGCCCCCGAGGCCAGGCCTTAACATCACGGGTTTTTCGCTCCGGATCTCCCCATGCGCACGCATTACTGTGGACTGCTCAACGAGCAACTCGATGGCCAGACCGTCACCCTGACCGGCTGGGTCAACCGCCGCCGCGACCACGGCGGGGTCATCTTCGTCGATCTGCGCGACCGCGAGGGCATCGTGCAGGTGGTGTTCGATCCGGACCGTCCCGAGATGTTCGCCCTGGCCGAGCAGGTGCGCAACGAGTTCGTCCTGCGCGTGACCGGTCGCGTGCGCCCGCGTCCGGCGGGCACCGAGAATCCCAACCTGGTCAGCGGCAAGATCGAGGTGCTGGGCCTGGAGCTCGAGATCCTCAACCGCTCCGAGCCGCTGCCATTCCAGCTCGACGACGACAGCGTGGGCGAGGACACCCGCCTGCGCTACCGCTACATCGACCTGCGCCGCCCGGAGATGCAGCAGCGCCTGCGCCTGCGCGCCAAGGTCTCCCACTTCCTGCGCCAGCACCTCGAGCAGCATGGCTTCCTCGACCTGGAAACCCCGGTGCTGACCCGCGCCACCCCGGAAGGCGCGCGCGATTACCTGGTGCCGAGCCGCACCCATCCGGGCGAGTTCTTCGCCCTGCCGCAGTCGCCGCAGCTGTTCAAGCAGCTCTTGATGGTGTCCGGCTTCGACCGCTACTACCAGATCACCAAGTGCTTCCGCGACGAGGACCTGCGCGCCGATCGCCAGCCCGAGTTCACCCAGGTGGACATCGAGACCAGCTTCATGGACGAAGAGGCGTTCATGACCCTGATCGAAGGCATGATGCGCGACCTGTTCCGCGAGGTGCTGGGCGTGGCCTTCCCCGACCCGCTGCCGCGCATGAGCTGGCACGAGGCGATGCGCCGCTATGCCTCCGACAAGCCGGACCTGCGCATCCCGCTGGAGCTGGTCGACGTGGCCGACCTGATGGCCGGCGTCGAGTTCAAGGTCTTCTCCGGCCCGGCCAGCGACCCGCAGGGCCGCGTCGCCGCGCTGCGCGTGCCGAAGGGCGGCGAGCTGTCCCGCTCGCAGATCGACGACTACACCAAGTACGTTGCCATCTTCGGCGCCAAGGGGCTGGCCTACATCAAGGTCAACGACCTGTCCGCCGGCCGCGACGGCCTGCAGTCCCCGATCCTCAAGTTCCTGCCGGACGAGGCGGTCCAAGGCATCCTCGAGCGCACCGGCGCCCAGGATGGCGACCTGATCTTCTTCGGCGCCGACAAGGCCAAGGTGGTCAACGACGCGCTCGGCAACCTGCGGGTCAAGCTCGGCCATGACCTCGGCCTGGTCGAAGCCGGCTGGCGCCCGCTGTGGGTGGTCGACTTCCCCATGTTCGAGTGGGACGACAAGGAGAACCGCTGGGTCGCCCTGCATCACCCGTTCACCTCGCCCAAGCTGGAGCAGATTGGCCTGCTGGAGACCCATCCGGGCGAGTGCCTGTCGCGCGCCTACGACTTCGTGCTCAACGGCGTCGAGGTTGGCGGCGGCTCCATGCGCATCTATCAGGAAGAGGTGCAGAGCAAGGTGTTCAAACTGCTCGGCATCAGCGACGAGGAGGCGCAGGAGAAGTTCGGCTTCCTGCTCAACGCGCTCAAGTTCGGCGCGCCGCCGCACGGCGGCCTGGCCTTCGGTCTCGATCGTCTGGTGATGCTGATGAGCGGCGCGAACTCGATCCGCGAGGTCATCGCCTTCCCGAAGACCCAGACCGCCGCCTGCCCGCTCACCCAGGCTCCCGGTGGCGTGGACGAGCGCCAGCTGCGCGAGCTTGGCATCCGCGTGCGCAAGCCGGCGGCCGAAGGCTAAGCTGGTATCGGTGACGGGGCGCTGCCCGGCTTGCCGGGCGGTGCCGGAACTTCCATGCAGGCGGAGTCATTCCGCCTGTCGCGTCTGAATCGTACAGCGAGGTTTCGCATGAGCGATCTTGCATCCGACATCCCCCGCCTGCGCGAGGCCGTCATCCAGCGCCTGATCGAGCAGGCCCCGCCGCCCGCGCCGCTCGCTCCCGAGGAGGCCGAGGCCCTGCGCGCACGCATCAAGGCCCTCCTCAAGGAGCGCGACGCCGTGCTGGTGGTGCACTTCTACGTCGACGAGGAGCTGCAGAAACTGGCCGAGGAGACCGGCGGGCACGTGTCCGACTCGCTCGACATGGCCGACTTCGGCAGCCGCCACCCGGCGAAGACCCTGGTCGTGGTCGGCGTGCGCTTCATGGGCGAGACGGCCAAGATCCTCAATCCCGAAAAGCGCGTGCTGATGCCGACTCTGCAGGCCGAGTGCTCGCTTGACGTCGGCTGCCCGGCGGAGGCGTTCGCGGCCTTCTGTGACCAGCACCCCGACCGCACCGTGGTGGTCTACGCCAACACCTCGGCGGCGGTGAAGGCGCGCGCCGACTGGGTGGTCACATCCTCCAACGCACTCGCCATCGTCAGGCACCTGATGGCGCGCGGCGAGAAGATCCTCTGGGCGCCCGACCGCCACCTCGGTCGTTACATCCAGGAGCAGACCGGGGCCGACATGCTGATGTGGCAGGGCGAGTGCGTCGTGCACGACGAGTTCAGCGCCGAGGGCCTGCGCGAGCTGATGCGCCAGCATCCGGAGGCCGAGGTGCTGGTGCACCCCGAGTCGCCCAGGGGCGTGGTCGAGCTGGCGCATCATGTCGGCTCCACCTCCCAGCTGATCAAGGCCGCGCGCGAGTCGAACGCGCCGACCCTGATCGTCGCCACCGACCGCGGCATCTTCTACAAGATGCAGCAGGCCGCCCCGGGCAAGACCCTGATCGCCGCGCCGACCCTCGGCCGCGGTGGCAGCTGCAGCGTCTGCGCCCACTGTCCGTGGATGGCGATGAATGGCCTGCAGAACCTGTGCGAGGCCCTGGAGCACCCGGAGGGGCACGAGGTCACGGTCGATCCCGCCATCATCGACCGTGCCCGCCTGCCGATCGAGCGCATGCTCGAGTTCTCGCGCAGCCAGGGGCTCGTCGCCCGCGCCACGAAAGATTGACCTGCGTGCGGGAGCGCAGCACCGGCAAAGCAGGTTAAACTTTCGCCGTTTCAACGCATTGATTTGTAGAGGTTGTCATGGCCGGTCACAGCAAATGGGCCAACATCAAGCACCGCAAGGACAGGCAGGACAAGAAGCGCGCCAAGATCTGGACCAAGATCATCCGCGAGATCACCGTCGCCGCGCGCCAGGGGCAAAGCGCCAACCCGGCGGATAACCCGCGCCTGCGCCTGGCATGGGACAAGGCGCTGGCCGCCAATATGACCAAGGACACCATGGAGCGCGCCGCCAAGCGTGGCGTGGGCGCGGACGGCGGCGAGAGTTACGAGGAGATCACCTACGAGGGCTACGGCCCCGGCGGCGTGGCCGTGTTCGTCGAGTGCATGACCGACAACAAGGTGCGCACCGTGGCTGAGGTGCGCCACGCCTTCAGCAAGAACGGCGGCAATCTGGGCACCGACGGCTCCGTCGCCTATCTGTTCAGCAAGACCGGCACCCTGCTGTACGCGCCGGGCAGCAACGAGGACACCATCATGGAGGCCGCGCTCGAGCTCGGCGCGGACGACGTGGTGGTGGACGAGGACGGTTCGATCGAGGTGCTGACCGCGCCGGAGGCCTTCCAGGCCGTGCTCGATGGCATGAAGGCCAAGGGGCTGGTCCCGGAGGAGGCCGAGATCACCATGCGCGCCAGCACCACGGCCCCGGTCGAGGGCGAGGTCGCCGAGAAGCTGGTCAAGATGATCGACATGCTCGAGGACCTGGACGACGTGCAGGCCGTCTACCACAACGCCGACCTGCCCGAAGAGGCGCTGGCTTGATACCCCTCTCCCATCGGGAGAGGGGCAGGGGTGAGGGGGCGGCTTGAACGCGCCTTCCCGCCTGCGCATCCTTGGCGTCGATCCCGGCTCCGTCACCACCGGCGTGGCCGTGATCGAGCTGACGCGCCGGGAGCCGACCTGCCTGCACCTGGAGAGCCTCAGGCTCTCCGGCAAGGCCGGTTTTCCGGAGCGCCTGGGTGAGGTGTTCACCCGCATCAGCGGCCTGATCGAAACCTTCCAGCCGACCGAGTTCGCCATCGAACAGGTGTTCATGTTCAGAAGTCCCGAATCCTCGCTCAAGCTCGGCCAGGCGCGCGGCGCCGCCATCGCGGCGGCGGTGGTCCGGGGGCTGCCGGTGGCGGAATACATGCCCGCCGAGGTGAAGCAGTCCGTGGTCGGCACCGGGCGGGCGGACAAGGCGCAGGTCCAGCACATGGTCAAGCGCCTGCTGAAACTCACCGACGATCCCCCGGCCGACGGGGCGGACGCCGCCGCCATCGCCCTCTGCCATGCCTTTCGCCGCACCTCGCTGATGGGGGTGGCCGGGAGCGGACAGATGAGCGAGCAGCAGCGCGAGAACATGCGCCTGCTGGCGCAGTCGCGCTTCCGCCGGCGTAGCAAGTGAACAGGAGAGGCACTCCATGATCGGAAGGCTCAAGGGCCAGCTCGTGTCCAGGCAGCCGCCCTGGCTTCTGGTCGACGTGAACGGCGTCGGCTACGAGGTCGAGGTGCCGATGTCCACCCTCTACGACCTGCCCGCCACCGGCAAGGACGTCATCCTGCTGATCCACACCGTGGTGCGCGAGGACGCCTTCCTGCTGTACGGTTTCCTGCGCGAGGCCGAGCGCAGCCTATTCCGCCACCTGCTCAAGGTCAGTGGGGTGGGGGCCAAGCTCGCGCTTGCCATCCTGTCCGGCATGAACGCGCAGGAGTTCGCCGACGCGGTGCGCCGCAACGATGTCTCCACCCTCGTCCGGCTGCCCGGGATCGGGCGCAAGACCGCTGAGCGCCTGATCATCGAGATGCGGGACCGGCTGGGCGAAGACCAGGAAGGCGCGACGCTGCCCGGGGTGGCGGTCGGCGGACGCGGCGCGCTCGAGGAGGCCGTCACCGCCCTCGAGGCCTTGGGGTACAAGCCCGCCGAGGCCGCCCGCATGGCGCGCGCGGTGCCGGGTGCGGCTGGGCTGGAGGCGGAGGAGATCATCCGTGCGGCGCTCCGCCAGGCGGTGAAGTGACATGAGCGAAGACCGCCTCGTCACCGCCTCCGCCGAGCGCGGCGAGGACGCCATCGACCGTGCCATCCGCCCCAAGCGGCTTGCGGACTACATCGGCCAGCCGGCCGTGCGCGAGCAGCTGGAGATCTTCATCCCCGCGGCCCGCGCGCGCGGTGAGGCGCTCGATCACCTGCTGATCTTCGGCCCGCCGGGCCTGGGCAAGACCACCCTGGCGCACATCATCGCCAATGAGATGGGTGTCGCCCTGCGCCAGACCTCCGGCCCGGTGCTCGAACGCCCCGGCGACCTCGCCGCCCTGCTCACCAACCTCGAGCAGGGCGACGTGCTGTTCATCGACGAGATCCATCGCCTCTCGCCGGTGGTGGAGGAGATCCTCTACCCGGCGATGGAGGACTACCAGATTGACATCATGATCGGCGAGGGCCCGGCGGCGCGTTCGATCAAGCTCGACCTGCCGCCCTTCACCCTGGTCGGCGCCACCACCCGCGCGGGGATGCTGACCAACCCGCTGCGCGACCGCTTCGGCATCATCCAGAGGCTCGAGTTCTACGGCGTGGACGACCTCTCCACCATCGTGCGCCGTTCCGCGCACCTGCTTGGCGTGGCGATGGATGACGCGGGCGCGGTCGAGATTGCCCGTCGCGCGCGCGGCACCCCGCGCATCGCCAACCGCCTGCTGCGCCGGGTGCGCGATTACGCCGAGGTGCGGGCGGGCGGTGTGATCACCGCCGAGGTGGCGGATGCCGCCCTGAACATGCTCAAGGTCGACGCCCTGGGACTGGATCACCAGGACCACCGCCTGCTGCGCACCTTGATGGAGAAGTTCGATGGCGGGCCGGCGGGCCTCGACAACCTCGCTGCTTCCATCGGCGAGGCGCGCGACACCATCGAGGACGTGCTGGAGCCCTACCTCATGCAGCAGGGCTTCATCCTCCGCACCCCGCGCGGGCGCATGGCCACCCCGCTCGCCTACCGCCACTTCGGCCTCAAGCCGCCGAGTCGGACAGAGGCCCTGCAGGCCGAGTTCCAGGACTTTATCGCGGATGAGTGAATTCGTCTGGCCGGTGCGGGTCTACTACGAGGACACCGATGCCGGTGGCGTGGTGTTCTACGCCAACTACCTGAAATTTTTCGAGCGCGCACGCACCGAAATGTTGCGTGCCCACGGTATTGCCCAACAGGAACTGCTTGAAAATAAAGGTCTTGTGTTCGTGGTCCGCCGCGTGCATGTAGAATATCGACAGTCCGCGCGGCTGGACGACCTGCTTGAGATCAGCGCGTGCCCGAGGCTTGAGGGCCGGGCGCGCCTGGTGTTCGAGCAGGAAGCCCGTCGCGCGTCCGACCGGAAAGTCCTGTGCCGCTGCCAGGCCGAGATCGTCTGCGTGACCGCCGACGGCTTCCGGCCGCAGCCCTTACCCCCATGTATCCTGGAGATCCTACCGTCGTGAATACGGCGCCTGACATGTCCATCATCGGCCTGATCGGCGGGGCGAGCCCGCTGGTGCAGGGCGTCATGCTGCTTCTTCTGATGGCATCCATCGTCTCGTGGATGATCATCTTCCACAAGCACGCCCAGATGAAGCGCGCCCGTACCGAGATCGATGCCTTCGAGGAACGCTTCTGGTCCGGCGTGAACCTGTCCGAGTTCTACAACGCCCTGACCCGCGACGACCGCCCGCGCACCGGCATGGCTGCCATGTTCGAGGCGGGGTTCCGCGAGTTCGCCCGCCTGCGCCGCCAGGATGCCGGCCATGACCCGGCCCTGCTGCTCGAGGGGGCGCAGCGCGGTATGAAGGTGGCGATGACGCGCGAGATGGACCGTCTGGAGGAACACCTGCCGGTGCTCGCCACCATCGGCTCCATCAGTCCCTATGTCGGCCTGTTCGGCACCGTGTGGGGCATCATGAGTTCCTTCATGGGGCTGGCGAATGCGGGCAACACCACCCTGCAGGCGGTCGCGCCGGGCATCGCCGAGGCGCTGGTCGCTACCGCCATGGGCCTGTTTGCCGCCATCCCGGCGGTGGTGGCCTACAACCGCTACAGCAATGACGCGGACCGCCTGTTCAACCGGCTGGACGGCTTCCAGGAGGAGTTCCTGAGCCTGCTCCACCGTCAGGGCGCCGCGCGCCCGGCGGCCTGAGATGGGTGCCTCCGTCAGTCCGGGGCGCGGCCGTCGTGGCCGCCGCTCGGTCGCCGAGATCAACGTCGTCCCCTACATCGACGTCATGCTGGTGCTGCTCATCATCTTCATGGTGACGGCGCCGATGCTGCAGCAGGGGATCGAGGTCGAGACGCCCAAGGCCGCCTCCGAGACCATGGCCAGCGACAAGGAACCCCCTGTGGTGGTGAGCGTGGACAAGGATGGAGCCTTCTACCTGAATATCGCCGACAATCCGAATGCCGCGCTCGCGCCCGAGCAGATCCAGGCCCGCGTCGCGGCCTGGCATCAGCTCAAGCCGGAGGTGCCGGTGCTGGTGAAGGGGGATGCCAGCGTTCCCTACCAGAAGGTCATCGAGGCCATGGCCCTGGTCAAGGGCGCAGGAATCGACAAGGTCGGGCTGGTCACCGAGTCGCCGGCCAAGGGTAAGTAATCCATGTTCGCCGCCATCAAGCGCATGCCGCGCGCCCTGCTCGTCTCCATCCTGCTGCACCTGGTGATCCTGGCCGTGGTGCTGGTCTCCTTCAACTGGACGCACACCGCTGAAAGCCTGCCGGCCGCCTCGGGCGAGCCCGAACCGATCCAGGCGACGATGGTCGATGCCTCGACCATCGAGGCGGAGATGAACAAGCTCAAGCAGGCCGAGGAGCAGCGCGAGAGGGCCCAGCAGCAGCGCCAGGCCGAGCTCGAGCGCAAGCAGCAGGAGGCGCAGCGCAGGGCGCAGGACGCGGAGCGTCAGGCCCGTGAGCAGGCGGAGATCGCCCTGCGCAAGCAGAAGGAGGCGGAGGCCCAGGCCAAGGCGGTCGAGGAAGCCAGGCGCAAGGCCGATGAGGCTGCGAAGGCCGCCGAGCAGAAGCGGGTGGCCGAGGCCGAGGCGGCGAAAAAGGCGACTGCCGAGGAGGCGAAGCGCAAGGCCGAGCTTGAGGCCAAGGCCAAGGCGGAAGCCGAGGCGAAGCGCAAGGCCGAGCTCGACGCCAAGGCGAAGGCGGAGGCCGAGGCTGCGCTCAAGGCCAAGCAGGCCGCGGAGGCCGCAGCCCGCCAGAAGGCCGAGGCCGAGCAGCGCCGCAAGGCCGAGCTTGCCGCCCAGCTTGCCGCCGAGGAGGCCGCTGCCGTCAGCGCGGCGAATGCCCGCCGCCAGGCCGGCCTGAGGGATCAGTACATCGCCGCGATCAAGGCGAAGGTCGAGCGCAACTGGCTCAAGCCTCCTTCCTCCCTGCCGGGCATGAGCTGCACCGTGCACGTGATCCAGATGCCGGGCGGCATGGTGATGGACGTGCGGCTCGACAGGTGCACCGGCGACGAACTCTTCAAGCGCTCGGTGATCAACGCAGTGGAGAAAGCCAGCCCGCTGCCGGCGCCGCCCGACCCCAGCCTGTTCGAGCGCGAACTGGTCTTTACCTTCAAACCCGAATGACCCTAGCCGAGGTCCGTGCCATGACCCGACCCATCCTCAAGCTGCTTGCCATGCTGGCCGTATTGCTCGCCGCCCTGCCGGCGCGCGCGGCACTGCAGATCGATATTACCCAAGGCACTGATGGCACCATTCCCATCGCCGTTGTCCCCTTTGGCGGCGGCTCGCCCGAGGACATTGCGCAGATCGTCAGTAGCGATCTCGCGCGCAGCGGTCAGTTCAACACCCTGGCTTCCTCGGCCATGCCCGAGTTGCCGATCGACCCGCAGCAGGTCAACTTCGGTGCCTGGCGCGCCGCCAAGCGTGACTATGTGGTCATTGGCCGGGTGCGACCGGAGGCGGGGGGGTACGCCCTCGACTTCTACCTGCTCGACGTCAACAAGGGCGGGCAGCTCACCGCGATGAGCGTCAGTGCGACGCGTACCGACCTGCGCATGGGCGCACACCGCGTGGCCGATATCGTCTACGAGGCCATCCTCGGCGTGAAAGGCGCCTTCGCCACCCGCATCGCCTATGTCACCGAGACCGGCGTGGCGCCGTACCGGACTTACGGACTGGAAGTGGCGGACAGCGACGGCTTCAATCCGCAGAGTGTGCTCGAGTCGCGCGAGCCGATCATGTCACCCTCCTGGTCGCCCGATGGCCGCAAGCTCGCCTACGTCTCGTTCGAGAGCCGCCGTTCGGCCATCTACGTGCAGGACCTGTTCACTGGTCGGCGCGAGCGCGTGGCGAGCTTCCCCGCCATCAACGGCTCGCCGAGCTGGTCGCCCGATGGCAGTCGTCTGGCCCTCACCCTGTCCAAGGACGGCAACCCCGAGGTCTACGTGCTCGACCTTGCGACCCGTCAGGCGCGACGCCTGACTGCCGGCAGCGCGATCGACACCGAGGCGACCTGGCTGCCTGATGGCAGCGGGGTGGTGTTTACCTCCGATCGCGGTGGTCGCCCCCAGACCTACCAGGTCGGCGTGGAAGGCGGCACACCCCGTCGCATGACCTTCGAGGGTGCCTACAATGCGCGTCCCTCGGTGTCCGCCGACGGGCGCTACCTGGCGACGGTGCAGGGGTGCGGCGGCGGCTTCTGCATCGCCGTGCAGGACCTCAAGACCGGTGCCTCGCGCGTACTCACCAAGGGGCCCATGGACGAGGCGCCGAGCTTCGCCCCCAACGGTAGCATGTTGCTGTACGCGGCCAGCGAGGGCGGGCGCTCGGTGCTCAAGGTCGTGTCCGTCGAAGGACGGGCCAATACCCGCTTGAGCTTCCAGCAGGGCAAGGTTCGCGATCCGGCCTGGGGGCCGTTCCGTCAGTGATTCGGGAGCATCGAGCCATGAAGACCACCCCAATACTCCTTTTTGCCTCCATGCTCGCCGCCGTGGCGGCACCTCTGCACGCCGCACAACCGGAGTGGCGCAGCTGGGGCGGAGGTGATCCGTCGGCCTCGGCGCGTGTCGCCGATGGCGCGGCGCCGGCCCCCACGCCGTCGCAGACCATCATCAACGAGCTCATGCAGCGCCAGCAGCAGCTCCAAGTGGAAGTGCGTGAGTTGCGCGACTTGGTGGAGCGGCAGGGCTACGAGATCGAGCAGCTGCGCAAGGCGAGCAAGGACAGCTACGCAGATACGGATCGCAGGCTGCGCGCCCTCGAGCAGCCGCCCGCCCCGCCCCAAGCCGAGGTGCCCGCGGCTCCAGTCCCCCCAGTGGTTCCGCCCGCGTCCGCCGCGCCGGCTGCGGCTCCTGCCGGCAACGAGCAGGCCGCCTATGATCAGGCCTTCGCCCTGCTCAAGGAGGGCAAGTACGAGCAGTCGATCAAGGCCTTCGACGCCTTCGTCAAGGCCCATCCGTCCAGCCCCCATGTGCCGAATGCCCAGTACTGGTCTGGCGAGGCGCGCTATGTCCAGGGTGACCTGAAGGGCGCGATGCAGCAGTTCGAGCTGGTGGTGAAGGGTGCACCGGCCCATCCCAAGGTGCCGGATGCTCTGCTCAAGATCGGCTACGTATTCTATGACCAGAAGAACTTCGCCAAGGCGCGCGAGGCCCTGAACAAGGTGAAGGAGCAGTTCCCGGGCTCCCAGGCCGCCAGCCTAGCGGACCAGCGCCTCAAGCGCATGCAGCAGGAAGGCGTCTGAGGCCGTGGCACGCAACATCAAAGAAGCCAGTGAGACCCTGCGCATCAGCGAAATCTTCTACTCGCTCCAGGGGGAGTCGAGCCGGGTAGGGCTGCCCACGGTCTTCGTCCGCCTGACCGGTTGCCCCTTGCGTTGTGTTTACTGCGACACCGCCTATGCCTTCACCGGCGGCGAAACCTGGACCATCGACGCCATCCTTGCCGAGGTCGCGCGCCACAAGACCCGCACTGTCTGCGTCACGGGCGGCGAGCCCCTTGCGCAGAAGCGCTGCCTCACCCTGCTCTCGGCCTTGTGCGATGCCGGTTATAGTGTCAGTTTGGAGACCGGTGGCGCGTTCGATATCAGCGGGGTCGATGCGCGCGTCAGTCGCATCATGGATCTGAAAACGCCCGCCTCCGGCGAGGAAGCGCGCAACCTGTACGTCAATATCCCGCACCTCAAGGCGGAAGATGAGGTCAAGTTCGTCATCGCCGACCGAGCGGATTACGAATGGTCGGTGGCCAAGCTCAAGGAATACGACCTCCCCTCCCGCTGTCAGATCCTGTTCTCGGCGGTGAACGGCCGCCTGGCCCCGGGGCAGCTGGCCGACTGGATCCTCGAGGATCACCTGCCGGTCCGCTTGCAGGTCCAGCTGCACAAGATCCTGTGGGCGGAGGCCCGTGGTCGATGAGTGATGGCGTCCGCCGTGCCGTGGTCCTCGTGTCGGGCGGGCTCGATTCCGCCACCGTGCTGGCCATCGCGCGGGCCGAGGGTTATGCGTGTTATGCCCTCAGCGTGGAATACGGCCAGCGTCACAGGTCGGAACTCGAGGCTGCGCGCAAGGTGGCAAGCAGCCTGGGGGCGCAGGAACACCGTGTCGTCCGGGTGGATCTGGGCGGCATTGGTGGCTCGGCCCTGACCGACTCTGCCATCCCGGTTCCCGAGGAAGAGGGCACGGGCATTCCCGTCACCTACGTCCCCGCCCGCAACACCATCATGCTCTCCATCGCCCTCGGCTGGGCCGAGGTGCTGGGGTCGCAGGACATCTTCGTCGGTGTCAACGCGGTCGACTATTCGGGCTATCCCGACTGTCGCCCGGAATTCATCCGGGCCTTCGAGCAGTTGGCCAATGTCGCCACCAAGGCGGGCATCGAAGGGCGCGCGTTCTCCATCCATGCTCCGCTGATGTATATGAACAAGGCCGAGATCATCGCTCGGGGCACAGCGCTCGGGGTGGACTATGCCCAGACGATCAGCTGCTACCAGGCTGACGAGGCCGGGCGCGCCTGCGGGCGCTGCGACTCCTGCAGGCTGCGTGCCGCTGGCTTTGCGGCGGCCGGTCTTCCAGACCCCACGCGCTACGTCAAAAAAAATTCATGAGGGGGCTTGCGCAGCGGAAAAGTCTCCGTATAATGCGCATCTCGGTTGGGTCGTTAGCTCAGTCGGTAGAGCAGTTGGCTTTTAACCAATTGGTCGTAGGTTCGAATCCTACACGACCCACCAATAAAGATTTCACCAGCTTGTTGACAAGTGTTGGCAAGATGGTAAAGTGATCGACCTGGTGATGCGAGGCCTTCCTTGGTGAAGCGAATCGCAGGTGACAACAAAGTCGAAACAAAAGCTTCGAAATTGTTGTTGACACCGGTCAAAAGCGTGATAAGATGTTCAACTCACCTCGCCGCTGAGCGGCGGCAGTGAGAAGCCCGGGAATGTCGGGTTCGATCTTTAAAAGACAAGATTAGATAGTTTGTGTGGGTGCTTGTGTCGATTGTGTCCTGGTGGCACAAAATTGATACAAGTAACCTGTCAAAATTTGCGTTTTGATGGGATCGCTTGGATCTGAAAGATAAGACCTTCGGGTCGCATTTTAAAGTGAAGAGTTTGATCCTGGCTCA
>JBFLVZ010000041.1:0-28962 GCA_040758295.1 Pseudomonadota bacterium
CACGATGCCCTTTTTCAACATCCTGTTAGAGGTGAAGTGGACATAAGTTATGTCCACATCATAAATATGTGATTGTAAAAACCATGGTCATGGCATGAGTATTGTCAAGGTCTGCTTGGCGACAACCTCAAAAAGGAAGAGAGGGGATCATGAAAGAAATGGTTGAGAGCATCCTGGCCCAGATGCCGCCGCACACCCGGTTCACCGACGCCGACAGCGCGATCGTCACCGCCAACAAGGACTTGCTGCTCGAGATGGGGCAGGGGCTGGTGGAGTCCTTCTACCGGACCGTGCTGGCCCATCCGGCGACCGCGGAGATCTTCCATCCGGACGAGATGGACGCACGCGCCGCGTCCCTGGCGGACTGGTGGAGGCGCACCTGCGAGGGGCCGCACGACAGCGACTTCTTCTCCTGGCAGGCCTTCGTCGGACTGATGCACATCAAGCGCAGGGTCAAGAACCCCATGGTGATCGCCATGTGGTCGCACATCCTCGCGCACATCTCGACCGCCCTGGCGCACAGGATGGGGGCGGCGGAGGCGGGGCAGGTGATGTGCAGCCTGCAGCGGCTGGCCGCGACCGTGCAGGCGCTGATCGTCGAGAGCTATCTGCAGAGCTTCATCGACATCCTGAGCGAGTCCACCGGGATGAAGCCTGTCCTGATCGACCGCCTGGTGATGACCAAGATCGACAGCGTGATCGGCGCCGCGCGCGCCGCGGCCGCTTGATGCGAAGAAGCCATTTCAAGGAACAAGGAAACATCCCATGCGCGCTGACATGCTGACCTCCATTCTCTCCGAGCTGAATGGCTCCTCGGCCGACATTGAGGCCTCGGCCATTGTCTCCACCGACGGCCTGATGATGGCTGCCCTGCTGCCTGCGGGCATGGACGAGGACCGGGTGGGGGCGATGAGCGCGGCGCTGCTCTCCCTGGGCGACCGCACGGCGAAGGAGCTGGCCCGCGGTGGTCTGGAGCAGGTGCTGATCAAGGGGGATCGGGGCTACATCCTGATGACCCACGCCGGGGAGGATGCGGTGCTGACCGTGCTGGCCAAGCCGCAGGCCAAGCTGGGCCTGATCTTCCTCGACGTGAAGCGGGCCGCCGAGGCGGTGGCCGGGGTCATTTGAGCCTTCCGGGCCGCACCTCGCAGCCCATCCTGCGACCTGCCGTCAGGCCTCAACAATGCCGTCTGGAACGGCGTTGGCGCGCCGCATGGCGAGACCCGAAGGGCGGAAACCAGGGAGGGTTTCCGCCGCAAAACCAGGCAGGTCGTAGTCCATGATCAGCGGGGCGTGGTCCGAGAAGCGTGTCTCCTTCCACACCGAGGCCGCCAGGACCTTGTCCGCGAGGTCGGGCGTAACGACCTGATAGTCGATCCGCCAGCCCACGTTCTTGGCCCAGGCCTGGCCGCGGTTGGACCACCAGGTGTACTGCTCGGGCTCCTGGTTCACCACCCGGAAGGCGTCCACCCATCCCTCCTTGTCATAGCGCTCGTCCAGCCAGGCGCGTTCGTGCGGCAGAAAGCCGGAGTTCTTCTGGTTTCCGCGCCAGTTCTTCAGGTCGATCGGCTTGTGGGCGATGTTCCAGTCCCCGCACAGGATCACGCTGCGACCGGAGGCCTTGAGCTCGCGCATCTTCGCCGGGAAGGCCTCGAGGAAGCGGTCCTTGCTGGCCTGGCGTTCTGGCCCGGCTGAGCCGGAGGGCAGGTAGAGGCTCACCACGCTCAGCCGGCCGAAACGCGCCTCCAGGTAGCGCCCCTCGCGGTCGAACTCCTCCACCCCGAAGCCTGCGATCACGTCATCCGGCTCGCGCCGGGCGTACAGCCCCACCCCGCTGTAGCCCTTGCGCTCGGCGGGTTCGTAGTAGCAGTGGTAGCCCGCGGGCCAGAACACCTCCGCGCCGAGCTGGTCGACCTGGGCCTTGAGCTCCTGCAGGCAGACGATGTCGGCCTGCTGTGAGGGCAGCCAGTCGAAGAAGCCCTTGCTCGCGGCGGAGCGGATGCCGTTGACGTTGAGGGTGATGACGCGAAGCATGGGGCGTGTCGTTTGGGTGGGGAAGGCGTCGCCGCGTCACGCGGCCCCCACGGGTCCAGCGAAGCACGGTAGGAGCGCCGCCCTCGACGCGACCTGGGCGCAAGATCGGCCCGGGGGAGGGCCTCCTACGAGCGGCTGCGGGTGGGGGCGGCGTGTCGCCGCGATGGCTGCTCAGTGCCGGAAGTGGCGCATCCCGGTGAACACCATCGCCATGCCATGTTCGTTGGCGGCGGCAATGACCTCCTCGTCGCGCATCGAACCGCCCGGATGGATCACGGCGGTGATGCCGGCGGCGGCGGCGCTGTCGATCCCGTCACGGAAGGGGAAGAAGGCATCGGAGGCCATCACCGCGCCTTTCACCTCAAGCCCAGCGTGCTCGGCCTTGATGGCGGCGATGCGGGCGGAGTTGACCCGGCTCATCTGCCCGGCGCCGATGCCGATGGTGGCGTCGTCCTTGGCGTAGATGATGGCGTTGGACTTGACGTACTTGGCCACCTTCCAGGCGAACAGCATGTCGCGCAGTTCGGCCTCGGTCGGAACGCGCTGGCTCACCACCTTCAGATCGGCGGCCGAGATCATGCCCTGATCCAGGTCCTGCACCAGCAGCCCGCCCGCGACGCGCTTGTAGTCGAGGCGGCCCTTGTCGTCTTCGCCCCACAGGCCGCAGGCCAGCACGCGCACGTTCTTCTTCGCGGCGGTGACCTGCAGGGCCTCCGGGGTGACCTCGGGGGCGATGATGACCTCGACGAACTGGCGCTCGACGATGGCGCGGGCGGTGGCGGCGTCCAGCGGGCGGTTGAAGGCGATGATGCCGCCGAAGGCCGATTCGGTATCGGTCTGGTAGGCGCGATCATAGGCGGCGAGGATGTCCTCGGCCACCGCCACGCCGCAGGGGTTGGCGTGCTTGACGATGACGCAGGCCGGGGCGTCGAACTGCTTCACGCACTCCAGGGCCGCGTCAGTGTCGGCGATGTTGTTGTAGGACAGCTCCTTGCCCTGGAACTGGGTGGCGCGGGCGATGCTTCCGGCCGGGGCGTTGGGCTCAACGTAGAACGCGGCGCGCTGGTGCGGGTTCTCGCCGTAGCGCAGGTCCATGAACTTCTCGACCTGGATGTTGAAGGTGCGCGGAAAGTCCGCTGGCTTCTCCCAGCTGGCCTCGGCCACCGGCGCACAGCTGTGCGCGGGCACGCGACGGCCAAAGTAGTTGGCGATCATGCCGTCGTAGGCGGCGGTGTGTTCAAAGGCGCGCACGGCGAGATCAAGGCGGGTGGTCGCAGAGACGCCACCCTGGGCATTGATCTCGGCCTGCACGCGGGCATAGTCGGCCGGGTTGACCACGATGGTCACGTCGGCGTGGTTCTTGGCCGCCGCGCGCACCATGGTCGGGCCGCCGATGTCGATGTTCTCGACGGCGTCCTCGTAGCTGCAGTCCGGCTTGGCGGTGGCCTCGGCGAAGGGGTAGAGGTTGACCACCACGAGGTCGATGGGCTGGATGCCGTGCTCGGCCATGACCGCGTCGTCCACGCCGCGACGGCCGAGGATGCCGCCGTGCACCTTCGGGTGCAGGGTCTTCACGCGGCCGTCCATCATCTCCGGGAAACCGGTGTACTCGGACACGTCCTTAACCTTGAGGCCCGCCTCGCGCAGCATCTTCGCCGTGCCGCCGGTGGACAGCAGCTCCACGCCGCGGCTTGCCAGGAAGCGGGCAAAGTCGAGCAGGCCGGTCTTGTCGGACACGGAGAGCAGGGCGCGGCCGATCTTGGCAACGTTGGTGCGCATGGCGGTTCCTCGGGGCAGGGCAAAGCCCGGCATTATAAACCGATCAGTTGGGATCGGGGCGTTGGCCGAGGCGAATGGCGCCGATGCGCTCAAGATCGTGCAGCAGGGGCTGGGCGTGCGCAGCCATCGCTGCCGCCGTCAGGCCAAGTTCCGAGGCCAGGGCCGCGCAGGCCTCCTGCAGGGGCTGGCCGGTTGCGAGCTGCTGCAGCAGGCCGATGCTGGCGGGGGTGAGCTCGACGATCCGCACGCGATCATCCGCCCCGCGGAACAGCAGCAGGTGGGTCGCCCGAGGTTCCGGCAGCCCGTCGCCGCGGTGGACGGCAAGGGGATGGCTGCACAGTCGTGAGACAGGGTTGAGGGCGGCGTGGCCAGGGAGCGGAACCTGCCAGGCGGCATCCGGCGCCAGGCCGAGGCAGAAGCGGGCCCAGTCGTGCTCCAGCAGTGGGACAAGCCAGGCGGGCAGGGCGCCTTGCTGCGGTCGCAACCAGTCGAGGAAGGCGCCGGGGACGTCGCGATAGAAGGGGCTGGAGCAGTGGGCTTCGGCCAGAAACCCGGTGAGCAGCTCGTCCCAGCGCGTTTTGCCGAGCAGGCGTCGGGCGCGGGGATAGACCGCGCCCAGGATGCGCTCGGTGTTGCCCAGCAGCAGGCGGCGGTAGGTGGCCGCGCCACGCGGGTCGACGCCCTCCGGCAAGGGGTGCCGGGCGGGGTCGCGCAGATAGGCGGCAAAGGCGCGCTGCCAGCGGGTGTGCGCCGCGTCCATCACGCGGATCCGCCATGGCGGGTTTGCAGGTCCCGGATGTGGTGCAGCTCGGGCAGCAGTGCGGCGATGGGCGGGATGTCGAAGTCGCGCTCCAGCAGGGTCGGGATCACGCCGAGGCGCGCATAGGTGTGGTCGAGCAGGTTCCAGACCGGATCCGCGACGGCCTCGCCGTGGGTGTCGACGATGAAGTCCTCCTCCATGCGCTGGTGGCCGGCGAGGTGCAGGTAGGCCACCCGCCGGGGGATGCGCCCGGCGATGCGGTCGATCCACGCATAGGGGTCGTAGCCGTGATTGACGGCGTTGACGTAGACGTTGTTCACGTCCAGGTGAAGGTCACAGTCAGCCGCCTCGGTGACCGCCACGACGAAGTCGTCGTCGGTCATGGCGTCCAGCGGCGAACTCACGTAGGTGCTGGCGTTCTCGATGCCGATGCGCTGGCCAAGCTCCTCCTGCGCGATCCGGATGCGGGCGGCGACATGGCGCACGGCCTCCTCTGTGCGCGGCACGGGCAGCAGGTCGTGCAGGTGTCCGCCGTCTCGGGTGAAGGACAGGTGTTCGGTGTAGAGGCCGATGCGGTGCTCATCCAGGAAACGCCGGATGGCGTGCAGGTGGGTCGTGTCGAGCGGGGCGTAGCCGGCCAGGTCGAGCGCGAGCCCATGGCCGACGAAGGTGTGGCGCTCGGTCAGGGCGCGCAAGGCGCGGCCCCGCGCACCGCCCACGCCCATCCAGTTTTCCGGGGCGATCTCGAAGAAACCGATCTCGGCCGGGACGCGGGGGGCGTCATCCCCGAGCAGTTCGTCCAGCATGCCCACCCGCAGGCCCAGGCCCGCGCCGGCCGGATAGCGCAGGGATGAGGCCATGATCCATTCCCCGGGCGAGACTCAGGTCTCGTCCGAGCGGCCGCAGCTCCCTTCGGAGCATTTCTTCTCGCCGCACTGGGACTCGCCGCAGCTGGAGTCGCAGCCGTTCTCCGGCGTGTCGTGGCTGAATGCCGCCGGGGGCAGCAGCAGGCCAAGGAAGGGGTTGTCGAGCTGGCCATGGTCGCCAAGAAGACGGGGAAGCGATGAGGGGGTTGAGGCAGACATGGTGCACCTCCTGGTCGTGGGGGGGCCTCGTCCGGGAGGGCCTGGCAGGGCGAGGCCGGAAGGCGCGGTGGCGGGCGCCATCGCGCAGGAAAAGGATCAGTTCAAATATAGACCAACGGCCGGCGTCTTGGGTTCCGTGGGATCAGCGCGCGAAGCCACGGGCCAGCACGCTGTAGTCCTCGCCGCCGTGGCCCCGGGCGGAAACCTCGCCCAGCACGGCCTCCAGCGCGGCCAGGGGGCTGGTGTCGATGCCTGCCCCTTCGGCGGCGCGGATGAACAGGCGCACGTCCTTGATCAGGTGGTCGAGCGGGAAGTTGGGGCCGGCGAAGTGGCCGGACAGCATGCGGTCGAGCTTCTTGTCGAAGGTCGGCGCGTACAGGGCACTGCCGCGCAGGATCTGCATGAAGTCCTCGACGGCCACCCCATGGGCCTGCACCAGGGCGAGGCTCATGGCGAAGGCGGCGGTCTCGCTAGCGATCAGCTGATTCATGGCCAGCTTGAGCGCCGCAGCCTGCCCCACGCTGCCGATGCGTTTCGGTTCGGGGCCGAGCGCGCGCAGCAGGGGGGCGATCCGGGCGAACAGGCCTTCGTCTCCGCCGTACATCAGGATCAGCGTGCCCGAGCGAGCCTCCGGCAGGCTGCCGAGCACCGGGCATTCCGCGTAATGGGCCCCGGCGGCAGTCAGCGTCTCGGCCAGCTGGCGGCTATCATCCGGTCCGATGGTGCCCATCTGCAGCAGGCTGCGGCCCGGCAGCGCCGCCTTCGTGGCGGGGTCGAGCAGCACGCCCTCGCAGGCGGCGCGGTCGGCGAGGTAGAGCAGGGTGAGGTCGGAGGCCGCGATCGCCTCGGCTGCGTTGGCGGCGATGCGCGCCCCCATCGCAGCCAGGGGGGCGGTCTTGTCCGGCGTGCGGTTCCAGACGGTCACCTCGAAGCCCTGGGCAAGCAGGCGTTCCACCACTGCCGAGCCGAGCAGGCCGGTGCCGAGCAAGCCGATCTTCATGGCAATCCACCCTTCATTCGTTATGCTTGCCGGCATTGTACTGCCCGCGGCCCTTGGCCGCTGCCCACGGGAACCTTATGGCCGACTGGAATGCCCTGCTCAACCCCGCCCGCCGCCGCCCCAGCTCGCAGGCGCCGATGCCGCTCGGCGGGCATGAGGTGCGCACCGAGATCGAACGCGACTACGACCGCGTGCTCTATGCCGCGCCGGTGCGCCGCATGGCGGACAAGACCCAGGTCTTTCCGCTCGAGCGCAACGACGTGGTGCGCACCCGCCTGACCCACTCGCACGAGGTGGCGAACCTCGCCCGGGCGATGGGGGTGGACCTGGTGTTCAACCACGGCGTCGGGCGGGGGCGGCCGCATGTGGAGCGCGACATCCCCGCCCTGCTCGCGACCCTCGGCCTCGCCCACGATCTCGGCAACCCCCCCTTCGGCCATCAGGGCGAGCGGGCGATCCAGACCTGGTTCGAACGCCATGCGGACACCGTGCTCGGGCCGGGGCATGGCCTCTCCGAGGCGATGCGGCAGGACTTCCTGCGCTTCGAGGGCAACGCCCAGGCCCTGCGCCTGCTCACCAAGCTGCAGATCCTCAACGACGACTACGGCCTCAACCTGACCCACGCCACCCTGGCGGCGCTGATCAAGTACCCAACCGCTTCCGATCACATCGACAAGGCCGTGCCGGTACGGCGCAAGCATGGGTTCTTCCAGTCCGAGGCGGGCATCGTCGAGGAGGTATGGGCGGCGACCGGGCTTGGCGCGGGGCGCCGCCACCCGCTCTGCTTCCTGCTCGAAGCCTGCGACGACATCGCCTACTGCGTGCTGGATGCCGAGGATGCGGTGAAGAAGCGCCTGCTGTCGTTCCACGACATCCTCGCCCACCTGCGCCATGCAGCGGGCTCGGATGCGACCGTGGCCTGGGTGTGTGACGCGGCCGAGCGCGAGCACAACGGCTACCGCGAGGCGGGCCTGTCGCCGGCGGAGCTGAACGACATCTCGATGCAGGTGTTCCGCATCCGCGCCATCGGCGCCCTGACCCGCGCCCTCACGGAGGCTTGGCTGCGCCACCACAAGGCGATGCTCGCCGGCCGCTTCGAAGGCGAACTGCTCGCCTCCTCCAGCGCGGGGGCCTTCATCGGCGCCCTGCGCCAGTTCAACCTGCGGCACATCTACCGCCACCCGAGCGTGCTGCAGGTGGAGTTGACCGGCTTCGAGGTCATCCACGAGCTGATGGACATGCTCTGGTTTGCCATCACCGATCGTGTTGATCCCTCACGCCCCGAGTCGGCGCGCCGCACACCGTTCGCCGCCTATGCCTACGGGCGGATCTCGGAGAACTACCGGCGCGTATTCGAATCGCCGCGTAACGCCATGCCGCTGCGCTACCGCGAGGCCCAGTTGCTGACCGACATGATCGCCGGCATGACCGATTCCTACGCCCTGACCCTGCGTGACGAATTGCGGCCGCATTTCATCGCGGCGGGCCACGGCGCCGCCCGGCATGCGCTAAGATAGCGCAGCATTCGTGGTCACCCGGAGGCGTGACAGGGAGCGTTTCATGCAGACCGAGTCCTCATCAGCGCCCGGATCGGAGCAGTCCGCCCGACGGCATGCCTTCTCCGCGGAGGGGCGTGTGAAGCATCAGCAGCGGCGCGGCCTATGGTCCATCTTGCTGGCTGGTATCGGGCTGGCGCTGATCTTCCTCGCCCTCGGCTGGCAGGACTGGCTGGCCTATCGCGATTCGCGCGAGGCCCTGGCGACATCCTCCGCCTGGCATGGGGCGGACATGCTCGAGCTCGAGTTGCAGCGACTCCAGCGTCAGGGCGTGCTGTTCAGCCGCTCGATGCCTGCCCTTGCCGATCACCTGCAGCGCATCGGGGACCGGCAGGAGGAGCAGGTGCAAATGGATGCCCTGCTTTCGCAGTGGTTCATGAACTACGAGTCGTACGTGTTCTTTCCCGTCGCGGACTGCGACATTCACTTCCCCCCGGCCTGGGCGTCCTACTGTGCCGAGGACTCCTACACGTCGCATGTGCTTACCGACCGTCCGGGCGCGTCACTCTCGCTCCTGGTTCCTCTGCGGGATCCCGGAGGCGACGAGTTCATGCTGTGGGTGCGTCTTGGCTTTGCTCCCTTCACGGAGTTGCTCGAGACGCTCAGCCTTGATGGGCAGCGCGGCGTGCTGTTGAGCCCGGATGAGGCGACCCGTCGGACGGATCTCCTGGCCCGGGTCGCGATCCCCTCGACCGGGTGGGTCCTGGCGGTGCAGCCGGATGCCGGCGCATGGTGGCAACAGCGCGTGTACATCGCCAAGCGCGTCGGCGGTGCGGTCCTGCTCGTCCTGCTCGGCGCCCTCCTGCTGGTGTTCCTGCGTGCACGGGCGCTGCGCGAGGCCCAGCGCCGGCGCGAGCTCGAGAGTACCCATGCGCAGCTATACGAACAGGCCACCCACGACGCGCTGACCGGGCTGTTCAATCGCTATGCCTTCAACGAGCATTTCCAGCGCCTGACCCGCCAGTCCCAGCGTCTGCAGCAGCCGATGGCGGTGCTGCTGATCGATATCGACCACTTCAAGCAGGTCAACGACCAGTGGGGGCACGAAGCCGGCGACGGCCTGCTGCGCAAGGTCGCGGAAGTGATCGGCGATCGCGCGCGCCGCCCGCTGGACATGGCAGCCCGCCTCGGCGGGGAGGAGTTCGCGGTGTTGCTCGAGGGTGTGACCTCGTCGGAGGCCTGGGCGCTGGGCGAGTTGCTTCGGCTGCACGTGGCCGATCTGCGGCTGCCTCACCCCGCCCGCAGCTTCGTTTCGGTCAGCGTTGGCGTCTCCTGCAGTGGCCCGGATCATTTCATCCCGCTCAAGGACCTGCTGGAGCAGGCCGATCGCGCGCTCTATGCCGCCAAGCGCGAGGGCCGTGACCGGGTGGTCGGCGAATGGGAGATGGCCGGATGACCGTATCCAGCCCATTCTTCGCCATGCTGGCGCGGATGCGCCTGATCCAGCGCTGGGGCTTGATGCGCAATACGCGCGCGGAGAACGTCCAGGAGCACAGCCTGCAGGTGGCGATGATCGCCCACGCGCTGGCGCTGATCAGCAACCGCCACCACGGCGGCGACTTCGACGCCGACCGCGTTGCCGTGCTCGGCATGTTCCACGATGCCAGCGAGATCCTGACCGGCGACCTGCCCACGCCGGTCAAGTACGGCAACGACGCGATCCGCGAGGCATACAGGGCGCTCGAGCGGCAGGCCGAGCGCCGCCTGCTCGAGCTGCTGCCGGAGGATCTGCGCGAGGACTATGCGCCGCTGCTGGACGGTGCTCGACAGAGCCCTGCCGAGCAGCGGCTGGTCAAGGCGGCGGACAGTCTCGCCGGCTACCTGAAGTGCATGGAGGAGGCGCAGGCCGGCAACCGCGAGTTCCGCCGCGCCGAGGCCGTCCTGCTGGCCAAGATCGAGTCTTTCTACCCGGATCTGCCGGCGGTGCGCGACTTCATGCGGCGCTATGTCCCGGCCTTCTCGCTGTCGCTCGACGATCTCAGTCACACCCTCGGGACGGACGACCAGGCCAGTTCGGCCGGCTGACCCGCCTCTCCGCTCACCCACGCCCACTGCCCGAAATGCTCAGCCAGCTGCGCCGCCTGCTCGGGCGCAAGGTCCAGGATCAGCAGACTGGGCTCGGGCGGCCAGTGATCCTCGGCGGTGGGCAGTCCCACGGCGGAAAAGTGCCGCGAACCTTCGTCTGCCGGCGCCTGGCGCAATGCGGCCATGCGGGCGGCATTGCTCGCATCGTCCAGCAGGCGCGCGCGGGGGGTGCAGGGGCTGAGCACGATCCAGCGGCTGGCCCCCAGGGTGTGCAGGAAGGCATCGAGCAGGGGGTGGCAACAGCCGATCCGCAGGTCGAGATCACGCTCGGGCAGGTGGACACGGTACACCGTCCGGGCGAAGCAACGGGCCAGATCAGCCTGAACCGGGGTCATCCCTGCCGCAAAAGCTCGTTCAGCCGCTCCAGCCCCGCCCGAGCATCCTCCTGCCAGACGTGCACATGCGGCTGGGCCAGCAGCGGGTTGATTGAGCCGGAAAAGCCGGCCAGGCTCTTCATCAGCAGGATGACCTCGTGTCCCTGGTCCGAGGCACGGCGCAGGTCGGGGAGGCCTTTGCGTTCCAACTCCGGGTTGATCAGGTCGTGCGCGCCGACGGTGAGCGTCAGTGCCGGTGTGTCCGCATCCTGCGGCCAGCATTCGATCAGCCATTCCGCGGGGGCGCCGGCCTCGCGCAGCATCAGGGGCAGCTGGCCCGGCAGGCGGCCGGCAAGGGGGTGGGCGAGCAGCAGCACGCGCGCGCCGAGCTCCTCGAGCTTCCGGCCCAGTTCGATCAGGTCGGCGCACGCCCCCGCCGCGATGCAGCCGAAGCCCGGGATCAGCAGTACCTCTCGCGCCGCGCGCAGGCGCTCCGCCGCCGCGTCTGCGTGCAGGTGATGGGCCGGGTGGGAGACCTCCTCGCTCTTGGCCGGGGCCGTGCCCCACAGCAGCCGCCGGAGTGGCAGCTGGACGCTGCGGCTCAGGTGCAGGCTGAGGAGCAGGGTGAGGCCGGCCGACAGGATGCCGGTGGCCACCAGCGGCGGCAGGTCGAGGGCTGTCCCGAGCAGGGCGAGGCCGAGCCCGGACAGCGAGCCGAACAGCGAGGCGGCCAGCGGAGCCTCGCGCTCGGCCAGGGGCAGGGTGAAGGTCACCCCCGAGGCCGCCGCGAGGCCGAGGAAGAGCAGCAGCCAGCCGGTGCCTTCGCGCAGCCCCAGGGCCATTATGACGCCGAGGCCGAGGGTCAGGACCAGCAGCAGGATACCCGCGCCGGCCTGGCTGATGTGGCGCCAGACCCGCGGCAGCAGGTTGGCAAGGCGCGCGTGGGTGACGGCCGCGCCGGCGGCGGAAAAGGCCCCCAGCAGGATGGACAGGCTGGCCATGCCGAGCGGCAGGCCTGGCTCGAGCAGGCGCTCGATGACCGCAAGGCTCGCGACCAGCGCGGTGGCCGCGCCGGTCAGGCCATGCAGCAGGGCGAGGCGGGCGGCCAGGTCCGCCATGCTTGCGGCCAGGCCGAGGATGAGCGCGAGCGCCACGCCGAGGCCGAGGGCGGCCAGCAGCATGAGCTGGTTCTCGCCGCCACCCAGGGTGAGCGGCGCCAATACGGAGACGGCGAGGCCTGCCGCGAACCAGGGGAAGGCGGCATGCCCGGCCTGCATGCGCTGCATGCCGATCAGCAGTAGCAGGCCGGCGAGGGCGAGCCCCAGGTTGATGTCATCCATGGTCCGTGGGGATCCCTTCCCTTACTTTCAGACGCTCCATCCGGCGTAGCCAGATCAGCGCTCCGAGGCCCGCCGCGCTGGCGCTCAGCACGGCGCCGAAGCCCGCGAGCAGGCTTAGCCCCTCGCGGGCATCGCCCAGCAGCAGGATGGCCGCCGGCAGGCTCATGGCATTGAGCATCAGCGCGGCGACCAGCCAGCCGGCCTGCGCTCCTAGGCGGATGCGCAGCGCCCAGGCCTGGCCGAGCAGGGCGGCCAGCAGGGCGATGGTCAGGGCCGCGCCGATGTCCAAAGGTTACTGGCCTTCGAGGAAGCGCTCGGCGTCCAGCGCCGCCATGCAGCCGCTGCCGGCGGAGGTGATGGCCTGGCGGTAGATGTGGTCGGCCACGTCGCCGGCGGCGAACACGCCTGGTACGCTGGTCTGGGTGGCGTTGCCCTCGGTGCCACTGTGCACCTTGATGTAGCCGTCCTTCATCTCCAGCTGGCCGTCGAAGATGCCGCTGTTCGGGGTGTGGCCGATGGCGACGAACACGCCGGTCAGGGCGATCTCGGAGGTCTCGCCGGTCTCGACGTTCTTGACGCGGATGCCGGTCACGCCGGAATCATCGCCCAGCACCTCGTCCACCGCGCTGTGCCAGTGGATGGTGACGTTGCCGTCCTCTGCCTCGGCCTTGGCCTGCAGCTTGTCGGACAGGATCTTCTCCGAGCGGAACTTGTCGCGGCGGTGGATGACATGCACGTGGCGGGCGATGTTGGAGAGGTAGAGCGCCTCTTCCACGGCGGTGTTGCCGCCGCCGATCACGCACACGTCCTGGCCGCGGTAGAAGAAGCCGTCGCAGGTCGCGCAGGCGGACACGCCGCGGCCCTTGAACGCCTCCTCGGACGGCAGGCCGAGGTACTTGGCGCTGGCGCCGGTGGCGATGATCAGGGCGTCGCAGGTGTACTCGCCGGAGTCACCCTTGAGGCGGAACGGGCGCTGGTGCAGGTCGGCGCCGTGGATGTGGTCGAACACGATCCTGGTGTTGAAGCGCTCGGCGTGCTCGCGCATGCGCTCCATCAGCGCCGGGCCGGTCAGGCCGTGCACGTCGCCCGGCCAGTTGTCGACCTCGGTGGTGGTGGTCAGCTGGCCGCCCATCTGCAGGCCGGTGATCAACATGGGCTCGAGGTTGGCGCGCGCGGCATAGACGGCGGCGGTGTAACCGGCGGGGCCGGAACCGAGGATGATCAGGCGGGCATGGTTGGACTGGCTCATGTCGAAGTGCTCCAAGCAGATTCGTGATGGGGGTTATTTAGCCACAGTGGGCACGGAGATCACAGGGCAGGGGTGCCTAGCGCTCACCGTGTCCACTGGGGCAGAAGAAAAAAGCCGGCCAGCCCAATGCGCTGAGGAGGTAGCGCACTGGGCCGTTCCGGCCGGAAGACGGGATTACAGCTCGCGGGCGTGGCCGGCCAGGTACTCGGCCACGCCTTCGGCGGTGGCTTTCATGCCGGCCTGGCCCTTGCGCCAGCCGGCCGGGCAAACCTCGCCGTGCTGCTCGGTGAACTGGAGCGCCTCGACCAGGCGCACCATCTCGTCCACTTCGCGTCCCAGCGGCAGGTTGTTCACCACCTGGTGCTGCACGACGCCCTCGCGGTCGATCAGGAAGGACGCGCGCAGGGCTACGCCGTCCGGATGCTCGATGCCGTAGGCCTGGACGATCTCGTGCTTGATGTCGGCGACCAGCGGGAACTGCACGGGGCCGATGCCGCCCTTGTCCACCGGGGTGTTGCGCCAGGCGTGGTGGGTGTAGTGAGAATCGATCGACACGCCGACCACCTGCACGCCCAGCTCCTTGAAGCGCGCCATGCGGTTGTCGTGGGCGATGATCTCGGACGGGCAGACGAAGGTGAAGTCGAGCGGCCAGAAGAACAGCACGACGTATTTGCCGCGCAGGTCGGACAGGCGGAAGTGCTCGTTGATGCTGCCGTCCGGCATGACGGCGGCGGCGGTGAAGTCGGGGGCGTGGCGGGCAACCAGGACGCTCATGTTTGTTTTTCCTCAGTGGGGGGTGACCTGGCAAAGATAGCTCCCTGCTTGGTTATCCGCATAATGGATTGTTCTAATGATTTGGATAGTTTTTAACTATTAATCGGGTGTGGTGGACAAGCCCGCTCTCGCTGCCAACAATGTCGGCAGCCCCTTAATGGAAACGGATCATGTACCTGGGTGAAAAAGACTACCGCCATGGCAGCCCGGAGCAGCTCGGCGTCCTGCTGCTCAACCTCGGCACGCCGGATGCCCCGACCGAGGAGGCCCTGCGCACCTACCTGCGCGAGTTCCTCAGCGACCCGCGCGTGATCGAGCTGCCGCAGTGGAAGTGGTGGCCGATCCTGCACGGCATCGTCTTGCGCACCCGGCCGAAGCGTTCGGCCGAGGCCTATGCGGAGGTGTGGGACCACTACGGCGAGGGTACAGGCTCGCCCCTGCTGTATCTGTCCGAGCAGCAGCGTGACGGCCTGCGTCGGCGTCTGCAGGACCGCCTGCCCGGGCCGGTCGTGGTGGCCCTCGGCATGCGCTATGGCAACCCGTCCGTGGCCCGTGCGCTGGAGGACCTGCGCATGCAGGGGGCGCGCCGGGTGCTGGTGCTGCCGCTCTATCCCCAGTATTCCGCCAGCACCACCGCCTCCACTTTCGATGCGGTGACCGCCGCGCTGCAGAAGGTACGCTGGATCCCCGAGCTGCGCTTCGTCAACCATTACCACCGCCACCCGGCCTACATCGAGGCGCTGGCGGCCAGCGTGCGCGAGCACCAGGCCCAGCACGGCCGGCCGCAGCGGCTGATCATGTCCTTCCACGGCGTGCCGGAGCGCTATCTGCTCAACGGTGACCCCTACCACTGCGAGTGCCATGTTACGGGCCGCCTGTTGGCTGAACGCCTGGGGCTGCGTGAGGGCGAATGGCAGGTCAGTTTCCAGTCGCGCTTCGGCAAGGAGGAATGGATCAAGCCCTACACCGACATGACGCTCAAGGCCCTGCCCGCCGAGGGCATCCGTGATGTGCAGGTGATCTGCCCCGGCTTCTCCGCCGACTGCCTGGAGACACTCGAGGAGATCGATCAGGAGAACCGCGAGTACTTCATGCAGGCCGGCGGCGAGCGCTACAGCTACATCCCCGCCCTGAACGACCGTGCCGACCACCTCGACATGCTTGCCGAGCTCGTCGTGCAGCATGTGCAGGGCTGGCCGGAGGCGGGGCCGTATGACATGGAGGCCATGCGTGCCGAATGGGCGGCGGGCAAGGCGCGCGCGCAGGCGTTGGGGGCGAGGCAGTGAGGTTCGGGGCTCTGGTCATCGGCGACGAGGTGCTCTCCGGCCGCCGCCAGGACCGCCATATCCCGGCGGTGATCGAGCGCCTCAACGCGCGCGGCCTGCGCCTTGCCTGGGCGCGCATGGTCGGCGACGACATGGAGCTGCTGGTGCGCAGCCTGCGCGAGGGGCGGGAGGAGGCCGAGGCGGTGTTCTGCTTCGGCGGCATCGGCGCCACCCCGGACGACCTGGCCCGTGAGGCGGCGGCGCGCGCTTTCGGCCGTCCGCTGGTCCGTCACCCCGAGGCCGAGGCGCTGATTATCGGCCAGTTCGGTGCCGACGCCTTCCCGCACCGCGTGCTGATGGCCGACCTGCCGCAGGGTGCGAGGCTGATCCCCAATGCCTACAACAACGTGCCGGGGTTCTCGGTCGAGGGCATGCACTTCATGCCGGGCTTCCCGCAGATGGCCCACGCCATGCTCGACTGGGTGCTGGCCAACCACTACCCACAGGCCGGCGACGCCGGCTACATCGAGCGCGCCATCTGGGTATTCGACGCCAGCGAGAGTCAGCTGTTGGAGGTCATGCGGGATTTCACGGCGCGCTATCCCGCGCTCAAGCTCTTCAGCCTGCCCGTGCTGCCGACCGAACAGCACCCTAGGCGGCGCATCGAGCTGGGGCTGAAGGGGGCGCAGGAGGCCGTCGAGAACGCCATGGGTGAGCTCGCCGCCAGGGTTGAAGCGCTCGGCTTCGCTTGGATTGATGGAACCTGACCTTATGCTTGGCGCTCCAATGCTCACCCTTTGCGCAAGGAGAGTTCGATGAAGCATCGCATCCTCAAAGCCTCCCTTTTGGCCGCGGCACTGAGCTTGGGCGCTCCGCTGGCCGCACTGCCGGTGGCCCAGGCCGCCGATCTGCCCGATTTCGTGCAGATGGTGAAGGAGGTGTCGCCGGCGGTGGTCAACATCAACACCACCCAGAAGATGCCGAAACGGCCGGGGCTGCCGCCCGGCATGCTGCCGGATCTGCCCGAGGGGCATCCGTTCAACGAGCTGTTCCGCCATTTCTTCGAAGGCATCCCGCCGGGTGCCCTGCCCAACGTCAAGCCGGCCCAGTCGCTCGGCTCCGGCTTCGTCATCGAGGCGAACGGCGTCATCCTGACCAACGCCCATGTGGTGAAGGACGCCGAGAGCATCAACGTGCGCCTGCAGGACAAGCGCGAGTTCCCGGCGAAGGTGCTGGGGCTGGACGAGCGCACCGACGTGGCGGTGCTCAAGATCGAGGCCAGCGGCCTGCCCACCGTGCGCATCGGCGACTCCGACCGGCTACAGGTCGGCGAATGGGTGCTCGCCATCGGTTCGCCGTTTGGCCTCGATTTCACCGCCACCCAGGGCATCGTCAGCGCCATCGGCCGCAACCTGCCGGACGAGAGCTACGTGCCGTTCATCCAGACCGATGCCGCAGTCAACCCGGGCAACTCCGGCGGCCCGCTGTTCAACCCGCGCGGCGAGGTGATTGGCATCAACTCGCAGATCTACTCGCGCTCCGGCGGCTACATGGGCTTGTCGTTTGCCATCCCGATCAACACCGCCATGCAGGTGGCCGACCAGCTGCGCAAGACCGGCAAGGTCACCCGCGGCTGGCTGGGCGTGATGATCCAGCCGGTGGATGCCGACCTCGCCAAGTCCTTCGGCCTTGACCGCCCGCGTGGCGCGCTCATCGCCCAGGTGCAGCCGGGCAGCCCGGCGGACAAGGCGGGCCTGAAGGCAGGCGACGTGATCCTCGCCTTCGATGGCCGTCCGATCGACGACACCGCCCAGTTGCCGGCGCGTGTCGGTGCCACCGAGATTGGCAAGCAGGCCGAGGTCCAGGTCCTGCGCGAGGGCAAGGAGCGGACGCTGGCGGTCACCATCCAGGCCCTGCCGGACGAGTCCGCCCAGGCCGTGGAACCCGCCGCCGCCGAGGCCTTCGGCCCGCTGGGGCTGCAGGTGCAGCCGCTGGACGCCGCCAAGCGCCAGGAACTGGGCGTGGGGCATGGCCTGCTGGTGCGCTCGGTGGGCGAGGGGGCCGCGGCCCGCGCCGGGGTGCGGCCGGGAGACGTGCTGCTCGAGCTTGGCGGAACGAAGCTCGCCTCGGCGGCGGATCTCAAGCAGGCCGCCGAGCGGGTGGTCAAGGGGCGGCCGGTGGCCCTGCGCCTGCTGCGCGATGGCTCGCCGTTGTTCCTCGCGCTCAAGGTCGAGTAAGCTCTTCCTCACGCGGTCATTTCACGGCCCGCCTCGGCGGGCCTTCTCGTTTCATGGAGTCAGCCGATGAAGAAGATCGAAGCCATCATCAAGCCGTTCCGCCTGGACGACGTGCGCGAGGCGCTGATGGAGCTGGGTGTGTCGGGCATGACCGCCACCGAGGTGAAGGGTTTCGGCCGACAGAAGGGGCACACCGAGCTCTATCGCGGCGCGGAATACGTGGTCGACTTCCTGCCGAAGGTGAAGATCGAAGTGGTGGTGGCCGACGACAAGGCGGATGCCGTGGTCGATGCCATCCTCAAGAGCGCCAAGACCGGCAAGATCGGCGACGGCAAGATCTTCGTCATGGACGTGGAGCGCGCCATCCGCATCCGCACCGGCGAGGAGGACGAGTCCGCCGTCTGACCCTCCGGCGGGATCAGAGCTTGCGCACCATCTCCGTGAGCGGGCGGCGCGGGGTCTCCTGCGGCAGTTCGGCCGGATAGCCGATGGGGATCAGGGCGACGGGGCGCTCGTCGCCCTCGCAGCCAAGCACGCCGCGCACGGCCGCCTCGTCGAATGCGCCTACCCAGCCGCAGGCCAGGCCTGCGGCGACGGCGGCCAGCTGGGCGTAGGCCGCGGCGATGGTGGCGTCCTGGATGGCGTAAAGCTCGCGGCCACGCGCACCGTAGACCTGTTCGGAGCGCGCCGGCTGGGTGATGAAGGCGAGGGTAAGCGGTGCCTCGGCCAGGCAGGCCTGGTCATGTGCGGCATGGGCGAGCCTCCGACGCGCATCCTCGCCCTCGACCGCCACGATGCGGTAGGCCTGCAGGCCCCCCGCGCTGGGGGCGGCGCAGGCGATCTCGAGCACCGCGCTCAGCTTCTCCGGCTCCACCGGCATGTCGGTCTGGAAATGGCGGACTGAGTGGCGGTGGCGGACGGTCTCGAACAGGTCCCACATGGCCGCGCTCCTTATTTCAGCGTCTTGGCAGCTTCAGGATAGTTCAGTTCGAGCACCTTGCGCGCGTCCGCCGCGAGGTCGGTCAGGCCGAGTTTGGTGTAGGCCTCGACCATGATCTTCAGCGCCTCGGGCATGCTCGGTGCGCCCTGGTAGCGCTCGATCAGGCCCTGCGCGCGGTTGGCGGCGGACAGCCAGGCGCCTCGCTTCATGTAGTACTGGGCGACGTAGAGCTCGTGCTCGGCCATCAGGTTGCGCAACTCGAGCAGCCGTTTCTGCGCATCCTCAACATACTTGCTGGCCGGGAAGCGGCGTACCAGGTCGCTGAAAGCGTTGAACGCCTCCTGCAGCGCGCCTTGGTCGCGGCGGGCCGGGTCGCGCTCCTTCACGTACTCGTCGGTCAGCGAGGCCCCGCGTTTGAGGTTGGCCAGGCCCTTCAGGTAAAGGGCGTAGTCGACGTTCTCGCCGCGCGGGTGCAGCTGCAGGTAGCGGTCGATGGTGGCGACGGCCGATTCCTGCTCGCCGTACTTGTAGTAGGCATAGGCCGCTTCCAGCTTGGACTGCTCGGCGTAGGGGCCGAACGGGTAGCGCGCCTCGAGGGTCTCGAACTGCTTGATCGCCTCCTCGTAGTTGCCGGTCTTCAGGGCGCGGCTCGCCTGGCCGTAGATGTCGGCGGCGGTGGCATAGGGGTCTTCCTCGGCTTCCTTCTTGTCCTTGAACCAGGAACAGCCGGACACCAGGGCGGCGCTGAGCACCAGGGCGAGAAAGGGCAGGGAGGGGCGGAACATGCGGTCGCCTCGCGCAACGCAGGGGATAAATTCGCCCGATTATAACCATGGCCCCTCACGAATGGGCAGGGCGGAAACATCGGACCCGCCCCGCCCTCTGCTACCATGGCGCCATGAACGAGACATGCAACGAATTCGACGACATCCTGGATCCGGATGAGGCAGTGGAAGATGCCGACCCCAACCGGGCCGTCCTGTCCTTTGATCAGGCCGGCATGCGCCTCGACCAGGCCATCGCCCAGGTGTTCCCGGACTACTCCCGCTCGCGCCTGACCGCCTGGCTGAAGGAGGGCAAGATCCTGGTCAACGGCCAGGCGGGCGTCGCCCCGCGCAGCGAGGTCGCGGGCGGCGAGCGCATCGAGCTTTTGGCCGAGCCGGAGGCACAGACCGAGGCCCAGCCGGAGGACATCCCGCTCGACGTGGTGTACGCCGACGATCACATCATCGTCATCAACAAGCCTGCCGGGCTCGTGGTGCACCCGGGCGCGGGCAACATGACCGGCACGCTGATGAACGCGCTGCTGTTCCACTTTCCCGAACTGCGCCAGCTGCCGCGCGCGGGCATTGTCCACCGTCTGGACAAGGACACCTCCGGCCTGCTGGTGGTGGCCCGCTCCCTGCCGGCGCACAAGGCGCTGGTCGAGGCGCTCGCCGACCGCGACATGCACCGCGAATACCTCGCGGTGGCGCAGGGCCTGCTGGTGGCCGGCGGCACGGTGGACGCGCCGATCGGCCGCCATCCCCGCGAGCGCACGCGCATGGCGGTGACCGAGACCGGCCGCGAGGCCGTGACCCACTACCGCGTGGCGGAGAAGTTCCGCCAGCACACCCTGCTGCGCGTGCAGCTGGAGACCGGCCGCACGCACCAGATCCGCGTGCACATGGCGCACCTCAAGCTGCCGCTGGTCGGCGACCCGGACTACGGCGGCCGCCTGCGCCTGCCGAAGGGTGCATCGAAGGAGCTGATCGAGATGTTGCGCGGCTTCCGCCGCCAGGCACTGCATGCCGCGCGGCTGGAGCTTACGCATCCCGCGACCGGCGAGCCAATGGCCTGGGAGGCCCCCATCCCCGCCGACATGCAGGCGCTGATCGAGCTTCTGCGTGAGGACAAGCGTCAGCATCCGGACAGCGACTGATGCCAGAAAGGTCTGGACAGGCCATCTGCCCCCACACCGCAGGAACGGGCGGACCACGGATTCTCATCGCCGCGACACGCGGCTCCCACGCATGATCTGGCCCCCTGTGGGAGCAACGGTCTTTTTCAGCTTGTGGCGGCGATGCATGATGCTCCCACGCCTTCCCGCCCTTGGGAGCCCTGTGGGAGCGGCGTGCCGCCGCGATCGAAAGGGTTGGTCTTTCCCTCCACCGCGCCCTGCCCCGTCATGACCATCAACCGCCGCCTGCTTCTGATGCTGCCGCTCGGGTTTGCCTCCGGGCTGCCGCTGCCGCTCTCTTCCAGCACCCTGCAGGCCTGGTTGACGGTGGAGGGGATCGCCATCGCCACCATCGGCCTGTTCGCCCTCACCGGGCTGCCGTACACCCTCAAGTTCCTGTGGGCGCCGCTGGTGGACCGCTTCGTGCCGCTGCCGCTCGGCCGCCGTCGCGCCTGGCTGCTGCTGACCCAGACCGTGCTCGCGCTCGCGCTCGCCGGCCTCGCGGCCTTTGATCCGCACAACCAGCTGCTGCTGATTGCCGGCTTCGCCCTGCTGATCGCCTTCTTCTCCGCCACCCAGGACATCGCCTTCGATGCCCTGCGCACCGACGTCCTGCAGCCCGAGGAGCGCGGCCTCGGCGCCGCCCTCTCGGTCACCGGCTACCGCCTGGCGATGCTGGTGGCAGGGGCGCTGGCGCTGATCCTCGGCGAGCACTGGGGTTGGTCGAACACCTTCCTGCTGATGGCCGGCCTGATGGCCACCACCCTCGTCGTCACCCTGCTCACCCCGGAGCCCGCGGGGGTGCACGCACCACGCAGCCTGGCCGAGGCGGTCAGCGGCCCGCTCAAGGCCTTCTTTGCCCGCCCGGAGGCCTGGGGCCTGATCCTGCTCGTCATCCTCTACAAGCTGGGCGATGCCTTCGCCGGCAGCCTGACCACGGCCTTCCTCATCCGCGGCGCGGGCTTCACCCCCACCGACGTCGGTCTGGTGAACAAGGGCTTCGGCCTTGCGGCCACCCTGATCGGTGCGCTGGCGGGTGGGTTGTGGCTGATGCGCCTCGGCCTGTTTCGCGCCCTGATGCTGTTCGGCATCCTGCAGGCGGTGACCAACCTCGGCTTCCTCGCGCTGGCCCTGACCGGGCACAACTACCCGCTGATGGTGCTGGCGGTGGGGCTGGAGAACCTGGCCGGCGGCATGGGCACGGCGGCCTTCGTCGCCCTGCTGATGGGACTGTGCGAGGTGCGCTACTCCGCCACCCAGTTCGCCCTGCTCTCCGCTCTGGCCTCTTTGGGGCGGGTGCTGCTCGGCCCGGTGGCGGGTGGCGTGGTGACATGGCTGGATTGGCCGCTATTCTTTGTACTGACCTTCCTCGCCGCGCTGCCGGGGCTGTGGTGGCTGAACAGGATGCGCCCCGCGGTCGAGGCGGCCCACCGTAACCCTAATGCACCCGCGGGGGGTGAATCATGAACAAACACCTCGTCCTTGCCGCCCTTGCCAGCAGTGCCCTGCTCGGCGGCTGCGTCTACGCCGATCCGGAGCGCGACGGCCGCCGGGGGGACTCCAGCCTGAGCCTGCAGTTCACCTTCACCAATCGCGAGCGGATCTATCTCAACGACTACTACCGTCGCAACCTGCCGCCGGGCCTGGCCAAGCAGGGCAAGATCCCGCCGGGGCACGCCAAGCGCCTGGCGCGCGGCATGCCCTGGCCGCCCGGCGTGCCCTACTACTCCCTGCCCCACTACGTCGAGCGCGACCTCCAGCCGCTGCCGCGCGGCTATGCCCGCTTCATCGTCGGTCCCGACGTGGTGATCGTGGACCTGGGCGCACGCCTCATCATCGACGCCTTCCGCCTCGACCTCTGACCCCTGCCCCCTCCGCCCAGCGTCGGGTGGATGGACTTTTGCCGCATGCTGCTAAACTGCAGCCCGTTGATCCTCGCCCCAGGGAAGGAGCCGGGTTTGTGAACTGAGCCAGGGATGGTCTTTTTTTGTTTTGTCCGAGACCCCCGATGGAAAACCAGCATCCCCTTGATGCCGCCCCGGAACTGGCCGAGGCCGTGACTGCCGCAGCCGTTGCCGAGCAGCCCCCCGCCGCCTCCGCTGCGGGCGAGCAGTCCAAGGCCCGCCACCCCCGTACCCTTGTTGCCCGTCTGGTGGAGGCCTATCCCAACGCCTTCTCCCTTGACGGCCGCAAGGTTCGCCCGCTTGCCGTGGGCATCCTCAAGGAGCTGCAGGCCGCGCGCGAAGGCGAGGGGGGGCACGGCCTCTCGATGCAGGACCTGCGCCGCGCCCTGCGTTACTACACCCAGGGCGCGGCCTACCACCGCGCCGTGGCACGCGGCGATGCGCGCGTGAACCTGGCGGGCGAGTCCGTCGGCGAGGTTTCCGAAGACCAGAAGGCGCACGCCGAGGCCAAGCTGGCCGAACTCGCGCCCAAGCTGCCGAAGCGCCCCGAGCGCCCGGCCCGCAAGGCCGTCGAGGGCGAGGGCGGCGAAGCGCAGGCCGAGCGCCCGCGCCGTCCGCGGAAGCCGGCCGGCCCGCGTGGTGAAGGGCGAGCCGAGGGCAAGGGCAAGGGCGAAAGCCGCAAGCCGCGCCGCGAGGCCGGTGCCCCGCGCCCGCCGCGCGCAGCCCGCCCGGCCGGCAAGGAGGAACCCGCCGCGCCGGTGCTCAGTGCGGAAGAGAAGCTCAACCTGCTGCTGGAGAAGTTCGGCGGCAAATGAGCCATGCGCCGCCGACTTGTCAGGCACGCAGCGGGGGGCGCCGACGGCGAACCGAAGGGGACGGCCATGGTTGGCCGGCCTCTGCCTTCATCGTCGGCTACGGCGATATAGGCCGGCGGGTCGCCGGGTTATGGCATGACAAGGGCGGCCTCGTGGCCGCCCTTGTCCGTACCGAGCGTGAGACCGATCCCGCCCGCCCAGTGCAGGGGGATCTGGATCATCCCGAGACACTGACCCGCCTGCCGGTCCATGGCGCGGTGCTGTTCCACTTTGCCCCGCCTGCGCCCGCCGGCCAGGCCGATGACCGCACCACCCACCTGCTCGCCGCGCTGGAGGACAGCCCACCCCGGCGCATCGTCTATATCTCCACCTCCGGGGTATACGGCGACTGCGGGGGCGCGTGGGTCGATGAGACCCGCCCCGTGAACCCCGGCAATGATCGCTCCCGCCGCCGCGTGGATGCCGAGCTGCAACTGACCGACTTCGCCGCGCGCCATGCCATCCCCCTCGTCATCCTGCGCGTGCCCGGCATCTACGGCCCCGGCAGGCTGCCGCTCCCGCGCATTCGGCGCGGCGATCCCGTCGTCTGCCCGGGATATGCACCATGGAGCAACCGCATCCACGCCGACGACCTCGCCGCCATCGCCGTCCGTGCCGCGCAGGACGATGCCCAGCCCGGCATCTACAACGTCAGCGACGACGAGCCCTCCAGCATGACCGACTACTTCTACCGCCTCGCCGACGCCGCAGGCCTGCCCCGCCCGCCCTGCGTCAGCCTGGCCGAGGCACGGCGAACCTTCTCGCCGGGGTTGCTGGAATATCTGAACGAATCGCGCCGGTTGGACAACCGGCGAATGAAGGCGATGCTAGGGGTGAAGCTGCGCTACCCGACCCTGAGCGAGGGGCTGGCAGAAGCTGCCCTTATGGAAGCCCTGAACGCGTCGAATTCGATCGCTGGGGCCCCCAGCCCGATCGAGACCTCGTAGGATCGGCGCCTCGCCAAGTAATGAGGCCCCGGGTTATCGGCCCGGGGGCGGGCCGCCTACATCGGCCTGTTCAGGCCCTTGCAGGAGCGCCCCCGCCGCGATGGTGTGGCTCCGTGTGTCCATGCGCTCAGCCCAACGTATCGCGCTGATCCCCTGCATAGTCAGGCCGCTTCATCCCCTCAAGCCGGGAGGTTGCCGCCGCAATCGCCAGCAACTCTTTCAAAGGCCGCATGGCCTTGGGCTGGTCGAACAGGGGAAGCGTCCGCAGCATGGCGTGCCGTCGCAGCAGCGCAAGGTAGTCCGGCCCGGGCAGGCGATGGGCCAGCCGTTTTTCCGCTGCGTCGAGCCCGTCCCACGCCCCCTTCATCCGCCGTGCCAGCATGACCTGGCCACTGATGAGCTCGACGGCGGCGCGCTGGAGGTCGTCGTCAGCCTCGGCCATGAGCACCTCGCGCTGCATCGTGGCGGGCAGGCCGAGCATGAGGCGCAGACGTAGGGCCTCGAGGCGCTCCGCCCAGGCCGTGGCCGTGCCAAGCCTTGCGAGGCGGGCCTCGGCCTTGTCTTGGGCGAGGGGCTCAGCGTGCCAGGCGGCGAGGTCGAGCATGGTCTCCCTCACCCCGTCCCGTTGCGGGACTGGTCCTCAGCCTTCATGAAAGGCCTTGCAGATGGGCGAGTCGTCCGGGTTTTCGACCGCGTCGGCGATTTTGGCCACGAACTGGCCCAGCTCCTCGGGGCTGAGGACGGTGAGGATGCGGCGCACCATGTCGGGATCGACGCGGGCGAGGGACTGCGTGCCGTCAGCCAAATGCACGACGATGCCGACCGCGGAGAGGCGGACGTCCCCGCCGATGGCATCGGCCCAGCTCTGGCCTTCCTCGTCCAGCTCGAGGGCGAGGGCCTCCAGTTCGTCCTCGATCTCGGGGGTGAGCCCTTCTTCCTGCACGCGGACGATGGTGGCGCCGGTGCCGATGGCGTCCTCGTGCCAGCTGGCGGTCAGGCCGTGGGCGCGGGCGGCTTCGAGGAAGCGCTCGTGGGCACCAGGGTGGAGGAAGGCGAACTCGATGAATGCCATGGCCCAATCTCGGTTAAGGGTCGTTAGAATGGATGCATGCTGAATGAGGATTCTCTAATGTTCAACCGTGCCTTTTCCATGACCCGCATGCGCCGCATGCGCCGCGACGATTTCAGCCGCCGCCTGATGCGCGAGACGGTGCTGACGGCCGACGACCTGATCCTGCCGGTGTTCGTGCTGGAGGGCGCAGGGCGCACGGAGTCGGTGGCATCCATGCCGGGCGTGGAGCGCCAGTCGATCGACCTGCTGCTGCGCACCGCCGAGAAGGCGCTGGAACTGGGCATCCCCATGCTGGCGCTGTTCCCGGTCACCCCGCTGGAGAAGAAGTCGCTGGATGCCGCCGAGGCGTGGAACCCGGAGGGCCTGGCCCAGCGCGCGGTGCGCGAGCTGAAGGCGCGCTTCCCGGAGCTTGGGGTGATGACGGACGTGGCGCTGGACCCGTTCACCACCCACGGCCAGGACGGGCTGATCGATGCGTCCGGCTATGTGATGAACGACGAGACGGTGGAGGCGCTGGTCAAGCAGGCCCTCTCCCACGCCGAGGCGGGCGCCGACGTGGTCGCGCCCAGCGACATGATGGACGGCCGCATTGGCCTGATCCGCGAGGCGCTGGAGTCCAACGGCCACATCCACACCCGCATCATGGCCTATTCCGCCAAGTACGCCTCCAGCTTCTACGGCCCGTTCCGCGACGCGGTGGGTTCCGCGGGTAACCTGGGCAAGGGCAACAAGTACACCTACCAGATGGACCCGGCGAACAGCGACGAGGCCCTGCACGAGGTGGCGCTGGACCTGCAGGAGGGTGCGGACATGGTGATGGTGAAGCCGGGCCTGCCGTATCTCGACATCGTGCGCCGCATCAAGGATGAATTCCGCGCGCCGACCTACGTCTACCAGGTCTCCGGCGAGTACGCCATGCTCAAGGCCGCAGCGCAGAACGGCTGGCTGGATTGGGAGAAGTGCATGCTCGAGAGCCTGGTGTCGATCAAGCGCGCCGGCGCGGACGGCATCCTCACCTACGCCGCGCTGGACGTGGCGGGCTGGCTGAAGGGCCGCTGAGACTGGCGCGGGGGCGCGTGTGAACCGCCTGCTGCCCGCCGGGCGCCTCGGCGGGCTCGGGGACGACGAGCGGGGCCTGGCGGCCGCGGAGGCCGCGTCCCGCCGGGAGCGCCACGGCCCGAACATCATCATCGAAACACCGCCGCACGACTGGCGGACCCTCGTCGCCGACACCCTCAAGGACCCGATGCTGTGGTTCCTGTTGGTGGCGAGCGCCCTGTTCGCCTTCGTCGGCGAGCTCACCGAATCGGTCATCCTGCTGCTGGCCCTGCTTCCGATCTTCGGCATGGATGCCTTCCTGCACCGGCGCACGCAGGCCTCGGTCGCGGGCTTGAGCCGGCAGCTCGCCACCCAGGCCCGCGTCGTCCGCGACGGACGGGCCGTCACCCTGCCCGCCACGGAGCTGGTGCCGGGCGACCTGGTGGAACTCGGCCCGGGCGAACCTTTTCCGGCGGACGGCGTGCTGGTCCGGGCGGAGGGGGTGCAGGTCGATGAGTCGGCGCTCACCGGCGAGGCCTATCCCGTGCGCAAGCAGGCCCTGGGCGGCTGGCCGTCCGACGGCCATGAGATCCCCGTCGAGGGCGAGCATCTGGGCCTGGCCGGGACCCGCGTGCTGACCGGCACGGCGCGCCTGCGTGTGGTCTGGACGGGGGCTGAGACGCTGTACGGCGAGATCGTCCGCTCGGCCCTGAGCGGCTCGCGCGAACGCACGCCGTTGCAGCAGGCGGTGGCCGGGCTGGTCACCATCCTGGTCGTGGCCGCGCTGTTCATCTGCGTGGCGCTCGCCGCCGTACGGCTGGCGCAGGGGCACGGGCTGGTCGACGCCATCCTCAGCGCGGTGACCCTGGCCGTGGCCGCCATCCCCGAGGAATTCCCGGTGGTGCTGACCTTCTTCCTCGGCGTCGGCGTGTACCGCCTTGCCCGGCGCCAGGCCCTGGTGCGGCGGGCGGTGGTGGTCGAGAACATCGGCCGGGTGACGGCCATCTGCTCGGACAAGACCGGCACGATCACCGAGGGGCGTCTGATCCTCGCCCATATCCTCCCGGCCGATCCCGAAGGGGCGGCGGCGCTTCGGTGGGCCGCCCTGGCTGCCTCGCGCGCGGAGAGCGGCGACCCGCTGGACCGGGCCATCCTCGCGGCGTTCGGGGCGCCGGCCGGGGGCGAGCGGGTGCAGAGCTTCCCGTTCACCGAGGATCGCAAGCGCGAGACCGGCGTGGTGCGCGAGGGCGGGCGGCTGCTGGCGGCGGTGAAGGGCGCGCCGGAGGTGGTGCTCGGGCAGTGCGCGATCGACGCCGCCGAGGCCGGAACCTGGCTGGCGCGCGTTGCCGAGCTGGCCGGCAGCGGGCACAAGGTCATCGCCTGCGCCAGCCGGGAACTGGACGGGGCCTGGGCCGGCGGCGAGCCGGACCGGGGCTTTGCCTTCGCCGGTCTGCTTGCGTTCGAGGATCCGGTGCGGCCCGAGGCGTCGGCGGCGGTGCGGACCTGCCAGGATGCGCGGATCCAGGTCGTCATGGTCACCGGCGACCATCCGGCCACCGCGCGGGCCGTGGCACGGGAGATCGGCCTCGGCGGGGACGCGCCGGTCGTCATCGTCGGCGACGAACTGGAGCAGCGCATCCGGGCCACGCAGGGGACCATCGCGCGCGAGATCGACGTGGTGGCGCGCGCCACGCCGGCGCAGAAACTGACCCTGGTGCGCGCCCTGCAGGGGCAGGGGGAGATCGTGGCCGTGACCGGCGACGGGGTGAATGACGTGCCCGCGCTGCAGGCGGCCGACATCGGCATCGCCATGGGCGGACGCGGCAGCCAGAGCGCGCGCGAGGTGGCGGCCATCGTGCTGCTGGACGACAACTTCCGCAGCATCGTGAGCGCCATCGCCGAGGGGCGCCAGCTGTTCACCAACCTGCAGTTGAGCTTCCAGTACCTGCTGATGGTGCACATCCCGCTGGTGGTCACCGCGGCGCTGGTGCCGCTGCTTGGCTACCCGCTGCTCTACCTGCCGATCCACATCGTCTGGCTGGAGCTGATCATCCACCCCACCGCCCTGCTGGCCTTCCAGGACCTGCCCGGCAACCACCGCCTCGCCCCGCCCCGCCGTGGCCGCCGGGTGCGCTTCTTCGGCGCGCGGCAGTGGCTGGCGATCGCCCTCGCCGGGGGCGTGGCGACCGGGCTCGTGTTGCTCAACTATCTCTACAGCCTGGGCGTGAACGGCGCACTCGACCATGCCCGGGCCATGGCGCTGATGACCCTGGGGGCCGCCAGCGCGGGATTCGCCACCGTCCTCACCCGCCTGCGCGGGGCCGCCGCGCGGATCATCGTCGTGGCCACCCTCGGCCTGTCGCTGCTGCTGGTGCAGGTGCCTTCCCTGGCGGATCTGCTGCACCTCGAGCCGCTGCACTGGGATGACCTGCTCATCGCCCTGGGCAGCGGCATCATCGCCGCGCTGCTCGCGGCCATCGGCTGGCCGCGCAGCGCAAGAAGATCCGATTGAACAAGTCGCGGGCTGGGCGGTCCAACTCTGCTACAATTCGCACCCCGTTCCGCATCAGTCTTGCGGTGCGTGTCTTCCGGGCCCCGTGCCCTCACTCTCGTCTGCCTTAGACTGGCGCCGATGATCCGGAAAGGATCGGCGACAGGCCGATGTTTTTTCGGAAAGAAATCCATGTCCTTTGCCTCCCTTGGCCTGTCCGCCGAGATCGTCCGTGCCGTCGAAGAGCGCGGCTACACCCAGCCCACCCCCATCCAGGCGCAGGCCATCCCGGCCGTGCT
>JBFLVZ010000042.1:0-2929 GCA_040758295.1 Pseudomonadota bacterium
ATCCCCGGCATCGTCTATGCCGTCGCAGCGGATGCGCCTGGCCGCATGCTCTACGTCAGCCCGCAGAGCGAGGTCCTGTTGGGCTACACGGCCGGGGAGTGGCTGCGGGATCCCGGGCTCTGGCACCGGGCGATCCATCCTGAGGATCGCGACAGGGTGCTGGCGGCCCATGCGGAGGCGCATGCCGGGAGACGATCGCTGGCCTGCGAATACCGGATGCAGGCCCGCTGCGGACGGACCCTGTGGCTGAGCGACGAGTGCTCGCCGGTGCTGGACGGGGACGGCCGGCTGCTCTGCATGCAGGGGCTGCTTCTGGATGTGACCGAGCGCCGCCATGCCGAGGCCGAGATGAGGGAGTGGCACGAGGAGATGGAGCGGCTGGTAGAGTTGCAGGTCGCCGCCCAGACCGCTGCCGCCATTGCCCACGAGCTGAATCAGCCGCTCAACGCTATCGCCTCTTACAACGCCGCAGCCCTGCGCCTGCTGCGCGCTGGGAATCCGCAACCGGAGCGCCTCCGGCATGCTTTGGAACAGGGGGCGGAGCAGGTTCAGCGGGCCGGACGGAGTATGCGCGACCTGCTTGCCCTGTTGCACAAGGGGGAGACACCGACGGAAGGGGTCTATCTCAATGCGGCGGTGCGCGAGGCCGTGTCCATCCTGGTGGCCGACGGCTACATCGATGGGGTCAAGGCCGTGGTGGACCTGATGCTGGATCTGCCGCGGGTGAGGGCCAACCGCCTGCAGGTACAAAAGGTCCTGGTCAATCTGTTGCGCAATGCCGTGGAGGCGATCCACGGTTGCGGCCGCGCGCGGGGGGTGGTCACGGTGCGCACCGATGTCTCGGAAGGCATGGCGCGGGTCTGCGTGGAGGACGACGGCCCCGGCCTCGAGCCGCAGGCGGCCCAGCGGGTGTTCGAGCCCTTCTTCACCACCAAGGCCCATGGCATCGGCATGGGGCTGGCCATCAGCCGGGCCCTGATCCTCGCCCATGGGGGCAGCATGTGGGTGGAAAGCGCGGCCCCGCAGGGGTGCCGTTTCTGCTTCACCCTGCCGCTGGCGGAGTGAGTAGGGGTTATCACGTATTCATCAACCCCATTCCCGGCGGTTAAGGTTGCGTCCCCTTTCCTCAGAGACGCATGCCTCGCCCGATGATGTCTAGCCCGCCCAAGGTCTACGTGGTCGATGATGATGCCGCCGTGCGCGATGGCCTGGTGCTCCTGCTCGAGAGCGCCGGCTTCGCGATCGAGGTCTACGCCAGCGCCGGCGAGTTTCTGGAAGCCGCGCACACCATCCCTCGCGGTGCCTGCCTGCTGCTGGACGTGCGGATGCCGGACATGAGCGGCCCTATGCTTCAGGCCGAACTCGCCCGGCGGGGCATCGACCTGCCCATCATCTTCCTCTCCGCCCACGGCGATATCCCCACCGCGGTACAGGCCATCAAGGCCGGCGCGTCGGACTTCCTCACCAAGCCGGTCGATGGCGACCTGCTCATCCAGCGGGTGCAGGCGACGCTGGCCATGTCTTCCGCAGGCCTGCGGCGGGCAGTGGCGAACCGCAGCCGCTGCGCTGGCGTGGCCGGGTTGACCGCGCGCGAGCGCGAGGTGATGCGGCTGGCCGTGATGGGGCACGCCAACAAGGAGATTGCCCAGCGGCTTGGCATCAGCCATCGCACGGTGGAGATCCACCGCGCCCGTGTCATGCGCAAGACCGGGGCGGCCAACCTGGTCGAGCTCGTTCACCTGGCCAAGGACTGCGCGAGCGAGCTCGAACAGGTCGGCGCCTGACCCTTCGCGGGATAGGTGCTGCCACGTATACCGCGGTCCCTTCGCAACCCTTACATTCCCCTCCATGCCCACGCAGCCGCCCGCCAGTCGTTAACCGGGCGGCGCTTCGTCGATCGACCGCTTGCCTGAAGGAGTTGAGTTCATGGCCGATATCCGCGCTGCGGAAACAAGGGATGAGGACGACGTCCTGCCCGACGAAGCGACGGAACCGGATGCGTGCCCCGATGAGGATCTGGTCGACGTGCCTGCCGAGGCCGTCTTCGCCGCCGGAGCCTACGGTGCGGAGGGGCCGGACATCACCCGCTTCTACCTCAACGAGATCAGCGGCCAGCCGCTCCTCGACGCTGCCGAGGAGGTCCGCCTCGCGCGCCTGGCGCGGCAGGGGGACGAGGTTGCCCGCCAGCGCATGATCGTCGCCAACCTGCGTCTGGTGGTCATGATCGCCCGCCGTTACCAGCACCGGGGGCTGGACCTGAACGACCTGGTGGAGGAGGGCAACCTCGGCCTCATGCATGCGGTGGAGAAGTTCGACCCTGAGCGCGGCTTCCGTTTCTCCACCTATGCCACCTGGTGGATCCGTCAGAGCATTGAGCGCGGGCTCATGAATCAGGCGCGCACCATCCGCCTGCCAATCCATGTCGCCAAGGACATTGGCGGTATCCTGCGCACGGCGCGGAACCTGAGCCAGAAGCTGGGCCACGACGTCGGCACCGAGGAGTTGGCCCGGGCGACCCAGCGCCCCGTGGAGGAGGTCCGGCGCGCGTACGAACTCAACGAGCAGCCCCTCTCGCTTGATGCGCACATCAACCAGGACACCGATCAGCCGCTGCAGGACCTCATCCCCGACGAGCACAACGTTAACCCGATCGAGCAACTGGCGGAGGATGACGTGGCGGAGCACCTGCTGCAATGGCTTGCCCAACGCGACGAGCGGCAGCGTGAGGTGATCGCCCGCCGGTTTGGGCTGCTTGGCCACGAGCCGCAGACCTTGGAGCAGGTGGGGCAGGCCCTTGGGCTCACCCGCGAGCGGGTGCGGCAGATCCAGATTGAGGCCCTGCGCGGCCTGCGCAAGGCCATGGAGCGCGACGGCTGCGGGCGCGAGGCCCTGCTGGACTGAGTAAGGTGTCTACAACAGGAAGGTTTTC
>JBFLVZ010000043.1:0-84567 GCA_040758295.1 Pseudomonadota bacterium
GTTTTTTCGGAAAGAAATCCATGTCCTTTGCCTCCCTTGGCCTGTCCGCCGAGATCGTCCGTGCCGTCGAAGAGCGCGGCTACACCCAGCCCACCCCCATCCAGGCGCAGGCCATCCCGGCCGTGCTCTCCGGCGGCGACCTGCTGGCCGGCGCGCAGACCGGCACCGGCAAGACCGCCGGCTTCACCCTGCCGCTGCTGCACCGCCTGAATGCGTCGAAGAAAGGCCCGCTCGGCCGCGGCCAGGTCCGCGCCCTGGTGCTCACTCCCACCCGTGAGCTTGCGGCCCAGGTCGAGGAGAGCGTGCGCGCCTACGGCCGCTTCGTGAAGCTGTCCTCGATGGTCATGTTCGGCGGCGTCGGGATGCAGCCCCAGACCGACCGCCTGCGTCAGGGCGTGGACATCCTGGTCGCCACCCCGGGCCGCCTGCTTGACCACCACCAGCAGGGCAACGTCGATCTCTCCAAGGTCGAGATCCTGGTGCTGGACGAGGCCGACCGCATGCTGGACATGGGCTTCATCCATGACATCAAGCGCGTGCTGGCCCTGCTGCCGAAGCAGCGGCAGAACCTCTTGTTCTCCGCCACCTTCTCGGACGAGATCAAGGCGCTGGCCGACCGCCTGCTGGACAACCCGGCGCTGATCGAGGTGGCGCGCCGCAATGCCACCGCCGACACCATCGCGCAGAAGATCTACCCGGTCGACCGCGAGAAGAAGCGCCACCTTCTGGCCAAGCTGATCAAGGACCACGACTGGCACCAGGTGCTGGTGTTCACCCGCACCAAGCACGGCGCCAACCGCCTGGCCGAGCAGCTGAGCAACGACGGCATCCCGGCGCTGGCCATCCACGGCAACAAAAGCCAGTCCGCCCGCACCCGCGCGCTGTCCGAATTCAAGTCCGGCAGCCTGGCCGTGCTGGTGGCCACCGACATCGCCGCGCGCGGCATCGACATTGCCGAGCTGCCGCACGTGGTCAACTATGAGCTGCCGAACGTGCCGGAGGACTATGTGCACCGCATCGGCCGCACCGGCCGTGCCGGGGCGAACGGCGAGGCGATCTCGCTGGTCTGCGTGGACGAGCACAAGCTGCTGCGCGACATCGAGCGCCTGATCAAGCGCGAACTGCCGAAAGAGATCGTGCCGGGCTTCGAGGTGGACCCGAGCATCAAGGCCGAGCCCATACCCAATGGCCGCAACTCCCCGCGTGGCGGCGGCCGTTCACAGCGTGGTCCGCGTCCCGAAGGTACGGGCAGCCAGGCGGCCCGTCCGGCCGGTGAGCGTCGCGGCCCGCGTCCGGACAACTTCGGTAACCGCGCCGAACGTCCGGCCGGAGAACGGCGTGGGCCCCGTCCCGAGGGCGCACGCGCAGGCCAGGCCCGCGCGGGGAACCGCGGCCCGCGCCGGGGTGACTGAGGCCACCTGTTGAGCTGACCGATCGACGAGGCAAGCCCATGCTCGACCATCAACTCGAACTCCTCGCCCCGGCGCGCGATGCCGAGATCGGCATCGAGGCCATCAACCACGGCGCGGATGCGGTCTACATCGGCGGCCCCGGTTTTGGTGCGCGAAAGGCCGCCGACAACTCCGTGGCCGACATCGCCCGGCTGGTCGAATACGCCCACCGCTTCCACGCCCGCATCCACGTCACCCTCAACACTATCCTGCGCGACGATGAACTGGAGCCGGCCCGCCGGCTGGCGTACCAGCTCTACGATGCGGGCGTGGACTCGCTCATCATCCAGGACATGGGCCTCTTGGAGCTGGACCTGCCGCCCATCCAGCTGCACGCCAGCACCCAGTGCGACATCCGCACCCCGGAGAAGGCCCGCTTCCTGCAGGATGTCGGCCTCTCGCAGCTGGTGCTCGCGCGCGAACTGACCCTCGAGCAGATCAGGGCCATCCGAGCCGCCACCACGGTGCCGCTGGAGTTCTTCATCCACGGCGCGCTGTGCGTGGCCTATTCCGGCCAGTGCTACATCTCCGAGGCCCACACCGGCCGCAGCGCCAACCGCGGCGAGTGCAACCAGGCCTGCCGCCTGCCATATCAGGTGACGGACGCGCAGGGCCGCATCATCGCCCACGACAAGCACGTGCTGTCGATGAAGGACAACGACCAGAGCGCCAACCTCGCCGCCCTGATCGATGCGGGCATCCAGAGCTTCAAGATCGAGGGGCGCTACAAGGACATGGGCTACGTGAAGAACATCACCGCCCATTACCGCACCCTGCTGGATGGCATTCTCGAAGGCCGTCCGGAACTGGCCCGTGCCTCCAGCGGGCGCAGCACCTTCACCTTCAAGCCCGACCCGTCGCAGAACTTCAACCGCGACGCCACCGACTACTTCGTGCAGGGCCGCCAGATCGACATCGGCGCGTTCGACTCGCCCAAGAACCCCGGCCGGCCGATCGGCTGGGTGCTGAAGGTGAACAAGGATTCGGTCGACATCGAGACCGACACCGAGCTACACAACGGCGACGGCCTGTGCTACTTCGACCTGCACAAGGATCTGGTCGGCATGGCGATCAACACCGCCGAGAAGATCGGTGAGGGGCGCTGGCGCGTGGTGCCGAAAGATCCTATCGGCGAGCTGCGCCACCTGCGCCCGGGCCTTACCATCAACCGCAACCGCGACATGAACTGGGTGCGCGGTCTGGAGCGGAAGTCTGCCGAACGGCGGATCAAGCTCTGGATGTACCTGGCCGATACCGAGGACGGCCTCGCCCTGACCCTGGTCGATGAGGACGGCTACCGCGCCACCGTGCCGCTCGCCCTCGCCAAAGAGCCTGCCAAGGATGCCGCGCGCGCCGAGGCCGCCTTGCGTGAACACTTGGGCAAGCTCGGGGCCACCCTCTTCGAGGCGGTGGAAATCGTGCTTGATCTGGCCCAGCCGTGGTTCGTGCCCGCCTCCCTCGTCAATCAGCTTCGGCGTGAGGGCGTGGCGGCGCTGGAGGCCGCGCGCCTCGCGGCCCTGCCGCGCCTTGAGCGCGCGAGGCCCGTCGAGCCGCCGGTGCCCTATCCTGCCGAGCATCTCACCTACCTTGCCAACGTGTTCAACCACAAGGCGCGCGATTTCTACGCCAGGCATGGCGTCAAGCTCATCGACGCGGCCTTCGAGGCGCACGAGGAAGAAGGCGAGGTCAGCTTGATGATCACCAAGCACTGCGTGCGCTATTCCTTGAGCCTCTGCCCCAAGCAGACGCGCGGGGTGATCGGGGTGCACGGCACCATCAAGGCCGAACCGCTCTGGCTGATGAACGGCAGCGAGAAGCTCAAGCTGGTGTTCGACTGCAAGCCCTGCGAGATGCATGTGGTCGGCAAGCTCAAGCGCAGCGTGGCCAGAGAACGGGCGCGCGAGGTGCAGGCCGTGCCGATGCAGTTCTACCGCAGCCGGCCGTAGGCCGGCCCAGGCGTCTGATCGCGACGGAGGCGTCGCTCCTACCGGGGGTAGGCCCCTGTAGGAGGCCCGCCCCCGGGCCGATACTCCGTCTGTGGGCGTCGAGATGTTCCGACTTGCCAAGGCCAGGCTCGCCCTGCCTACAATGCCCCCATGACCCACGTTGCCCCAGCCTCGCCTCCCGTCACCGTCCTCAAGGGCGTGGGGCCGGCCTTGGCCGTGCGGCTTGAGGCGCTGGGACTCTCCACCGTGGTCGACCTGCTGCTGCACGCCCCGCTGCGCTACGAGGACCGCACCCACGTCAGCCCCATCGGCACCCTGCTCCCCGGGCAGACGGTACAGGTCGAGGGCGAGATCCTCGCGGTCGAGTCGCGCAACGGCCGCAGGCTGCAATACCGCGCCGTGCTGGGTGACGGCAGCGGCCGGCTGACGCTGTGGTTCTTCAACCCGCCACGTGGGCTGGCGGAGAGGCTCAAGCGCGGTCAGCACCTGCGCGCCTATGGCACGGTCAAGGGGGGCGTCGCCGGCCTGGACATGGCCCACCCGGAGATCACCTGGCTTCCCGCGCCGCTCGACACCACCCTCACCCCCATTTACCCCACCACCCAGGGGCTGCTGCAGGGCAGCCTGCGGCGCCTGATCCGCGAGGCGCTGGGCCTGTGGGCGCGCGCGCCCGAGCTTTTGCCCGACCTGCTCCCCGCCGACCTGCGCGATGAACTGGGCCTGCCCGATCTGCGCACGGCGCTGGAGGACCTGCATCGTCCCACCCACGCGGCCTCCTCGCCGCTGGATACCCCCGGCGGCTCACGGCTGGTGTTCGAGGAACTGCTGGCACAGCAACTGGCCATGCGCCGCTGGCGGGCGCAGGCCGAGCACTGGCGGGCCGAGCCCCTGCGCATGCGCGGGGAGCTGGCCGCGCGCCTGACGGCCGGCCTGCCGTTCAGGTTGACCGGGGCACAGCTCCGGGTGCTCGACGAGATCGGCGCCGATCTTGCCCGTTCGAAGCCGATGCGCCGTCTGGTGCAGGGGGATGTCGGCTCGGGCAAGACCGTGGTCGCGGCGGTGGCGGCCTGCGCGGCGCTGGAGGCGGGCCGGCAGGTCGCCCTGATGGCCCCGACCGAGCTGCTGGCCGAGCAGCACCAGCGCAACCTCGCCCAGTGGTTCGAGCCGCTCGGCATCCCCGTCGTGGCCCTGACTGGCAGCCAGAAGGGCGCGGCGCGCCGGCAGGCGCTGGCGCACGTGGCCTCCGGCGCGGCACGGGTGGTCACCGGCACCCATGCCCTGTTCCAGGCGGGCGTGGAGTTCGACCGCCTGGGGCTCATCATCATCGACGAACAGCACCGTTTCGGCGTCCACCAGCGCCTCGCCCTGAGCGAAAAGGGGCGTGCGGGTCATCTGCACCCGCACCAGCTGGTGATGACGGCCACCCCCATCCCGCGCACCCTGGCGATGACGGCCTACGCCGACCTCGACGTGTCGGTGCTGGACGAACTGCCCCCCGGCCGCACGCCCGTGCACACCGCGGCGGTGCCGGACACCCGGCGCGACGAGGTGATGGCGCGCCTGGGCAGCGCCTGCCGCGCCGGGCGCCAGGCCTACTGGGTCTGTACCCTGATCGAGGAGAGCGAGAAGCTGGAGGCCAAGGCCGCCGAGGAGGCCCATCTTGCCCTGACCGAGGCCCTGCCGGACTTGCGCATTGGCCTGGTGCATGGGCGGATGAGGCCGCGCGAGAAGGAGACGGTGATGCAGGCGTTCAAGGCCGGGGCGCTGGACATCCTCGTCGCCACCACGGTGATTGAGGTTGGGGTGGACGTGCCGAACGCCTCGCTGATGATCATCGACAATGCCGAGCGCCTCGGTCTTGCCCAGCTGCACCAGCTGCGCGGGCGGGTGGGACGTGGTTCGGTCGAGTCGAGCTGCGTGCTGCTGTTCAGTCCGCCGCTCTCGCAGGTGGCGAAGGAGCGCCTGGCGGTGATGCGCGAGACCAACGACGGCTTCCGCATCGCCGAAAAGGATCTGGAACTGCGCGGCCCGGGGGAGTTTCTCGGCACCCAGCAGACCGGCCTCGCCCGCCTGCGCTTCGCGGACCTCGCGCGCGACGCGGAGCTGATCCCACGGGTGCGCGAGGTGGCCGACCGGATCCTGCGCGAGCATCCGGAGGCCGTCGAACCGCTGATCGAGCGTTGGGTGGGAGCGGGGATCAGCTACGCCAAGGTGTGAGTTGATCGGCCCGGGGGCGGGCCTCCTACAGGTGGCCCCTCCCGTAGGAGCGCCGCCCCGGCGCGATAAAACGCTGAATCAACCCTGCTTAATCAAGCAATGGCACGTAATCGCCAAGGAACGTCCCCCCCTGGGCGAAGGGTTTGTCCTCATCGATCAGGGTGGGGGTGATGCCCATGCCATAGGTGAGGTGGGCGGGGTCGGTGTCGATGGGGCGGTCGGTGATCACCTCGCCTAAGGTGTAGGGGCGGCCATCCTGATGCGCAAAGCCGACCTCGGGGGTGCGGAAGTAGCGAAGGGTAAACGGGGTCTCGGCGAACACATCCTTGCCGAAGTCGTAACGCTGGGTGACCACCACCTGGCGGTAGCGGCGGGCAGCCTCCAGGGCCTCGCGGCGGGTGGGCAGGAACAGCTCGGGCTGGATGCACCCTTCACCATCCTTGTAGGCCCCGCGCGCGGTGAATTCGCGCATCAGCTTAAGGCGGGTCTCCTGCGCGCTGCGTACGGCCTCGGCCCGCCCTTCGGCCAGCGCGGCCGACAGGCTCGGCCAGTCGGCAAAATAGCCCCGTTGCTTGCGGATCGTCGTGGCCAGATAGGCGTCCATGCTCGCGGGCATGTCACCGTAGAGCGAGGCGCCCACCACGTAGTCAAGAAAGACCTTGAACTCCCCCTGTCCCAAGGCGCGGTTATGCGGCTCGGAGCGCGTCAAGCGACCAGGTGTTTCATCCATAAGGGCCTGGGCCTTGGCGGTGTAGCCGAGATAGTCCATCTCGCGCCAGCCGGCCTCGCCTGCGAGCTTGCGCGGCAGGGCCCAGGTGCTGTCGATGGTGTTGCCGGTGCCCGAGGTGTAGACGGCGTTCTGGCCGATGTCCGGCTGACGGAGATTGCCCGAGTGGCAGCCGACGCATTGGGTGAGTTCGGAGGGGCTTTGCGGGCGCAGGGCACCGTTCTTATCCTCGATCCAGCCGCCCAGAATCCAGCCCACCCCATTCTCGATCCAGCCCTGCTGGCGGTTGGCATAGACGGGGGCGGCCTCGTCTTTGAGTCCCAGGCCGAATTCCTCCGGATGCCAGGGGTGCAGCTTGTACATCCAGCGGATCTCCTTCACCCGGCGGGCGCGGGTCCCGGGGAAGGGACTGATCGCCGGATTGGAGCCATCCGCCTCCACGTCGACGTAATGCAGGGGGTGGGCAAACTCGGTGCCGAGGGGGTACTGGCCGCGCACGATGGCGATGCCGGCGGCGGCCCCCAGGTAATGGGTCTCGCCCTGCAGCCGATCCTGGATATTCGCCGCCACCCGCTCGAGGTTGGCCGCATAGACCGCGAGGCTAAAGCGCCCTTCGGCGTCCTTCATGAACACCTCGGGCAGGCGGATGTAGATGCCCGAGACGCTCCCCGAGCGGGGGGTGAAGATGCCATAGGGCATGAAGTTCACCGCCCGCCAGCCGGTGATCCAGCCCTGACCGTCGTGGAAGAAGCCGCGTTCGGCCACAGTGGTGCGCACGAAGCCATCGTTTCCGGCAGGGAGGTCGTCGGGCGCGAGGCCCGGGAAGAGGCGCAGGGGGTGGTCGATGCCGCTGTCCCAGTCCTTGGGCGAGCCGGGGCGCATCGCTGTGGCCGCGCGCCAGTTGTCCTGGCGGATGTGGGCCTGCATGTCCCAGTCCTCGGGCCTAAGCCCCAGGGCATCCACCGCCTTTCGCAGCTCCTCGGGCCTTAGGGTATTGATCCAGGGGTTGATGCTGGAGTTGGGCACAAAGGGGTGGTCGAAGACGCCAAAGGCGTATTCGGCCTGCAGGTTGCCGATATTGGGGTTGAGCCCGGCCTGCGGGTTGTTGTTGCCAAGCTTGAGCTTGGCCACCCCGTCGGTGTGGCAGAACAGGCAGGCGTTCTGGGTGCCGAAGCTGGTTTCGATGTAGCACTGCGCGGGGATGTGGGCGTGGGGATTGGGGAAGGTGGCGCGGCTGATGGTCTCGCCCTTGAGCGGTGCGGCAGTGGGGAGGGCCGGGGGCGTGACGGGCGAAGCAGGCTCACCTCCGCCCTGGCAGGCCAGCAAGGCCAAGCCGACGGCCACGGCGAGGAAGGACAGTCCGAGGATGGTTTCGGTGCGCATGGTCGGTTCTCGCTTTTTCCCGAACCCTGGGATGCAAGGCTCGGGAAAAAGGGCAGGCCGGCAGGCCTGCCTGAGCGCTTCCTTACTTGCGGATCGCGGGAAGACCGCCGATGTGGCCCACGTGGGCCTCCAGGCGGTAATTGAGCGTGCCACGATGGTTGCGGCCCCAGAGCTGCTCAGCCTTGGCTTCCAGGCGCTGGGTCAGGTCCGCGGGCTGGGTGCTGATCCAGTCGCCCTGGTGCTGGCTGTTGGCCATGATGTAGGCATAGCCGTTCAGATCGTCCACGATCTGCAAGCCAGTGGACTCGGCACCCGCCGCGAGGTTGAGGATGCGGGTGAGCTTCTTGGTGTCCACGTTGTAGGCCCACAGGTAGTTGTTGACGTGCATGCCGGAGTCTTCGCCGATGAACAGCGTGCGCATGGCCTCGGAGTAGAACACGTTGTCGGTGTTGGCGATGGTGTTCACATCCGCAGTGTTGCCGTTGGCGTCGGCGGTGATCGGTTTGCCGAGCAGTGCGGTCTCAACATAGGCCTTGGTCGGCACATAGTCGGAGTTGATCGGATTGCCAGCGGTGTCCTTCTGCCCGGAGGCGAGGTCGAAGGTGTAGGTGGCCCCGGCCTTGTTTTCCTTCAGGCGCACGTGATCCACCGGCCCGCCATCGGCGGCCTTCATCGACTTCTCAATGCGACTCATGGCGTAGTACATCTTCTTGTCGGCGTGGTTGAAGGCCACCCCCTCGCCCTTGGTGAACTCTGTGGTGGCACCGAGGTAGGCGGCATAGCGGCGGGTTTCGAGGAAGGCGGCGGCCTTTTCCATGCCCGGCTTGAGCTTGACCCAGATGGTCTGTGACGAGCCGGCGCGGGTGGGAACAAAGCCGTCCTGGGCGGTCAGCGAGGTCTCGAAAATATCGCCGAGGGTGATGCCCGAGTCGATCAGCGCCTTGATCTCGTCATAGGTGGCGGAGCCGAGCTTGACCCACTGGATGTCGGCGGTGCCGCCATCCGAGCCGTCCGCTGAGGTCTGGTTCCACTTGGCCGCGTACAAGGTGCCACCGGCCTTGGGATCGTTCTGCTTGTTGCCCACGAACATGAAGATGCCGGAGTACTCACCGTCATCCCCGAACACGGCGGTGCGGCCGTCTTTGGCAAAACGCGCCAGCTCCCAGGTGCCGCGGCCCATGTTGTAGAGCTTCTGCACGGCATAGGTCCCGTCCGCCTTGGGCGCGATTTCGGTGATGAACCCGTAGTGGTAGGGGTTGGCGGTCTTCATGTTGTTGAAGTAGACCTCGGTCATGGCCTTCAGGCCCGCCTGGGTGGTGCTGTACTTGCTCTCGCCCGGCACGAAGTAGAGGTCGTAGTCCTCCTCGCCGCCGATGTGGGTGTTCCACGGGGAGGGGCCACCGGCACAGAAGATCCAGCCGCCGTTGACGGAAGAGAAGTCCACCGCGGTCTGCTTGACCAAGGACAGCTTGCCATTGGCATCCTGCTTGAGCTCGGAGAGGTTCATGCTCATCGGCATGCGGGAGTACCAGTTGGCGACCTTGTAGGCCTCCTGTCCGTCGGCCAGGACGTCGTCATACTCCCAGTGGTTGACCAGGAACAGCTTGTCGCCCACCTTGAGCAGCGAGTTGGCATCCGCCGTTTCGGCGATCACCGGGTCGCCGTTCGGGTCCTTGATCGGGTTCATGCCCACGTCAAAGAGCTGGGCGGCGGCGTATTTCTTGCCCTTGACCTCGCTCGTCTGGTCGGTGTTCTTGAACAGGGTGTGGTAGCTGAGCGGGTATTCCTTGACCGAGCCGTCGGTGTAGGTCACTACAGCCTTGGAGGCGGTGTAGGTCTTGAGCATCTCTTCATCGGTCGCGGCCGCCGGGGTGGCGGTGAATTCGACGCTGGAGACGAGGGGATCACCATCACCGCCGCAGCCGGAGAGGGCGAGACCCACCGCTGCGGCTACGGCGGTCAGCGGGAAAAGGGTAAGAAGACGCTTGTTCATGGAGGCTCCGTGGATGTGCTGGCAAAACGGAGTCGCCATGCTGGCGCGGGTTTGTGACCTTGGGGTGTCGGTGTGGTTACGTTTGCGTGAACCCGTCCGGGGGCGGAGCGGGGCGGCCAGGGACAGGCCTAGGACTGGGAGCGGAGGCAGGTCCAGCGAGCGAGGAAGCTGCCCGCAAGCCAGCTGAGGAGGAAGAGGGCGTCGCGCGCCAGTAGGGTGAGGTCCCTTTCGAGATGGAAGAGCGAGTCCTCCGGGAGGATATGCGGGGAGAAATAGTAAAGTGCGGCTAGCGCCGCGGCGAAGGACAGCCCCCATGAGGCGGTGGTGCTCATGGTGAGGAGGCAGGAGACGCCGAAGATGAGCATCCCGGCCAGTGCGGCGTAAAGGAAGTATTCATTGGGCATGGCGCGCATCCTCCGGTGACTTGCGGCCTCCACGGTGGGGTGGAGATATCAGCAGTTTAGTCGCGTTCGCTGGCTTTTACTTAAGATAGGATGTGTGTCTTTCGCCCTCAGGATGGCCCCTGCCCCCATGCCCACCGCCAGTCCACGTTCCCGCCCCCCCCTGGCCTGGCTGCGCGCTCCGGGCTCGCTGACCCGCCACCTGGTGCGTGTCTGCCCGGGGCGACTGGTCGTTGAGGTGCTCGGCGAGGGTTGGGCTGAGGCTGACCCCGCCAGCGCGCGTCTCCTCGGGTTGCGGATCGGCGCGCGGGTGTGGCGGCGCGAGGTGCGTCTGTCCTGTCGGCACGCGGGGGCGTGGACGCCCTATGTGCATGCCATCACCCTCAGCTCGCCCGAGGCGCAGCGCAGGCTCGGCCTTGCGCGCCTTGGGCGGCGTCCGCTCGGCTCGCTGCTGTTCCGCGGTGGCGCCCGGCGACTTGAACTTGCGGTCCTGCCGCCGGGGCGGAACGGCCCCCGGTGGGCGCGGCGCTCGCTGTTCCTCCTGCGCGGCCATCGCTTGCTGGTGCGGGAGGAGTTCCTGCCCGGCCTGCCCCCCTTCCGCCGATGAACCTGATTGCTCCCCACCGCTGGGACGCGTCCCCTGCCGAGGCGGTGGCCATCCAGCGCGAGCTGGCCGCCAGGGTGCTGCGGGAGGGCCCGCCGGTCCTCGCCGGATGCATCGCCGGGGTGGACGTGGGCTTCGAGGACGAGGGGCGCACCACCCGGGCGGCGGTGGCGGTGCTCGACATGCCCGCCTGCCGGGTGGTCGAGACCGCCCTCGCGCGCCTGCCCACCCGCTTCCCCTATGTCCCCGGCCTGCTCGCCTTCCGCGAGTTGCCGGCCGTGCTCGTGGCGCTCGGCCAGTTGCGCCAGGCCCCTGAGCTCTTGATGTGCGACGGTCAGGGCATCGCCCACCCGCGCCGCCTGGGCATCGCCGCGCATCTCGGCGTGATCACCGGCCTGCCGAGCGTCGGCGTGGGCAAGACCCGTCTCTGCGGATGGCACATGGATGTGCCGGACGTGCGCGGGGCGTGGGTGCCGCTCGAGGACAAGGGCGAAGTGATCGGCGCCGTCCTGCGCACCCGCGCGGGAGTGAGGCCGGTCTATGTCTCGATCGGTCACCGGCTGGATCTCGAGGCCGCCGTCGCCAGCGTCATGGCCGCCCTGACCCGCTACCGCCTGCCCGCCCCGATCCGCGCCGCGCACCGGCTTGCTTCGGACACCGGCCTTCTGCGGCCGGGCATGGTGGTCCGCTAGCCCACTGTCATAACCCTGCAGCCGGGGCAGGCTATGCTCTAGCAGGGCGTTGAAAAGGGTTTTTCAACGGCCTGCCAGGTTCCGCCACCAACCTCGCCCATGGGGGGGACATGCTGACCATCGACGATCTTCGGCGCCCCGCGACCGACGTCTGCCAGGCCATCCTGCACCAGCGCCTGCAGGACGTGTCGAGCCAGGGGCAGGCGCTGCGCGAGAATCCCTCCGCCGAGGAGGCCCTGCACGACACGCGCGTTGCCGTGCGGCGAGCGCGCGTCTGGCTCAAGCTCTGCGCCCCCCTCGCCGACATCCCCCGCAAGGCGCGCCGCGCCCTGCGCAGCTTTGCGCGCGAGAGCGGTCCTGTGCGTGATCTGGAGGTGCAGGAGGCCTGGCTGGCCGGTGTGCAGCTCCGCGGGAGTGAGCGCCATGGCTGGCAGGCCCTGCGCGAGCGGCTGGCGGGCGAACATGCTGCCCACCGTGCGGCCCTGCTGGACACCCTGCCGGAGATGCTGGATGGGGCACGGCGTGCGTTGGAGCGCATGCGTCCGCTCGAGGGGGCGGGTGGGGAGTCGTTTGGTGCCTGGATGGCGGAGCGCTGGATGGACGCCGCCACGCCCTATCTCGCCGACATGCACCACCTGCCCGAGGGGCTGCACCCCTTGCGCCTGGTCGGCAAGCAGCTGCGCTACATGCTGGAACCGCTGGCGACGGCCCTGGAGGCGAAGGACGTGCTGCGCCACCTGCGCCAGGGGCAGGATGCGCTGGGACGGGTGAACGATGCCGGCGTCCTCGCCGCCGCGCTGCCGGCCCACGCGGCGGCCCTGCTCGCGGCACGGTTCGAGGAGGACATCCACTTCGCCCTCGAGCAGGACGAGGCCCCGCGCTGGCAACGGCCCGCGATCTGGCCGGGCCTGCGCGCGGTCAGCCAGGCCCTGCTCGACGAGCGGGGTGAGGCGCTCGCCGCGGTGCATGGTTGGCGTCTGAGTGCCGGGGATGCCCTGGCCGAAGGGCTGCCGCGGATCGGTGTGCAACTGGCGGGATCGTCCGCCTTCGACGGCTTCGGCAACCCCCGCTGAGCGCCCCTCGGGCAGCCGCTCAAACCGCCGGATGAGCCTGCGGCCTCTTGTCCCGGATCAGGAAGCGGCTTTCGAAATCGGCAGCGGGCAGCGCCTTGCCGAACAGCCAGCCCTGCATGACATCGCAATCCCGCAGCGACAGCCAGGCGCGCTGGGCCTCCGTTTCCACCCCTTCCGCCACGACCCGCAGACCGAGGGCATGCGCCATGGACATGATGGCGTTGACGATGGCGGTGTTGTCCGGGTCGTCCGGTAGCGCGCGGGTAAAGGCCTGGTCGATCTTGAGACGGTCGACCCGGAAGGTCTTCAGGTAGGCCAGCGACGAGTAGCCGGTACCGAAATCGTCCACCGCGATTGCCACGCCGAGTGCTGCCAGCTCCCGCAGGGCGTTGGCAGCTTCCTGCGGCGCCTCCATGATCATGCTCTCGGTGATCTCCAGTTCCAGCCGCGCGGCCGGCCAGCCGGTCTCCTCCAGAACCTGCCGCACTTGCTCGACGAAGCCGTGCTGACGGAACTGGCGGGCGGAGACGTTGATGGCCATGCTGCCCAGCGTCAGGCCCTCGTCCAGCCACTGGCGCGCCTGGCGGCAGGCCTCGCGCAGCACCCAGGCGCCCATCGGCACGATCAGGCCGTTTTCCTCGGCCAGCGGAATGAAACGATTGGGCATGACCAGCTGGCCCTCGTTGCGCCAGCGCAGCAGGGCCTCCGCACCCACCAGCTGGCCATCGGCGCGGACCTGGGGCTGGTAGTGCAGCTCGAGGCCCGTGTGCAGGTCGGTGGCCACGGCCTGCGGCGAGGCCGCCTGGGTGATGGCGATGGCCCGGCGCAGTTGCGTTTCCAGGGTCAGCCGCTCCTGGGCCTGGCGATCCATCTCGCGTGAGAAGAAATGGAAGGTGTTACGCCCTGCGGCCTTGGCCTGGTAGAGCGCGAGGTCGGCATTGCGCAGCAGGGTTTCGCCCGCCTGCGCATCGTCGGGGTAGAAGGTGATGCCGATGCTGGCGCCGATGTATACGTCCTGATCGCCGAGCCGGAAGGGCTGCCTGAGGGCGTCGATGAGGTCTTCTGCCGTTCGCGAGGCATCCGCCCCGCTTTCCAGACCCGCGCGCAGGATGACGAATTCGTCGCCGCCCAGGCGGGCCAGCGTATCGTCCTCGCGCAGCACACCGCTCAGGCGTTCGCTGACCTGCCTCAACAGCAGGTCGCCCTGCTGGTGGCCGAGGCTGTCATTGATCTTCTTGAAGTCGTCGAGGTCGAGGAACATGACCGCGAACTTGCTGTCGCTGCGCTGGGCCTGCAGCCGGGCCTGCTCCATGCGGTCGAGAAGCAGCACGCGGTTGGGCAGGTTGGTGAGGGCATCGTGCATCGCCTGGTGGACGAGCTGGTTTTCGAGGCGCTTGCGCTCGGTGACGTCACGCATGATGCACATGCTCGCGAGATCGTCGGCATCGGAGTGTTCCAGCGGCACCAGCTCGACCTCCATGGGGAAGCGGCTGGCGTCCCGCCGCTTCCCGGTCAGTTCGGTGCCCTTGTCGACCGTCAGCGCGTGCAGCGACCGCAGGGGCACATGGCCGGCGTGCAGCCGTGGCGAGCCGTCCTGTCCATCCCAGGCGATGAGGCTGTCGAGCGGGCGCCCGAGCAGTTCCCCGCCGGCATGCCCGAACATGCGTGTGATGCTCGGGTTGGCCCCCCGGATCGTGTCATCGGCATCGAGCAGCAGGATGCCGTCCGGCGAGGTCTCGAACAGCTGCCGGTAACGCGCCCGGCTCTCTGCCAGCGTGCGTTCGGAATCGGCCATGCGCTGATAGGGCAGCTGCACGCCATGCACGAACAGGGCCTGGTAGACCAGCAGGAAGGCCGTGATCCGGTAGAGATGGCCGAGCAGGGCGACCCAGTCGCTGACACCGCTGTAGAGCGTGAAGGCCAGTTCGCCGATCGACAGGATCAGGGCCGCCCAGGCCAGCAGGGTGGAGGCGGTCCGCTCCTCGGCGGAGGCGTCGCGCCAGGCACGGAACACCAGCAGCAGGGTCGCCCCGGCAAAGGCGATGGCGATGAGGTATTCACCCAGCACCTTGGCGGGGGTGAGGCCACTGCCCGTCACCCACCACACCGGCAGCCAGCCGGGCCGGAGGAACTCCAGCCCCAGCATCAGGCCGCTCGCAGCTAGCGTAAGGCTACCGCTCAGCCTGATCAGGTTGCGCGCATCCTCCACGGAGGAGGGCAGCAGGGCCGCGGCGAGCAGGGCCGCAGCCGTCATGGCCTGGGTGGGCATCCAGAAGCTCAGGGAGCGTTGCAGGCCCGAGTGCTCGTCGACGCCGGGCATGCCGGGAAAGGTCAGGAAGTGCGCCATGTTGAGCATGGCGATGCCGGCGAAGATCATGCCTGCGGCGCCGAAGCGCGCCTCGATCCCGGCACCGCGGGTACTCCAGGCGAGCATGAAGATCATGACCGAGAGGGCAACCGTGAGTCCCTCCAGCACCGCGTGGGCCTGCGTGTAGGTGACGAAGTTCATGGCGCCGGCGCCCGTCTGCCCAAGCACGACCAGCGGCAGCAGCAGGATCACCGCGCCGATCAGGAACCTGTGGGTGGCAGCCGCCGGGTGGGCCGGGATGGCCAGCATGGCGGGCAGGCGGAGGACGGTGGATTTCATCGCTTCAAATCATCCCGTGACTGCCGCGGAGGGACGGACGGCCTTGTCTCGCAATGAGGATCCTTCAGGGGGGCGGAGATGGGTTGATGCTAGATCGCGCGCCATGAAATTGCCAGCAGGCCATCTTGTGCGCGCCGGCTGCTGCCTGCAGCAAGGCCTGCCTGAGGGTGCGGAAATCGGCTTCGCCCAAGGGGTGGTTGCCATAGCAGGCCGCGTCCAGGCGCTGGACCAGAGCCTGCGTCTGGACATCGACCAGCGTTTCGGCGTCCCCTCGCCAGGCCCTGCGCAGGGCCGCGGGGGTATCCGCCTCACGCAGTGAGCGCAGCCATGCCCGTCGTGCGAGCCAGCGTCGTCCGCAGCGTTGCAGGGGGATGACCAGGGCGGCCAGCAGCATGGCTCCCGCGAACCATGGTAGCCAGGGGCGCAGCGCCAGCCACAGCGGGTGTTGCGCGCGCAGCTCGGCCCCGGGCAGCGAGGCCAGGCGAACCATGCCGTCGGTCGGGTCGATGTAGGGTAGGCGGATCTGCGGCAGGCGCACCGGCCCGCTGTCGCGCGCCTCCAGCGTCAGCCGCATCTCGACCCGCTGGCGCAGGGGCTGGGTCGGGTCGATGCCGTCCCGCAGCTTGATGTCCGGCGGGTAGACGCGCAGGCTGCCGGTGTTGCGCAGGGCTTCCTTGAGCCAGCGTTCGATGCCGCGCGCAGACAGGCCCTGGCCCTCGACGGCGAGGTTCCAGGTGAACGGCCGGCCGCGCGGCACGGCCTCGGGCAGGGGCGCGGCGCTGAGCGAAAGCAGGCTCACCGGCACGTCCACCGGCAGCAGCGGGTCGAGCGGGCGGGCCTCCATCCGCAGCAGAGGTGGGGTCAGGGGCAGGCGCTTGCCGCCGCTGACGCGGGCCTCGACCGTGGGCGGCTGGAGCGTCAGCGGGCCGGGATAGAGCGGCATCACCCCCCACAGGTGGCGGTGGCGGATGCGCACCCCTTCGTGCGTCTGCAGGCGCTCCTGACGGCTGCCGAGCGGGCGGACGATCACCCCGGGCGGGGTCCAGGGGGCGATGATCTGCTCGATGATGCTGCGATCATCCAGCACCTCGACGGTGAGCAGGACCTCCTCGCGCAGCCAGGGGGTGGGGTTGGCGAGGTGGGCCTCGATGCCGAGCCCGGCGTGGGCCGGGGGGGCAAGCATCAGCAGCAGGGCCAGAAGGATGCGCTTCACCATGGCAGCCCCTCGCTCACACGCCCGGGCGTCTCGCTGCGCATCATCGCGCGCCAGACGGGGGCGGGCGCGTCGCGCAGCAGTTCCATCTTCTTCTCCGCGGCCTGGCGGTCGGCCTCGGTCAGCGCCAGCGCCCCGGCCACCTTGCCCGCCGGCTTGCCGCCGCCCGGGCCTCCGGCGGAGAGGTCGCCGCCGGAAGCGGCCTCCTCGGTGGGAAAGTCGGCCGTCACGTCCTCGTCGTAGCGCCCGTAGTCGGTCGGCCGGCGGCCGGGGGGGCTCTCCGGGCGGGATCGCTGCATCGACCTCTCCTCGGCCTGCTGGCGGGCGAGCCACAGGTTGGCCTGGGCCGCCTCATCGTTGGGGCGCAGGCGCAGCACGGCCTCGTAGGCGGCGACCGCGCGCTCCGGGTGGCTGGCCTTGAGCTCGGCGTTGCCCAGGTTGTAGAGGGCATCGGCGCGGGTCGTGTCGTCCGGGGCCAGCAGCCAGGCGGTGGTGAAGCTTTGCGCGGCGTGGGCGAAGTCGCCGCGCCGGTAGGCGGCCGCACCCTCGCCAAGGCGCGCCTGGGCCCCCGGCTGACGGGCATAGAGCAGCTGGGCCTGGACGAAGTCGCCGCGGGCCCAGGCCGCGTAGGCGGCGGCAAGGCCCGGGTCGGCCCAGGCGTCCGTGGGACCGTTGAGCAGGCCGCCGAGCAGGAAGGCGGGCAGCAGGGCCGCAAGGCCCGGCCGGCGCGGGACGGGGGCATAGGCGAGCATGAGCAGGATGAGGCCCGCCAGCAACGGGACGAGGAACAACTCGCGCCAGGCGCGTGTGGCGCCGGGGTCGGGATGGCTGGGCAGGGCCCGCAGGCCGGTGGCGAGCGTGCGCAGGTCGTCCTCGCCATCCGCCACCCTCACGAACCGGCCGCCGGTGCGCTCGGCCAGCTCCGCAAGCCGCGTCGCATCCATCCGGCTTGGCCAGACCTCGCCATCGACCGTGCGGTAACCGCCGGCACCGTCCGGGATGGGCGCGCCCGCCGTCGTGCCGGTGCCGAGGATGAACAGGGGGATGCCGGCCTCGCGTAAGGATTCCACCGCCGCCAGCAGGGCATTGCCCCGCAGGGCCTCGGCCTCGCCGTCGGTGACCAGCAGGATGGCGCGTCCGTGGCGCGCATCGCCCTCCCCGAGGGCGCGCCGGGCGACCTCGAGGGCGGCGGCAAGCTCGGTGCCGGGGGCATCCTCCAGCATCGTAAGGCCCTGCTCCAGGCCAAAGCGGAAGACCCCGGCATCCCGGGTCGGCGGGATGACCAGCCCGGCGGTGCCTGCAAACACGGCAAGACCGAGCGACTCGCCGGAAAGCTGCTCGGGCAGCGCGGACAGCTTCAGCCGGGCACGCTCAAGGCGCAAGGGGGCGATGTCGGTCGCCTGCATGGAGGCGGAGACATCGAGCAGGGCCAGGATGCGCACGTCACTCCGGGCGGGCGCGGCCGCCCCGGCCTGCTCCACCGGCAGCCGCGGACCGGCCAGGGCGGTGGTCAGCATGAGCCAGGCGAGCGCGTGCACGAGTGTACGGCCGTGACCTGCCCTGGCCTGATCCACAAGGGCCCAGGGTCGGAGGGCGGGGTCAGCATAGTCCAGCAGGCGGACGCGGCGGATGAGGCCCGCAAGCCCAAGTGCGAGCGGGACCAGCAGCAGGCCAAAGGCCCAGGGCCAGTGCCACTGGATGCTCAGCAGGGTACTCATGCTGCCCTCCCGCTTCGCAGTTCGCGCAGCTGGCCCAGGGTGAGCAGGAGCAGGGCGAGGCCAAGGGGGGCGGGATACCACTCAAGCTTCACCCGCTCCGTGGGGGGCGGGCGGGTGGTCGCCTCGCGCCGGTCGATCTCGGCCAGGATGCGGGTCAGGCTGTCGGCATCCCCGGCCCGGTAGGCCGCACCCCCGGTGAGTTCGCTCATCTCGGCCAGGGTCGGCTCCCGCAGCCCGCCCTCATCGGTGGTCGGCAGGGCAGGCTCCGGCGTGACGGCGACGGTGTACAGGCGCAGCCCCAAGGCTTGCGCATAGGCCAGTGCCTCGCGCGGGCGCAGGAGGCCGCCGGTGTTGTCGCCGTCGGTGAACAGGACGATGACGGGGGGCGGGGTGCGGCCCTCGACCTGCCGCAGCGCCACCCCCAGCCCCTCGCCGATGGCCGTGGCCGCGCCGGTGCTGCCGGGGGTGAGGCGGGCAAGCTGCATGGCGACCACGGCGCGATCGTGCGTGAGCGGCACGGCGGTGGCGGCCGCGTCGCTGAACACGACGAGCCCCAGGCGGTCCTGGAGGCGGGCGTCGATGAAGCGTCTTGCCGCCTCTTTGAGCACCGCCATGCGCGGCACGCTCTTGCCGTCCAGGGTCATGTCGTGGATGGACATGCTGGGCGAGGCGTCGATCACAAGCAGGATGTCGCGGCCCTCGCCCCTAGGCTCCAGCCAGCCGCCCTCGCTCTGCGGCCGGGCGGCGGCGAGCACCAGCAGGGCGAGCACCAGCGGCAGCCAGCGCCGCGCGGCAGGCGCGGTGCGCGTAGCACCAAGCCCCAGCCGTGCGAGGGCCGGGTGGCGCAACCGCAGCGGGGCGCGGCTGAAGGCCGCGGGGGCGGCGGCACGCCAGCGCCAGCCCAGTCCCAGGACGACGGGCAGCGCAAGCAAAAGCCAAGGATGGGCGAAGGTGATCATGGGCGCAGGCCCGCCTGTTCGCCTGCTCCCGAGCCCGATGGAGGCGGGGGTGGGGCCGGTGTCACGCTGACCACGTGCTCATCACCCCCTCCCCGGCCCTCCCCCCGCGAGGGGGAGGGGGTGAACACCGTGCCTAGGAGGGGTGCGAGCTCGGCACGTGGCATGGTCTTGGCGCCAAAGCGTGCCGCATGCAGGCCCTCGACCAGTGCCCGCCAGGCCTGGGCGTCGATGGCGGTGGGCGGGCGCTCGGGGTGGAGGTGGGGAAGACCCAAGTGGCGGCGAATCAGGCCCTCGACCGCCTCCAGCCTGCCCGCGCGCAGGGCGCGCCGGGCCAGGATCAGGCGCAGGGCGGCCCGCAGGCGGTGGCGCAGAAGCCAGAGGGTGAGCACAAGGAGCACGGGCAGGGCCAGCAGCAGGGGGTGGGGCAGTCCGCCCTGTGCCATGAGGCCCGTCAGTCCGCCGCTCACCGGGGCGGGGGGGATGATGTCGTGCAGGCCTTCCATCAGGCCGCCCCCGCCAGACGGGTGGCGATCCCGGACAGGGCCTCGTCCGCGCCCACGGGTAGCAGACGCGCGCGCAGGCGGCCGGCCAGGGCATCCAGATGTTTGAGGCGGGCGGCGCGCGCCTCCGAGTAGGCCGTGCGCAGCGCGTGGGAGGCGGTATCCAGCTCGACCGTGCCCGCAGCCGTTTGCAGGTGCACCCGGCCAAGTTTGGGCAGCTCACGCTCGCTGGCATCCTCGATCGGGCAGAGGGTCAGCTCCGCGCGTGCGGCCAGGCGCTCCAGCAGGGCCTCGTCCTGCGGGGTGAGCCCCATGAAGTCGGAGATCAGCCACAGCCGCGCCCCGTGCGGCAGGCTGAGTTCCAGCTCGGCAAGCAGCTCGCTCCAGCGGCTTGGGGCGGTCTCCTTCCGCGGTGGGCAGGCGGCGCGCAGGGCCTCGAGGGCCGCGTGCAGCGGTGCGCGCCCGCTGCGCGGGGGCTGGGTGGTGTGGGCGTCGCCATCCAGCAGGGTCAAGGCCAGCGCCTCCTGCGCCCGCCCCGCGCCGCCGAGGGCCAGGGCCGCGAGCCGCGCCGCCTGGGCGGCCTTGAGCCGCGCGCGGGTGCCGAAGCGCATGCTCGGTCCGCGGTCGAGCACCACCCAGGTCACGGCCTGGCGGGTCTCGGCATAGACGCGTACGAAGGGCTTCTGCAGGCGTGCGCTGACCCGCCAGTCGATCCGCCGCACATCATCGCCCGGTTGGTAGGGGCGCAGGTCGGTAAAGTCGAGGCCGGGGCCTTGGTAGGGCGAGGCCTGCTCGCCGCGTTGCAGCCGGGTGCTCAGGCGCACCGGTTCGGGCAGGCTGGCGGTGAGGGCGCCGATCTCGGCCAGGGTCGCATCGCTCAGCAGGGGGGCGTGGATGTCGCCCCCAGCCTTGGGCCGCGTTAGCCAGCGTTCAAGGCGTAGGAAGCGCATCGCAGAGCTTGGCGATCAGGGCGTCGCGGTTGAGGCGGGCAAGCTGGCCGGCCGGGCTGAGCAGCAGGCGGTGGCGCAGGGCGTCCGGGGCGATGTCGAGCAGGTCCTCGGGGGTGACGAAATCGCGCCCGCGCAGAAAGGCGAGCGCCTGCGCGGCCTGGGCGAGGGCAAGCGAGGCGCGCGGCGAGGCGCCGCAGTCGATCATGCCGGCCGCCTCGGGCACATGCTCGGCGAGCCGGCGGGTGGCGGCCACCAGGCGCACCATCCAGGCCTCCAGCTCGGGGGCGATGTGGACCTGCTCGACCTGGCGGCGGGCCGTGAGCACCCAGGCGACGTCAATCTTCGGCGCATCAGGACGGGCGGCCTGCCCTGCGGCACGATGGCGACGCAGGATCTCGAGCTCCTCCGCCTCGCTGGGGTAGTCCAGCACCACGTGCAGCAGGAAACGGTCGAGCTGGGCCTCCGGCAGGGGGTAGGTGCCGGCCTGCTCCAGCGGGTTCTGGGTCGCCATCACCATGAACAGCTCGGGCAGCCGGTGGGAGACGCCACCGATGGTGACCTGGTGCTCCTGCATGGCCTCCAGGAGGGCGGCCTGGACCTTGGCCGGGGCGCGGTTGATCTCATCCGCGAGCACAATCTCGTGGAACAGGGGGCCCGGCCGGAAGCTGAACTGGTGACGATCCGGATCGTAGACCTCGGCCCCGGTAAGGTCGGATGGCAGAAGGTCCGGGGTGAACTGGATGCGCTGGAAGCTCGCGTGCACCCCCTCGGCCAGGGTCTTGATGGCGGTGGTCTTGGCCAGGCCCGGCAGGCCCTCGACCAGGAGGTGGCCGCCGGTCAAAAGGCTGATCAGCAGGCGGTCGAGCAGCGCACGCTGGCCGACGATGACGCTCTCAAGGTGGGTGCGCAGCTGCTGGAGCGGAGTCGTGTCGTTCATGGTCGTCTCACTGTGGACCGGCTTCAGTCGGAAGACCGGCGAGTTTCCATTCGGGGTAGCCCTGCTCCAGCCGCCGCGCCTTGAAGCCCTGCTGCCGCAGGCGGGCGACGGCTTCGAAGGACAGCACGCAGTAGGGGCCGCGGCAGTAGGCGATCACCTCGCGGTCGCGCGGCAGGCGGTCCAGCTGCTTCTCGAGCTCCGCCAGGGTGAGGTTGATCGCACCGGGCAGGTGGCCGGCCTCGAACTCCTCAGGCGGGCGCACGTCCAGCACCGTGACAAGGCCCAGGCGGGAGCGTTCGAGCAGCTCGGCGGCTTGTACTGGCTCCAGGCTGTCGCGCGCGGTGAGCACCTTGGCCACCATCTCGCGCACCTCAGACAGGCGGCGCTCCGCGACCGTGCGCAGCACGTCCAGCAGTTGAACCACGTCCTCGCCCGCGAGCTGGTAGAGGATGTGTTTGCCCTCCCGACGCGCGCTTACCAACCCTGCCTGGCGCATCTGTTGCAGGTGCTGGGAGGTGTTGGCCACGCTCAGGCCGCTGACTTTGGCCAGCTGCTCGACGCTGCGCTCGCCCTGGGCAAGGTATTCCAAGAGCTCGAGCCGGCGCCCGTTGGAAAGCGCCTTGCCAAGGCGGGCGAACTGGTCGTTGAGGTCCTGCTTGAAGCCGCTCATGCTCGTTCAATTGATTGTTTGAGTCTGCTGATTCTAGCCGTTCCCTGGCGCCGGGCAATCCTGAGCGGGGGCGGATGCCTCACAGCTGGCCGGGGCGCGCTGGCTAAGCAGGGCTTCGAGCTTCAGCGCACCCCACGCCCCGGCCAGAATCGCGGCGAGTCCTACGAACGAGCCGAGCGCAAGGGTGGCGATCCCGCTCAGGCCGTGACCAACGGTGCAGCCCATGGCCAGCACGCTGCCGACCCCGACCAGCACGGCGCCGCCCAGGGTCCGCGCCCATTCGCGCGGTGCGCCGAAGCGTTGCACGGCGAACTCGCGGCGCACGACGGCACTTAGCAGAGCACCGAGCAGTACGCCCGCCACCGCGACCACGCCGAAGGTGATGGCGGAGGTCGCGGTCGGGTGGCCGAGGTAGTGCACCACATCGCCGAGCGGCGCGGCGAAGGTGAAGGACTGGATGCCGAGCCCCTCGGGCGGGCTTTCCATCATCGCGGCGGCCTCTAGGGCCTTCTGGCCCAGCGGGCCGCCCGTCAGCCAGTATGCGGCCGCGACGGTTGCGCCGATCAGGCCGCCGCCCAGCCAGGTCGCACTCCGGCGCGTCGTGGAGGGGGGCAGTGCGCGTGCCGAAAGGGCGAGGAAGGCGAGGCCGACGATGATGGCCAGCGCCAGGGCGAGGCCCGCCCCACCGCCGAGCAGGCTGGCGAGGTCCTGATGGGCGATGCCGAAGGAGGTCAGGTTGAGTGACAGGCCGCCCACCCAGGGCATGAACGTCTCGGCATAGAGGGATGTACGGGTCATGGCGTAGGCGGTGACGGCCATCACCGCCAGCACCGGCAGGGACTGCAGGTTGCCCTGCCCGAGCTTGACCAGGTTGCGCACCGGGCAGCCGCGCGCCAGCACCATGCCCACGCCGAACAGGAAGCCTCCAATGGCGTAGCGGCCCCAGGCGAACTCCGGGCTGCGGTAAGGGGGCTTGGTGTCGTTCAGGTCGATGCCCGCCAGGGCTTGCAGCAGGCCGGTGCCGATGACAGCCACGCCGATGGCGATGAAATAGGCGGCCAGCCGGCCGTGCTCGCCCCGGAACATCCAGTCGCTCAGCCCACCCGGCACGCAGACGCGGGAGAACTGCGCGGCGGCGCCAAATACCAGGGCCAGGCCGAGGACAGCCAGCAGCAGGATCGTCGTTGGTTCCATCATGTCGCTCTCTGTGGCGTGGTCAGGCCGGGATCTCGGCCGCGATGTTGGCGGCGATGATGTCGCGCATGCCCTCGGGCTCGGGCAGGGCGAGGGCGGTCTCGAGGATGGCCTCGATGAAGGCCTCCCGGTTGCGGATCAGGCCTTTGTTGTGACGCTTCTCGAAGGCCAGGGTGGAGACCGGCTTGCCGCTGATGCCGCCACCGCACACGCTGCCTGCCTGCGCGCCCGGCAGGATCTCGAGGTGGTCCGGCAGGCTCAGCAGCTTGCCGAACAGCGAGTCGTACAGCTTTTCCGCCATCTCCCGTTCGCGGCCCTTGAGGTCGGGGCGGCCGACCGCGCCGACGAAGAGGGTGTGGCCGGTCACCAGGAACCAAGGCTCGTCGCAGCGTGATCGGTCGGTCACCAGCAGGGTGATGCTGTCCTCGGTGTGGCCCGGGGTGTGCAGCACCTGCACGCTGACGTTGCCCGCCTCCAGCACCTGGCCGTCGCGCAGCCCCATGAAGTCCCAGGGCACCACACCGGTGTTGCTCTCGTGCAGGGCGTAGTGCGCGCCGGCGAGCTGCGCGAGCCTGCGGCCGCCGGAGACATGGTCGGCGTGGATGTGGGTGTCGATGACGTAGCGGATCTCGACATCCTTCTCGCGCGCCATGGCGAGGAAGGTCTCCTCGTCGCCCGCGTGCACATCGACGGCGATCGCCGCGCGCTTGCCGGTACAGCCGAACAGGTAGGCCAGGGAAGACAGGGGGCTGGGGTGCTGGATCAGGAACATGGTGGGCTCCTTCTGTGGGAATGGGCGGTATTCAAGATGCAAAAACATTCAATCAATCAATTGATCGATATGTCAATGGCCGCTAGGATGTTTCCCATCGCCATCCACACGAGAAGCTCTCCATGGACATCCTGCACGGCATCCGCGCCAACCTCGCCCAGTTCACGCTCCAGCTGCTGCAGGTGTTCTTCGTCGGTGCGACGATCGGTATGACCCGCACCGTGTTGCCGGTGCTGGCGGAATCGGACTTTGGCCTGGCCAAGGGCTCCTTCCTCGCCCTGACGTCGTTCGTGGTGGTGTTCGGGGTGGTGAAGGCCCTGCTCAACCTGTTCGCGGGGCGGCTGTCCGACCGCTGGGGGCGTAGACCTGTGTTGATCGCGGGCTGGCTCGCCGCGTTGCCGGTGCCGTTCCTGGTCCTGTACGCACCGGGCTGGGGCTGGATTGTCGCCGCGACCGTGCTGCTTGGCGTCAACCAGGGCTTGTGCTGGTCGATGGCGCTCAACAGCAAACTCGACCTCGCACGCGCCGAGCAGCGCGGGCTGGTCAACGGGCTGAACGAGTTCTCGGGGTATGCGGGGGTTGCGCTGGCGGGGCTGTTCACCGCCGCCTTGGCGGATCTGTACGGCGCTCGGGAGGGATTGTTCTGGTTCGGCACGCTGACCGTGGTGGTCGCCCTGGCGCTCGGGCTGTGGGGCGTGCGCGAGACCCGTCCCTGGGCCCTCGCTCATCATCGGGATCACCCGAAGGGGGGCGCATCCGCGCCCATGCCGCTGCACCAACTGTTCAGGCCGGCAACCTGGCACGACGTGGCCGATTCGCCGGGAGCGAATCGGGACTCGACGCAAGGCGAGCCCGTCGGGGGCCGACCAAGGCCGGTCGACATCAGCCTGCGCGCCTTGTACCAGGCGGGGCTGGTGGAGAAGTTCACCGACGCCATCGTCTGGCTGTTCTTCCCGATGTTCTTTGTCGCACGGGGGGCGAGCCTGGTCGAGGCTGGCGGACTGGTCGCGGTCTACGGCCTGGTGTGGGGCACGGGGCAGCTGGTCACGGGCCCCCTGTCCGACCGCATCGGGCGCAAGGGCCTGATCGTGTGGGGGATGGGGTTGTGCGGGGTGGGGGTGATCGCGACGGGGCTGACCGCTTCCCCCTTGCTATGGGCGCTGGAGGCTGCCGTCATTGGTGCCGGCATGGCGATGCTCTACCCCACCCTGGGGGCGGCGGTGGCCGATCTGGCCGAACCGGCTCGGCGCGCCTCCATCCTCGGCATCTATCGCTTCTGGCGCGATCTCGGCTATGCCATCGGCGGCCTTGCCCTGGGCCTTACGGCGCAGTGGAGCGGCGGTCTGAGCGCGCCGTTCTGGCTGGTCGGCCTGGCCATGCTGCTGTCTGGGGGCTATGTCGCGTTACGCTTTGTTCCAAGCCGCTGAGGAGCGATCCGCAGCCGGGCGTGCCTTTTTCGGGGGCGATGAATTATCCCCAGGGGTTGTGGATAACTCCGTGGATGAATCGTGGGCTTTCCTTCCGGGGGCGCATGGGGATGTGGTTGGCATGGGGTTGGTTATAATTTCGCCACATCATGCAACCACTGTGAAATCAATCACTTACGCGATTGGTGCAATCCGCTGTGAGCGCAGTGGCAGCAAATCAAGGACTTACGTGGTCCTGCACTTGATTTGTGCATAACTTGTTGCATCGGTCATCCGATTGTGCCTCCGATCAGGGCAAGGCCGGTGGCGATGGTGACCGCCTCGAAGGCGCGCTTGATGAATCGGTTGCCCTTGATGATGGAGAGGTGCGCACCGAGGTAGCCGCCAACCAGCGATCCAATGAGCAGGGCGGGCAGCCAGTCCCAGCGGATCTCGCCCAGCCAGCCCAGGGTCAGCGCCCCCGCGCCGTTCCAGAACAGGCCGACCAGCACCAGGGTGTAGGCCACCGCGCGCTTGTAGTCGAGGCCGAACCAGCGCACCAGCCACAGGGTGACCAAAAGGCCAGTGCCCGAGGTGAGCGAGCCGTTCAATGCGCCGATGGCGAACAGCAGCGCGCCGCCGATGAGGAAGCCGCGCAGGTCGCGGTGGCGCGGGTCGTGCTCCTGCCCGAGTCCGGGGTTGCGCCAGGAGTAGAGCCCCATGGCGATGGTCATCAGGCCCAGGGCGATGCGCGCCGGAGTCTCCGGCACGGCGAGGATCAGGCTCGAGCCGAGCACCACCCCGGGCAGGCCGCTGGCGAGGATGAACAGGGTGAAGCGCCGGTCCAGCGTGTTCTGGCGGGCGTGGCGCAGGGTGGCGCCGACGCCGAGTGCCACGCTGGCGACCTTGTGCGTCGCCAGGGCGACGCCGAACGGCAGGCCGAGGAAGATCAGCGCCGGCAGCTGCAGCAGCCCCGCCCCGCCACCCGCCAGGGCGGAGAGCAGGTTGGCGGCCAGGGAAACGGTCAGCAAAACAAACTGATCAAGCCATTCCATCGTCGGGTTCTACGTGCTTAACTTTTCCGAAGCATTCGCTGGGCCAGGGAGGAGACATGATGTTGCTGGGCGCGGTGATGATCGGGAGTCTATTGGCGCGTGCCGTGGGGGTGCCGCTCCATGCCGGCGAGTACTACCGCTGGCAGGATGACCGGGGGGCGGTGGTCTATACCGATCGCCTGCCGCCCGACAGGGTACGGGAGGGACATGCCGTGCTGGATCCGCACGGGCGCGAGCTGCGTCGCCTGTCGCCCGAACCCACGCCCGAGGAGCGTGCGGCCATCCTTCGCGAGCGGGCCTTGCGCGCCGATCAGGAGCGGGCCGAGCGGGAGCAGGCGGCGCGGGATGCCATGCTGCTCAAGCTGTACTCCGGTGAGGAATCGATCCTGCAGGCGCGCGACGCTCGGCTGGCGGGTCTCGACGCCCAGCGGGAGGTCATCGAACGGCAGCTTGTGGCCCAGCGCGAGCGGTTGGCGATGCTTGAGCGTCAGTATCCGGGGCACGAGGAGATTGCAGTCCTGCGCCGGCGTATCGAGGAGGGGGAGCGTGGCATCGAGCGCCTGCGGCAGGAGCGCTTGCGGATGGCCGAATCCTTCGCCCTTGAGCTCGAGCGCTGGCGTGCCCTGAAGGCCGCCTCGGCGGACGATGCACGCGCCCGGCTCAGCCCCTGATCAAGGTGCCCACGCCCTTGTCGGTCAAAAGCTCCAGCAGCACCGCGTGCGGCACACGGCCGTCGATGATCTGCACCGTCTTTACCCCGCCGCGCACGGCGTCCAGGGCGAACTCGATCTTCGGCAGCATGCCGCCGTAGATAGTGCCGTCCTCGATCAGTCCGTCCACGTCCTTCGCGGTCAGGCCGGTCAAAAGCTTGCCCTGCTTGTCGAGCACGCCCGGGGTATTGGTCAGGAGCAGCAGTTTCTCGGCCTTCAGCACCTGGGCCAGCTTGCTCGCCACCACGTCGGCGTTGATGTTGTAGGCCGCGCCGTCCTCGCCCACGCCCACCGGCGCGATCACGGGGATGAAGTCGGAGCGGTCCAGGGCCTCGACGATGGCCGGGTCGATGCGGTCCACCTCGCCCACGTGGCCGAGGTCGATGATCTCCGGCGCCGCCATCTCCGGCGTCTGGCGGGTCATGTGCAGCTTCCTCGCGCGCACGAGGCCCGCGTCGCGTCCGGTGAGGCCGACCGCGCGTCCGCCGTGGCGGTTGATCAGGGCGACGATGTCCTTGTTCACCAGGCCGCCAAGCACCATCTGCACCACATCCATGGTCTCGCGGTCGGTCACCCGCATGCCCTGGATGAACTCGCCCTTCTTGCCGATCTTTTCCAGCACCTGGTTGATCTGCGGCCCGCCGCCGTGCACCACCACCGGGTTCACGCCCACCTGCTTGAGCATCACGATGTCCTGCGCGAAGGCGTTCTGCAGCGCCTCGTCCACCATGGCGTTGCCGCCGAACTTGATGACCACGGTCTTGTCGTGCAGGCGCTGGATGTAGGGCAGGGCTTCAACGAGGACGTTGGCGGTATTCAGGGCGGTCTGGTTGTCCATGGTGGGCTCGCTTCAGAACGGGTGGGGGAGGCGCGGGGCCGAGTCGGGCCAGGCCTGGCTCAGGCGCGATTTTAACCGCGCGAGGGCCGCTTCGTCCTCGCCCTCGATGCGCAGGGTGAGCAGCGGCTGCGTGTTGGAGGCGCGCACGAGGATGAAGCCCTCGGGGGACTCGAGCCGCAGGCCGTCGATGCGCAGCAGCCGCTCGTCCGGGAGGGGGAGACGGGTGGCCAGCGCATCCAGCAGGGCCGGCAGGTCGAGATCGCTGGGGCGCGGGATCAGCAGCTCGGGCGTGGCATGGGCCTGCGGCAGGGTGTCAAGCAGCGCCGTGGGCGATTCGGGGTGCTCGGCGAACAGGCGTAGCAGCCGCACTGCGGCGTCCAGGCCATCGTCATAGCCGTTGTCGGCAAAGAACAGGTGGCCGGACAGCTCGCCCCCCAGGAGCGCGCCGGCGCGCCGCATGGCGGAACGCATGTTCGCGTGTCCGCTCGGGACGATCTCGACCCTCCCGCCGGCGGCCTCGATCGCGCGGCGGGTAGCCTGCGAGCCCTTCACGTCCATCAGGACGACCCCACCGGGGTGTGTGCGGAGGGCCTCGCGGGCGAACAGGACCAGCAGCCGGTCCGGGGCGATGACCTCGCCTCGGCCGTCCATGACCACCAGCCGGTCACCGTCGCCGTCGAGGGCAAGGCCAAGATCAAGAGACTGTTCCACCACCGTGCGCGCCAGTCCGGCGAGGTTTTCCGCCCGTGAGGGGTCGGGCGCACCAAGAGGGAAGCTGCCGTCCACCGCGCAGCGGAGTGGGACGACCTGTGCGCCCAAGCCCTTGAGCAGGCGCAAGGCGAGCGGGCCGGCGGCGCCGTGCATGGCGTCCAGCCCGACCCGCAGCGGACGGGGCAGCGGGTGGCCTGCATCAAGGTGGTCGAGATAGGCGGGGATGGGGTCGGGCCTGTGATGACGGCCGGGAGGGACGTCATCGGACATATCGCCCAGGGTCTCCTGCACGATGGCCGCGAAGGGCTCGCCGAACACCACCTCGCCACCCAGGATCAGCTTCAGGCCGTTCCAGTCGGCGGGGTTGTGGCTGGCGGTGATGATGGCCGCGCCATCGGCATCCAGGTGACGTTCGGCGAAATAGGCCAGGGGGGTGGGCGCGAGGCCAAGGTCGAGCACATCGATACCGCCCACGAGCAAGCCGTCGAGCAAGGCCCGGGCAAGGTCCGGGCTGCTCAGGCGCCCGTCAAAGGCCACGACCAGCGACCGGCCACCCTCTTGGCGTACACGGCGGGCGATGGCGCGGCCCAGGCGCAGGAAGTCGTCGGCCGAGATGTCGATGCCGACCCGCCCGCGCAGGTCGTAGGCGTGATGAAGGCGGGCGGGGTCGAGCATGGGGAAGGGATCAGCCGCGCCCGGTGGAGCCGAAGCCGCCGGTGCCGCGCTGACTGGCGTGGAACTCGTCCACCACCTCGAAGTGGGCCTGCACCACCGGCACGAACACCAGCTGCGCCATGCGCTCGCCGACCTCGAGGGTGAAGGGGGCCTGGCCGCGGTTCCATACCGAGACGAACAGCTGGCCCTGGTAGTCGGAGTCGATCAGGCCGACCAGGTTGCCGAGCACGATGCCGTGCTTGTGGCCGAGACCTGAGCGCGGAAGGATGACGGCGGCAAGGCCCGGATCGCCGATGTGGATGGCGATGCCGGTCGGCACGAGCTCCGTTTGGCCGGGGGCGAGGGTGAGCGGGGCGTCGATGCAGGCGCGCAGGTCGAGGCCGGCCGAGCCCTCCGTCGCGTATTCGGGCAGGGGGATGGTGGTGCCAAGGCGCGGGTCAAGGATCTTGAGCTGGATGTTATGCACGGTGCTGGATTCGCTGGACGATGAGTTCGATGAGCTGGCGCGCGAGCTGGCGCTTGTCTGTCTGCGGGAGCTCGACCTGGCCGCCGTCCCACAGCACGGTGAGTGCGTTGTCCGGCTGATCGAAGGCGAGCCCTTCGCCGACCCGGTTGGCGGCGATCAGGTCGAGCTTCTTGCGCACCAGTTTGTCGCGTGCGTGCTCGAGCACGTGCTCGGTCTCGGCGGCGAAGCCGACCACGAAGGGGCGCTCGGGGAGCGCGGCGACCTCGCTCACGATGTCGGGGTTCTTCACCAGGGTGATGGTGAGCTGCTCGGCGCCCTTCTTGATCTTCTCGGGGGCGGCCTCAATCGGGCGGTAGTCGGCCACGGCGGCGGTGCCGATGAAGATGTCGCAGGGCATCTGCGCCATCACCGCGTCGTGCATCTGCAGGGCCGTCTCCACGTCGATGCGCGCGCCCCCCTTCGGGGTAGGGAGGGCAGTCGGGCCGCTGATCAGCACCACCTCGGCCCCCGCCTCGCGTGCCGCCTCGGCCAGCGCATAGCCCATGCGCCCGGAGCTGCGGTTGGAGATAAAACGCACCGGGTCGAGCGCCTCGCGCGTGGGGCCGGCGGTGATGACCACCCGCTTGCCCGCAAGCCCGTGTCGCGGCGGGGCCAGATGCTCGACAAGCCGGGCCACCAGTTCCACGGGCTCGAGCATTCTGCCCTCGCCGGTCTCGCCGCAGGCCTGCGCGCCTGCAGCCGGGCCGAAGAGCGTGGCGCCGCGCGCGGTAAGGGTCCGCACATTGGCCTGGGTGGCCGGGTTTGCCCACATCACCCGGTTCATGGCCGGGGCGAAGAACAGCGGGACCTCGGTGGCGAGGCACAGGGTGGTCAAGAGGTCGTCCGCCATGCCGGCGGCCAGGCGCGCCAGCAAGTCCGCGCTGGCCGGGGCGATCAGGATGGCATCCGCCCAGCGGGCCAGCTCGATGTGGCCCATGGCCGCTTCGGCCGCCTCATCCCACAAGGACGTTCGCACCGGGTGGCCGGAGAGGGCCTGCAGGGTGAGCGGGGTGACGAAATGGGTCGCGCCTTCGGTCATCACCACGCGCACCTCGGCGCCCGCATCGCGCAGGCGGCGGACGAGGTCGCAGGCCTTGTAGGCGGCGATGCCGCCGGAGAGGCCGAGCAGGATGTGCTTGCCGGTGAGGTTCATGCCGGCAGTTTAGCGGTTCATGGCTAAACTGGCATCGTCGGCCAAGGATTGAAGGAGGACAGGCATGGCGATCACGGACTGGCCCGAGGATGAGCGTCCGCGGGAGAAACTGCTCAAGCACGGCCCGGCGGTGCTCTCGGATGCGGAGCTTCTGGCCATCTTCCTGCGCACGGGCGTGGCGGGGAAGTCCGCCGTGGACCTGGCGCGTGAGCTGCTGGCGGGCTTCGGGGGCTTGCGGCCGCTGCTCAATGCCTCGCGCACGGAATTCTGCGCCGGGGTTGGACTGGGCGATGCCAAGTACGCCCAGTTGCAGGCGGTGCTGGAGATGGCACGCCGCCACCTGCGCGAGTCGCTCGTGCGTGGCGATGCCTTCACCTCACCCGGGGCGGTCCGCGGCTACCTCGCCGCCCGCCTGCGCGACCAGCCGCGCGAGGTCTTCCTCGTCCTCTTCCTTGATGCCCGCCACCGCCTGATCGCCGTCGAGGAGCTGTTCCTCGGCACCCTCGGCGAGGCCGTCGTGCACCCGCGCGAGGTGGTGCGCCGCGCCCTCCAGCACAACGCGGCGGCCCTGATCGTGGCCCACAATCACCCTTCCGGGGTGGCGGAGCCGAGCCATGCGGACGAACTCATCACCCAGCGCCTGAAGGAGGCGCTGGGGTTGATCGACATCCGCCTGCTGGATCACTTCATTGTCGGCGATGGCGAGCCGGTGTCACTGGCCGAGCGGGGCGTGGTCTGATGCCTTTGCCGTGTGGGAGCGGCGCCCTCGCCGCGAGTTGGCGAAGGTCTTCGGCCCGAGGCAGTTTGTTTCAAAAGGGCTGTCCTGCCCTTTTGAAACTCGCCTGCTCCTCCTCTCACGCCCTTCCGGCATCCATGCCAGAAGCCCCTGCGGGGGTTGGCCTTCGAGCGAGCCATCCTTGGCTCGCATTCCCAGGCTGTTTCAAAGAGCTTTGAAACAGCCTGGAGGGCGGGCCTCCTACTGGTTTGGGATCACGATGATCTCGACGCGGCGGTTCTGCGCACGGCCCTCGGCGGTGGCATTGCTGGCGATCGGGCGGCTCTGGCCGTAGCCCACCGCGTACATGCGCTCGGGCGCGACACCGCGGCTGGCCAGGTAGCTGCGCACGGCGTTGGCGCGGTTCTCGGACAGGCGCTGGTTGCCTTCCATGCTGCCGGTGCTGTCGGTATGGCCGGCGATCTCGATGCGGGTGCGGTCATACTGGCGCAGGGTCTGGGCCACACTGTCCAGCGTGCGCATGAACTGCGGCTTGATGTCCGCGCGGCCCACGTCGAAGCTGATCTGGTCCGGGAAGCTCAGCACGATGTTCTCGCCCTGACGGGAGACATCGATGCCGGTGCCCGCCGTCTGCTGGCGCAGGGCGCGCTCCTGCTCGTCCATGTAGTTGCCGATGGCCCCGCCGGCCAGGCCGCCGACCACCGCGCCGAGGATGGCGCCCTCGGTCTTCTGGCCTCGCCCGGCGATTGCGCTGCCGAGCACGGCCCCGGTGACCGCCCCGATGCCGGCTCCGGTGGTGGTCTGGGGGCGTTCCTGATAGGTCTGGCAGCCGGCCAGGGTGACGGCGGCGGCGAGCAGGGGCAGGGCAAGGATGCGAGTGTTCATGGCGGGACTCCTATTTCGTTATGAGCGCCTTCCCTGAGACTAGGACGCAAAACGAAGGTTCTCAAGTGCGGTAAGCAGGCGGTCCACATCCTGCAGGCTGTGGGCGGCACTGAAGGTGACGCGCAGGCGCGCCGTGCCCTGCGGGACGGTGGGCGGGCGGATGGCAGTGACCTGGATGCCGGTGTCCAAGAGCTGCTGGCTCAGGCCCAGGGCCTCGCCTGCGTCGCCGACCAGGATCGGCTGGATCGGCGTGTCGGAGGGCATCAGGCGCAGGCCGAGCTGTTCGGCACCCGCCCTGAAACGGGTGATCAGGGTGCGCAGGTGCTCGCGCCGCCAGGGTTCCTCGTCGACCAGGCGCAGGCTGGCGCGGGTGGCCTCGGCCAGCGCGGCGGGCATGGCGGTGGTGTAGATGTAGGGGCGGGCGGCCTGGATCAGCCATTCGATCAGATCCTGCGAACCGGCAACAAAGGCCCCAGCGGTGCCGAGCGCCTTGCCGAGGGTGCCCATCAGCACCGGGACCTCCATCGCGCCGAGGCCGAAGTGCTCGAGCGTGCCGCGTCCCGTGGCGCCCAGGACGCCCAGGCCGTGGGCGTCATCCACCATCAGCCAGGCATCGTGCTGGCCTGCAAGGGTGGCAAGGGCAGGCAGAGGGGCGAGGTCGCCGTCCATGCTGAACACGCCGTCGGTGACGATCAGCCGTTCGCCGGCACCGGCTTCGGCCAGCAGGCCCGCCAGCGCGTCGGCATCGGCATGGGCATAGCGCCTGAAGCGCGCGCCCGAGAGCAGGCCGCCATCCAGCAGCGAGGCGTGGTTGAGGCGGTCCTCGAACACCGCGTCACCGCGGCCGACCAGTGCGCCGATGACCCCGAGGTTGGCCATGTAGCCGGTGGAGAACAGCAGCGCCCGCGCGCGCCCGGTGAAGGCGGCCAGCTCATCCTCCAGCGCCTGATGGGCGCGGGTGTGACCGTTGACCAGATGCGCGGCGCCGCTGCCGACGCCGTACTCGTCCGCGCCACGTTTGAAGGCGGCGATGACCTTGGGATGGTTGGCGAGGCCGAGGTAGTCGTTGCTGCAGAAGCTCAGCACCTCGCGACCGTCCACCACCCGGAGGGGGATGGATGGGCCTTCCGCGATGCGCGGGCGGCGGTAGAGGTCGGCGGCGCGGCGTTCGGCGAGGCGCTGGCGCAGGCGGTCTTCCTTCATGGGATAGATGGTGTTCGCAAAACGAAGGTTTTCTGACACCCCTCTCCCGCAGGCGGGAGAGGGGCAGGGGGTGAGGGCCAATCCCCCTTGGGGCCGCCCTGGCCTGACCTGCGGAAGCCGGGTGAAAGGGCCCTCCATGGCCCTTTCACCCGGTCTCCACAACCCCGTCTATGGCGACCCCAAGGGGGAATCGCCCCTTTGTCCAGCGTTGAATTATCTGGAAAACCTTCGTTTTTCAACCACTCCAGCGCCCGCGGTCCCTCATGCACACATCGTGTCCATCGCCCCGCAGCTTGCGCAGGAACCGCCATCATGGTGGGCTTCGATGCCCTTGAGCCCGAGGCGGCGGAACAGCACCGTGTCGTGATCCTCGTCCGGGTTGTCGGTGGTCAAAAGCTTGCCACCGAAGAAGATCGAGTTGGCCCCGGCAAAGAAGCAGAGGGCCTGGAGCTCGTCGCTCATCTCGGTGCGGCCGGCGGAGAGGCGCACGTAGGACTTGGGCATGAGGATGCGAGCAACGGCGACGGTGCGCACGAACTCGAACGGATCGAGCTTCGCGGTGCCGTGCAGCGGGGTGCCCTCGACCTGGACGAGGTTGTTGATCGGCACCGATTCCGGGTGCTTGGGCATGTTGGCCAGCTGCTGCAGCAGGCCGGCGCGGTCGCGGCGCGATTCGCCCATGCCGACGATGCCGCCAGAGCACACGTTCAGGCCGGCCTCGCGCACGTGCTGGAGGGTGTCCAGGCGGTCATCGTAGGTGCGGGTGCTGATGATGGCGCCGTAGAACTCGGGCGAGGTGTCGAGGTTGTGGTTGTAGTAGTCCAGCCCGGCCTGCTTCAGGCGCTGGGCCTGCTCGGCCTTGAGCATGCCGAGGGTGACGCAGGTCTCCATGCCGAGGTCCTTGACCGCCCGCACCATGGCCTCGACCGTTTCCAGGTTCTTGTCGGTCGGGTTGCGCCAGGCGGCGCCCATGCAGAATCGGGTGGCGCCCTTGGCGCGCGCGGCCTTGGCCGCTTCCACCACCTCGTCCAGCGGCAGCAGGCGCTCCTTCTCGAGGCCGGTGTCGTACTTGGCGCTCTGTGGGCAGTAGGAGCAGTCCTCCGGGCAGGCGCCGGTCTTGATCGAGAGCAGGGTGCTCACCTGCACGGTGTTCGGGTCGAAGTGTTCGCGATGCACGCTCTGCGCCTGGTGCAGCAGGTCGTTGAACGGCAGGTCGAACAGGGCGAGGATCTCCTCGCGGCTCCAGTCGTGGCGGATGGCGCTCATGGGATCAGTGCTCCTCTCGGCGTACGGGGACTTGCAGCGGCCGCCAGTCGTCGCGCTGGATCCTGCGCAGGTCGATGATCGACCAGGGGATCAGGATGGTGGCGGCCACGGCCCAGAAGGCCTGGTAATAGCGGATGTCCGCCGGGAAGAAGGCACCGATCACCACCAGGCTGCCGGTGATGGCGTAAAAGCGGTAGGCCGCCCACTGGGTGTAGTGGCCGACCTTGGGATTGGGGTGATGCTTGTTCAGCGCGTACAGCAGCATCGAACCGCCAAACCACAGAATGATCGGGATGATGGCGCCGGCGGTGGCGAAGATCATGGTCTTGCCGGATGCGCTGCCTGCGAGCAGCAAGGGGATACCGGCCAGGATGATGACGATCAGGTTGCCGTAGTTGAACCAGGAGGCCGCGCGGCGCTGGTTGGCTGCGGGAAGGATTTCGCCGCCGGTGCTATGGTTGGGGTGTTGTTCGTGCATGGGATGCCGCCGCGATGCGCAGGGAATGGAACAAGGCGTTCGGCAGTATAACGGATTGGCTCCTGCCCCGTCGCTGCCTGCTGTGCGATGCGCCGGCCGGGCCGGATCAGCTGTGCCCGGCCTGCGCCGCCGAACTGCCGTGGGTGCCGCTGGCCTGCCCGCGCTGCGCCATGCCGGTGGTCACGCCCGGCTGGTGTCCGGCCTGCCAGCGCCAGGCGCCACCCTTCGATGCCGCCCTCGCACCCCTGGAATACACCGGCGCGGTGCGCTTTTTGCTCACTCAGTTCAAGTTCCATGGCCGCCTCAGCCACGGCGTGCCGCTGGCCTGCCATCTGCTGGCGTCCGTGCGCGAGCGCGGGGGCGGGATGCCGCAGGCACTGCTGCCCGTCCCGGTGCACCCGGGGCGCCTGCGCGAGCGCGGCTACAACCAGGCGCTGGAGCTGGCGCGCCCCCTCGCCCGTGCCCTGGACCTGCCTCTGTTGCCCCACGCCCTGGCTCGCGTGCGCTCGGCGCCGCCCCAGGTGACCCTGCCGGAGCGCGCACGCGCGGCCAATGTGCGCGGAGCTTTCACCGTGCGTGGCAACATCCCGGGACATGTCGCGCTGGTCGATGATGTGCTCACCACGGGGGCGACCACTGGGGAGCTGGCGCGTCTGCTCAAGCGCTACGGCTGCCGGCGGGTGGAGGTGTGGTGTGCGTGCCGCTCGGTGTGAGCGCACGCCCGGGCAGCTGAAGTGCGACGCACAGCCCTCCAAGGTCCCGGCTGCGGTCGAAATGCAACCTGCCGCCGTGAGCGGCGACGATCTGGCGCACGATGGCCAGCCCCAAGCCGTGCCCGGGACGGCTTTCGTCGAGGCGTTGGCCGCGCGTGGCGTCATGATTCAGGCGTTCGGTATCCGTGCCGGGGCCGTCGTCCTCAATGAGGGCGGTCAGGCCATGGTGGGTGGGCTGCACGGTGAGGCGTACCTGGCTGTGCGCCCACTTGCCGGCATTGTCGAGCAGGTTGCCGAACAGTTCCAGCAGGTCCTCCCGGTCCATGCGCAGCATCAGGTGCTCCGGCGCGTTCATCACGAAGTTCACTCCGCGATCCCGGTGGATCAGGCGCATGGTCTGCAGCAATGCGTGCAAGGCTGGCACGACATCCAGCGGCGCCAGCCCCACGGCCTCGCCATGGCTCCAGCGCGCATGGCGCAGTTCGCGCTGAATGATCTCCTCGATGCGCTCCAGGGGTTCCGCAGCCGGCGAGGGTAAGGGCGTGCCGAGGCTCTGGCGCAGCGCGGCAAGCGGGGTCTTGAGGGCGTGGGCCAGGTCTGCCAGCGCGTTCCGCGAACGCTCGAGCCGGCGCGCCTGCCGCTCGAGCAGGCGGTTGAGCGCACCGGCCAGGGGGCGGAGCTCGTTCAGCACGGGCTCCGGCAGTTGCTGCAGTTCGCCGCGTTCGAGCCGCTCCGTATCCTTTTCCAGCTGCCTGACCGGGCGCAGCAGCCAGCGCAGCAGGAGGAACTGCCCGGCCAGCAGCAGCAGGAACAGGCCGAGTGATACGGCGACGAAGCGCAGGCGAAAGCTGTTCAGGTGGGCCTCGAGGTCGTCCAGGCTCTCGGCCAGCAGAAGAATCCCGCCCTGAGGCAGGTCTCGGCGCAGCACCAGCAGGGGCTCCGGTCCGCGCGCGACCGGAGAAGCGAGGATGTCCCGCTGGGTGTGGCGTGTGGCGGGCTGGCTTGGCGCCCTCGCCATCTGCGCATGATCGAGACCCGCGGTGCGGGGCAGGGGCAGGGTGCGGCCCAGGCTCGAGGCGGACGGGGTCGCCCCATGCGCGTCCAGCAGGGTGAAATAGTGCCCGCTGCCGGGACGTTGGTAGATGGGCGGGATCAGGTGCTCGTCCAAGGTCAGCCGGCCGTTCTCGATGCGCAGCGCGTCGACCAGCCATTCGGCATCATGCTCCAGGCGGGTGGCGATGTAATCCTCAGTGGTGAGGCGCGGAGCGCGTTCGGTGACGATGCCGTGCAGCAGCACCAGCAGGGCAAGGCTCGCGCCCAGCCAGAGCGCCAAGCGGGCGTACAGGCTCATTCCTCGCTTCATCCGTCGTCCCCGGCAAGGAAGACATAGCCCTGGCTGCGGCGGGTCTGGATGCGCTCGCGACCGAGCTTGGCGCGCAGGCGGTTGATGTAGACCTCCAGCACATTGCTGCCGAGTTCGTGTCCCTCGTCGTACAGCCGCTCCTCCAGCCAGGACTTGGCCAGCACCTGGCCGGGGTGAAGCATGAACAGGCGCAGCAGGCGGAACTCCATCGCGGTCAAGGCCACGGTCGATCCATCGGCCCGATGCAGTTCCTGGCGTCCCTCGTCGAGGATCATCCCGCCGGCACGCAGCGGGCCGGGGGGCTGGCCGCGTGCGCGGCGCAGCAGGGCGGCCAGGCGGGCCAGCAGCTCCTCGGGGTGGAAGGGCTTGGTGAGATAGTCGTCAGCCCCGGCGTTGAAGCCGTCCACCTTCTCAAACCACGCATCGCGCGCGGTCAGGATCAGCACCGGCAGGGTCAGTCCTGCGCCACGCCAGGTGCGCAGGATCTCCAGTCCCGGACGCACGGGCAGGCCGAGGTCGAGGATGACCGCATCGTGCAGTCCTTCCTGACCGAGAAACAGGGCCTCGGAACCGTCTGCGGCACGATCCACGGCATAACCCGCCCGCTGCAAGGCCTCTCGCAGCGCGGTTGCCAGGCTGTCGTCGTCTTCGGCCAGCAGGATGCGCATGCCCAAGATGGTGGCGCAAAACCATCCTCAGGTCGATGGTGCATGTGGACGACCTTCGCCGAAGCGCTCGTACAGGACCGGCAGCAGGATCAGGGTCAGCAGGGTGGAGCTGATCAGCCCACCGATCACCACCACCGCCAGCGGGCGCTGGATTTCCGCGCCGGGTCCCTGGACGAACAGCAGCGGCAAGAGGCCGAGCGCGGCAATGGTGGCGGTCATCATCACCGGGCGCAGGCGGCGGCGGGTGCCCTCGATCACCGTCTCGCGCAGGGCGACCCCCGCGTGGCGAAGGTGGAGGAAGGTGTTGACCAGCACCACGCCGTTGAGCACGGCAATGCCGAGCAGGGCGATGAAGCCGACCGAGGCCGGCACGGACAGGTATTCGCCGGCGACGAACAGGGCCAGCACACCGCCGATCAGGGCCAGCGGCACGTTGACCATGACCAGCAGGGCCGGGCGCAGGCCGCCGAAGGTCGCGGCCAGCAGGCCGAGGATCAGCAGCAGGGCGGCGGGCACGACGATGGACAGGCGCTGCATGGCGCGCTGCTGGTTCTGGAACTCGCCGCCCCAGGTCAGGCGGTAGCCGGGTTCCAGCGGCACGGCATCAGCCACCTTCTGCATCGCTTCTTCCACGAAGCCGGCGAGGTCGCGGTCGCGCACGTTGCTGAGGATGATCACGTTGCGCGCCCCCTGCTCGTGCTGGATCAGCACCGGGCCGTCCACCTGGCGGAAGCGGGCGAACTGGCCGAGGCTGACCTCGCGGCCGTCGGCGAGGAGGACGGGAAGGGCGGCGAGATCGTCCGGCGTCTGGCCATTGGACGCCTTGAGGATCAGCGGGATGCGCCGCAGCCCCTGCTGGATCTCGCCCACGCGCAAGCCCTCGAGCTGGGCGCGCAACAGGGTGCTGGCATCAATCACCGACAGCCCGAGGCGGTTCAGCTCGGGGCGGTCGAGTTCCACCTGCAGGTAGCGCACGCCCTCGGCCTGGGTGGTGAACACATCCTCCGCGCCCTCGATGCCCTCAAGCGTGGCGGCGATGGCGGCGGCCTTCTCGTTCAGTACGGCGAGGTCGGGGCCGAACAGGCGGATGGCGACGTCGCCGCGCGCGCCGATGATCATCTCCGAGACGCGCATTTCGATTGGCTGGGTGAAGCCGTAGTCCACGCCCGGGAAGTCCTTCATCACCGCGCGGATGCGGTCCATCAGTGTGTCCTTGTCGGCGACCTCCCAGCTCTCGCGCGGCTTGAGCACGAGGAAGCTGTCGGTCTGGTTGAGGCCCATCGGGTCGAGTCCCAGCTCGTCGCTGCCGGCGCGGGCGATGACCGCCTCGATCTCCGGAACGCGCGCAAGCAGCGCCTGCTGCACCCGCTGGTCGATGCCGAGCGAGGCGTCCAGGTCGATGGACGGGGGCTTCTCGAGCTGCAGGATGAGCGAACCTTCGTCCATGGTCGGCATGAAGGTCTTGCCGGCCTGGCCGAGCGCGCCGGCCGCGACCACCACCCCAGCCAGCACCATGCCCATCAGCGTGCGCGGGTGGGCCAGGGCCCAACGCAGGGCGGGATCGTGCACCTTGTGCAGGCCGCGCACGAGCGGGGATTCACGGTGCGCGCCAGGTTTGAGCAGCCAGACCGAGAGCGCCGGGATGATGGTCAGCGAGAGCAGCAGCGAGGCGCCCAAGGCGATGATGATGGTCACCGCGACCGGACTGAACAGCTTGCCCTCCAGTCCCTGCAGGGTGAGCAGCGGCAGGAACACGGCGGCGATGATGAGAATGCCGCTGCTGACCGGCTTCGCTACCTCGTGGGTGGCCGCGCGCACGGTATCGGCCAGGCTGCGCCCATCCTGCTGGCCGAGGCGGGCGACGATGTTCTCCACCACCACCACGGCGGCGTCGACCAGCATGCCCAGCGCCACCGCGAGCCCACCCAGGCTCATCAGGTTGGCGCTCATGCCAAGCTGGCGCATGGCAAGGAAGGTGGCGAGCGCGGCGAGTGGCAGGACCATGGCCACCGCGATGGAGGCCCGCGCCTCGCCAAGAAACAGCACAAGCATGATGACCACGAGCACCACGGCCTCGAGCAGGGCCTTGCTCACGGTATGGATGGCCTGGCCGGTCAGGTCGCCCCGGTCGTAGAACACCTCGATGCGCACCCCCTCCGGCAGGGAGGGGGCCAGCTCCGCCAGGCGCGCCCGCACGCCCTCGACCACCGCGCGCGCGTTCGCGCCGCGCAGGCCGAGCACGAGCCCCTGCACGGTTTCGCCTTGGCCGTTGTGGGTCACGCCGCCATAGCGGGTCATTGCGCCCAGGCGCACCTCGGCCACCTCCGCCACACGCACGCTGCCGCCGCTGGCCGTCGGTATCCGCAGTCCGGCGATGTCCTCGAGGGTAGCCAGGCGGCCCATGACCCGCACCAGCAGGGTCTCCTCGCCGGCGGCGAGCCGGCCGGCCCCGTCGTCGCGGTTGTTGCTCTCCAGCGTTGTCCGCAGGGCCTCCAGGCTCACGCCGCGCGCGGCCATGCGGGCCGGATCGGGGGCGACCTCGAAGGTCGTGACCCGTCCACCGAGGGCGTTGACGTCGGCCACGCCGGGTACGGTGCGCAGGGCGGGGCGGATCACCCAGTCGAGCAGGGCGCGCCGTTCGGCCAGCGGCAGGTCGCCCTCGACGGTGAACATGAACATCTCGCCGAGCGGGGTGGTGATCGGCGCGAGTCCACCCTCGAGCCCGGCGGGCAGGCTGTCCATGATCCCGGCCAGGCGCTCGCTGACCTGCTGGCGGGCCCAGTAGATGTCGGTGCCGTCCTCGAAATCGAGGGTGATGTCGGTCAGGCCGTACTTGGCGACCGAACGCAGCATGGTCTGCTTGGGCAGGCCGAGCAGCTCGGTCTCGACGGGGATGGTGACCCGCCGTTCGACCTCCTCCGGCGTGAGGCCGGGGGCCTTGAGGATGATCTTCACCTGCGGCGCGGAGACGTCCGGGAAGGCGTCGATGGGCAGCTGCAGCATGGCGTGCGTGCCGAGAGCGGCCAGCAGCGCGCCGAGGAGAAGGGCGAGCAGGCGGTTGCGCAGGGCGAGGTCGATCAGGCGGTCGAGCATCATTCGGCCCCGCCACGTGCCTGCCAGGCGGACTTGAGGGCGATCGCGCCTTGGCTGACCACACGGTCATCCGCCTTCAGCTCGCCTTCGACCAGCATGGTGTCGCCATCCCGTCCCTGCTGGACCACGGGGATCGGGAGCAGGGCCTGCTCACGCTGCACGAACACCATGTCCTGCCCGTCGATGCGCACGATGGCGGTCGGCGCCACCTGCCAGACCTCCCCTTTTCCCGAGAAACGCACCTGCACCCGCTGCCCGGGACGCAGGGTGCCGCCGTTGTCGAGTTCGACCCGCACCCGCACGGTCTGGCGCTGGGGATCGGCCGTCAGGCCAACGGCCAAAAGGGTGCCATCGACATCGCCCGGCAGGACGCGGGCGGACTGTCCGGGATGCAGGAGCGCGGCCCGCTCCAGCGGGACCTCGGCCTCGATCCAGCGGCGGTCGGTGTAGGCCAGTTCGGCGGCGGGCTGTCCTTCCTCCAGCCACACGCCGGGCGCGGCATCCAGCATCAGCAGGGCGCCATCCCTCGGAGCGCGCAGGGTGAGCTCGGCCAGGCCCGTGCCGTTGTCGGGCAGGTGGTCCGGGGCGATGCCCGCAAGCTTCAGGCGCGCGGCCAGTCCGCGGGTTTCCACGCTGGCCTGGCGCAGGGCGCTCTCGGCCTCGCGCACGCGGCGCTCGATGCCGATCCCTTCCTTTGCCAGCCGCTGCTCGCGCACGAGCGTCTGCCGGGCGAGGTCCTCGCTGACGCGGGCACCCCGGTAATCCTGAACCAGCTGCACCAGGGCCGGGCTGAACAGGGTCACGAGGGGGGCCCCTGCCGCAACCATCCCGCCGGCACTGGCATGCACGCGCGTGACGCGCCCGGAAAGCGGTGCGACCAGCAGCTCGTGGCCGTCCGGGGGGAGCGATACCCTGCCTGGCCAGGCGGCACCACTGGATGCCTGGGCGGCTGTCGGGGGGGCGAGGCGCAGGCCGAGGGCTTCGATCTGGGCGGGTGACAGGGTGAGAACGTCGGCGGCCTGAGTCAGACCAGCGCTCAGAAGCAGGGCAACGCCGAGCAGGAGGGAACGGTGGGTCATGGCAGGACTCCCTGGGCCTGGTTGTGGCGTGCGATCCAGCGGCCGACCTCGAGCGTGCCGAGTCGCGCCGCGCGCTCTGCATCAAGGGTGCGCCGCAACACGCTTACATAATCAATGGTGTCCATCTCGCCCTCCTCCAGTCGGCGGCCGGCAAGCCGCCTCTCCTCGCGTGCGGCGAGGGCGCGCTTTTCCGCCATCTGGGCCTGGAGCCGGGCGGACTCGAGCCCAAGGGCGGCCTGCTGGCGTGCAAGCATTAGCTCGCGCTCGAGCCGGGTCAGGCGCACGGCCGCCTCGGTCTCGGCATAGCGGAGGGTGGCCTCGGCCGCCTGCCGGTGGCGCTCCCAGGGCAGTGGAAGATTCAGGTTGAGGGTGAGGGCGTCCAGCGCCGGGCTGCCGGGGGGTTCTTCGTGCCTCGCCTCCACCCCGAGTGTGGGCGTGCCCCTGGCGGCCAGCGTGCCGGTGCGGCGCTCGGCTCCGGCACGATCGAGGGCGAGGCGGGCCTGGGCCCAGTGGGGATGGGTTTCGATCGGCTGTTCGGCGATGGCGGTTTCCAGCGGAAGGGCTGGCGGGGCGTCCTGGCGACTGATCAGGCGCCAGGAGGCCAGGGCCAGGCGGGCTTCAGCGCGTGCGGAAGCCAGTTGCTGGTCGAGATCGAGGATCTCGCCCTCCAGCGTCACCAGGTCGGCGCGCGGACGCTCGCCGAGGGCGACCAGGCGCTTGAGTCGATCCAGCGCACGGCGTGCCTCCTCGCTTGCGCCCTGCAGGGCCTCGGCCGAGGCCTGCGCCAGCGCAACCTGCCAGGCGGCCTCGCGCAGTTGTCCAGCGAGGTCCAGCTGGAGCGCGCGCAAATCCTCGCGCGCCAGGCCATCGATGCTCGTGGCAAGCTGGCGGTGGGCATCGCTCTGGCCGGGCCGCCACAGCGGGAGCTCGACGCCTGCGCGCCATTCGCGGTATTCGCCGAAGCCGCCGTCCTCGCGTCCGCCCTGGGCGCCCAGGGTCAGTGCAGGGGGCGCGGCGAGCAGTCCCCCGGCCTGGGCCTGCACGGCCCGTGCCTCGGACTGGCGGGCATCCACCAGGGCCTGTTCGGGTGACTGCTGCAGGAGGTTCTGGAGGGCCTGCGCAAGGGCGATGCCCTCCGCGGCCAGCAGCGGGGCCGGGAGGGCGAGCAGCAGGGTCAGCGTGAGGGCATGTCTGTTCATGCCCTTATCTAAGCACAGGCAGGCTTAAAGCAAGCTGAACGAGCCCGACGGGCTACGCCGGAGGCCGATTCAAGCCGCTTTCGAGGAGAGTGCCTGACGGACGGGTGCGGTATCCGGCTGCACGCCGCGCCACAGGCGGAAGCTCTCCGCCGCTTGTTCGACCAGCATGCCGAGGCCATCCAGCGACAGGCGCGCGCCATGGGCACCGGCCCAGCGCTGGAATGGGGTGGGGTCACTGCCATAGGCCATGTCGTAGGCCACCGCGCCTTCCGCCAGCAGATCATCGGGCAGGGGGGGCAGCTCGCCCGAGAGGCTGGCGGAGGTGCCGTTGATGACGAGGTCGAACGCGCCTTCGAGGGCATCGAACCCGCAGCCGCGCACGGGGCCGAGGTCGGCGAAGGCGGCGGCGAGTTGCACGGCCTTGTCGGCGGTGCGGTTGGCAATGACCAGCTCGCGCGGGCGCTCGGCCAGCAGGGGGGCGAGCACGCCGCGCACCGCCCCGCCGGCGCCGAGGATCAGCACGCGCTTGTCCTCAATGGTTGCGCCCTGCTTGAGCAGGTCGCGCACCAGGCCCGTGCCGTCCGTGTTATCGCCCTCGATCACGCCGTCCGCATGGAAGATGAGCGTGTTGACCGCGCCGGCGCGGGCCGCACGCTCGCTGAGCCGGTCGGCGAGCTCGAAGGCCTCCAGCTTGAACGGCACGGTGACGTTCAGCCCCCGGCCTCCCTCGGCGCGAAAGCGCAGCACCGCCTCGCGGAATCCGCCCAGCGGGGCAAGGATGCGCTCGTAGCTCATCGCCTGCCTGGTCTGCTCCGCAAACATGGCGTGGATGAGGGGGGACTTGCTGTGGGCGATGGGGTTGCCGATGACGGCGTAGCGATCGGTCATGACGAAGGCTCCATAAAAAACCCCGGCCAGGCCGGGGTCGTTTTTCCAGAAGGGGCGGAAATTACTTGCCGCGGCCTTCGATCAGCTGGTGGATCATCGGCGCCAGGATCAGCTCCATGGCGAAGCCCATCTTGCCGCCCGGGACCACGATGGTGTTCGGGCGGGACATGAAGGAGCCCGGGATCATGGACAGCAGGTACGGGAAATCCGCGCGCTTCGGGTTGCGGAAGCGGATCACCACGAAGCTCTCGTCCGGGGTCGGGATGTCACGGGCGATGAACGGGTTGGAGGTGTCCACCGTGGCCACGCGCTGGAAGTTCACGTCGGTGCGCGAGAACTGCGGGGTCACGTAGTTGATGTAGTCCGGCATGCGACGCAGGATGGTGTCGACAATGGCTTCGGCGGAGTAGCCGCGCTCCTTGTTGTCGCGGTGGATCTTCTGGATCCACTCCAGGTTGACCACCGGCACCACGCCCACGCCCAGGTCGACGTGCTGGGCAACGTCGACGCTGTCGGTCTTCACCAGGCCGTGCAGGCCTTCATAGAACAGCAGGTCGGTGCCTTCGGGGATGTCTTCCCACGGGGTGAACTCGCCGGCCTTGAGGCTGGTGCCCAGGCGGGCGTTGTGCTCGGCGGCTTCCTCGTCGCTGTGCAGGTAGTAGCGCTTCTTGCCGGTGCCGCTGTGGCCGTAGGCCTTGAACAGGTCGGCCAGCTTGTCGAAGTGGTTGGCTTCCGGGCCGAAGTGGCTGAAGTTGTTGTTGCCTTCGGCCTCGGCCTTCTTGACGGCCTCGCGGAAGGCCATGCGATCCAGGCTGTGGAAGCTGTCACCCTCAATGATGGCGGGGTTGATCTTCTCGCGGCGGAAGATCTGCTCGAAGGCGCGCTTGACGGTCGTGGTGCCGGCGCCGGAGGAACCGGTCACCGCGACGACGGGATGCTTCTTGGACATGGAGGGGTCTCCCGGGACAAGGGTAAAAAAATGGAAAAAATCCGGCCGATTCTAAGCCCTTGTGTCCCGCTTGACAAAAGCGGACCTCAAGGGCCGCGGATCAGGGCTTGCGGATGTAGAGCAGGTCCCAGACGCCATGCCCGAGGCGCAGGCCGCGTCGCTCGAACTTGGTCTCCGGGCGCCAGGCCGGCCGGGCCGGGGCGAAGGCGCCTGGGCCGTTCACGTTTTCGAACGCGGGGGAGGCCTCCAACACCTCGCGCATGTGCTCGGCGTAGTTCTCCCAGTCGGTCGCCAGGTGCCATAGCCCGCCCGGGCGCAGGCGCGAGGCGACCAGCTCGGCGAACGCCGGCTGCACGATGCGGCGCTTGTGATGGCGGCTCTTGTGCCAGGGATCGGGGAAGAACAGCAGCAGGCGGTCGAGGCTGGCCTCGGGGATGCGGTTCTTCAATAGCTCCACCGCATCCGTGTTGGCCACGCGCACGTTGGTCAGGCCCTTCTGCTCGATGAGTTGCAGCAGGTGGCCGACGCCGGGGCGGTGCACCTCCACGCCAAGGAAGTTCAGCTCGGGGGCCGCCTCGGCCATCGCCGTGAGCGACTCGCCATTGCCGAAGCCGATCTCCAGCGTCACCGGGTGGTCATTACCGAACAGGGCATGGAGGTCGATCGGCGCCTCGCCCGCAGGGATGCCGAAGCGCGGCAACAGCTCGTCCAGCGCGCGCTGCTGGCCGACCGTGAGGCGGCCCTCGCGGCGGACGAAGCTTTTGATGGTCCGCCGGTGGGGCGTGTGCTCGGCCGCCTCGGACATCAGAAGAACAGCCCGTCGGTGGGCGAGGAGGCGGAGGCGAAGCGGCGGCGCGGCATGCGGCCGGCCTTGAAGGCCATGCGGCCGGCCTCGATGGCGCGCTTCATGGCGCCGGCCATCATCACCGGATCCTTCGCCTCGGCGATGGCGGTGTTCATCAGCACGCCGTCGCAGCCCAGTTCCATCGCGATGGCCGCATCCGAGGCGGTACCCACCCCGGCATCGACGATGATCGGCACCTTGGCGTTCTCGACGATGGTGAGGATGTTGTACTTGTTCTGCACCCCAAGCCCCGAACCGATCGGGGCGGCCAGCGGCATGACCGCGACGCAGCCGATCTCCTCCAGGCGCTTGGCGATGATCGGGTCATCGGAGGTGTAGACCATGACCTTGAAGCCATCCTTCACCAGGATCTCGGCGGCCTGCAGGGTGGCGGTGATGTCGGGGTAGAGGGTGCGCGGGTCGCCGAGCACCTCCAGCTTGACCAAGTCGTGGCCGTCGAGCAGCTCGCGCGCCAGGCGGCAGGTGCGCACCGCATCGTCCACGGTGTAGCAGCCGGCGGTGTTGGGCAGCAGGGTGTACTTCGACGGCGGCAGCACGTCGAGCAGGCTGGGCTCGTTGGGGTTCTGCCCGAGGTTCACGCGGCGCACCGCCACGGTGATGATCTCCGCCCCGGCGGCCTCGGTGGCCAGGCGGGTCTCCTCCATGTCCTTGTACTTGCCGGTGCCGGTGAGCAGGCGTGACTGGTAGGCCTTGCCGGCAATGATGAGCGGATCGTCGAAGGTGGTCATGCAGCGTCGTCCTCAAGGGCATAGGGCAGCGGGAGGCGCGCAAGTTGCGGGCCCTCAAAGGAGCCGAGACGCAGCGTGCCCTCCTGGAAAGCCGCCAAGCGTAGCACGGCGAGCAGCACGATGCCGCCGTCCGGGTGCGGAGCGGCGCGCACCACCTCGCCGACAGCCGTTTCCTGGTCGTCGCCGAACACGGCCTGGCCGGGCTGGGCAGTTTCGGCATCTTTTGTCCGCAGCAGGGCCATGCGCCGGTTGGGCTTGCCGAGGTAGTGCATGCGCGCCACCACCTCCTGACCCGGGTAGCAGCCCTTCTTGAAGCTGACCCCGCCGACGCGCTCGAGGTTGGCCATCTGCGGCACGAAGGCCTCGACGGTCTGCGGATAGACCTCGGGCAGGGCGGCGAGGGTGTCGAGCAGATCCCAGCACAGGGTGCCAGCCGGCACGGCATGCACGTCGAGGCGCTGCCAGAGTTTCTGCATGGGCTCCAGCTCGCCGAACAGTTCGAAACGGGGGGCGTTGCCCGGCACGCGGATCACGGTCACCCCACCCTCGGTGCGTGCGTCATCGGTGGCGGCCGGCGGCTCGCCCCAGGCCTCGCGCAGCAGCCCCTCGGCGCGCTCGCCGGCCAGGCCGAAGCGCACCAGGGCCTCACCGGCGGATTCCAGCGTCGCCTTGCTGCGCAGGACGAACATGCGCAGGCGCTTGAGGGTCGGCTCGACCAGCTGGCGCGGCAGGGTCAGGTAGTACACGCCCTCGCGGCGGAACAGGCGCATCAGCGCCAGCATGCGGCCCTTCGGGGTGTTGAGGCTGGTCAGCTGGCTGTGCCCCTCGTGCACCTTGCGCACGTCGTTGGAGAGCATGTTCTGCAGGAAGGTCTCGGCATCCTCGCCCATCACGGCGATCAGTCCGCGATGGCCGAGATCGGCCATGATCTCGCCAGTGAGGGTCAGGGCAAGCTCCTGGTCTGGGTTGCCAAAGTGGGCGACATGGGCATTTTCCTCATCCCACTCGGCGCCGCGCTGCTGCAGAAAGGTTTTCCACTCGGGTTTCATGGGGCTCTCCGGAAGGTTCGCCGGTCTGGAAAGGGCAGGGTGTTCGAGGCATCTTAGCAGGATGTTGAAAAAGGGCATCGTGCCCTTTTTCAACTCGCTCCGTCGCGGCACATGTCCGCGACGGGCTCCGAAGATCAATCACTTATCGTGATTGATCTTCGTGCAAGCCGTCCATGGACTGCCTTAACAGGCCGTTGAAAGCGTTTTTCAACGGCGCTGTTAGCGCACCACGCCGGGTCAGTGCAGCCTGGCAAGGTTCAGGGAGATGAACGATGCGAAAACACGCGCCCATCCTGCTCCTGCGGCCCCGCCGCTCGCCCGTGCTGGTGGCGGCCATCCTCCTCATCCATGGGTTGGGCGTGCTGGCGCTGTGGTTGTCATCCCTGCCGGCGCTTGCCGTCCTTGGGCTAAGCCTGCCCCTTGTGGGCGGCGCCGTGCTCGCCCTCCGGGCCGTGCTGCCGGTGAGGGAGCTGCAATGGGGCGAGGGGGTCACCTGGCGTCTGGTTCTCGCCAACGGCCCGGTGCGCCGGGCACTGTTGGATGCGCAGGCCAGCCGCAGCCTGCCGTGGTGGGTGAGCCTGGCCTTCCGGCTGGAGGATGGAGGACGCCTGCATGTGACGCTGCCGCGCGATGCCCTGCCGCCGGATGACTTCCGCCGTCTGCGTGTGCGTCTGCGGGTGGAGGCGGGGGCCCTCGCAGGAGGCCCGTCCCGGATCCGATGATGCCGCGCCCGTTCGCGCCGAGGGCGGCGCTCCTACAGCAAAGGGTGTAGGAGGCCCGCCCTCGGGCCGATGGATCATGGCACTTTTTCTTGAGCCAACCACACCGCATCCCAATGAGGATAATCCCCAACACGCTGAACCAACCCCGCGCGGACAGGATTGAGGATCACATAACGCGCCACCGCACGCAGGTCTTCATCCCGGCGCAAGGCATGATCATGAAAGCCTGCCTGCCAGCGTAACCCAGCAATCCGGCGAGCACTGATGGATTTGATGGTGCCGACGACGGCACTCAAAGATCGCCTCTCCCCAAGCTGCATCAGCCAATGCAAATGGTCTGGCATGAGCACGTAGGCCAAGGTCTGTGCGTCACCCAACGATGCGGCTGAGCGCAGCACCTGCACCAGCGTCCTGGCCTGGGTCATGTCTTGGAATACGCGCAGGCGCTGTGCCGTGACCGTGGTCACAAGATAAATCCGCCCGGCTTCGGAGAATCGCCCATGCCGCAAGTGGCATCCATGGGATCGTTCCATGTGTCCCTTTTCCTCGTTTTTGCGCCAAGCGGTCTCCAGCGCCGTTCGCGCCGAGGGCGGCGCTCCTACAACGAGGGGTAGGAGGCCCGCCCCCGGGCCGATGGGCCGCGTTCGGTCGCGGCGTGGCGTCGTTCCCACGGAGTGCAGGAGGCCCGCCCCCGGGCCGATGCCCTACGCGGCCACGCCGGAATAAAACCGGTGCAGCCTTTCCACCTGTTCCACCAAGGCCTCAGGCGTGCCACGGTTGTCGATCACGTCATCCGCCCGTGCCAGCCGGGCCTGGCGGCTGGCCTGGGCGGCGAGCATGGCGCGGGCAAGGGGGGGCTCCACCCCGTCCCGCGTCATCAGCCGCTGAAGCTGGAGGTCTTCCGGCAGATCCACCACCAGCACGCGGTCAAGCAGGCCATCGTAGGCCCCCGTCTCAACGAGAAGGGGAATGACCACCAGGGCATAGGGCGGTGGCGGGATGCGCTGGCGCAGGGCCTCCAGCCGCTGTTGAACCTCGGCCCGGATGCGGGGGTGGAGGATGGCTTCGAGCATTCTGCGCGCGGCCTCGTCGGCAAAGATGCGCCGACGCAGCCAGGGACGATCGAGGCTGCCGTCCGAATTCAGGGCATCCGGTCCGAAGCGATCGGCGATCTCTGCCAGCGCCGGCTGGCCCGGGGCAACCAGTTCGCGCGCGATCAGGTCGGTGTCGATGATGGGAGCGCCGTGCGCGGCGAACAGGGCGGCGACGGTCGACTTGCCGCTCGCCACCCCGCCGGTGAGGCCGATGACGCGCATGATTTATGGACGGATGCCGCCGCCGAGGTAAAGCGCGGTAATGTCTTGTCCCCAGAAGAACCAGATCAGACCGGCGATGGCGAGGTAGGGGCCGAACGGAATCGGCGTGTTTTTGTCCCGCCCACGCAGCAGCATCATGGCGATGCCGAGGATGGCGCCGACCAGGCTGGAGAGCAGGATGATCCCCGGCAGGGCCTGCCAGCCCATCCACGCACCCAGCGCGGCCAGTAGCTTGAAGTCGCCGTAGCCCATGCCCTCCTTGCCGGTCAGCAGGCGGAAGCCGTGGTATACGGCCCACAGCGCGAGGTAGCCCGCCGCCGCGCCGATCACCGCATCCGGCAGGCTGGCGAACATGCCGCCCACGTTCAGCAGCAGGCCCAGCCACAGCAGCGGCAGGGTGAGCTGGTCCGGCAACAGCATGGTGTTGAGGTCGATGACCGAAAGCAGAAGCAGCACCCAGACGAACACCAGCGTCAGCAGCAGCGGCCAGCCGAACGGCACTTGGATGGCGGTCAGCACCGCCAGGGCCGCCGCGGCGGCCTCGACCAGGGGGTACTGCGGCGAGATGCGTGTCTTGCAGGCCGAGCAGCGCCCGCGCAGCAGCACGTAGCTGACCAGCGGCAGGTTTTCCCACCAGCGCAGCGGGTGGCCGCAGCTCGGGCAGTGCGAGGCCGGAAAGGCGAGGTTGAAGCGCTTGTCTGCCGCCTCCTCCACCGGCTGGCCGAGGAACTCTTGGCACTCGCTCTTCCAGCGCGCCTCCAGCATCTTCGGCAGGCGCAGGATGACCACGTTGAGGAAGCTGCCCACCATCAGGCCGAGCACGGCCAGCACGGTGTAGAGCAGGGCGGGGGTGGTTTCGAGGGCGTGGAGAAGTGAGCTCATGCCATCAAACCACCGCGCCCAGCTTGAAGATCGGCAGGTACATGGCGATCACCAGGCCGCCGACCACGATGCCGAGGAAGGCCATGATCATCGGCTCCATCAGGCTGGAGAGGGCGCTGACCATGTTGTCGACTTCCTCCTCGTAGATGTCGGCCACCTTGCTGAGCATCTTGTCCAGTTCGCCGGTCTCCTCGCCAATGCCGACCATCTGCACCACCATCATCGGGAACAGGCCGGACTGCTGCATGGACAGGCGCATCTGCTGGCCCTGCGCGGTCATGTCGCGCATCTCCAGCACGGCGGTCTCGTACACGTGGTTGCCGGTGGCGCCGGCCACCGAGGCCATCGCCTCCACCAGCGGCACGCCGGCGGCGAACATGGTCGAGAGGGTGCGCGCAAAGCGCGCGATGGCGGCCTTGTGGGTCAGCGGGCCGACCAGCGGCAGGCGCAGGACGAGGCGGTCCAGCACCTGGTTGAATTTCCTTGAGCGCTTCTTGAAGAAAAAGAAGGCATACACGGCCGCGCCGATGCCGCCGAAGATCACCCACCAGTACTGCTGGAAGATCTCGGACAGGCCGATCACCATCAGGGTGAAGGCCGGAAGGTCGGCGCCAAAGCTGGAGAACAGGTCCTTGAACTGCGGGATGACGAAGATCAGCAGGATGGCAGTGACGATGAAGGCCACCACCAGCACCGCGGCCGGATAGAACAGCGCCTTCTTGATCTTCTTCTTCAGGCTTTCGGTCTTCTCCTTGTACACCGCGATGCGCTCGAGGATGGCCTCCAGCGCACCAGCGTCCTCGCCCGCCCGGACCAAGCTGACGTAGAGGTTGTCAAAATAAAGCGGATGGCGGGCGAGGGCATTGCCGAGCGAGATGCCGCCCGCGACATCATCCTTGATCTCATTGACCAGCCTGGTCATGGCCGGGATCTCCGCGCTCTGGGCGATGATCTCGAGCCCCTGCAGCAGCGGCATGCCGGCCTGCAGCATGGTGGCCAGCTGGCGGGTGAAGGCGGCGATGTGGGCCGGCTTGATGGCCTTGCCCTTGCCGCCGATCAACGGCTTGGGCTTTTTCTTGATCTTGAGCGGCAGCGTACCCTGCTGGCGCAGGATGCTGCGGGCCTGCATCTCGCTTACGGCCAGAACTTCGCCCTGGATGCGCTTGCCCGTCCTGTCCTTACCCTCCCACTGGAAGGTGACCTTGTTCTCGCCTGCCTGTGCCATGGCTTGCCTCGTGCTCGTGTGCCCGCTGATTGTAGGGGCGCTGGCTCTGACCCGATAGCGCCGCGTTTAGGGGTGTGCTGAAACACCTGGGCTTTCATCGCCGCGGCACGCGGCGATCGAGCCTTAATCCTTGGTGACGTTGTTCAGCTCTTCCAGGCTGATGATGCCTGCCTTCACCTTCAGTAATCCAGCCTCGCGCAGGTTGGGAATACCCTCCTTGCGCGCCTGGTCGGCCAGATCGATCGAGGTGGCGCCGGACATGATCAGGCGCTGCATCTCCTCGGAGATGGGCATGACCTGGTAGATGCCGGTGCGCCCCTTGTAGCCGTTGTTGCACTGCTCGCAGCCCACCGCCTTGTAGATCGTCATGCCCTTGTCCACGTCCTGCGGCTTGAAGCCCTCGCGCAGCAGTTCGTCGCGCGGCACCTTCTCCTCCGTCTTGCATGCCGGGCACAGCTTGCGCGCCAGGCGCTGGGCGATGATGAGGTTGACCGAGCCGGCGATGTTATAAGGCGGCACGCCCATGTTGGCCAGGCGGGTGAGGGTCTGCGGCGCGTCGTTGGTGTGCAGGGTGGAGAGCACCAGGTGGCCGGTCTGCGCCGCCTTGATCGCGATCTCGGCGGTCTCGAGGTCACGGATCTCGCCCACCATGATCACGTCCGGGTCCTGGCGCAGGAACGCGCGCAGGGCGTTGGCGAAGGTCAGGCCCGCCTTCGGGTTGACGTTCACCTGGTTGACGCCCGGCATGTTGATCTCCGCCGGATCCTCAGCGGTCGAGATGTTGCGGTCCTCGGTGTTGAGGATGTTCAGGCCGGTGTACAGGCTCACGGTCTTGCCCGAGCCGGTCGGGCCGGTGACCAGGATCATGCCGTAGGGTTTCTTCAGCGCGTCGAGGTAGAGCTGCTTCTGCTCCGGCTCGTAGCCCAGCGCGTCGATGCCGAGCTTGGCGCTGGAGGGGTCGAGGATACGCAGCACGATTTTCTCGCCGAACAGGGTCGGGCAGGAGTTCACGCGGAAGTCGATGGCGCGGGTCTTGGAGACGGCCAGCTTGATGCGTCCGTCCTGCGGCACGCGGCGCTCGGCGATGTCCATCCGGCTCATCACCTTCACGCGCGCGATGATGCGGTCCGACCAGCCCTTGAGCTGGGGGCCGGAGGCGATCTCCCGCAGCTCGCCGTCGATACGCAGGCGCACGCGGAAGGTGTGCTCGTAGGGTTCGAAGTGGATGTCCGAGGCGCCCTTCTGGATCGCCTGCATGAGGATGCTGTTGACGAACTTGACCACCGGCGCATCGGAGACATCCGCCTCGGTGACCTTGCCGGCCTCGGCCTCCTCCACCACGTCCAGTTCGCCGAGCTCGTCATCCAGTCCTTGCATCATCGACGCCGAGCTGCTGCTCTCCAGCAGCTTTTCCAGCAGGGTGGCGATGCGGTCCGCTGGGGCGATGACCGGCTCGATGGCGAGGCCCGAGGCGAAGCGGATCTCGTCCAGCGCCTGCTGAAGGGTGGGGTCCGCCGCCGCGACGAACAGCTTGCGTCCCCGCTGCAGGAGGGGCAGGACCTTGTGCTTGCGCAGCAGGTCTTCCTTCACCGCCTGCAGCGGCAATTGCGCGGGGTCGAAAGCCTCCAGCTCGACCAGCGGCAGGCCGAATTCCAGCGCCACGATCTCCGCCGCGCGCGCAAGGTTGGTCTTGCCCTCCGCGGCCAGCACGTGCAGGAAGGACTGCTTGCTCTTGGCCGCCTCGGTCACGGCGCTGGCGGCGGCCTGTTCGCTGAGGATGCCAGCCTGCACCAGCTGGCGGGGGAGTCCGGTGAGTTGTGGGGCCTGGGCCATGAGGAATCCTTGTGAGGCAATGACGCTGGACCGTAGCCAACCTTAGCGCAAGGAGGGGCTTGGTGGTAGCGGGGGCGGATGATGGTCAAGGGCCTCCCTCCTGGCTGCGCATTTTTTCCCACCCAAGCCGCATGGTCCTCGCCCCAGATGGGCGCCCCTCCTCCACCGCCAAGGCTCGCATGGCCAGGTTGCTGTTGGCCAGATGGATCAGATCAATTGCATGCACGAGTTCGCCCAGCTGGCTTGCTTACTTGGGCGCAGCGCGGGCTCACGGTACGGGCGACGCGCCCCAGCCAATCGATCCGCAGCCTCCCGACCGATGTCCCAATCGCTGTCCGGGCGTACCGTGCCCCGGGTAACTGCAATCTGTTGGGGGGCGTTCGCTGTCTACTCTGTATGTGACTTTCCCTGTTCCTCTGGCGTGAGTAGGGGGTGCAGGCAGATCATCCCTTGTGACCAGAAACGGGGTTGCAGGTGGCCGGGGCCCTGAAGTAGTTCGGCCTCTTGACGTGCGGAGAGGCCGGTCAGGCTAAAGGCAACGTAGCCAAGCAGGATCAGGCCTGGAAGGGCTAATGGGATTGCCTCCAGGGGCGTCGGTGCCGGCTGGGTTTGCTCCGCACCTCGGTACCAAGACAGGGCCCAGGCGGACAGAAGCACACCGTAGAACTGGCTTAGGGGCATGACCGCAATTCCGTCGAATAGGCTGTGGGCTAGAGCGGCACTCAGCGACGCGGTGAGGGGCAGCGCAAGGCTCCTGTGCTCTGTCGACGTTCCTTGAATCTTGGTTACCCAACGGATGACCAGATAGAAGAAGCCGACGGTCGCGGCCAAGGTGAACGGAATGCCCCATTCGCCGAGGAACTGAAGCCAGACGTTATGGGGATGGGCCCCATTGTTGAGCGGATTGTCACATGCAAAGTGCATTGGACCCGCGCCCAGCCAGGGGTGATTCATGGCCATGCCCAAGCTGTGCAGCCACAACTGGGTACGTCCACTGGAGGAGGTCACATCGCGCTCAACGGTGTTGGCGATGAGATCGGGGTTGCTCAGCCCCAGTGTCGCAGGCAGCAGGAAGATGACCAGCATGAATAGCAGCGCACCACCGGCGGCGGAAAGCAACAAGGTGATCAGGTAATCCCGGGCATGCTCCCGGAAAAGCCATGCAACTACTGCAGCGCTGACAGCCAGGCCGAGCAGAGTACCCCGCGTGCCGGATACGAACAGAAGCCCCCAGCTCAAGGTGGCGACCAGCATCCACAGCGCATATGCCCGTCGGTGCGTGGCCAGCACGGCCCCTGCCATCAGCAACGGCAGCGTCCAGGTTTGGAGTTGGCTGTGGAAGCGGACATTCGAGAAACCGACGATCAGGCTGTCACGCACCAATGGCAAGTGTTCCACAGCCGCTGCCAGGTAACCCACAATGAAGCACAGGATGTAGATGCTGCTGATGAGGGCGAATAGTCTGAGGTAGCGTGTCCAGCGCTCGGGCGTGAGCGGGGACCTGGAGAGGATCATGCTGCCCGTCAGGATGGCCATCCAGCTGAGGGTCTCGATCCAGCCATCCCTGGGGCTTGATGCATGGATGGAACTGATGACGCCACAAGCCAGAAAGGCCAGCAGCACAGAACCCTCCGCTACGGTGGGGCGGAAACGGATGACCACCCCCCAGATCCCTAGTCCAGCCATAAGGATGGCCCAGACGATCCTCTGCGCATCATGGGGCTGAAGGTCGGATAGGAAAGGCGTCAGGCTGAGCATCAGCAGTCCCAGTCCAAGGAGGACATCTATCACGCTGACATTGTGAAATCGGGAGTAGCTGGCGGTGGGGTGAGGCACTTCCTGGTTTCCTCTGAGGGCTTGTGATAATGCCGCAAAAAGAAACCCCGGCCTTCGCGCCCGGGGTTGGGAGATTCCCGGATGAAGGCCTTTGGCCTACATCCGGGCTGCGCCGGATCGGTCAGCTACCCACGTTGCGGCAAGAAGCCGGTACATATTTTACGTTGGAGGAGGTGGAGCAAGTCCACACGGTACCATCACTGTTCGGAGTTAGTCGCAGGTTGATGGTGCCTGCAGAGGTGCCAGTAGCGACGGCCGCAGCAAGCTGGCCTGAGGCATCGGTGCAATTAAGAGTGGTTTTGTTAAAGGTTCCAGTGTTGACCCCTTGGCACCGTGTGGTAACACCATTGGCAATGTTCTCGGCAACAGTCGCCTTAGCGCCGCCCATGATATTGAGGCCTTCGGTGACCATGGCGCGGACGGTGTAATCCTGGTAGGCGGGAATGGCGATGGCCGCCAGGATGCCAATGATCGCGACCACGATCATCAGTTCGATCAGGGTGAAGCCTTGCTGGGCTTTTTTCATCATGTTCATGGTGTGCCTCCGTTGGGATGGGTTGGGTTGGCATGAGAGATCATGCACAAGACATGCCAAGTGTGGGGGTTCTGTTTGAAGGTTTGATGAAGGGTGCATGGGGCTGCGGTTTGGGATGCTGGTGCGTGTGTGTTGTGCAGGCGCGCGGTGAGGTGGATGTGACAAGGTTTGTCAGAATTTGACCATGATTTTGTCATGGTTTGACGGGGTGCCGTGAGCGGGCCAGGTCAGATCGCCCCGGGGGCGGGCCTCCTACGGGGGCTTGCTGGGGGGCGTGTCGTGTCTGTGCGAGGGTTCCCGGATTTCGGCCTTGCGGCCTGCATCCGGGCTGGGCGCGCCTGCTTTTCTTTCAGGCAAGTGGTCTGACAGGGTTCAGCGGCTTGGGGCTGGGCGCATGAGAAAGTCAACCACGAACTGAAACTCGCCGCGCTGGATGAGGCCGTGCAGGCGGGCCAGGTCCATGTTCATGTAGTCGTGGACGATGCGGTTGCGCAGGCCCACGAGGGCATTCCAGGTGTTCAGGTCTTTAGTGGGGATCATACCGGCCTCGGCGAGTGCGGCAAACGCATCGTAGGCGGATACAGGCACGGTGCGCCCAGAGGCCTTGAGCCATTGCTTGGCCTTGCCGATGGCGTTTTCGATCAGCACTTGCAGGGCGTGGAGGATGCCGCTTTCCTCCAGCATCGTGAGTTGGTGCCCGGAGTTCAGCAGGGCTCGGGCCTGTTCAAGGATGGCGGCCTGACGTTCGGCCTGGCGTTCGGTCTCGGCTTGGTAGAGGTCAAGCCGCATGCTCGCGCTCCCAGTAGAAATCTTCCAATTCGCGCCAGGTGCGGCGTAGGAAACGGGCCCAGGCGGGGTGGTCCTCTCCCCAGAGGGGGAGACCCTCCTCGGCTGCGGCGGCCCGCATGGCGAGGTTGGCCTGGGCCAGGTCAATCAGGTCGATGCGATCCTCGGCCACGCCCAGGGCATGGGCCAGGGCGCGGCGCAGGGTTTCGCTGCGGGCGATGCGCTCCAGCCAGTCGATGCCTGGCGCCCAGCTCAGAGCGATATCCCAATCGCTTTCGGGCCGCGCAGTCCCTTGCGCGCGGCTGCCTACCAAGACAGCGAAGTTGAGCCCCTCGTGCTGGGCGAGAACCTGTTGTAAGGCATCCCGTGGAATCGTGTGATGAGCCGTCATCCTTCGCGCCCCCTTCAAGTTTGAGCCGCTTGGCGCTGGGTTTCGTCGCTGCCGACCTGAAAGGGAATCAGGCCGAAGGTTGCGGTATCCCGGCTGATTCTCTCGGCAACAGGGCCCTCTTTAGCATGGCTGATAGGCACATTCCAGCCCTGAGCGGTTTTGCGCACGAGGGGGTGTCGAAGACGTGCAGGACAAGGATGTCATCCTGCGGAGGGTCAACCGCTTGCATGCAAGAGCCTGCTCTCTTCAAAGCCCCAACGTTTCCCACAGCGCATCGACCCGCCGTTTCACTTCTTCATCCATGACGATCGGCCGGCCCCATTCGCGGGTGGTTTCGCCCGGCCATTTGCTGGTGGCGTCGAGGCCCATCTTGCCGCCCAGGCCGGAGACGGGGGAGGCGAAGTCGAGGTAGTCGATGGGGGTGTGGTCGATGAGGGTGGTGTCGCGCACCGGGTCCATGCGGGTGGTGATGGCCCAGATCACGTCCTGCCAGTTGCGGGCGTCGATGTCGTCGTCCACCACGATGACGAACTTGGTGTACATGAACTGGCGCAAAAAGCTCCACACGCCCAGCATCACGCGCTTGGCGTGGCCGGGGTACTGCTTTTTGATGCTGACCACGGCCAGGCGGTAGGAGCAGCCCTCCGGTGGCAGGTAGAAGTCTTTGATCTCGGGGAACTGCTTCTGGATCAGCGGCACGAACACCTCGTTGAGGGCGACGCCAAGGATGGCGGGTTCGTCCGGCGGGCGGCCGGTGTAGGTGCTGTGGTAGATGGGGTCCTTGCGGTGGGTGATGCGCTCGATGGTGAAGACGGGGAACGCATCCACTTCGTTGTAGTAGCCGGTGTGGTCGCCGAACGGGCCTTCGGGGGCCATCTCGCCGGGGTGGATCACGCCCTCCAGCACGATTTCGCTGCTCGCGGGGACGGTCAGGTCTGAGCCAATGCACTTCACCAGTTCGGTGCGCTTGCCGCGCAGGAGGCCGGCGAAGGCGTGCTCGGCCAGGCTGTCCGGCACCGGGGTGACGGCGCCGAGGATGGTGGCCGGGTCTGCGCCGATGGCGACGGCGACGGGGAAGGGTTGGCCGGGGTGGGTGCGCTGCCAGTCGGCAAAGTCCAGCGCGCCGCCGCGGTGGGCGAGCCAGCGCATGATGACCTTGTTCGGGCCGATCACCTGCATGCGGTAGATGCCCATGTTCTGCCGCGGCTTGCTCGGGCCCTTGGTGTGCACCAGGCCCCAGGTGATCAGCGGTCCGGCGTCTTCCGGCCAGCAGGTCTGGATGGGGAGGCGGGCGAGGTCCACGTCGGCGCCTTCGCGCACCACGTCCTGGCAGGGGGCGGAGCGCACCACCTTGGGTGCCATGTCGAGCACCTTCTTGAAGATGGGCAGCTGCTGCCAGGCGTCCCTGAGGCCCTTGGGCGGTTCGGGCTCCTTGAGAAAGGCGAGCAGGCGGCCGATCTCGCGCAGGTCGTCGAGCGTTTGCCCGCCCATCCCGAGGGCCACCCGCTCCACCGTGCCGAACAGGTTGGCGAGCACCGGGATGGAATGCCCTTTGGGGCTCTCGAACAGCAGGGCCGGGCCGCCCGTGCGCAGCACGCGGTCGGCAATCTCGGTCATTTCCAGCTTGGGGTCGACCTCGGCCTGAATGCGTTTGAGCAGGCCGCGGGCTTCAAGGTCGGCGATGAATTCGCGCAGGTCGGTGTGGGGCATCAGCTTGGGAAGATGTCTTCGTAAAGGGTTTCAATGGGCAGCTTCAGCCCCACCGAGGCGAGCTCGACCGCCTCGCCGGGGCCATAGGGGTAGAGCACCCAGTGGCCTGTGGTGTCCTTGCGGAAGACGTCCACCGCGATGCGCTCGGGGTCGATGAGGACGTACTCCTGCAGGCTGGGCAGGCGGCGGTAAATGGCAAACTTTTGCCCGCGATCATAGGCGGCGGTGGACGGTGAGAGGACCTCGACCACCAGCACCGGGGCCGTTTTGTAATCCTTCTTGGCCGCATCCTCCGGGGCGCAGGTGACAAAGACGTCGGGGTAGAAAAAGGCCTCGGCAGCCTCGACCTTGAGTTTCATGTCGCTGATGAAGGTGCGGCAGGGGGTGCCGCGCAGGTGGGTGCGCAGCGTGGCAAAGACATTGCCGCTGACCAGGACATGGCTCTCGCCCGCTCCTGCCATGGCATAGGCAATGCCATCGGCGAACTCGTGCTTGAGATCTTGGGTGCTCTCCCAGGCCAGGAAGTCTTCGGCGCTGAAATGGGGTTTTTCGGCGGCGGTCATGGGTGATCCTCGCAAGGGGCGGTGTCTCTCCCCGGATTTCGCTGCGCTTCATCCGGCCTACGCTCCGCGCAGTGATTGTAGACCGGAATGCCTTGTAGGAGCGGCGCCCCGCCGCGATCGAGTGCGGGGAGATCGGCCCGGGGGCGGGCCTCCTACACCCCCCTTGCTGTAGGAGCGCCGCCCTCGGCGCGAAGGGGGCGGGTTTATCGGCCCGGGGCGGGCCTTCTACACCGCGTTCTGGGCAAGCCCCTTGAGGGCATGTTCCAGGGCCTGTTCCCTGTGGCCTTCCCGTTCCAGCACGCGGGCGAGCAGGGCGTGGGCCTCGGCGCTGGGGGCCTGGGCCAGCACGGCTTCGACGTGGCTGCGGGCCTTGCCCCACAGGTCGAGGGCCCAGGCCTGGCGGGCGGCGAAGAGGTGCAGCGGGGCGGCGAGGGGGGAGTCTTCGCCGTAGCGCTGGAGGAGGGCCTCGACGGCCTCCAGGGCGGGCTTGGGTTGGGCCGGTTGCAACCGGGCCAGCACGCTCGCCAGGTGTGTGCTCGGGCGCTCGCGCAGGGTCTTGAGCAGCAGGCCGCTGGCAGCGTCACTGTCGCCTGCCGCCGCAAGGGCGCGGGCATGGGCGGCGATCAGGCGTTCGCGGCCGCGCAGGCTGCGGCGCAGGTCGTTCCAGAAGGCGTTGACCGCCTCGCGGCCTTCCTTGCCGAGCTGGGTCAGGCGGCCTTCGACGGCGTCCTCCTCGAGATTGAGCAGGCGTTCCTCCGGCAGGGCGCGCAGGCGGGTAAGCTCCGGCAGGCGTTGCAGCACGGCCTCCCATTCGCCCCTGCGGCGGTGCAGCTCGGTGAGCAGGCGCAGCACGTGCGGCTGGCGCGGGGCCTCGGCATGCAGGGCCTGCAGGTGGCTGAGGGCACCCTCCAGTCGCTCCTCGTCGATCAGCAGTTCGGCCTGCAGCAGGCGGAGGGCCTGGCTCGCTTCGGGGAAGCGCTGCTCGGCCAGGCGCAGGGCGTCGTCGCGGCGCGCGCTGGCGCCCTGACGGTGGGCGGCGAGGGCAGTGCCGATGAGCCAGAGGAGGCCGCCCTGGGCATCGTCGGTGTGGCGCTTGAACAGCTGCTCGGCGTCGCGCCAGTCGCCCTCGATCAGGCTGATGGTGCCCTGGGTCAGGTCGCGCAGGGCGCGCTCCTGCCGGCGGCGGGCCTTGCGCTGGCGCCAAAGCGTGGGGGCGCGCAGGAGCAGGCTCAGCAGGCGCAGGATGAGGCCGACCAGCAGCATGGCGAGGACCGCGATGCCGAGCAGGGCGGCGAGCGAGGTCTGCACATGCCAGTCGCCCCAGCTGAGGGAGGCCTGGCCGGGGTCGCGCATGGCGAGGAGGGTGATGGCGCCGGCGCCGATGGCAATCAGCAGGAGGACGATGAGCAGGCGGCGCATGGGTCAGTCTCCCTGGGAGGAACCTGAGGCCGGGGCAACGCCGGCGGGGGCGGCGCGCAGGGCGCGCAGGGCGGTAAAGGCCGGGGTCAGGTCGACCATGGTGGGGGCAGGGCGGGCCAGTTCGGCGGCGATGTCGGCGAGGTCGTCCAGCGCGGCGCGGACGCGGGCGTCGCCGGTCTGAAGGTGGGCATGGGCGGTCTCCACGGTTTGGCGGACCAGGGCCAGGGCCTGTTCGGTGTCGCGTGCAAGCAGGGCGCGACGGGCCTGGAGCAGGCGGGTGGTGGCTTCAGCCAGGGCCGGGTCGCGGTCAGGCGCCGGGGCGGCTTTGCGTTCGATGTGCAGCCACCCTCCGACCCAGGCCTTGGTTTGGGCCCACCAGCCATCGGCGGGGGGAGCCTCGATGGCCTCGGCCGTGGGTTTCGCGCGCGGCAGTTCGGGCAGGGCCTCGGCCAGTTGGGTCAGGCGCAGGGCGATGCCTTCGCGGTCGAGGTGGGTTCCGTTCGTGCCGGCGATGGCCTGCTGCAGGACTTCGCGCAGGGGCAGGGCCTCGCCGCCGAGCGGCATGGCGGTACGGTCGGACTCCTGTAGCAGCAGGCGGGCGGTGGCCGCGTCGTCGAGCAGGCGCAGACGGGTCTGGGCGGCGGTGAGCAGGCGCTCGATCTCACCCAGGCGCCACAGGCGCTCGTCACGCCCGGTCAGGGCGCGCAGGGTGTCGAGCGCCTGCTGCTGGGTCGCAAGCTCGGCGCGCAGGGCGTCGAGGCGGCTGGCCGTGTCCTGGGTGAGGGCCTGCTGCCGGTCATCGAGCGACTGGCGGAGGGTGTCCATGTCCCTGCGAAGCTCGGCCAGTGCGTCGAGCGTGGCGTGCCGGGCCAGTTGCTGGTTCAGGGTCTGGTCGAGACCGGTCAGGCGGGCCGAAAGCAGGTCGCTGGCCTGTTGCTGCTGCCAGGCGAGCAGGCCAGCCCCGCCCGCGCAGGCCAGGGCGACAAAGGCGAGCAGCACGGCCACGCCTGCGCCACGGGGACGGGGCTGGCGGGCCGGCTTTTCCGCACTGGGCGAGGCGGGCGTGGTGCTGTCCGCTTCAGGGGTGCTGCGCTCTTCCGTCATGGCGGGGTCTCCTGTGTGTGGGCGAGGCCGGCGAGCGCGGCGAACAGCGCATCGTCGGCGGGGCTTTCCACGATGATGCCATGAAGCAGGCCAAGCGCGCGCCCCGTCTCGGCGATGCGGGGGTGGCCGAAGACAAATGTCTGGGCACGCAGCCAGTCGGCGTCATCCGGGGTGTGGGCGGCGGTCACCAGCACCTGCAAGGCCTCCGAGGAGGTGACGACGAAGGTGATGGCCCCCATCCGGCGCAGTGCGGCGAGGTCGGGCGGCAGGGGGCGGCGGCGATAGACCACGGCGTGATCCACTCGGGCGCCGCGTTGGGTCAGGGTGTTGGCCAAAAGCGTGCGGCCGCCTTCGCCGCGCACGATCAGGATGTGCCGGCCGCGCACCTCGCGCATCTCCGCCAGGGCGAGGAGGGCCTCGCTGTCCGCCCCCTCGTTTGGCACGAGGAGGTCGCGGAAACCCGCCTCGCGCAGGGCGCGCGCCGTGCCGTGGCCGACGCAGGCCAGGCGCGCTCCGCGCGGCCAGTCCGCCGCAGGCAGGATCTGCTGCGCCATGCGCACGGCATTCGGGCTGATGAAAATGATGATGTCGGCAGCCCTGAACTGTCGCTCGAGGTCATCGGGGCGGACGGGTGTGGCCGGCGGGGCGATCTCGAGCAGGGGCAGGGCGATCGCCTCGCCGCCCGCGGCTCGGATGCGTTCGACCAAGTGCGCGCACTGGCCGGCCGGGCGGGTGACGGCGATGCGCAGGCCGATGAGTGGCGCACTGGATGGCCCTTGGGCGGCCCGCTCCAGGCCTTCCGCCCTCACCCCGCGGCCCTCCGGCATGGGGCGAGGAAGGGCATGCGCGGCGAGGTCACCTTGCCTCGATGCCCACGTCGGCCAGGATGCGGTCGGCCCCCTGGGCGAGCAGGTCCTCGGCCACCCGGACCCCCAAGGCGTGGGCATCAAGGCGGTGGGCGCGGCCCTCGGCGCGCAACATCTGCTTGCCATCCAGCGAGCCGACCAGTCCGCGCAGCCAGAGCGTGTCGCCCTCCAGCACGGCGAAGCCGCCGATCGGCACCTGGCAGCCGCCGTTGAGGCGGGTGTTCATGGCGCGCTCGGCCATCACGCAATCGGCGGTGTCACGGCAGTTGAGGTGGGCGATGAGGCCCTCAATGGCCGCATCATGGGTACGACATTCGATGCCGACCGCGCCCTGGCCGATGGCGGGCAGGCTGACCTCCGGCGGCAGGGCCATGCGGATGCGCTCGGCAAAGCCGAGCCGCTTGAGGCCGGCGCAGGCGAGGATGATGGCATCGAACTGCCCCGCATCCAGCTTCGCCAGGCGGGAATTGACGTTGCCGCGCAGCATCTCGATGCGCAGGTGCGGATAGGCCTGCAGCAGCTGCATCTGCCGGCGCAGGCTGGAGGTGCCGACGATCGCACCTTCCGGCAGTTCGTCCGGGCTGGCGTAGCGGTTGGAGACGAAGGCATCCCGCGGGTCCTCGCGCTCCAGGATGACCGCGAGGTGCAGCCCCTCCGGGAAGGCCATCGGCACGTCCTTCATCGAGTGCACGGCAATGTCCGCCCGCCCTTCCAGCATGCCGACCTCCAGTTCCTTGACGAACAGGCCCTTGCCGCCGATCTTGGCGAGCGGGCTGTCGAGCAGCTGGTCACCCTGGGTGGTGAGCTTGAGGTACTCGACCTGAAGGCCGGGATGCAGTGCCTTGAGGCGGCGCGCCACGTCCTCGGTCTGCCACATGGCGAGCGGGCTCTTACGGGTGGCGATGCGGAGGGTTTGAACTGTCATGACATCCAGCGAATCAAATGAGGCCGTCATCCTATGTCGGAGCGCCTATCCATGCCAAGAATCCGGGCCGCGCTGATCCTGCTCGCCAGCCTCCTGTTCGCTCCGCTGGCGTACGCCGCAGAGGTCCCCGCCCTGACCGACCTGCGCGCGGACCTTGCGCAGATGCGGCAGCGCCAGCTGCCGATGGTGCTGCTGGTGCATGCGCCGGGCTGCGGCTATTGCCATTACGTGCTCGAGGAGCATCTCGAACCGATGATCCTCAGCGGCAAGTATGTCGACCGCGCCCTGATCCGCCAGCTCGCGGCCGGTGCCGCCGAGCTGGTCGATGCTGGCGGCCGTGGCGTCAGCGGGCGCGAGTTTGCCCGTTCCTTGGGGGTGCGCCTCTACCCCACCGTGCTCATGCTGGGCCCGGATGGGCGGGTACTGGGTGAGCCGCTGGTGGGGGTGGCCAATACCGAGCTGTATGGCACCCAGCTCGAGTTCGCCCTGCAGAAGGCGGAGGCGCGGCTTCGGTAGGAGACCCGCCCCCGGGCCGATGAGCCTGCGCTCATTCGCGCCGGGGGCGGCGCTCCTACATGGGCAGGCAGCACCATCCCGGCTTCCCCTGCGGTGCTTCCGCCGCCTGCCCGGGTATACTTGCCGCCATCTTCAAGCCTTCCGGGAAACCTGTCATGAGCCTTGCCGACGATCTGACCAACGACACCACCAAGGAGATGTGGGGCGGCCGTTTCACCGAGCCGGTGGACGAGTTCGTCAAGGCCTTCACCGCCTCCGTGACCTTCGATGCACGCATGTACCGGCAGGACATCGCCGGGTCCAAGGCCCATGCGCGCATGCTGGCCAAGGTGGGCGTGCTCACGGCCGAGGAGTGCGAGCGCATCATCAAGGGGCTGGACGACATCCTGTTCGACATCGAGCGCGGCGACTTCGCCTGGTCGGTGGACCTCGAGGATGTGCACATGAACATCGAGGCGCGCCTGACCGAGCGCATCGGCGAGGCGGGCAAGAAGCTGCACACCGGCCGTTCGCGCAACGACCAGGTGGCGACCGACATGCGCCTCTACCTGCGCGACGAGATCGACCGTCTGACCGGCCAGATCCGTGCCGTGCAGAAGGCCCTGGTGGACCTGGCCGAGCGCGAGGCGGACACCATCCTGCCGGGCTTCACCCACCTGCAGGTGGCGCAGCCGATCAGCTTCGGCCATCACATGCTGGCCTGGTTCGAGATGCTCGACCGCGACCATGACCGCCTGCTCGACTGCCGCAAGCGGGTGAACGTCATGCCGCTCGGCTCCGCCGCCCTCGCCGGCACCAGCTATCCGCTGGATCGGGCCTACACCGCTGAACTGCTGGGCTTCGAGCGCCCCTCGCGCAACTCGCTGGATGCGGTCTCCGACCGCGACTTCATCATCGAATTCCTGTCCGCCGCGAGCCTGATCATGGTGCACCTCTCGCGCATGGCGGAGGAGTTGATCCTCTGGTCGTCCGCCCAGTTCGGCTTCGTCGACCTGCCGGACCGCTTCTGCACCGGCAGTTCGATCATGCCGCAGAAGAAGAACCCGGACGTGCCGGAACTGGTGCGCGGCAAGAGCGGCCGCGTGGTCGGCGCGCTGGTCAGCCTGCTGATGCTGATGAAGAGCCAGCCGCTGGCGTACAACAAGGACAACCAGGAGGACAAGGAGCCGCTGTTCGATGCGGTGGACACCCTGCAGGGTTCCCTGCGCGCCTTCGCCGACATGCTGCCGCACCTGATCGTCGACCGCGAGGCGATGCGTCAGGCGGCCCTGCGCGGCTTCTCCACCGCCACCGACCTTGCCGACTACTTGGTGCGCAAGGGGCTGCCCTTCCGCGATGCCCACGAGGTGGTGGGCAAGGCCGTGCGCTTCGGTGTGGAGAGCGGGCGCGACCTGTCCGAGATGTCGCTCGAGGAGCTCAAGCGCTTCGATGCGCGCATCGAGGCCGACGTGTTCGAGGTGCTGACGCTGGAGGGCTCGGTCGCCGCGCGCGACATCGAGGGCGGCACCGCGCCGAAGCAGGTGCGCCGCCAGGTGGCGGCCGCGCGGGAGCGTCTGGGGTTCTGATCGTCTGGGTCGAGCCCCACCGCCCCTGCCGCGCGGTGCGGGGGAATCGCCCCGGGGGCGGGGCTCCTACGCTGGGATAAAAGCATGGCGAGGAGGTCGCCCGTCCTTCGTCGCTGGCTGCTGCGCGGCCTGCTGATCCTGTCTTTGCTGTTCCTGCTGGTGCAGGGCTGGTATCTCGCCCACATCGTGGCCTGGCGCTGGGTCGATCCCGGCTCGACGGCCTTCATGGATGCCCGCCTCGCACAACTGCGCGAGACCACGCCCGAGGCCCGCCTGCGCCAGCAGTGGGTGGACTATGCGGCCATCTCGCTCCACCTCAAGCGCGCCATCCTCGCCGCCGAGGATGCGAAGTTCCTCGAACACGAGGGGTTCGACTGGGAAGGCATGCAGAACGCGCTGGAGAAGAACCTGCGCAGGGGGCGGGTGGTGGCGGGGGGCTCCACCATCAGCCAGCAGCTCGCCAAGAACCTGTTCCTGTCGGGCGAGCGCTCCTTCATCCGCAAGGGGCAGGAGGCCCTCATCACCCTCATGCTCGAGGGCGTGCTGCCCAAGCGCCGGATCCTGGAGCTGTACCTGAACCTGATCGAGTGGGGCGACGGCGTGTTCGGCGCGGAGGCGGCGGCGCGGCACTACTTCGGGATTTCGGCCGCGCGACTCTCGCCTTCCCAGGCGGCCTGGATGGCCGCCATCGTGCCCAATCCGCGCTACTACGACGGTGGACCGGCGACGGCCGCGCTGAACCGGCGGATCGAGCGGATCCAGCGGGACATGGGGGCGGTGAAGGTGCCGTAGGCGGCGCTTGTGCCCTACGCTCGCTCCAACAACCTGATCCAGCGTTGCCGGAGATTGAGCGGCAATCTCATCGCCTCGAACAGAGGCTCCACCTGCCCCAGCCTGGGCCGCTGCCAGTGGGTGCGCACCTCGCTTCCCAGCGGCACGTCACACACGATACCGGTCAGCCGACGCGCCAGGCGTACGGTCTCCTCGTGCTCCAGCATCAGCCGTTGCGCTCGCGGCGCGCCGCGGAATTTCTGCGCGCCGATGGCGTGCAGGTTGGTGAGCACCCCGTCCAGGCTGCCCCACTTGCGCAGCATGCGCGCGGCCGTGGTGCGGCCGATGCCGGGTACGCCGGGGATGTTGTCGACCGCATCGCCGGTGATGGCGAGCAGGTCGGCGATGAGTCTGGGCGGTACGCCCCAGACGCGCTCAACGCCGCGCGCGTCCAGCACCTCGGTGCGGCCGTGGTTCCACCAGCGGTCTTGGCCCTCGAGCAGCTGGGCGAGGTCCTTGTCGGCGGTCAGCAGGGTGATGGCCAGGCCCTCGGCGCGCAGGCGCGTGGCCAGCGTGCCGATCACGTCGTCGGCCTCGAAGCGGTCGGAGACGTGCACCGGCAGGCCGACGCCTTCGGCGAAGGCGCGGCACAGTTCGAACTGCGGGCGCAGGTCGGCGGGCGGGGGCGGGCGGTGGGCCTTGTAGTCGGGGTAGATCTCGCGCCGGTAGGGGCGCTCCTGGGGAACGTCGAAGGCGAGCACGACGCGATCGGTTCCCACGTCCTCGAGGATGCGCAGCAGGAATTCGGCGTAGCCGTGCACGGCGTTGAGGGCGCGGCCCTCGGCGTCACGCAGGAAGACCGGCGACGCGTGCCAGGCGCGGAAGACGTAGATATTGCTGTCGATCAGGTAGGCCCGGCCGCCCGGCCGGGTCGTGGGAGGGGCGGCGTCAGGCACGGGGATAAGGCGTGTAGGGCTGGCGTGCCACGCCCTCGCGCGCGGCGGCCTCGGCCACGGCCTTCGGCAGGCGCTCGATCAGGCGCGGGTCGAAGGGCTTGGGCAGGATGTAGTCCGGGCCGAAGCTCAGCGACTCGACGCCGTAGGCCGCCAGTACCTCGGCCGGCACCGGCTCGCGCGCCAGTTCCGCCAGGGCCTGCACGCAGGCGATCTTCATGCCTTCGGTGATGCGGCTGGCGCGGCAGTCCAGCGCGCCGCGGAAGATGTAGGGGAAGGCCAGCACGTTGTTGACCTGGTTGGGGTAGTCGCTGCGGCCGGTGGCCATGATCAGGTCGTCGCGCACGCTGTGGGCCAACTCCGGGTTGATCTCCGGGTCCGGGTTGGCGAGGGCGAACACCACCGGGCTGGCGGCCATGCTCGCCAGCATCTCCGGGGTGAGTAGGTTGGGCGCGGACAGGCCGATGAACACGTCGGCCCCGCGGCAGGCGTCTTCCAGGGTGCGGTCTGTGGTCTCGACGGCGAACTGGGCGTGGTGCGGTGGCAGGTCCGTAAGTCCCGTGTGCAGCACCCCCACGCGGTCCACGGCACGGATGTTCTCGCGCTTCGCCCCCATGGCGATGAGCAGCTTGAGGGCGTTGGTGCCCGCCGCGCCCACGCCCACCAGCACGATGCGCGCCTCGGAGAGATGCTTGCCCTGGATGTCGAGTGCATTCAGCAGGGCGGCGGCGATGATGATCGCGGTGCCGTGCTGGTCGTCGTGGAACACGGGGATGTCGAGCGCCTCGATCAGCTGCTCCTCGATGGCGAAGCAGTGCGGCGCGGCGATGTCCTCGAGGTTGATGCCGCCGAAGGTGGGGGCGATGGCCTTGACCACGTCGACGAAGTGCTCAGGGGACTGCTTCTCGACCTCGATGTCGAACACGTCGATGTTGGCGAAGCGCTTGAACAGCACGCCCTTGCCTTCCATCACCGGCTTGGAAGCCAGCGGGCCGAGGTTGCCTAGGCCGAGGATGGCGGTGCCGTCCGAGATGACCGCCACGAGGTTGCCCTTGCCGGTGTAGGCGTAGGCATCGTCGGCGTCCTGAGCGATGGCCCGCACCGGCTCGGCCACGCCGGGCGAGTAGGCCAAGGCGAGGTCGCGGGCGGTAGCGGTCGGCTTGGTGATGGCGGTGGCGATCTTGCCGGGCTGCGGGTTGCGGTGATAGTCGAGGGCGGCTTGTTTGAGGTCGGACATGGGGTTTCAGTCGAGAATGCGTAGCATGGACGGATGGGTGAGGCGGATGCGCGGCTCCTTGCCTCCGGGGCGGGTCAGCCAGCCGCGCACCTCGACACGCTTGCCCTGCAGGCGCTGGATGTCGAGCCCTTCGAACCAGGGCAGCAGGTCATGGTCGACGCGCAGGGCGACCCCACCCTCGAGGTTGATCCATTGGGCGTGGCGACTGCCGCCGACGCGCTCGACCCGTCCCTGCAGCAGCATGTAGCCCTGCGCATCGGCGGGAAGCCGGCGTGAGTCGACCGGCGTGCGGTAGGGCGGAAGGGCCCACAGGCCGCGTCCGGCCGCGCGCGCCGCATCCTCCACCCGGGCCAGGCAGGCCTGGTCCCAGAGGTTGGGAGGGATCGCGACGCGTGTGGCGAGGCCTTCGTCCAGTACGCGTGCCTCGATGCTCTCCCCGTCGGGCAGGTAGACATGGGCAAGGATGCGGCCGTGGCGATCGCGGGGTTCCTCGCCAAGGCGCAGACCGATGCGGCCGTCGGCCTCCCGCACCAGCCTCTGCAGCAGCGCGTGTGCCTCCTCGGCCAGCGGTTCGGCGGGCCGGCCGTCGTGCGCGCGCTCCGGTGTGTTGATGCCGATGATGCGCACCCGGCGGCCATCGGACAGGCGCAGGGTGTCGCCATCCGGCATGCTGGCCACGCGCACCTGCTCATCGATGCGGTCGGCCGGGCAGAGCGGGGCGGCGAGGACGGGAAGGGTGCAAAGCAAAAGGGCGCCCGCGAGGGACGCCCTTAGGAGGCCGGTCAGTCCGGTCATTACATGCCGTAGCGCTTGCGGAACTTGTCCACCTGCTTGGCGGTGGCGATGTTCTGCTGCTGGCCGGTGAAGAACGGATGGGACTTGTAGGAGACCTCCACTTTCACCAGCGGGTACTCGTTGCCGTCTTCCCACTTCACCGTTTCCTTGGTGGCGATGGTGGAACGGGTGATGAAGCTGAAGCCGCTGGCCAGGTCTTGGAAGACCACCGGGCGATAATTCGGATGGATATCGGGTTTCATGGTGTCTAACCTTGCAGTTCACCGACCCGGCACGGCGCCAGGACTGGTGGGAAAACGTGCATTATTCATGCACCTGCCGGGCTTGGCAAGTAGGAGGGGCGTGCGCCCTCAGGCCGCGGCGCAGGCCGGGGGCTCGAGGGCCAGGGTGAGCCGCCGTGCCGCCTCGGCCTCGCCCAGGGTCTTCACCAGATAGCGGACCTGCTGGCGGGCGTCGCTGCGGAGCAGCTTCAGGGTCTCCTCCAGGTGCAGTTCCGAGAGCTCGTGGGCAATGGTCTCGGGGAGATCGTGGGTCAGGCGCGCGCAGGCATGGTGGGCGGCGTCCCATACCAGTTCGGCAAGGCGCTGGGCGTCGTGTTCGGCGTGCTCGATGAAGCGGGCGAGGGTTGGGTTCATGGTCGTATCCACTCCACGGTGAATGGGTGTCTGGGCGACCTCCTGTCACGGGAAGCGCGATGCGCTTGTTACAAGAATATTACCTGAGTGCAAAAAATGCCACTGCTTTGTGATCATTTTTTTCTATCAGGCAGAAAGTGCTGCATCAGGTCGTTGAGATAGCGCCAGCCGTGGGCGCTCGGCGCGATGCGCCGCACGTCCCAGTCGATCAGCCCTGCTGCCTCGGCCTGCTGGAGCGCATCCTGGACCAGGCCGAGCGGGATGCCGGCCCGTTCCTGGAACAGGTGCGGGGCGAAGCCCTCCTTCAGGCGCAGGGCGTTGAGCATGAATTCGAAGGCGGCCTCACGCGGCTTGACGGCCTCCTCCTCGAAGGCGGCCGGGGTGCCGGCCAGGGCCTGGTAGTCGCGTGGGTTCTTCACCCGGGCGCGGCGCAGGATGCGCTGTTCGGCCGGCAGGGTCAGCTTGCCGTGCGCGCCCGCGCCGATGCCGACGTAGTCGCCGAATTCCCAGTAGTTGAGGTTGTGCGCGCAGCGGAAGCCCTCCTTGGCATAGGCCGAGACCTCGTACTGGAGGTAGCCCGCCTGCGCGAGCAGGGCCTGGCCGGCCTCCTCGATGTCGGCCAGCAGCTCGTCGTCCGGCAGGCGCGGCGGGCGGGCGTGGAACAGAGTGTTGGGTTCAAGGGTGAGCTGGTAGTAGGAGATGTGGCAGGGGGCGAGGGCGATGGCCTGTTCGACATCCGCCCGGCCGCTCTCGACCGTCTGCCCGGGCAGGCCGTGCATCAGGTCGAGGTTGAAGTCGGAAAAGCCCGCGGCATGCGCGGCCTCGGCGGCGGCGATGGCCTCGCGCCCGCCGTGGATGCGGCCCAGGGCGGCAAGCTGGGCATCCTGGAAACTCTGCACGCCGATCGACAGGCGGTTGATGCCGAGCGCACGGAACTCGCGGAATTTGCCGGCCTCGACCGTGCCGGGGTTGGCCTCCAGGGTGATCTCGATGTCGGGCAGCAGCTTGAGGCGCGCGCGCAGGCCGGAGAACAGCGCATCGAGGGCCTCGGGCGAGAACAGGCTGGGCGTGCCCCCGCCGATGAAGATGCTGACGATGGGGCGGCCCCAGATCAGCGGCAGCTCCTGCTCGAGGTCGCGCAGCAGGGCCTCCACGTACTCGGTCTCGGGCAGCGCGCCGGGCGCCTGATGCGAGTTGAAGTCGCAGTAGGGGCACTTGCGCACGCACCAGGGGAGGTGGATGTAGAGCGCGAGGGGGGGCAGGCTGGTGAAGTTGTACATCGCTGGGGTCGAGCTTGTTTTCGCGCGCAGCGCGGATGGTGCGCGCTGCATGGCAGCCTTGGATGGGAGAAGTCGCGTTTTGTTCGCGAGCGGGATCAGCGACGTCTGCCGAGCTGGTCCAGCAGGGCACGCATGGCCTGGCCGCGGTGGCTGAGGGCGTTCTTGGTGGTGGCGTCCAGTTCGGCCGAGCTGCATTCATGCGTCGGCACCCAGAACAGTGGGTCGTAGCCGAAGCCGCGCTCGCCGCGCGGGGCCTCGAGGATCCTGCCCACCCAGGTTCCCTGGGCGACCAGTGGGGTGGGGTCCTCGGCGTGGCGAAGGTAAGCGATCACGCACTGGAAGCGTGCGGTGCGTGCCTCCCAGGGGATGCCTTGCAAGGCGCCGAGCAGTTTGTCGTTGTTCGCGGCATCGCCCTTGCCCGGGCCGGCGTAGCGTGCCGAGTAGATGCCGGGGGCGCCGTTCAGGGCGTCGACCTCGAGGCCTGAATCGTCGGCGATGGCCGCAAGGCCGGTGTGCCGTGCGGCGTTGCGCGCCTTGAGGATGGCGTTCTCGATGAAGGAGAGGCCGGTCTCCTCGGCCTCCGGCACGGCGAAGTCCGATTGCGGGCGAGCATGCAGGCCGAGCCCCTCGAGCAGGCTGGCGAATTCGCGAACCTTGCCGGCGTTGCCGGTGGCCAATACGATCGTCTGGGTCATGCTGGAAATCATGCTTTAAACCGCGGATAAATCATAGATTGATCGCACAGAGGCCCCGCTGTCGCGGTGGCGGCCCTTCAGGGCAATCGCATGAAGGCGTGGAGCGATCGCGCAAGGTTGAGAATCGCAGCGTGCGAAGGGGGGCGTTGGCTGTAGGAGGCCCGCCCTCGGGCCGGTAGCCCGTTCAGGGCTGCCTTATCGCGGCGGGGGCGCCGCTCCTACGCGAGCGGCCAGACCGATGAAATAGGTTCATGCAATTGCCATGGGCGGCCCTTGAAGGCTTGCGCATTCTTCGCTAACATGCGCGACCTTATTTTGTTCCGCCACGCCGTCGCTCGCGACGTTGTCCAGAGATTTCGTGTCATGAAGATTCTGTCCTCCCTGAAGTCCGCCAAGACCCGCCACAAGGATTGCCAGGTCGTTCGCCGTCGCGGCAAGGTCTACGTGATCTGCAAGAGCAACCCGCGCTTCAAGGCGCGCCAGCGCTGATTCTTGCAGCGCGCCGCCCCAGACCGGGCAAGGCGCGCATGAGTGCACCGACGGTGCGCTCCAGGCAAAGTCCTTTCTTGACCTGCCCAAGGTGGCATCCGTTCGGGTGTCATGGGCGGGTTTTGTCGTTTTCGTTTGGCCCCTGAGCCGTGGCTTTCAAGGATTACTACGCCATCCTGGGTATCCCCCCGGGGGCCTCGCATGAGGCGGTGCGCCAGGCCTATCGCAGGCTTGCGCGCCAGTATCATCCGGACCTCAACCGGGAGGCTGGCGCCGAAGACCGTTTCAAAGCGGTCAACGAGGCCCACGATGTGCTCTCCGACCCTGCGAAGCGGGCCGCCTATGACCAGATGCGCCAGCAGGTGCAGGCGCGCTCCGACTTGGGCTCCGCCTCGCGGCGCGGCTTCGAGGATCTGCTCGCCAGTTTCGCGTCACTCAAGGACAAGGCCCTCGACCCGGGATGGCGGGAGATGCTGCGCGGGTTCTTCACCGACGCCGGCCTGGCTGGACGAGGGGGGCGGTCAGGGCGGGGCGAGGATCAGCATGCCACCCTGCGGCTGACGCTTGCCGACATGGCGCGCGGTGCGCACCGGGAGTGCACGGTGCGCATCGAGGGGCGGGCCGAGGACGGTACGCCGCGTCCCATCGACAAGCGGGTGAAGGTGCGTGTCCCGGCCGGCATCACCCCGGGCAAGCGTATCCGTCTGGCAGGCATGGGGGGGGAAGGCGAGCCGGCGGGCGACCTGTTCCTTACGGTCGAACTTGAACCGGACCCCCATTTCACCCTGGACGGGCGCAACGTCATCCTGCGCCTGCCCCTGGCGCCGTGGGAGGCGGCGCTGGGGGCGACGCTGCGGGTGCCGACCCCGCACGGGGCGGTCCAGCTCAAGGTGCCGGCCGGCAGCCAGTCGGGCCGGCGCCTGCGCCTGGCGGGCAAGGGCCTGCCAGGGCAGCCGGCGGGCGACCTGCTGGTCGAGTTGCAGATCCATGTTCCGCCGGCACTGACGCCGGAGGCGCGGGCCTTCTATCAGGAAATGGCGGCGACACTGCCTTTCCATCCCCGCCAGGACCTTGAGGGGGAATAGGGGCGGATTCATGCTCCGTCGGTTCCTGGCGGCTGGCCCCGGGTCGACGGATACTTTATCTTTGCGGGGTTTTCTTCGCGCTATCACCAGATCGGCATGCATTCGGACGAGCACATTCAGACCCTGCGCCAGGCGCGCCAGATAGCCCGCCTGCTCGAGCAGTTGCATGCCGAGCGCGGCCAGCTCACGCTGGTGGCGGATGGTGGGCGGCTGGAGAAAGTGGCGAACCTGCTGTTGGTCGATCCCGATCGCCGGGTATTGGTGATCGATGCCTTCGATGGCGCCGAGGGGGCGGTCTTTGAGCGTGCGGGCGACATCCTGGTGAAGGCCGTGATCGATCGCATCCAGACCTGGTTCAATTTGCCCGGCGTAACACGCCTGCACGAGCGCGGCGACTATTACTATCACCTGCCCTTCCCGGACGTGCTCTACCGCCTGCAGCGCCGGGGGGCGTTCCGCGTGCGTCCCCCCGCCGGGGTCCAGGCGCAGGCGCTGATGCAGGCCCCTGGGCGGGGGAGCGCCCTGCGCGGACTCATCCACGACATCTCGGCGACCGGCGTCTGCTTCCGCTTCCCGCGGGAGGAGCTGGAGCACTTCGCGGCTGGCCTGTGCTTCGATCGCGTGCAGATCGTCTGCGACTGCCGGCTCGACGTGAACGTGCGGGTGGAGGTGGTCAATCTCCGCGAGGAGGGCGAGCAGAGCATCCTGGTCGGCATGCGCTTCGTTGACCTGCCCCCGGACGCGGAGCGCGCCATCGACCGGGCGGTGCAGTCGATTCAGCGGGAGATGCTGGTGATGCCCTGAGGGGGCGGCGAGCTGGCCTGTAGGAGGCCCGCCCCCGGGCCGATGCCCCGGCGTCCGATCGCGGTGGGGCAGGCTGTGTCAAAAGCCTTTGACGCAGCCTGGAAATGCGAGCCATGGATGGCTCGCGCGAGAATCAATCACAATAAGTGATTGATTCGCGGAGCCCGTCGCGGGCGCGTACCGCGACGAGGCGAGTTTCAAAAGGGCAGGACAGCCCTTTTGAAACAGTCTGGGGGGGGGCGCCGCTCCTACGCAGGATGTGCCCCGGGGTCACCCAAGCGGCGAGGCGAAGATCTCGCTGACCAGGCGGTGCACCCCGCCCGGCGGCAGCAGCACGCGGTCCTCCCCGGCATTGGTGGTCTCCACGCACAGCATGTGGCGGTACTCGTCGGCACGCATGTCCGGGAACGCCCCGGCTTTCTCCTCCCACGGATTCCACACCACCGTCGAACGGCTGCCCTCCTTGCGCACGTGCAGGCGGCGGTGCAGCACCGGGTCTTCGACGATGACCTCGGCCAGGGTGTCGAGGTAGATGCGGTCGGTCTCGCCCGTCAGGCGCAGCGCCTGCTCGTGCTGGACGTCGCGGATCATGTCGCGGGTCTTGTCGAGGAAGGGGGTGTCGACGAGGCCCAGGATGGCGGCCTCGCGGATGTCGCCCACCCGCAGGTAGGTGTGCAGTCCCTGGGTGATCTCGCACGGCGCATCGCCGCGATGCTCGGTGGTGAGGGTCAGGCGCAGGCTCGCCCCCAACCGGACCTCCAGGGCGAGGCGGAAGTCGTGCGGCCAGAAGCTCCGCGTGGCCTCCGAGGGCAAAAGCTCGAGTGTCAGCCAGACCTCGCCGGTCTCGAGCCCGCCGTTCGCCACCTGCCACATGAGGTTGCGGGCGAAACCGTGCGCCGGCCGGCCATCGGTCGTGGCGCCGAACCACGGCCAGCAGACCGGCACGCCGCCGCGCACGCTCTTGCCGGTGAGAAAGGTCGCCTCATCGCTCACCCAGATCACCGGGCCGAAGCCGGCGGGCTGATAGTGGACGACCTGCGCCCCTTGCAGCAGCACGCGCGCCTCCGCCCCCTCGGCGCGCAGCACCGCCTGGGTCAGGCCGCCAGGACCGGTGATGAAGTGCAGGGCATCGCCCTGGCCGAAGGATGCGTTCAGGGCGTCGATGGTGCTCATGGCGGTCTCCTGGTGAAGCTTGCCCTCATCTTACAGGAGGGCGGGCCACCGGGAGAGCGGTCAGACGCGGATGACGGAATTCTCGCCGGTGCCGAAGGGGTTGGGGATGTAGGCGTCGGCGGCATCGTCGTTGGCGTACCGCTCGCCGCCGAGCTGGTAGAGGAACTGGTACTCGCGCCCCGGCTCAAGCTCGACCTCGACGCTCCAGCTGCCGTCCTTGCGCTGCTTCATCGGCATGGCCTCGGCATCCCAGCCGTTGAAGTCGCCGATCAGGCTGACCTTGTCCGCGCCGTTATGGCGCAGCGGGGGGAGGGTGAAGGTGGCTTTGCAGACGGGGCGGGTCTTGAGGTACTTCTTGGCAAGGCTCATGGCGAATCCTCCGGGTCGATGGGGCGACCTTACTCAACCCCAAGTCTGTGACAGGGGCATGAACAGGGTACCTCGAGAAACCTACTGCGCGGGCAGGCAGATTGCTGCGTCGCATCCTCGCTCACCCCTCGCCTATCTATGTTGATATGTCTCGGGGATTCGCTGCGGGGCTCCTTGCACTCTGTCCGCTCGTGACGGTTTCTCGAGGTACCCATACGGTCGCAAAATATTCCTATAGACCATGGGCCCGGCCTTGTCAGCCTCGACGCTTCTCCCGCAGCAGCCCGAGCAGCCGCCCCTCCTGGATCATGCAGCCGATGCCGAGCAGCAGGAGGAACAGCACCAGCAAGGCGACCAGGCCGAACATCAGCGGCGTGAGCATGGCCAGCACCGACAGGGTGGAGGGATCGACCGCGTTCTGCTCGAGCTGGCGCAGAAGATGCAGCGGGTTGGTCATCAGCGGATGGCGCAGCACCAGCCAGACCAGCGCGCCCAGCCACACCGCAAGGCCGCCCAAGAGCAGCTTGCGGCCGAGTGCGATCTGGCGCTGGCGGCGCTCGATCCAGTCCGGCGTCGCATCCCGTGTCATCTCAGCCCCCCGTGACCGGCGGGAAGAAGGCGACTTCGTCACCGTCCCGCACGGCCTGATCGCGGGCCACGTACTCGTGGTTGACCGCCACCAGGGTATTGGCCGGCATGTCGAAGTCGGTGGCGGCCGCCCACACGTCGGCGACCGTGGCGAGGCCCGCGGCCGGGAGTGCCATGTCGGCCTTGCCTGCGCGCTCGCGCAGGCTGGCAAAGAATTTCACCTGAATCATGGTCTGGAAGTCCTGAATGTCAGCCCTGCGCCAGCAGATTGCGCAGGTCGATAACCGCGGCATTGGCGCGCGAGACATAGGATGCCATCACCAGCGAGTGGTTGGCGACAAAACCGAAGCCGCTGCCGTTGAGGATGACGGGGCTCCAGACCGTGGCCTGGCTGGCCTCCAGCTCGCGGATGATCTGGCGCAGGCTGACCAGCGCGTTCTTCTTCTCCAGTACGGGGGCGAAGTCGGCCTCCGCCGCGCGCAGGAAGTGCAGCAGGGCCCAGGTGGCGCCGCGCGCCTCGAAGAACACGTCGTCGACCTCGTACCAGGGGGTGCGCACCATCAGCTGCCCGGGGGTGCTGGTGGACTGGCGCGCCGCCTCGTCTCCGCCAAGGTCCGTGTTCACCCGCACCTGGCCGACGCTGGCGGAAAGCCGCTGCGACAGGGAGCCGAGGCGCTTCTCGACCATCCCCAGCCAGTCGCGCAGGTTGTCGGCGCGGGCGTAGAACTGGGCATCGCCGGCATCGGCATCCCCCAGGCGCATGTCGAAACGCTCCAGTGCGCGGATGGCCTTGCGGTACTCGCCCTCGGTCGAGGGCAGCATCCACGAGGCATTGTCGAAGTTGAACAGCGGCTCGGCGATGATCAGGTCGCGGTCCTCCACCGACTGGGACTGCGAGCGGGAGAAGTCGTTGCGCATGGCGCGCGCGAGGTCACGGACCTGCACCAGCACGCCGAATTCCCAGTTGGGCATGTTGTCGATCAGCACGCCGGGCGGGGTGATGTCGTTGGAGAGGTAGCCGCCCGGCTTGTCGAGCAGGGTGCTGGCGACCTCGATCAGCGTGCCGGCCATGACCTGGCCGGTGACCGGCTCCTGCTGGGTCGAGTTCATGTGCGCGCGGGCTGCTTCGCGTACGTCGAATTCGTCCGGTGCCATGCTCCAGCGGATGGCGAGCACGACCATCACCACGATGTAGGTCGCGCCGAGCAGGCCGGCGCTCCAGAACAGGCCGCGCTCGCGCATGGTGCGCGGATGGTAGAGACGGGCGGTGGTTTTTGCACCGTGCAGCAGGCGGTCGAGAAGTTCGCGCGGATTCATGGCCATTTCCGAAGACGCCCAAAGATGTAGCTATCATGATGATAGAGACAAGAAGCCCGCAAGGGCAGGGGAGGGGGTGATGATCAAGCGCGTGTTGCAGATTGGGCTGGGCGTGGTGGCGCTCGGCATCGCGGGACTCGCGGTGTTCGTCGCCACCTTCGATGCCAACCGCTACAAACCGGAGATCGAGGCACTCGCACAGCAGCATCTCGGCCGCACGCTGAGTCTCGGCGGCGACGTAAGCCTCACCCTGTGGCCGGTGCTCGGTCTGCGCGCCGAGCAGGTGAGCCTTGGCAACGCGGATGGCTTCACCGATCCCCTGTTCGCCGAGGCCGAGAGCCTGGTGCTCGGCGTCCAGCCGATGCCACTGCTTGAGAAGCGGCTCGAGGTGAACGAGGTGGCGCTGGACGGCCTGAAGCTGTTCCTCGAGCGCCGCAAGGACGGCGGCAACAACTGGCAGCTGGCCCCGCGGGGCCCCGCGCCGAAGCCTGGCGCCGAAGCCCCGGCCGCGGCGACTGGCGCGGCCGGCGGCTTCGGCCTGCTGGTCGGCGGGGTCACCCTGAGCCGGGCCGAGGTCAGTTTCCGCGACGGTGCCAGCGGCGAGGTCTGGCGCATTGCCCCGGTCGACCTTTCGACCGGCACCATCGAGCCGGGCAAGCCCTTCGACGTGAGCCTCGCGGCGGGCATCAGCCAGGCGGACAAAAAGCTCCAGGGACAGCTGCGCCTTGATGGGAGGATGAGCGTCGATCCTGCACTTCCCTCGGTGGATGTGGGCAACCTTCGCCTCGAGGGCGATGCCTCCAACTTGCCAGGCGGGGTCGGCAGGCTGGTGTTCAAGGCCCGGGCCGACAGGCTGGGCGTGTCTGGCGAGACCCTGCGGCTCTCGAGCACGCCCCTGTCACTCGATGCGCGCCTGCAAAACGGTCCGGCTCCGCTCGAGTTGCTGGACGCGAAGCTGAAGCTCGGGCTCGCGGGCGACCTCGCGCCCGGACGCCTGAGGCTGGCACCGTTCGAGGGCGAGCTGCACGCCGAGGGTGAGGGCTTGGGTGCCAAGGGCGTCAATGCCCGGCTGACGGGCGAGGGGGCGCTGGACCTTGCGGCCGGCACCGCCCAGCTGGTCCGCCTCGCCCTCGACGCCGACGGCCTGCGCGCGAGCCTTGCCGGCAAGCTCGAGGGCATCAAGACCGCGCCGCGCTTTGCCGGCCGGGCGGAGGTGGCCGACTTCAATCCGCGTGCCTGGCTGGCGGCGCATGGCCGGCCCCTCCTTGGGCTGCCCGAGGGTACCCTGGCCCAGGCCGGGGCGAAGGCGGACGTGGTCTTCGCCGACGGCAGCCTGCGCCTGAGCGCGCTGGAGGCGAAGGTGGACGAGACCCGCGCCCAGGGCAGCGTCGGGGTCGGCAAGGCCGGGCTCAGCGCCGATCTCGCCCTCGACCGGCTGAATGTCGACCGCTACCTGCCGCCCAAACCGCAGGCCGCCCCGACCCCGCCCAAGGAGGGCGGCGGCAGCCCCGCGCCGGGGCCGGGGGCCGATACGCCGATTGATCTGCCGGTTGCCATGCTGCGCGACCTGAGCGGCCAGGCGAACCTGCGCGTGGCGCACCTGACCGTGCAGCGCGTCGACGTGCGCGACCTGCGCCTCGCCGGCAAGGCCCGTGGCGGCGACCTCGTCATCGACACCCTGGCAGGGCGGGCCTTCGACGGACAGTTCGATGCCCGCGGCGGGCTTGACGTGCGCGGCCAGGCCCCGGCCTGGCGCGCGGCCGGCAAGGCCTCCGGGGTGGACGTGGGCGCGATCCTCCGCCAGTTTGCCGAAAGCGATCGCCTGAGTGGCCACGGCGAACTGAACTTCGACCTGCGCACGCGCGGCGCTTCGGTGAACGCCCTCAAGGCCGGGCTCGACGGCACGGCGCGAGCGCGCTTCTACGACGGCGCCCTCAAGGGGGTGAACATCGGCCAGCTGCTGCGCCGCGCCGATGCCGCCCTCAAGGGCCAGCCCGCCCCGCCGCCCGAACCCGCGCAGACCGACTTCACCGAGCTTTCCGGCAGCGCGACCATCGCCAACGGCGTGATCAACAATCCGGATCTTGACGGCAAGTCGCCGCTGCTGCGCGTGCAGGGGGCCGGCACCATCGACCTGCCCAGGAACGGCATCGACTACGGCCTGACCGTGACCGTGGTGCAGACCGCGACCGGCCAGGCCGGCAAGGAACTGGCCAACCTGCGCGGGGTACCCATCCCGCTCAAGATCAGCGGCTCGCTCAGCGACCCCTCGTATCGCGTCGATCTCGGCAAGGTGGTGGAGGAGCGGGCGAAGAAGGAGGTCGAGAAGCGCGTCGGAGAGGAGTTGCAGAAGCGACTCGGCGTACCGGCCCCGTCCGGTTCGACGCAGGAGCCTGCCCAGCCTGCCCCCTCGACGCCGCCCGTGCAGGACCTGCTGAAGGGGCTGATCGGTCGCTGATGGATGCCTTCGCGTATCGCCTGCTCGCCTGGTGGGACGAGCACGGCCGTCATGACCTGCCCTGGCAACACCCGCGCGAGCCCTGGCGGGTGTGGGTGTCCGAGGTGATGCTGCAGCAGACCCAGGTGGCCACCGTCATGGCCTATTTCTCGCGCTTCATGGCGCGCTTTCCCGACATCGCATCGCTGGCCGCGGCGGATGAGGACGAGGTGCTGGCCCACTGGGCCGGCCTCGGCTACTACCGCCGCGCGCGCTTCCTGCACGCCGCCGCGCGGCAGGTGGCCGAGCGTCACGGGGGCGAGTTCCCGCGCGACATCGAGGCGGCCACGGCCTTGCCGGGGCTCGGCCGCTCCACCGCCGGCGCCATCCTGGCCCAGTCCTTCGGCCTGCCGCATGCCATCCTCGATGGCAACGTGAAGCGTGTGCTGGCGCGCTATCACGGCATCGAAGGTTGGCCGGGCGAGGGCGCGGTCGAGCGCGAGCTCTGGCGCCAGGCCGAGGCGCACACCCCGCGTGAGCGGGTGGCGGACTACACCCAGGCGATCATGGACCTCGGCGCCACCCTGTGCACCCCGCGCAACCCCGGCTGCGGCCGCTGTCCGCAGCGGGAGGGGTGCGTCGCCCTGCGGGACGGGCGGGTGGATGAGCTGCCCACCCCGCGCCCGCGCAAGGCCCTGCCGGTGCGGCGCACGGTGATGCTGCTGATCGAGGGGGAGGCGGGCGTGCTGCTCGAGCGCCGCCCGCCCGTTGGCGTCTGGCCCGGCCTGTACAGCCTGCCCGAGTGTCCGCCGGACGATGCGGCGTCCTGTCTGGAGCGGCTGGGGATCACGTCCGGCGAGCCCCTTCCGGTGCTGCGCCACACCTTTAGCCACTACCACCTGGACATCGAGCCGCGCCGGGCGCGCCTGAAAGACCCCGCCGCCCGCATCATGGATGACGGGCGCCTGCTCTGGTATAACCCGGACCGGCCACCGCCCGGCCTGCCCGCGCCGGTGCGCAGGCTGATCGAACAGTACATCGAGAGGACTTCCACATGACCCGCATGGTGCATTGCGCCCGCCTGAAGCAGGAGGCCGAGGGCCTCGACCGCCCGCCGTACTTCGGCGAACTCGGCCAGCGCATCTTTGAGAACGTCAGCAAGCAGGCCTGGCAGGAATGGCTGCGCCACCAGACCATGCTGATCAACGAGTACCGCCTCACCCCTGTCGATCCCAAGGCGCGCAAATTCCTCGAGCAGGAGATGGAGAAATTCTTCTTCGGCGAGGGCTCGGCCGCGCCGGAGGGGTACGTCGCGCCGAAGTGAATGAATGCCCCGCTTCCGGTTTGAAGCGCGGCCCCTTGCCGCGACAGGGCTCATCCGGTCCCGGTCATGCAGCGGCGAGGGCGGCCTTGATCGCTGCAGCTCATAGTATTTGTTGATCGTTTTCACGGAACTTTAATGATCGGCGCCTAGCCTTGGCGGTCCAGTTTTCCATGCGGGGGCACGTAGCCACCCCCGCCACCCTCCACGGAGAGCGAGACCGCCATGCTGCAAGCCAGCAACCATCCGCCGATCACGCGCCCGGCGTCCCTGCCACGCTGCGCGCTGGACCTCAAGCTGGACGTCCCCGTCGCCACCCCCGCGCAGCATAACGAGGACGTCATGCACCTCTTCCACGAGCATGCCGAACTCGTCGCGCTGCCGGTGGTGGAGGCGGACCAGCCGCTCGGCATCATCAACCGCAACATCTTCATGAACGAGATGGCGCGTCCCTTCGTGCGCGAGATCTACGCGCGCAAGAGTTGCATCGCGTTCATGGACAAGCGCCCGCTCACCGTCGAGGCGCACACGCCGATCCAGGAGCTCAGCTTCCAGGCCCTGGCTGCGGGCAGCAAGGCCCTCTCCGACGGTTTCATCATTGTCGATAACGGACGCTACCTTGGCGCCGCGACAGGCTTCGACCTGGTGAGCGCAGTGACCAACCTGCAGGCGGAGAAGAACCGCCTGGTGATGGAGAGCATCGACTACGCGAGCGTGATCCAGAAGTCCTTCCTGAGCCCCTCGCGTCTGGAGTTGGCTGCCACCCTGCCCGACCATCTGCTGCACTGGGAGCCGCGCGACGTGGTCGGGGGTGACTTCTTCGTCTTCCGCAGCTTTGCGGACGGCTTCTTCGCCGCGGTCATCGACTGCACCGGCCATGGCGTGCCCGGGGCCTTCATGACCCTGATCACGGCCTCCTATCTTGACCGCCTGCTGGCGCACGGCGATCCGCGCGATCCGGCGCGGGTGCTGGGCGAGATGAACCGCATGGTCAAGGCATCCCTGGCCCAGGATGGCGAGCATGGGGAGGGGGCGGACGACGGCATGGACGCCGCCTTTCTCTGGTTCGACCATGCCACGCGCAGCCTGACCTGGGCCGGGGCCAAGACCGCCCTGTTCGTGCTGGAGCCCGGGGCCGTTGATGTGGCGCAGCTCGATGGCGATCGCATGGGGGTCGGCTACCGCACGACGCCGATGGCGCATGCCTGGACCAACCGGGCCCAGGTGCTCGCACCCGGGACCGGGGTGTTCATCACCACCGATGGCGTGATCGACCAGGTGGGCGGACCCAAGCGCATCGCCTTCGGCAAGAGGCGCCTGCGCGGGATGCTGCTTGAGCACCGCGCGCTACCGCTCGCCGAGCAGGGCGAACGCATCATGCGGGCCTTCCGCGACTACCAGGGTGAGCAGATACGGCGCGATGACGTTACCCTGTTCGGTTTCCGGATCTGATCCGGGCGTTTTCGAGCTTCAGGACCATGCAATTGGACGTCTTCAACGCATTTCGCGACTGTGCCCTGCGCGAAGGGGTGCAGTTCTATTTCAACGGCTATCTCTCGCACAACGTCATCGGCGCGATGGGTGACACCCTGCGTCATCGCCTCGAGGCCCAGGGCACCAAGGGCACGGTCACCCGCCGGGTGTTCTCCACCTTCGTCGAGATGGCGCAGAACATCCTCAACTATGCCTCCGATGCCGAATCTGTTGCGGGGGACAGGAGGATGAGTCAGGGCGCGGTGGCGATCGGTCAGCTCGGGGACCACTTCTACATCATCTGCGGCAACCACATCGAGCGCGCGCATGTCGAGCGCGTCTCTGAGAAGCTCGAGGCCATCCGCGCCATGTCGGTCGACGAGATCAAGCAGGCGTACAAGCAACAACTGCGCAACGAGGAGCACGGGCAGGATCGGATCAGCAAGGGGGCGGGGCTCGGCTTCCTGACCGTGGCGCGCGACTCGAGCGCCCCCATCGAATACTGCTTCGTCGAGGAGGATGCCGGCCAGGACCAGGTCGGCTTCTACCTCAAGGCCACCATCTGAAGGAGGGGGACGCCCCATGCAAGACCTGTACATCGCTGCCACCAGCACCTCGCCCGAGGTGGACTTCCGCTTTTCCGCAGACCGCCTGTCGCTGATCGGCGAGTCCTATCCCGAGAACGCCGC
>JBFLVZ010000044.1:0-9692 GCA_040758295.1 Pseudomonadota bacterium
CCGTCACCGGCCACATCAGCGGTCTGGGAAGAAACTTCCTTGACCATCTGCGCGCCCATGTTCTCGAACTTGTCTTCCAGCTCGATCTCCTTGGCGACGGACACGCCGTCCTTGGTCACGGTCGGGGCGCCGAAGGACTTCTCCAGCACCACGTTGCGGCCTTTCGGACCGAGGGTGACCTTGACCGCGTTGGCCAGGATGTTGACACCGTTCACCATGCGGGCGCGGGCGTCCGCGCCGAAACGTACGTCTTTGGCTGCCATGGAATGAAACTCCTAAAAATGGGGAATAGAGGATTGCAGTCTGGAATTACTTCTCGATCACGGCGAGGATGTCGTCCTCGCTCATCATCAGCAGCTCTTCGCCGTCGACCTTGACCTTGGTGCCGGCATACTGGCCGAACAGCACCTGGTCACCGACCTTCACGCCGATCGGACGAAGCTCGCCCTTGTCGTTGCTCTTGCCCGGACCGGCGGCGATCACTTCGCCACGGTTCGGCTTCTCTGCCGCGCTGCCCGGCAGGACGATGCCGCTGGCGGTGGTGAGCTCTTCCTCGACACGCTTGATCAGGACACGATCATGCAAAGGACGGATCTTCATGGTTCACACTCTCTTGGCATACGTTGAGTTGGTGGTTGAGCATCGAGGGCTGTTGTTAGCACTCGACGCAGGCGAGTGCCAATCATAAGGACGAGCCCCCGCAGGTCAAGCCCCCGGGAAGATGGTCTTTTCAGGCGGCGACGGGCCGGGGCGGGCCGCCGGCCAGCACCACGCGATTGCGCCCTTCCGTCCGCGCCTGATCGACCGCCCGGCAGGCGCGGGCCAGAAGCGCATCGAAGTCCGTGTCGATATCCGGGCTGAAGGTGGCCACGCCGACGCTCGCGGTGACCTGCATGCCGAACGGCCACAGGCCCTCGATGGCCTCGCGGAAGCGTTCGCTCACCTGCAGCGCATCGCCGACGGTGCAGTGCGGCAGGGCCAGCGCGAAGCGGGTATCGCCGACGCGGGTCACGAGGTCACTCTCCCTCACCCCCTTGAGCAGGGTGGCCGCCGCCGAGCGCAAGACCTCGTCGCCCGCCTCGTGGCCGTACTGGATGTTGATGTCGCCCAGCCGGTCGAGGTCCAGCACCAGCAGGCTGAACGCCCCGCCGCCGCGACGCGCCATGGCGAGGTACTTGGTACCGAGTGAGAACAGCATGCGCCGGTTGTGCAGACCGGTCAGCGGATCGGTCACCTCGAGCAGGTTCAGGCGGGCGCGCTGGGCCTCGACCCGCGCCGCAAGACCGGTGGCGATGATGAGGTTGCGGGCGCGCACCAGCAGTTCCTCCTCCACCACCGGCTTGGTGACATAGTCGTTCACCCCCAGGCGGAACAGTTCGCGCCTGCGCGCTGCGTCGTCGAAGCCGGTCATCGCCAGGATGGGCAGGCTGAAGTCCTCGAAGCCGGCCTGGCGCAGCTGGCCGACCAGGGCCATGCCGCTCATCGCCCCCTCGAGCACGAGATCCGTGATGAGCAGGTCATAGCGCTGGACACGCACGCGCTCAAGGGCATCCTCGGCACGTTTCACCCAGTCCACCAGCAGCCCGTGCGCCATCAGCATGCGGGTGATGACGTGGGCCGCAGTGCGCGAATCCTCCACCAGCAGGATGCGCTTGCCGTAGATATGCTGGCCGCGCGGATCGCGGCGCTCGGCATCACGGGTGAGGAGATAGGCGAGCAGCTTGTCCGGCTGCGAGGACGGGATGACCTCGGTGATACCCAAGGTGAACAGGACCTCGTGCTCGGTCGCGTCGCCGGTGGAAGTCAGCAGCAGGAGGGGCGCCCCCTCGGGCAGCTCGACGCGCAACCCGCCCACCAGCGACGCCAGGGAGGGATCATTAGCCGCGAAGGCCAGGCAGCAGACGTCGATGCGATGCTCGCGCGCCAGGGCCACCGCCTCGCGCTCCGTGGCGCAATCGATGGGCTGCAGGCCAGCCTGCTGGCAGATGCGCTCCAGCCCATCCCGCACCGGAATGTCCGCGGTGACGATCAGGGCCAGGCGCTCTCCGCCGGCGTCCGGGCCGGACTGCGGCCCCCTGGAATTCTGGGCCACCACATCATGCCTGCTCATTCACTGACTCCTCGATTCGTCGGGCGCGCATGACCACCCGGTTCCGCCCCAGGCGCTTGGCGTCATACAGCGCCTTGTCGGCGCGACCGAACAGACTGTCCAGCGATTCCGGATCCCCCGGATCAAAACAAGCCACGCCGATGCTGATCGTCAGGCGCACACCGACGGCGTCCAGGTGCTCGCAGTCCCTGCGGATCTTCTCGGCCTTGGCGAGCGCATCCTCCGCGCTGCAGTTGGGCATGAGGAAGACGAACTCCTCGCCGCCGAAGCGTGCCACAAGATCCCCCTTGCGCGAGGATTCACGCAGGACATCCCCCACCGCGCACAATACCTTGTCTCCGGTGGCATGGCCGTGCTGGTCGTTGACCTGCTTGAAGTGATCGACGTCCGCAACCAGCATGCACATGGCCCGCCCCTCGCGCTCGGCACGGGCGAGATAGCGCGCGGCGAGCTCGAAAAAGAGGTGCCGGTTGCCAAGGCCGGTGAGCTGGTCGGTGGTGGCGAGCTGGCGCATGCGCCACTCCTGCTCCTCGACCCGCTCGAACAGCTTGCGGGCAGTGAGAAGGTTGCGCACGCGGGCCATGAACTCGGCCTCGACCAGCGGCTTGGGGGCATAATCGTTCACCCCCGCGCGGAACAGCTCAGTCTTGCGCGTCGGATCATCGAACGAGGTCATGACCAGGATCGGCAGCTTCATGTAGCCCTGGCCATGTTGACGCAGGTAACGCACCAGGGACAGGCCGCTCTCCCCGCCCTCGAGCACGAGGTCGGTGATCACCATGTGATAGGAGCGCTCGGCGAACAGCCGGCGCGCCTCCGCCACCGACCCGACGCTGTCCACCTCCATGCCGCAACGATGCAGCATGTCGGTCACCATGTGCACGAAGGTGCGCGAATCCTCGACCAGCAGGATGCGCTCTCCCGCCAGGTCGTGGCAGTACATCCGACCGAGGAAGTCCTGCAGGTAGGCCAGCAGGTCGCCGAGCCGGGCGCGCTGGAACACGTCCGTGATGCCCGCGCGGAAGGCCTCCTGCACCCGCTCATGGTGGTCATCGGAGGTCACCAGCAGCAGCGGCGCCCCCTTGGCCACATGGGGGCGGAGGGCCTGGGCCAGTTGCAGGCCGGTCATGTCGGGAAGGCGATACCCCAGCAGGCCGATGTCGATGGCCTCGCCGCGCGCAAACGCCAGCGCCTCCTCCCCGGAGGTGGCCATCCTGGCCTCGAGCCCCGCCTCCTCCACCATCCGCCGCAGCATGGTGCGCGAAGTGCCGCCGGGATCGACGATCAATGCCTTGGGCTTCTGGACGCTACTGGCCGACATTCCCTGCAACCCGTGGAAAATTCGGGCAAGTATATGCTTCCCTCAGCCCCATGTGGGGCACATATGTTTATATGGGATAAATATGCCCGCCATGGTCACGCATCCCGCGAATCATGGACAATGCCTTCCATGACCACGCACTGCATCGTCATCAGCACCTTCCCGGATCGCGCCGCGGCCCTGGCGGCCGCCCGCGCCCTGCTGGAGGCGCGCCTCGCCGCCTGTGCCCAGGTCAGCGCCCGGCTCACCTCGATCTATCACTGGCAGGGCACCCTGCAGGAAGATGAGGAATTCGAACTGCGCCTGAAGACGCGCCGCGCGCTCGGCCCGCAAATCGAAACCATGCTGCGCGAGTGGCATCCGTATGAACTTCCGCAGATCCTGTATGTTCCCATGGAGGGATCTAGCGACTACATCGACTGGGTGGATTCATGCCTCGCATCCTGAGCCTCTTTCTGGCCCTGCTGGCCTTTGCCAACCTCGCTTCCGCCGAGGAACCCGAACTGCTCGAGCCCGAGCAGGCCTTCGCCTTCTCCGCCCGCGCGGAGAGCGCCAGCCGCCTGATCGGCCACTTCGATATCGCGCCGGGCTACAAGCTTTACCGCGACAAGATCCGCTTCGAGGTCGAGGGCGCCCCAGCCGTGCAGGCTGAGCTGCCGCCGGGCGAGGCGGTGAAGGATCCCTTCCTCGGCGACGTGCGGATCTACCACGGCGCGCTGGACATCCCCCTCCGGCTCGAGGGCGAGAACCTTGGCGGCAAGACCGTCACCCTGACGGCCCACAGCCAGGGCTGCGCCGAAGCCGGCGTGTGCTACCCGCCGATCGAGCAGAAAGTCCAGCTGGTCCTGCCCGCCAGCGGCATCCAGGGTCTGAAGGATCTGGCGAAGCAGATCGAGGGCGACCAGCCCGCCAGCGCGGGCGAGCCGCTCGAGCCCGAGCAGGCCTTCCGCCTGTCCAGCGAGATCGATGGCGCCACGGTGCGCCTGCGCTGGGACATCGCCCCGCACCACTACCTCTACCGCGACAAGCTCGCCATCGTGGCGATCGAGCCGAAGGATGCCCTGGGCAAACCGGCCATTCCGGCGGGCGAGGAGAAAAACGACCCCTTCCTCGGCCAGGTGCGCATCTTCCACGACGTACTGGAGATCAGCGTGCCGGTGCGGAACGTGGGCGCGGGCCAGAAGCTCAGGCTGAACGTCACCTACCAGGGCTGCGCCGAGGCCGGCATCTGCTACCCGCCGATGGAGCAGCCGGTCGAGCTGACCGTCGGCGCCGGCGCCCCCGCAGGCGAGGCTTCCACCCCCGCCGCCCAGGCCGGCGCCGAACTGAGCGAGCAGGACGCCATCGCCGAGAAGCTCAAGAGCGGCAGCACATGGCTCGCCATCGGCCTGTTCTTCCTCGCCGGCCTGGGGCTTGCCCTCACCCCCTGCGTGTTCCCGATGATCCCCATCCTGTCGGGCATCATCGCCGGACAGGGCGAGCAGCTCACCACCCGCCGCGCCTTCGTGCTCTCGCTGATCTACGTGCTGGCGATGGCCCTGACCTACACCGTCGCGGGCGTGCTCGCGGGCCTGTTCGGCAGCAACCTGCAGGCCGCGTTCCAGAACCCGTGGATCCTCGGCACCTTCGCCCTGGTCTTCGTCGGGCTCGCCCTGTCGATGTTCGGGTTCTTCGAGCTGCAGCTGCCGTCCAGCCTGCAGAGCCGGATCTCCGAGCTGTCCGGTCGCCAGCGCAGCGGCAGCTTCGCCGGCGTCGCGATCATGGGCCTGCTTTCCGCGCTGATCGTCGGGCCGTGCGTCGCCCCGCCGCTCGCCGGAGCCCTGATCTACATCGGTCAGACCGGCGATGCCGTGCTCGGCGGCGCGGCGCTGTTCGCCCTGTCGCTCGGCATGGGCCTGCCGCTGATCGCGGTCGGCACCCTGGGCGGCAAGGTTCTGCCGCGCGCCGGAGCATGGATGGACACGGTCAAGGCGGTGTTCGGCGTGCTCATGCTGGGCGTGGCGATCTGGCTGGTGTCGCGCGTCCTGCCCGATGCAGTCACCCTGTCCCTGTGGGCCATCCTGCTGATCGCATCCGGCATCTACCTCGGTGCACTGGAGCCCCTCGCCCACCCGAGCTACCAGACCTACCACGCCAGCCGCGAACTGACCGGCCACATGGAGCCGGTCGGCAAGGAAAGGCTGGGCTGGAAGCGGCTGTGGAAGGCGCTCGGCATCATCCTGCTGGCCTGGGGCCTGCTGATGCTGGTCGGCGTCGCCACGGGCCAGGGCACCCCGACCCAGCCGCTGCGCGGCCTGGCCGGCGGCGGCACGGCGCAGGCCGCGACCGCACCAAACGGCCTCGGCTTCCAGCGCGTGGCCGACGAGGCATCCCTCGAGCGCGCCCTGGCCGATGCCAGGACGGCCGGCAAGCCGGTGATGCTCGACTTCTACGCCGACTGGTGCGTGAGCTGCAAGGAAATGGAGCACAACACCTTCCCCGATCCCGCGGTGCAACAAGCCGTCGCAGGCGCGGTGCTGCTGCAGGCCGACGTCACCCGCAACAGCGCGGACGACAAGGCCCTGCTCAAGCGCTTTGGCCTGATCGGCCCTCCCGCCATCCTGTTCTTCGGCACCGATGGCAAGGAGCAGCGCGCCAGCCGCGTGGTCGGCTACAAGCCGCCCGCCGAGTTCGCCCCGCTCGCCCGCAGGGCTCTGGGCGGGTGATGCGGAAGCCCGCCATCCCCCTCCTGCTCGCCGCCGGCCTGCTCGGTGGCTGCGGCGACGACACCCCGCGCACCCCGGAGCAGGCGGCGCGCAAGGCGGTGGCCGAGGCCGCCCGCCCGGTGATCGGCGCGCCTGCGCCCGATTTCACGCTGGACCGGCTCGCCGGCGGGACATTCGACAGTGCGGAACTGCGCGGCAGGGCGACCCTGGTCAACTTCTGGGCCCCTTGGTGCCCACCCTGTGTGCAGGAGCTGCCCGAACTCGCCCGGCTGCACGCGTCCCTCCGGGAGCAGGGCGGGCAGGTCATCGGCATTGCCCTCGCGCAGCCAGACGATGTGCACGCCTTCGTCGCCGACCACCCCCAACCCTTCCCGCTCCTGCTCGGCGGGCGGACCGGCAGCGAGATCGCCCGCCAGATGGGCAATGCGCACGGCGGACTGCCCTATTCGGTGGTGATCGACGCGGATGGCGTCATTCGAGCGACGCACGCCGGCCGACTGGACGAGGCGCGGGCGCGCGCCCTCGTTGACCCCGCCCTCCGGCGGTGATGGCGGTCATTTCCTGACCGTTCGCCGCCGTTCTGGACATTTCCTCGCACTGACCGCAGAATCCCCCCATTCAAGACAAGGTGCGGAGCCGATGGCCAACCTGCTGCTCCTCAATGGACCCAACCTCAACCTGCTGGGCGTGCGCGAACCGGACAAATACGGCCGCACCACGCTGGACGACATCGTCCGCGACCTGCGCGGCATGACCGAGGCCGAGGGGCACCGGCTCGACCATGTGCAGAGCAATGCCGAGCATGTCCTGATCGAGCGCATCCACGCCGCCCGAACCGACGGCACCGCGTTCATCATCATCAATCCCGCCGCGTTCACCCACACCAGCGTTGCCCTGCGCGACGCCCTGCTCGCGGTCGGCCTGCCGTTCATCGAGATCCACCTCTCGAACGTGCATGCGCGGGAGAGCTTCCGCCACCATTCCTATTTTTCCGACATCGCCGTGGGAGTGATCGCCGGCCTGGGCGCGCAGGGTTATGAACTCGCCCTGCGCGCCGCGCTCGCGCGCCTCCCGGCGTCCACGAACTGATCCGAGGCAAGACTCATGGATATCCGCACCATCAAGAAACTGATCGAACTCCTGGACAGCTCCGGCGTCGCCGAGATCGAGGTCAAGGAGGGCGAGTCCTCCGTGCGCATCAGCCGCATGCCGACCAACATGCCGGCCATGCCGCAGATGGTGATGAGCGCGCCGATGGCCGCCCCGGCCCCGGCGGCCGCCCCGCAGGCAGCCGCCGCACCGGCCGCCAAGGCCGAGGAAGGGCTCTCCGGCCACGTGATCAAGTCGCCGATGGTCGGCACTTTCTACCGTGCCGCCTCGCCGGACGCCAAGCCGTTCGCGGAAGTCGGCCAGCACGTCAAGGCTGGCGACACCGTCTGCATCATCGAGGCGATGAAGATGTTCAACCAGATCGAGGCCGACAAATCCGGCGTCATCAAGGCCATCCTGTGCGAGAACGGCCAGCCGGTCGAATTCGACCAGCCGCTCGTCATCATCGAGTAAGGCGGCCGCCATGCTGAACAAGGTCCTCATCGCCAACCGTGGCGAGATCGCGCTGCGCATCCTGCGAGCCTGCCGCGAGCTCGGCATCAAGACCGTGGCGGTGCACTCCACCGCCGATCGCGACCTCAAGCACGTGCGCCTCGCGGACGAATCGGTCTGCATCGGCCCGGCCAAATCCGCCGACAGCTACCTCAACATCCCGGCCCTGATCGCCGCCGCCGAGGTCACCGACGCGGTCGCCATCCACCCGGGCTACGGCTTCCTGTCCGAGAACGCGGACTTCGCCGAGCGCGTGGAGCAGAGCGGCTTCATCTTCATCGGCCCGCGCCCGGAAAACATCCGCCTGATGGGCGACAAGGTCTCCGCCAAGGACGCCATGAAGGCCGCCGGCGTGCCCTGCGTGCCGGGCTCCGACGGCGCCCTCGGCGACAACGCCGACGAGAACCTGCGCCTGGGCCGCGAGGTTGGCTACCCGGTCATCATCAAGGCCGCCGGCGGCGGCGGCGGGCGCGGCATGCGCGTGGTGCACACCGAGGCCCACCTGCTGTCCGCCATCGAGATGACCAAGGCCGAGGCCCTGGCCGCGTTCGGCAACCCGAACGTGTACATGGAGAAGTTCCTCGAGCACCCGCGCCACATCGAGATCCAGGTGCTGGCCGATACCCACGGCAATGCCATCCACCTGGGCGAACGCGACTGCTCCATGCAGCGCCGCCACCAGAAGGTGATCGAGGAGGCCCCCGCCCCCGGCCTGACCGCGAAGGAGCGCCGCGAGATCGGCGAGCGCTGCGCCCAGGCCTGCATCGACATCGGCTACCGCGGCGCGGGCACCTTCGAGTTCCTGTACGAGAACGGCCGCTTCTACTTCATCGAGATGAACACCCGCGTGCAGGTCGAGCACCCGGTCACCGAAATGATCACCGGCGTCGACATCGTCAAGGAACAGCTGCGCATCGCCGCCGGCCTGCCCCTGTCCATCCGCCAGGAGGACGTGCAAATCCGCGGCCATGCCATCGAGTGCCGCATCAACGCCGAGGACCCGGCCAACTTCGTGCCCAGCCCTGGCAAGATCACCGCCTTCCACGCCCCGGGCGGCCTGGGCGTGCGCTGGGACTCGCACATCTACGCCGGCTACAGCGTGCCGCCCTACTACGACTCGATGATCGGCAAGCTGATCTGCCACGCCGAGGACCGTGCGACCGCCATCGCGCGCATGAGCGGCGCGCTGTCGGAGCTGGTGGTGGAAGGCATCAAAACCAACACCGCACTGCACCGCGAGCTGATGAGCGACGGCGCGTTCCAGCAGGGCGGGACGGACATCCACTACCTGCACAAGAAGCTGGGGCTGTAAGCGTCCATGCCCACTGTCGGGCCAACGAAGGTTGGCTGGACAGCAACGGACGCTGCGCCCCTCTCCCAGGGGGAGAGGGGCTGGGGGTGAGGGCCAAACTCCCCCTCGGGGCCGCCCTGGGCGAGGTCGTGTAGAGCGGGTGAAAAGGCCATGGAGGGCCTTTTCAGTCCCGCCGCGACAGGAAGTCGCGTCGGGACGGCCCGGTCGGAGCGACCTTGGCCAGGGTTTGCCCGAAGGGCCGGCCCCGCGGGGGTGCCCTTTCTTTGGTGGCTTTCTTTGGGCAAGCAAAGAAAGCCACTCGCCCGCTACAGAGAGCGGCTCTACGAAGTACAAACCATCAAAGCGGGCGAAATGATGCCTTCAAGGGTGGTTCGAAGGTCTTTCAAATCACCGTCGGCGGTTTCGTTTCGCCCGCCTTCGACGGGATCTGCTTCGTAGAAGCGCTCGTTAAGGCGGGCGACCCGATTTCTTTGTTCGCGCAAAGAAATCGGGGAAAGAAACGCGCCCCCGCAAGCCCGCCCTTCGGGTTCCCGTGCTGCCAGGCCGTTCAAGGGGGCCGCTTTGACGGGGCATCCTGCCCCGGCAAAGCTGAACCGGCCCTCCTTGGCCGGTTCACCCCCTTGCCCAACCTGGCATCACGGC
>JBFLVZ010000045.1:0-14115 GCA_040758295.1 Pseudomonadota bacterium
GTGCAAGCGGGCGAGTTACTTTTCTTGCTCGTGCAAGAAAAGTAACCCAAAGAACACGCCCCCGCGGGGCCGGCCCTTCGGGCAAACCCTGGCCTGACCTGCTCCAGCCGGGCCGCCCTGACGCGACCTCCTGTCGCGGCAGGGCTGAATGGGCCTTCCTTGGCCCATTCACCCGGCTTCCACAGGCCAGTCCAGGGCGGCCCCGAGGGGGAGTCACTCCTTCGTTCCACGCTGGGGTGTCCGGAAAACCTTCCTTTCACGAACCGCCCGGCTACAGCCCCGTCACCTTGCCGAACTGAATCTCCAGGCGAAAGGTGATGGCCGGATCGAAGGTCATGCGGTCGGTGGCAATGAGCGGATCCTGCGTCCAGCGCAGGGCCGGCTCAATCTCGTAGAACAGCCAGCTGCGGAAGAAGTTGCGCCTAAAGCGCAGGCCGGTGCGGTAGGTGGCCACCTCCCACTCGGGCTGCGACACGCCATTCGCGGCGACGTCGAGGGCGATCGCCGTGCGTGGATTGACCCTGTGCAGCAGCGCCCCACCCAGGAGCCAGTTCACCCCCGTCGGGTCATCCCACCAGTCCGTATTGGCCGTGAAGCGGAGGAGGGTCGAGGGTCCGATGACCCGCTCCAGGTCGCCGCGGAGGTTGATGCCGAAGTCCTTATCCTCGTCCCAGTAGAGGTTCTGGGTGTAGCGGGTGTACCAGCCGCCGCCGAGGGGATAGAGGTAGCGGTAGCGCAGCTTCACATTCGGCGAAAGGCTGCCCGTCAGGCTCCACCGCCCGCGGTCCGTCTCGTCGAGCACGTACTGGACACCGACGGTTGAGGACTTCTCCGTCTGCCGCAGCGACTCCTCCGGCTTCGCGGCCACGCTCTGGTCCTCCTCGCCGCCGCTGACGAAGATGTTGAGTCGGCGACTCAACCTCGGTAGTGGAACCCTGGCGTAGGCCCGGCTGGTCCACTCGGTGTCATTCAGGCGCGACTGGGTGATGCCCATTTGCAGGCGGACGTAGGTCTCGGTGTAGTCCTCCTCGACCGCGCGCGGATCGCCGAAGAAGCTGTCCAGCCCCGCGGCGGTACCGACCAGCCAGCTGGACATGCCCGCGTGGGCACGGTCGTACCAGGCGCGGTTGTCCTCCGCCTCTTCCGCCAGGACAGCCCCGGCCGCAAGCCATCCCACGCCCAAGGCAAGGGCGGCGAGAGGCGTATGGAAACGGGGGATTGACATGGCCGGGCATCCTTCGCTGACAGGCTCCTCTCAACTATAGGCGATGCGCCGCCCGGAGGTCAGGCCTCCGGCTCGGGGTTCGGCACCTTCAGCGTCACCAGCTCCTCGCTGCTGGTCGGGTGGATGGCGACGGTGTTGTCGAAGTCGGCCTTGGTCAGGCCGGCCTTCACCGCCACGGCAAAGCCTTGCAGCATCTCGTCGGCCCCGTCGCCGATGATGTGCACCCCCACCACCTTCTCCTCCGCCCCGACGCAGACCAGCTTCATCGCGGTCGGGGCCTTGTGCGCGGCCAGCGCATACTTCATCGGCGTGAAGTCGGTCTGGTAGACGGTCACCGCCTTGCCGAACCGCTCGCGCGCCTGCGCCTCGGTCAGGCCCACGGTGCCGATCGGCGGGTGGGAGAAGACCACGCTCGGGATGTTGTCGTAGTCGAGCTTCGCCTGCTCCTGGCCGGCGAACAGGCGCATCATCAGGCGGCGGCCCGCGGCGATGGCGACCGGGGTCAGCGCGGCACGGCCGGTGATGTCGCCGATGGCATAGATGCCCGGTACGTTGGTGTTCTGCAAGGCGTCGGTCGGCACGAAGCCGTTCGGCAGCACATCCACCCCGGCCCTCTCCAGGCCGATGCCGTCGGTATTCGGCTTGCGCCCGGCGGCCCAGATCACCGCGTCGAACGGGCCGAGCACGTCGGGGTGGCTCTCGCCATCCGCACCGTCGATGACGATCCCCGCCTCGGTCTTGCGCAGGCCGGCGGCGCGGAACGGCAGGCGCAGTTCGATCCCCTCCTCGCGCATGTGGCGGGCGAGCGTCTCGCTCAACATGCGGTCGAAGGGCATCAGGATGCACGGCGCGATGTCCGCCAGCAGCACCTCGCTGCCCAGGGCGCGCATCAGGCCGGCGATCTCGACGCCGATGTAGCCGCCGCCGAGGATGGCGACGCGCCTGGGCTGCTCATCCAGGGCGAAGAAACCGTCCGAGGTGATGCCCAGTTCCGCGCCCGGCACCGGCGGCACGAACGGACGGCCACCGGTGCTGACCACGATATGTGGCGCGGTGTAGCGCGTGCCATCCACCTCGACGGTGTGGCGGTCCACGAAGCGGCCAAAGCCCTTCACCACCTCGATGCCGAGGTCCTTGGCATAGCCCGCCCACCAATCGCCGATGGCCTTGATATAGCCACGCCTGCCCTCCACCAGCCTGCGCCAGTGGAAGCCCTTCAGCTCCACATCGAGGCCGAATCCGGCGGCGTTGTGGATCGCGTGCGCGGTCTGCGCGCCATACCACATCACCTTCTTGGGGACGCAGCCAAGATTGACGCAGGTGCCGCCCAGCCCGTTCGGTTCGATCACCAGGGCACGCTTGCCCAGCTGGGCGGCGCGCTCGGCCGCGGCCAGGCCGCCGCTGCCCCCGCCCAGGGCGATCACGTCGAAGGATATCGGCTTGCTCATCTCTGCATCCTCTTGCATGCGTCGGAAGGGAGGAGGCCGCCGCCTCTGGGCGGCCTCGAAGGTCGCACAGGACCTTATCAGTTTACGTTGAATGCTGCTTGAACCACTCGGCCAGATCATCCGAACCGCCGATGTGCACACCATCGATGAACACCTGCGGCACGGTCTCGCGGCCGCTGGCGGCGCGCAGGCCGCGCAGGGTCACGTCGCGGCCGACGATGATCTCGTCATAGGCCATGCCCGCATCCGCCAGCATGCCCTTGGCACGGGCGCAGAACGGGCAGCCCTCACGGCTGAACACCACCACCGAGCGCGGCTTGACCGCGTTGGGGGCGAGGTAGTCGAGCATGGTGTCGGCGTCGGACACCTCGTACGGATCGCCCGGCTTGTTCGGCTCGATGAACATCTTCTCCACCACGCCGTCGCGCACCAGCATGGAGTAACGCCAGGAGCGCTTGCCAAAGCCCAGGTCGTCCTTGTCGACCAGCATGCCCATGCCGGCAGTGAAATCGCCGTTGCCATCCGGGATGAAGGTCACGTTGGGTGCATTCTGCTCGCGCGCCCATTCGTTCATCACAAAGGCATCGTTGACCGACAGGCAGACGATGCGATCCACGCCGTTGGCGAAGAATACCGGCGCCAGTTCGTTGAAGCGCGGAACGTGGCTGGACGAGCAGGTCGGAGTGAAGGCCCCCGGCAGGGAGAACACGACGACGGTCTTGCCCTTGAACAGCTCGTCGCTGCTCAGATCCACCCACTGGTGGTCCTGACGGGTCTTGAAGATGACGTTGGGGACACGCTGCCCTTCACGATTTTCGAACATGGTCTTGCCTCGCACGGGTTGGGGTTGGGTGCCCGCCATCGGGCACAGAGGCAAGACTAGGCCCTCAAAGCTATAGATAGAAATTGAATTTTAGGATCAAATGAATAGCCCATGGCTATGGCTTGTCATGCCGCTGCAGCATGGCCCCGACCTTGAGCGCTGTCACCCCGCCCGCGACGATGGCGGCCAGGGCCACAAACGACCCCAGCGCCAAGGTGGCCACCCCACTCATGCCATGGCCCACGGTGCAGCCCATGGCCAGCACACTGCCGATGCCCACCAGCACGGCCCCCGAGAGGGTGATGAGCCATTCGCGCGCGTTGCCCAGCGGCGCGAGCCTGAATTCGCGCCGCGCCAAAGCGCTGAGGAAGGCCCCCAGCAGCACGCCCGCGACCGCCACCACACCGAAGGTGATGGCGGAGGTCGCCGCCGGGTGGCCCAGGTAATGCACCACATCGCCCAGCGGGGCGCTGAAGGTGAAGGACTGGGTTCCCAGCCCCTCGGGCGGGGTGTCCATCAGCTCGGCGGCCTCCAGGGCCTTCTGGCCGAGCGGGCCGCCGGTGACCCAGTAGGCCGCCGCGACCATCGCCCCCACCAGGGCCGCCCCGAGCCACACCACCCCGCCCTGCAGCGGCGCGAGCAGGCGCGCGGCGAAGAGCAGGAACGCCGCCCCGATCACCAGCGCCAACACCAAGGCCAGGCCCGCTCCGCCGCCGAGCAGGCTGGCGAGATCCTGATGGGCGATGCCGAACGCCGTCAGATCGATGGACAGCGGGCCGACCCACGGCAGGAAGACATCGGCGTACAGTGAGGTGCGCGTCATGGCGTAGGCGGTCAGCGCCATGACGATCAATACCGGCAGGGATTGCAGATTGCCCTGCCCCAGCTTGACCAGGTTGCGCGCCGGGCAACCGCGGGTCATCACCATCCCCACGCCGAAGATGAAGCCGCCGATCAGGTAGCGCCCCCAGGCGAACTGCGGGCTGCGGTAGGGCGGCTTGGTGTCGTTCAGGTCAACGCCGGCGAGGGCCTGCACGAGACCGGTGGTGATGACAGCCGCGCCGACGGCGACCAGGTAGGCCGCGAGGCGCGAACGGTCATGGCCGATCACCCAATCGCGCAGGCTGCCCGGCAGGCAGACGCGGGAAAACTGGGCGCCCGCGCCGAACACCAGGGCGATGAGCAGGACCACCAGCAGCAACGACAGGGGGGCATCCATGAACGACCTCGTACGGAATCGGGAACGGGATGGCGCGGATCATAGTCGCGCAGCGGGCGGAGAGCACATGGAAAGGCCCGATGAGGGCATTAGTTGATGGTCAGGCCGCGGCGCTCACTCCGGCACGGACACTTGCCGCAAAGCCTCGATGAGCCTGCGCGCCAGCGCCTCGTAGTCGCCATCGTAGTGATGCCCGCCCGGCAGGCGCATCAGCCGTGCCGCCCCCAGCCCGGGCTGGGCGCAGAGGGTCGTGGCTGCCTCCTGCTCGCCGTACACGCACACCAGGCGGCTCGGGTCGATGCGGCTCGCCTCGGGCAGGATCGGCATGGCCGCCTCCCCGGACACCTGCTGCCCCAGCCAGCCGGCCAGGTGCACCTCGAAGTCGGTGGCGAGTTCAGGCGAGAGCAGGGTGACCATGCGTACCCGCTCCCGGGTCGCATCAGGCAGGCGGTTGTAGGCAAAGGGAAGAATATTGGCGCCAAAGGAGTAACCGATCAGGACGACCTCGTTCAGCCCCCAGGCATTGAGGTAGTGCCGGACCAGCCGGTCCAGGTCACGGGCCACCCCCATCGGCTCGCGCTGGCCCCAGAAATAGCGCAGGGTGTCAACGCCGACCACGGCATAGCCATCGCGACCGAGGGCATCGCCAAGGCTGCGGTCGATGTCGCGCCAGCCGCCATCGCCGGAATAGAAGATCACCAGCACCCCGGACACGCTATGGCGCGCCACCTCGACCACCGGGACATCCCCGCCCCCTTCCCTGCCGGCCTTCACGGCTTCCAGCCCCTTGGCCACGACCTGCGCGTAGGCCCCCTGCAGGGGATCAGGCACGGGAAGGTCGCTGGCCAGGGCTGCCTGGCGGGCATAGCGCGCGGCATCGAACCCCACCGCATCCTCATCGCCCACCCACCACAGACCATGCAGCGGCGTATCGGGCGCGACATGGCGGTCCGGCCCGACCACGCCCACGTCGCACAGGGTCCGCCCCGCCGGGTTGCCCGGCGTGAAGCCCGCGCTCACGCCGCCTGCGAACACGCCCTCGGGCGCCTGCGCCAGCAGGGCATGCACGGCCCAGGCCCCCTCCGCGCGCCCGGCCAGCAGGGCGGGACGGTACTCGGGCAGCTTGATGCGTTGCTGCAGGGTCTGGCTGAGCCACTGCCCGACCCCGGCGAGGTCGAGGCAACCCTCGCCCTGGCGGGCCCAATCGAGCAGCGCGCCGGTATCGACCAGCGCCACCGCCAGCCCCTTGGCGCGCAGCGTTTCGGCCGCCTCGAAATCCGGCCCCGCCGGCCCCGCGGCGGGGGTGAACAGGATCGCCACCCCTTGCCCCTCGTCCGGCTCGGGCAGGCTGATCGACAGGGTGCCCCATTCGCGGGTGGGCAGGGGCTCGGCCGCGATGACGCTTCCCACCCCGAGCATCCCCACCAGCAGGGCGATTCCGAACCTTCGCCTCACTTTCCCAGCACCCCGCGCATGCCCCCGGCGATCAGGGCCGCCACATCGGTCAGGATCACCGCGGGCTGCAGCCCACCTTCGGTGACCAGATAGCGCGGTTCCCATACGGGGTGGAACTTGTCCTTGAACTGGCGCAGCCCCTGGAAGTTGTAGTTGCCCACCCGACTCGGCGGCAGGTTGTAGACCATGGCGCCGATGCGCTGCCAGATCGGGGCATAGGGATGGTCCTCCAAGCCGGACAGAGGCGCCATGGCGAGCGAGAAGCGCTGGTAACCGGCCTCCTTGAAGTGCAGCACCAGCTTGAGCAGGAGGAAGCGCATGGCCTCCTTCGGCGCATCGTGCACATGGCGCATCAGGTCGAGCGCCACCTCACCGTAGGTGTCGGTGCGCAGGATGCTGACGAAGGCGATGATCCGTCCCTCCAGGCGCAACACACCGACGTCGAAGTGGCGCAGATAGGCCGGATCGAAGGCCCCTAGTGAGAAGCGCTTCTCGCGCGCCTTGCGGCTCTCCAGCCAGTCGTCGGACACATGGCGCAGATCCTCCAGCACCTCGGCCTGCCGTTCGGCGGGGATGAACTCGAACTCGAACCCCTTCCGGTGGCCGCGGTTGAGGATGAGGCGGTTGTCCTCGCCCTGCTTGCCCTCGAGGCTGAAGCGCGGCAGCAGCACGACGGCCTCCTCGCCGATCTTCAGCGGCATCAAGCCCATGTCGAGATAAAGCGGCAGGTTCTCCGGCCGCACCTGATAGAAGGCGATCCGGCCGCCTTCCCGGCTGACCAGCTCGCGGAACCGCCAGGCCAGGTCCTCGGCCGCGGCGGGCGGCCCGACCGGATCGCCGAGGGCGATGAAGCTGCTCCCCCGCTTGCCGAACATGAGGAAGGCATCGCCCTCCTCGCTCAGCATGATCGATTTGTCGCCCAAAAGCGCCAGATTGGCCATGGCCCGGTCTTGGGCACGGACGATGGCCTCAACATGCGCGAGCGTGGCGGCATTCGGCGCATGTGGAACGCGGGCCGGCGGGCGCAGCAGCAAGGTCAGGCCGAGCAGGACCACCCCCAGCCCCACGCCCAGCGTCGCGCGCAGGGAGCGCGCGAGGTCCTGGTCGAAACCGAACTGCCACCACAGCAGGGGGTCGTACTCGACATGCTTGAAGGAGAAGAAGGTCACCGCCAGCATGCCGACGGCCGCAGCCACCACGGCAGCCAACCACCCGCCCGAGAAGGGCGAGTCGAGCAGACGGGTGCGGCGGTAGAACTCCTTGCGGCTGGCAAACAGGGCCAAGGCGACGAAGCCGAGGACGATGGACTCCTCGTAATCGACCCCCTTGACCAGATTAAGCACGATGCCGACCGCCGACAGCGCCAGCGTCATCGCATAGGCGCCGTTCAGGCGGCGCTGCAGGCCGCGGGCGAGGATCAGCAGGGACAATCCCACCAGCCCCGCCAACACGTGCGAGACCTCGACCACCATCAGCGGCACCGCCGCCTCGAGAACATCCAGCCGCCCTGGCATCGCCGGGGTGGCCGCCGAGGCCAGCATGATCAGGCCGGCGAGGAAGACCAGACCGGCCATCGCCAACGGCGCGAAACGGGCACTCCAGTTGCCGAGCAGGCGCGCCACCGCCAGGGCCGGCAGGACCGGGCCGGAAATCTCGCGCCAGGCCAGCAGGGTGGACGCCAGCACTAACGGCAGGATGTAGTAGATGCCGCGGAACAGGACCAGCGCGGCGGTCAGCTGCTCGGCGGGGACATGCTGGTGCAGGGCGGAGAGCATGACCGCCTCGAACACCCCCAGCCCCCCCGGCACATGGCTGGCCACCCCGGCCACCATCGCCACCACGAACACCAGCATGAAGGCCCCGAACGGCACGCTGCCCTCCGGCAGCAGCACGTACAGGCAGGCCCCGGCGAACAGGATGTCGACCAGCGAAATGCCGAGCTGCGCCAGGCTCAGACGCCAGCCAGGCAGGTCGATGCGCCAACGCCACAGGGTCAGGGTGCGCGGTCTGGCCATCAGCCACAGCAGCACCCCGGCCGCGAACAGCAGGCCGGCGATGCCGACGACGCGCAGGGACTCCGCCGACCACCCCAGCCGTTCCGCCACCAGCTCGGGCTGCCAGGCCAGCCCCATCGCCGCCACCACGTGCGCACCGATGCCGAAGGCCAGGGCGCAGAAGGCCGCCACCCGGGCGACGTCCATGCCGTCCAGCCCGGCCTCGACGTAGATGCGATAGCGCACCGAGGCGCCGGACACCAGCGCCATGCCGATGGTGTTGGAAAAGGCGTAGCCAGTGAACGAGGCCAGCCCCACCGTCCGCCACGGCAGCCTCTTGCCGATGTAGCGCAGGGCGGAGGCGTCGTAACCCACCATGAACAGAAAACTGAGCGCCATGAACAGCAGGGAGAGCGACAGCTTGAGCGGGGAGACATTGCCCAGCTCGGCCCACAGCTGCTCGGGGTGGATCTCACGCAGGAGGTGGTAGATCGCCACCACCGCGAGCACGAACAGCACCAGGGTGATGGCTGGCATCAGCCAGCGGGAGGCGAGCACCCTGCGGAAGAACCCCGCGGAGTCGCCATCCGGAACGCTATCAGGTGGGCTCATGGCACCTCATGTCCCGGAGGGACGCGACTGGCCAAACTGCCGGGCCGCGCGGCCGCTGCGGCCTCCGCGCAGGGTGGCGAAGCGGATCGCCTCCAGCCGCGCCGCCGCGTCCAGCTCGACGCCGCGCGCCTCGACCATGGCGAGGAAGGTGTCCTGGTCAGGCGGGTAGAACGACAGCCACAGACCGAAGCGGTCCGCCAGCGCGAGCTGTTCCTCGCTGGCATCGCCCAGGTGCAGTTCCCCCTCGACATGGGTGGCGGCGAGGTTGTCCGCCATCCGTTCCGGCACCAGGTGACGGCGGTTGGAGGTGGCGACCAGCAGGATGTTCTCGGGCGGACGTTCGATGGAGCCATCCAGCACCGTCTTCAGCGCGCGGAAGGCCGGCTCGCCCGGCTGAAAACTCAGGTCGTCGCAGAACACCAGGAATCGGTACGGCTGGTGGCGTAACTCGTCAGCGAGGTCCGGCAGGTCGAGCAGGTCCTCTTTGTCGATCTGCACCAGGCGCAGGCCCTCGTGGCGCAGCACCCCGAACACCGCCTTGACCAGCGAGGACTTGCCGCAGCCACGCGCGCCCCACAGCAGGGCGTGGTTGGCCGGCTGGCCAAGGGCGAAGCGGCGCAGGTTGTCGAGCAGGGCCGACTTCTGCCGCTCGATGCCAAGCAGGCTCTCGAGCGCAGGGATGTCGAGATCGGCCTCGGCCACCGCCTTGAGGATCTGGCGCCGGGCGCGCCAGAGCGCCGCGTGGGTGTGGGCCCAGTCGATCATGGTCACGGCAGCAGGTGTTCCCCGCGCCACAGGTCGGGCAGGTGCTCGCGTTCGCGCACCAGGTGCATGGCCGAGCCATCGACCATCACCTCGGCGGCCCGCGGACGGGTGTTGTAGTTGGAACTCATGGTGAAGCCGTACGCCCCCGCGCCCATGATCGCCAGCAGGTCGCCCTCGGCCAGGACCAGGCGGCGCCCCTTGCCGAGGAAGTCGCCGGTCTCGCACACGGGACCGACCACGTCGTACTCGCGCGGCTCGCCCTCCCGGGCTGCCACCGGCTGGATGTCCATCCAGCTGCCGTACAGCGCCGGGCGCATCAGGTCGTTCATGGCCGCGTCGACGACGGCGAAGTCCTTGTGCGGGCTGTGCTTGAGCAGCTCCACACGGGTCAGCAGCACGCCGGCGTTGCCGACGATGGAGCGGCCCGGCTCGACGATGATCTCGTAGCCGGTCTGCCCAAGGCGGTCCATCAGCGCGCCGACCAGCTCGGCCGGCGCCGGCGGGGTCTCGTCGCGGTAACGGATGCCGAGACCGCCGCCGAGATCCAGGTGGTGCAGCCTCACCCCCTGCGCCGCAAGCCGTTCGACCAGCGCCAGCACGCGCTCGAGCGCATCGAGGAAGGGACGCAGCTCGGTCAGCTGCGAGCCGATGTGGCAATCCACCCCGACCACCTCCAGCCCCGGCAGCGCGGCGGCGCGCAGGTAGGCCGCCTCGGCGTCCTCGATGGCGATGCCGAACTTGTTCTCCTTCAGGCCGGTGGAGATGTAGGGATGGGTCTTGGCATCCACGTCCGGGTTGACGCGCAAGGACACCGGGGCGCGCTTGCCGTGCGCGAGCGCCACCTCGTTGAGGCGCTCGAGCTCCGGCAGGGATTCGACATTGAAGCAACGGATGCCGACCTCCAGCGCGCGCGCCATCTCCGCGCGGCTCTTGCCGACGCCGGAGAACACCACCTTGCCCGCCTCACCACCTGCCGCCAGCACGCGCTCCAGCTCGCCACCGGAGACGATGTCGAAACCCGCCCCCAGACGCGCCAAGAGGTTGAGCACCGCAAGGTTGCTGTTCGACTTGACCGCGAAGCAGACCAGGTGCGGGTGACGACCGAAGGCCGCGTCGTAGGCACGGAAGCGGGCCTCGATCTCGGCGCGGGAATAGACGTAGGTCGGTGTGCCGTGGGCGGAAGCCACAGCGGAAAGCGGCACGCCCTCGGCGTGCAGGGCACCGTCGCGGCGCGGGAATGCTTCCATGGGAGAGGTCATCGGATCGGCCCGGCAGAAAAAAGTCGGGCGATTATCCTACCGCGCCGCCTTTTCGGCCATGTCCTCCTTCTGTACCCCCTTCTGGGCCAGGGTGTCGGAAAGGTAGAGATCACCCTTCTGGCCGCAGGCAGACAGCAGCAAGACCACTCCCGCCAGGACAAACGTGGTTAGACTGGTGCGCATGGTGTACTCCTCAGCAATCCCCATCGACGAAGCATAACCCGTGCAGACCGACCACACATTCACCTGGCGCCGCATCCTCGACTGGGCGCTGTATCACCGCGCCGCGCTGATGCAGGCGCACATCGTCGCCATCCTCGCCGCGGCGGTGAGCATTCCCCTGCCCCTGCTGCTACCCCTGCTGGTGGACGAGGTGCTGCTGAACCAGCCCGACACGCTGGTGCACGCCACCCAGGCGATCTTCCCCGCGTCCTGGCATGGGCCGGTGCTGTACGTGACGGCGGTGATGCTGCTGACCCTGGTGCTGCGCATCGCGGGCCTCGGCCTGAACGTCTGGCAGACGCGCGCCTTCACCCGCATCAGCAAGGACGTCAGCTACCGCCTGCGCCGCACCCTGCTCGACCGGCTCGGCCGGGTGGCGATGGCCGAGTACGAGACGCTCGGCAGCGGCAGCACCACCTCGCGCCTCGTGACTGACGTCGAGACGATCGACAACTTCATCGGCCAGACGGTGGCGCGCTTCCTGGTCAACGTGCTGATGCTGATCGGCACCTCGGCCGTGCTGCTGTGGCTGCACTGGCAGCTCGCCCTGATCATCCTGCTGTTCAACCCCTTGGTGATCCTGCTGACGATGAAGCTCGGCAAGCGGGTGAAGGAACTCAAGCGGCGCGAGAATAGCGCCTTCGAGCTGTTCCAGCAGTCGCTGACCGAGACGTTGGAGGTGATCCAGCAGATCCGCGCCGCCAACCGGGAAAAACACTACCTGCAGCGGGTGTCCGAGCGGGCACGGGCGGTGAAGGACACCGCCATCGCCCAGGCCTGGCAGAGCGACGCGATGAACCGCCTGTCGTTCATGGTGTTCCTGTTCGGCTTCGACGTCTTCCGCGCGGTGGCGATGCTGACCGTGGTGTTCTCCGACCTGTCCATCGGCGTGATGATCGGCGTCTTCGGCTACCTGTGGTTCATGATGGGGCCGGTGCAGGAGCTGCTGAACGTGCAATTCAGCTGGTACGGGGCGAAGGCCGCCCTCGGGCGCCTGAACAGCCTTGCCGCCCTGCGCGAGGAGCCCAGCTACCCGGCCCTGCACGACCCGTTCGCCGGACGGACGGCCGTGGGCGTGGCCCTGCGCGATGTGCGCTTCGCCTATCGGGAGGACCAACCGGTGCTGGATGGCGTGAGCCTCGACATCGCCCCCGGAGAAAAGGTCGCCCTGGTCGGTGCCAGCGGTGGCGGCAAGTCGACCCTCGCCCAGGTGCTGCTCGGCCTCTACACCCCGCAGTCCGGGCAGGTGCTTTACGGTGGCATCCCCCTCGAGCAGATCGGCCTGCCCAAGGTGCGCGAGCACGTCGCGGTGGTGCTGCAGCAGCCGGCGCTGTTCAACGACACGGTGCGCGCCAACCTCACCCTCGGACGCGACATGCCGGACGAGGCCCTCTGGCACGCCCTCGAGGTGGCCGAGCTGCGCGAGACCGTCGAGGCCCTCCCGCAGGGGCTCGACACCCAGGTCGGCCACCAGGGGGTGCGCCTCTCCGGCGGGCAGCGCCAGCGGCTGGCCATCGCCCGCATGGTGCTGACCAACCCCAGCGTGGTCATCCTCGACGAGGCGACCTCGATGCTCGACAACGTCACCGAGGCCAAGGTGCACGCCAACCTGCGCCAGGCACTGTCCGACCGCACCGTGCTCATCATCGCCCACCGCCTGTCCGCCGTGCGCCAGGCCGACCGCGTGCTGGTGTTCGAGAACGGCCGCATCATCGAACAGGGCGCGCACGAACAGCTGCTGGGACAGCGGGGCCTGTACCACAAGCTCTACGGGCATGAATCTTCTTGATGGCGTAGTATCCTTGCCCGCACTTTCCTCACGGACAACCACGTGAAGCTGCACTACGAAACCCTCGGCCAGGGCGAGCCGCTGATCATCCTGCACGGCCTGTTCGGCTCGGGCGCGAACTGGCGCACCATCGCCCAGCGCCTGGCCGACCGTTGGCAGGTCATCCTGCCGGACCTGCGCAACCACGGCGATTCCCCGCATGCCAGCACCAACCGCTACCTGGACATTGCGGGCGACACGCTGGCGCTGATGGATCGCCTCGGCCTTGCGCGCGCGCACCTGCTGGGCCACTCGCTCGGCGGCAAGGCCGCGATGCTGCTCGCCAGCCGCGCGGCGGAGCGCATCGACAGCCTGACCGTGGTCGACATCGCCCCGCGCGCCTACCCGCCCCTGCATCTCGAACTGTTCCGCGCCATGCACGCCGTGCCGCTCGCCCGCATCACCTCACGACGTGAGGCCAGCGAGGCGATGGCCGCGCACATCCCCAACCCGGCGGTTCGTGAGTTCCTTTTGACCAACCTCGCGCGCGACACGAGCGGCCGGTTCGGCTGGCGCATCAACCTGCACACCCTGGAAGAGGCCTACGACGAACTCAACGCCATGCCCTTCCTCGACCGGCTGTACGAAGGCCCGACCCTGTTCATCCGCGGCGGCCATTCGGACTACGTGCGCGACGCCGACCTCGGCCTGATCCACCGGAGCTTCCCGATGGCCTGCGTGGTCAGCCTTCCGCTGGCCCACCACTGGCCGCATGTCGAGACCCCCAACGAGTTCGTGCGCGCCCTGCGCGACTTCCTCGAGGCGCGCCTTGAACGCCTGCCCTGTGAGGCATGACTCCCTGAAAATCCTCGCACGGGCCGAGCTCGGCCCCTACCTCCACCTCACCCTGGAGTGGCCGGACGACCGTCCCGCACCTGCCCCGGGGCAGCATCTCCGCCTGGCCGGAGGCGACACCCTCTGGCCGATGCTTGATTGCCGTAGCGGCCGGCTCGAGGCCCTGGCCAGCCGCATCCCCGCCACAACCCCTGACGAGCACGCGACCATCGAGGGCAGCCCCCTCGAGCTGCCCCCAGGGGATGCCATCATCCTTGCCCAGGGGCTCGGCCTTGCCCCCCTGATCCATCTCTGTGAGCGGTGGCGCGCCTCCCCCCCCGGACGACTGCTGGCGCTGTACGAGCCGCCTGCTCCTGCCCCCTTCCGGCCCCGCCCCTCTCGGTTCCTGGTCGAACGCATGCCCCCGGGGGTGATCGCTGCCATCCCGCTGCTGGAGGACTGGGGCATCCCCTCGCGCCTGGCCAGTGTCG
>JBFLVZ010000045.1:14215-19383 GCA_040758295.1 Pseudomonadota bacterium
CCGCCTGCTCCTGCCCCCTTCCGGCCCCGCCCCTCTCGGTTCCTGGTCGAACGCATGCCCCCGGGGGTGATCGCTGCCATCCCGCTGCTGGAGGACTGGGGCATCCCCTCGCGCCTGGCCAGTGTCGATGGCCTTCCGGGGGCTTTCGAGGGTGGGGCGGATGAGTTGCTCGCCGCCCTGCCCTTAGCAGAGCAAACGACCACTTTTGTTTTTGGGGATGCGCACTTCCTCGCGCGGGTGAACGCTGGACAGCAAAAAGGCCGCTTGATGCGGCCTGTCCTGAGCGAAGCCTGATCTGGGATCAGGCGGTCAGCATGGCGTAGAGTTGGTCCTTCAGCGTAAGGCGCTGCTTCTTCAGATCCTCGAGGCTCTCGTCGGCGACCGGCACCTCGTTGTTCTCCAGCACCTCGATCCGGTTGGTGAGATCGTTGTACTCCTCGAACAGTTTGGCGAAGTGGGCGTCGTCCATCTTCAGCTGATGGATGCGTTCCTTGTGCTCGGGAAACTCGTGGGCGAGATCGTGATGATCGACGGTCATGTCGTGCTCCTGTCAGTGAAGCGTGGATGAAGATGTCCTATTCCGATGGGTCACAAATCCCATGGGAATGAGTCTTACAACCCTACACCGTCTAGCGTTCGCCCGGCAAGGCAAAGAGCGGCGTTTGGAGACTGGACTGCGTATAATCCGGGGGTTCGCAAACTTCCGGAGTCCCTTGTGGAACTGCTGCTCGACCCCGCGGTGTGGATGGCCTTCCTCACCCTGACCGCCCTGGAAATCGTCCTCGGCATCGACAACATCATCTTCATCGCCATCCTGGTCAACCGCCTGCCGGAACACCTGCGCGCCAAGGCGCGCTTCTTCGGCCTCTCCCTGGCCATGATCACGCGCATCCTGCTGCTGCTCTCGCTGGCCTGGATCATGCGCCTGACTGAACCGCTGTTCACTGTGCTGGCGCAGGAGATCTCCGGGCGGGACATCATCCTCATTGGTGGCGGGCTGTTCCTGATCTGGAAGAGCACCATGGAGATCCACACGAGCCTGGAAGGCGCCGACGGGGAGGAGCGCGCGGTGCGCGGCTCCCCCACCTTCTTCGCCACCCTGATCCAGATCGCGCTGATCGACATCGTGTTCTCGTTCGACTCGGTCATCACCGCTGTCGGCCTGGTCAACCAGATCCCGGTCATGGTCGCCGCCATCGTCGTCGCGGTGGGCGTGATGATGTTCGCCGCCGGAGCGATCAGCGATTTCGTCGACCGCCACCCGTCGATCAAGATGCTGGCGCTGAGCTTCCTGGTCGTGATCGGCGTGGTGCTGATCGCCGAGGGCTTCGACGTGCACGTGCCGAAGGGCTACATCTACTTCGCCATGGCCTTCTCGGTGATGGTGGAGATGCTCAACATCCGCATGCGCCGCGGCACGAAGCAGGAGCCCGTCAAGCTGCACAAGAAGATGGAAGAGACCGAGGTGGAGACCCCTCAGGCCTGATCCAGCCACTCCAGACTGTTCCGTTACCCGGGGTTGGGCATCCCCTGCCCGCCCCTCTCAAACACCCAGACCGCCCCGTGTGCATTCTGCGCCCGCCAGCGGGCCCATGCGTGAACAACGCCGCCGGGCTCCCGAGGGCTGATCTCGAGGGCCGTACCCTGCAGGGGCTTCCGACATGGATGCCGCAAGGGTCCGAGGGGAGGGGGCAGCGGCGTTGGGTCGCCGCAAGGCGACACCCGAAGGGCGGAATCCATCCATGGATTCCGCCGTGGCCCTCTTCTCCCCGCTCACTGACTCAGCCCTTCGACGGCACCTGAAGCCAGAAGGTCACCGGGCCGTCGTTGGTCAGGCTGACCTGCATGTCGGCGCCGAACACCCCGGCTGCCACCTCGGAATGGACATGGTTGGCCCGAGCCAGCAGGTAGTCGAACATCCGCCGCCCCTCGTCCGGCGGCGCGGCCGGGGTGAAGCTCGGCCGTGTCCCAGCGCGGGTGTCGGCCGCAAGGGTGAACTGTGGCACTAGGAGCAGCCCGCCCTGGATATCGCGCAGCGAGCGGTTCATCCGCCCCTCCTCGTCCGGGAACACCCGGTAGCCGAGCAGGCGCTCCAGCAGGCGGTCGGCCTCGGCCACACCGTCGCCGCGCTCCACGCCGACCAGCACCAGCAGGCCACGGCCGATCTGCCCCACCGTCCGGCCTTCGATGTCCACCCGCGCGTGACTCACGCGCTGCAGCAGGCCGATCATGCCTGCTCCTTCAGGAAGTCCGCGAACTGGTCGGTCGCCCGCACCAGCGCGTCGACGATGCCCGGCTCGCTCGCCGCATGCCCTGCGTCCGGAATGATGTTGAGCCGCGCCTCCGGCCACGCATCCGCCAGGGCGAAGGCCTGCTCGATGGGGCAGACCACGTCGTAGCGTCCATGGATGATGATGCCGGGGATGTCCGCAAGGCGCCCCGCGTCACGGCAGAGTTGATCCGGCTCGAGGAAGGCATGGTTGACGAAGTAATGGTTCTCGATGCGCGCAAGGCTCAGAGCGACATGCGGATCACCGAAGAAGTCGGTGGTCGCGGTGTCCGGCAGCAGGGTCGCGGTGCGCCCCTCCCACAGTGACCAGGCCTTGGCGGCGGCCATGCGGCGCAGCTCGTCCTCGCCCGTCAGCAGGCGGTGGAAGGCGTGCAGCAGGTCGCCGCGCTCGGCCTCCGGTATCGGCGCGAGGTAGTCGCGCCAGTAGTCCGGGAAGATCGCGCTCGCACCTTCCTGGTAGAACCAATGGATGTCGCGCGGGCGGCACAGGAAGATGCCGCGCAGCACCAGCCCCGTCACCCGCTCCGGATGGGTTTCGGCATAGGCAAGGCCCAGGGTACTGCCCCAGGAACCGCCGAACACCAGCCACTTGTCGATGCCAAGATGCGCGCGGATGCGCTCGATGTCCGCCACAAGGTCCCAGGTGGTGTTCTGCGCAAGCTCCGCGTGCGGGGTGGAGCGCCCACAGCCGCGCTGGTCGAACAGCACAATGCGGTAGCGTTGCGGATCGAAATAGCGGCGATGGTTCTCCGTACAGCCGGCGCCCGGCCCGCCGTGCAGGAACACGACCGGGATGCCGTCCGGGTTGCCGCACTCCTCGACGTACAGGGTGTGTAGCTCAGACACCGGCAGGGCAAAGCTGTTGTAGGGCTGGATCGGCGGATAGAGCGTGCGCATGGCGGGGTCCTTTCGAACGAGTTTGTTTAGAATACCCTCTTGAATCCCCCTATTCGTACCATGTCCGCTCCCATTCCCCGCCTGCCGAAGAAACTGCTCAAGACCGCCATCCGCACCATGGCGCGCTACCGCATGGTCAACGCGGGCGATCGCGTGCTGCTCGGTGTCTCGGGCGGCAAGGATTCGCTCACCCTGCTCCACCTGCTGCGCCACGTCCAGCGCCACGCTCCGTTCAGGTTCGAGCTCGCCGCAGTCACCATCGACCCCCAGACCCCGGAGTTCTCCCCCGCCGCGCTGAAGGATTACATGGCCAGGCTGGGCGTGACCTACCACTACGTCGAGGCGCCGATCGTCGAGCTTGCCGAGGAACACATGCGCGGCGACTCCTACTGCGCCTTCTGCGCGCGCATGAAGCGCGGGCTGATGTACAAGACCGCGCGCGAGCATGGCTACAACGTGCTCGCCCTCGGCCAGCACCTGGACGACATCGCTGAAAGCTTCCTCATGTCCGCCTTCCATGGCGGCAAGCTCAACACCATGAAGGTGCATTATCTGAACGACGCCGGCGACGTGCGCATCATCCGCCCGCTGGCCCTGGTACGCGAGCGCCAGCTGCGCGACTTCGCCTTTGATGCGCAGCTGCCGGTGATCGTCGAGAACTGCCCCGCCTGCTTCTCCAAGCCGACCGAGCGCCAGCGCATGAAGCTGCTGCTGGCCGGAGAGGAGGGTGAGCACCCCATGCTGTTCAAGAGCCTGGGCCAGGCCCTGCGGCCGCTGATGGAGGAGGGCCTGGAGCGCGCCCTCGAACGGATCGGCACCTCGTCCGCCCCCCCCGCCGGGTGAGTGCGAGGGAAATCTCGCATGAGCCGGGAGGCGGAAGCCCGCCAGACGCGCCTGGCCAACCTGCTGCTTGATGCCTTCGCGGCCCTCCCCCTGCCGCTCAATCATGCCCTCGGCAGCCTCATCGGCCGCATCGCCGCCTACGTGCCCAGCCGCATGCGCCACGTCACCCGGCGCAACCTCGCCCTCTGCTTCCCTGCGATGAGCGAGCAAGAGCGCAGGAAACTTGAGCGGCAGAGCCTGATCGAGACCGGCAAGACACTGACCGAGGTCGGCCCGCTGTGGCGCTGGCCACGCGAGCGCCTGCTTGAAATCGTCCGCGAGACCCCGGGCCTGGAACTGGTGGAGCAAGCGCGTGCCGAGGGCCACGGCATCATCCTGCTCGGACCACACATCGGGGCCTGGGAGCTGGTGGGGTTGTATGCATCGATCCGCTGGCCGATGACCAGCCTCTACAAGCCGCCCAAGCAGGCGGCGATGGAGACGCCCATGCGGGAGGCGCGCGAGCGGCTGGGGGCCACCCTGGTCCCCACCGACGCGAGCGGCGTGAAGGCCCTGCTGCAGGCGCTCAAGCGCGGGGAGGTGATCGGCATCCTGCCCGACCAGGAACCGACCGAGGGCCAGGGGGTATTCGCCCCCTTCCTCGGCCAGCCGGCCTACACCATGGTGCTCGCCTCGCGCCTGAGCGGACGCGGGCAGGCGCGCGCCTTCTTCACCTTCGCCGAGCGCCTGCCGCGGGGGACAGGCTTTCGCTTGCACTTCATCCCGGCCGAGGATGACCTTTACAGCCCCGACCTTGCCGCTTCCACCGCTGCCCTCAATCGCGGCGTGGAGGCCTGCATCCGCATCGCCCCGGCGCAGTACCAGTGGAGTTACAAACGTTTCCGCAAGCGGCCGGAGGGGATGGCGGAGGTGTACTGATGCATCGTGAGCTGCCATCCCCGAAGGGGATGACAGACTCACATGTCGTGAAAGGGAAGGTTTTCTGGACATTCCAGCGTGGAACGAAGGAGTGACTCCCCCTCGGGGCCGCCCTGGACTGGCCTGTGGAAGCCGGGTGAATGGGCCAAGGAAGGCCCATTCAGCCCTGCCGCGACAGGATGTCGCGTCAGGGCGGCCCGGCTGGAGCAGGTCAGGCCAG
>JBFLVZ010000046.1:0-7653 GCA_040758295.1 Pseudomonadota bacterium
GCGGCCCCAAGGGGGATTGGTCCTCACCCCCATCCCAAAGCGAAGGCTCACACTTGGCCTCGGGTTCTCGCAGGATGGCTAATGAACAATCTGGGTTCCAAACTCTTTGAAACAGACGGCCTCGCCGTGAGGATTCAATCGGCCCGCGGGCGGGCCTCCTACATGTCCTGAGTCTTGCCTGTTTGGCGCTGCGCGCACACCGGGCAGCTTGGGTCGCGCTTGAGCCTGAGGGTGCGCAGATCGAAGGTCAACGCATCGAACAGCAGCAGGCGGCCGACCAGCGGCTCGCCCAGGCCGAGCAGCACCTTGATCGCCTCCAGTGCCTGCAAGGTGCCGAGGCTGCCCACCACCGGGGCGAGGATGCCGTTGCGGGTGCAGGTTTCCAGTTCTTCGCCGTCCTCGCGGTAGAGGCAGTGGTAGCAGGGGCTTTCGTCCTTGCGCGTGTCGAACACCGAGAGCTGCCCCTCCAGGCGGATCGCCGCCGCCGACACCAGCGGTTTGCGCTCCGCCACGCAGGCGCGGTTGATGGCGTGGCGGGCGGTGAAGTTGTCGGTGCAGTCGAGCACCACATCCGCCGCGCGCACCGCGATGCGCAGCGCGTCCTCGTCCAGCGGCCCGGGCAGGGCGTCGATGCGCACGTCCGGGTTGAGGGCAGCGAGGTTGTCGCGTGCCGATTCGATCTTGGGGCGGCCCACATCGGTCGTGCGGTGCACGATTTGGCGCTGCAGGTTGGAGAGATCGACGGTGTCGAAATCGACCAGGGTCAGGTGCCCGACCCCCGCGGCGGCGAGGTACAGGCTTGCGGGGGAACCGAGCCCGCCGAGGCCGACGATCAGGGCGTGGCTTTCGAGCAGGCGCTCCTGGCCTTCATAGTCGATCTGCGGCAGGAGGATCTGCCGGCTGTAGCGCGTCAGTTGTTGGTCGTTCATCAGGGTTTAGAGGTAGCGGTCCCAGGCGTCGCCGTTGTGGGCCTGGCCTTTGCCGTGGCGGGCATGGATGTGGGCGGCCAGCTCGCGCATGGCCTCCGGCTGGCTGATCGGCAGCAGCAGGGTTTCGCGCTGGGCGTCCTCCGAGTAGAAGGCCAGCGCATAGCGCAGCTTGGACCAGAGGCTGGCGTCCAGGTGCAGGCCCCAGCTTTCCAGGATCTGCAGGATGCCGCGCAGGCAGATGGCACGCAGGTCATAGCTGACCCGCACGACGTAGGGCGTGGGCGATTCCGCGCTCATCACGCCGGGGATCTCGGCCAGCATCAGCACGGCCTGCCCCGTCAGCCCAGGATGTGGGCCGCGCAAGCGGATCTCGCGGGTCTTGATGAAATTGCCGGCATCCATGCGGTGAAGAGTAGCCCGAGTCTCGTCATGTGCAAATCCTGCCGGCGCAAGGCATCAGGAAAAATTCATTGTACCCTATGCGAAAAACCGAATATGTTCTCCCCATGCAGCTCGAAAGCCACACCTTTTTCCACGCCCTGAGCGACCCCACCCGCCTCCGTTGCCTGGCGCTGCTGCATGCCCAGGGTGAGCTGTGCGTGTGCGATCTCACGCGGGCGCTGGGCCTCTCGCAGCCCAAGATTTCCCGCCACCTGGCGCTGTTGCGTGATCTTCACATCGTCAAGGCGCGCCGGGAGGGGGTGTGGATGCATTACCATCTGCACCCGGACCTGCCGGGGTGGATGCGTGAGGTCCTGCGGCTGGCCCTTGATGCCTTCCTGGTCTCGCCCCAGGGGCTGGCCGACCGGGCAGCCCTTCGCGGCAGGGCGGGGGCTTGTGAGGGGCTGGCGGCGCTGGCCGCTGAGGGTTGAGGCGGTCAGCCGGGCTTGGGCAGTGTCACCCCAGCCAGGCTTCGATCTTGGCCCGGTCGGGCATCCCGCCCGCATGCACCACTTTGCCGTCCACCACCACACCGGGGGTGGACATGACGCCGTGGCGCATGATCTCGGCGATGTCCTCGACCTTTTCCAGCTTGACCTCCACGCCCTTGGCCTGGGCAGTCTCTTCGATCATCCGGTAGACGGTCTTGCAGCTTGCGCAGCCGCTGCCCAGGACCTTGATGTGCTTCATCGTCTGTTCTCCGTCAGTTGCAGCAGGCGCTGGCGCCGCAGCAGCCGCGCCCGGGCAGGGTGGCCGCAGCGGGGGTGGTGCCGAGCTTTTCCAGCATGCGTGCATCCACCCGCTCGTCGAACAGCTGGTGTGCCTCGTCGCTCACATTGCGCGCGAGCTTGATCGTTTGGGCAATGTGCTCCGCCGGCACGCCTTGCGCGGCGAGCCGTTCCATCAGGCAGACGTCGCCGCCCGGATGGTTGCTGGCCACGCGCGCGGCCAGCGCGATCAAATCGAGAATGGAGTCATGCAGACCGGTACTCATAGGGTATGCCTCAGGGTGTTGAACAGGACCCCGACCAGGATGAAGGCCAGGGCGAGATAACCGGCGAACAGGCCGAGCAGCGGCCACTTCACCACCTTGCGCAGGATGATCATCTCCGGCAGCGAGAGCGCGGCGACGGCCATCATGAACGCGAGTACGGTGCCGATGGGTACGCCCTTGCCGAGCAGGGCCTCGGCCACGGCGATGACCCCGACCGCGTCCGAATACAGGGGAATGCCGAGAAGTACCGCGCCGATCACCGAAAGCAGGCCACCGTCGCCGGTGAAGCGGGCGAGCAGGTCCATCGGCACATAGCCATGGATCAGTGCGCCCACACCGACACCGAGCAGGACGAATTTCCACAGCCGGCCGACGATTTCCTTGACCTGGCTGACCGCGTAGGTGTGACGCCCGCGCAGGCTTCGGTCGGGCTCGGGCAGGGTGGCTTCGCCCATGCGGATCTGCCAGACATAGCCCTCTACCCAGCGCTCGGGACGGAAGCGCTCCAGCACGAAGCCACCGACAAAGGCGACCGTCAGGCCCGCGAGGACATACATCAGGGTCAGCTTCCAGCCGATCACCGAGGCAAGCACGATCACGGCCACCTCGTTGATCATCGGGCTGGCGATCAGGAAGGAGAGGGTCACACCGAGCGGGATGCCGGCCTCGACGAAGCCGATGAACAGCGGCACCGAGGAGCAGGAGCAGAAGGGCGTCACCGCGCCGAGACCGACGGCCAGGAAGCGCGAGGAGAGGTTGCCGCGATGGCGCAGGAATTCGCGCACCCGCTCCGGGCTGAGCATCCCGCGCAGCCAGCCCATGATGTAGATGACCAGGGTCAGCAGCACCAGGATCTTGGTCACGTCCATGACAAAGAAGTGCAGGGTGGCGCCCAGCGGCTGTTCCGCCGCCAGGCCCAGGGCGCGGTAGACGAGAAGATCGGCTAGCGGGTCGAACATGTCAGGTCATCGCAGGATGAGTCGCTGCCGAACGACGGCTGCAGGGTGGCGTGGCGGATGTTGAAGCGCTCCTCCAACCCCGTCTGGGCGGCATGTACGATGGCCGCCCAGCGCGACGGATCGGCCACCACGAGGTGGGCTGTCAGGCCGATCATGCCGCCGTGGATGCGCCACACATGGATGTGGTGGGCATGCTCGACCCCGGGAAGCCGGCCCAGGAAGTCCTCCACCTCGTCCAGGCTCAGATCCAGCGGCACGCCGTCCATCAGCTGGTGCACCGACTCGCGCAAGAGGCGCAGGGCGGAGACGCCGATCAGCACGCAGATCACGAGCGAGAGCACGGGGTCGAGCCAGTACCAGTCGGTGAACAGCAGCACGATGCCGGTCGCAAGCGCCACGATCGAGCCGAGGATGTCCCCAAGCACGTGCAGCAAGGCGCCGCGCACGTTGATGTTCTCGCCGGAGGGCCACAGCAGGCGCGCGACAAGAAGATTCACGAACAGCCCGATCAGTGCCACCCAGGCGATGGTGCCGGCCATCACCTGCGGCGGGGATTGCAGGCGCTGGATGGCCTCATGGGTGATGCCGGCCACCACGCCAAGCATCAACAGGGCGTTGATCAGCGCGCCGAGCATCTCGACGCGCCCGAAACCGTAGGAGTGCCGCCGGTCCGCCGGCCGGCGCGCCAGCCAGGCGGCAAGGGCGGCGAGGCCGAGGGCGAGGGCGTCGGTGACCATGTGGGCGGCATCGCCCAGCAGCACCAGCGCGCCGGACCACCAGCCCGCCACCGCCTCGACGGCGGCAAAGCCGAGGGTCAGCCCAACGGCCAGCCACAACGCGCGGGCAGGGTTGCCTTCATGCGTGTGCGCATGATGGCCGTGATGCCCGTGCGCGTGGTCGTGGGCCATGGCTTACTGACCCTCGAATTGCAGGTAGGTGCGGCTCATCACCGTCTTGTGCCAGGTGTCGTAATGCTTGAGGTGCTTGAACTGGGGCATGTCGGCATATTTGGCGATCACCTCGTCGAGCGGCTCCATGTTCTGCGCGGCCTTGCCGATCACGTTGACCAGGAAGTCGTAGTAGTCGCCGGTATCCCGCTTGGCCTTGGCCAGGTCGCATACCTCACCGTGGCCGGGGATGATCTTCGCCGGGTTGAGCTTCACCAGTTCCTGCCAGGCGGCCCAGGCGCTCTTGACGCTGGAGGTGTCGTGCACGCCAAGCATGCGGTCGACATAGACCAAATCGCCGGTCACAGCCACCTTGTGCCTTGGCAGCCAGACCATGGTGTCGTGCGGGAAGTGGGCGTTGGTTTCGATGACCTCCAAGGTCTCACCCCCCAGGGTGAGGGTGGTGCGCGCCTCGTGCAGCAGGCGGCTGGCATGGACGGGCTGGGTGCCCTCGAAGCGCTCCTTCAACACCTTGGATAAGGCATCCATCTGTCCGGCGGCGACCTTTTTCTGCGTCTCCACCGTCCCGGCGAAGGCGATGACCTCCACGCCCTTGGCGGCGAAATAACCATTGCCCAGCCAGCGGTGGTCCTGGCTGCCGGTGTTGAGCACCCACTTGATCGGTGCCTTGGTGACGCCTGCCACGGCCTTCTCGATCCGCTCGGCGCCCTTGTGGCTTGCGCCGGAGTCGATCAGGATCACGCCGTCCTTGGTGACGATAAAGGCCTGGTTGTTGTTCAGACCGTCGTTTTCATAGGTGCGATCGTCGATCGGGCCGACGATGGCGTAGACGTTGTCCACCACCTTGGAGACCTTGAGCGCCTCTTCGGCAAGGACGGGGCCGGTGGTGGCAAGAAGGAGCGATGCACTGACAAGAAGGCCTTTGAGCATGGTGTCACCTTGGGGTAGGGCGAGTCGGGATGGCTGCGCTGTCATGATATATACATAATCGTATATTACAAATATCGTATGTTTTCCCTCGCAGGCAGGGCCTGCCTGTCCCCACTGTTAGACTGAGGTCCACATCATGAGCATCCGCGTTGCCATCAATGGCTTTGGGCGTATGGGCCGTCTCGGCTTGCGCGCCGCCTGGGACAACCCTTCCTTCGAGATCGTCCACATCAACGAGATTAGTGCGGATGCGGCCGCGCTTGCGCACCTGCTCAAATATGACTCGGTGCATGGCCGTTGGGGGCGAGAGGTGCGCGCCGAGGATGGCGCGCTCGTGGTGGACGGCCGGCGGGTGGGCTACAGCATGGAAAAGGACCCGGCCAAGATCGACTGGGCGGGCCTTGGCGTGGACATCGTGGTCGAGGCGACCGGTAAGCTGCGTAACCTGGAGCAGATCCAGCCGCACTTCGACCGCGGAGCGAAGAAGGTCGTGGTGGCTGCCCCGGTGAAGGGGGCGCTCAATATCGTCATGGGGGTGAACGATCATCTGTACGATCCCGCCGCGCATCACCTCGTCACCGCCGCCTCCTGCACCACCAACTGCCTGGCCCCGTTGGTCAAGGTCATGCACGAGCACCTCGGCATCGTGCACGGCACCATGACCACCCTGCACGATCTGACCAATACCCAGTCCATCCTCGACAAGGGCCACAAGGACTGGCGCCGGGCACGCGCCAGTGGCCTGTCGCTGATCCCCACCACCACCGGCTCGGCCAAGGCGATCGGCGAGATCTTTCCTGAGCTCAACGGCAAGCTCAACGGTCATGCCGTGCGTGTGCCGCTTGCCAATGCCTCGCTCACTGACTTTGTGTTCGAGGCCGCACGCCCGACCACGGTGGAGGAGGTCAACGGCCTGCTCAAGGCGGCGGCCGAAGGGGAGCTGGCAGGGATTCTTGGCTACGAGGCGTTGCCGCTGGTGTCGGTCGATTTCAAGGACGACCCGCGCTCGTCCATCGTCGATGCCCTCTCCACCCTCGTGATCGATGGCACGCAGGTGAAGCTCATGGCCTGGTATGACAACGAGTGGGGCTATGCCAACCGGATGATGGAGCTGGTGGCCAAGGTGGCGCGGGGGATGTAACCCCTTTGCAAGGGGGCTGCCCTGCGAGTGAGCCTCACCCCCCTCTCCCGCAAGCGGGAGAGGGGCGATTTTTTGAGGATCATGTTCATGAACGCTGATCTGCGCAACTACGCCATCGTCACCGGCAACTACTGGGCCTTCACCCTCACCGATGGGGCCCTGCGCATGCTGGTGGTGCTGCATTTCCACCAGCTTGGCTACACGCCGCTCCAGATCGCCATGCTGTTCCTCTTCTACGAGGTGTTCGGCATCGTCACCAATGCGGTGGGCGGGTGGCTTGCGGCGCGCATCGGTGTGAACCGCACCATGCAGATGGGCACGGGACTTCAGATCGTCGCCCTCGGGATGTTGCTGGCGCCGGCAGCCTGGCTGACGGTGCCTTACGTGATGGCCGCGCAGGCGCTGTCCGGCATCGCCAAGGACCTCAACAAGATGAGCGCCAAGTCCTCGGTCAAGCTGGTGGCCGGGGAGGGCAGCCTGTTCAGGTGGGTGGCGGTGCTGACCGGCTCGAAGAACGCGCTCAAGGGTGTGGGCTTCTTCCTCGGTGGCCTGCTGCTGGCGGTGCTCGGCTTCCACGGCGCGCTGTGGACGCTGATCGGGCTGCTGCTGGTGGGGCTCGCCGTCACCCTCGCTTTGCCGGGCGGGCTTGGCATGGTGAAGGGCAAGCCGAAGTTCGCGCAGGTGTTCTCCAACACCCCGGCGATCAACTGGCTGGCCGGGGCGCGTTTCTTTCTGTTCGGCGCGCGCGACGTGTGGTTCGTGGTCGGCCTGCCGGTCTACCTCTCCGCCGTGCTCGGCTGGGGCCATGCGGAGGTGGGCGGCTTCCTTGCCCTGTGGGTGATCGGCTACGGCATCGTCCAGGCCGCCACGCCCGGCCTGTGGAGAAAGCCGGGGCACAGCCCGGGGCGCGGCGCGGTGGTGGCGGGGGCGCTGGCTTTGGCCTTCATTCCCGTGGCGATGGCCGGGGCACTCGGCGCGGGCCTTGATCCCGCCACGGTCGTCGTCGGCGGCCTGCTGCTGTTCGGCGTGCTGTTCGCCCTCAACTCCTCCGTGCACTCCTACCTCATCCTCGCCTACGCGGAAGGCGACAAGGTGGCGATGAAGGTGGGTTTTTACTACATGGCCAACGCCGGCGGGCGCCTGGCCGGCACGGTGCTCTCCGGCTGGGCCTACCAGGTGTGGGGGCTGGAGGGGTGTCTGGTGGCCTCCAGCCTCTTGCTGCTCGGCGCGGCGGCACTGTCGCTCAAGCTGCCGGCCAGCGCAGGAGAGGTTCGCAGAGCGTAATCCGCCGGAGGGGCTACATTCGGCGCAATAGGCTTTGCTACTGCGCCTTGCGTGGATCTGCCTCCCC
>JBFLVZ010000047.1:0-6538 GCA_040758295.1 Pseudomonadota bacterium
CCGGAGATGGTCTTCGCCTTCCGCGAGGGATCGGTGCGCATCCTGAGCGAGGATACCGAGCTGCTGCCGTTCGAGGTCTCGACCGATGCCGGGCAGGTGCGCGAGCGGCTCGCCCGCCTCGCCGCCCGGCCCGGGGTGAGGATGGAGGCCTGCGCCATCTCCATGCGCGGCCATGGAGTCAAGGCCGACACCCTCCCCCCCTGGGTCAGCGTGGTCGGCAACACCTTCAACTCCATCATCGGCCGCGCCCCGAAGGGCTTTGCAGTGATCACACTGCCTTGAGAGAATACCCCCCATTGGACACCTCCGTCCGAAAACCTCCGCCCACCACGATCATGCGCCGCCCATTCCCCACCCTGTTGGCCCTGGGCCTGCTGCTGTGTGCGCCGCTGGCCGCCTCCGCCTTCGGCCTGGACGATGTTTCCCGCCAGGCCGAGCAGCTGGCGAAGAAGCCCTATGCCGCGCCGGCCACCCTGGTGCCGGAATACCTCGCCTCGCTCGACTACGCCCATTACCGCGAGATCCGCTTCCGCCCCGAACAGGCCCTGTGGCGCAAGGAGGGGCTGCCCTTCCAGCTGCAGTTCTTCCACCCCGGTCACCACTACACCCGGCCGGTACGCATCCACACCATCGAGCAGGGCCGTGAGCGGCCCCTCCCGTTCCGGCCGGAGGCGTTCGATTACGGCAGCCTGCCCTTCGAAGGCCGGGTGCCCAAGGACGTCGGCTGGGCGGGCTTCCGCATCCATGCCGACCTGCATGCACGCGGCAGCATGGACGAGGTGGCCGCCTTCCTTGGCGGCACCTATTTCCGCGCCCTCGGGCAGAACATGCACTACGGCCTGTCCGCGCGCGGGATTGCGATCGACACCGCCGAGGCGAAGGGCGAGGAATTCCCCGCCTTCACCGACTTCTGGATCGAGCAGCCGGCTACCGGCAGCAAGAAACTGACCGTGCTCGCCCTCATGGACAGCGCCAGCCTCACCGGGGCCTACCGCTTCATCATCGAGCCCGGCCGTGAGACGGTGATGCAGGTCGAGGCGCGCCTGTACACCCGCACGGGCGTCCGCAAACTCGGCCTGGCCCCGCTGACCAGCATGTTTCTGCACGGCGAGGCGACCGGCAACACCTTCGGCGACTTTCGCCCGGAGGAGCACGATTCCGATGGCCTGCTGATCCATGCGGCCAGCGGCGAATGGCTGTGGCGTCCGCTGGAGAACGCCCCGCAGGTCCGCATCAACCGCTTCGCCGCCGACCACGTGCGCGGCTTCGGCCTGATGCAGCGCGACCGGAACTTCGACCACTACCAGGACCTGGCGTGGCGCTACGAGGACCGCCCCAGCCTGTGGATCGAACCCATGGGCGACTGGGGCGCGGGCGGGGTGGAGCTGGTGCGGCTGCCGAGCGACAACAGCACGCTCGACAACGTGGTCGCCTACTTCGTCCCGGCGCAGCCCCTGCAGGCGGGGCAGACCCTGCGCCTGGCCTGGCGCATGCGCTGGCTGAAGGACGATGCGGACCTGCCCGGCGGGGCGCGGGTCATCGCCACCCGCCTGTCCACCTCCAACACCGAACGCCTGCCGGAGAACCAGGGCGTGGTGCGCTATGTGATCGACTTCGCCGGCGGAGACCTTGCGCGCCTGCGCGCGCCGGGCGAGGTCGAGGCGGTCAGCAGCCTGCAGGGGACGGGGAGGATTCGCAGCCAGAGGCTGGAACCCAACCCCCACACCCAGGGCTGGCGCCTGACCCTGTTCGTCGAACCGCCCGGCGAGGGCACCGCCGAGTTGCGCGCCTTCCTCAAGCGTGGCGAAGCGGTGCTGAGCGAGACCTGGAGCGCGGCCTACCCACCCTGATCCAGATTGTTGCAAAAGGGCTTTCCTGCCCTTTTGCAGCTCGTTTCGTCGCAGCCCATGCCTGCGCTGACGGGGCTCGCGCCCTGCTAGAATAAGATTCAGTACACTCCATCAAGGAACTGGTGATCGTGCCCCACTCCCCCTTTCAGGACCCGCCGAGCGCCTGGGCCGAGGCCGAGCGGCGCGTGGAGACCTATCTGCGTGCCATGCTGGTGCCCGCCAAGGTGCGCCAGGAGATGGTCACGGCCATCATCGAACGCGCCCACGCCCACGGCGACGAGCTACCCCTGGTCGCCGCCATGCGCGAGGTGCATGCCCTGCTCAGCCGCCAGGTCGCCCGCACCCAGGGGGTCATCCCGGCCGACCAGATGACCGGTTCGGCCGCCTGGCGGGTGGCCGTCTGGCGCCACTCCACCTGCACCGAATGCACCTGGCGCGCGGTCCCCTGGGGCGCCCTGCAGCTCTCCCACGAAGGCAAGCACTTCCGCTGGACCGGCGGGGCCGCCATGCCAGAGGTCCGGCGCGCCGTGGTCTCCCCGGCGGAGATCCGCCCGGCCCCCGAAGGGCTGCTCTCCCGCCTGCTTGGCCTGAACGAAGACACCCGGGATTCCTGATGCGCATCCGCCCCGACGAGATCCAAACCATTGCCGGCGACCGCCGTCTCGCGCTCGCCATCCTGGTCCTCCTCCCCACCCTGATTGGCACCTGGGCCTTGAGCCAGACCCTGCCCTTCGGCGGCCGGCACCTGCTGGAAATGCTCCTGCTCGGCCTGTTCGCCATCCTGTTCGCCTGGCTGTGGATCGGCCTGTGGACGGCCTTGATCGGCTTCTGGCTGACCCTCACCGGGCGCGACTGGCTGAAGATTAGCACCCTCAACGCCCGCCTGGATGGCAAGCCCACCCCGCTGGCCTCCACCGCGGTGGTGATGCCGATCTGCAACGAGGACGCGGACGAGGTGTTCGCCCGCATCCGCGCCACCTTCCTCTCGCTCAAGGCGACCGGGATGCTTGAGCACTTCCGCTTCTACATCCTCTCCGACTCCAGCCAGCCGGAGAAGTGGGTCGACGAGGAGCTCGCCTGGGCGCGCCTGTGCCGCGAGGTGGACGGCTTCGAGCGCATCTTCTACCGCCGCCGCAAGTACCGGGTGAAGAAAAAGAGTGGCAACATCATCGACTTCCTGCGCCGCTGGGGTAAGCAGCACGAGTACATGATCGTGCTGGATGCCGACAGCGTGATGTCGGGCGAGACCCTGGTGCGCATGGTGCAGGCCATGGAGCGCAACCTGCACGTGGGCATCATCCAGACCCTGCCCTTCTCGCAGGGCATGGACACCCTGTATGCACGCATCCAGCAGTTCGCCGGCCGGCTGTACTCGCCCATGTTCGCCGCGGGGCTCGCCTGGTGGTGGCTGGGCAATGGCCAGTACTGGGGCCACAACGTCATCATCCGCATCGCCCCGTTCATGAGCCACTGCAACCTGCCGCGCATGCCGGGGATCAAGCCGTTCGGCGGGGAGATCCTGAGCCACGACTTCGTCGAGGCGGCGCTGATGAACCGCGCGGGCTTCGAGGTGTGGGTGGCCTACGACCTCGGCGGCAGCTGGGAGGAATACCCGCCCTCGCTCACCGACGACCTCAAGCGCGACCGCCGCTGGTGCCAGGGCAACCTGCAGCACGCCGGGGTGATGATCGCCGAGGGCCTGCCGCCGATGCAGCGCTTTCTGCTCATCAACGGCATCATGAGCTATGCCGGATCCCTGCTCTGGTTCAGCCTTCTGATCCTCACCACCCTGCTGGCCTGGATCGCACCGGAACACGCCCATGTGGACGTGGAGACGGCCCTGAAGCTGTTCTACGTCACCCTCGGCCTGCTGTTCCTGCCCAAGGTCCTCAGCCTCGCCATGACCCTGCGCGACAAGGCGCGTGCCGAGCAGTTCGGTGGTCGGCTGGGGGTGAGCGCAAGCGTGTTGCTCGAAACCCTGCTCTCCGCCCTGTCCGCCCCCGTGCGCATGGTGTTTCACAGCCGCTTCATCATCCTCACCCTGATGAACAAGACCGTGGCCTGGGGCACCCAGCAGCGCGGCGAGTTCGTCATGAGCTGGCGTGAGGCCGCGAGCAACTACGGCACCACCACCCTGCTGGGGCTGGTCTGGGGCGTGGCAGCCTGGTACGCAAGCCCCGTGTTCTTCGCCTGGCTCTCGCCGGTGCTGGCAGGCCTGGTGCTGTCTATCCCGCTCGCCCGGCTGACCAGCCTCGGCTCGCTCGGCCGCCGGGCCCGCGCCGCCCGCCTGTTCGTCACCCCGGAGGAGGTCGGCGCCCCGCCGGAGCTGGCCGAGTACCGCAAGGGGCTCGCCCTCTACCAGGCCGAGCGCGAGAAGCTCGGCGATGTCGATGGCTTCGTGCTGGCGGTGGTCGAGCCGATCGCCAATGCCATCCACGCCGCCTTCCTCAAGCCGCGCCGCAACCTGCCGGAGAGCGTGCGCCTGCGGCGCGCCTGGATGATGGACAAGGCCCTGCACGAGGGACCGGCGCAGCTGAGCCCGGCCGAGCGGGCGGAACTGCTGAACGACCTGGACGCCATGCACACCCTGCACCAGCGCGTCTGGTCACTGCCGGACGTGGCGTTCAAGAAGTACTGGCCGGTACCGGGCCTGAATGCCTGACAGGGTTCACCCACCGTGTAGGCGGCCCGGCCTCGGGCCGATCAAGCGGTGAGAGCGTCCCCTCTCTGACTGTTTCAAAAGGGCTGTCCTGCCCTTTATGAAACTCGCCTCGTCGCGGTACACGCCCGCGACGGGCTCCGAGAATCAATCACTTCTCGTGATTGATTCTCGCGCGAGCCATCCTTGGCTCGCCCCTCCAGGCTGTTTCAATGGGTTTTGAAACAGCCTGCTCTGCGCCGCACCATGATTGAGCCGTCAGCTCAAGGAGGTACAACGTGAACCTATCCTCATGGCCCATTGCCACCGCACTGCGTGAGAGTCTGCGCGGCTATGGGCGCGGGGATCTGCGCGCCGACCTGATGGCCGGCCTGACCCTCGGCATGCTGGCCCTGCCCCTGGCCATGGCCCTGGCCATCGCGGTGGACGTTCCCCCCCAGCACGGTCTCTACACCGCCATCATCGCCGGGGCGCTGATCGCCCTGTTCGGCGGCTCGCGCTTTAATGTCTCCGGCCCCACGGCGGCTTTCATCGTCCTGCTCATCCCCATCGTGCACAAATTCGGCCTGGGCGGGCTGTTGGTCACCACCCTGTTGACCGGGGTGATCCTGATCGTCATGGGCTTCTTGCGTCTGGGGCAGTTGATCCAGTACATCCCCTACCCCGTGGTGCTCGGCTTCACCTCCGGCATCGCGGTGGTGATCGCCTTCTTGCAGATCAAGGACCTGCTCGGCCTGACCACGGCGGAGATGCCCGAGCACTTTCTCGACCGCCTGCAGGTGCTGATCGCTGCCCTGCCCACCGCGCGCTGGGCGGACATCGCCACCGGACTTTTCACCCTGCTCGTGCTCGTCTTCTGGAATCGCCTGGGCACCCCCATCCCACGCCAGCTCGCCGCGCTCATCCTGGCGGGCCTCGCCGCCTTCGGCCTGCAGTGGCTGTGGCCGGCGTTCGATCCCATCACCCTCGGCGACAAATTCCGCTGGGAGATGGCCGGCCAGAGCGGCGCGGGCATCCCGCCGTTCGCACCGCAGTTCGTCCTCCCCTGGACCCTGCCGGACGCCTCCGGCCAGCCGATCGGCCTGTCCTGGCCCCTGCTGCGCGACCTGCTGGTGCCGGCGCTGACGCTCGCCATGCTGGCGGCGATCGAGTCGCTGCTGTGCGCGGTGGTGGCCGACGGCATGGGGCGCACCCGCCACGATCCGAACGCGGAACTGGTCGGCCAGGGCATCGGCAACCTCGCCGTGCCCTTCTTCGGCGGCATCACCGCCACCGCCGCCATCGCCCGCACCGCCACCAATGTGCGCGCCGGCGCCCGCTCGCCGCTGGCTGCCGTCTTCCACGCCCTCACCATCCTGCTTGCAGTGGTGGTCTTCGCTCCCTGGCTCGCGCATGTGCCGATGGCCACTCTGGCCGCCATCCTGCTGCTCACTGCCTGGAACCTGAGCGAGGCCCCGCATTTCGTGCACATGGTCAAGGTGGCCCCGCGTACCGACGTCGCCGTGCTTTTGACCTGCTTCGGCCTGACCATCTTCATCGACATGGTGGCTGCGGTCGGGGTCGGCATGGTGCTGGCGGCCTTCATCTTCATGCACCAGATGGCCAGCCTGACCGGCGGGCGCGAGCGCAGGCGCGACGAACCGATGCCGTTCGAGCTGCCGGACTGGGCGGTGTTCTACGAGTTCAGCGGCCCACTGTTCTTCGGCGCCGCCGAGCAGGCCTTCGCCGCGCTGGACCGCGCGGCACGCGAGCACAAGGAAGCGAGCGTGATCATCATCGACTTCACCCACGTGCCTACCTTGGACATGAGCGGCATCCATGCCCTTGAATCAGCCCTCGACCGGCTGCACGACCAACGCATCGGCGTGGTTCTGAGCGGCATGCACCCGGCGGTGTACCGCCCCCTGCGCAAGGCCGGCCTGCGCGATATCCCCGGCCGACTGGCCTTCGCCACCGATGCCACCCAGACCGCCCTCGCCGCCGCCGCGCTACGCCAGGCGCAGCGCGAGGCAGAGTAGCGCCCTGCCCC
>JBFLVZ010000048.1:0-26519 GCA_040758295.1 Pseudomonadota bacterium
CCCCGACCGTGACCAAGGACGGCGTGTCCGTCGCCAAGGAGATCGAGCTGGAAGACAAGTTCGAGAACATGGGCGCGCAGATGGTCAAGGAAGTTTCTTCCCAGACCGCTGATGTGGCCGGTGACGGCACCACCACCGCGACCGTGCTGGCCCAGGCCATCGTCCGCGAGGGCATGAAGGCCGTGGCCGCCGGCATGAACCCGATGGACCTCAAGCGCGGCATCGACAAGGCCGTGGCCGCCGCCGTCGAGGAGCTGAAGAAGATCTCCAAACCCTGCACCGACAACAAGTCCATCGCCCAGGTCGCCACCATCTCCGCCAACTCCGACGAGGCCATCGGCTCCATCATCGCCCAGGCGATGGACAAGGTGGGCAAGGAAGGCGTGATCACCGTCGAGGAAGGCTCGGGCCTTGAGAACGAGCTGGACGTGGTCGAGGGCATGCAGTTCGACCGCGGCTACCTCTCGCCGTACTTCGTCAACGACCAGCAGAACATGCAGGCTGTTCTCGAGAACCCGTACATCCTCATCACCGACAAGAAGGTCTCCAACATCCGTGACCTGCTGCCGGCGCTCGAGGCCGTCGCCAAGGCGGGCCGTCCGATGCTGATCATCGCCGAGGACATCGAGGGCGAGGCGCTGGCCACCCTGGTCATCAACAACATGCGCGGCATCCTCAAGGTCACCGCCGTCAAGGCTCCGGGCTTCGGCGATCGCCGCAAGGCCATGCTGCAGGACATCGCCGTGCTGACTGGTGGCATGGTGGTCTCCGAGGAAGTGGGCCTGACCCTCGAGAAGGTCACCCTGAACGAAATGGGTCAGGCGAAGAAGGTCGTCGTCACCAAGGACAACACCACCGTGGTTGACGGCGCGGGCTCCAAGGACGAGATCGATGGTCGCGTGGCCCAGATCCGTGCCCAGGTGGAGACCACCACCTCCGACTACGACCGCGAGAAGCTGCAGGAGCGTATCGCCAAGCTGGCGGGTGGCGTGGCCGTCATCAAGGTTGGTGCGGCTACCGAGGTTGAGATGAAGGAGAAGAAGGACCGCGTCGATGATGCCCTGCACGCTACCCGTGCGGCGGTCGAGGAAGGTGTGGTTCCGGGTGGTGGCACCGCTCTGGTGCGTGCAATTGCCGCCATCAAGGGGCTCAAAGGCGCCAACCACGACCAGGACGTCGGCATCAGCATCGCCGTCCGCGCCATGGAAGAGCCGCTGCGCACCATCGTCTCCAACGCCGGCGACGAGCCGTCTGTGATCCTGAACAAGGTCTCCGAGGGCAGCGGCAACTTCGGTTACAACGCCGCCACCGGCGAATACGGCGACATGATCGAGATGGGCATCCTGGACCCGACCAAGGTCACCCGTTCCGCCCTGCAGAACGCTGCCTCCGTGGCCGGCCTGCTGCTGACCACCGAGTGCATGGTGGCCGAGCTGCCGAAGAAGGAAGCCGCAGCCCCGGCCGCCGGCGGCATGGGCGACATGGGCATGATGTAATCATCCCGGACGTCCCGTCCTTATCAGAGCCCCGCCCCGTGCGGGGCTCTCTATTTTGGAGCCCATCCACTGGATGGGTTCGTTCCTGTCTTTTTGCCCCATCAGGCCGCTTTATGCTGAAATGGGTTGATCCATCATGCATGGGGTTGCAGCATGGTACGAAACCTTCTGTTCCTGACCGTTCTCATGCCTGTCGCCGCGCTGGCGGAGGGCAACCTCGAATCAGGCAAGACCCTTTACAAGGCCCACTGCGCCCTCTGCCACGGGGGGCAGGGGCAGGGCGTGCCGCCCATGTTCCCCAACCTTACCTCCAAGTCCAGCGAGGCCTATGCCGCCATGATGCAGAACTACCGCGCAGGTATGGGACACAAGGTGATGGTGGAGATGGCGAAAAGCCTGAACGAGCAGCAGCTTGAGGATCTTCTGGCTTTCATCGCCACCCTGCCACGGAAGTAACGGGGGCGGAGGCCGCGCGGCCCGTGCTGATCACCGGCCATTGACTGCTAGCCACTCTTCCCTCACGTGCCCAAGGTGAATTCGGGGGGCGGTTGGGGTACATTTGGCCGATCTTTTGGCCATTTCCGGAGTCCTCCCATGTCGAAGTTCCTCATCGCCCCGTCCATCCTCTCCGCCAATTTCGCCAAGCTTGGCGAGGAAGTGGACAACGTGCTGGCCGCCGGTGCCGACATCGTCCACTTCGACGTGATGGACAACCACTACGTGCCGAACCTGACCATCGGCCCGCTGGTGTGCGAGGCCCTGCGCAAGCACGGCGTGACCGCGCCGATCGACGTGCACCTGATGGTCAAGCCGGTGGACCGCATCATCCCGGACTTCGCCAAGGCCGGCGCCACCTACATCACCTTCCACCCGGAGGCCTCCGAGCACATCGACCGCACCATCGGCCTGATCAAGGACTCCGGCTGCAAGGCGGGCCTCGTGTTCAATCCGGCCACCCCGCTGGACGTGCTGGAGTACACCCTGCCGAAGCTGGACATGGTCCTGCTGATGTCGGTCAACCCGGGCTTCGGTGGGCAGAAGTTCATCCCCTACGTGCTGGACAAGGCCCGCAAGGTCCGCGCCATGATCGACGCGGGCGGCTATGACTGCCGCCTGGAGATCGACGGCGGCGTGGGCCCGGCCAATATCCGCGAGGTGGCCGAGGCGGGCGTGGACACCTTCGTGGCCGGCTCTGCGATCTTCGGCGCCGCCAAGGACTCCGACCCGCACCGCTATGACTCCGTGATCAAGGCCATGCGCGACGAGCTGGCCAAGGTCGGTGGCTAAGGCATGAAGACCTTTGCCCCGAAGATGGTGCTGTTCGACCTGGACGGCACCCTGATCGACAGCGTGCCCGATCTCGCCTACTGCGTGGACGAGATGATGAAGCTCCTCGACATGCCCGTGCGCGGCGAGGCTGCCGTGCGCAACTGGGTCGGTAACGGCGTCGAGCGCCTGGTCGAGCGTGCGCTGACCAACGACCTGAACGGCAAGCCTGACGCGGTCCTGTTTGCTCGGGCCATGCCGATCTTCAATCAGCTGTACCTCGACAACACCTCCGGCCGCTCCTTCCTCTTTCCGGGGGTCAAGGAGGGGCTGGAGCACGTGAAGTCCCTGGGCCTGCGCATGGGCTGCGTGACCAACAAGGCCGAGCGCTTCACCGTGCCGCTGCTGAAGGATCTCGGCGTCTTCGATGCGTTCGAGACGGTGATCTCCGGCGATACCCTGCCGGTCAAGAAGCCGGACCCGGGCCCGCTGTTCTACGCCGCCGGCTGGTTTCATTGCGCCCCGCATGAGGCCCTGATGGTCGGCGACTCGATCTCCGATGTGAAGGCCGCGCGCGCTGCGGGTTTCAACATCGTCTGCATGAGCTACGGCTACAACCATGGCGAGGACATCCGCAACTACCATCCGGATGCGGTGATCGACTCCATGGTCGAGCTGAAGGAACTGGTGAAGCCTTCATGAAACGCTTCCGGGAGACCTGGCGGGGGACGCGATGGCGCGGCGCATGAGCCGCCTTATCCCGTATCCGCCTGTTTTCCTGAGGTTCCGACATGCGTCCTGAACAGTTCGAACAATTCTGCCGCGAGGGCTACAACCGCATCCCCGTGGTGCGCGAGGTCCTCGCCGATCTCGATACCCCCCTCTCCACCTACCTCAAGCTCGCCAATGCCCCCTACAGCTACCTGTTCGAATCCGTGCAGGGCGGCGAGAAGTGGGGACGTTACTCCATCATCGGCCTGCCGGCCCGTACCGTGCTCCGGGTGCGCGGCCATGCGGTGACGGTGGAGGAGGATGGCCGTCCCATCGAGGAGGCCGAGGTGCGTGACCCGCTGGCCTTTATCGAGGCCTTCCAGAAGCGCTTCCGGGTGCCCGAGCTTGCGGGACTGCCGCGCTTTGCCGGGGGGCTGGTCGGCTATTTCGGCTACGACACCATCCGTTACATCGAACCGCGCCTGGCGGGAGTCGAGAAGCCGGATCCGATCGGCGCGCCGGACATCCTGTTCATGCTGTCCGACGAGCTGGTGGTGTTCGACAACCTGCGCGGGCGCATGCAGCTGATCGTACACGCGCTGCCGGAGGGGCTGGAGGCGGCCGAGGCGCGCCTGGATGCGCTCGAGGCCCGCCTGCGTGAGCCTCTTGCCCATCCGCGCCCGGCCCACGCCCCGCGTGAGGTGAGCGAGGCCGACTTCGTCTCCGGTTTCACCGAGGACGGTTTCAAGCAGGCGGTGCTCAAGGCCAAGGAGTACATCGCCGCCGGGGATGTGATGCAGGTGGTGCTCTCGCAGCGCCTGAGCATCCCGTTTTCCGCGCGACCGCTCGACCTGTATCGCGCCCTGCGCGGCCTCAATCCCTCGCCCTACATGTTCCACCTCAACCTTGGGGACATGGCCGTGGTCGGCTCCTCGCCCGAGATCCTCGTGCGCCTGGAGCATGACGAGGTCACCGTGCGTCCGATCGCGGGTACCCGCCGCCGCGGCCGCACCGAGGAGGAGGATCGCGCCTTCGAGGTCGAGCTGCTGGCCGACCCGAAGGAGCGCGCCGAGCACCTGATGCTGATCGACCTTGGCCGCAACGACATCGGCCGGGTGTGTGAGACCGGCAGCGTGCGCCTGACCGAGAAGATGGTGATCGAGCGTTACTCGCATGTGATGCACATCGTCTCCAACGTGACCGGCAGGCTGCGCGCCGGCCTGTCCTCGATGGACGTGCTGCGCGCCACCTTCCCGGCCGGGACCGTGTCCGGTGCACCCAAGGTGCGGGCGATGGAGATCATCGACGAGCTGGAGCCGGTCAAGCGCGGCGTCTATGCGGGTGCGGTCGGCTACCTCGGCTGGAACGGGGCGATGGACACCGCCATCGCCATCCGCACCGCGGTGATCAAGAACGGCGAGCTGCACATCCAGGCCGGCGCCGGGGTGGTGTACGACTCCGTACCGGAGTTGGAATGGAAGGAGACCATGAACAAGGGGCGCGCCATCTTCCGCGCGGTGGCCCTGGCCGAGGCGGGACTGGAAGCATCGGACTGAGGCGGCTGTCGGCCGGGAAGCCGCTCCACCCAGGGTGAACCATGCAGCTGCGCACCAAGCTTTTCCTGCTGGTCTCGCTCGTCGCCTTGCTGGTCGACGTGCTGTTCGTGGTCGTCAACCAGCGCAACGCCGAGCGCAACCTGCAGCATGCCCTTGACCAGGAGGGGGCGACCATCCGGGCCGCCGTGGAAGCGGGGATGCAGGCCATGCTCGCCAACATGCTCCAGCTGGCGACCCTGATCGGAGACGACACGAGGGTGCAGCAGGCCTTCCTGCGCGGCAGGCGCGCGGTCGAGGCGGAAGGAGGCGGCGCGGGAGGCGAACAGGCCGCCGCGGCCCGGCAGGAGCTGAACGCCCTGTTGGCCCCCACCTGGGAGCGGATGCAGCACGAGTTCGGCCTGCGCCAGCTGCAGTTTCACCTGGCGCCGGGCGCGCTCAGCTTCCTGCGCGTGCACCAGCCGGACCGCTTCGGCGACCGGATGGACGACGTGCGCCCCATCATCGTCGAGACCAATGCCAGCCAGTCGGCGCACTCCGGCTTCGAGCTCGGACGCATCATGGGCGGCCTGCGCGGCGTGGTTCCGGTCTGGGCCACGGACCCGCAGACCGGCAAGCGGGTGCACGTGGGGGCCCTCGAGGCGGGGTCGTCCTTCGCCGCCCTGCTGCAGCAGCTGGGGCGCAGCAATCATCAGGCGGTGGCCATCCTGCTCAAGCGCGAACATGTCGATGCGCGCATGTGGCGGGAGTTCATCGGCCGCCATGTCGAGGATGTGCCCTCCGTATGCGAGTGCATGGTCGAGGCGACCTCCGGCCCCGGCATCTATGACCTCATGCGTCAGCCGGCTTTCCGTGACCTCTATCACCCGTCCGAAGGGGCGCAGACCTATCTCGTGCCGGTGCAGGGCAGGACGCTGGCGGTGACCCGTTTCCCGCTGTATGAGTTCGCCACCAGCGTCGAGCCTTCCCGCAAGGCCGTCGGCGGTTTCGTGGCCTGGACGGACGTCAGCGAGAGGGTCCTGGCGCTGGAGCGGGACAATCAGCAGAACATCGCGATCGCGCTGGCCGGGTTCGTGCTGCTCGAGCTGGTTCTGTTCCTGGGCTTCCGGTTCGGCTACCAGCGCCTGGAGGCGGCCGTGCGCGAGCGCACCCGCGCGCTGGGCATTCTGGATCGGCGCTTGGACGGCATCCTTCATTCCGCCGCCGAGGGTATCCTCGGCCTGGATGCCGGGCTGCGCGTGACGTTCGCCAACAAGGCGGCCGCGAGCCTGACCGGATGGCCGCTGGAGGCGCTGCGTGGGCGGCGGCTGGACGAGCTGATCCGCCAGGGGCGGGAGTCCGGCGGGATGGGGTCGCTCGATCGGCTGCTCGAGGCCGGAGGCGACGGACGGATGATCGAGGCCGTCTTCCAGCGTCGTGGCGGAGGCGGGTTCCCGGCCGAGTGCAGCGTGAGTCCGATGCAGGAGGACGGGGCGGCGGGTGCGGTCCTGGTCTTCCGCGACATCACCGAGCGCCGGGAAATGGAGAGCCGCATTCGCGACTTGGCCTACCATGACCCCCTGACCGGCTTGCCCAACCGGGCGTTGCTGGAGGAGAAGATGCACGACGCCATGGCGTGGTCGCGGCGCCATCACACTCACCTCTCGCTGCTCTACATCGACCTGGATGGTTTCAAGCAAGTCAACGACAGGTTCGGCCACGGGGCGGGGGATCGCGTCCTGCAGGTGACGTCCGAACGGCTGCGCCAGTGCGTGCGCGAGGTGGATATCCTCAGCCGCCTCGGCGGGGATGAATTCGTGGCGATCCTGCGCGTCGAGCAGGGGGATGCGCGGGCGGGGGAAGAGGTCGCGGAACGCATCATCCATGCCCTGCGCCAGCCCATCGACCTGGATCAGGGGCAGGCAGGGATCGGTGCCAGCATCGGCATCGCCGTATGTCCATGGGATACTGGTGACCTGGATGCCTGTATGCGCCTCGCCGACCAGGCGATGTATGCGGCCAAGCGGACCGGCAAGAACCGCTGGGTGCGCTATTCCTCCGAACTAGGGCGGGACGAGGTTGTCCCAGCTTGAGGGCCGCAGGGCCCGTGACATGCGCCGGACCATCGCCGGCAGGGGTTTGATGATGCTTTTGATGATCGACAACTACGATTCCTTCACCTACAACCTCGTCCAGTACCTGGGCGAGCTTGGGGCCGAGGTGGAGGTGCATCGCAACGATGCCATCACCCTGGAGGACATCGAGCGCATGGCACCCAGCCATCTGATGATCTCTCCCGGCCCCTGCAGCCCGAGCGAGGCCGGCATCTCGGTGGCGGCGATCCGCCATTTCGCCGGCAAGCTGCCGATCTTCGGCGTGTGCCTCGGCCACCAGGCCATCGGCCAGGCCTTCGGTGGCAACATCATCCGCGCCAAGCAGATCATGCACGGCAAGACCTCGCAGGTGTTCCACGCGGGCAAGGGCGTGTTCGCCGGCCTGCCGAACCCGTTCGAGGCGACGCGCTACCACTCGCTGGTGATCGAGCGCGAGAGCCTGCCGGAATGCCTCGAGATCACCGCCTGGACCACGAATCCGGATGGCTCGTTCGAGGAGATCATGGGCGTGCAGCACCGCGAATACACCATCGAGGGGGTGCAGTTCCACCCCGAGTCGATCCTGACCGAGCATGGTCATGACATGCTGCGCAACTTCCTCGCCATGCGGGGCGGGCGCCGCGCCCAGGCCGCCTGATGCCAGTCCACCGCCCGCCGCATCCGCTGCGGGTGTCCTTCCTCGTGGCGGCGTTGGCGATGCTGGCGCCGTTCACGCTCGACACCTACCTGCCATCCTTCCCGGCGATCGCCGCCGACCTTGGCGCCGGTCCGGCCGACATGCAGCGCACGCTGAGCGGCTACCTGTGGGCCTTCGGCGCGATGATGCTGGTCTACGGCCCGTTGTCCGACGCGCTCGGCCGGCGGCGCGTGGTGCTGGTGGCCCTGCTTGGCTACGCCCTGGCTTCGCTTGGCTGCGCGCTGGCCGAGGACATCGACACCCTGGTGATGATGCGCGCGGGGCAGGGGATGGCGGCCGGCGCAGGGCTGGTGATCGGCCGCGCCCTGGTGCGCGACTTGTTCGAGGGCGCCGAGGCGCAGCGGGTGCTGGCCCATGTCACGCTGTTCTTCGCCGTCGCCCCAGGCGTGGCGCCGATCGTCGGCGGCTGGCTGGAGGGCGGGTTCGGCTGGCGGGCGGTGTTCCTGTTTCTTGCGGGGCTCGGGCTGCTGATCCTCGCCCTGGTTGCGGCCTGGCTGCCGGAGAGCCTGCCGCGCGAGCGGCGCCAGCCGATCCATCCGTGGTCCGTGGCGCGGGGCTACGGGGCGATGCTGCGGCACCCGCCCTTCCTGCTGCTTGCGCTGATGTTCGGCATCAACTTCGGCGGCCTGTTCCTCTACATCGCCTCCGCCCCGGAGCTGATCTATCGCCACCTCGGTTACGGCGAACACGATTTCTGGCGCCTGTTCCTGCCGGTGGTGGCGGGCATCGTCGGCGGCAGCTTCCTCGCCGGCCGCCTGGCGCACCGTCTCGCCCCCTGGCATGCGGCGTCGTTCGGTCTGGCTGTGCTGCTCGCAGCCGCCTCGCTCAACGTGCTGGTCAACCAGGCGGGCGAGCCGGGCGCCGTGGCCCTGATTGCGCCGGTGGCGCTGTACGCGCTGGGCATGTCGCTCGCCATGCCCTCGCTCAGCCTGATGGGGCTGGACCTGTTCCCGGCGCGGCGCGGCATGGCCTCGGCGGTGCAGGGCTTCATGCAGATGGGCTCGAACGGCCTGATCGCGGCCTTCGTGGTCGCTGCGCTTTCGGCCAGCACCCTCGCGCTCGCCTGGGGACAGCTCGCCATCGCGGTGAGCTCGCTTGCCCTGTGGCTGGTCTGGAACCTGCTGCGGGCGCGCGGCCGCGCGGGTTGACCCGTCCTCGCGCTGCTTTCAAAATCGGTCCCTTTATCGCGGCCCGCCGCCTCCCCATCCAGGATCCCTCATGGACATGACCACCGCCTTCCGCGCGCTGCTTGAGCGGCGCGACCTGCGCCACGACGAAATGGCCGCCGTCATGCGCCTCTTGATGGGCGGCGAGGCCACCCCGGCGCAGATCGGCGGCCTGCTCATCGGGCTCGCGGTCAAGGGGGAGACGGTCGAGGAGGTGGCCGCCGCCGCCGGGGTGATGCGCGAATTCGCCGCCAAGGTCGAGATCCCCTGTGGGCCGCTGGTCGACATCGTCGGTACCGGCGGAGACGGGGCACACACCTTCAATATCTCCACCGCGAGCTGTTTCGTCCTGGCGGCGGCGGGCGGCAAGGTGGCCAAGCACGGCAACCGTTCGGTCTCCAGCACCACCGGCAGCGCCGACCTGCTCGAGGTGGCGGGCTGTCGCCTCGATGCGCCGTTCGAGGTCATCGCCCGCGCGGTGTGCACGCTCGGTGTCGGCTTCATGTTCGCGCCCCAGCACCACGGCGCCATGCGCCACGTGGTCGCCCCGCGCCGCGAGCTGGGTGTGCGCACCCTGTTCAACGTGCTCGGCCCGCTGGCCAACCCGGCCGGGGCGAAGCGCCAGGTGCTCGGCGTGTACAGCGAGCGCTGGCGCCGGCCGCTGGCCGAGGTGCTGCGGGAGCTTGGCAGCGAGCATGCCCTGGTGGTGCATGCCGAAGACGGCCTGGACGAGTTCAGCGTGGCCTCGCCGACCCGCGTGAGCGAGCTGAAGGACGGTGTCGTCACCGACTACGTCCTGCGGCCGGAGGATGTCGGTCTCGCCAGTGCCAGTCTGGACACGCTGCGCGTGGCTTCCGCCCACGAGAGCCTGGAGAAGGTGCGTGAGGCCCTGACCGGCCAGCCCGGTCCTGCGCGCGACATCGTGGCCTTCAACGCCGGCGCGGCCATCTATCTCGCGGGTCTTGCTCCGACCCTTGAAGACGGCGTGGCGCGCGCGCTCGAGATCCAGACGACCGGCGCGGCCTGGGAACGCCTTACGGCCTACGCCGCATTCACCCAACAGGCTTCAGCATGAGTCAGAGCAAGCCCGACATCCTCCAGACCATCCTCAAGCGCAAGCGCGAGGAAATCGCCGAGCGCTGCGTGCGCACCCCGGTGCATGACCTGATCCAGCGCATTGAGGCGCGCAATGATCAGCCCCGCGGCTTCCGCGCCGCCCTCGAGGCCCGCATCGCCCGGGGGATGCCTGCGGTGATCGCTGAGATCAAGAAGGCCAGCCCGAGCAAGGGCGTGCTGCGCGAGGACTTCCGGCCGGCCGAGATCGCCGTAAGTTACGAGCGGGGCGGGGCGGCCTGCCTGTCGGTGCTGACCGACCGCGACTTCTTCCAGGGCAGCGAGTCCTACCTTGAGGAAGCGCGCGCCGCCTGTACGCTTCCGGTGATCCGCAAGGACTTCATCATCGACCCCTACCAGGTCTATGAGGCCCGCGCGATCGGCGCGGACTGCATCCTGCTGATTGTCTCGGCCCTGGATCCCGCCACCCTGCACGAGTTGCACAACCTCGCCGTCGAGCTCGGCATGGACGTGCTGGTCGAGACGCACGACCGCGAGGAGATGGCGCTGGCGCTCTCGATCGGGGCTGGGCTGGTCGGCATCAACAACCGTAGCCTGCGCACCTTCGAGGTCAGCCTGGACACCACCCTGAACATGCTCGACATGCTGCCCGCGGGCGTGCTTCTGGTCACCGAGAGCGGCATCCACGGTCGCGACGACGTGGCCCTCATGCGCCGCCACGGCGTGCATGCCTTCCTGGTCGGCGAGGCCTTCATGCGCGCGGACGACCCGGGGGCCAAACTCCACCAACTTTTCTTCGAGGAAGACTGAGCATGAAAGCACGTGTGCAATGGGTCGACGGCATGGCCTTCATGGGGGAGACCGGCAGCGGCCATGCCCTGGTGATGGACGGCGCGCCCGACATCGGCGGCCGCAACATCGGTCCGCGCCCGACCGAGCTGGTTCTACTGGGGCTTGGCGGCTGCACCTCCATCGACGTGGTGATGATCCTGCAGAAGCAGCGCCAGCCGGTGCGTGACTGCATCGTCGAGGTCACCGCGGAGCGCGCCGAGAGCATCCCCAAGGTGTTCACCAAGATCCACGTGCACTTCATCGTCAAGGGCGCGGGGCTGGACCCGAAGGCGGTCGAGCGGGCGGTGAACCTGTCGGCGGACAAGTACTGCTCGGTCTCGCACATGCTCAACAAGACCGCCGAGATCACGCACGACTTTGAAATTGTTGAGGAATAAGGGGTTCCACCCCGGGGGCGGATGGCCTAGAATCCGCCCCCTTTTTCAACCCCTGTTTGCCGGAGGGTGAAGGAATTGGACAAGGGCCTGAAACTGCATGGCTTCAACAACCTGAGCAAGACCCTCAGCTTCTCCATCTACGACATCTGCTACGCCAAGACCCGTCAGCATGTGGACGAGTACATTGCCTACATCGACGAGGCCTACAACGCCGACCGGCTGACCCAGATCCTGACCGACGTCACCGAGATGATCGGTGCGAACATCCTCAACATCGCGCGCCAGGACTACGATCCGCAAGGCGCGAGCGTGACCATCCTGGTGTCCGAGGAGCCGGTCGCGGCCGAGATCCTGAACAAGGAGAACGGCAACGTGGAGGCCCCGGGCCCCCTGGGCGGGACCAAGGTGGCCAGCAGCGTGGTCGGCCACCTCGACAAGAGCCACCTGACCGTCCATACCTACCCGGAGAGCCATCCGGAGAACGGCATCAGCACCTTCCGCGCGGACATCGAGGTCTCGACCTGCGGCCGCATCTCGCCGCTGCGCGCGCTGAACTACCTGATCCACAGCTTCGACTCGGACATCGTCACCATCGACTACCGGGTGCGCGGCTTCACCCGTGATGTGCACGGCAAGAAGCACTTCATCGACCACAACATCAACTCGATCCAGAACTTCATGTCCGAGGACACGCGCCGCCGCTACCGGATGATCGACGTGAACGTGTACCAGGAGAACATCTTCCACACCAAGATGCTGCTCAAGGAGTTCGACCTCGACAACTACCTGTTCGGCCATGGGCGCGAGGACTATGCGCCCGCGGAGCTGGCGGGAATCGAGCGATCGCTGCGCAAGGAGATGCAGGAGATCTTCTACGGCCGCAACATGCCGGATATGGGCTGAGCCTCCGTCCAGTCTCCGCTTCATGGCCCTCCTCGGAGGGCCTTTCCACATCGGGGTGCCAGACAGCCCGCATGGCCTGCCTGGCACCGCGTAACATGTTTTAAGTCGATGATCGGCCCGGGGGCGGGCCTCCTACAGATGCACCCTCCGATGTGATCCGCGGGGCGGTCAGCGCCTCGGCCAGCAGGCGCACGGGATGGATGACCTCCGCCGAGCGCTCCGTCTCGCGCAGCCCGGCGCCGAGATGCATGGCGCAACCGATGTTGGTGCTGGCCAGCTGGTCGGCGCCGAGGGCGCGGAAGGCCTCGATCTTTGGCGCGCGCAGGGCGTCGGCCTGTTCCGGGTGGGCGAGCATGTGGGTGCCAGCCGCGCCGCAGCAGCGGTCGTTGCCGGGCAGTTCGACCGGTTCGATCCCCGGGATCAGGCGCAGGAGGCGCAGGGCGCTGTCCTCGCTGCGCAGCACGTTGCGCTGGGTGCAGGGCAGATGCACCGCGACCGTCCTCTCCATGCGCCGCAGGTCGGGTAGCGTGGCGGGGACATGGCGCACGAGGAAGTCGCTCAGCTCGAAAACCCGCAGGCCGGTGTGTTCCTTCAGTTGGGCCATGCAACCGCTGCTCACGCCCACCACCGCATCCAGCGCGAGGGGCTGGAAAGAGGCTTCCACGTCAGCGGCCATGGCCTGGCCGCAGGCCAAGGCCCCGCCGTGCTGGTGCATGGCGCCACAGCAGCCCTGGTTTTCAGGGATGGACACGTCATAGCCCCAGGCATTCAGCACGCGGATGGCCGCGCGCAGGTTCTCCGCCTCGAACACCGGGCCCATGCAGCCGAGGAACAGACCGACGGTTCCGCGTCGCGTGCCGGTGGCCGGATGGTCCGCCCGCGGACGCAGGGCGGGGGGCAGTGCCGGGGAGATGCGGGCGAGGCGTGCCAGTTGGCGCGGTAGGGGAATGCGATCGAGTCGCAGGCGCTGGGCCAGGCGCAGCAGAAGGCCGAGCAGGCGCAGGCGCATGGGATGCAGCAGCACCCGGTCGCGCAGCCAGGCCATCCGGTGCTCGGCAGGGTAATGGCTTTGGGCGATGCGCGTGCGCGCGGCATCGATCAGCTGGCCGTAGGGCACCTTGGATGGGCAGATGCGCTCGCAGGCCCGGCAGCTCAGGCAGCCCTCCAGATGCGCGATGGTTTCCTCATCCGGCTCCAGTCGCCCCTGGTGCATGCCGAGCATCAGGGCGATGCGCCCGCGCGGGCCGTCGGCCTCGTTGCGGGTCAGTGCGTAGGTCGGGCAGTGCGGCACGCACATGCCGCACATCACGCATTGCTGCGTGGCGCTCAGGTCGTGTTCAGGGGCGGGGTTGGAGTGCATGCAGGCAAAGGTGCGGGACAAAAAGCCTTTATGCAAGATCAGAACAAACTGCGTTGACCCTTCTAGGGGGGGTTAGTATATTAGAGTTCACTGATTCTTGGTCAGTGCGGAGCCATGCTCCGATCTTCCTTTGGTGGTTTCTTTGGCGCGGCCCGTCCGCGCCATTTTTTTGCCATGAGCGTGACTTGCGTTCTGCCGGCATGTCCTGAAAGGGGCGATGCTTGTCATGCGCCGGGTCATGATGTATTGTACGCGACCTTCTGATATCTCTAGCGTCTTCCTTTGGAGAGACTGTAATGAAAACCTTTAGTGCGAAGCCGGCGGAGGTCAAGCGCGACTGGTACGTCGTTGACGCCAGTGGCAAGACCCTGGGTCGTCTGGCTGCTGAAATCGCCAAGCGCCTGCGTGGCAAGCACAAGGCCGAGTACACCCCGCACGTGGATACCGGTGACTACATCGTCGTCATCAACGCCGAGAAGGTGCAGGTGACCGGCAACAAGGCCAAGGACAAGATGTACCACCACCACACCGGTTACATCGGCAACCTGAAGTCCATCAGCTTCGAGAAGCTGATGGACAAGGCCCCGCAGCGTACCATCGAGATCGCCGTCAAGGGCATGCTGCCCAAGAATCCGCTGGGCCGTCAGATGTTCAGCAAACTCAAAGTGTACGCCGGTACCGAGCATCCGCATGTTGCTCAGCAGCCGCGCGCGCTCGAACTTTAATCGGGAGTTTCAGGCATGGCTCTGAACCAGAACTACGGTACCGGTCGCCGCAAGACCTCCAGCGCCCGCGTCTATGTTCGTCCGGGCAGTGGCAACATCGTCATCAACGGTCGTCCGCTGGATGTCTACTTCGGTCGCCAGACCGCCCGCATGATCGTGCGCCAGCCGCTCGAACTGACCGGCCTGTCCGACAAGTTCGACATCTTGGTGAACGTCGACGGCGGCGGCAACAGCGGCCAGGCCGGCGCGATCCGTCACGGCATCACCCGCGCCCTGATGGAGTACGACGAGTCCCTGCGCTCCGCCCTGCGCAAGGCTGGCTTCGTCACCCGTGACGCCCGCGAAGTCGAGCGTAAGAAGGTCGGTCTGCGCAAGGCCCGTCGCGCCGTCCAGTTCTCCAAGCGTTAATTCGCCGTGGAGTCGCCCTTCGGGGCGCAGCCTGCAAACCCCGCCTTGTGCGGGGTTTGTTGTTTCCGGGGCAGTGGTCAGGGCTAGCCACCGCCAAGCAGCGCCTTCAGGCCTTCGAGCTGGGCGCGGCCCTTGGTCTTCTTCTCCTCCGGGTCGCTCTCGTCCGGGCGGCCCTCCCAACGCAGCAGATCGGTCGGAATTTCCTCAAGGAAGCGGCTCGGTTCGCTGTCCACCCATTCGCCGTAGCGCTTGCGTTTCCTGGTCAGGGTGAAGGTCAGGCTTTGCTGCGCTCGGGTGATGCCGACGTAGGCCAGCCGGCGCTCCTCTTCCAGCTTCTCCTCGTCCAGGCTCTCGCGGTGGGGTAGCAGTTCTTCCTCCATGCCAATGATGAACACGTGCGGGAACTCCAGGCCCTTGGCGGCGTGCAGGGTCATCAGGCGCACCTGGTCGCCGGCCTCGTCCTCGCTCTGCCGTTCGAGGATGCCCATCAGGCTGGCACGGCCGGCCAGTTCCTGGATGTCGAGCGCGTCCTCCCCCGAGGCCAGCTTTTCCAGCCATTCCAGCCAGTCGTTGACGTTCTTCCAGCGGCGCTCGGCCTGCTTCGGTGTGTCGGAGGTGTCCTTCAGCCAGTCCTCGTAGCCGATGTCCTGCACCAGCTGGCGCAGTGCGGCCAGCGGGGCATGTTCAGCGGCCTGGCGCAGGCCGTCCAGCCATGCGGTGAAACGCTGCAGCCGCTCGAGCGGGCGCTCGCCGAGCTGCTGCGACAGGCCGAACTCGCGGCTTGCGGCATCCATCGACGCTCCGCGTCCCTGCGCGTAGGCGCCGAGTTTTTCGAGCGTGCCAGGGCCGATCTCCCGGCGCGGGGTGTTGACCACGCGCAGGAAGGCGGTGTCGTCGTCCGGGTTGGCGAGCAGGCGAAGGTAGGCGGACAGGTCGCGGATCTCGCTGCGCTCGAAGAACGACTGGCCGCCGGTGATGTGGTATGGAATGGCGTGCTGCCGCAGGGCGCCCTCGAGCAGGCGGGCCTGGTGGTTGCCGCGATAGAGCACGGCATAGTCGGCGAAGTTGGTGCGGTTCCTGAACTTGTGCTGCAGGATCTCGACCGCGATGCGCAGGGCCTCGTCGTCGGCATCCTTGCACAGCAGGGCGCGCAGCGGTTCGCCCTCGCCGAGCGCGCTCCACAGGTTCTTCTCGAACTGCTTGCTGTTGTTGCGGATGAGGGCGTTGGCAGCCTTCAGCACGGTGTTGACCGAGCGGTAGTTCTGTTCGAGCTTGATGACCTTGAGGGTGGGGTAGTCCTGCCCCAGCAGGTTGAGGTTTTCCGGCCGCGCGCCCCGCCAGGCATAGACCGACTGGTGGTCGTCGCCCACGGCGGTGAGGTTGGCGGTCACGTCCAGCAGGTGGCGCAGCAGGGCGTACTGCGCGGCGTTGGTGTCCTGCACCTCGTCGACCAGCAGGTGGCGCACGCGTTGGCGCCACTTCGCGCGCAGTTCCGCCTGCTCGCCGAACAGGCGCACCGGCAGGGCGATCAGGTCATCGAAATCGAGCGCGTTGCTGGCCCGCAGTTGGCGCTCGTAGGCCACGAACAGGCGAGCTGCATCGTGGTCGTCGTCGGTCCCGGCGAGCGCCATGGCCTCGGTCGGGGACAGTCCGTCGTTCTTCCACAGGCTGATGCGGTTGCGCAGATCCTCCACCTGGGCCTTGTCCGGCAGCTTCGACAGCTCGCGCAGCATGGCCAGCGCGTCCTCCGCATCGAGGATGGAAAAGCCGGGGCGCAGTCCGGCTGCCGCGTACTCGTGCTTGAGGATGGTCAGGCCGAGGGTATGGAAGGTGGAGACATGCAGTCCCCGCCGCTCCTCGGCCGAGAGCATCTTGCCAACCCGTTCCTGCATCTCCCGCGCCGCCTTGTTGGTGAAGGTGACGGCGTAGACATGCCGCGCCGGCACCTGCAACTCGCGCACGAGGTGGGCGATCTTGGCGGTGATGACGCGCGTCTTGCCCGAACCCGCGCCCGCCAGCACGAGCAGGGGGCCGTGGGCATGCAGCACGGCCTCCCTCTGGGCGGGGTTCAACGTGGCGAGCAGATCTTGTTGATGGGCCATAAGAAACTTTCTAATCCGGACGTCGGGTCATCGTCTAACTTCCTGAGCACAGGCTCCAGCGCAAGGAGGGGGACAATGACCATCAATTACAGTCTGATTGACGAGCTCGCCAAGCTGCCGGGCGTGGTGGCGGCGGGAGGGTTCACCTACCGGGGGGACCAGAAAGTCTATCGCGGCCAGTTGAGCGATGCCGAGGCCGAATCCATTGCGACGGCGGCCCGCGCCACGCTCGAGACCATGCGCATGCAGGGGGATATCCTGAAGATGTTCACCACCGTGTGTTCACCCGGCGTCAAGGAATGCGGGCTCGAGGGAGGCAAGGGGTTCGCTGTCCGCGGCCCCCTGCGAACCCTATGCGTGGTTTCCAACGCCTTCTGCATCCTCGACCACCAGAAGGCCTCCGTGACCCCCATCCTGCGGCTGATGCTCGAGCGTCAGGCCGATGCCCCCGATGTGCTGATCTGACTGGAAGGAGATCCACCATGAATGAACAGATTCTCTCACGTGTTCCGGGCGCCGTGGCCTATTTCGCCTATTCCGCCGACGGCAAGCTGATCGACAGCGTGTCCAGTGATCCGGGGCGGCTCGACCAGGGGACGCTCGATCTCCTCGGCCACGTCTGTGTCGCCAACCGCGCCATCGCCAATATGGAGGCGCGCGGCTGGGAGGGCATCAGCGACGTTACCGGTTTCTATCCGGTCGAGGGCTTCGTCTATGTAGGGGTGAACCTCTCCGTCGTGTCACGCGGGGATCGCGCCTTCGTGCTCGACAACAAGGGGGGCGATTACGAGGCAGCACACAAGGTGCTGGTCGAGTTGGAGAAATGACATGCTTGAACCAATGCTCGAACTCCCCGGTGTCGTCGCCACGGCTCAATTCAAGGATTGCGTCACGGCCGACCTGATGGAAGCCCACGGTGCCCTGGACAAGGCCACCCTGCAAATGCTCGCGCGCTTCGCTTATGACCACAAGCGCATGACCCAGGGCATGGTGGATGTCTTCGGCATGTTCAAACCCACCTGCTGTGCGCGGGACTGGACCCCGCAACTGGGGTGGGTCGTGCGCGGCAAGACGCGCTCGATCTGCGGCTGGGCGGGGCTGGTCTGCGTGATCGACAATGACAAGGCAAGCCTCAACCAGGTGCTGAAGAAGCTCGGTGAGATCGCCTATCTCATCTGAGGCCATGCTGAAAAATTCCGTCCTTGGAATTTTACAGCTCGGCTTGCCGCGAAGTGAATTCGCGGCAGCCTACGCATCTCAACGACTTTCGTCGTTGTTCGCGTTGGGACATCCCTGCCCCAAGCGGGAAGCGCTGAATAAATCAGCGCCTCCCTGCGCCGTGCGGCAGGAGGGCGGGGCAGGGGCGATGAGAGGGGCTCCTGCCCCGTTTCGTTTTATGGGGGCACGGGCGTGATAATCTTGGCGGCAGGGTGAAGGCATGCAGCCTCATCCCCACATTCTTGCCACCCGCATCACGCATGACCCGCTCCCCTTGATTGCATCAGACTCCCTTGTTCAGGACGGCTGGCTTCCGGCGGCCCGCAGGCTCGCCTCCCCCCACTGCGACGAGCGCCCGCCGGGTATGGTGCCGGAACTGGTCGTGGTCCACGGCATCACCCTGCCGCCGGGGGAGTTCGGCGGGCCGTGGGTCGACGATCTTTTCCTTGGCCGGCTTGATCCGGCCGCCCATCCTTACTTCGCCGCCATCGCTCATCTTCGGGTGTCGGCGCACCTGCTCATCCGGCGGGATGGATCCGTCACCCAGTATGTCCCTTTCCACCTGCGCGCCTGGCATGCCGGCGCCTCGGTGTTCGGCGGGCGCGAGCGTTGCAATGACTTCTCCATCGGCATCGAGTTGGAGGGCACGGACGACGGACCTTATGCCGATGTCCAGTACGAGCGTCTGGCCGGTGTGATCCATGCCCTGAAGGGGGCTTATCCAACCCTCGCCGCCGTTGCCGGGCATGCGGACATCGCCCCGGGTCGCAAGACCGACCCGGGCCCCGCTTTTGACTGGGGGCGGCTGGCGCGCGAACTGGAGATGGGGGGCCTGCCGGTCCGTGCCCAGCAGGCCTGTGCGAGCGGTGCCCGCTTGGCCATAATGACCGCGTGAATCCCGGAAGGTTGTCGTCATGCTGTTGCTTGCCACCCTGATCGCCCTGTTTGCCGAGCGCCTGGCCCCGCAGCTCGCCGAACGTCGCTCGCTGGTCTGGTTCGACCGTTACGCCGGGGCCCTGTCCGGGCGCCTGAGCGTGCCCGGCTGGCTAGCCCTGACCGTGCTGGTCGCTCCCTGGGCGTTGCTGGCCGTGGCTTTGCAGTCGCTCCTGCATGGGGTGCTCTGGGGCCTGCTGGAACTGGCTTTCAGCGTCCTGGTCCTGTTCCTGGCTCTGCGGCCGGGGAGCGTCGATCCGGCGGTCGATGGCTATGTTGCCGCGCGCGAGAAGGGGGAGGATGGCACAGCCCGCCACCACGCTGAACATCTGCTCGGTGGCTCGGCCCCCCAGGCGGTTGAGGACGAGGTCAGGGCCGTGGCCGATACCCTCTTGCTTGAAGCCAACGAGCGCTGGGTCGCCCCCCTGCTGTGGTTTGTCCTGCTCGGACCGCTCGGCGCGGTGGTTTACCGCCTGACCGTCCACGTCGAGCAGCAAAGTGAGCAAGGGGGCCTGCGGGAGGCGGCACGCCTGCTGCGCGCTGCGCTGGACTGGCTTCCAGCGCGCCTGCTCGCGGGTATGTACATCCTTTCTGGCAGCTTTGAGGAGGGGCTGAACGCTTGGCGCCAGGAGGGGCAGGTGTCTGTCAACACCCAGCGCGAGGCGCCGGCCTCCCGTGCGCTGGAGCTCGAGCAGGCCAACCGCGACCTGCTGCTGCGCGTCGGGCGCGCCGCCCTGCGCACCGAGGAATACAGCGTGACCACCGAGATCAGCGAGGCCGGCGACATCGAGGCCGATGCCAATATCGTGCGCTCCGCGCGCGGCCTGGTGCTGCGCTCGCTGATTGCCCTCGTCGCCATCATCGCCCTGTTGACCCTGGGCGACTGGATTGCCTGATGGCCAGGCTGGACCTTTTGCGCCATGGCGAACCGGTCGGCGGCTCGCGCTATCGCGGCGATGGTGTCGACGACCCGCTCACGGCCGAAGGGCTGGCCGCCATGTGGCGGGCGGTCGAGGGTGGGGTGTGGGATGCTGTGGTCAGCTCCCCCTTGCAGCGTTGCCGGACCTTTGCCGAGGCCTATGCCGAGAAGAGTGGGCTGCCCTTGGTCATCGAGCCGCGCCTGCGCGAGATTGGCTTGGGCGCCTGGGAAGGACTCAGCCATGCCGAGGTCAAGCGCGACCAGCCCGAGGCCTACGCGGCCTACAAGCGCGACATCCTCACCGGCATGCCGGCCGGAGCCGAGCCCATCCCGGCCTTCATCGCGCGCGTGCAGGAGGCGCTGGGCGATTTGTCTTCGCGCCACGCAGGCCAGCGGGTGCTGGTCGTCTGCCACGCCGTGGTCATGCGCACGGCGCTTACCATCGCCCTCGATGCCCCGCCGCAGGCGCTCGGACGCATCAGGGTGGATTACGCCAGCTTCCTCCATCTGCGCCATGCCCACGGGCAGTGGGCAGTGGAAGGTCTGGGCAACCGCGGGAGCGGCCTGTGGCCATGATGACATGCCCCAACATTCCGGCTGCCCGCTGATCTGACTTCCACCTGAATTGCCCATGCGACTGACCGTTTTCGCCCCCGGCCTGCTCGGCGCCTGGCCAGTCGATGTCGCAGGCCTCCAGGCACCCCATGCCCCCATGCTGCAACGCATGCTCGCGCGTGGCGATCACCTCTCCACCCCTCCGCTCGACGCCGAGGCCGCGCTGGCGCGCTTGTTCGGCCATGGGGGCGATCATCTGCCGTGGGCAGCTCTCGGTCTGTGGGGCGAGACGGGCTGCCGTCCGGAAGGCTTCGTCCTGCGCATCGACCCAGTCCATCTCAAGCTCGGTATGACCGACGCCATCGTCTTTGGCGGCCCGTCCCTCCGCCTGTCCATGGATGATGCGCGTACCCTTGCGTCTGCGCTCGAGGAGCACTTTGCTGATCGTGGTTGGCGCATCACCGTGGCGGCGCCAGAGCGCTGGTACCTGCAGGTGCCCGAGTCCGCCGATCTCCAGACCACACCGTTGAACCGCGCCCTGCGCCGCGATGCGGGCCTGTTCAAACCGACCGGCCGTGATGCCGCACGCTGGCTGGCCTGGTTGACCGAGGCGCAGATGCTGCTGCACGCCCACCCCGTGATCATGACCCGCGAGGCGCGCGGACTGCCCGGTATCAATGCCCTCTGGCCTTGGGGGGCGGGTATGCTGGGTGCCTTGTCCATCGGGGGCATGGACATCACCTCGGTCCATGCCGACCATCCCCTTGCGCGTGGTCTTGCCCATGCCGCGGGCCTGCCGGTGTATGACCTGCTCGAGCGCCTCGGCGACGGAGATGTCCTGGGCATGGAGGCGGGGCATCCCCTTGTCGTCCTCGACGATGCCCTGCAGCCCTGGCTTGATGGTGATCATGAGGACTGGCTGGCTACGGTCGAAGGGCTGGAGGCGTGCTGGTTCGCCCCCCTCTGGCAGGCCATGGGGCGTGGTCAGTTGAGCGAGCTGATCCTCGACGCCGCCGAAGGGGGGGGCTGGCGGTTCAAGTGGATGCATCGCTGGCGCGCCTGGCGCCGCGCCAAGTACTGGGGGGGAACATGCGCGTCCAACGCCTGATCCGTCGCCGCGAGGCTGGCGCCGTTTCCCCGCTTGCGGGGATCCATCCCGTACTGGCGCGCGTTCTGGCGGCCCGGGGCATCAGCTCGCCTGACCAGCTCGAGCTGGCCCTGAACCGTTTGCATCCGCCGCGCGCGCTGTCTGGCATCGAGCAGGCGGCGGGCCATCTGGCCGATGCCATCGAGGGCGATGCGCGGCTGCTCGTGGTGGGCGATTTCGATGCCGACGGAGCGACTAGTACGGCATTGTCGATGCGTGTGCTGAAGGCCTTCGGCGCGAAGGACGTTCACTATCGCGTGCCCAATCGATTCGAGGACGGCTACGGTCTGACCCCGGAGATCGTCGAGGCGGTGCGCCCGCTGGGCGCCGAGCTCCTGATGACGGTGGACAACGGCGTGAGCGCGCTGGCAGGGGTGCGGGCGGCCAAGGATGCGGGCATGCGCGTGGTAGTGACCGACCATCACCTGCCGGGGGTGGAGCTTCCGCTGGCGGATGCGCTGGTGAACCCCAACCTGCCGGGGGATACTTTCCCGAGCAAGAACCTCGCCGGCGTGGGCGTGGCCTTCTATGTCCTCTCCGCCCTGCGCGCCGAGCTTGGCCGCAGGGGCTGGTTCGAGCGCCGGGGCATGGAGGCGCCGAACCTCGCGCGCTACCTCGACCTGGTCGCGCTCGGCACGGTGGCGGATGTGGTGCCGCTGGATCACAACAACCGCGTGCTGGTCGAGCAGGGGCTCAAGCGCATGCGCGCCGGCCAGGCGGTGCCGGGCATCCTCTCCCTGCTCGCGGTCAGCGGGCGCGACTTTCGCCGCGTGGTGGCGAGCGATCTCGGCTTCGGCGTCGGCCCTCGCCTGAACGCGGCGGGGCGCATGGAGGACATGTCGATCGGCATCCAGTGCCTGCTGGCGGAGCAGCCTGAGGCGGCGCGCCGTCTGGCGGAGGAGCTGCACCAGCTCAATGCCCAGCGGCAGACGGTGGAGGCGGAGATGCAGCAGCAGGCGCTCGCCATCCTCAAGCAGCTGCATGAGCGGCTGGATGCCGACAGTCTGCCGCGCGGCGTGTGTCTGTTCGATCCCGACTGGCACCAGGGGGTGATCGGCATCCTCGCCTCACGCATCAAGGAGCGCCTGCACCGGCCGGTGATTGCCTTCGCGCCGGACGGCAACGGCGGAATCAAGGGCTCAGCGCGCTCCATCCCTGGGCTGCATCTGCGCGATGCGCTGGAGGAAGTGGATGCGCAAAATCCCGGCCTGATCCAGCGCTTCGGAGGTCATGCCATGGCGGCGGGTCTGCAGTTGCCGCAGGCGCACTTCAAGGATTTTGCCTTGGCCTTCGATGCGGTGGTGCGGCGCAAGGTGGCGGAGGAGGACTGGCAGGGGATCCTGTTGACCGACGGGCCGCTGGAGCCCGGTGAGATGACCCTGGAGCTGGCTGAGCTGTTGCGTTACGCCCAGCCCTGGGGCCAGCACATGCCGGAGCCGGTGTTTGACGACCTGTTCCGGGTGCGTGAGCGGCGGCCGATGGGGGCGGCGGGGAACCACTGGCGCTTCATGCTCGAGCACCGCGCGGGTGGCACGCCGTTCGAGGCAGTGATGTTCAACACCCCGGCCGCTGACCTGCCGCAGGGCGACTGGTGGCGGGCGGCCTACCGGCTGGACGTGAACGAGTTCCGCGGCAACCGCCGTCTGCAACTGATGCTGGAGCAGGTCGAGGCGGCGCCGGCGGCGGCAAGCTGAGTCCGGGAGGGCGTCAGGGCTGCTCGTAAACCCACTTCAGGATGGCATCCTGCACCCGGCTGCCGATGCCATTCTGCACCCCGGGTTCGTTGTGCAGTACAACCACTGTATAGGCGCGCCCGCTACGCGAGAGCATGTAGCCCGCGATCGCGCGCACCCCATTGAGGGTGCCGGTCTTGAACTGGGCGCGGCCCTTGATGTCCTCATTGCGCAGCCGCTTGCGCACCGTACCGTCCACCCCGACGATGGGCAGCGAAGTGGTGAACTCCAGCATGGTGGGGCCATGGTAGACCTTCATCAGCAAGTCCCCGAGGTGGCGGGCGCTGATGCGTGTCTCCCGTGATAGCCCCGAACCGTTGCCGAGCACGAACTCGGGCCACGACCAGCCCTGTCGCTCCAGCCACAGGTCTACTGCCCGTTGCCCCTTCTCGAGCGTCGCCGGTGGCCCAAACTGGGCCGCGCCGACGGAGAGCAGCAGCTGACGCGCCATCACGTTGCTGCTCTGCTTGTTCATCGGGATGATGACCTCGGCCAGGGGGCGAGAGAGGAAGACGTCGAACAACACCGCCTCAGGCGGAAGCGGCCCGACCCGCACGCCGCCATCGAAGCTGCCGCCGAGAGCCTTCCACATGGCGCGGAAGGCCCCGAGCAGCATGTCCTGCGGCTCGGCCACCACCCGGTAAAACTCCCGCCCGCCGCACTCCGGTGCGTACTGGCCGGCAAACTCGATGACCGGCCCCTGCGTCGAAGGACGGACATCCAGGGTGAGGTTGTCCTGGCAGCCCTTGCCCTTGGTCGGCTTGACCCGGTTTTCGATCCGCACCCCCGCCACCGGCGGGTCGGTGAGGATGTTCAGGCGCCGGGTGGCCGGGTCGGGCTGGACGATGAGACGGGTCGCGCGCTGGTTCAGCAGCAGGGCATCCGGCAGGGCGTTGTAGGGGGAGTAGGGCTGCCCGTCGAAGGCGGCGGGGTCTTCCGGAGGCAGGCTGAAGAAGGTGTTGTCCAGCACGAGATCGCCGTGGATGGTGTGCAGGCCGCGCTCACGCAGCTGTTGCAGCAGGCTCCACAGATCTTCGGTCAGGAACATCGGGTTGCCATAGCCCTTGAGCACCAGATCGCCTTGCAGTACGCCCTGGTTGACCGGCTGGGTGACGTAGGTCTCGGTTGGCCAGGTGTAGTTCGGACCGAGGACATCCAGCGCGACCGCCGTGGTGACCAGCTTCATGACCGAGGCTGGGTTCTGTGGCAGGTCGGCGTTCCAGGCCAGCACGGGCCGGTCGCTGTCCACCGCCTGCGCCCAGACGGAGAGGTTGTCACGCTCAGCCTTGTGGCGGGCCAGCGTCTCCTCCACCTCGGAGGGAAGGTGGGCAGCACAGCCAGCCTGTGCGAACGGCAGGAGGAGGCTCAGGGCGAGGGCGCGAAGCAGGACGGGCATGGCAGTCTTCATGAATGGAAACTCTAGCCGTAGGCGCGCAAACAGGCTAGTCTTGACGGTTTGCATTTTTTGCCGGAGTCAGCCATGAGCGAGCGCATCGAGAATGTTACCCTGAACCGCAAGGCCAACCTCTATTTCGACGGCAAGGTGGTCAGCCATGGCTTCACCAAGGCCGACGGCCAGAAGGCCACTCTGGGGGTGATCTTTCCGGGCAGCTTCCGCTTCAACGTGCAGGCGCCCGAATTGATGGAGATCATCGCAGGGAACTGCCGGGTCAAGGTCGGCGAGGGTGCATGGGCGACTTATGGCGCCGGGCAGAGTTTCAGTGTCCCGGAAAACGGTTATTTCGACATCGAAATCGCGGAAGGTGTGTGCGAATACCAGTGCACCTTCGGTTGAACCTTGGCCGTCTTGAACAGTCCTACCCGCCATGCTTGAAATCAATCCAATCCTGAATGAAATCAAAGACCTCCAAGGGCGCACGGACGCCCTGAGGGGGTATCTTTGACTACGACCACAAGGCCGAACGTCTAGAGGAAGTCCAGCGAGAGCTGGAAGATCCACACATCTGGAATGACCCGGAGCGCGCCCAGGCCCTGAACAAGGAGCGCGCCCAACTCGAGGGTGTGGTCAACACCCTGCAGGCCTTGACCGCCAGCCTTGCCGACGCCGGTGAGCTGCTGGAGATGGCGGCCGAGGAGGGTGACGAGGCGAGTGTGCAGGCGATTGCCAACGACGTCGCCCAGCAGCGGGCCAAGGTCGAAGAGCTCGAATTCCGCCGCATGTTCTCCGGCGAGATGGACGCCGCGAACTGTTTCCTCGACATCCAGGCGGGCGCGGGTGGCACCGAGGCGCAGGACTGGGCCAGCATGCTGCTGCGCATGTATCTGCGCTGGGCCGAAAAGCGTGGCTTCAAGACCGAGATCATGGAGCTCTCCGAGGGCGAGGTCGCGGGGATCAAGTCCGCCACGGTACGCATCGAGGGCGAGTACGCCTTCGGCTGGCTGCGCACCGAGACCGGGGTGCACCGCCTGGTGCGCAAGTCGCCGTTCGACTCCGGCAACCGCCGCCACACCTCCTTCGCCTCCGTGTTCGTCTCGCCCGAGGTGGATGACAGCTTCGAGATCGAGATCAACCCGGCCGACCTGCGCGTGGACGTGTACCGTGCCTCGGGGGCCGGCGGCCAGCACGTCAACCGGACCGAGTCCGCCGTGCGCTTCACCCACATCCCCACCGGCGTGGTGGTGGCCTGCCAGACCGAGCGTTCGCAGATCCAGAACCGCGACCGCGCGATGAAGATGCTGAAGGCCAAGCTCTACGAGCTGGAAATGCAGAAACGCAACGCGGCTGCGCAGGCGCTGGAGGACACCAAGTCCGACGTGTCCTGGGGCAACCAGATCCGCTCCTACGTGCTCGACCAGTCGCGCATCAAGGACCTGCGCACCGGCTTTGAGGTGGGCAACACCCAGGCGGTGCTGGATGGCGACCTGGATGGCTTCATCGAGGCCAGCCTGAAGAGCGGGTTGTAACCCATGACGACCGTGCGCTTCGATGAGCATGCTCCCAAGCAAGGGAAATGCTGAAAACCAAGGAATGTGGCACGTCCCCTCCCCCTCAAGGGGGAGGGGAGAATCTTTTGTTTAGCGCTTCCCAAGGCGGATCGACCCCATGACTGAAGCAAGCCAAGTGCAAACCGACGAAAGCCACCTGATCGCCGAGCGCCGCGCCAAACTGGCGCGTATCCGCGAGAAGGGCGTGGCCTTCCCGAATGATTTCCGCCGCAATGTGGTGGCGGGTGAGCTGCACGCCGAGTACGGCGAGAAGCCGCGCGAGTG
>JBFLVZ010000049.1:0-25242 GCA_040758295.1 Pseudomonadota bacterium
TTTCACGCGAGGAGAACAGGAAGGGCTTGAGCGCCTGCGGGCCGTTGGCCCAGGCAAAGCATCGCTCACCACCACCCTGCTCAAGGCGGTAGCGCCCCGGCTGCTGCACATCCCGCCAGCCCTGCGGCAGATCGGCAACATCGTCCAGATCAGCGTACAGGATGGCGCCCTCGCTCACACGCGGCCCCACCACTCGATACCCCTCGTCGCGAAGGGCGTCAATCAGGGACTGCATGGCATGGCGCGGGAGATAGGTGGCGTGATCCATCAGCAACAGGGCGAGTGGCGTATTGAACTCGAGGTTCCAGAGTAGCTCACTGCGACCATGAGTGCAGAAAAACAAAAAGCCCGCCGAGTCTTTCGGACTCGACGGGCCTTTCAGGGAGACGGGCACCAGTCAACGACCGGGCCCTGTCCTGATTGCGAGCGTTACTCGCCGACCTTCTTCACGGCGCCGACGGAAACGTCGCCGACCACGGCCTTGCCTTTAACGACCGGCTCTTCCTTCATGCAGTCTTTCATGCAGCGGGCGTTCTTCACGTCCGGACGCGGGTCGGTGTAGTAGTTGTCCTGGGCCGGCATCTTGGTCTTCTTGAGGAAGTCCGCGTCGCACACAGCCTTGTCGTCGCTGATGACTTCAGCGATGTACAGGACGTAGCACGTGGTGGCGTAAGCCTCTTCGTTGCTCAGGGACTGCGGCGCGAAGAACGGCATTGCACGACGGATGTAGTCGTACAGGGTCGGTGCGTGGCCCCACAGGTTGTTGATGCCGCGGGCGCCGACGGTGTCCTCGTCAGACTTGGCGTGCTTCTGCAGGATTTCCAGCTTGTCGCCCAGCATCTTCGGGTAGCCTTTGGCCCCCTCGCCGAACTCGCCGTGGCACATCGCGCACTTGGCCTGGTAGATCTTCTCGCCATCCGCGACGGAGCCCTTGCCCGCCGGCAGGTTCTCGCCATCGAAGAAGACGGAGATGTCCCACGGCTTGATGGCCTCGTCGGTGATCTGCTTGCCGATGCCGTCATAGGGACCGGCGAAGGCCATGGAAGAAGCAGCGAACAGCGCTGCCACCAGGGCAGACTTAGAGGTTTTCGATTTGAACATTCTTCACTTCTCCGTTCGCCTCGATCTTCCAGGTCTGGATCGAGTTCTTGTGGTAGATGCTGTTGGTGCCACGTTCCTTGCGCAGCTGACGCAGGGTCGGCTGGGTGTAACCGGTTTCGTCGGTCACGCGGCTCATGATCAGGGTCTCTTTGCCATCCCATTCCCACGGCATGGTGAAACGGGTCAGGCACTTGGAGAACACCGGCTCGACCAGCTTGGCTTCTTTCCAGGTCTTGCCGCCATCGACGGAAACGTCCACAGCCTTGACCTTGCCACGGCCGGACCAGGCCAGACCACGCACCTCATAGGCACCCTTGCCGGGGAGCTTCTTGTCCGGGCACGGGAAGGTGATGACGGAGTTGGCTTCGTTGATCAGGGTGAACTGACGGAAGCGGCCGTCCGGCATGCCGTCGGTGTAGTGACGGGTTTCCTGATAGGTGACCAGCGGCTTGTTGGTGAACTTGATGCGACGCAGGTGCTTGATGGACAGGTTGGCTTCGCAACCCGGAACCACCAGACGGATCGGGTAGCCGTTCTCCGGACGCAGGGCTTCGCCGTTCTGCGCGTAGGCAACGATGACGTCCTTGTAGATCTTGTCGGCATCGGGAATCGGCTTACCGAACTGATCCTTGGCCCCCGGCAGCGGGATGGAGCGCTGCAGCGCGGAACCATCGGCGCCTTCGCCGTAGAACCAGGTGGCCTCTTTCTTGACGCCAACGGCCTTCATCAGGTCGAGCAGGCTCACGCCCACCCACTCGGAGCAGGAGATCATGCCATGGGTGAACTGGAGGGAGTCCATCTGGACGCCACGCCATTCCATACCACCGTTCGCCGGGCACTCCATGAACCATACGCCGGACTTCTGCGGCAGACGCTTGAGGTCCTCGATGGTGAAGATCATCGGCTTGTCGACCATGCCGTGGATCACCAGGCGATGGGTGGCCGGATCGATATCCACGGCGCCGCCGTGATAACGCTCGAAGTGCAGGCCGGCCGGGGTGATGATGCCCTCGAGGTCCTGCAGCGGGGTGAAGCTGATGGACGCGATGGTGTCGGGGGTCAGCCACTCGACGTTACGGCGTACCACATGGGCTTCGAACTTGGACGGCATGCCGTACGGCACGCTGACCACGCCACGACCCAGCATCTTGTTGGTCGGGGGGATGGGCAGCGGATCCTTGACGACATCGCTGGCCACGGCGCGACCGGCTACGGTGCCTGCCGCAAGCGCGCCGCCCGCGACGGCTACGCTTTTGCGGAGAAACGAACGGCGAGCCTCGGAGGCCACGGCCTGCTCGTCACCGCTCACCGGCATGGTGATCTTTTCTTCGGACATTGCTCACTCCTGCACGTTAGCAATTCTGTGGAGGCGGGTGATCCCGCTTCCGTCTGCACCCCGGATGCACACTTCCGGGCACGCAGTGCCTGACTTGAGGCGTCAATACTAAGGACACCCACAGCCTAATAGTTTCGCCCGCGACTGAAGTCATGGGCAAATTGACTCAGCTTATTCAGCATAAGGATGCACACTGACAAGACTGGTTCAATGGCGGTGAACTTTAACTTTTCGTTAAAATATCAGCAATCACTAATCTTTTAATGCCTTCAGGCCCGGATTTATCGGGCAATTTCGTCCCGGGGCGGGCATGCGGCATCATGCACACCCACCGGACTGGAGAGATTGAACCATGGTGCGCGTGCAAGTTGAGGACTTCGAACTCGGCGCGGAGATCGCCCGCCTGCGGGCCGGGCAGCGCGATGTCGGCGCGGTAGCTGCCTTCCTCGGCACGGTGCGCGACATCAATGACGACAGCCGGATCAGCACGCTCGAACTCGAGCACTATCCCGGCATGACCGAGCGTGCGCTGGAAGAGATCGAGGCGAAGGCACGCGCGCGCTGGCCGCTCAACGGCGTGCTGATCATCCACCGCGTCGGCCCGCTCCAACCCGAGGACCAGATCGTGCTGGTCGCGGTCACGAGCCGGCACCGCCACGCCGCCTTCGAAGCCTGCGAGTACATCATGGACTACCTCAAGACCCGCGCGCCATTCTGGAAAAAGGAGGACACCCCCGAGGGCCCCCGCTGGGTCGATGCGCGCGAGAGCGACTTCGACGCCGCCGCGCGCTGGGGGGATGCCTGAATGCTGGACTTCGCCCGCGCCCGCGCCCTGCTGATCGAGGCGGCGCAGCCGATCGAGCGCCGCACGACGCTGCCGATCGAGGCCTGTCTTGGCCGCGTCCTGGCCGCTGACGCCCGCGCCCTGAGCGACTCCCCGCCGGCGGATGTCAGCACCCTGGACGGCTACGCCATCGCCACCCGCGACCTCGCCCAGGCGGGCGAGACGCGCCTGCGCATCACCCAGCGCATCGCCGCAGGCCAGACTGGCATGCCACTGCAGCCGGGCGAGGCTGCGCGCATCTTCACCGGCGCGGCCATGCCTCCGGGAGCGGACGCCATCGTTGCCCAGGAGTCGGCCAGGTGCGAGGACGGAGACGTCATTTTCAAGCATCGCCCGGTCCCGTTCGAGGACGTGCGCCGGCAGGGCGCCGATTTTCGCGCGGACGACGTGCTGGTTCATGCCGGCACCCGCCTGGGCCCCGCCCACCTCGGCCTCGCCGCCTCGGGCGGCCTTGCCGCCCTGGAAGTGCGCGACCGGCTGCGGGTGGCCCTGCTGACCAGCGGCGACGAGGTCACCCCACCCGGCCAGCCGCTCGCCCCCGGTCACATCTACAATGCCAACGGCCCCATGCTCCGCGGCCTGCTCGAACAGCTCGGCTGCACGATCAGCCATGTCGAGCACCTCCCCGACGATTTCGCGACCACCCGAGCCACCCTCGAGCGCCTGGCGGGCGAGTGCGACGTCATCCTCACCTCCGGCGGGGTGTCGGTCGGCGAGGAAGACCACATCAAGGCGGCGGTCGAATCGCTCGGCCGCATCGACCTGTGGAAGGTGCGCATGAAGCCGGGCAAGCCGCTCGCCTTCGGGCAGGTGGCCGGCACGCCGTTCATCGGCCTGCCCGGCAACCCGGTGTCCGGCTTCGCCACCTTCCTGCTGTTCGCCAAGCCCTTCCTGCTCGCCCGCATGGGCGCCAGCGTACCGCCCTTGCGCCCGCTACGGCTGCCCGCCGCCTTTGCCCGTCCCAAGGCGGGTGATCGGCGCGATTTTGCACGGGGGCGGCTGACGCCCGACCAGCGCGTCGAGCTGTACGTCAACCAGGGCTCCGGCATCCTCAACTCGCTCTCGTGGGCCGAGGCGCTGGTCGAGATTCCCGAACATGCCACGGTCGCCCCGGGTGACCTCGTCAACGTCCACCTGCTCGCGGAGCTGCTCGCATGACCGACGCCCCTTCCAACACCCTGACCCATATCGACGAAACCGGCGCCGCGCGCATGGTGGACGTGGGCGACAAGCTTGAGACCCGCCGCGAGGCCACCGCCCAGGCGATCGTGCGCATGAAGCCCGAGACCCTCGCCCTGATCGTCGAGGGCAAACACAAGAAGGGCGACGTGCTGGCCGTGGCGCGCATCGCCGGGATCATGGCCGCCAAGCGCACGCCGGACCTGATCCCGCTCTGCCACCCCCTGCTTTTGACCAAGGTCGAGGTCACGCTCGAACCGATGATGGAGGAGAGCAGCATTTACATCACCGCCACCTGCGCCCTCAAGGGCCAGACCGGGGTGGAGATGGAGGCCCTCACCGCCGCAAGCATCGCCGCGCTGACCATCTACGACATGTGCAAAGCGGTCGATCGCGGCATGGTCATCGACCGCATCGGCATCCTGGAGAAGAAAGGCGGCAAGAGCGGTCACTGGCAGATGCTGCCCGAGCAGGGGCTGGCCCGGGTCGACTAGCCCCCATCGAAAGATTTGCATCACCCGTCTTTTTCGGTTAGCGTTATGTCCATGAGGAAATAACGACTCCTGCCGGCGACCATGATCTGCACACCCATCCACCGGATGGTTCATGGCCGCCCCCGCCCAAGATACCCATAAGGATAGTTAATCAGTCATCGTAAATTAGACTTTTACAATATAGTCAGGCTTCGCCTATCGTTATGTCCGATCAAACATGACGAGATCCCGGTCCGTGGCTAACCTGATTGACCCCTTTGGTCGCAAGATCGAATACCTGCGTCTGTCGGTCACGGATCGCTGCGACCTGCGCTGCTTCTACTGCATGCCGGAAGGCTTCAAGGACTTCGAGGAGCCAGCCCACTGGCTGACCTTCGACGAGATCGAGCGCGTCGTCGGCGTCATGCAGGAGATGGGCCTTGCGCGCGTCCGCATCACCGGCGGGGAGCCGCTGGTGCGCAAGGACGTCGATCAGCTTGCCCGCCGCCTCAAACAGGGCGCTGGCATCGCGGATCTCTCTCTTTCGACCAATGCCACCCAGTTGGCCAGGCATGCCCGCGCCCTGCGCGAAGGCGGCGTCGACCGCCTCAACATCAGCCTCGACACCCTTCGCCCCGAGCGATTCAAGGACATCACCCAGGGGCGCCTGGACAAGGTCCTGGACGGCATCCTCACCGCCAAGGCGGAGGGGTTTTCGCCGATCAAGATCAACATGGTGGCGATGAAGGGCGTGAACGACGACGAGATCGGCGACATGCTCGAGTTCTGCATCGAGCACGGCTTCACCCTGCGCCTGATCGAGACCATGCCGATGGGCGACACCGGCCGCTCGGCCACCGACCATTACCTCGACCTCCAGGTGGTGAAGAAACAGTTGGCTGAGCGCTTCGAGCTCATCCCCACCATCGATGGCTCCATCGACGGCGGACTCATCCTCGGCGGCGGCCCGGCGCGCTACCTGCGCGTGGCCGGCACCGATACCCACATCGGCTTCATCACACCCATCTCCCAGCACTTCTGCGAGACCTGCAACCGGGTCCGCCTGTCGGTCGATGGCACCCTCTACATGTGCCTTGGGCAGGAACACAACTACCCGCTGCGCGACCTTTTACGCCGCGGCATCCCGGACGACGAACTGAAAGAAGCCCTGATCGCCGCCATCGGCCTCAAGCCGGAGCGGCATGAGTTCCGTGAGCAGCCGACCAAGATCGTCCGCTTCATGTCCATGACCGGCGGTTGATTCAGCGGCCCGGGGGCGGGCCTCCTACCGCCGTAGGAACTGCGCCCCCGCCGCGACGCGACGCCCGCCCTACCCCGCCAACCGCTCCGCCAGCGCCCAGCCGTTGCGGATGCAGTCCGAAACCGCCACCCCATCCCGCCAGTTCGCCCGCGTCCACAGCCCAGGCAGGCCTGCCAGTGCCGTATCCAGCGCGGCAATGCGCTCGAGGTGCCCAAGCTCGTACTGCGGGATGGCACGCGGCCAGCGGCTGATATGCGTCATCACGGGCGGGGCACGGAAGCCGAGGAGGGGGCCGAGGTCATCCAGCACGCGCTCGATCACCCGCGCATCCCCCCAGTCGCCGACCTCCTCATGACGACGCCCGCCGATGAAGGCGGTCAGCACGACCTGCCCTTCCGGTGCCCGCCCCTCGAACAGGGTGCTGGAAAACAGCGCCCCGAGGGTGGTGCGGCGCTCCTTCGAGGGGATCAGCACGCCGAAGCCGTCCAGGGGATGGGCGACGTCCTCGCGGCGAAAGCCCAGCGCCACCGAAGCCACCGGCGGATAGGGAATCTCGCGCAGGGCATTCACGGCTTCGCCGACATGCGGTTCCAGCAGGTCCGCCACGGCAGCCACAGGCAGGGCGAGCACCAGACTGCGCGCGCCGAACGTCCCGCGCGGCGTTTCCACCTGCCAGCCGCCATCCACCGGCCGGATGGCCTGGGCGGGGGTCGAAAGAAAAAGACTCTCGCCCAGTGCGGCGGCCAGGGCATCGGCCAGCTGGCCGAGCCCCCGCTCAAACGACAGCATCCGGCCGACCGGCCCCGTCTGCACCTCGGCCTTGCGCGCAGCCCAGGCCTTCTTCAGCGCCCCCCTGAGCAGCGAACCGTGCTCGCGCTCCAGGGCATAAACCTTGGCCGTCGCTGCGCGCACCGAAAGCCGCTCGGGGTCGCCCGCATACACCCCGGACACGAACGGATCGATCGCCCAGTCGAGGAACTCCTGACCCAGCCTGCGACGGACGAACCCGGCCACGCTCTCCTCGTGGTCCGCCGGCTTGATGAATGGCTCCGCGAGCAAGCGCAGCTTGCCCCTGAAGGAGAACAGCCGCGTGGTCAAGAAGGCCGGCGGCGAGCCAGGCAGCGGCACCGCCCGGCCATCGCGCACCACATAGCGCCGCTTCGCCTCGCGGTTGGCCTCGCGCACGACCTCGCGCAGGCCAACCCCGTCGATCAGCTGGCGGATCGCCGGATGGTTGTCGAGCAGGGTGTTGGGCCCCGCCTCAAGCAAGTAGCCGCCATGCTCCTCCGTGCGAATGTTCCCCCCCGCCCGCGGGGAGGCCTCGACCACTGCGACATCCATGCCCCGCTGGCGCAGGAAAAAGGCCGTCGAGAGACCGGAAATCCCGGCCCCGATCACCAGCGTCTCAACATCCCGACCCATGCCCCTATCCTCCCAAGTTGAATATCGCGCCCCTGGGCCAGCAGCAACCCGCCCAGGACCAGTGCCGTGCCAAGCATCGCCTGCGGCGGGAGCACCTCATCCTGCACCACCCAGCCGAGCCACAATGCCAACACCGGGGCCATCAGGGTGATCAGCCCCATCAGCGACGCCGGCAGGTGCTGCAGGGCGTAGAAAAACAGCATAAAGCCTGCCACCGAGCCAAAAACAGCCAGATAAACGATCGACCCCCAGGTACGCAAGCCAGCGTGCTCGGGCCATTGCCCGTCGAAGATCCACCAGACGGCGAGATACAGCAGCGCCGAGAGCCACAGCGCACCGACACTGATCACGCCACCGGAGATGGGGGCGTGCACCTTCTTCACCAGCACCGTGCTTGCGGCATGCATCAAGGCACTCGCCAGCATGGCCAGCACGGCCAGCCCACCGACGCTCTCGAGCGAAATCCGGTCGTGGAAGATCAGCGCCAGCCCGCCAAAAGCCACCAGCATCCCGACCACGCCATACCAGGTCAGGCGCTCCCCAAGCCACCAAGCCGCAAGCAGGCTGGTAAAGATGGGCGCGGTGCCGAACAGCACCGAGACCATGCCGCTCGGCAGGAACTGCGCGGCCCAGTAGGTGGAGAGCATGCCGCCGAAGATGGCGAGACTCCCCGCCGCATAGGCCAGCAGGGCGCGCGGGGTGTAGACCATGCGCAGCCCAAGCAACCGCAGCACCGGGATGGCGACCAGTGCGCCGAGCACCATGCGCGCCATCACCCCAAACAGGAAGCCGGCCTCGGCGCCGCTCCACTGGATGCCGAGCGGCGTGGTGGCCCAGATGGCGATGACCGTGACATACGCCAGCATCAGGCGGCTGTGGGAGGGAGACAAAGGCAAGGCAGTTTCAGGACATGCAAAACACAGGATTTTGAATCATCTCCCGAAGCACAGGTAGCCCGAATGGAGCGAAGCGCAAGCCGGGGGAACCTTATCTCCGAACCCCCGGATGCCGGCCTTCGGCCTTCATCCGGACTACGCGGCTGTAGGAGACCTGCCCTCGGGCCGATGGTCTGCACCCATATCGCGACGAGGTCGTCGCTCCTACACCCCCAAACCGAGCACCGGAGCCCGGATGGAACGCAGCGAAATCCGGGAAAATCGCGCTCCCCCCGGATGCCGGCCTTCGGCCTTCATCCGGACTACGCGGCTAGCTGTAGGAGGCCCGCCCCCGGGCCGATGGTCTGCACCCGTATCGCGACGAGGTCGTCGCTCCTACACCCCCAGACCGAGCACCGGAGCCCGAATGAAACACAGCGAAATCCGGGAAAATCGCGCTCCCCCCGGATGCCGGCCTTCGGCCTTCATCCGGGCTACGCGGCTGTAGGAGGCCCGCCCCCGGGCCGATGGGCTGCACCTGTATCGCGACGAGGTCGTCGCTCCTACATCCCCAGACCGAGCACCGGAGCCCGGATGGAACGCAGAGGGAGCGAAAAATTTGATCCAGACCTGCCTTAGCCGATCCAAAGGGTCTTGATATTGGTGAACGCCCGCAACCCCTGCACGCCCAGCTCCCGCCCAAGCCCCGAGGCCTTCATCCCTCCGAACGGCAGGCGCGGATCGCTCTTCACCATGCCGTTGACGAAGGCCGCGCCACACTCCAGCGCCCGCGCCAGCCCCTCGCCGCGCACCACGTCGCGCGTCCACACGCTGCCACCCAGACCGAAGCGACTGGCATTGGCAAGCGTCAGGGCATGCATATCGTCCTGCGCGACCGTGACGCTGGCCACCGGGCCAAAGATTTCCTGGTCGAAGGCCGTCACCCCCGGCGTGACCTCGGTCAGAAGGGTGGCATGCATGCCCGCATGGGTCCCCTGGATGATGGTTCCCCCGAGACGCAGGCTGGCCCCCTCGCGCAGGCTGGCCTGCACCTGGCCGATCACCTCGTCGCGCAGGTCCGCGCGGGCCAGCGGCCCGAGGTCGGTCTCCTCCGACAGCGGGTCACCGAAGCGCAGGGCCGCGATACGCTGCGCCAATCCATCGCTGAACGCCTCCGCAAGCGAAGCGTGCACGATGAAACGCTTGGCGGCGATGCAGCTCTGCCCGCCGTTCTGGAAGCGCGCGGTCACCGCCTGTCCCAGGGTGTACTCAAGGTCGGCATCCTCCAGCACGAGGAAGGCATCCGAGCCGCCCAGCTCCATCACCACCGGCTTGAGCGCCCCGCCCGCGATGGCTGCCACCCGGCGGCCTGCGGCCTCACTGCCGGTCAGGGTGACACCGTGCACGCGCGCATCCTCGATCAGCGCTCCGACCCGGTCCGCCTTCACCAGAAGGGCCTGGAACACCCCCTCCGGCGCACCGGCGTCGCGGAACAAGGCCTCCAGCGCCAGGGCACACTGAGGCACGTTCGATGCATGCTTGAGCAGGAAGGTGTTGCCGGCCATGAGGATGGGGGCGGCGGCGCGGAGCACCTGCCAAAACGGGAAGTTCCACGGCATGATGCCGAGGATGGCGCCAAGCGGCTCGTAAACCACCCGGCTGTCCGCCGCATCGGACGGCACCGGCTCGTCGGCCAGCCATCCTTCGGCATGCTCGGCATAGAACTCGCACCCCCAGGCGCACTTGAGCACCTCGGCCCGCGCCTCGCGCACCGGCTTGCCCATCTCCTGGGCCATCAGCGCGGCATAGGCCCCCTGGCGCTCACGCAGCAGGCGGGCCACCGCCCGCAGCACGGCCGCACGCGGGGCGAAGCCGCCCTCGCGCCAGATCCGCGCCATGCCAGCGGCACGCCCGAGGGCCCGCTCGACATGCCGGTCCTCATGCGCCGGCAGGGCGGCCAGCCGTTCACCGGTATACGGATTGATCGAGAGGAATTCCATGTGCCCTCCAGAGGCTGGACGTCGGGACAAGTATACGCCGGGGCCTTGGGGCTCCCGCTAAGGATCACCCCGTAGGCGCAACAGCGTAGCGCATTGCACCGAATGCACTGAGCCACACATGAAAAAGGCCGGGGTGTCCCGGCCTTGGCTTTAGCCGATGTGAATTCAAGGATTCACAGCTTAGCGGGCAAGTGCTCGCGAATCTGCTCAGCCGGGAAGTGCGTGAGCTCCTTGTGGAACTCGCCCGCCAGCTTGGCATGGACCACCTTGTCGGTCGCATCGCGCAACAGCCCCAGGAAATGCGGCGGTGCCACCACGTAGAGGCGGTCGTACTCGGCCAAGTCCGCATGCAGGGTTTCGGCCACCTCCTTGGCGAAGCGGATGGCCTCGGTCTCCTTCGGCGGGACCTTCTCATCCATGCCGAACTTGCCATGCATACCCGGCACGCTGCTCATGCCCGGCGCATCCGAGGCCATCTCGCTCTCCTTGCGCAGGGATTCCGGATGGCTCAGATCCTTGATCTCGACCAGGGCACCGACCAACGCCTCACCGGAAGGCGCATACTGGGAACCGCCCTGTGCGGAAGCCTCTTCATCCACGCGGAAGAAGCGTGCGCGCGCGGCATCGGCTACTACGACCCAAGTCTTCATCGTCTCGCTCCCTTTCTCTTGTTGGGCCATTCCAGCATAGCGCAGAAGGGCGGGTAGAGCGAAACGCGATCTGGCATCTCTTGCAGAGACTCCAGCCTTCGCCCGCTATCCGGGCTACGAAAATTGACGCAGATTAACCAGGTGGCGCTGGCATCAAGGCATAAACAGCCTGATCAAGATGGCCAAAGCAAGGCCAATGAGAAGCCCCATCATCCACTTGAGCAGGTTCAAATCGGCGCGCACCGGCGCGAGTTCAATTTGCAGGTCTTTGCGGGTGACCAGATCCAACTCATCCATGGCCGCACGCATCGCCTACGTCAGCGCCTCGGCTTGTTTGGGTTCAAAACCCGCATCCTGCAGCTTGCGGACAAACTTGTGCGTATTGCAGGTGGGCGTGGCCGTGTTGTCAAAGACCCCGCTTGTATCGAGTCTAAAAACAACAGCAAAGGCAGAAATCAGACAATAAAAAAGGCGGCCCGGAGGCCGCCTTGTGCAGGCTCAATCTCAGTGGAAATTAGAAGCTGTGCTTCACGCCTACAGAGAAAGCACTTACGTCTGCGCCATTGTAGGTATCGATACCACCAACTTTGCTAACACCAGTCTTGCCACCGTGTCCGTCACCAACCACGTTGAACCCATCCTTGCCTTGACCGTAAGCGGCGTAAACAGTGGTCTGCTTGCTCATCTTGTAGTCGTAACCCAGGGCCCACATGGTGGGATCGTCGCTCAGACCATCAACGTTGGCAGTGTAGTACTGACCCTTGATGGTGTTGTTGCCGAAGGTGTAGGCCGCACCCAAGCCATACAGGTCGGCGTCGAGGATGTCGCTATCCGGCTTCTGGTACAGGGCGTTGACCTTCAGGCCACCGAACTTCACACCAGCGCCGATCATCCAGTCGGTGTAGGTTTCGTTGGCGAGATCCCAGCTCTGGTATACGCCGTCGATGGTGAAGATCTTGTGCTCGTACCCCAGCTGGACGTTGTAGGCTTGGAAGTCGTTGTTGTCAGCACTGGTGGTAGAAACACCGCCGCTGGCCAGATCGTTCAGAGAGGCCGGGTTCAGGTCAGCGACGTAGGCCACGGTACCGTTGAAGCCACCCAGGTTGCTCGGCAGCATGTAGGCAACGACGTTAGCTGCACGGATGTTGTAGAGGGTCGCGTTGCCGTTGTCGCCGATCTGGTCGCCGAACAGGTCGTACTTGGCGATGGCGAGCTTCATCGGGGTGTCGTGACGGCCGGCCACCAGGGTACCGAAGCCGCCGGTCAGACCGACGAACTGGTTACGTGCGGAGAAGGTGCTGGAAGAAGAGTCGGACATGTCAACGCCGAACTCCATCTGGTACAGGGCAGACAGGCCGTTGCTCAGCTTCTCGGTACCCTTCACACCCAGACGGGAGGAGCCGGACTGAACGTTGACGTTGGCATCAGCCAGAGCGTCATTGTCGATGTAGTCAACAGAAACGTGAGCCAGGCCGTACAGGGTGGTATCGGCCATAGCAGCCGGAGCAGCAACGGCGGCAGCTACGGCAACAGCAATCAGATGCTTCTTCATGGATTTCTCCTTGGAGGATTAAGGACATCCCGGTCTAATCCGGGGCCACGGAGTGATTTGTACACGATGCCTTGGCGGCGGCGCAACGCGCACGTTGCTGTAGTGCAACACCGTGCGCTGCTCGGCGTTGTTTTTGTGCACTTTGACCCCTGCCTTGGGCTTGCGGGAGCTGCGTGTCGCGGCGATGGGGGAGCGTGGGAGGTGCACATGGAAAGCCCCTCGACGGGGTGAGGGGCTTAGATGCTACAGCCGGCTCCGTCCCGAAAGACGGGCCGCCGCTTGCGGCTTAGTCGTAGAACTTGCGGCGCGGGCCGCCCTGACCCGGGCGACCGGCGGGCTTGTCGCCGAAACGGTTGCCGCGGCGCTCACCGTGGTGTTCATGACCATGGTTGCCGTGTCCGGCATGGGCATCCTGGCCGCCGCGACGACCGTAGGGCTTGCCCTCGCCCGCCGAAGCGCCGCGGTAACCCCCACCGCCGTGACCGCCACGGTAGCCGCCACCCGGACGACCACGACCGCGCGGCCCCATGCCGCCACGGTCGCCTTCCTGCGGCTTGAAGCGGGCTTCCATGCCCTCAACCTCGGTCACGCGCACCTTCTCGCCCACATAGTGTTCAATGTTGCGCAGGACGCCGAGGTCGCGGCGGCTAACGAAGGAGACGGCGGTGCCGGTCGCTCCCGCCCGCCCGGTGCGGCCGATGCGGTGGACGTAGTCCTCCGCCTGGCGCGGCAGGTCGAAGTTGAATACGTGGGTGATGCCGGCGACGTCGATGCCGCGGGCAGCGACATCGGTGGCGACGAGGATGCGACAGCGCCCCTTGCGCAGGTGGTCGAGCATGCGGGTGCGCTGGCGCTGGTTCAGGTCGCCGTGCAGGGCGGCGGCGGCCTGACCGGCCTGTTCCAGTTCGGCGGCAAGCTGGTCGGCGTCACGCTTGGTGGCGGTGAAGACGATGGCCTGGTTCACGGACGCATCGGCGAGCAGGTGGTTGAGCAGCTCGCGCTTGTGGTCGACGTGGTCGACATAGATGACCTGCTGGTCGATGGCATCGCGACGGGCCTCCAGCGGAGCGACCTCCAGTTGCCGGGGGTTGGTCAGCAGGTCGCCGGCCAGCTTGACGACGCTGGGCGAGAGGGTGGCGGTGAAGCACACGCTCTGGCGGTCTTCCGGCATGGCGGCGGCAATGGCGCGCATGTCATCGGCAAAACCGAGGTCGAGCATGCGGTCGGCCTCGTCCAGCACCAGCATTTCCAGGCGGTCGAAGCGCACGCGGCCGCTGTTCATCTGGTCGAGCAGGCGCCCCGGGGTGGCGACGAGGATGTCGTACGGCTTGGACAGTTCGCGGTTCTGGATCGGGTACGGCTCGCCGCCGGTGATGCAGACGACGCGGGCGTGGCGCAGGCCGCGGGCGAACTGGATGGCGGCTTTGGTGACCTGCTGCGCGAGCTCACGGGTCGGGGCCAGAACAAGGATGCGTGGGCCGCGACCTTCGTTCTCGGACGGCTCGGCCAGGCGGGTCAGACCTGGCAGCAGGAAGGCCGCGGTCTTGCCGGTGCCGGTGGGGGCCTTGGCAATGAGGTCACCACCTGCCAGCAGCATGGGAATGGCCTGCGCCTGCACGGGCGTCGGCTGGGTCAGGCCCAGGTCGGTCAGGTTGGCAACGAGTTGGCTATGGATGCCGAGGTCGGCAAAAGTGGACTGCGTCAAAGGATGTTCCTGTGGGCAAAGACAATGGACTCTCGGCAAAGCTGCTATTCGCGGTTTGCTGTTCGTTGGCAACAACTTCAGGCATCGAAGCCAACCAACGAAAGTCACATCAAGTCTTTACGCACCGGGATGGCGCGGGGACCAGGACAGGAGGGTTCGATTTCGATGACGCCCGGATCATTCCGGACCGAGAGAGTAATGAGTGGCGTCCCCACGGGGATTCGAACCCCGGTTACCGCCGTGAAAGGGCGATGTCCTAGGCCTCTAGACGATGGGGACGCTGCAGAGGCAGTCAGCGTTGCTGACGGATGCGCATTATAGAGAGGTTGGACTCGCTGTCAACACCCTTGTGAAACTTTCTTTGCAGGGGCCTGCGCAAGGCGGCTCGATTGACCCTACGATGCCCTTCCTATGGCCTTATATAGAGATGACATTTGTGTGCTGCAACCTTTGGGCGCAAAATGAGGCGGATTCTTTTGACCCAACGGCAATCACGGCGCAATGACGGCTCAGAACGTCTTCGAGCACCCCCTCAACGAGCGCATGCGTGCCTTCCTGCGCCTGAGCGAGCTGTTCGCCCGCGCGCAGCACTTCCTGGCCGGTTCATCCGAGCAGGACTCCCAGTGCGCGGTGCTCACCCTGCTCGAGCTGACCGAACTCACCGGCCGGGTGGACATCAAGCGCGAGCTGATGAAAGAGCTGGAGCGGCAGAGTGCCAATCTGACCCGTCTGTCCGAAACGCCCGATGTCGACACCCTCAAGCTCAATCAAGTGTTGGAACAGCAAAAGGCCTTGATCCAGCGCCTGCATGCGCAGAGCGGGCCGATCGGCGCCGCCATCAAGACCAACGAGTTCCTCTCCGCCATCCAGCAGCGCGGCCGGATTCCCGGCGGGCTGTGCGAGTTCGACCTGCCGATGTTCCATCATTGGCTGCGCCAGCCCATCGAAGACCGGCGCGACATCCTGCGGGCCTGGCTGATGCCGTTTGCCGTGGTGCAGGAAGGCATTGAGCTGATTCTTGACCTTGTGCGCAAGAGCGCTGCTCCTTCCGCTGCGGTCGCCGAGGGTGGCTTCTATCAGCAGGTCCTGGACCCCTCGCTCCCGTTCCAACTGATCCGGGTCACCCTGCCCGAGGACGCGACCTGTTTCCCGGAGGTAAGCGCGGGCAAGCAGCGCTTCACCATCCGCTTCCTTGAACTCAACCTGGACGACGGACGCACCAGCCAGAGCACGGAGGACATCGCCTTCGGCCTCGCCTGCTGCGCCCTCTAAACACAACCCGATCATGGCTGACCCGACGGATACCGCCTTCGTACTCAAGGGCCGCATGCTCACCCTGATGGTGTTCGAGCTGCACAACCCCAACATCGTGCAACTGGCCATGCGCCTCAAGGAGCACATGGCCCAGGCCCCCAACCTGTTCAAGAACACCCCACTGGTGGTGGACCTCTCCCCCCTGCAGGACGGCTTCAAGGTGGTGGACTTTCCCGCCTTGGTCAGTCTTTTGGACAACCACGGTCTGACGGTGGTCGGCGTGGTGGGCGGCAACGAGCAACAACGCACCGCCGCTGCCCGCGCGCGCCTGGCCTTGTTCCCGGACAGCCCGGGCCGGGCGGTGAGTGAGCCCCCCGGAGCGACCACGGACAAGACCGAGGAAGCATCGTCCACCGAAGAGGCTCCGCCCGCCCCAGCGGCCTGCGACCTCGTGGTGCGCCTGCCGGTGCGCGCCGGCCAGCAGCTCTACGCGCGCGGCGGCGATCTGATCGTCGAGTCCTCGGTCAACGAGGGGGCCGAGGTGGTGGCCGATGGCGACATCCACATCTATGGCGCGCTGCGCGGCCGGGCCCTGGCGGGTGCGCGCGGCCGCGGCGACGCACGCATCTGGTGCCAGAGCCTGGATGCCGAGCTGGTGTCGATCAACGGCATCTACCGCACGCGCGACGATATCGACCCCGCCCTGCTTGGCCGGCCTGCGGTCATTGAGATCCTGAACGAAAAAATGATCATCCGTGCCTTCGGCTGAAGGCTCGTCCACCATGCATAGAGGAAACATCCTGTGACGAAGATTCTCGTCGTGACTTCCGGCAAGGGCGGCGTGGGCAAGACCACCACCAGCGCCTCGATCGCCACGGGCCTGGCCCTGCGCGGCAACAAGGTCGCCGTGATCGATTTCGACGTCGGCCTGCGCAACCTCGATCTGATCATGGGCGTGGAGCGCCGCGTGGTGTATGACTTTGTCAACGTGGTCAACGGCGAAGCCAGCCTCAACCAGGCGCTGATCAAGGACAAGCGGGTCGAGGGCCTGTACGTCCTGGCCGCCTCCCAGACCAAGGACAAGGACGCGCTGACCGAGGAGGGCGTGAAGAAGGTGCTGGATGACCTGAAGGCGGACGGGTTCGACTACATCGTCTGCGACTCACCCGCTGGGATCGAGAAGGGGGCCCAGCTGGCGATGTATTTCGCCGACGAGGCGATCGTGGTGTCCAACCCGGAGGTCTCCTCGGTGCGCGATTCCGACCGCATGCTCGGCCTGCTGGCCAGCAAGTCGCACCGTGCGATCAACAACCTGCCTCCGATCAAGCAGCACCTGCTGGTCACCCGCTACTCCCCCACCCGCGCCGATGCCGGCGAGATGATGAGCGTGGAGGACATGCTGGAGATCCTGGCCGTGCCGCTCTTGGGCGTGATTCCCGAGTCACCCGCCGTGCTGAATGCCTCCAACGCCGGCCAGCCGGTGATCATGGACAAGGAATCCGACGCCGGCCAGGCCTACGAGGATGCCGTGGCCCGCCTGCTCGGCGAGGAGCGTCCGCTGCGCTTTATCACTGCCGAGAAGAAGGGCCTTTTCAGCCGCCTGTTCGGGAAATAAGCCATGAGTCTGCTCAATTTCTTCCGCGGCAAGAGGGAAACCTCTGCCAAACTGGCCAAGGAACGCCTGCAGATCATCATCGCCCACGAACGGGCGCAGACCCGCGGCGGACATGATTTCCTGCCTATGCTTGAGAAGGAACTGCTGGAGGTCATCCGCCGCTATGTCGCGGTCAGCGACGAGGCGGTCAAGGTCAAGCTCGACCGCGAGGATGGCGTCGAGGTGCTGGAACTGAACATCATCCTGCCGGATTCGGAAGCCAGGGACTGAGCCTCTCTCGCGACGAGGGCGTCGCTCCTACAGGGCAGGAGGCCCGCCCCGGGCCGATCCACAAGCGGATCGCGGCGATATGGAGAGGACCTTAGCCCGGATGGAGCGTAGTGAAATCCGGGAGGCCTGCCCCGGATTCCGGCCTTCGGCCTGATCTTCACATCGCGACGAGGGCGTCGCTCCTACAGGGTAGGAGGCCCGCCCCGGGCCGATCCGAATTCATCGCGGCGACACGCTGCCCCCATCCTCCCCATCCTCCCCATCCTCCCTGCGATGGCCGCCTTATGCGGCCATCGGCATTTTTGCTTTCCGCCGTACCCGACCTTTTTCCTAAACTTCGCGGCATGATCGCAACCGCTACCATGCCATGACCACCGCCCTTCTCTGGAACGCCTACCTCGCAGGCATCGCCATCGGCCTGTACGTGCTGCTGCAATACTGGCTGACCGGCCGCCCGCTGGGCTGCTCCTCGCCGCTCGGCCAGGCCTGCGCCACGGTGTCGCGCCTGCCCTTCTTCCAGGGACGCGAGTTCGCCGCCAGCGAGCAGTGGCGGCTGTGGTTCATCGCCGGCCTGCCGCTCGGCGGGCTCTTCGCCGCGCTAAGTGCCGGCCAAGTCGGCTGGGTGCTGGACATGGGCACGGCCTACGAGGCGATGCTCCCGGAGGCCCCGTGGCTGAAGGCGCTGGTGCTGTTCGCGGGCGGGGTGCTGATGGGCCTCGGCGCGAGGCTCGCGGGCGGCTGCACCAGCGGCCACACCATCGTCGGGGTGGCCCTGCTCAATCCGCCCAGCGTGCTCGCATCCCTCCTGTTCTTCGCCGGCGGACTCATCATGGTGCAGGCCCTCTGGCGGCTGGCGGGGGCGGGCTGAGATGGGCCAGAAACTGCTGTTCCTTGCCCTGGGTGCGCTGTTCGGCTTCCTCCTCAGCCGCGCAGGGGCAACGGAGCCGGAACTGGTCGCCCGCCTGTTCTTGTTCGAGAACCTGCACTTGCTATGGGTGATCGTTAGCGCCGTCGCCGTCGGCGCCGTGGGTGTCGCCCTGATGCGGGCCACCGGACTGCGGGCGGTGGGAAAAAGCGAGTCCATCCGCTTCGAAGCCAAGCCCTACGTGCGCACCCTGGTGCTCGGCAGCCTGGTGTTCGGCGCCGGCTGGGGCCTGACCGGCGGCTGCCCGGGCACGGTGCTGGCCATGCTGGGCGAGGGCAAGCTCTATGTCCTGCCCATCATCGCCGGCCTGCTGGCCGGGACCTGGCTATTCGGCCTGTGGAGCAGCCGTTCCCATCAATCCAGCTGATTGCCCAACGCCCCGCCCTGCCCCTTCACGAAGCCGAGATAGAGCTGGGCGAACTCGGGCACGACGGAAGCCTTGACCGCCGGAACCTCGGCCAGCGCCTTGCGGTAGGCCGCCACGCGCGGCAGGTCCGCCCCCGCCAGGGCCTCGGCGCCATTCGCCTCAAGCAGATCCAGGCGCATGAAGAAGGGCGCGAAGGCGCAATCCACGAGACCGAAGGACTCGCCCGCGAAGTAAGGCCCACCCTCGTGCAGGCTCGTCTCCAGCACGTTGAGCAAGTGACGCAGGCCAGCGCTCGCCTCGGTGGCCTTGTCCGCGTCCTTCGCGGTCATCCAGTGCCACAGGCCGCCGAACAGGTCGTCCGCGAGGGCGACAAAACCCCGCTCACGCGCGCGGGCCAGCGGATCGGCCGGCAACAGGGACGGCGGATGGGTCTCGTCGAGGAATTCGTTGATCACCTGCGACTCGAACAGCACGGCATCATCCACCTTGAGCAAGGGCACCTTGCCGCGCGGGGAGAGCACGGCCAGCCACTCCGGTGGCTCCTTCGGATTGAGATAGGTCACCGCGCAGGGAATGCCCTTGTGCTGGATCAGGATATTGACCCGCTGTACGAAGGGGCAGATCTTGAAGCCCACCAGTTCGAGTTTCATGCTCGCTTCCCTCAACCTTGAATTGGAACAGAGCCTAGTATGCACCAAGCACCCCCGCCTGCCGGAACCACCCAGCGCCTGGATACCTGGTTGTGGGCCGCGCGTCTCTACAAGACCCGCTCGCTGGCCAAGGAGGCGATCGAGGGCGGCAAGGTGCGCCTGAACGGCCACACGGCCAAGCCCGCCGCGAAGGTACGACCCGGCGACGAGCTGGACGTGAACCGCAGCGGCGAGCACTGGCAGGTGCGGGTGCTGGCGCTCAACGAGCAGCGCCGGCCGGCCAGCGAGGCACAGGGGTTGTATGCGGAGTCCACCGAAAGCCTAGCCAGGCGCGAACACGAGCGCGAGCTGCGCCGCCTGGCGGGTGGCGTTCCAGCGCCCGCCCGCAAGCCGGACAGCCACGCCCGCGAGGCCCTGCGCCGGCTACGCGGCAAGGCCTGACGGATCGCGTTTTTTCGGCCTTATTCCGCCCGCCTGAACTCGGGTCAAGGTGCTTCCTTCCCACGCCCCATCAGGTATGCTTTGATGATTGAATAAACATTCTAAGGAATGACGGTATGGCCGCCCTGCGCCCGCTCCTCGTGCTGACCCTGATGCTCATGTCACCTCTCCCAGAGGTCCTCGCCGCACCGCAGGGGGGCGGCATGCCGCCAGCACCGGTCAAGGTGATCGAGGTGAAGAAGACCTCCCTCGTCGAGACCGCAGTCTACCCGGCCCGCCTGCGGGCGGTGGAGGAGGTGGAGGTGCGTCCGCGCGTGAGCGGGATGGTCGAGCGGGTGCTGTTCAAGGACGGCGCGCGGGTGGAGAAAGGCCAGCCGCTGTACGAGATCGACCCACGCCCCTACGCCGCCGAGGTCGCGCGTGCCGAGGCCGCCCTCGCCCAGGCCGAGGCGCAGCTGCGCCAGGCCCGCGCCGAACAGGTGCGCGGCCGCGCCCTGGCGCAGACCCAGGCACTGTCGCGCGAGGCCATCGAGCAGCGCGATGCGACCCTGCAGGTGGCGGAGGCCAACGTGCGCGCCGCCCGCGCCGCGCTGGAGGCGGCGCGCCTGGACCTCGACTTCACCCGCGTGCGCGCCCCGATCGCCGGGCGTATCAACCGCACCCTGGTCACCGCTGGCAACCTGGTCTCCGGCCCTGGCGGCAACGGCGCGACCTTGTTGACCACCCTGGTGCCGCTTGATCCGCTGCACGTCTATTTCGAGCTGGATGAGCGCACCATGCTCGGCTTCGGTGACACCGCCCCACTCGGCGCAACGGTGGGGGTGGCCTTTGAGGGCGAGGAGGACTTCCCGCACAAGGCCCGTATCGACTACTTCGACCACAGCTTCAACCCGGCGACCGGCACCCGTACGGTGCGCGCCGTGCTGGACAACCCCAAGGGCATCTTCGCCCCCGGTCAGTTTGCTCGCGTCCTCCTCGCCACCGCCCGCCGTTTCGACACGGTCAGCGTGCCTTCGCGCGCGGTCGGCGCCGACCAGGGCCGCCGCTTCGTGTTGGTGGTGGGGGCGGATGTGACGGGACAGATGGTATGCAATAGATGGGATGAGCCGGGATGATCGTGGGCAATGTGGGATGAAAGGCGCTGTGATGCGGGTTTGAGCCTTGTTCAGGGCTAGACATCACCAACGATCATGCGACGGATGGATTTTGCGTCGCGAGCGATGTGCGACGCATGGTTTGCAATCAGGCGCTCTTTTTCGAGGCAACGTACCTGTAGACCTTTTCAAGGCATGTGAGATCGAGATCTGCCAGCGATGAGGCGGAGCACTTCTCGGACATATAGGCCCGCACAAGAGGCTCGATATCAAGCTTCTTCATGTTGGTCTGGATGTAGGCAATGCGGCGCCTGCGGACGGTATCGGGCGCATTCTTCTGAGCAGCCGGACGGTCCATGAGCTGGCCGATCCACTCAAGCATGTATTTCTCTGCGGCCTTGAACTTTCCAAGCGGGATCATTCGCATGGAACCCACCCGCATCTTCTTGTTCAGGGCGCTCCAGATGCGCTGAGGCGTTGCGGGATCTCGCTTTGCTGCCTGCTCGAGGATGATGATCTGGTCCTTCAGATCATGGAGACGGCGCACCTGCTCCTCGGTGATGTTCTCCTCGCCTGGTTGTGGTCTGGCGATGGTCTTGTGCACAACCTTCTCGGTCTTGATGACCGTGTTGCCGTTGCCGACAACATTCCCATCGCCGTTGACGACGGTTTTCTTCACCACGTTCTGCTTCCTTGGGCGCCTTGGCTCTTCCTGCTTGGATTCCGCTTCGCCCATCAGTTTGATGATCTTGTTCTTCGGGTCTTCGTGATCAGCCATGACCAGCTCCTTGACGTAGGTTGATCGGTGGGAACTTAAATGGCGAAGTTCCCACCTTTTAACTTCCCACCACTGAAGCAGTGGGAAGTTTTTTAAATAGTTGATTTTGTTCTAAAAACAGACGAGACCTTGCAGAAGGTTCCAGCTGCTTAACTTCCCACCTTTCAGGCCACCAAGCGCAGCAGTTCAACAACCTTGCTTTTGCCTGTTTCAGGCTGGGTGATGAGGTCGTAGGCGGCCCTGATCAACTCAGCTTTCTTGTCAGGAGGAAGCGCCTTGTTCGCTTGCGCCAACCCTTCCTCCACAGCCTCGATGGCAATGGTCAAGCGCCGCGCGTCGATCCGCTCTTGAGCATTCTGCTCACGCCTGCCCGTCACGATGTAGAGAACATCGGCACCAGCATCGCTTAGTGCGGAAAGCTGCACTGCGCTCGGCGAAGTTGCCCCCTTCTCCCACTCAATCAGAGCTCTCTTGGATGCCTGGCATGCCATCGCGAACTGAGGTTGCGTCATGCCGAGTCGGAGACGCTCTTCCTTAATCCTTGCACCAATCATGCTGATAACGACACCTCAAGTGTTGACAAGCGCCGTTATCGGCACCATCATGAACACCATAGACCACAAACACACACGGTGAGGATATGGCAAAGCAGGTTCTTTCACTAGAAGAAGCCCGCGCCCGCCTGCGCCGGGCCGGGATCAGCGCCCGTGCCCTGGCGCGTGAGCTTGGTGTGCATCAGAGCACCGTCTCCGAGGTGCTGCGGGGGCGTCATAAGGGGGTGCGTGGCGATGCACACAAGGTAGCCGTGGCCCTGGGCATCAAGGAAGGCGTGATCGTGGATAGCGATCAGACCATTACCGAAGCACTGAAAAAGGCGTGATCGACATGAGCAAGCACATGCTTCCCTGGCCGTTCATGGACTTCGAGATCTTGCCCGAGCACGCCGAGGCCATGCTGAAGGACGTCACGGATCGCCAAGGACATGGAGGTGCCACGGTACACACCGTGCTCACCCATTTGATGAGCCTGGCGATTCAACACCGGGCACGCGAATCACACGGCAAGCGCAAGGCCAAGAACATTGAATTCGTCGTCGGCTGCGGTTTGTACGGCCATGACATGGCGCGCGAGATGCTGCGCGAGGCCGAAGCGCGGTTCCTGGTTCCGCTGTGCGACTTCACCTTGGATACGGACGCCATCTACGACGAGCTCAAGGCGCTCGGTCATCGCGCCTTGACCGAGGGCGAGATGGGCGACGACGGAATTCTGAGGGTCTGACATGACCATGCGCGTCACGGCAGCAGATATCGCCACAGCTTGCGGAGTTCAGCCACGAATCGTTGCTGAACGCTGGGCAAAAGATCCCTCATGGCCCGCTGGCCAGCGCTCGGGGCGCGGCGGGGCCTTGAGCTGGGCGATCGATGACCTGCCTGCGTGCATTATCCGCCGCGGCAAGGCCATTCAAGTGCAATCAGCCGTCCGCGCGGCGCGGGCAAAGCAGGACGTTTCCATGCTGGCCAGCGGCATTCGTGAAGAAGTCCGCGCCATCGCCGCCAAGGTGATGCCGGCCGCCAAGCCCATGCATGAGGCGGGGCTGGCCATGGCTGCGCGTCTGACTGGATCGGCCAAGGCGCGCATGGAGCACAAGATTGCCTTCCTCGCGCTGCTGCATGCCTTCCGCAGCCGCGCCCGGTTAAGCGATGGCAAGGCACGCCACCAGTTCGTCGCCCTGTGGAACGCGGGCGAGATCGAGGCCGAGCCGGAACTGCGCGAGGCCATCCCGAGCGTGGACCCGTCTACCGTGTACCGCTGGCAGAAGGTCGCCCGTGAAGATGGCGCGGCCTGCCTTGGCGGCCGCTACGGCAACCGCAAGGGCACCGGCGTGATCGATACCACGCCCGATTTGAAGACCTTTTGCATGGCCTTCATGGCCGATTTCCCGCATGCCGGGCCGGGCAAGCTGCACGAGGCCATCGGCGTGCGCTTCCCGGCCGTGATGATCTCCGAGCGCGCCGTGGGTCGCTGGATGGCCGCGTACAAGAAACAGCACGCCTTCGGCCTGACTGCAGCCACCAACCCGGACGCCTGGAAGGACCGCTTCATGCCCGCCTTCGGCGATGCCAGCGAGGGTGTGGACGGGCTCAACGAGGTCTGGGAACTGGACTCCACCCCGGCAGACATCCTGCTGGCGGACGGCCACCGCTACCACCTGATGGGTGTGATCGACGTATGGAGCCGCCGCGTGCGGCTGTATCTGGGCCACACCTCCACCAGCGCCGGCATTGCCCACCTGCTGCGCACCACGCTTGTCGCCGACGGCGTGACCCGCGCCATCCATACCGACAACGGCAAGGACTACACCAGCCGCGCCATGACGCTGCTGTGCGCCAGCCTCGGCATCGAGCAGATCCTGTGCGCGCCGTTCGCCGCCTGGGAGAAACCGCACATCGAGCGCTTCTTCCGCAGCTTCAGCCATGACCTGGTCGAGCTGCTGCCGGGCTACATCGGCCACAACGTGGCCGACCGCGAGATCATCCGTGACCGCCACAGCTTCGCAGACCGCCTGTTCAAGAAGGGCGAGACGGTGGAACTGGGCATCACCAAGGAGGAGTTCGAGGGCTTCATTGCCGACTGGCTTACCGCCTACCACGCCCGCGAGCACAGCGCGCTGGACGGCCTCTCCCCGAACCTGAAATACGCCCAGTGGACCGGCCCCATCCGCCGCATTGAGGACGCTCGCGCCCTCGACGTGCTGCTGATGGAGGCGGGCACCCGCACCGTGGGCAAGAAGGGTATCCGCCTGGACAACTGCCTGTACATCGCTCCGGAGCTGGCGGGCGTGGTCGGCCGCGAGGTCATGGTGCGCATGGATCCGGAAGACGCGGGCAAGGTGCTGGTGTTCCTGGACGGCGAGTTCCTGTGCGAGGCCTTCGATCCGGACATCACCGGCGTGTCCCGCCGCGAGGTGGCCCATGCCGCCAAGGCCGTCTCCCGCGAGGCCGCCTCAGAGGCCCGCCGCGTCTACCGCGAGGCCGTCCGGCAGCACAACACCAAGACCCTGGCCCAGGACATCCTCGCCGGCCGCCTGGAGGCCGCGCCCAACGTGGCCGTCTTCCCCAAGCGCAGCGAGACCCACACCACCGATGCTATCGAGCAGGCCGGCCAGGCCGCCCGCGGCGGCATCACCACCCCCATCCAGCCGGTCATCGACAACGTCATCCGCATGCAGCAGCGCGAGGCCATCGAGGCCATGAGCGAGGAGGCCCCGCGCGTGGCCGACGACCCGCGCAAGGTGCATGCGCACTGGATGCGCGTCGAGGTACGGATCGCCGAGGGCAGGTATGTCAGCGCCGAGGAGCGCGAGGGATTGAGGATTTACCGCCAGACGCCCACCTACCGGGCGATGGCGGACATGTTCGAGGCCTTTGGCCTTGATGCAGACATGTTCGG
>JBFLVZ010000050.1:0-58525 GCA_040758295.1 Pseudomonadota bacterium
GATCTTCGGCACCTTCGCCTCCACCCTGCTGACCTTGGTGGTGATCCCGCTGATGTACTGGTGGTGGCAGCGTCCTTCCCGAAAAGTGGCTGGATAAACACGCCTTATCTTGGGGCGTGAAATTCGATACACTCATGGTCGTCTCACTCATCCGTGGAAGAAAAGATGGCGGATCGCAGACTTAAGGTTTTCTACACGGTCGCCCGGCTGCTCAGCTTCACCAAGGCCGCCGAGTCCCTCCACATGACCCAGCCGGCGGTCACCTTCCAGGTGCGCCAGCTCGAGGAGCACTTCGATACCCGCCTGTTCGATCGCACGCACAACCGCGTGACGCTGACGGATGTGGGGCAGGTGGTGTACGAGGTCGCTGAGCGTATCTTCGAGCTCTACGACGAGATGGAGCGGCGGGTGAGGGAGATGACCGGCGAGATGGGCGGGTCGCTCAACATCGGCGCCAGCATGACCATCGCCGAGAACATGCTTCCGTCCCTGCTGGGTCAGTTCAGGAAAAAGCACCCCGATCTCAACGTGCGCCTGAAGGTGGGCAACACCGAGTCCATCGTCTCCATGGTCGAGCACAACGTGATCGACCTCGCCATTGTGGAGGGGACGGTCAGCAACAAGAACCTGTTGGTCGAGCATTGCCGCAGCGATGAGCTGGTGGTCATCATGCCGCCGGACCATCCGCTGGCCAAGCACAAGAGTCTGACCGTCGACCAGCTGATGCCCTACCAGTTCATCTGCCGCGAGGAGGGCTCGGGCACGCGCGAGGCCATCCTGAACTACCTGAGCGAGCAGGGCTATCCGGATGGCTGGACCGTGTGCATGGAACTTGGCAGCCCCGAGGCGATCAAGGGCGCGGTCGAGGCAGGCATGGGACTGTCGGTGATGTCCAAGGCCGGCATCACCAAGGAGCTCAAACTCGATATGCTCACCGCTGTGCCGCTGGATCCCCCCCTCCTGCGCGACTTCGCCTTTGTCCGCCAGCGCCACAAGTTCCGCCTGCCGGCGATGGAGGAGCTGCTCGAGTTCTCACGCAACTTCTGTCAGAAGGAAGGTTGAGGCAGGGGCAGATGCCCTGCCGAAGGGGAAACAAGGTGGCATCAGGTTGTTTCAAAAGGACTGTCCTGTCCTTTTGAAACTCGCCTTGTCGCGGTACCCGCCCGCGACGGGCTCCGAGAATCCATCACTTGTCGTGATTGACGCTCGGGCGAGCCAAGGACGGCTCGCCAATCCAGGCTGTTTCAAAGTGTTTTGAAACAGCCTGATGGGCCGCCTTTTTGTCGCCTGCCGTGCATGTTGGCCTCAGAGGGTTTCCGAGGCGAATTCCGCCAGACGCGACCGTTCGCCGCGCAAGAGGGTGATGTGGCCGCCGTGTGGCCAGCCCTTGAAGCGGTCGACCACGTAGGTGAGGCCGGAGGTGGTCTCGGTCAGGTAGGGGGTGTCGATCTGGGCGATATTGCCCAGGCAGACGACCTTGGTGCCGGGGCCGGCGCGGGTGATGAGGGTCTTCATCTGCTTCGAGGTCAGGTTCTGCGCCTCGTCGATGATGAGGAACTTGTTCTGGAAGGTACGCCCGCGCATGAAGTTGAGCGAGCGGATCTTGATCCGCGCGCGCACCAGATCCTGGGTGGCCTGACGCTCCCAGCTGCCGCCACCCTCGGTGCGGGTCAGCACCTCAAGATTGTCCATCAGGGCCCCCATCCACGGCGTCATCTTCTCCTCCTCCGTGCCGGGTAGGAAGCCGATGTCCTCGCCGACCGGGACCGTCACCCGGGTCATGATGATCTCGGAGAACAGGTTCTTCTCCAAGGTCTGCGCCAGTGCGGCAGCCAGGGTGAGCAGGGTCTTGCCCGTGCCCGCCTGCCCGAGCAGGGTGACGAAGTCGATCTCCGGGTTCATCAGCAGGTTCAGCGCAAAGCTCTGTTCGCGGTTGCGCGCGTTGATGCCCCACACCGTGTTCTTCGGCAGGGTGTAGTTGATGGCGGTCTCGACGACAGCGGCGCCATCCGGCTCGAAGCCGCGTACGATCGCCTCGAACGGCGCATTGCCATCCAGATAAAGGAACTGGTTCACCTGCCATTCGCCGGTCAGCGGGCCGTGGATGCGGTAGAAGCTGCGGCCCTCCTCCTGCCAGGCGTGCAGATCCTTGCTGTGCGTGCCCCAGAAGTCCTCCGGCAGGGCGGTGACGCCGGTGTAGAGCAGATCGGCATCGTCCAGCACCTGGTCGTTTTCGTAGTCCTCCGCGCGGATGCCGAGCGCAGTCGCCTTGATGCGCAGGTTGATGTCCTTGGACACCAGCACCACCTGGCGCTCGGGCATCTGCTGCATGAGGGCGAGGGTGACGGCGAGGATGGCGTTGTCCGCCTTGGCCCCGGCGAGCATCTGCGGCAGCGGCGCGTCGAGCGTGCGGGTCTGGAAGTACAGCCGACCGGTGCAGCCGCGCAGATGGGCGTCCTGGAAGGGCGGGGTGATCGGCAGTCCGGCCTCGATCTCGGCGACATCGGCATCGGCCATCAGGTCGGCGAAAAAGCGACTGGCCTGACGGACGTTGCGTGCGATCTCGGAGGTGCCCTTCTTGATCCCATCCAGCTCTTCCAGCACGACCATCGGCAGGTAGATGTCGTGCTCGTGGAAGCGGAACAGGGCGGTGGGGTCGTGGATCAGGACGTTGGTGTCGAGGACGAACAGGCAGGGACGGGGGCGTTCGTGATGGATCATGATCCGTGCTTTCCGTGGGGGTTCAACGTGCGGCCCGGAGGGCGGCCAGCACGGCCGCGGCGTGTCCGGCCACCTTCACTCCGCGCCACTCAAGACGCACGACGCCCTGCGGGTCGATGAGGAAGGTGCTGCGGTCGACGCCCAGGTACTCCTTGCCATACAGCTTTTTCGGCTTGATGACATCGAAGGCCCGGCACAAGGCCTCGTCCTGGTCGCTGATGAGATCGAAGGGGAGGCCGTGCTTGGCGCGGAAGCTGGCATGGCTCCTGAGGCCGTCGCGCGAGACGCCGAGGATGCGGGCACCGAGGGCGGCGAAGTCGGCGGCCAGGCGGGCGAAGTCCTGACCCTCCGTGGTGCAGCCCGGGGTGTTGTCCTTGGGATAGAAATACAGCACCAGCCACTGGCCGAGCAGGTCGTCCGGGAGATGCAGGGGGCCCGCCGTGCTTTCGACATCAAGGTGGGGCAGGGTGCGTTCGGTCATGCGGTCCTCCTTGGCGGGGGCGCCTCAGCGTACGGGGTCGAGGGTGGCGTCCAGGTTGTACTCGTCACACAGGTCGAAAAAGGCGTCCTTGAACAGCGCAAGGCGGCGGTCGGCGGGGATGTCGACCTGCATGCGCAGGGAGAGCATGGAGGTGCGCTGGCCTGAGGCCTGGTAGGGGATGGTCGAGAGGTCGCGGATGTTGACCCCCTGGGCGGCGAAGAACTGCGCCAGGACATGGGTGATGTCCGGGTCGTTGATGCCGACGATGTCCACCACGTAGGGCAGCTGCGCGCCCTGCGCGGCAGGCGGCTCGGTGCGCGTCATCGTAAGCTCCATCTCGTACTGCGAGGCGAGCTGGCGCAGGGCGGTTTCGAGACGGGAAAGGCGGTCCCAGCTGCCGCCGACCAGCATGGTGGCGGCAAAGCGGTCACCGAGGGTGAACATGCGGGAGTCGAGGAGCACGCACTTGTTTTGCGCGATGGGACGGGTGATCCGCTCGACCAGTCCGATGGCATCCTTGGCGAGCAGATTGACGGCCAGATGGGTCTGCATGGTGTCCGTGACGATGGGGTTTGAATCGAGTGTACACGCCCGCCCGGATGGGCGAAACAGCGCATGGGGAAGGCTTTCCGGTGCCTTGCAAGGCGCGCCTCGCGGCGGGTAGTATGGGTCTATTTTCTTTACTTGGGTGATGCAATGTTTCACGGGAGTATGGTGGCCCTGGTCACTCCGATGCGGGCGGACGGGGCGCTGGACTTCGGGGCCCTCCGCCGGCTGGTCGACTGGCATGTGGCGGAAGGCACCGACGCCATCGTTGCGGTCGGCACCACCGGAGAGTCGGCGACGCTGGATGTCGCCGAGCACATCGAGGTCGTGCGCCGCACGGTCGAGTACGCCGCGGGCAGGGTGCCGGTCATTGCCGGCACCGGCGCCAACAGCACGCGCGAGGCCATCGAGCTTTCGAAGGCCTCGGTGGAGGTCGGCGCGGATGGCTGCCTGTTGGTCACCCCCTATTACAACAAGCCGACCCAGGAGGGCCTGTACCGCCACTACATGGCGATCGCCGAGGCGGTGCCCGCGCCCCACATCCTCTACAACGTGCCGGGCCGCACCGCCTGCGACATGCTGCCGGCCACGGTGGAGCGGCTGGCCGATGTGCCGAACATCGTCGGCATCAAGGAGGCGTCCGGCTCGCTGGAGCGCACCCGCGAACTGATCGCGCGGGTGGCCGGTCGAATGGATGTGTACAGCGGCGACGACGACCTGGCGCGCGAAGTCATCCTGCAGGGCGGCAAGGGCGTGATCTCGGTCACCGCCAATGTCGCCCCGCGCGCCATGCACCTGATGTGCGAGGCCGCGCTGGCTGGGGATGCCGCCCGTGCCGAGGAGCTCGATGCGCCGCTGCGCGGACTGCACAAGACCCTGTTCCTGGAGTCCAACCCCATTCCGGTCAAGTTTGCCCTGCATGCCATGGGCCTGATCGAGGACGGGATTCGCCTGCCGCTGACCTGGCTGTCCGCGGCGCACCACGAACCGCTGCGTCAGGCCATGCGTGCCGCCGGCGTGTTGAACTAAGGAAACGCTGGAAAATTCAGCGTTTCCTGTTTGGGGCAGGACGCCCCAACGCGAACAACGACGCAAGTCGTTGATTCGCGGAGGCCGCCGCGGACATGCGCCGCGACGAGACGAGCGGAAAAAATCCATGGATGGATTTTTTCAGCATTTCCCTAAGAGAGGTTGATATGCAATTGAAGGCGCTTGCGCGGATCGCAGTTCCGGCCGCCGGCCTCGTATTCCTGGCGGGGTGCTCATCCATCCCCGGGCTGGGCAAGGATGAGGCCCGCGAGGCGCGCCGTACCGGCAGCCTGCCCAGTCTCGAGGTGCCTCCCGCCTTCACCGCGCCCGATCCCGCCCTGGTCACCAGCGTGCCGCGCGCGGCCACCGCCTCGGGCGAGGCGGCGAAGAGCGGGGTCCCGGGGGGCAGTGTCCTGCTCAAGTCGGCCACCGTCAGCGTGGAGGGATCGCCCGACGCACGCTGGCTGAAGGTGGCGGCCGCGCCGGATGCGGTGTGGCCGCGCCTCGCCAGCTTCCTTCAGGAGGAAGGGTACAGTCTCAGCCGCCAGGATCCCAAGCTTGGCATTCTCGAATCCGACTGGACCGGTGGTAGCGCCGGTAATCCGGAGGTGGGCGGCCTGCAGGGCCTGTTGAAGGGCATCACCCGCCTGTTCTTCGTGCCGGACCACATGGACCGCGTGCGCCTGCGCATGGAGCGCGGCGAAAGCGATGCCGAGACCCGCGTCTTCCTTACCAGCCAGCGCATGGAGCGGGTCGAGGATGCCCCGCTGGTGCCGGGTACGCCGTCCGACACCTTCAAGTGGCAGATGGGCCAGGCCAGCACCGACTTCGAGGCGGAGATGCTCAAGCGCCTGGTGGTCTACCTGTCCGGCGATGACGCGCAGGCTCGCGCGCAGCTTGCCGCTTCCTTGCAGCCGCGCGCGCGTATGGTGTTCGATGCCAACAAGGACCAGCGCTATCTCGTCGTGCAGCAGGCCTATCCGGTGGTCCTCAACCGTACTACGGTCAGCCTCGAGCGGCTCGGCTTCGATGTGGTGAAGAAGGATGCCGACAATGGCGTGCTGCAGGTTCGCCATGCCCGTCCGCGCACCCTGTACGAGGGGGTGATCCTGCGTGGCGCGGAGCTCAAGCAGGGCGGCGGCGAGAATCCGGTCGCCCTCACCCTGCAGCTCAAGCCGCAGAAAGACGGCACCACCCGCATCGACATGGTGGATGTGGTCGGCGACAAGGACCTGCCGAAGTTCACCGCGGTGCTGGGTGAGCGCCTGACGCAGTCGCTGCGCTGATTCCCTTCGCGGTCGCGTGACATGACGAACCCGGCACAAGCCGGGTTCGTTGTTTGGGGCATGGACAGGCGGGATCCATCCCTTGCTCGTTCCCTCCCATCGGAAACGACAGACCCGGCTCAAGGCCGGGTCCGGGCGTTGTCAGTCCAGAAAAAGCTCAACGGCTCAACCGCGCATACGCCGAATGGTTGTGGATCGATTCGAAGTTCTCCACCTCGACGGAAAAGCCGTGGATGCGTGGCTCCTCGCCCAGGGCGTGGGCGACGTCGCGGATCATGTCCTCGACGAACTTCGGGTTCTCGTAGGCGCGCTCGGTGATGTACTTCTCGTCGGCGCGCTTGAGCAGGCCGAACAGCTCGCACGAGGCCTGTGCCTCGAGCAGCTGGATCAGCTCGGTCAGGCTAAGGGAGGGATCGCACTCCACCTCGGCACGGATGTGGGAACGCTGGTTGTGCGCGCCGTACTGCGAGATCTCCTTCGAGCAGGGGCAGAGGCTGGTGACCGGCACCTCCACGCCCATGGTGACGTGCGTGGTGCAGCGATCGCCCGTGGCGGTGAGGCGCGCGCCGTAGTCCATCAGGCTGGAGACGCCGGATTTGGGGGCGACCTTGCGCACGAAGTAGGGGAAATTCATCTCGATGGTGCCGAAGTCGGCGTCCAGCAGCTCGAGCATCTCGCGGTGCAGCGCCGCCAGGCCCGCGGGAGAGATGACGCGCGGCGCATCGCCCAAGAGGGCGACGAAGCGCGACATGTGGGTGCCCTTGCGGTCGTGCGGCAGGTTGACAGTGAAGGTGCAGGTGGCGATGGTGGACTGGGTGGTCCCGTCCGCCTCCTGGATCACCACCGGATGACGCAGGCCCTTGATGCCGACTGCATCGATGGCGATGCGGCGGGTGTCGGTCAGGCCCTGGATATCCGGAATAACTTCGCTCATCGGCGCGCTCATGCTTGGGTCTCGCGATAGGTCACGCAGGCGCGGTCGGTCTCCCACAGGGTGACGGCGGACACCCGCGCGTGTTCGCCGTTCAGGCGCTTGCCCACTTCCTGGTAGAACCAGGCGGCGATGTTCTCGGCGGTGGGGTTGATGTGGTCGAACGGCGGGATGTCGTTCAGGTAGAAGTGGTCGAGCAGGCCGGCCACCTCGCGCGCGGCCCGCTTCATTTCCTTGAAGTCCACCACCATGCCGACCCCGTCCAGGCGGGTGCCGGTGACCTCCACCTCGACCTTCCAGTTGTGGCCGTGCATGCGGGCGCAGTTGCCGGCGTAGCCGTGCAGCTGGTGCGCGGCGGCGAATTCGGTGTGAACCTTGAGGGTGTATTGGGCGGCCATGGCGGATAAGGGAGGGCAAAGCGGGGATGTTACGGGCGCGAACGGCTTGAGGCAAGGAAGTCCCTGATTTGTTTCAGGATACCCGCCGCATCCAGACCGTAGTGGCGGTGCAGTTCGGCCTGGCTGCCCTGTACGGTGATGACGTCCGGCAGGCCGAGGCGCAGGACGGGCAGGACGATCCCCTCGTCGGCCAGCGCCTCCAGTACCGCGCTGCCCGCGCCCCCCATCAGGGCGTGGTCCTCGAGGGTGACGAGGCGGGCATGGTTCGTCGCGGCCTCGCGCAGGGCATCGACATCGAGCGGCTTGACGAAGCGCATGTCGATCACGCTGGCGTCGAGCTCCCCGGCAGCCTTCAGAGCCTCGTGCAGCAGCGGGCCGAAGGCGAGGATGGCGACCCCCCTGCCTCGGCGGCGCCAGACGGCCTGGCCGAGGGGGAGAGGCTCGAAGTCCTGCGGCACGCTTGCGCCGCAGCCTCCGCCGCGCGGGTAGCGCACCGCGCCCGGTCCCTCCAGGGTCAGCCCGGTGCTGAGCATGCGGTGGCATTCCGCCTCATCCGAGGGGGTCATGATGACCATGTTCGGCACGCAGCGCAGGAAGGCGATGTCATACAGCCCGGCATGGGTCGCCCCGTCGGCGCCGACGAGGCCGGCGCGGTCGATGGCGAAAAGGACCGGCAGGTTCTGCAGGGCGATGTCGTGCACCGCCTGGTCGTAGCCGCGCTGCAGGAAGGTGGAGTAGATCGCCATCACCGGCCTCATGCCGGCCGCGGCGAGCCCCCCGGCGAAGGTCACCGCGTGCTGCTCGGCGATGCCGACGTCGTAGTAGCGTTCGGGGAAGCGCATGGAGAAGTCGACCATGCCTGAGCCCTCGCACATGGCGGGGGTGACGCCGACCACGCGCGCATCCCGTTCGGCCGCGCCGCACAGCCAGTCGCCGAACACGCTGGTGAAGGTCACGGCCGGCTTGCCGGGGGGGGGCTCAATCTTGTACGGATTGAACCGGCTGACGCCGTGGTAGCGCACCGGGTCGGCCTCGGCCGGGGCGTAGCCGCGCCCCTTCTGGGTGACGACGTGCAGCAGGCGCGGCCCGGTCTGCGTGCTGAGGTTGGCGAGCACGTTGGTCAGGGTGTCGAGGTCGTGGCCGTCGACCGGACCGACGTAGCGGAAGCCGAGCTCCTCGAACAGGGCGCTGTGGGTGAGCATGCCCTTGACCTGCTCGCGCGCGCGGCGCACCAGCTCGCTGCCGGGCAGCAGGTCGAGCAGGTGCTTGCCGCCCTCGCGCACGCGGTTGTAGGTGCGGCTGGTGATGAGCCTTGCGAGGTGCTTGTTGAGCGCGCCGACATTGGGCGAGATCGACATGGCGTTGTCGTTCAGCACCACCAGCAGGTTGGCCTTGCCGGCGCCGGCATGGTTGAGGGCCTCGAAGGCCTGTCCGGCGGTCAGCGCGCCGTCGCCGATCACCGCCACCGCCTGGTGCGGCAGCCCTTGGAGCTTGAACGCCTTGGCGAAGCCCAAAGCGGCGCTGATCGAGGTGCTGGAGTGGCCGGCGCCGAAGGGGTCGTAGATGCTCTCCTCGCGCTTGGTGAAGCCGGAAATGCCGCCGAACTGGCGCAGGGTGGCCATCGCCTCGCGCCGGCCGGTGAGGATTTTGTGCGCGTAGGCCTGGTGGCCCACGTCCCACACCAGCACGTCGCGCGGCAGGTCGAGCACGCGGTGCAGGGCGAGGGTCAGTTCGACCGTGCCGAGGTTGGCGGCGAGGTGCCCGCCGGTGGCGGAGACGCTGTCGATGATGAAGCGGCGAAGCTCGCCGGCCAGCTGGTTGAGCTGGTCGGCGGGAAGGGCCTTCAGATCGGCGGGTGAATGGATGGTCTCGAGCAGGCTCATGCCTGGCGCTCGACGATGTAGCGGGCCAGGGCGCGCAGGTGGTCCGCACGCGGCAGGCCGTCGAGCGCGGCCTCCGCCTCGTCGCGCAGCTTGCCGGCCAGGGCCTGCGCGGCGTCAAGGCCGAGCAGACTGACGTAGGTCGGCTTGGCATGGGCCGCATCCTTGCCCTGGGTCTTGCCCAGGGTCTGGCTGTCGGCGGTCACGTCGAGGATGTCGTCGCGCACCTGGAAGGCCAGGCCGATGGCGCGGGCATAGCGCGTCAGGCGCTCAAGCATGGCCTCGTCCGCGTTGCCGGCGAGGGCGCCGAGGATGACGCTGGCCTCGATCAGCGCGCCGGTCTTCATGCGGTGCATGCGCTCCAGGGCGGCAAGGTCGGGACGCTGGCCGACAGCGGCGAGGTCGATGGCCTGTCCGCCGACCATGCCCTGGCTGCCGGCGGCGCGGGCGAGGGTGGTGATCATGGCGATGCGGGTTTTTTCGGCCAGGCCGGGGGCTTCGGCCAGCAGCTCGAAGGCGCGGGTTTGCAGCGCATCGCCGACGAGGATGGCGGTGGCCTCATCAAAGGCGCGGTGGCAGGTGGGCCGCCCCCGGCGCAGGTCGTCGTCATCCATCGCCGGCAGGTCGTCGTGCACCAGGGAGTAGGCGTGGATCATCTCCAGCGCGCAGGCGGGGGCGTCAAGGGCCGCCGCATCGGCGTCGGCCAGCTCGCCCGAGGCGTAGACGAGGAAGGGGCGCACCCGCTTGCCGGGGCCGAGCGCGGCATAGCGCATGGCCTCGACCAGACGTGCCAGCGGGGATGGGCCGGGCTCGGCGGGGATGGCGTGGTCGAGGGCGGTCTCGACCCGCGCGCTGGCCGCCTGCAGCGCCAGGAGGAGGGCATCAGCGGCCATCGTCGTCCGGAATGAAGGGTTCGGGCTGGCCGGTCCGTTGGCTTAGCATGTCGACCCTGGCTTGCGCACTGGCCAGCATGGTCTGGCACTGGCGGGTCAGCTGCACGCCGCGCTCGAAGTCGCGCATGGCATCGATCAGCGGCTGCTCGCCCTGCTCCATGCGCTGCACCAAGGCCTCCAGCTCCTTGAGCGAGGCCTCGAAGGCGGCGATGTCGGGAGTATCTGTTGTCTTGCTCGGTCTGGCGGCCATGCGGGGTGCCCGGTCGATGAGTTGGTCATTTTACCATGCCCCCGCGGTTCGCCGCAGGCTCACCAGATCAGCGAAAAGTCGAAGTGGATCGCGCACGGGCCGAGCTCGAAATCGACGGTTTCGTTGCCGACGTCCGCCAGCTTCGCGTAGCGGCCATTGAGGAGGTGAAAGATCTTGGCTGTGCGATCCTCAGGCGCGACCAGGACGTAGTACTTCACCCCCTCGTGCTGGTAGATCTCGTACTTGGTGTTCTGGTCCTTGAGCGCAGTGGATTTGGAGAGCACCTCAAAGATCAGCACCGGGGCGCGGGTGAGGTAGGCCCCTTCGGCCGGGTGGCAAATGACCAGGTTGTCCGGCTGGAGGATGGTGTCCTCGCTGATGCGCCAGTCCACTGGCAACAGGGCCTGGCAGTCCTTGCACCCGCGCAGTTGTTCTTGCAGAACCCAGGCGATCTTGTGGTTCACGGCCTGATGGGTGAGGGAGGGGGCGGGCGACATGGCATAGGGGATGCCGTCGATCAGCTCCCAGCGTCCTTCCCACTGCACGTAGTCGTCGTAGGTGTAATGCGGCAGGTCAAAGCGGTGTGCATGGCCCATGGTGGTCTTCCCGCATGGAGCGGACGATGGCTCGATTGTATGCCATGGCCGGCATGGGGCTACAAAAGTCCCAGCGCCTCAGTCAGGCGGGTCACGCCGTGCAGCTCCATGTCCTTGGGCGGATTTCCCGCAAGATTGGCCTTGGGCACGATGGCGCGCCGGAAGCCGTGCTTGGCGGCCTCCCGCAGCCGCTCGAGGCCGTGCGGCACCGGGCGCAGCTCGCCGGCAAGCCCTACCTCGCCAAAGATCACGGTATCGGCCGGCAGCGGGCGGTTGCGCAGGCTGGAGAGGGCGGCACACAGGAGTGGCAGGTCGGCGGCGGTCTCGCTGATCTTCACCCCGCCGACCACGTTGATGAACACGTCCTGGTCGAACATGGCCACCCCCGCGTGGCGGTGCATGACCGCGAGCAGCATGGCCAGTCGGTTCTGCTCCAATCCGACGGTGACACGGCGCGGCTGGCCGAACGGGCTTTCCGCCACCAGCGCCTGAACCTCGACTAAAAGCGGGCGGGTGCCCTCGCGGGTGACCATGATCACGCTGCCGGGCACGGGCTCCTCATGGCGGGAGAGGAAGATGGCGGAAGGGTTGCTCACCGGCTTGAGGCCGTGCTCGGTCATGGCAAACACGCCAAGCTCGTTGGCCGCGCCGAAGCGGTTCTTGACCGCGCGGATCACGCGGTAGCGGCTGCCGGGCTCGCCCTCGAAATACAGCACGGTGTCGACGATGTGCTCGAGCAGGCGGGGCCCCGCGATCGCCCCCTCCTTGGTCACGTGGCCGATCAGAAACACGCAGATGCCGCGCTGCTTGGCCAGGCGGGTGAGCAGGGCGGCGGCCTCGCGCACCTGCGATACCGAGCCGGGCGCGGCGGTCAGGACCTCGGAGAACAGGGTCTGGATCGAGTCGACCACCATGACCCCGGGGCGCAGGGCCTCCGCCTGCTGCACGATGCGCTCGACCGAGGTCTCGGCCAAGAGCTGCAGGTCGGCGGCCTCAAGGCCGAGCCGCTGGGCGCGCAGGGCGACCTGGTCGAGCGACTCCTCGCCGGTGACGTACAGGCCGGGCAGGGTGGGCTGGAGGGCGACGAGGGTTTGCAACAGCAGGGTGGACTTGCCGATCCCCGGGTCGCCGCCGAGCAGGATCACCGAGCCGGGGACGAGGCCGCCGCCGAGCACGCGATCGAGTTCGTCCAGGCCCGTGGCCTGGCGCGGGGTCTCGGCCAGCTTCACTTCGCCCAGGCGGCGGGCCCCCTCGGCCCCGGCATATTGTCCGCCGCGGCGTGTCTGGGCGGTGGGCGCGGCCTGCTCGGTCAGGCTGTTCCACGCCCCGCACTCGCCACACTGGCCGGCCCATTTGGGGCTGGTGGCGCCGCATTCGGCGCACACGTACTGGGTTTTGGGTTTCTGGGCCACGTTAAGGCTCGAGCTCGGTGGTGTGCTCAAGCGACGGCCACAGGCGCGCCTGCTCGACCACCTTGCGCGCGATGCGGGTGACTTCTACCGTGCAGCCGGCCATCTCCAGACGCATACCTGCCTCGGGAAGGCTCTGCAGGTGCTCGAGGATCAGCCCGCTCAAGGTGTTGGCGGTGTCGGTGGGCAGGTCGGTGCCGAGGCGTTTGTTGATCTCGCGCAGCGGGGTGGCGCCGTCGATCAGGAAGCTGCCATCCTCCTGCGGCTGGATCTCCGGACTTTCCGCCGCCGGCTGCGAGGTGAACTCGCCGACGATTTCCTCGAGGATGTCCTCCAGGGTAATCAGGCCGAGGATGTCGCCGTACTCGTCCACCACCAGGCCCATGCGCTTCTTCTCGCGCTGGAAGTTGAGCAGCTGGGTGTGCAGCGAGGAGCCCTCGGGCACGTAGTAGGGCTCCTCGACCGAGCGCATGAAGGTCTTGAGAGAAAGCTCGCCCTTCTGCGCGATGGGCAGGAGATGGCGCAGGTTGACCGTGCCGACGATGTGGTCGAGCGTGCCGCGGTAGACCGGCAGGCGGCTGAACGGGGTGGAGCCGATGGTGCGCAGGATCTCGTCCCAGTCGGCCTCGAGGTCGATGCCGCCCATCTCCTGGCGCGGCACCATGATGTCCTCGACCTTGGCCTCCTCCAGGTCAAGGATGCCGATCAGCATGGTCTGGTAGCGTTCGGACACCAATCCGCCGGTCTCACCGAGCAGGGTGCGCAGCTCGTCGCGCGACAGGTTGTGACCGCCGGCGGCGGTGACGCGCACGCCGAACAGGCGCAAAAGACCATTCGACAGCAGGCCGACCGCCCACACCAAGGGGCCGACGACCTTTTGCAGCCCGGTGTAGACATAGGCCGCAGGCCAGGCGATGCGCTCGGGGTGCAGGGCGCCCAGGGTCTTGGGCGCGACCTCGCCGAAGATCAGCAGGGCGAGGGTGAGGGCGCCCGCCGCAATGGCGATCCCGGCCTCGCCGAACAGGCGCATGAAGATCACGGTGGCCAGGGTGGAGGCCATCACGTTGACGAAATTGTTGCCGAGCAGGATCAGGCCGATCAGCTTGTCCGGGCGCTCAAGCAGGCGCTGGGCAAGCCGCGCGCCGCGATGGCCTTCCTGCGCCAGGTGCCTCATCCTGTAGCGGTTGAGGGTCATGAGCGCCGTCTCGGAGCCCGAGAAGAAGGCGGAGAGGAGGATCAGGGCGATGAGTGTGCCGATCAGCACACCTAGGGATATGTCGTCCAAGAAGGATGTGGTGGTTGTGGAACCAAGCTTGGATGATAAGGCATCAGCGGATGATGCCCAACACCCATTCCAGCACGATCTTGCTGCCGAAGTAGGCGAGTAGGAGCACGCCGAAGCCGCTCAGGGTCCAGCGCACCGCCGTGCGGCCGCGCCAGCCCAGGAAGGCGCGGCCGAGCAACAGACCGCCGAACACCGCCCAGGAGACGATGCTGAGCACCGTCTTGTGCAGCAGATGCTGGGCGAAGATGTCCTCCAAGAACATGAAGCCGGTGGCTAGGGACAAAGTCAGCAGGGCGAAGCCGGCACCGATCAGGCGGAACAGCAGGGTCTCCATGTGCTCGAGCGGCGGCAGGATGCGCGCGAAGGCCCCCGGTCTGCGCTCGTGCAGGGCGCGGTGCTGGACTGCGAGCAGCCAGGCCTGCAGTGCGGCGAGGGTGAACAGGCTGTAGGCGAGGATGGAGAGCAGGATGTGCACCTCCAGGGCCGGCTGGCTGCCGACCAGGCTGCGCGGGGCGCCCGGCCAGCCGAGCTGGGCGGCGAGGGCGAGCATGGCCAGCGGCAGCACCGGCAGGGTCAGGTTCTCCAGCGGCTGGCGCAGGCTGGAGACCAGCACCAGCAGCAGGGTGACGAGGCCGGAGAGGGAAAGGGCCTTGAGCACGCCAAGGTCGATGCCCTCCAGGCAGCACACGTCGCTGGCCAAGGCCACGGCGTGCAGCAGCGCGCCGACCAGGCCCAGGCCCAAGGCGAGCCCCTTGCCCGGGGTTTCGCCGGCGCGCAGCCGTGGCAGGCGTCGCCACAGCAACAGGGCGGCAGCAGCATAGGCAGCGAGGGCGGGAATTCCGAACCAGAGGGCGGCGGGCATGGGGCAATCCTTCCGAGGTCTGTTCAGTCTATGCCGCGCTGCCGTGTCCGGGCAACGGCAGGGTCTTGTCGGCGTTGAGGATGCCGGCCGGGTCGAATACCTGCTTGATGCCGCGCATCAGGTCGATGGCCGTGCTGCCCAGTTCGCGCCCGATGAAGTCGCGTTTTTCCAGCCCCACGCCATGCTCGCCCGAGAGGGTGCCGCCGAGGGCGAGCACCAGGGTGAACACCTCGTCCAGGCAGGCATGGGCGCGGGCAAGCTCCCCTGGCGCGTCGGGGTCGAGCAACAGGTTGACATGGATATTGCCGTTGCCGGCGTGACCGAAGTTGATGATCGGAATGGCGTGTGCGGCGGACAGTCGCTCCAGTCCCGCGATCAGTTCCGGGATGCGTGAGACCGGGACCACCACGTCCTCGTTGATCTTCTTCGGCGCGATCTTGCGCAGGGCGGGGGAGAGGGCCTTGCGCGTGGCCCACAGCGATTCGACCTCGTGCGCATCGCGCGCCTCACGCCATTCCAGCAGGCCGTCCACCTCCGCCGCCTGGCGGATGGCGGTGATGGCGGGTTCCAGGCAGGCCGCCGGACCGTCGACCTCGATCATCAGCATGGCGCGCGCCTGCCTGGGGAGGTCGGTGTCGGTGTGGCCGCGGATCATGTCCATCGCCGCGCCGTCGATGAATTCCAGCGCGCAGGGGGTGACCGGTTGCGCCATCAGGCGGGCGACCGCGCGTGCGGCGCTGTCCATGTCGGCGTACAGGGCGCGCGCGGTGCGGATCGCCTCCGGCAGCGGGGTGAGCCGGAGGGTGGCCTCGGTGATGACCGCGAGGGTGCCTTCGGAGCCGATCAAGAGGCGGGTGAGGTCATAGCCGACCACGCCCTTGGTGGTGCGGGTGCCGGTGCGCAGCTCCTCGCCCCGGCCGGTGACGGCGCGCAGGCCCAGCACGTTCTCGCGTACCGTGCCGTACTTCACCGCACGCGGCCCGGCCGAGTTGTAGGCGAGGTTGCCGCCCACGCTGCAGAACGGCGAGCTGGTCGGATCGGGCGGCCAGAAGAAGCCATGCTCACGCGCCGCCGCCTGTACCTCGCCATTGGTCACGCCGGGCTCCACCACCATCAGGCGGTCATCCGGATTCACCTCCAGGATGCGGTTCATGCGCTCGAAGCTGAGCACCACGCCGCCGTGGATGGGCACGGTGGCGCCCGTGGTGCCGGTGCCGCGACCGCGCGCGATCAGCGGAATGCGGTGCGTGTGGCAGGTGCGCACCACCTCGCGCACCTGATCGTGGCTGGTGGCGTAGACGACGGCATCCGGTGGGGCGTGGCGGCGGCTGTTGTCCATGCCGTAGGCCCACAGGGTGGCCGGCTCGGTGCTGACATGGGCGGTCCCCGCCGCGGCGTGCAGGGCCTGAAGTTGCACCGCGTCGAGCATCAGGCCAGCCCCAGCAGGCGGTGGTCGAGGGCGTCGCACAGGGCGTGCACGGCGGCCAGGCCCGCCTCGTGCAGGCTCGCCGGACAGGGGGTGTCGAGCCGGATGACCAGGTCCTCTTCCCGCAGGCGGCTGGCCACGCCCTCCGACACGGGGCCGCCGAGGAGGATCAGTCGCATGTCGTGCAGGCGTGCGGTGTCGATCAGGCCCTCAAGGCCGTCCGTCCGGACGCCGCTGAAGGCGAGCAGGGCATCCCCCGGGGCCGCCAGGCTGCCGATCTGCTGCACGCAGCCGGGACGCTCGCCTGGCAGGGGGTGCAGCAGGATGACCGGCAGGCCGGGGCGGGGCTGGATCATGCCGCGCAGTAAAAGGTCGGCGACCCGCTCGGCCAGGACCTGGGTCTCGGGCTGGGGGCAGAGGTAGACCCGGTGCCCCTGCAGGCAGGTGGCAAGCAGGCTTTCGGCGGCGGTGGCCAGGTCCGGGGCGGCGGCCTCGAGGGCCGTGCGGACATGTTGCAGGCGCGCCTCGGCATGTTGGAGGAGCAGTAGAGACAGTTCGGTTCCTTCGGCGTGGCTCAGGACGGGCATGGCTGGGGGTCTTCACAAAACGGTGCCGCATGGACACGGGTCACGCGGAGGCTTCAAAGGCATTGGGGGCCCATTCTAGCGTGGTTTGGCCACCATCGCGGGTGATCCCGACCACATCGAAGCGACAGGGACGGGCAGCATGCTGGGGGTGGCGGCCGAGATACGCGCGGGCGGCGGTCAGTACGCGCCGCTGTTTGGCTGCGGTGACGCTCTCCAGCGCCCCGACCAGGCCGCGGGCCGAGCGGCTGCGCACCTCGACGAACACCAGGGTGAGGCCGTCGAGCATCACCAGGTCGATTTCCCCCCCGCGGGCGCGGACGTTGCGCGCCAGCAGGCGCAGGCCGCGGCGTTCGAGGTGCTCGAGGGCGAGTTGTTCGCCGGCCTCGCCTGCGGCGCGCCGCTCGCTCAAGGCTGGAGGGCTTCCAGGGGGTTGGCGAGGCCGCCGCGGAACAAGGCCCAGGCCGGGGTGCGGTGGACGCGGTTGTCCGCGCCCAGCCGCAGTGTACCGGTCTGTCCGCGCAGTCCCTCGGGCCGTTTCGCCCCATCCAGGCGGGTGGCCAGCTGGTAGGCGTCGAAACCGAGGGCGAAGAGGCGCGGCTGGCCGGAAAGCGCAGCCTGTTCGAAGCGGCTCGGGCCGGTCTGCCCGGGGCGGCGGGCGTAGTTGAGCACCAGCGGCATGTCGCAGAACTGCAGCCCATCCTTGTCGCGGTCGCTCGCTGGGCGCGGGGCGCCGTCGTAGACATGCGAGGTGGCGAGGATGGGCAGGTTGCCGCCGCCGTTGGCGCGCAGCAGCGGCACCCAGGCTTGGGCGTCCCTGGCGCGGGCGATCAGGAACAGGGCGTCGACATCCTCGCGCATGCGCAGGCTGCCATCGATCGGGTCGGGCGCGGGGCGGAGGAGCTGGCGGGCCTGCTGTTCCCACATCGGGGAGCGCTGGCCATAGTGCAGAGTCTCCACCAGCTGGCCTCCGCCGGCCGCATAGCGGCTGGTGAAGGCGCGCAGCATGCGCTCGCCGAGGGCATCCTGTGGGGCGAGCACCAGGGCGCGCAGGCTGCCCTGGGCCAGCATGCGCTCGGCAACGACCTGCGCCTCGTCTTCCGGCGGCAGGCCGAACTGGATCAGGTTGGGGCCGGTTGTGGCACCGTTCTCCAGCGTGTTGAGGGCAATCACCGGGACCTTGGGCTGGAAGCGCGTCAGCGACTGGAGGGTCTCGCGGTCGAGCGGGCCGATCACGGCGGTGGCCCCGGCAGCGACGGCCTCGTCGACGCTGTGCCGGAAGCCGTCGGGATCGCCTGTCACGGGGTATTCGCGCACCTCGGGGGCCTTCTCGCCGGCCTCCTCGCGAGCGAGCATGACGCCGGCCGTGACGGCGCGGGCAGCCTCGGCGAGGCGCGGCTCCTGCGAGAGGATGAGGGCGATGTGCGCCGTGGTCTGCGGCACGCGTGCCGCCGCCTCGCGCTGCAGCCGCTCATACAGGGCGGGCAGTAGCGGGTGGGCCGGATGGGCCAGGCGCCACTGTTCCAGGGCCGCCTTGCCCTCGCGCTGGGCATGCACCAGTTGCAGCCAGCCGCCGAGCTGAGGTTCCAGGGTTTCCAGCAGGGCCTTGTCGAAGGTGGCCTTGTCGAGACTGCCGAGCAGGCGCAGGATGGCCTCCTGATTGGCGGGGCGGCGGTCGTCAGCCAGCAGGCCGTCGAGCGCGATGCGCTGCTGGGCGGCCTCCAGCGGACGCTGGTCGGCCTCCAGGGCGCGTGCCAGCCATTCCAGCCGGCGGATGGCCTCGGCCACGCCGAGCGGGGCCGGGATGTCCTGCAGGGCGCGGATGGCCTCTCCCTGCCGGCCCTGCTGCAGCCATTCGAAGCCCTGCACGATGCGTGCGCGACGCGGTTCGAAGCGCTGCCAGGCCTCGCGGCCGGCGGCGGGGTCGCGCAGGAGAGCAAGTGCATTCTGCGGCTTGTCCGCGTCGATCAGGGTCTCGATGGCGCGCAGCTGCATGCCGGCCTGCTCGGCCCCTTGCAGCACGGCTGCCTTGCGCCACAGCGCGCTCGACAGTCGCACCGGTTCCTGGCTGCGTTCGGCCTCGGCCAGCGCCCGGTCGAGCGCGGTGGTATCAGGGCGCGGAGGCTGCTGGGGGGCGCAGGCGCTCAACAGACCGGCAAGGAGGGCGAGGATGATGGCGATCGAGTGCCCGCGGATCAGTCCTGTCACGGCGGTTTCCCTAAGTCGAAGTTGGCGGGCTAGAGTATAGCTCAGCCCGTTTCGCTCATTAGGAATCGCTCATGTCCTCCGGCACCCTGTACGTCGTCGCCACGCCGATCGGCAACCTTGCGGATCTCAGCCCGCGGGCGCGCGAAGTGCTGGCATCCGTCGACCTGATCGCGGCCGAGGACACCCGCCATAGCCGCAAGCTGCTGCAGCACTTCGGCATCGCCACGCCACTCACCGCCATGCATGCGCACAACGAGCAGCAGCGGGTGGAGGACCTGCTCGAGCGCCTGCTCGGCGGGCAGTCCGTGGCCTTGATCTCGGACGCGGGCACGCCGCTCGTGAGCGACCCCGGCTTCCCGCTGGTGCGCGCGGCGCTGCGCGCCGGCGTGCGTGTCTCGCCAGTCCCCGGCCCGAGCGCGGCGATGGCCGCCCTGTCGGTCTGTGGCCTGCCGAGCGACCGCTTCACCTTCGAGGGGTTCCTGCCGGCCAAGGGTTCGGCACGCAAGGCACGCCTGGCCGAGCTCGCGGACGAGACGCCCACCCTGATCTTCTTCGAGGCCCCGCACCGCCTGCTCGACTCCCTGCGCGACATGGCCGCGGTCCTCGGCGGGGGGCGTGAGGCGACCCTGGCGCGCGAGCTCACCAAGACCTTCGAGACGGTGCGCCTGGACACCCTCGAGGCGCTGGTGGACTGGGTGGCGGGGGACGAGGACCAGCAGCGTGGCGAGTGCGTGATTCTGGTGCGCGGGGCAATGCCCGTGGCGGCAGGGGAGATGGCCGGGATCGGTCAGGAGGCCCTCCTGCGCAGCCTGTTGGCGCATGGCGTGCCGGTGAAGGGGGCGGCGGCGATTGCGGCCGACCTGCTGGGGGGTAGCAAGAAGACGTATTACCAGGCTTGCCTGGACCTGCAGAAGCAGGAATGAAAAAGGCCCCGCCGAGCGGGGCCTTGAGATATTCGGCGATCAGCGGATCAGGAAATCCTCGAGGCGTGCGCCCTTCTCCAGACGCTCGCGCAGCCAGACCGGCTTCTGGCCGCGGCCGGTCCAGGTCAGTTCGGGCTGGGCGGGATCGCGGTATTTCGGGGCGATCTTCGAGGTGGTTGCGCGCACAGGTTTGCGAGAGGACTTTTCCAGACCCACCAGTTCGGCGACGGAAATACCCAGTTGTTCGGCAGTCAGTTCGACCTGGCGGCGCAGCTCGCTGGCCTTTTTGGCTTTGGCCTGGCGAATGGTGGCCTCGGCACGCTTGATCAGGGTTTCAAGCTCTTCGATGCTGAATTGGCTCAGGTCGATGGAATCAATGGTCATGGTGTGGTTCCTTGGGTAGTGGAGGTTCGGAATAACCATGCCTGATTCTAGTGAAATGGACGTGGTTATCAAGAGGGTTTCGCAGCTGGCAGGATATTGAAAAAGGGCAGGATGCCCTTTTTCAACTCGCCCAGTCGCGACGCGCTCCGCAGATCAATCGCTTAGCGTGGCTGATCTTCGTGCAAGCCGTCCATGGCTTGCCTTAATAGGCCGTTGAAACCTTTTTTCAACGGCCTGCCAGGAAAGCCGCGCGGTCGAAAAGCCATTCTCCGGTTTCATCGTGGGCCTCGATCATTTTCATGGTCGTGGCGATGATTCCATCCTCCGCACGCATCCTTTCCTTTTCCATCCACTCTGTGATTTCAGTTTCATGGATCCCCTGTAGCCGTGCACAGCCGAGGAAGGTGGTGATGGCCATGCGATGAATCTCGGCGTGGCGGGGCAGCGAGGAGGGAAGTTTCTCGACCACGGCGATGACCGCGGCGGCGACCCGGGCCGCCTCGGGCTTGGCTTTCTGGTCCTCCCGCATGAACAGCCAGGCCTGAGCGTTGATGAGGCCCTCCATGGGGCCTTCCTGCGCCAGCATCAGCCACAGCGCCTGCCAGACGGCGTCGCGTCGCGAACGTGCGCGCCCAAGCTGGAACAGGGTGCGGGCCAGCTCGGGCCACAGCCTGGCCCGCACGAGGGCTTCGATGGCCTCCTGGCGCAACGATTCCTCGGCCTCGGCATGCCCCTCGTCGCGGGCGATCTCGGCCAGCTCCAGCAGGGCGCGGGCCTCGTCCTCCGCACGCCCCGCCCGGCGCGCGATTTCGATCACCGTCAGCCACTTGTCGGCCGACTGGGTGTTGTCGCCCAGCTCGCGTGCCAGCCGGGCGAGGGCGATTTCGCAACGCAGCCAACCGGCATGATCGTCCAGGGATTCCAGCAGGCTGGCGGCCTGCTCCAGCGCCTGCCAGGCGCGCAGGCCCTTGCCCTGTTGCTGGCAGAGGGTGGCGAGGTGTTCGAGCATGTCCGCGCGGATGACGCGCAGGGCGTCATCCTGCGGTTCGCCAAGCTGCTTCAGTGCCTGCTCGAGATGGCCCATGGCTTGGGCTGAGTCGCCCATGGCATGTTCGGCGAGGGCCAGGGTGTGCAGCAGGGCGAAGTCCGGCCCGGCGGCCAGGGCCCGCTCCGCCACCTCGCGCGCCTCGGCTGGTCGCCCCGCGTCGAGCAGGGCATAGGCCAGGTGATCGGCGGTCTCGCAGGCGATGGACTGCGCCTCTTCGGCGAGGGCGTCTTCGAGCAACTGGCGCTGGCCTGCCTCGTCGAGACGGCCGGTACGCAGGGCCTGCAAACGGGCGTGGAGTGTGGGAGTGGGCATGGTACGGGAACCCTTGTCGCAGCGGGGTTGGATCGGGAGAAGAAAAGGCGCATGGTATCATCCAGTCACTTTTCCTTGTCGAACCGCCGCGTCCCGCACGGCCGAGAAAATCGAGACATGCATGTATCCATGAATACCCATCCCGCCTTTGCCTTCAAGCGCCGCCAGTGGATCGAGGCGCTGCAGCTGCACGTCGACGAGTATGAGCACATCGCCACCGGCGCACGCCATTTTCATCTGGCGGCCGAGGACAATAACAATGTGTTTCTGGTCGGCCTGCGCACCGTGCCGCAGGATTCGACCGGGGTGGCGCATATTCTCGAGCACACGGCCCTGTGCGGCAGCGAGCGCTTCCCGGTGCGCGATCCGTTCTTCATGATGACGCGCCGCTCGCTGAATACCTTCATGAATGCCTTCACCTCGAGCGACTGGACGGCCTATCCGTTTGCCAGCCAGAACCGCAAGGATTTCATGAACCTGTTGGATGTTTATCTGGATGCGGTGTTTTTCGCCCGCCTGGATCCGCTGGATTTCGCCCAGGAAGGCCATCGGGTCGAATTCGCCAAGGCGGACGACCCGGAAAGCGAGCTGGTATTCAAGGGCGTGGTCTACAACGAAATGAAGGGGGCGATGAGCAACCCCGTCAGCGTGCTGTGGCAGTCGCTCACCAAGCACGTCTATCCGACCGTGACCTATCACCACAACAGTGGTGGCGAGCCGGAGGCTATCCCCGATCTTACCCACGAGCAGCTGGTGGCGTTCTACAAACGCCATTACCATCCCTCCAATGCCGTGTTCATGACCTATGGCGACATCCCGGCGGCCGAACTGCAGGCGATGTTCGAGGACAAGGCACTCAAGCGCTTCACCCGCATCAACCCCAACACCACCGTGCCGGCCGAGCAGCGCTATGCCGAGCCGAAGGCGGTGAGCGAGCCGTACGCGGTGGAGGGTGAGACGGCGGACAAGACCCACGTCGTGGTCGGCTGGCTTTTGGGCGAGAACGCCGACCTTGAGGGCCTGCTCGAGGCCCAGCTGCTGTCCGGCGTGCTGCTCGACAACAGCGCCTCCCCGCTGATGCAGGCGCTGGAGACCACCAAACTCGGCAGCGCGCCCTCGCCGCTGTGCGGGCTGGAGGACTCCCCGCGCGAGATGCTGTTCGCCGCCGGTGTGGAGGGCTCCAATCCGGAGCACGCCGGGGCCATCGAGCGGCTGATCCTCGATGTGCTGGAGAAGGTGGCCCGCGAGGGTGTGCCGCAGGAAGCGGTCGAGGCGGTGCTGCACCAGCTCGAGCTCTCGCAGCGCGAGATCACCGGCGACTCCTACCCCTACGGCCTGCAGCTGATCCTGCACGCCCTGCCGGCCGCCATCCACGAAGGGGACCCGGTCGCCCTGCTCGACCTCGAGCCCGTGCTGGCCCGCCTGCGCGAGCGCATCAAGGATCCGGAGTACATCAAGGGCCTGGCGCGCCGCCTGCTGCTCGACAACCCGCACCGCGTCCGCCTCGCCCTGGTGCCGGACACCGGGCTTGCCGCGCGCAAGGTCGAGGCCGAGAGGGCCCGCCTGGCCGCGATCAAGGCCGGCATGAGCGAGGAGGACAAGCGTCGCGTGGTCGAGCAGGCGCAGGCCCTGCTGGCGCGCCAGGCGCAGCAGGACGATCCGGAGATCCTGCCCAAGGTCACCCGCGAGGACATTCCTGGGAGGCTCGACATCCCCGCGCCCGTGCGCGTCGATGCCGCCCCGCGCCGCACCACCTGGTTCGACTCCAGCACCAACGGCCTGGTCTACAGCCAGGTCGTCATGCCCTTGCCGCAGCTGGATGACGACGAGCTGGACCTGCTGCCCTACGTCACCAGCATGCTGAGCGAGGTCGGGGCGGGCGGATACGACTATCTCGCCATGCAGCAGCGGATGGCGGCGGTCACCGGCGGCATCAGCGCTTATGCCTCGGTGCGCGCCGAACTGGAGGACGAGCAGCGTACACGCGGCTACGTGGTGCTGTCCGGCAAGGCGCTGGCACGCAACGGCGCGGCCCTGCAGCGGCTGATGAGCGAGGTGCTGGAGACGGCCCGTTTCGACGAACTGCCGCGCCTGCGCGAGCTGGTCGCCCAGACCCGCTTCGCGCGCGAGCAGGGCGTGACCTCCGCCGGTCACAGCCACGCGATGGCCATCGCCGCCTCGCGCCTGTCGCCCTCTGCCCGCCTCGCGCACCGCTGGAGCGGCCTGGCCGGGCTGCAGGATCTCAAGGCACTGGACGACGGGCTGGACGAGGAGGGGCGTCTGGAGGCCTTCGCCGGACGTCTGGCTGCGCTGCACCGCAAACTGATCGAGGCGCCGCGCGAGTGGCTGATGGTCGCTGAGGGGCGCAGCTTCGAGCAGCTCGAGAAGGCGCAGGCGAGCCACTGGGGTGCGCGTCCGGCGGGCGCGTCCGCGGTCGCCCTGCCGGGAACCCGCGCGGCGACGCGCGAGGCCTGGCTGACCAACACCCAGGTGCACTTCTGCGCCAAGGCCTATCCCGCCGTGCCCATCGACCACGCCGATGCCGGTCCGCTGGCCCTGCTGGGGGCCTACCTGCGCAACGGCTTCCTGCATCGCGCCATCCGCGAGCAGGGTGGGGCCTACGGCGGCGGATCGAGCTACGATCCGGAATCCGCGAGCTTCCGCTTCTACTCCTACCGCGACCCGCGCCTGTCCGACACGCTGGCCGATTTCGACCGCGCCGTCGACTGGTTGCACGGCGAAGGCCACACCGCCCAGGCGCTGGAGGAGGCCCTGCTGTCGGTCATCTCCAGCATCGACAAGCCGGGCTCGCCTGCAGGCGAGGCGAAGAAGGCCTTCCACAATGCCCTGCACGGCCTGACGCCGGAGCGCCGCATGGCCTACCGCAACCGCCTTCTGGACGTCACCCTGGATGACCTGCGCCGTGTTGCCGAACGCTACCTTGCGCCACCGCAGGCCAGCATCGGCGTGCTGACTCACGGTGGCGCGCGCGCCGAGGTCGAGGGCCTGGGGCTCGCCATCGAGCAGGTCTGAGGCCGGTATGGCGGCATGATCAAGGGGGCACAGGCCCCCTTTTTCATGTCCGCCCTACGGCGCGCGGGTCAAGCGGAGGAATTCGGGGTGAGCCTCGAGCAGGTCGCGGGCGGCCTTGCGCAGGTCGTCCACGGCCGCCGCCGGCAGGGTCAGCGCGGTAGGCAGGGCCAGCAGGCGAGATCGCCGGGCGGAGTCGGGCAGTTGGTTCAGGTTGACCTCGATCAGGCTGACGTCCAGTCCCTGCGCGCGCCAGGCCTCGGCGCGCAGACTCAGCTCGCGCAGCGTGTCCTGGTTGGTGTTGAGCAGCGGGATGCTGGTGGCCGCCTCCAGCACTGCCTCGGGTGGCGGGATGCTCGCCGACCGCTCCCAGCGACGATCGAGCGGTGCGGTGGCATCGACATGGATGACCACGATCCTGCGGGTCGCGGGGAAGCCTGCCTCGCCCAGCACCAGGCCGGCGTCACCGTTACCGTTCGTCCGCTCGAGCAGGATGTTCAGGCCGAGGTTGTCGTGCAGGCCGCCATCGAGCAGGTGGATGTAGCAGCCGTCGCTGGTCCGCTCCGGGGGGACGCCCTGCGGTGGCGGCAGGCCCTGACAGCTGGTGTCGCGGTAGTCGCGCAGCATGATTGGCGAGAACAGGACTGGCACCGCCGAGGAGGCCGCCACCGCGCGGGCCACGCTGAAACTGTCCGGGCTGGAGCCGATCGCCTCGAACTGGCGGGCGGTGAAGGCGAATGGAGTTCCGCGCGTCATGCGGGTCGCGTTGATGACGATGCGCGGGCTACCGTTGCGCCGCAGGTCGCCCAGCGTGGCGCCATGGAACAGGATGCGGTCGTAATGCTCGGCGAGGATGTCTGATCGGCCGAAGCTCGGCGAGGTGAGGCGGGAGAGATTGCTTGCCTTCAGCAGCTCGTCCTTCAGCTCGGCCTCGACATCGCGCTTGAGGAAGGCCGTCTCGAATTCGCCGAACATCCGCTCGCCACGCAGGCCGTAGTAGGCGGCGGTGAAGCTGCCGCCGGAGACCGACGAGATAAGGTCCACCTCGTCCAGCAGGCGGCGTGAACGCCCCGCCCATGCGACCTCGTGCCCGGCAAGCGTCTCCAGCACGCCGTAGGACAACGCTGCCGCGCGGGTGCCTCCGCCCGAGAAGGCGAGGATGACCAGCAGTGTGTCCGAAGGTGGCAGGCTGGCCGCGCCTTGTGGCGCCGGCTGCAGTAGGGCAGGGCTTGCGGTCAGCGGGCGATTGAGCGGGTAATGCGCGTCACTGGCACAGCCGGCCAGGGCGATGGCGAACAGCCAGGCAAGGGCGATCCTGATCCGTGGCTGGATCGAGCCGGAAAAGAAGCGGGCAGGGAATGGCATGCATCGTCACCTTCGGTGAAGGGCGGCACGGGAGAACAGGAAGAAAGGGGTGGGGTGATCGATGGGATTCGAACCCACGACAACCGGAATCACAATCCGGGGCTCTACCAACTGAGCTACGACCACCATAGAGGACATGGCGCACCCGGCAGGGCTCGAACCTGCAACCCTCGGCTTAGAAGGCCGATGCTCTATCCAGTTGAGCTACGGGCGCAGTAGAGACGGTAAGTATTTCCAATGTGGTCGGGGTGGAGGGATTTGAACCCCCGACAGCCTGCTCCCAAAGCAGGTGCGCTACCGGGCTGCGCTACACCCCGGATCAGATCTACTTGCCGAGTTTGCGTTTGAGCTGCGCATTATATTGACTCATGCACAGGGCGTCAATCTTTGCGCTGCAATCCCTCGCGCAGCAGGGCGAGCACGGACTCCACGCGCAGGATCATGTCGCGCAGCGAGCCTGACGAGGCGTGTCCCTCACTGTCGGCGCCGTCGAGCTGCTGGCGTGCCCCGCTGATGGTGAAGCCCTGGTCGTAGAGCAGGGCGCGGATGCGGCGGATCAGCTCGATGTCCTCGCGCTGGTAATAGCGCCGGTTGCCGCGCCGCTTGACCGGGCTGAGCTTGGGGAATTCCTGTTCCCAGTAGCGCAGCACATGCGGCTTCACGGCGCACAGCTCGCTGGCCTCGCCGATGGTGAAATAGCGCTTGCCCGGGATGGCGGGCAGCTCGTCGGTATCCTCAGGCCGTTTCCGTGCTTGCATGTTCCTCGACCAGCGACTTGAGTTTCTGACCGGCGCGGAAGGTCACCACGCGGCGCGCGGAAACCGGGATCATCTCACCGGTCTTCGGGTTGCGTCCGGGGCGCTCGTTCTTGTCGCGCAGGTGAAAGTTGCCGAAGCCGGACAGCTTGACGTCCTTGCCCTCGGCGAGGGCGTTGCGGATCTCCTCGAAGAACATCTCGACCAGATCCTTGGCCTCGCGCTTGTTGAGACCAAGTTCCTCGTAGAGGCGTTCGACCATGTCGGCCTTGGTCAGGGCCATAGTGTTACGTCCTCAGGGTGATGCCAAAACGGGCCTGCAGACGCGCGAGCATCGCCGCGATCAGGCCGTCCACGTCAGTGTCGCCAAGGGTGCGCTCGTTATCTTGCAAAATCAAGCGGATAGCGATGCTTGCGAAAGTATCGGGTACGCCCTGGCCGCGGTAGACGTCGAACACCTCGACCTCGCGCAGGAAGGCCGGAGCCTCCTCGCGCAGGCAGGTCAGCACCTCGGCCGAGCTCACTGCATCCGGCACCAACAGGGCAAGGTCGCGACGGATGACCGGGAAACGCGACACGGCCTTGTAGCGTGGCACGCGGCGCTGCAGCAGGAGGGCCTGGCTCAGCTCGAACAGCAGGACCTGGCCGGGAAGATCAAGCGCCTTCTCCAGGCTCGGGTGCAGCACGCCCGCCCAACCGAGCTCCTCGCCATCGAGCATGAGGCGGGCGGACAGGCCCGGGTGCAGGGCGGGGTGCTCGGCACGGCTCCATTGGACCCGGCCGTTCAGGCCGCCGAGTTCGAGCAGGGCCTCGATGTCGCCCTTGAGGTCGAAGAAGTCGGCCCGGCGGGCCTTTTGCCCCCATTGTTCGGGCAGCGCATCGCCGAACACCAGACCGGCGAACATCGGCTCCTGCCGAAGGCCGCCATCGCCCTGCACGAAGCGCAGGCCGCTTTCAAACAGGCGCGCGCGGCTTTGCTGGCGGTTGAGGTTGTGGCGCAGGGTGAGGATCAGGCCGGCCCATAGGGTGGTGCGCATGGCCGCCATCTCGCTGGAGATGGGGTTCGCCAGCAGCAGCGGGGCTTGGTCCGGGGTCAGCTTTTCGAGCAGCGGGGTGTCGACGAAGCTGTAGGTGATCACCTCGCGGTAGCCGAGGCTCACCATGCGGTCGCGCAGCTCATCCAGACTCAGGCGGTTCTCCGGGCGGGGCTGGATGGCAAGCTTGGAAACAGGCAGGCGGGCAGGCAGGTTGCGATAGCCGTGCAGGCGCGCCAGCTCTTCAATCAGGTCGACCTCGATGGCAATGTCGTGGCGGTGGCTGGGCGCGACGACGCTCCAGCCTTCCCCGCTGCGTGAGACTTGCATGCCGAGGCGGGCGAGGATGTCCTCCACCGCGGCGTCGGTCTGGGCGAAGCCGAGCATGCGCTCGATGCGGTTGCGGCGGAGGGCGATCGGCGCGCGCTGCGGCAGGTGTTCGGCGCGGGTGATCTCGATCACCGGGCCCGGTGTGCCGCCGTACAGCTCGCACAGAAGCTGGGTGGCGCGCTCCATGGCGGTGCGCGGAAGCATGGGGTCGGTGCCGCGCTCGAAGCGGTGGGCAGCGTCGGTGTGCAGGCCCAGGCGGCGGGCACGGCCGGCGAGGGCCTCGGGGCTGAAGTAGGCGCTCTCCAGCACGATGCGGGTGGTGCCGGCCCGGACCCCGGAGTCCTGGCCGCCGATAATGCCGGCGAGGGCGACGGGGCCCGAGTCATCGGCGATCACCAGCATGTCGGCCTCGAGGGTGAGGAGCTTGCCGTCCAGGCCGGTCATGGCCTCTCCGGCGCGGGCCAGGCGGACCTCGAGGCCGCCCTGCAGGCGGTCGAGGTCGAAGGCGTGCAGCGGCTGGCCCAGCTCCAGCATGACGTAGTTGGCCACGTCCACGATCGGATGGATCGGGCGCAGGCCCGAGCGGCGCAGGCGCTCGCACATCCACAGCGGGGTGGTCACGTCGGTCGGGATGGCCTCGATGACGCGGGCGCAGTAGCGCGGACAGGCCTCGGGTGCGCGGAGGGTCACGCTCACGGCGGCATCGCTGCGCGCCGGGACGGGGACCAAGGCCGGGCCGCCGAGGGGCATGGCATTCTGCGCCGCGGTCTCGCGCGCAAGGCCGAGGATGCTCAGGCAGTCGCCGCGGTTCGGGGTCATGCCGAGCTCGATGACGTGGTCGTCGAGGTCAAGGTAATCGCGGAAATCCGCGCCCACCGGGGCGTCTGCCGGCAGCTCGAGCAGGCCATCGGGGTAGCCCGCCAGCCCCAGCTCGTCCGCGCCGCACAACATGCCAAAGGATTCGACCCCACGCAGCTTGGCCTGCTTGATCGCAAGGCCCCCCGGCAGCTGGGCGCCCACGCGGGCGAAGGCCGCCATGAGACCGGCGCGTGCATTCGGCGCGCCGCACACGACCTGCACCGGGGAGCCTGAGCCGTCATCGACCTGGCAGACGCGCAGCTTGTCGGCGTCCGGATGCTGCTCGGCGGTAAGGATGCGGGCCACCACCACGCCGGAGAAGGCTGGGGCGGCGGGCTCCAGGGCATCCAGCTCCAGGCCGGCCATGGTCAGCTGGGCGCCGAGTTCCTCGGCGGAGAGCGCGGGGTTGACCCACTCGCGCAGCCAGTGTTCGGAAAAACGCATGGTGGGTGCCTCTTAGGCGAACTGTTCGAGGAAGCGCAGGTCGTTCTCGAAGAACAGGCGCAGGTCGTCGATGCCGTAGCGCAGCATGGTCAGGCGCTCGATGCCGAGGCCGAAGGCGAAGCCCTGATAGCGTTCGCTGTCGATCCCCACGTGGGCAAGCACGTTGGGATGCACCATGCCGCAGCCGCCGATCTCCAGCCAGCCGTCGTTCCAGCTCATGTCCATCTCGGCCGAGGGTTCGGTGAACGGGAAGAAGGACGGGCGGAAGCGTACCTGCAGGTCGTCGCGCTCGAAGAAGCGGCGCAGGAATTCCTGCACCACCCCCTTCAGGTGGGCGAAGGTGACCTCCTCGTCCACCCACAGCCCCTCGACCTGGTGGAACATGGGCGAGTGCGTGGCGTCGGAATCGCAGCGGTAGACGCGGCCCGGGGCGATCACGCGCAGTGGCGGCTGCTGCTGTTCCATCGCCCGGATCTGCACCGGTGAGGTGTGCGTGCGCAGCAGGGTGTGGGCGTCGAAGTAGAAGGTGTCGTGCATCGCCCGCGCCGGGTGGGTCTCGGGGATGTTCAGTGCGGTGAAGTTGTGGAAGTCATCCTCCACCTCGGGGCCTTCGGCCACCGTGAAGCCGAGCTGGCCGAGCAACGCCTCGATGCGGCGCAGGGTGAGCGTGACCGGGTGCAGGCTGCCCATGGCCTGGCGGCGGCCGGGCAGGGTGATGTCCACCGCCTCGCTGGCCAGGCGCTGGGCCAGCTGTTCCGCCTCCAGCGCCTGCTTGCGCGCTTCGAGCGCCTGCTCGATTTTTTGGCGCAGGGCGTGGAGGGCGGCTCCCTGGGTACGCTTCTCCTCGGGGGGCAGCTTGCCCAGGCCCTTCATGGCCTCGGTGAGCAGGCCCTTCTTGCCGAGGAACTGGACGCGGACGGCATCCAGGGCGGCGAGGTCGGAGCTCGCGGCAATCTCGGGCAGCGCGGCGTCGATGGCCGCGGTGAGCGCGTTGAAATCAGTACTCGTATCGACGGTCATGGAAGCGACCTTAAGCAGGCATGGATTGATGAAAAACGTGCCGCTGGGTCCACGTCTTTCATCAAGCCACGATGGGTGACAGACAAAAAAAGGGGAGGCCCTAAGGCCGCCCCCTCTTGCGTGCGGACGGTGCGTCAGCTCAGGCGGCGAGGGCTGCCTTGGCCTGCTCGGCCAGGGCGGCGAAGGCCGCCTTGTCGTGCACGGCGATGTCCGCCAGGACCTTGCGGTCGATCTCGATGGATGCCTTCTTCAGACCGTTCATCAGGCGGCTGTAGGACAGGCCGTTGTTGCGTGCCTCGGCGTTGATGCGCACGATCCACAGGCTGCGGAATTGGCGCTTCTTCTGACGGCGGTCGCGGTAGGCGTACTGGCCGGCCTTGATGACGGCCTGCTTGGCGACGCGGAAGGTCCGCGAGCGGGCGCCGTAATAGCCTTTGGCCTTGGCGAGGATCTTCTTGTGCTTGGCGCGGGCGATGACGCCACGTTTGACTCGTGCCATGGTGTGGTCTCCTTAACTAAGGCCAGTAATCAGGCGTAGGGCAGCAGGCGAACGAGCTGCTTGACGTCGCTCTCGTGGACGTAGACCGGGGCGCCGAGCTGACGCTTGGTCTTGCTGCTCTTCTTGGTCAGGATGTGGCGCTTGAAGGCGGACTTGCGCTTGAAGCCGCAGGCGGTCTTCTTGAAGCGCTTGGCCGCGCCGCTGTTGCTCTTGATCTTGGGCATCGTTTTCGACTCCAGTTTCAGTGTTTCAAAATCCCGTGGCGCCGGAGCGTCAGCGCTGCAGGGCTGGGCCATGGGCCCAGGTGATCCGCCCTTGGCGGGCCACCCATTGGCCGGGTTTTCCCCGGCCTGACGAGACCCGGATGGCCGTCAAACGGCGTTCCGGGCCATCCAAAAATGAGACGCCCCTCGGGAGGGGCGTCGTGGGCATCGCCTCGGCCTGCACGATCAGTGCTTGCGCGGGGCGACCACCATCACCATCTGCCGGCCTTCGAGCTTGGGGCGCTGCTCGACAATGGCCAGGTCGCCAAGATCCTTCTCGATGCGGTCATACATCTGCATGCCGATGTCCTGGTGGGCCATCTCGCGCCCGCGGAAGCGGAGGGTGATCTTGGCCTTGTTGCCCTCTTCCAGGAAACGCACCACGTTGCGCATCTTGACCTGGTAGTCGGCTTCTTCGGTGCCAGGACGGAACTTGACTTCCTTGACCTCGATCACCTTCTGCTTCTTCTTGGCCTCGGAAGCCTTCTTCTGCTGCTGATAGCGGAACTTGCCGAAGTCCATGATCTTGCACACGGGCGGCTGGGCCTGCGGCGAGATCTCGACCAGGTCAAGTTCGGCTTCCTCCGCCATGCGCAGCGCTTCATAGCGGGAGACAATGCCCACCTGGTTGCCTTCGGCATCGATCAGGCGAACTTCACGAGCAGTAATTTCCGAGTTCAGGCGCGGTTCGTCGTCTTTCTTCTCACGCCCAGGAGGTGCAAAAGCGATGTTGGTATCCTCAAGTCATTGATCACGCCAGCGTCGCATCAGTGGCGCCGGTCGACTTCCTCACGCAGTTTGGCGAGGAAGGCATCCAGCCCCATGCTGCCGAGATCCTCGCCGCCACGCGTGCGGACGGAGACCTGACGCTGTTCCACTTCGCGATCCCCGATCACCACGAGGTAGGGGATGCGCTGCAAAGTTAATTCGCGGATTTTAAAGCCGATCTTCTCGTTGCGCAAATCCGCGCGGGCGCGGAAGCCCGCGGAGCGCAGGGTCTTCTCGACCTCCTGCACGAAAGGCGCCTGCCGGTCGGTGATGCCCATGACCGCCACCTGTTCCGGGGCGAGCCAGAGCGGGAACACCCCGGCGTAGTGCTCGATCAGGATGCCGACAAAGCGCTCCAGGCTGCCGAGGATGGCGCGGTGCACCATGACCGGGGTCTTCTTGCTGCCGTCCTCGGCGACGTATTCGGCGCCGAGGCGGCCGGGCATGGAGAAGTCGACCTGGATGGTGCCGCACTGCCAGTTGCGGCCGATGCAGTCCTTCAGGGTGAACTCGATCTTCGGGCCATAGAAGGCGCCCTCGCCGGGCTGCAGGCGGTAGTCCAGGCCCTTGGCCTCGAGCGACTTGGCCAGTGCGTCCTCGGCCTTGTCCCACAGTTCATCCGCGCCCACGCGCTGCTCCGGGCGGGTGGAGAGGGCCATGGTGATGTCGGTGAAGCCGAACGTGCTGTAGACGTCGAAGGTCTGCTCGATCAGCGAGGCGACCTCGGCCTGCAGCTGGTCCTCGGTGCAGAACACGTGCGCATCATCCTGGGTGAAGCGGCGCGCGCGCATCAGCCCGTGCAGGGTGCCGGACGGCTCGTTGCGGTGCACGGTGCCGAATTCCGCGATGCGGAAGGGCAGGTCGCGGTAGCTCTTCAGGCCCTGGTTGTACACCTGCACATGGCCCGGGCAGTTCATCGGCTTGATCGCGTAGTCGCGCCCCTCGGTGTGGGTGGCGAAGATCATGTGGCCGAACTTGTCCCAGTGGCCGGATTTCTCCCACAGCGAGCGGTCAAGCACCTGCGGGGTGTTGACCTCGAGGTAGTCATACTTGGCCAGGTGGTTGCGCATGAAGCCCTCCACCTGGCGGAACAGGCGCCAGCCCTTGTCGTGCCAGAACACCATGCCCGGCGCCTCTTCCTGGAAGTGGAACAGGTCGAGCTGCTTGCCGATGCGGCGGTGGTCGCGCTTCTCGGCCTCCTCCATGCGGTGCAGGTACTCGTCCAGCTCCTTCTTGCTGGCGAAGGCGACGCCGTAGATGCGGGAGAGCATGGCGTTCTTGGAGTCGCCCCGCCAGTAGGCGCCGGCGACCTTGGTCAGCTTGAACGCGCCAAGATGACCGGTGGAGGGGACGTGCGGACCGCGGCAGAGGTCGGTGAAATCGCCCTGGGTGTAGAGCGAGAGCTCCTCGTTGGAGGGGATCGACTCGATGATCTCCGCCTTGTAGTGCTCGCCGAGGCCCTTGAAATAGGCCACGGCCTCGTCGCGGCTCATCACCTGGCGAGACAGGGGCTGGTCGGCCTTGGCCAGCTCATGCATGCGTGCCTCGATCTTCTCGAGGTCGTCGGTGGTGAAGGGGGGCTCGATGGCGAAGTCGTAGTAGAAGCCGTTCTCGATCACCGGGCCGATGGTCACCTGCGCCTGCGGGTAGAGCTGCTTCACCGCCTGCGCCAGCAGGTGGGCGGTGGAGTGGCGGATCACGTCCACCCCTTCCTCGTCCTTCGCGGTCACGAACTGCACATGGGCGTCGTGGGTGAGGACGCGGCTCATGTCCATCAGGCGACCGTCGACCTTGGCGGCGAGGCAGGCCTTGGCCAGGCGCGGGCCGATGTTGGTCGCAATCTCGACGAGGCTGACGGGATGGTCGAAGTGGCGCTGGGAGCCATCGGGGAGGGTGATGTTCGGCATGTCGAGTTCCTCGGTTCAGTGGCGACCCCTACCACGGGCCGCGTATACGCAAAGGACGCTTACGCGGCAGGATGCCGCACAAACGAAAAGGGCGCAGCCTCGGCTGCGCCCTGAATTGGTAGGCGCGAGTGGGATCGAACCACCGACCACCACCATGTCAAGGTGATGCTCTACCACTGAGCTACGCGCCTGAATCGATAAGCCGTGCATTCTAGTGGTGGTTTGGTTCCAGGTCAAGAGGGAATGCGTGCACATTCACGCGGTCTAGCGGGCAAGCCGGGAACATTGTCCCCATTGGCCGGTGCCGCGTGGCTGGCATCGGCGAGCAGTAGCGCGGTGATTTCCTGCGCTGGCTGGGGCTTGCTGAAATAGTAGCCTTGTCCTTCCGGGCAGCCTGCTTCACGCAGGAGAGCCAGTTGTTCACCGGTCTCGATCCCTTCTGCTACCACATTCAAACCGAGACTCTGCGCCATGGCCAGAATGGCTCGGATGATTTCCTGGTCTTGGGGATCTATCTGGATGTCGTCCACGAATGACTTGTCAATTTTGAGGGTGTTGACCGGAAGCCGCTTGAGATAACTCAGCGATGAATAGCCGGTGCCGAAGTCGTCCACTGCCACGCTTACACCAAGATCCCTTAGGGCCCAGAAGGCGTGCACGGATTCCTCTGTGTCGCTCATGACGATGCTTTCGGTGATTTCCACCTCCAGTCGCGCGCCGTCCAGGCGATGGCGCTGGAGTGCGGCTCGGATTTGACGCGGCAGATCCGAGCCTTGGCACTGTTGGCCAGAGAGATTGATCGCCATGCGGCCCGGCTCTACACCCCTGTCCAGCCAAGCGCGCATCTGCCGGCAGGCCTCGTCCATCACCCAAAGGCCGATTTCGTTGATCAAACCGTTTTTTTCCGCCACGGGAATGAAGCGGGCCGGGGAAACCATGCCCCATTCCGGATGCCGCCAGCGGATCAGTGCTTCCAGTCCGGTAATGGCGCCGCTGGAAAGGTCGATTTTCGGCTGATAATGGAGCTCGAATTCCTTGCGTTGTAGCGCCTGGTGCAGGCTGTGGCTGAGGCGTGACCATTCCTGGATTTCCGCATCCATCTTGGCGGAGAAAAAGCGGTACTTGTTGCGCCCCTGGCTCTTGGCCGCGTACATGGCGGTATCGGCATTGCGCATTAGGGTATCCATGTCCTCGCCGTCGCGCGGGTAGATGGCGATGCCCATGCTGGCGCCGGAGTAGAGTTGGCGGCTGGCGATGTCGTAAGCCAGGGAGAGCGCGGTGAGCAGTTTGTCAGCGACATGTTCTAGGCTACGTCTGTCTCCGCCGGGTATCAGCACCACGAATTCATCCCCGCCCAGACGTGCCACGGTGTCACCCTCGCGAAGGGCTCCCTGCATGCGCACGGCGACCTGCTTCAGCAATTCGTCGCCGACGTCGTGACCTAGTGTGTCGTTGATGACCTTGAAGTTGTCCAGGTCGATGAAGATGATCGCCAGTTGTTCCTGCGCGCGATGAGCCTGGGCGATGGCGAGCTGCAGGCGATCCTTGAGCAGGGTCCGGTTGGGCAGGCCCGTCAGCGCGTCGTGGGTGGCGAGATGGGTGAAGCGTTGTTCGGCGGTCTTGCGTTCGGTGATGTCGCGGGCCACAGAGATGCCGAAGTGGGCGCCGTCGAACTCCATCAGCGATTTCGCGATCTCCACCGGGAAGACATGGCCGTCCTTGGTGCGATGCACAGTTTCAAAACTCGTTATCGCGCTGTTCGCGAGCAGTTCCTGACTGATTTGCCTGATGCGCTCTGCCGAGGCCTCGGGGTTGATGTCCAACACGCCCATCCGCAACAGCTCTGAACGCGAGTAGCCAAGGGAGTAGCAAGCCGTGTCGTTGACGTAAACGAAGGCGCCTTGCAGGTCGGTGACGAAGATGGCATCGCCGGATGCATTGATGGCGTGTTCCAGCAGCTTGAGCTGGCGCTCGGCGGTCTTGCGCGCGGTGATGTCGCGGGCGATGCCGAGCACGCCCGCGATTTCCCCCTCGGCATCCCGCACCGGAATCTTGCGTGTTTCCAGAAGCGCACGCCTCCCGTCTTCCGCGAAGGTGACCCACTCTTCGTTGATGTGGATGTGATCTTTGACCATGGCTAGCCGGTCCATCTTGCGGAAATGCTCGGCTTGCTCGCGTTCGACGAAATCGTCATCGCTCTTGCCGACGATCTCCCCCTCCGGGGCGCCGTAGAGTCGCTCGAAGGCGGTGTTGCAGGCAAGGTAGACGCCTTGGGGGTCTTTCAGCCAGACAAGGTCGGGAATGTTGTGCAGCACGCCCATGAGGCGATTGCGGGTTTCGACCAGATTGCGCTCGGTGATCTTGCGGGCGCTGACGTCACGGCTGACGACCAGAATGGAAGCGATGTCGCCGTTTTCGTCATGTTCGGGCAGCATCTGGACCAGCAACCACTGGATGCCCGCAGCGCTCCGGATGCGAATTTCAAACTCTTCCGCGATGCCGTTCTGCGCGATAGAGCGGATCTTGTCTTCGAGCAGTTCCGCCTCGGGCAGACGTGGGATTTCGGTCGGTCGCTTGCCCCGGATATCCGCCAGGCAAAGCCCCATTGCCTTCTCGAATTGCGAGTTCACATAGACGAAGGCTCCATGGCGATCATGCCGGCTCATGAGGCAGGGCAGGTTTTCCGCCAGGGAGTGCAACTGTCGTTCGCTCTCGGCGATTCTCTGGCGCATGGACTGCTCGGTATCGAGCAGATCCGCGTTGCGGTCGAGCAGGGTATTAAAGGAAGTTGCAAGGCGCTTGATCTCGTTGTCGTCGTCGCCATGAGCTGACAGCAGGCTGGCACGAGCCCCCGCCGGGATGGCGTCGATTTCCGCGGCAAGGCGTTGGATAGGTCCTACCACGGTGCGCAGCATGCCCCGGACCAGCAGGAGGCCGAGCGCCAGTGCCTCGATCAGCAGCAAGGCAACGATCAACCAGGCCTGCTCGCGGGCCATTGCCTGAATGTATGCATGGTCCAAGAGCAGGGTGATCTCGCCGATCTTGAGCCCTTCGTCGAACGGCGACGTGACCGGACGTCTCACGGCATGGTCCATGTTCGCCTCATGTCCCTCTCGACTGGATGAGGCCAGCACCTTATCCCGGGCGCTGAGGTCTACGCCCACCACCATGCGGTTGGTGAGCAGTCCGCGTGTCACTTCCTCGGCCAGGACCGGGTCGCCAGTGAAGCAGGCGATTCGAAGGGTGTTTTCGACGGTGGAGAGGAGTTCATCGATTCGCTCGAGTTGGCGACGGGTTTCGTGCTCGTGGATCAGCATCGTGCTGGCAAGGGCGAAAACCAAAGCTAGCGCCATGCCCGCCACCAGCATGCTACCGGCAACCTTGATCACCAGCCCACCGTGCCATCGCCGCAGGGGGCATTGCCATTTGCCATTCCGGAGTCGGGCAAGAAGTTTGTCCATGCTTCGATTACTCCGGCAGGCTCAGCAGGATGCGGAGCTCCCTCGGGAGTTCACTCCGTTCGGCATAGCCAATCGCGCCGGGTGTTTTCGCGAGTTCGTGCAAGTAAGCCTCGCGTCCGAATAGGGTGCGCGGTGGGTCGGTGCGGCCCGAGAAACGCAGTCGGACCCAGTAGGCATTGATCTCTTCCGGTCGCTTGTTCAGTAGCTTCAGATAGAACTGATGGCGCTCGGGAGAATCCATCTCCCTATCCAAGGGATAGGCGGGCATACCGTTGGCAAAGGTGCGATAGCGGCCCATGAAGATGTTGATGACATCCTCGCGTGTCAGGGATTCGACATCGTTCTTGGCGCTGGTCACGACCACGATTTCGGAGCGGGAGCCAAGCGAGACCAGCATCAGGAGCAGGGCGATGGCGGTATGGAGTTTCAAGTTCATGGCGGCCCTATCCTCAGAACACGAAATCCAGGGCTAGGGAGTACACCGTCGCATGCTTCCATTCACGAAGCGCGGCGGGGGTCATGTCCAGTTCGGGGGCGATCAGATTGGATGGTTCGATGTAGCGGATGAAGTCGACCTGGGCCTTCAGCGCCAGCTGGTGCCCCAGGTCATAGCGCAAGCCCGCGGTCCAGGTATCCTGGTTGACCTTGAGCATGCTCTGGGCGATGGAGGCCGCCGCGTTGAGCTGGTCGGTGGCGGGGGATAGGCCGTCGGGAATCCCGGTCGGGATCATGTTGCGGTCCATGCGCATGGTGCAGAAGCCCAGATAGGGGGTGAGCCGCTCCAGTCGGTAGCCCACGTTGGCGTAGAAAATGCGTCGGTCCGGCCAGGCGGGCGAGGCAATGACGTTGTAGCTGGCCTGGGTTTGCAGGGGGCCGTCGTCATGGGCCAGCGAGAACGAGACGAGGTCCTGGCGCCGGTTAGACATGCGCAGGGTTTCCAGGATGTCCGCGCCATTGGGGGTGAGCGAGAGGGCATGGCGCAGCGTGTCTAGTTCGGGGTCGGAGGTTTCCCGCTGGAGCTTCAGGCTGCCCGCGCCGAGCCGGGCGGTCCAGCCATCGCGCGCGTATTCCACCAGGCCGCCCAGAAAGGGGGAACCGTTGGTATCGAATGTGCCCTGGCCGGCGAAGAGCTTGCCATGGGTCCAGCCAGTCATGGCCTTGAGCCGCATGGCGCCGCCCGCCAGCGGGATGGTGGTTTCCGCATCGACGCCGTCGAATCCGCGCGGGTGGAAGATAACCTGCGGGCGGACCATCAGGTTGGAGTAGCCGATCTCAATGGAGTCCCCTTGCAGGTAGAGCTCCAGACCCAGGCGCCCGAACCGGATCGAACTGTCACTGTCGAGTTTGTACTTGATATAGGCCCAGCTTGGTTTGGGCGCGTACTCATTGTCGATGGATTCGCGGCTGATCAGTTGCACCATGGTGTCCAGTCGGTCAGTCAGATGAGCGTCGAACTGCACGCCCAGCATGGAATCGGGCCGGAGCGACAATTGGCCGCCTTGGGCGCCATCGTCCTGAGAAATGTCGCGGCGGAAGGTCACACCTTGCGCGTCGTGATAGACTGCGCCCAGGGTTCCGAATCCGGAGAGGCCGACGATGTCATCGGCCGCGGTTGCGGACGAGGCCAGCGCGGAGAGGATGGGAAGCATGCATAGGGTGTGCTTCATACGGTTCATTGAATCCTTCCTCAGAATCGGAACACGAAATCCAGTGTCATTGAATAGAGCGCCATGCCCTTCCAGACCCGCCGGTCCGCGGGCGTGGCTTCCTGCGCGCGGTCGACCAGGTTGTCGGGGCCCTTGTAGTGGATGACATCGGCCTGGACCTTCAGGGCCATGTGACCGTCCAGCTCGTAGCGCAGGCCGACGGCGAAGTCCTGCTTGTTCACCTTGGGCGCGGACTGGGCCAGGGCCGTCACGGCATTGAGCCGGTCCGTGGCCTCCGAATAGCCGTCCGGGATGCCGGTCGGAACGAGGCTGGAATCCATCCACACGCCGGTGTAGCCCAGGTAGGGCGCCAGCCGATCCTGGCGGTAGCCCGCGTTGGCGTAGAAAATGTGCAGGTCCATCCAGCCAGGCGAGACGATCCGGTTGTAGCAGGCCTGTACCCGTAGCGGGCCGCCGTCGTAAGCCAGCGCCAGGGCGGCGAATTCATGACGCCTGTTTTCCATCAGGATGACCTTCAGCGCCTCGTTCCCGCTGGGGGCTTCCGACAGTGCCTCGCGCAGGCTGTCCACGCCTCCCGCTTCCTTCGCCTTCGTGAGCCGGCCCGCCGAGAGGCGCCCGCTCCAGCCGCCACGCATGTACTCCGCCAGCCCGCCGTAGATTCCCGAGCCCGATGTGTCGTATACCCCGCCGTCGGAGTCCAGCTTGCCCCGCGCCCAGCCCGCCAGTCCCTTGAGGCGCAGGCTACCGCCTGCCAGCGGAACGGTTGTTTTGGCACCCATGCCCTCGAAGAAGCGCGGGTTCAGGATCACCTGCGGACGGACCATCAGACCGGCGTAGCCGATATCGACCAGATCTCTTGGAGATCGAGGTCCAGCCCCCGCCGCCCCAGGCGCATCGCACTGCCCTCGCCGGTGTGCTTGATGAAGACCCTGTTCGCCTGGGGCGCATAGGCTCCGTTGATGGATTCACGGCTGATCAGTTGCAGCGCACGGCTTCCAGACGCTCCGAAAGGCGGGCGTCGAGCTGCGCGCCGAACATGGAATCAGGCCGCAACGAAACCTGGCCGCTTTCCGCGCCGTTCTTCTGTGAAGCGTCGCGGCGATAGACCACGCTCGCTTCGCGTGATAGAGCGCGCCTAGGGTGCCGAATCCCGAGAGCTCGATCATGTCGAGTGCCAAGGTGGATCCGGGAAGGGCCAGCAGGGCGATCATGGGCAACAAGCGCCAGACTTGCTGCTCAGGATTCATCCGGGATTCTCTGAGAGTGCATCCTTTGTTTCGGGAGATGCGTCGTGGTTCTGGAGCACGTCGTCCCCCCGCATCCTGAAGAACGTCATCAGCTGCTGGAGTTGTTCTGCCTGTGCGCTCATCTCCTCGGCGGTGGCGGCCAGCTCCTCACTGGAGCTGGCGTTATGCTGGGTGATCTGGTTTAGCTGCTCCATGGCGGAGGTGATCTGCCCCGCGCCTGCGAACTGTTCGAGGGATGCGGCGGCGATGTCCTGGACGAGGCTGGCGGTCTTGTTGATACTGGGGACGATGACGTCGAACAGTTCGCCGGTCTTTTCGGCCATGTCGACGGAACTTCGTGCGACCTCGCCGATCTCCTGTGCGGCGGCCTGGCTGCGCTCGGCGAGCTTGCGGACTTCGTCGGCGACGACGGCGAAGCCCTTGCCGTGGTCGCCGGCGCGCGCTGCCTCGATGGCTGCGTTGAGCGCGAGCAAATTAGTCTTGTAGGCGATGTCGTCGATGAGGCGGACCTTCTCGGCGATGCTCTTCATCGCGTTGACGGTTGCTCGTACGGCGCGCCCCCCCTCTTCGGCCTCCTTGGCGGCCTTCGCGGCGATATCCTCGGTAATCCTTGCGTTGTCGGTGTTGTGTTGGATGGTGGCGGTCATTTGCTCCATGGAGGCGGATGTTTCCTCGACGCTGGCCGCTTGCTCACTGGCGGCCTGGGACAACCCCTGTGCGGTGGCGTTGACCTGCTCGGAGGCGGAGGACAGGGCTGTGGAGGTGGTGCGCACTTCGCCGATGACCTGAGCTAGGCGCTCCACCATGGCGCGCATCGCCGCCAGCAGACGGCCGGTCTCGTCGTGCCGATTGGTTCCGATGTGAATGGTCAGGTCGCCTTCGGCAAGGCGATAGGCGATGTCGACGGTCTCGGCGAGGGGGCGCGTAATGCCGCGGATGATGGCCCACCCCATCAGGCCGATTACCAGCAGGGTCACCAGCAGGGTGATGCCGACATGGATCAGCTTGGATCGGAACGCTTCGTCCACGTCGTCGAGATAAATGCCGCTGCCGACGACCCAGTCCCACGGCTCGAAGAGCTTGACGTAGGAGGTTTTTGCTATCGGCTGTTCAAAACCGGGCTTGGGCCAAAGATAATCGACAAATCCGCCGCCGTGTTTGGCTGTGTTGGCGAATTCCACAAAAATGCGTTTCCCCTGTGGGTCCTGTATATCCGACAGATCCTTGCCATCCAGTTCCGGCTTGATGGGATGCATGACCATGCGCGGGTCGCCGGTGTTGATCCAAAAGTATTCCTTTTCGCTGTAACGCAGGCTGCGCAAAGCGGAGACTGCCATTGAGCGCGCCTCGTCTTCGTCCAAACGGTGAGTTGCGACGAGACGGGCGTAGTACTCGATGACGCCATAGGCAGTTTCCACCACGTGGCGTGTCTTGATCTGCCGGTCTTCCAGCATGGTGTCGCGCAGATTGGCCAGCATGCTTCCAGCCATGATGGCGGTGGCGACGATCGCGGTGGCGACAAGTATCCAGATACGCGCGCCGATGTTCAGTTTTGTAGCCATGGCGTGACTTCCTGTTGTCCCAAGAGGCTCGCCTTCCTTTCTGTCGGCGAAACGGGGGAGCTATGGTTGTTAATTGTTTGGTGGGGCATCAGCGACAAGGCTCGAAACGGAGTTTCACGACTGATCCACCTGCCTCAGGGCGGGCCGTGACTTGCAATACCCCGCCCAGCAGCCTGGCCTGTTCGCGCATGCTCATCAGGCCGAGTCCCGGGTTGCACAAATCGTTCTTGGCGATGCCCCTGCCGGCGTCTGTCACGCTCAGGAGGTAGCTGTTGCCATCGTTTTCCAGAGCCATGGCCACATGGCTTGTCCCTGCGTGGAGGGCGACATTAGTGAGGGCCTCCAGCGACAGGCGAAACAGCGCCATGATCTGTGTGTCGGCGAGCTTCGGAGCGTCGGTGGGGGAATGGGTTTGGCAGGGGATGCCTGTGACGCGGGTGAAGTCGCCCGCCAGCCATTCGAGCATCGGGATAGGGCCCATCTTCAGGATGAACGGGCGGATGCCCGTGACCAGTTCTCGACTCTCGCGGAGGGCTCGTCCTAGCCTTTTGAGCCGGTCCTGTCCCAAGGTATCGGTTGTCTTGCCGTGTTTCATCCAGTCGCGGCGTAGCCGGGAGATCTCGATGCGCACTTCCATCAGCGCCTGACCTGGGTTTACGTGCGGGTCGTGTGCCAAGGGGTGTACTGCAGGCGGATTCATACGGCAAGAGGCTAACGTATGAAATTCGGACTGGCTGGAGCCCGGCATGCTTCAGGCCTCCTTCTGTTTGGGGCGTTCAATGTTGTGTCCCGCAAAGATCGGGATTAGGCGCGGAGTCTGGGCAAGGTTCGGCGTGTCCTGCATCCCGATGAGGCCGATCACCTTCGCGACGTTCCGGGGGGCTTCGGTCCTGCGGGGGCCGCCGACTGCGCGGAAGATGTCATCGGCCGGCAGGCGACGCTGTTCATCCATCAATGCCGTGTCTCCAGAGGAGGGCTGCGTCGTCATCGCCGCCTGGCTCGTGTGCTTCATGGAGTCGTGAAGTGATGCCCCGGGGCGCGTACTTTGCCGTCTCCGAATGTTCAGTCCACAACTGATGCGTATGAGGTGCTATGGTGCAAATTCGAGGTGCATGCCGCCATCAGGGTGTGCTGATTCTTGGGTAGGGATATCGGAGGGGGGGGTAGGGCGATTCCTACGCGGGCGGGAGCTCAGTCGGAGAGGCCGTGGTTGATGGCATAGCGCATCAGGTCGGCGATGTTCTCGAAGCCCATCTTTTCCATCAGTCGTGCCTTGTGGGTACTGACGGTCTTGTTGCTAATGGCGAGTTGATCGGCGATCTCATTGACAGCCTTGCCCTTGGCGAGCAGGCGAAGCACCTGCAGTTCGCGGTCTGACAAACAGTCGTGCATGGGGCGTGGAGCCAGTCCGCTGATGCTGAGGGCCATCTTTTCGGCAATGGCGGGGTCGATATAGCGCCCGCCATGGGCGACCTTGCGCACTGCGGCCAGCAGGGCATCGGGATCGCCGTCCTTGGTCATGTAGCCGTTGGCGCCAGCTTTAAGGGCACGCTGCGCCACGACCGGGTCGTTGTGCATGCTCAGGATGAGGATGTACAGGTCGGGATGGTGTGCGCATATGCGGGTGATGAGGTCTTCGCCGCAGATGCCGGGCATGGTCATGTCGAGGAGGATGATGTCAACGTCCTTTTCCCGGAGCCTCTCGAGCACCTGGGCGCCGTTGACAGCCTCACCCACCACCTTGATGTCGTCCATCAGGGTGAAGAGCTGCTTGAGTCCTTCCCGCATGAGGGTGTGGTCGTCGGCGATCAACAGCCTAATCATGTCTATTCTTCCGCGGCGTTCAAGTTCCACGGTTCATTCTCATAAATATGCGGTCGCCGTCCATCAAGCGGCGATGCGAAGGGGATGATGGCCTTGATCCTGACACCTCGACCAGGGGTGCTGTCGATGCTCAACTGTCCTCCCAGGCTTTCGACCCGCTCACGCATGCCAAGCAGTCCGAAGCTTTTCCTGCCGACGGCCCCTGGGATGAAGCCCTTGCCGTCGTCGCGAAGTTTGAGCAGGCAGTGACCGTCCTGGTGGATGAGCGTAATCCAGACCTTGCTTGCTTCGGCATAGCGGGCGGTGTTGGTGAGGGCTTCCTGGGCCAGCCTGAAGAGAACCAGGGCGCAGGCGTCATCAGGCGATCTCCGTTCCGGCGGGCGCAGGTCGAGAACGCAGGGGATACCGGTGTGCCGATGGAATTCCCCAGCTAGCCATTCCAGCGCCGGGCCGATCCCCATGTCCAGGGCCGACGGGCGCAGGCTGGTGGCTACGTCTCGTACGACCTGGATACTGCGGTCGGCCAGCCCCTTGAGATCCTGGATGCGCTCCTCGAGGCCGGGAAGGTTCGTGTTGTAGCGCAGCTTCAGGGTTGATATGCCGAGCTTCAGGGCGGTCAGTGTCTGGCCCAGCTCGTCATGGATCTCGCGCGCAATGCGTTTCCGCTCTTCCTCGCGGGCGGCCTCGTGCTGGGCGATCAGGGCGCGCAGTTGCTGGTGCGATGCGGCCAGCCGCTTCTTAGCCTCCTTGAGTGGGGTGATGTCGCGGCCAATGGCGATTGCGCCGCGTATCGCCCCGTTTCCTCGTCGCTCGGCGACGAAATGGACCTGATGCGTACGGAATTCTCCCGAGGGGAGCAGCACGTGGATTTCCATGTGTTCCGGCACGCCGCTGTGCATGACGCGCTCCAGCGTGCCCTGATAGCGGCGTGATTGCGGGGTATCGCTGAATTCGACCGGTGTTTTGCCGAGGATCGCTTCGGCGGGGGTGCCGGTGATGCGCAGAAGGTTGGGGTTGACGTAGGTGGCACGTCCCTCGAGGTTGTAACGGATCACGTTGTCGGGCAGGTTCTCCGCCAGGGTGCGGAATTCGCGCTCGCGCGAGGCAAGGGCAGCCTCCATGCGCTTCTGTTCCGTAATGTCGCGCCCGATGGCCAGTGCGCCGATGATGGTGCCGCGTTCGTCCCGTTCGGCTAGGAAACGGATGTTATGCACGACATTGCCTTCAGGGTCATCACGAACCTCAAATTCGATTTCCTGGGGGATGCCGGTCGTCAGCGTGGCTTCCAAGGCGGCGTGGTAGCGAGTCATGGACTCGTCGACGTACTTGGTCGATTCGAAGGGAGTTTCGCCGATCAAGTCTTCGGCGGGGCGGTTGGTCATGCGGCTCATGGCGGGGTTCACATAGACCTTCCGGCATTGGAGATCGTAGCGGATCACATTGTCCGGCAGGTTTTCGGCGAGGGTGCGGAATTCCCGTTCGCGCGCGATCAGGGCGATTTCCAGTGTCTTGCGCTCGGTGATGTCACGAGCCAGGGCGAGGACGTATGCCTGTCCGCCGAAATCGAAGAAGGTGGCGGCGATCTCCACCGGGAAACTGCTGCCGTCTTTGCGTCGGTGTGATGATTCAAACGTGGATCCCCCTTCGGATTGCAACCGAGGCCACATCGACGCCAGTTTCTCGGCGGTCCATGGGGGGTCAATGTCCGAAACCGCCATCTTTAGCAACTCACTTCGGCTGAATCCCAATGCTCGGCAAGCTTCGGCATTCACATAGTGGAATCGTCCCTGCTCATTCAGAAGATAAGCCGCCTCGCGAACTTGGTCCAAGGCGTGGCTCTTGAGGATCAACCGCTCCTCCGCCCTGATCCGCTCGTCGATCTCGTTTGCCATGCGCTGGTTAGTCTGCCTCAGACGGAGTGCAAAGAAAGCACTGATGGCGAGCAGCACGAGGCTGGCGGCGAGGATAACTAGCAAGAACTGGTTGTGCCGGGTTTCCTCTTCGTGCAAGCGGTTGAGGCGGTCGATCTCGCGCTGGCGGCTTTCGTTCTGGTAACGTCGGCTGAGTTCGATGATGCGTTGGCTGGCGCGCTCGCGCACGGTTTTCTCGGCCATGGCGACGGCTTCGGCGGAGTATCCATAGGCACGTGCGTAGTCACCCTGTTCGACGAGGATGGTGGCCATGCGCTTGGCGCTTTCATGTCGGTAGGTCGCGATGCCGATCTGTTCGGCCAGGGCATAGGCCCGATCCGCGTCGGCGCGGGCGGCTTGCAGATGGCCCCGCGCGCGGTGGTTGTCGGCGCGGGCGTTCAGTGTCCACCACAAGCCGATGAGGTTGTGGCCACGTTCAAAGATCGCCACGTTCTCGTCGTAGAGGGTGGCAGCCTCTTCACGCCGATCTTGCCTAGTCAGGTTGTCAGCCAAGGCGAACATGGCGTGGGCGGTGTAGAAGGGGCCGCCAAGATCGCGGGCAAGCGCGAGTCCTTCGCGGTGGCGGTGCTCCCCGGCTCTGAGGTCGCCCAGGTCACTCTCCATGTAACCAAGGCCAATTAGGGCGCTGATCTGCAACGCTTTCGAGCGCCCGGCGCGGGCGGCTTCCAGCATGAGTGTGTACTGCTCGTGCGACTCCCGGGGATGGCCGCTGTGCTCGAAGGCGGCGGCCAGACCATGGTGTGCAAAGGCCAGGGCGAGGGGGTCGCCCGAGCGCTTGGCAATGTCCATGGCTTGCAGGGCGTGGGTGACTGAATCGTCGAAAATCCCCATCCGTCGATACATCATGCCGGTACGCAGCATGATTTCGCCCAGCAAGTCGGGGCGGTTGTGGATGTCTTGCATGCGCTCCATGGCGTGTTGGACTGCGGCGCTCAGTTCGTCGAGCCGGGCGGCGTTTACGGCATTGAGCATGATCACAAGGTCGGCTTCGACCTGGCCGACGGCGTCGCCTCCGCGCTCGGCGAGTTCGAGGGCGGCGCGGGCATGTTTGCCCGCTTCCACAGTCATCCCAAGATAAAGCTCGGCACGGGCCAGCAGGTTGAGCGCGCGGGCTCGATCGGAAGCGGTGGCATCCCGCGGCAGGATGTCGATCAGGCGTTGAGCTTGACGGTGCGCCTGGACGGCGTCGTTTTCGATCAGGATGCGGAGCTCAGCTGCATCTGCGCGCCAGCTTTCCAGTGTTTCGGCACTAGCAGCGGCGAGAGGTAGAAGGCAACAGGCTGCGAGTAGGAGATTCGTGGTGACCCTCTGGAGGAGATGCGGGCGGGGTGGCAAGGTCGAGCGGGAGGGCATCAGAAGCGTACCGAGGCTTGTAGGCCAATTTGTGTGTCATTGCGCCACTGGCTGTAGGGCCGGGTCTCGCCCCCGTAATACGAGGTCCGGAGGGTGTTGAGAAGGTTGTTGCCTTCGAGCGTGATCGTCATGCGTGGTGAGAGGCGGTAACCCAGAGAGGCGTCCAGCCAGCCGTAGCCCTTGGTGTAGATGGGCAGGGCGCCGACGCCGACGATGTTGGTAATGCCGGACAGGTAGGCGTCGCGCCAGTTGTAGGCGATGCGCGCTGCAATGGGGCCGCGTTCGTACATGCCGATCAGGTTGTAGCTGTGGCGGGAGAGGTTCTGCAGTGGGGTATCCCGGCCGAGCACGCTGCTTGGGGTGCGGCTGTCGATATAGGTGTAATTGACCTGGATGCCTAGCCCGCCCATCCAGCCGGGAAGCCAGTCGAAGAACTGCTGGTAGCCGATTTCGGCGCCCGAGATGTCGGCATGCCCAGTGTTGTAGGGCCGTCTCACCTGATAGATCTCGCCATCGTGCAGTTCCGCCGTGCTGAGGGTGCCGACGAAGCCGTCCACCTGTTTGACGAAGCCGGTCAGATGGGCCGAGGCCGTGTGCCCGAAGTACCGTTCCAGTGCGAGGTCCAGGTTGTTCGCGCGGACCGGACGCAGTTTGGGGTTGCCCGCTTGGCCCTGGTTGAGCGTGGGATCGATGCTGTTACGCAGCAGCAGGAGCGAGGGCGAGAGTTGGTCGAAGTTGGGGCGAGTCAGGGTTTTGGACAGTCCGGCACGCAGCAGCAGACCCTCGCTCAGTTCGTAGCGCAGGTTCAGGCTGGGCAGGGCCTCGAGCTCATCGTGTCGGATGCGGATTGGCGCGATATCGCCGCTGCTTGGCACCGATTGCTGGCCGAACAGGGATGAGTGTGTCTGCACCAGGCGCAGTCCGAGGTTGCCGTCCAGCGGTACACGCCACGCATTGAAGCGGGCCATGACATAGGCTGCCTGGGTGGTCTCCCGTATGGCCCAGGTTCCGAGTGGATTCGAGGCGGGGATCGGCACACTGATGCAGAACGCGTCGCGCAGGGCCTGAGTATCGCGGAAATGCTCCGGGTTGCCGGTCAGGTAGCCGCCGATGCTGGTGGAGCCGGGCATGAAGTCATGGGGATTGGGCATCACGTAGCCGGGTATGTCGGCCGCGCTCACGCCGCTCACGGGGGCGTCGGCGAAGATCAGTCCCGGGGCGTTGTCCGCTTCTCGTCGGGCAAGACGGATGCCGCCGCTGAGCGAATGGAGTAGCCCTTTGCCGAGGCGGTATTCGCCATCCAGGCGTACCGCGTCCAGGTTGCCCTCGAACGGCCGCCAGCGGTAGGCGATGCCCGAGAAGTTCAGGTTCGCCGGGTCCAGCAGGTCGGTGTCCTCGATGCCTGTGGCGGGCATGCCGCGGGAGAGGTCGTGGCTGAAGCGCGCGGCGCTGCCCGCGAGGAAGAGTCCCGAGAAGAGCAGTTCGTTGCGGCTGTCGGTGTGACTCAAGTCGGCGCTGACCTTCAGTGGGCCATCCGTCCAGCTCCCGCCTAGGGTCGCGTTGCGGTCGCGGTCCAGGGTGTCGCGCGCGAAACTCAGGATCGACAGCGGGGCATCGGTCCAGGTGATGGTGCGCAGGTCCTGGGTGCCAGGGAACAGGCTCAGACTTCCATCGACAAAGCCGGTCGAGGCGGAGACGTTGATCTGGTGGGAGTTTTGCAGGGTGCGGAACTCGTTGTAGCCAGCCTCGGCGTAGAGGTCCAAGGCAGCGTTCGGCCGCCACTGGACGGTGAGGTTGGCTGATTGGCGCTCGCGCGTGCCGAGGCTGGTGGTTTCGGAGGTTCCACCCGGGGCGTAGACGGTCTGGCTGGGGAGCAGGTCGGTGCGCGCGACAGGTGCTCCGGTGCTCTTCTGGTCCTCGCGCCAAGCCCGCTCCTGCGCCGCGAGACTGAGCAGAGCGCCGAATTGCCCGGCCGTGCTGCTCATCCATCGCTGGCTGGCAACGGCCGAATATTGCATCCGGCTGACATCCACCAGGTTGCCGTGGATGAGGCGCGCGGAAGCGTCGAGCCGCGCGCCCTCGAAATCGAAGGGGCGCCACGTACGCAGGTCGAGCAGGCCGCCGATGCCTCCTTCAATCTGGCTGGCGGAGGTGGTTTTGTATACGTCGATCCCCTTCAGAAGTTCGGCAGGGATATCAGATAAGTCGAGTGTGCGCCCTGTTCCCGCAGTGAAGATTTCGCGACCATTCAGGGTGGTTTCCACCTGCGTCAACCCGCGCAGGGTCACTACTCCTCCTTCGCCCCGATCGCGCGTGATCTGTACACCGGTCACACGCTGCAGGGCATCGGTGACGCTGATGTCAGGAAACGAGTTGATATCGTCGGCAACGAGCGCATCGACGATCTCGTCCTTGTCGCGCTTGGTTTCCCGGGATGTTGCGAGGGCAGGGAGCAGGCCCGCGACAGTGATTTCACTCAGTGCATCGCTGTCGGCATGCGTAGCGCTTATGGGGGGCAGGTTCAACAGGATGAGGGTGCAGGTCAGGCTTGCCAGGATGCTCCTGCCTATGCTGCTGGGGAGCGTGGCCATGCGCGTTCGGGACGACATGCCAATTACGCGGTTTCTAAAACACGCACAGATTATGCAGGCTTCGGGGGGAGATGTCCTCCTGTTTCGCTCCCAAGACTTGTTGGTTCAGTTTGGAGTGCGCGGATCCATTCACGGAGGCCGCATGAAGCGCGTCAGGTCTGTGGGCGAGGGGGGGCGGTGCGAGTGCTGAGCCGGTGGAAATGCATGAAAGGCGGGGCCATTTTCGTCGGCCTGAAAGGATGAAGCCCGGCACATGGGCCGGGCTTCATCGATGATGTGGTGCCTAGGAGAGGACTCGAACCTCCACGGTGTTACCCGCTAGTACCTGAAACTAGTGCGTCTACCAATTTCGCCACCTAGGCATCGGGTGGTGCGCATTTTAGAGGGTTCGGCAGGGGTGTCAAGGGGGTTGTCGGTTTTTTTTGCGCGGTGATCCTGCCCCCGTGCTCGGCTATAGTGGCGCGAACCCCAATCCGGACCTTGAGATGGACATTGTATTCATACGCGACTTGCGCATCGAAACCATCATCGGCATCTACGACTGGGAGCGGGTGACCCCGCAGACCGTGCGCCTGGACCTGGAGATGGCTTGGGACAACCGAGGCCCGGCCGAGGGTGACGACATCAGCCGCGCGCTGGATTACAAGCAGGTGTCCAAGCGCCTGATCCAGTTCATCGGCGCGAGCCGCTTCCTGCTGGTCGAGACCCTGGCCGAGCAGGTCGCCGCGATCGTGCGGGACGAGTTTGGCAGCCCATGGGTTCGCGTGCGGGTGGCCAAGCCGGGTGCGGTGAAGGGCGCGGCCGAGGTGGGGGTGCAGATCGAGCGGGGCAGCCGCCCGTGAGGTGCGCGCCCCCGGGTGCGCGGCGGAACGACGGCTTGCCCGTTCTGCCGCCCGAGGTGCTGGCGCACGGCGAGCGGGTGCTCGACCACCTGTGCCGGCGCATCGAGGCGGCGGGCGGCGCGCTGGATTTCGCCGACTTCATGCGCGAGGCGCTGTATGCCCCGGGGCTCGGCTACTACGCCGCCGGGTTGCCCAAGTTCGGCGCGGCGGGGGACTTCGTCACCGCGCCCGAGGTCTCGCCGCTGTTCGGGCGGGCCCTGGCTCGGCAGGTGGCCGAGGTGCTGGAGCGGCTTGGGGCGGGCGACGTGCTGGAGTTCGGCGCCGGGTCCGGAAAGCTTGCGGTCGAGCTTCTTCTCGAACTGGAGCGGCTCGGCCGCCTTCCCGAGCGCTATCTGATCCTCGATGTGTCCGCCAGCCTCCGCGCCGTGCAACGGGAGCGCATCGAGGCCTGCGCACCGCACCTGCTCGAGCGGGTGGCGTGGATTGATGCCTGGCCGGAGGGCTTTGATGGCGTGATCGTCGGCAATGAGGTGCTCGACGCCCTGCCGCTGCGCCTGCTCGAGATCGGTACGGAGGGGGCGGTGCGCCTGGCCGTGGCCATGGGCGAACAGGGGCTGGCCTGGACCCGCGTGCCCGCGTCCGATTCGGACCGTGCCGTGCTGGCGGAGATCGAGGCCCGCCGCGGCGAGGCGTTCCCTCCCGGCTACCGGGTCGAGTTCCATCCGGAGCTGCCGGGCTGGGTCGCGGGTCTCGCCCACGCCCTGCGGCAGGGGGCGGCTTTCCTGTTCGATTACGGCGGCAGCGCGCGTGAGCTGTACGCGCCGGAGCGCTGGATGGGCACCCTGCGCTGCCACCTGCGCCACCACGCGCACGACGACCCGCTGCTCCATCCGGGGCTGCAGGACATCACTGCCTGGGTGGACTTCTCCCGCGTCGCGGCGTGTGCCGCCGAGGCAGGGCTGGATGTGCTCGGCTACACCATGCAGGCGCATTTCCTGCTCGGCTGCGGCCTGGCGCAGGTCTACGAGCAGGCGTTCGCGGAAGCGGGGGGCGAGGCCGACCAGCTGCGTCTGGCGCAGGGCTTCAAGACCCTGATGATGCCGGGCGAGATGGGCGAGCGCTTCAAGGTCATGGCCCTCGGCAAGGGCGTGGACGGTTCGCTCTCCGGCTTCGCCATGCGGGATTTCCGCGACCGGCTCTGAGAGCGGCCCTTGCCCGCTAGTCGAACAGGCCCATCTGTCCGGACGTGTCCGGCACGCGGAAGTGCGATATGTCCAGCGGCGCCAGGCGGCCGAAGCCCAGCCGACGGCGGGCGATGTCGAAGCGCTTGCGCAACAGCTCCGCCCACGGTCCGCTGCCGGCCATGCGTTCGCCGAACGCGGACCGATAGGCCTCCCCGCCGCGCATCTCGCGCAGGCGTGACCAGACATGCTCCGCGCGCAGCGGGGTGTGCGTCTGTAGCCACTCCCCGAACAGGTCCTTCAGCTCGTGCGGCAGGCGCAGCAGGACATAGCCCGCGCTCTCGGCGCCCGCCTCGCGGCTGCGCTCAAGGATGGCCTCCAGCTCATGGTCGGTCAGCGCCGGGATGACGGGCGCCACCAGCACCCCGACCGGCACCCCGGCCTCGCGCAGGCGGGCGATGGCGGTGAGCCGGCGCTGCGGGCGCGCCGCGCGCGGTTCCATGCGCCGGCACAGTTCATCGTCCAGGGTGGTGATCGACAGCATCACCTGCACCAGGTTGCGCTGCGCCATCCGTGCGAGGATGTCGAGATCGCGCTCGATCAGTGCGGATTTGCTGACGATCGATACTGGATGGCCGAATTCCTCCAGTACCTCCAGCAGCCGGCGGGTCAGCCCGGTGCGGCGTTCGACCGGCTGCCAGCCGTCGGTGTTGATGCCGAGTGCGAGCGGCTGGCAGCGGTAGCCGGGTTTCGACAGCTCCTTGCGCAGAAGCATGGGGGCGTCCGGCTTGTGGAACAGACGGGTCTCGAAATCGAGGCCGGGCGAGAGGCCAAGCCAGGCATGGGTGGGGCGGGCGAAACAGTACACGCAGCCATGCTCGCAGCCGCGATAGGGGTTCACCGAGCGGTCGAAGCCGACATCCGGCGACTGGTTGAAGCTGATGACGCTGCGCGCGGTGTCGATCCCGAGCGTGGTGGCCGGGCCGGGTTCTTCGCTCAGGGCGTCGAGCAGCCCCCAGCCATCATCCTCCAGCGTGCTGGAGTACGCGCTGTAGCGGTTGTCCGGGTTGGAGACGGCGCCGCGCCCGCGCGGCGGCTTGGGTGGGATGATCGCCATGCCTTCAGGATCGGTTGAATGCCCCTTGGACGGTCCGCATCCTTCCGGGGTTCCGGGCGCTCAGGCCGCCTCGCCGGCAAACGCCGCGCGCCCCTTCACCATTCTGAACCACACCGTGTACAGCGCCGGCAAAAACAGCAGGGTCAGCACGGTGGCGACGAGGAGCCCGCCCATGATCGCCACCGCCATCGGGCCGAAGAACACGCTCTGCGAGAGCGGAATCATCGCCAGGATGGCGGTCATCGCGGTCAGCATGATCGGCCGGAAGCGGCGCACGGCGGCCTCGATCACCGCCTGCCTCGGCACCATGCCCTCGCGGATGTTGCGCTCGACCTGGTCCACCAGGATCACCGAATTGCGCATGATCATGCCGGAGAGGGCGATGGTGCCGAGCATGGCGACGAAGCCGAAAGGCCGGTCGAACAGCAGCAGGAACAGCGCCACGCCGATCAGGCCGAAGGGTGCGGTCAGTATCACCATCACCACGCGCTGGAAGCTCTGCAGCTGGATCATCAGCAGGGTCAGCATGGCGACGATGAAGACCGGGAAGCTCGCGCCGATGGAGTCGTTGCCCTTGGCGCTTTCCTCCACCGTGCCGCCGGTTTCGATCCGGTAGCCGAGCGGCAGGGCGGCGCGGATCGGCGCAAGCTCGGGCTCAATCTGCGCGGTGACGGTCGGCGCCTGGATGCGGGTGTAGATGTCGCCGCGCACCGTGATGGTCGGCGTGCGGTTGCGGTGCCAGACGATGCCTTCCTCCTGCACGTGCTCGATGCGGGCGATCTGGGCGAGCGGCACGGTCGCGCCGCCCGCGGTCGGCACGTTCAGTCCGGCCAGGCGCGCGAGCAGGTCGCGTTCCTCCGCCGTGCCGCGCAACAGGATGGGGATGGTCTGGTCGCCCTCCCTGAATTCGCCGACCGGTGAGCCGTCCAGACCGTTGCGCAGGGCCTGCGCAATCTGCGCCCGGGTCACGCCGAGGCCAATGGCCTGGGCGGTGTCCACCTTCAGCACGATGGCCTTGGCACGCTCGGTCCAGTCCAGGTGCACGTTGACCAGGTTGGGGTTGGCGCGCATCACCTCCGCCACCTGCCCGGCGATGTCGCGCAGCCGCCAGAGGTCGTCGCCGGAGACGCGGAACTGCACCGGATAGCCGACCGGCGGGCCGTTCTCGAGGCGGATCACCCGCCCGCGCACCTCGGCGAATTGCCCGCTGTGGTCGAGCAGTTCGATCAGCTTGCCGCGCAGGGCCTCGCGGTCCGGGATGCTGTTCGTGGTGATGACGAACTGGGCGAAGCTGATGTCGGGCAGTTGCTGGTCGAGTGGCAGGTAGAAGCGCGGCGAGCCCTCGCCCACGTAGGCCACGTAGTTGTCGATGTGCCCGCGCTGGGTGTCCAAGTACGCTTCGAGCTTCTGGCTGACACGGGTGGTGGCCTCCAGGGAGGATCCCTCCGGCAGCTTGAGGTCGACGATCAGCTCCAGCCGGGTGGCGTCCGGGAAGAACTGCTTCTCGACCAGGCCGAACAGCACGATCGAGCCGGTGAAGGCCGCCACGGTCAGGGCGATGACCCGCAGAGGGCGGCGCACGCAGGCCTCGATCAGGCGGCGGAACCAGGTGAGGAAGCCTGCGGCCAGGGCGTGCTGGGCCTGCCCGAGGGGGGCGAACAGCTGTCCGATCCGGCCGGGTGCTCGCCTTTCCTGTTCGCGGTCGGCCAGCAGGCGGTGGCCGAGGTAGGGGATGACGATGACCGCTGCAAACCAGGAAAGGAGCAGGGCAATGGTCACCACCTGGAAGATCGAGCGGGTGAACTCGCCCACCGAGGACTGCGCCAGGGCGATGGGCAGGAAGCCCGCCGCGGTGATGAGGGTGCCGGTCAGCATCGGGAAGGCGGTGGTGGTGTAGGCGAAGCTCGCCGCCTTCATCCGCTCCATGCCCTCGTGCATCTTCACCGCCATCATCTCCACCGCGATGATCGCGTCGTCCACCAGAAGGCCGAGGGCGAGGATCAGCGAGCCGAGCGAGATCTTGTGCAGGCCGATGTCGAACAGGTGCATGACAAAGAAGGTTCCGGCCAGCACCAGCGGGATGGACAGGGCCACCACCATGCCGGCGCGCAGTCCGAGGCTGAGGAAGCTCACCGCCAGCACGATCACGACGGCCTCGGCCACCACCTTGAGGAACTCGTTGATCGAGCGCTTGACCGCCGCCGGCTGGTCGTTGACGCGGTGCAGACCCATGCCCACCGGTAGTTGCTGCTCGATGCGCGCCATCGCCGCATCCAGGGCCTGGCCGAGGGCGATGACGTCGCCGCCCTTGCGCATGGCCACGCCGATGCCGAGCGCGGGCGTGCCCATGTAGCGGAAGGTGGCGGTGGGCGGGTCCTCGTAGCCGCGCCGGACCTCGGCCACCTCGCGCAGGCGGAGGGTGTGGCCGTCGATGCTGATCGGCAGGTCGCGGAGGTCGTCCAGGTTGCGGAAGGCACCCTCGGGCCGCACGAAGATGCGGTCGGTCGGGGTATGGTAGCTGGCCGTTGCCACGACAAGATTCTGCCCGCGCAGCACCTCGATCATCTGCTCCACGCTGAAGCCGAGGTTGGCGAGCTTGCTGTTGGAGAGCTCGATGAACACGCGCTCGTCCTGCTCGCCGAGCATCAGCACCTTGGCCACGTCCGGAACCCGCAGCAGCTCCTTGCGGATGTCATCGGCCGCATTGCGCAGCTGGGCGTAGGTGAAACCGTCCCCGGTGAGGGCGAAGACGTTGCCGAAGGTGTCGCCGAACTCGTCGTTGAAGAACGGCCCCAGCACACCTTCCGGCAGGGTGTGGCGGATGTCGCCGACGCGCTTGCGGATGTCGTAGAACATCCCCGGCATGGCCTTCGAGGGTGCGCTGTCCTTCGCCATGACGAAGATGTTCGCCTCGCCCGGGCGGGAGAAGCTGCGCACGATGTCGACGTGCTCGGTTTCGAGGATCACCTTCTCGATCCTCTCCACCACCTGCTGCTCGACCTCGCGCGCGCTGGCGCCCGGCCAGGCGACCTGCACCAGCATGACCTTGAAGGTGAAGGGCGGGTCCTCCGACTGGCCGAGCTTGCCGTAGCCGAACACGCCCAGGGCCAGGGTCAGTACCATCAGGTAGAGCACGAAGCTGCGGTGGCGCAGTGCCCACTCGGACAGGTTGAAGCTCTTCATGCGGCGGAATCCATCCGTGGACTCCGCCCTTCGGGTGTCGCCGTGCGGCGACCCAACGCCGTTCCCGGCGGCGTTGTTCCGGTGTATTCCTTGAACGGGCCATCATAGGGCACGGGGCGGACGGCCTGGCCTTCGCTCAGCATGTGCACCCCGGCGGCGACGACGCGCCGCCCCTGCGCCAGGCCACGCACCAGCAGGCCATCCTCGCGGAAGGCCAGCACCTCGACTGCTTGCAGGGTGACCCGGTCGTCCGCTCCCAGCACCCAGACGGCGGCGGCCGGTCCTTGCTGGAACAGGGCGGAGGCGGGCAGCCAATGCGCGTCCTGGCCGGGCGCGGCGGGCAGGAGGACGTCCGCCGCGATGCCGAGACGCAGATCCTGCGGGGCGCCAGGCAGGGCGACCTTCACCAGCACGCTGCGGGAGACATCAAGAGCGGGTGCGATCTCGCGTACGCGGCCTTCGAGTGGTGTATCGGGCGCGGACCAGAGCCGCACCCGGAGCGGCGTGCCCACAGGCATGATTTGTGCGGTGCTCTCTCCGACGCGCATATGCACCTCGCGCTCGCCGTCGTAGGCAATGCCAAGCACTGGCTGGCCCGCGGCCACCACCTGGCCGACCTCGGCGCCGACCCGGGTGATGACGCCCGGCCGGTCGGCGACCAGTGACGTGTATAGCGCCTGATTTTCGGCCAGGCTGACTTGCGCGCGGGCGGCGTTCACGCGCGCCACGGCGGCGTCAAACGCCGCCTGTGCATTGTCGAGGGCCGACTTGCCGATGAACTTCTGCTCGTAAAGAGGCTTCAGGCGCGCCAGCTCGTTGCGGGCGTTGATCCGGTCGGCCTCGGCCGCTGCGAGGTTGGCACGGCTGCTGGCGAGCTGCAGGTCAAGATCGGCGGTGTCCAGTTTCGCCAGCGCCTGTCCGGCCCGGACCGCGTCGCCCAGCTCCACCCTCCGGTCGCTGACCTTGCCGCCGATGCGGAAACCGAGTTCGGCCTCGTGGCGTGCCCGGACTTCGCCGGAGTAGGCGGTCTCCGCGGTCGAGGCCTGTCCGATCACGGTCCAGATTTGGGCGGGGCGGACGACCTCGCGGGGCGGTTCGGGTTCCTTGCAGGCGGCCAGCAATAGCAGCAGGACCAGGGGCAGTGCCTTGTGGGCCGGAATGGTCATGTCGGGCGCTCCGTTGGGAGGAGGGGCTAAGGCTTGGGATGGTCAAGTTCTCATCGGACCCTCATCGCGGCGATACGCCGCTCCCACAAGGTGAGGTGTGGAATGGTGGGAGCCGCGTGCTGCGGCGATGAAGCATGGTTCCAAGGCTGAAGCCGACGGGGAAAACCGTCAATAGGGCACGCGGTCCTGCTTCGCCAGCCAGGCATCGAAGGGCTGCGCGGCTTCGGGCAGTGGATGGTGGTGCAGGCAGGGGCAGGCGGCGGGTGACGGTGCGCCGTAGAGGGCGAGGGCGATGGGCGTGTCGTCGAAGCCGGCGCGGGTGGCCTCCGCGTGGCTTGCGGCATAGACGATACGCGGGATGTGCGCCCACAGGCTTGCAGCGAGGCACATGGGGCAGGGCTCGCAGCTGGTGTACAGCACGCAGTCGTCGAGGTGGGGGTGGCTGAGGGTGCGTGCCGCGGCGCGGATGGCGTTGATTTCCGCGTGGGCGCTGGGGTCGCAATCCAGGGTCACGGTGTTCTGCCCGCGGCCGACCACCTGGCCGTTGCGCACGACGAGTGCGCCGAACGGCCCGCCCCCCGCCGCGACCGAAGTGGTGGCCAGCAGGATGGCCTCGCGCAGGAAGGTGGCGTCGGCATTCGGCGTCATGGTCTTTTCCTTGGGCTGGCTTGTTGAGAGGATAAGCCCCCATCGTCATTTATTCATGTCATCGGAGCCGTTCGTGAGCGAATCCTTCATCCCCCATGTGGTGATTCTCGGCAGCCGGGCCGTGGCCCGTACGCTGGCGGCCTTCGTCGCGTGCATGGGCTGGCCGCTGACCGTGTGGGAGCGGGACGTGGACGAGCACGCCTGGCCCGCGGGGACGCGCACCGTGGCGCGGGTGTTCAGCGCGTCCCCCGAACCCTTGCCTGTGCATACCTTCGCTGTCGTCGCGCGCGGGCATGAGGGCGACCCGGAGTCGGTCGAGGCGCTGCTGCGTGCGGGGGCCGAGCGGGTGTTTCTGGTCGCCTCGGCCCGGCGGGCCGAGGGTGTGCTCGAGCAGGTGGCCCAGCGACTGGAGGATCCTGCCCTGCTTGCGCGTGTATCCGCCCCGGCCGGGATCGACCTCGGCGGGCAGGAGACGGCGGCCATCGCCCTCTCGCTGGTGGCCGAGATGCAGTGGCGGGCGGCAGGCGCCCTGGGTGAGCTGCGCCCGCTGACCGAGCTGCGCGCCGCGCGGCTCGAACGCAGCCGCACCGGTCAGCGTGATCTAGCCTGCCCGGGGCAGCGCGCATGAGCTGGGCCTACCTTCGCAGGCCGCTGGGGTGCAGCATAGAGGGTCAGGGCGATGGGGGTATCGTCGAACCCGGCGCGGGGCGTATCCTCGTGTCGTGGCTTGCGGCATACCACGATGACGACGCGCGGGATGTGCGCCATACGCTGGTGGCCAGGCACATGGGGCAGGGTTGGCAGCTTGCGTACGGGGGCAGCCGTCAATGTGGGGGCGATCCAGGGCGCGCGCAGCCGTACTGGCCAGCGTCCTCGACACTCAGCCGTTACTTCCCATAGGCGGGTTCTACCCCGATAGCACGGACACTTCAGAGAAGTCCCATAATGGGGGCGAGGAGTGTTTATGTCCCAGAGAAAGAAGTACAGCGCCGAGTTCAAGCGTGAAGCGGTTGAGCTGACCCGCCGC
>JBFLVZ010000051.1:0-6938 GCA_040758295.1 Pseudomonadota bacterium
TTTTTCAGATACTGTCTTACCCACCCCCTGGCAAGCCCATGGCAGGGTCGAAGGGGCGGCCTGATTTGAGGATGCCCCACATCAGGTGCACCAACTTGCGCATGAGGGCGACGATGATCTGTTTCGGGCGCTTCCCCTGGGCAGCCAGGCGCTCGGCAAAGGCCCGCAGTACGGGGTTGTGTCGTTTGGCGACCAAGGCAGGCATGTACAGCGCCCGGCGTAGGGCCGGTGAGCCTCGTTTGCTGATCGGGCTGGCCCCCGTCCACTGCCCGGATTGCCGCACCTTGGGGTCAAGGCCGGCATGGGCCACGACTTGGCGGACGTCCTCGCAGCGTCGCAAGGGCTCGCTCAGGTAGGCGAGAACCCGGCTGACGGTCTCGTCCGCGATGCCGGGAATGCTCTTGAGCAGTTCCGCGTCGCGGCGCCGCTTGGGATCGTTGTCGATGTGCTGCGCGATGGCGGCACGCAGACGTTCGATCTCATCATTCAGGGCCTTGAGCAGGTTCCTGATCGAAGGCTGGGCGGCGTCGTGCAGCTGCTCCAGGCGCGCCAGCTCCATGGTGCGCATGACGATCAGATCGTCCAGACGGGACACGAGCGCACGCAGGCGTTCCTCCTCGGGGCTGGGGGGCGTCCAGGGGCGTGGCGCGTGCTGTTGGGCATAGCGGGCCGTCAGCTGCGCATCGGCCTTGTCGGTCTTTGCCCGTACCCCGAGGGTGCGGGCAAAGGCCTGGATGCGCGCGGGGTTCTCGAGCGCCACCACCACACCGGCCTCGTGCAGGGCACGGGCCAGGGGCAGGACGTAGGGGCCCGTGGCTTCAAGGCAGAAGCCCGCCTGACTCAAGTCGAGCCCGTGGGCCTGAACCCAGGTCAAAAGCTCGGCAAAGCCGCTGCGGTCGTTGGGAAACACCTTGTGCCGCGCTCGGCCATCGGCACGCTCGAAGAAGATGTCGAACTTCTTCTTGGCAACATCGACACCCACCCAGATCAAGGGGCGTGTGGCTGTGTTCATCGCGCTCCTCTCCCATTCTGATGCGTGGCAAACCCCTGGCCCCATCCGTTCCGTCTTACGTGTGCAGGCTTACACACCAGGGTGCGGCCTTGGATACTGTTCGAACTCTTGATGAGGGTGATGGAAGGCGGCTGATCTGAATCACAGGTTCGAACGACCTCAGCATTTCCACAGCCTGTCCTGCCATCGCTCCGGGGATCAGCCGGAGGACACACTCCAGGGGGGAGCGTGTCAAGACATAAGCGTTTCCCTCAGGAGACAATCACGGCCGCTGCTTCGCCTCGCTGATCAGGGCTTCCAGTGCCGCTTGGCCGAGGCTGTCCAGGGCATCGAAGCGGATGCCAACATCGAAGCCACCCTCGACCTTCTCCTTGCGGACGATGCGTCCCGGCAGCAAGACGCGCCCGGTCCAGGTCGAGGCGTGCAGCGGCCGGATCTCCAGCTGGATGTCGCTCCCCATACCGATGTCCTCACCGACGTGCAGCAGCGCACCCGTGCTGCTCAGGTCCATCGCCACCGCCTGCAGCTCGCGCCCCACGCCGTCCTTGGCCTTGGCCCGCAGGAAGCAGGTGTGGCGTGCCCCCTGGCGCTGCTCGAAGAGCCGGGTTTCCCGTTCTCCCTCGCCAAAGGTGAAATGGCCGAGGATCTCGTTGAGACGATCGGCCGCCTCGTCCAGCGTGCCAACCACCACCTGGGTGGCCCGCATCCGCTCGGCGTTGTCATCGAGCACCTGGAACAGGTGCTCGAGCTCGCGCCGCAGCCCCTCGACACGGCTGGACTGTTCCTGGGTCTGGCCGGCGATGTTCTGGTTCGCGGCCTCGGTCACGCGGACCTGTTCGTCGATGCCGCTCATCGCCAGGGTGATGTCCTCGGCCAGGCGCCCGCTCTCGCGCACCCGCTCCACCACCCGGCCCATCACCGTCACGCCCTCGTCGGCCCGCTCGGTGAGATGCTCGATCAGGCGGCGGATCTCCAGCGTCGACTCCTGGGTCTTGCTCGCAAGGCCTCGCACTTCGTCCGCCACCACGGCAAAGCCGCGGCCGTGCTCCCCCGCCCGCGCGGCCTCGATGGCGGCATTCAGAGCCAGCAGGTTGGTCTGCTCGGCAATCGCGCTGATGACCCCGGTGATGCGCTGGATGCCCTGTACGGCCTCCTGCAGGGCCTGGATGCCGCTCGCGGCCAGCTCCACCTCGCGCACGCTCTCCTCCACGGCATGACGGCTGGCCTGCAGGGTCGACTGTCCGGCGCGCACATGCTCCATCGCCATCTGGGCCGCCAGCTGGGCGCGTGCCGCGGAATCCTGCACTTCCACCGCCAGATCGCCAACGAGTGCGGCCACCGCCGCGACCTCGCTCTGGCGGCTGCGCTCAAGTTCACCATGGCGCACGATCTCCTCGGAGATGGTGCTCATCTGCCGCGCCCCCGCCCGCACCCGGTCGCTCTGGCGGGTAATCTGACGCATGTAGCCGGCCAGCTGGCCCACCATGCCGTTGAAGGCGTCAATAATCTGACCAATCATGTCTGCGCTGCGCATGCTGCACTCGTGGGTCAGGTTGCCTTCGCGGATGCTCCCCGCCACCTCGGCAATCCGGCTGAGCTTGCGCAGCAGCACCATATGCGTGACCACGTAATTGAAGATGCCGACCATCACCCCCGCCACCAGGCAGCCGGCGACGAACCACCACTTCATGCCCGGCCGGTATTCGACGAAGAACGTGGCATAGAGGGGAAAGATCACCCCCATCGCCAACCCGAAGCCGAGGAAGGCGAACCGGAGGCGACGCAGCAGACTGGGTTCAGACCACATGGCAAATATTCCTGAAAGGTCGTTGACGCTGTATCGGAAAGAGCGGACTTTTCTTGAACCATGCAAGAGGCAGGCCAGCCCCCATGACGGGGGCCAGTGGTACCATGCGTGCATGGACATCCTCAGCTATTGCCGCGACCAGGCCGCCCCGCCGGGCTCGGCCCCCTACTATGCCTGCCGCTTCCTGCCCGAGCAGCAAAAACCCGCCGCCTTGGCGGTCCTCGCCCTGCGCGCCGAGCTTTTGGATGCGAGCACCCGCATCCCCGAGCCCAGTGTCGCCCAGGCACGCCTCGACTGGTGGCTCGCGGAACTTTCGGCCGCCGCTGCCGGCACCGCCCAGCACCCCGTCGCCCAGGCCCTGATGCAGCATGTGCTGCACCTGCCGGGGCGCCAGGAACTGCTGGAGGAGATGGTGGCCGGCGCGCAGGACCGCCTGCGCCATGGCCACCTGGAGCAGGAGCGCGACTTCGGCCTGCACGCTTTCCGCCATGAAGTCGCCCCCTGGCTGATCCTGACCGACCCCGAGGGGAGCGCCGGCCGTGCGGAGCGCGACTTCGCCCACGCCGTCGGGCAGGCGCTGGCCTGGGTGCGCGTGCTGCACCAACTGGGGCGCGATGCCGCGCGCGGACAGGTGCTGATCCCGCGCGAGACCCTCGCCCGGCACGGCCTGGACGTGCCCGACCTGCTGCAACCGCGCACCTCCGAGGCCGTCCGCGCCATGCTGGAGAAGCTTGGCGCGCAGGTGCGCGGGCAACTGCACCACGCCCGGACCATGCTCCCCTCCGAGGCGCAACCGCAACAGGTGATGGCCCTGGTCAGCCTGGCCCAGGCCGACGCCCTGCTTGAGGCGATGGCCCAGGACGACTGGCGGCTGCTCGATGCGCGCCCGGAACTCACCCCCCTGCGCCTGCTGTGGCTCAGCTGGCGCACCGCCCGCAAGGCCAAGAGGAGAAAAGCCTGATGACGACCACGCTCCTTGTCACCGGCGCCACCGGCGGCCTCGGCCGCGCCACGGTCATGGAGGCCGCTCGACGCGGTGCCCGCCTAATCCTGCTCGGCCGCAAGCCCGAAGCGCTGATGCAGCTCGCCGACGAGGTGGCCGCCGCCGGCCACCACGAGCCGCTGCTGCACGCCATCGACCTCTCCGGCGCCCAGGCCGAAGACTACGCCCAGCTCGCCGAGCTGGTCGCGGCCCACGCCGGCCGTCTGGACGGCCTGCTCCACCTCGCGGCCGATGCCGGCGCCCCGGCTCCGCTGGTGCACGTCGATCCCACGGTGTGGAACCGCCTGCTGCGCGTCAACCTGACCGCCCCCTTCCTGCTCACCCGCGCCTGCCTGCCGCTGCTCAAGTCCTCCGCGGGCAAGGTCGTGTTCATCGGCGATGCCTGTGAGGCGGCGTATCTTGGCGCCTATGGCGTGGCCAAGGCGGGCCTTGCGCGCCAGGCGGCGCAATGGGCCGAGGAGCAACCCGGCATCCACGTGGAACTGTTCACCCCACCGCCCATGCCCACCCCCCTGCGCGCGCGGCTGTTCCCGGGCGAAGGTCCGGCGGCAGGGCTGACGCCGGTGATGGATGTGGCGCGTACCCTGCTCGATCGCGTCATTCAGGAGGAAGCCGCGTAGGAGGCCCGCCCTCGGGCCGATGAAGTGCTCGATCGCGGCGAGGGCGCCGAGGCAAGAACCACTCGGCCCGAGGGCGGGCCTCCTACAGCGTTGCGGCAGGGCAGCCCTCCCGCAGCACGCAGGCCGCGCAGCGCGGGCGCGGGCGGCATATCTCCTTGCCATGCGCGACGAGCAGGGCATGGAACTGGTTGAACAGTGGCACATCGGGCGGAAGTTCAGCCTCGATCACCGCACGCAGGTGCTCGTAGCCCATGGTTGGGTCGATCAGCCCGAGCCGGCCGAGGATGCGACGGGTGTAGGCATCGATGACGAACACCGGGCGCCCGAAGGCATAGAGCAGGATGTCGTCCGCCGTTTCCGGCCCGACACCGTGCACGCCGAGCAAGCCTGATCGCAGTTTTTCATCCGTCCAGCCGGACAGGGCCTCGACACCGCCCGCCGCCGATACCCACTCCAGCAGGGCCCGCAGGCGCCGCGCCTTGACATTGAAGTAGCCCGCCGGGCGGATCAGCGCGGCCAGCTCGTCCAAGGGCAGGGCCAGCAGCGCCTGCATGGACAACGTCCCCGCGGCCTTGAGGTTGGCGATCGCCCGCTCGACGTTACTCCAGGCGGTGTTCTGGGTCAGCACCGCGCCGACCATGATCTCGAGCACGGATTCCCCCGGCCACCAGTGCTGCGGCCCCCAGGCGTCATCCAGCCTGCGGTAGGCCTCCAGCAAGGTCATAGGGCGTAGCTGGCCCCTTTCTTGGGCACCTCCACCCGCCAGCCGAGCTGCTTGTGCACAAACAGGCCGAACCCCTGCGCGGTCTCGGATTCGCCATGCACGATGAAGGTCTGGCGCGGCGGCTTGCGGAAGTGGCCCAGCCACCCCAGCAGGGCGTCGCGGTCACCGTGCGCCGAGAGGCCGCCGACGGTGTAGAGCTCGGCATGCACCGGGATGCGCTCACCGAACAGGGTGACCTCCTTCGCACCATCCACCAGCCGGCGGCCGAGCGTGCCCGCCGCCTGGAAGCCGGTGATGAGGATGGTGTTGGCGTGGGAGGTGAGGTTGTGGCGCAAGTGGTGGCGGATGCGCCCCCCCTCGCACATGCCCGAAGCGGCGATGATGACCGCGCCATGCTTGATCCGGTTGAGCGCCATCGACTCCTCGACGCTCTCGGTGAAGCGCACGCGGATGCCCTGGCCCCGGGTCCGCAGGGCCCTCTGCGCATCCTCGTCCAGCCATTGGTGATACTTGAGGGTGAGGCGCGTGGCCTCGGTCGCCATCGGTGAATCGACGTACACCTCAAGGTCCTGCGGAATGCGGCCTGCCTCGGCCAGCTCGTGCAGCATGTAGATCACCTCCTGGGTGCGGCCGACGGCGAAGGCCGGCATGATCACATTGCCGCGCTTCCTGAACAGGGTGTCGTTGATCGCGTGCGCGAGTTCCTCGCGGGTGGAATCGAGCGGCTTGTGCAGCCGGTTGCCATAGGTGGACTCGACCAGCAGGATGTCGGCCCCCTCGATCGGGGTCGGGTCGTGCATCAGCGGGCGACCGGGCTGGCCGAGGTCGCCCGAGAACACCAGCTTGGTGGTCGCCCCGGCCTCCTCCACCCACACCTCGAGGATGGCGGAGCCGAGGATGTGACCGGCGTCGCGGAACTGGACCCGCACCTGCGGGTGGGGGTGCAGGGGCGCGTCGTAGGCATGGCCGTGCAGGCGCCTCAGGCTTGCATGGGCCTGGGCCACCGTGTAGAGCGGGGCGACGTCCTGCCTGCGCCCGGTCTTCGCCCGGCGCCGGTGCCGCGTCTCCCATTCTGCCTCCTTCTCCTGCAGGTGGGCCGAGTCCGGCAGCATCACCCCCAAGAGATCGCGCGTCGGCTCGGTGCAGTAGACCGGTCCCTTGAAGCCCATCGCCACCAAGCGCGGCAGCAGGCCGGAGTGGTCGATGTGCGCATGGGTGAGGAGGATGAAGTCGATGTCCTCGGGGTCGAATCCAGGCGCCTCGCGGTTGCTGGAGTCCGCCGTGCGTCCGCCCTGGAACATGCCGCAGTCGACAAGGAAGCGGACGCCGTCGGTCTCGACCAGGTAGCAAGAACCGGTGACTTCGCGCGCGGCGCCGAGGAAGGTGAGGTTCATGACGGTCTCTCCGTTGCGGACGGTTTCAGGCAGTTTCTACGAAGTTAGCATCTGGCAGGGTGAAGGAGAGGGATCGGAAAACCAAGGTTTTCTGGACGATTCAGCTCAACGTTGGACAAGGGGCCCGCTCCCCCTTGGGGTCGCCATGGACGGGGTTGTGGAGACCGGGTGAAAGGGCCATGGATGGCCCTTTCAGTCCCGCCGCGACAGGAAGTCGCGTCGGGACGGCCCGGTCGGAGCGGCCCCGGCCATGGCTTGCCCGAAGGGCGACCCCGCGGGGGTGCCCTTTCTTTGGTGCCTTTCTTTGGGCAAGCAAAGAAAGGCACTCGCCCGCGTGCGATTCAGGCCGTTCGAAGCGCGCCGCTTGAGGCGGGCGAA